>NZ_VNWP01000009.1 GCF_014224355.1 Synechococcus sp. BSA11S | reverse complement strand
TGATCGGCGTCAGTCGGGCATTGGGGTGGCTATGCATGGGGTGTGAGGTCTTGGGATGGGCGGTGACACCCCGACCCTGGCGACCTCACACCCAATCGTCAGCTGAACAACGTGGTGGGACTACACACCTAGGGAGGGACGACGGCTTTGAGATGGACCGGCCATTGTCCCTCCTAGAAGACTTGTCATACCAAGGGATCTCAGCTAAGGGGGACAGGGAGGACGGGGGGACCGGGGCTTCCGTATCTCTATCCGTACCCCACCGCACAACACACCCGGCTAACACCCAATGAGTAGTAAGTCAGAAAGAAGAAGTCCCCCTTCCCCCTTAAGGTGAAAACTCTTCGTGTGACAGGGAACTAAGGGAGGATTTCGCGGTCCTCCCCTTTGGTCCCCCGTCCTCCCTTAGAGATCCTTGTCAGCGCGGTACTCAACACCACCGCGACGTCCGCGCTGAGTCTGGCCTAAGCCTTGCTTGACTAGCGCTTGCATGGCGTCCTTGGCGATCTCAGCCGTCACCCCGCGCCTCTCGCTGGACTTCATCTGCTCGCGGATGGCCTTCCAGGGAACGAATGTCTTGGACTTCTGCGCGAGCTGGTGGATGCGGCGTTGGAGGTGGGTCAGCACTCCATTGATTTCGGACTGGTGTTGGTCTTCAACGATTTCCTGGAAATTCAGGGTCCAGTCATCAAGGAATTCCACGAGGTCAATAGCGGTCTGGATAGTGGCGGTAGAGATCAGGGCAGCGGCATCGAGGTGTTCGTGGATTCGGCGGGTGATGTGGAGCAACCCAGCGACCCGTAGGACTTTGGCTGCCTTCTTTCCAAGCAGGGCGGCGTGAGCGTTGCTGGGTGCCTCTAGTGCATCCTTGGCGGCATTATGCTCGTAGTTGCAGAACAGCTCGATGGCTTTCTCATCGAGGTTGTACGTGCATGGCTCTAGGCGCATGGCACCAGTGATATAGGAGGCCATGGTTTCTTCAGCGGCTTTAATGGCATCCATGGCTTCTTCGCGGATCTGTGTAGTCAACCGCCTGGTCATCGGCTTCATGATGACGAACAGGAACCGCGCCCAGCGGCCATCAGGGTCACCGCCTTTGAGGAGTTTACGTAGGACCTCGGGCTGGACGTTGCCGTAGACAGAGACGTGGCAGCGCTGATAGGTACGGTCACCAGAGCAGCGGATCTCGTTGCTGGCGTGGCCGTCGAAGACTTCTAGTAGCTGTTGGGCGTCACCACCAGAACCGCCGCGATAGGCGTTCAGGGAGGCGAGCAGTCCGGATAGTTCATCGCGGGCAATGAGGATACCAACGCCCGAAGTTTCCAGCTCACTAAGTAGGGAGTTAAGCGCTTCCCCGGTATAGCCACTGACATGGGTTGATATTTGAGGCGGCTGGTCGGGTCTAGGCAGTCCCTCTTCTTTGGCATATTTGCAGGCATCAATCCAGCTATTCTTTCTGTCTTCATTAATTTCACGGAACTTGCGGAGTAGCGAGATCGCTGGCTTCCTGATTGCAAGTTGAATCAATGGAGTCTTTTTCTGGCCTGACTGCCCTACCGTTGCAACATAGATATTGGGCGGAACGGTATAATCCGTGATCGGGTTTCCGCAGATATGAGTACCTAGTTGAACCGCCCCGCTCAGGCCGGAAAGGTAAGCCATAGCGACCACGTGGTCCTCATATGGCAGGTCGCTAAACCGCACCTGCATAGCCCTGGCAAGTTCAGCGGGGAACAGGCGGCTATATGTCAGGTCTGGCTTTTCCTCAGGAGCCACTTTAATGCTCAGGGTAGGAGCGACTGGATTCAGAGCACGAACTGGCGTATTCATGGTTTTGGGTTGATGAATTACGAAAACAGAGCAGACACGACCATCCCCTAGGCCATGGGATTTGTCAGTGACATAGGCCCATTCCTGCCCGTCGTGGCCGCCAATAAGATCACCAGGGCTTAAACCCGTTGGTGGTGCATAGGTTTGTCCTTGGCTGCAATGCACTTCAAGCCGTCCATCACTGCGTTGAGTGCAACGGCAGTCACCGCTCTTTGGTCCGGTGGCAGGACGCCCACAGATCCAGCACTTCGGCTTTGGGTTCTCCCACTTCAGGCGCTCCTGACCGCTGTCTGTGGTTCTTACCGCTGGCGTGTTCCCGGCCTTCTTGGCTGCTACCTTTGCTCTGGCACTAAGGAGCATCTGAAACCAGTTGTCGGGCAGCGTGGTGATTTGATTGGGATGGCCCGACCAGTGATAGCCACCACCATCGGGGTGAACGCCGAGGACAACGGCCTGGCAGTGATGACCGAGGAATTCAACCGCCTCCTGCTTGATGCCCTTTTCCTTGTTGGCATGAATCAATGAGAGGCTGAATTTGGTCCTGCCTAGGAGGTCTTGTTGCTCGGGCGTGAGGATGAAGGGGATCTTCCACCGAAAAACCACGGTGTCACCTTTATCGTCAACCCGATAAATCCTCCAGCCAATATCAGGACCTAGGGGATCGCAGCCCTCTCCCTTTACATAGTCAACGGCGGCCTTTCCGTCCAGATCAACTACATAGAGGTCTTTGCGTTCACAATGGATGCCAATTGCTCTGACCTGTGCCGATGTCATGTCGGCAATCTGCTCAGGGTCGTAATATCTGTATTGCCATCCCATCGCCGGTTCTGCCGGGTTCGGGTGGACTGGAACTTTGTAGCCGTTGACCGGTACGAGGTCAAATTGGCGGAGTGCAGCGAGTTGAGGCGTGAGCCCGACCTTGCCGCTTGTAGCGGATTTCATGGGGAATAGCGCGAGGGGTGGCCCTCCTTCCTCCTGCCGAGTTAAAATCCTGTGAGCGAAAACAGGTCAGTCTCGGCTGGCAAAAACGGCTCCCAGAAATGGGGGCCGTTTCTGTGTCTAGGTCGTAGAGATCGGGGCGCAGCCCACGCCTAGAGGGCTCCCTTACCCTATAACAAAACTGGTCGACTCGGTGCGCACTGCACTAACTGGACTAAGTAATCTGTATTCACCAAAAAAAACAGAACTAATGCATTCATGCTTCTGCCAGTTTATTGAACTGTGGCATCCTTTAAGACCGAAGGCGACTTGATACCGCTTTATCCTCTTCTTGTGACATAGAATCATGGGCAACTCCATTGTTAAGTTCAAGTATGAGTGGGAGCAAAGCCTTGCCCGCGACATAGAATCATGTGATTGGCAGGCTGAGCATGTATTCCTTGGTGTTCTGGTAATGGGCGCCAATACCCTTATCGATGGGCATCGTGTTCTGACCGGTGTAACACTTGATCAAGCAGTGGCTAAAAACAGGCCTATCAAGCAAGTCCAAGCAACGTGCCTGCTTTGACTGGTTCTTGAGATATGGGCAGTAGACGATGTGGGGCGGCGCGATTCTATCGCCGGTAAAATTACAGGTTCTCCCGTCTCGGTGGGGTCTCATAATGTGAAAACCCTGCAAAGACAGGTTCAGTTCTGTCACAAGTCTTGTCTGAGACTTGTCACGCAATGTAACTCGCTTGGCACGCTCGTGGCTGGCACTGTTTGGAATCACATAGGCTAAAAGGTCAGGTCAATGACCCCTCAGGCAGCAATCAAGCTTTTCAACATCATGACCAAGTCTGCCTTTTGGCATGGGCGGTTATTTTGCTGCTCTTGCCCGTTATAGGCCCAAGAACTTAAGGGACTGAGAGTCAAGCGTCTCGGCTCCCTTGGCTGGACTCAACAACGTATGAGCCACCACGGGGCTGCAGCGATGAACTGTTGTTGACCCTGGGATAAGTTCATCTAATGCCATTTAGTCCTTTTCCAAGGGAAGTTTTCCTGTAATATTTCCATGCTTCCCTTCTCTTGGCAGCATCCCGACGTCTCAGGTTTTCCTGAGTTATCAACGGAGGGGGCGGGATTCGAACCCGCGGAAGGTTTCCCTTCGCCGGTTTTCAAGACCGGAGCCATCAACCACTCGACCACCCCTCCAGGGGTCTGCCATCGGCCCGGAAGGCCGCTGACCGCGTCATTTTCCCATGGAGCCCCCAGCTCCTTCCACGCCAAGGAACCAGCGCAGCCTGATTCGGCGAGGATCGCAGTACGTTCTTGGCAGCCAGCCCGGATGCCATGGGATCAGACCCCGACTCAGCGGTGGATGCTCTGATGCATCGTCTGGAGCAGGACCCGGTGTTGCGGCAACGGCTTGAGGATGGCACCGATGAGCAGCTGATCGCCTCTGCCCATGATCTTGGCTTCGCGCTCCGGAGCCATGAGCTGGGGCAGATCCGTCACCGGATGCGTCTGCTTCAACTCGCGCTCGAGACCCGCCCCAGCCCCTGCGCTGACCATGACCTCCAGCAGATCATCATCGAGCTCACCGAGCTGCCCGGACCCGCCTGAGCAGGGCCTGATCTGGGGTGCGCGCACCTACGTGATGGGCGTGATCAATGTCACGCCCGATTCC
Organism: Synechococcus sp. BSA11S; assembly: GCF_014224355.1. Classification (GTDB taxonomy): domain Bacteria; phylum Cyanobacteriota; class Cyanobacteriia; order PCC-6307; family Cyanobiaceae; genus Regnicoccus_A. The sequence continues at coordinate 123,908 of NZ_VNWP01000009.1, read as the reverse complement.
TTCAGTGATGGTGGTCGCTTTGAGCGCCCCGACGCGGCGCTGCGCCAGGCCCGTCGGATGCTCCGCCAGGGGGCGGATCTGCTGGATCTCGGCGGCCAGAGCACCCGGCCGGGCGCAACGGAGATCGATGCTGAGGAGGAGCTGGCGCGGGTGCTGCCGGCCCTGGCCCTGATCCGCTCCGCCTGCTCCGATGCTGGTGGCCTCCGGGTCTCGATCGACACCTTTCGTGCGCCGGTGGCGGCAGCTGCTCTGGCGGCAGGAGCCCACTGGATCAATGATGTGAGCGCGGGACGCCGGGATCCCGAGATCCTCTCGGTGGTAGCTGAGTTCGGCTGCCCTTACGTGCTGATGCACAGCCGCGGCGACAGCCGCAGCATGGATGATCTGGCCACCTACACCGATGTGGTGGCCGAGGTGCGGGAGGACTTGTTCCGCGCCACCGACACCGCCCTGGCGGCCGGCGTTTCGGCCTCGCAGTTGATCTGGGATCCGGGCCTGGGTTTCGCCAAAACCACCGAGCACAACCTCTCCCTGCTCCGGGGGCTGGCCGTGTTGCGGCAGCAGGGCTTTCCCCTGCTGGTGGGGCCTTCCCGCAAACGCTTCATCGGAGCGGTGCTCAACCAGCCCAGCCCTCGCTCACGGTTGTGGGGTACCGCCGCCGTCTGCGCCCTGGCGATCGAGGCCGGCGCCGATGTCCTGCGCGTTCATGACGTGGGGCCGATCGTGCAGACGGCCCGGATGGTGGATGGAATCCGTGGTGTGCCCGGACCTGGACTTTGCTCTGGAAGCCGCAATCGTGCCTGAAGTCATCCGGTGCCTGGATTCCCCCTGCCCCACACGGATGCAGGCGAATTAGCCTCCCAGGACTGCAGAGCGACCCATGGATCGCAAGCCGGCTCAGGACTTCGTGATGTTCCTGCTGGGTGGGGCACTGTTTGCCTCAGGGATCTTTCTGTTCGCCAACCAGGTGATGGTGGGCTCCGGTGCGGTGCTGGGTTTTGGCGGTTTCTTCTCCTTCGGCCTCGGCGTGGCGTTTCTGTTGGCCGGGGTGAACCGGCGCCTGGGGTGGTTGCTGGTGCTGGACTGAAGTCGGACTTCAGCCTTTGTGGATCACCGGTTGTTGATCAATCGCACCCGGTTTGTTCACGTGCTCGATCTGGCCGAAGCAGATCGCCGTAGAGGTCCGGGCGGCGATCGGCGTGGTAGGTGGTTCCCTCCGGATGGGGGCGGTGGTAATCGCCCGGCACCAGATCGGCCAGCAGCAGGCAGGGCCGGTTTTCCGCTGTCAGCAGCAGGGTGCCATCGGGAGCACAGATCACGCTGTTGCCCAGGTAATGGGCCCAGGGCTCGCCCTCCACGGTCTCCAGGCCACAGCGGTTGGCATAGGCCACAAAGCAGAACTCCTGAAATGCATGGGCGGGCAGGAGGCTGCGCGACACATCCGGGTAGGGGGCCTCGGTGCGCCGGCCATCGCTGAGCCGGACCCAGATGTCGGCGGCGGTGGGAATCAGCACGAGCTGGGCCCCGCCCAGCGCCAGCAGGCGGGTGAGCTCCGGGAACTCGGCTTCGTAGCAATTGAGCAGGCCCACGCCAACGCCGTTGATGGGATGCACCGTGAAGGGCTCACCTTCCTCGTCGAACCGGTACCCCTCGCTCCAGAACAGGCGCTCATCGGGTCCCCAGAGGTGGGTCTTCCGGTAGTTCTTGAGCAGGGCCCCTGCGGCATCGAAGAGGGCGATCGCGTCGTAGAAGCGCTCCCTGCCCCCCACTTGGGCCCGCTCGGCGTAGGGGCAGGCGATGGCGACCCCATGGCGGCGAGCGCAGGCTGCCACACGCTCCAGGCTCCCACCGCCGACCGACTCGGCCAGTTGGCGCACCCGTTCGGGATCGCTGGCATAGCCGCTGAGGAACAGTTCGGGAAAGGCCACCAACTGGGCCCCCCTGCCGGCGGCGGCGGCACAGACCTGCTCGAGGCGCCGCAGATTCGCCTCCACCGCTGCGGGCGTGCCGGCACTTCCTTCGCCCTGCCAGATCGCCAGCCGCAATCCTTCACCCGGCTTTGGCGGCTCCGGCAGGACCCGGCACAGCAGCAGGGTCAGGGGAGGAAGGTCTGTGGTCAAGGAGTGCAGCGCAGGTCGAAGCGATCGAGGTTCATCACCTTGCTCCAGGCTGCCGCAAAATCAGCCACGAACCTGGCAGGGGAATCGTTCTGGGCATAGACCTCCGCCAGGGCCCGCAGCTGGGAGTTGGAGCCGAACACCAGGTCCACCCGGGTTCCGCTCCAGCGCAGCTCGCCGGTGCGGCGGTCACGGCCTTCGAAGGTATCGGCGAGCCCGTTCTCGCCGGGATCCGACATCGGCGTCCACACCGTGCCCATGTCGAGCAGATTCACGAAGAAGTCGTTGCTGAGGGTGCCCACCCGCTGGGTGAACACCCCATGGGCTGAACCGGCGGCATTGGCCCCCAGAACCCGCAGGCCGCCCACCAGCACCGTCATCTCCGGCGCGCTCAGGCCCAGCAGCTGGGCCCGATCGATCAGCAGCTCCTCGGCCCGCACGGCGAAGGCCCGCTGCTGGTAATTGCGGAAGCCGTCGGCCTGGGGCTCCAGCACCGCGAAGGAGGCGGCATCGGTCTGCTCCTGGGAGGCATCGCAGCGGCCCGGGCTGAAAGGCACCTCCACCATCTGGCCAGCGGAGCGGGCCGCCGCTTCCACGGCCGCGCATCCGCCCAGCACGATCAGATCCGCCAGCGATACCCGGGTGCCATCGGCCTGGGAAGCGTTGAAGCGCTCCTGGAGGCCTTCGAGCACCGCCAGGACCCGGGCCAGCTGCTCGGGCTGGTTCACCTCCCAGGCGTTCTGCGGGGCCAGGCGGATCCGGGCGCCGTTGGCACCGCCACGCTTGTCGGAACCACGGAACGTGGAGGCCGACGCCCAGGCGGTGGCCACCAGTTCCGGCACCGTGAGCCCTGAGGCCAGGACCTGGTCCTTGAGCTCCGCAATCGCGGCAGGTCCGACCAGCGGATGGTCGACGGCGGGGATCGGATCCTGCCAGAGGAGGTCTTCGTCGGGAACGTCAGGGCCGAGGTAGAGCGCCTTCGGGCCCATGTCGCGGTGGGTGAGCTTGAACCAGGCGCGGGCGAAGGTATCGGCGAAGGCCTGCTGGTCCTGGTGGAAGCGGCGGGCGATCGGCTCGTAGATCGGGTCGAAACGGAGCGACAGATCGGCCGTTGTCATCATCGGCCGGTGCCGTTGGCTGGGGTCATGGGCGTCGGGGATCAGGTGCTCCTGGCGCACATCCTTCGCCCGCCACTGCCAGGCGCCGTAGGGGCTTTTCTCCAGTTCCCACTCGTAGCCGAACAGCATCTCGAAATAGCCCCGGTCCCAGGTGGTGGGGTTGGGCTTCCAGGCGCCCTCGATGCCGCTGGTGGTGGCGTCGGCCCCCTTGCCGCTGCCGAACCGGTTGTGCCAGCCCAGCCCCTGCTCCTCGATCGGGGCCCCTTCCGGTTCCGGGCCCATCAGATCCGGCGAGCCGGCGCCGTGGGCCTTGCCGAAGGTGTGACCACCGGCCACCAGGGCGACAGTCTCCTCGTCGTTCATGGCCATGCGGGCGAAGGTTTCGCGGACGTCCCGCCCGGAGGCCACCGGGTCGGGCTCACCGTTGGGGCCTTCGGGATTCACATAGATCAGACCCATCTGCACGGCGCCCAGGGGCTGCTCCAGCTCCCGATCGCCGCTGTAGCGCTCATCGCCGAGCCAGGTTTCCTCCTTGCCCCAGTAGATGTCCTCCTCCGGCTGCCAGATGTCGGTGCGGCCGCCGCCGAAGCCGAAGGTGGTGAAGCCCATCGATTCCAGGGCGCAGTTGCCGGTCAGGATGATCAGATCGGCCCACGACAATCGGTTGCCATACTTCTGCTTGATGGGCCAGAGCAGGCGGCGGGCCTTGTCGAGATTGCCGTTATCGGGCCAGCTGTTGATGGGAGCGAATCGCTGGTTGCCTGTACCGCCGCCCCCACGGCCATCGGAGGTGCGGTAGGTGCCGGCGCTGTGCCAGGCCATGCGGATGAACAGACCGCCGTAGTGACCCCAGTCAGCCGGCCACCAGTCCTGGGAGTCGGTCATCAGAGCATGGAGATCCCGCTTCACGGCGGCGAGATCCAGCTCTCCGAAGGCCTCGGCGTAATTGAACGCTGCCCCGAGCGGATTGGAGGCCGGCGCGTGCTGGTGAAGGATCGCCAGGTTGAGCTGGTCTGGCCACCACTGCCTGTTCGACTGATCCCCGGCGGTGGTGGGTGCCCCGGAGCGGCCCGCAAAGGGGCACTGGCTGATGGCGGTCATCGACTGTCTCCTGGCAAGCGACGTGGGCTTGAGTCGTCCATCTCGACGGTATGCACAGGCGCCCTGAGGGTCAGGCCGCCAATACATTCCGTAGCGGCTCGGGCTCAGGTGGGGGTACCCCAGCCTGAGCCCCCTCGATTCAAGAGATGTCTTGTTCGATCACGCAGCCGTTGCACTAGCGGCGTCGAGGCTTCTGGAGCCTGCGGACATCAAGGCTCTTGTCCCATCCAGCCGAGTCCCATCCAGTCGAAACTCCTGCATTCCCAGTGTCTCCACATCACCAGCTGGCTTGATCGGCCATGTGTTGGGGCTGCGGACCCAGCGGCCGCAGGTTCAGAAGCCGTTCTCGACCACCAGCTCGTCCAGCTCCAGCTGGCCCGGTTTGGGCCAGGGGTCCTGCGTACCCTTGCCGATCGCCACCATCGGCCCCATCACGTGATCCTCGGGCAGGCGGATCAACTCGGCCAGCTTCTCGATCTCGAAGCCGATCATCGGGCAGCTCTGATAGCCCATGCCGGTGGCCGCGAGCATCAGGGTCTGCATGGCCAGGCCGATCGAGCGCTGGGCCTCATCGCGTTGCAGCCACTCCCTGCCCTGATGAAAAGGGCCCATCCAGCCCACCAGCAGCTCTGCCACCGGCTGGGGGGCCTTCGCCCAGTAGCGCTCCGGTTGCTTGCTCCAGGCCTTGATGTCGGCGGTGAACAGCACCAGCAGGGAGGCGTCGGTGATCTGGGCCTGGTCGTTGCCGTAGTCCTTGCGGATCGTGGACCGCAGGGCCGGATCACGCAGGATCACAAACCGCCAGTGCTGAATGTTGAAGCTGGTGGGCGCCTGGATGGTGGCCTCCAGCAGCTGCCGCTCCTCCTCTGCCGTGAGGCGATGGCTGGGGTCGAAGTGCTTCACCGCCCGCCGGGCATAGATGGCGTCGATCACGTCCATGAAATGGGAGTGCCAGGGGCTCTTGGCGCCGACCCTACCGGCACGCGCTGGTTACGGTGGGCGCCTTTGGGGTTCAGGCGTGGGACTGCTGATTGATGGGGTCTGGCACGACCAGTGGTACGACACCAGCAGCAGTGGTGGACGGTTCATCCGCTCCGCCTCGCAGTTCCGCCACTGGGTGACGCCGGACGGCCGACCCGGTCCCAGCGGCCAGGGGGGATTCCGCGCCGAAGCGGGTCGCTACCACCTCTACATCTCCCACGCCTGCCCCTGGGCCCACCGCACGGCCATCTTCCGCAGCATCAAGGGCCTGGCCCCGATGATCTCGCACTCGGTGGTGCATTGGCACATGGCTGAGCAGGGCTGGACCTTTGAGGCTGGCGATGGAGTGATCGCTGACCCGATTCACCACGCCGCTGTGCTGCACACCATCTATACCAACTCCGATTCCAGTTACAGCGGTCGTGTCACGGTGCCGGTGCTCTGGGACAAGGAGACCGGGCAGATCGTGAACAACGAATCCTCAGAAATCATTCGCATGTTCAACAGCGCCTTCGATGGCCTCAGCGCTGCCCCTGGCGACTACTACCCCGAGGATCTCTGGGATGAGATTGATCAGCTCAATCAACTGATCTACGACACGGTGAACAACGGCGTATACCGCTGCGGCTTTGCCACCAGCCAGGAGGCCTACGACGAGGCCATCCAGCCACTGTTTGCCACTCTCGACCTGCTGGAGCAGCGGCTGGCGGATCAGCCTTACCTGCTCGGAGGCCGCCTCACCGAAGCCGACTGGAGGCTGTTCACCACCCTGGTGCGCTTCGATCCGGTGTATGTGGGCCATTTCAAGTGCAACCTGCGTCGCATTGTTGATTACCCCAACCTCTGGCGCTACGTGCGCGAGCTCTACCGCTTCCCAGGGGTGGCTGAGACCGTGAACATGCAGCACATCAAGGGGCACTACTACCAGAGTCACCCCACCATCAATCCCTCTGGTGTGGTGCCGGCTGGTCCGGTGATCGACTGGCCGTAGCCGTTCAGGGAACTGTGACGCCCTCGATGCGGTCTTCGATCTCCTGGTAGAGCTCCTGCAGCTGGGCGATGTTCTCCTCGCTGGTGTCCCAGTACCCCCTGCCGTTCACTTCCAGCAGGGTGCCCACGATGCGGCGGAAGCTGTGGGGGTTGAGCTCCATCAGCCGCTTTCGCATCTCCGGATCGTTGATGAAGGTGTCGTTGGCCTCCTCATACACGAAGTTGTCCACAGCGCCGCTGGTGGCGCTCCAGCCCAGGGTGAAGTTGAGGCGTTTGGCCACCTCGCGCACCCCTTCATAGCCTGAATTGAGCATGCCCTCGTACCACTTGGGGTTGAGCAGCTTGGTGCGTGAATCCAGCCGAATTGTTTCGCTCAATGAACGCACCTGGGCGTTGGCGGTAGTGGTATCGGCGATGTAGCTCGACGGAGCTTTTCCGTCGTCGCGCAGGTTCTGGATCAGCTTGGTGGGGTCGGAATCGAAGTAGTGGCTCACGTCGGTGAGCGAGATTTCGGCTGAATCCAGGTTCTGGAACGTGACATCGGCGGTTTTCATCGCCGACTCGAACACCTCACGGCTCTGGTTCATCTCGCCGGGGTTGTCGGCATTGAAGGCAAAGGTTTTCCGGGACAGGTACATCTCCTGCAGTTCGCCCTCCTCTTCCCAGGTGCTGTTCTCCACCGCCAGGTTCACATTCGATGAATAGCTGCCGCTGGCATTGGAGAACACACGGGTGGCCGCCTCGCGCAGGCTGATGCCCTGGGCCGTGGCCTGCTCCTGGGAGTGCTTGCGCACGAAGTTCAGCTCCAGGGGCTCATCGGCCTCAGCGGCCATCTTCACGCCCTGATCGATCAGGCCCATCTGGTTGATGAACAGGTCGCGGAACACCCCGGAGCAATTGACCACCACATCGATGCGAGGGCGTCCCAGCTCTTCGAGCGAGATCAGCTCCAGCTTGTTCACCCGGCCAAGGGAATCGGGCACGGGCCGAACACCGATGAACCAGAGAATCTGGGCCAGGGATTCGCCGTAGGTCTTGATGTTGTCGGTGCCCCAGAGCACGCAGGCGATCGTTTCCGGCCAGCTGCCCTGCTCTGCCTTCTGGCGCTCGATCAACCGGTCCACCACCACCTTGGCGGCGGCGATGGCGGCGCGGGTGGGGATGGCCTGGGGATCGAGAGCATGGATGTTCTTGCCGCTGGGCAGCACGCCCGGGTTGCGGATCGGATCACCACCGGGGCCTGGGATCACGTATTCGCCATCGAGGGCACGCAGCAGGCTCTCCATTTCCATGTCGGCGCAGATCTGCTCGAGGCAGAAACGCAGGTAGCCGAAGAGCCTGTCGAGCTCGGTGGGCTCCACCGCAGGGAAACCGGCCGCGCGGCAGGCGGCCAGCCAGGGGCTGGGCCGCTCATAGCCGAAGCGCTCCAGCAGGGCGAAGAACCAGCCGAAGCGGCCCTTCAGATTCACCCGTCCATCGCTGCCCGTCACCGAGCGAACCATCGAGGCCACCGCCCCGCGGGAGGCCTCGGTGATCCTCTGGTTCAGTTCCACATCGGCCAGCACCCCGGCGTCGTTGCCCCGGTACACGTCATCGATCGTGCGGCCCAGGCTCTCCGCCAGCAGAGCCGGCAGGCTGCGGTAGCCCTCTTCTTCCCGCTCCAGGGCGGCGATGTTCACCAGGGTGGCGATCGCCTCCTCGGCGGTGGGGGGCTTGCCGATCGTGTGCAGGCCGCAGGGCAGCAGCCGGCTCTCGATCTCCATGAGCTGGCTGTAGAGCGCCCCCACCACGCCGTCGCGGCCGTCGAGGTCGAGCTCACCGGCATCCACCTCCGGCAGGGTCACATCCTTGTCGAGGTTGCACTGGCGGGCTGTTTCGACGATCGCGTTGACGATCTGCACGCCGCGGCTGCTCTCGCGCAGCTGCTGGTAGGAGCCCACCAGCTCGCCCAGTTCCTTCAGTCCCTTGTAGAGCCCTGCATTCTCTGCCGGTGGGGTGAGGTAGCTGATCGTGGCGGCATAGCCCCGGCGCTTGGCGATCGTGGCCTCCGAGGGATTGTTGGCGGCGTAGTAGTAGAGGTTCGGCAGGGCGCCGATCAGGGAATCGGGATAGCAGGTTTCGCTCATGCCCATCTGCTTGCCGGGCATGAACTCCAGCGAGCCATGGGTGCCGAAGTGCAGAACCGCGTCGGCGCCCCACACCTTCTCCAGGTAGGTGTAGTAGGCGGCGAAGCCGTGGTGGGGGCTGGCGCTGCGGGAGTAGAGCAGCCGCATCGGATCACCTTCGTAGCCGAAGGTGGGCTGCACCCCCACGAACACGTTGCCGAAGTGGCGGCCGTAGATCAGGAGGTTGGTGCCGTCGGAGTTGAGGTTGCCGGGGGGCTTGCCCCAGTTCTCCTCCAGGCGCTCGGAATAGGGGGTGAGCCGCTCGTACTCCTCCACGCTCATGCGGTGGGCGATCGCCAGCTCAGGTGCACCCTGCAGTGCCTCGGGATCGTTGATCACCGCCTCCATCAGGCCCTTGGAATCCCTCGGCAGGTTCTGCACGTCGTAGCCCTGATGCTTCATCTCCTCCAGCACCCGGTGGATGGAGCCGAACACATCCAGGTAGGCGGCGGTGCCCACGTTGCCCTTGTCGGGAGGGAAGCTGAACACCGTGATCGCCAGCTTCTTCTCGAGGCGGGGCTTGGTGCGCAGCGAGGCCCAGCGGATCACCCGCTCGGCGATGGCCTCCACCCGGTCCTGCAGGGTGTGGGCCTTGCCGGTGGCATCGTCGCGGCCGCTGAGCACGATCGGCTCGATGGCGCCGTCGAGTTCGGGAATGGCGATCTGCAGGGCCACCTGCACCGGGTGCAGACCCAGGTCGCTCTCCTCCCACTCCTGGGTGGTCTGGAACACCAGTGGCAGGGCCACCATGTAAGGCCTGTTCAGGCGTGAGAGCGCTTCGATGGCGCGGGGATGGTCCTGGCGGGCCGGCCCACCGATCAGGGCGAAGCCGGTGAGACTCACCACCCCATCCACGATCGGCTGCTCGGGATTGAGCGGGTCGTAGAAGAAGGCCTTCACGGGCTTGGAGAAATCGAGCCCACCGCAGAACACCGGGATCACGGTGGCTCCGCGGTATTCCAGCTCCTGGATCACGGCCACGTAATGGGCCTCATCGCCGGTCACGATGTGGCTGCGCTGCAGCACCAGGCCGATCACAGGACCGCTCTTGGCCTTCTCGCTCAGGTCAGCGCGGCTGGCATTCCAGTTGAGGTATTCCTTGAGGTCTTCGAACATCCCCGGCGCCAGGGGGTGCCAGAGGCCCAGATCCGGGAACACCACGGGTTCGGCCACCTCCAGCGTTGGCCGGCCCGTGTCGCCCCGGGGGAACACGTACTTGTCGGCCAGCATCAACAGGAAATTGCGCAGGTTGTCCGGCGTTCCCCCCAGCCAGTACTGGAAGCTGAGCATGAAGGAGCGGGCGTCCTGCGCCTTCTCCACCGGCAGATACTTGAGAACCGTGGGCAGGGTGTTGAGCAGCTTCAACATCGCGTCCTGGAAGCCGGCGCCATTCGCCTCTTTGCGCTTCTTCATGAAGCTGGCGATGGCGCTCTTGCTCTGGCCCAGCTGGGCCATCGAAAACGTGCCCAGTTTGTTGAGCCGCATCACCTCGGGCATGGAGGGGAACACCACGGCGGCCTTGAGGTGATCGCGGTGGGGCGCCACCGCCTCCACCACCTTCTGGGCCAGGTCTTCGATGAAGATCAGCGAGGCGATGAACACATCCGCTTCGGCCACATCGGCGCAGAAGGCGGCGTAGTTCTCCGGATCGCGCAGTTCCTCGATCAGGTAGCCGCTCAGGTCCACCGCCAGGGCAGGGTTGGTGGCGTTGAGACTGGTGGCGGCCTGGGTGAGGGCGTTCTGGTACTGGGGCTCGAGCACCACGTAGACCGCGCGCATCACGGCCCGACCCTCACTGCCGGCGGGGGCCTCGCCGTTGCCAGGGCTGACCCGGCGGTTGGCGGAGCGGACCTGCGTGAACATCGGCGCTGGAGTTGAGCAATGTGAAGGAGCCTACGAAAGCTCCCCCAGGCACGCGACTTTGCGCCCCAAGGCGTTACAGGCGCTTCGCCGGGGCCGGAATGGCCGCCATAGGCTCCCCCACGCACCGTTCACGCCTGGCCCATGCCCCCCCCCGATGTGATCCCAGGTCCGATCCCGGTGGTGGTGGCCGGCGCCCTGGGCCGCATGGGGGCCGAGGTGGTCAAGGCCGTGACCACGGCTGAAGATTGCCGCCTGCTCGGCGCGATCGACACCACTCCCGGCATGGAGGGGGCCGATGTGGGGCTGGAACTGGGCCTCGGGGAGCTGGAGGTGGCGATCACCGCCGACTTCGAGGGCTGCCTCTGCCAGGCCAGCCAGGCGGTGCGTGGTGATGGCCCAGGGGCCGGGGCGGTGCTGGTGGACTTCACCCACCCCTCAGTGGTCTATGAGCACACCCGCGCCGCGATCGCCTACGGGGTGCATCCGGTGATCGGCACCACCGGCCTGAACCCGAAGCAGCTGGCCGACCTGGCCGTGTTCTCCGGCAAGGCCGGCGTCGGCGGTGCCGTGATTCCGAATTTCTCGGTGGGGATGGTGCTGCTGCAGCAGGCCGCCGCCGCCGCCGCACGCTTCTACGACTTCGCCGAGCTCACGGAACTGCACCACAACCGCAAGGCCGATGCCCCCAGCGGCACCTGCATCAAGACCGCCGAGCTGATCGAGGAGCTCGGCAAGACCTTCAACGCCCCCCAGGTGGAGGAGCACGAAACCCTGGCTGGCTGCCGAGGCGGCCAGCGGGAGAGTGGCCTGCGGCTCCATTCCGTCCGGCTCCCCGGTCTGGTGGCCCATCAGGAGGTGATGTTCGGCTCCCCAGGTGAGACTTACACCCTCCGCCACGACACGATCGAGCGCTCCGCCTACATGCCAGGCGTGCTGCTGACCCTGCGCAGGGTGCGCCGGCTCGATGGTCTGATCTACGGCCTGGAGCGGCTGTTGTGAGGCCAGCCGTGCGCGGAACGGGGCGATGCTGATCCCCCTGAAGGAAGGCGAACTGCAGCGGCTGATCCCAGCCGTGGCCAGCGGTCCCCAGTTCAGCTTCTGCAGTGGCGGCCCGCAGAAGGTCCTGCAGCGGGTGCTGATCTCGGTGATCGGTGGGGTGCTTTCCCTGCTGATCGCCCAGAGTCGGTTTTCCTACCGCTTCGGGCCGGTCTGGCTGGTGGCGGGTTTCGTGTTCCTGCTTTATGTGCTCTGGGGGCCAATCCTGGAGGCCGGCCGTCGCAACGCCACCCTGCGCCGCTACCCCAAGGGGGCTCTGTTCGAAGGGCGGATCGCCGATCTCATCACCCGGGAGCTGGTGGAAGGGCGTCAGGAGCAGGCCGACAGCCGGGGTCGTCTGGAGCTGGTGGAGAACAGGCGCACCTGGGTGTCGCTGGAGCTGGAGGACGAGGATGGCTACCTCGGGTCCGTGCGCTTCCCGATGGAGAAAAAGCACCAGGCGATCCGTCGCGGCATGGTCGTGCGCTGTCTTGTGCTGAGCGAGCGGCCGGATTTCGCTCGGATCGGAGCCCTCAGCGATGCCTGGATCCCTCAGCTCAAAGCCTGGGTGGGCGACTACCCCTACCTTCTGCGACCCGCCTTCGAGGAGCTCTGCCTGCGTCGGCTGCGCTGAGCGGTGCGCTGAAAATCGGGGTGAGGCGCTGGCGATCGTTTACGTTCCGCAACAATGTGTTACATTCAATCCATCGACACGAGGAACCCCATGGCCCAAGCCACCACCACCGCTCCTGTGAGCGCCAGCGAGCGCGCCACCATCCGCGGCGCCACCGTCACCACCGAAGACGGCGGTCGCCTCAATGCCTTCGCCACCGAACCCCGCATGGAAGTGGTGAGCGCCGAGAGCGGCTGGGGCTTCCATGAGCGTGCCGAGAAGCTGAATGGCCGCATGGCCATGCTGGGTTTCATCGCGCTGCTGGCCACTGAATTCGCCCTGGGTGGTGAGGCCTTCACCCGCGGGCTGCTCGGCATCGGCTGAGCCCAAACCGCGCAGTCTCCCCTCCTGCCGCAGCAGACTTTCTGCTGCGGCTTTTTTTTGGCCGCTTGCCGATTCCATGAGCGCCCTCTCGCCGGCCGCTGTGCTGGCTTCTCCCTCCCTGCAGGCATCCATTCCGGCGACCGCGCCCAGGGCCCGGGTGCTGGGCGCTGGTCCCACCGGCGCCCTCGCTGCTCTGGCCCTGGCTGAGGTGGGCTGGCTGGTGTCGCTGGTGGATCCGCTCAGCGATCTCCAGCTGCGGGCCCGCAGCCGTGCCTATGCCCTCAGTCACTCGAGCCGCCTGCTTCTGCAGCGTCTGGGGCTCTGGGGGGAGCTGGTCAACGCTCTCGTTCCCTTTCGCTCGCTTCGGCTCTGCGATCTGGAGGCGGGTTACTCGATCGGCTTCGGCCTGGCTGAGCTGGGCCCTGGTCCCGAGGCTCCTGAGCAGGCCCAGGCTGTGGGCTGGATCCTTCAGCATCAGCCTCTGATCGACGTGCTGCTGGAGCGACTCCGGGGCCACCCCGCCGTCAGCCTGCACCTGGGCGCCGGCGGAGTCCAACAGGCGGAATCGCCCGACGCTGACTCACTCCATCCACTCGATCTGGTGGTCGCCGCCGATGGCAGCGGATCCCCCACCCGGGAGTCCGTCGGAATCCGCCGCTGGAGTCTTCCCTATGGGCAGGGCTGTCTCACGGCCCAGGTGCGCCTGCGGGGCTCGGCTCCCGATCAGGCCTGGGAGCTGTTCCGCCGCGAGGGTCCCTTCGCCGTCCTGCCCCTTGGCGACGGCACCGCTCAGCTGGTCTGGAGTGCTCCAGCCGCGCGACTGCGCCGGCTGGAAGCCCTCGATCCCGTGGCCTTCCTCGATCAGCTGGCCGCCGTGCTTCCCGAAGCCCTCCAGCCCGAGGCCCTGCTCGACACCCCCCGGGTCTTCCCGGTGGCCCTCGAGCTCGCCCACCACTTCCACCGCGGCTCCCTGGTCCTGGTGGGGGAAGCGGCCCATCGCTGCCATCCCGTGGGCGGCCAGGGCATGAACCTCTGCTGGCGGGATGTGGAGCAACTGCAGCGGCAGGCCCGGCTGGCGGCTGTGGGGCGGCTGCCCCGGGCGGCCGTGGCGGGAGCCTATGCCCGCCGCCGCTGGGCCGATGTGCTGCTGACCCTGATCAGCACCGATCTGCTGGTGCGACTCTTCTCCAACCGTCAGCCGCTGCTGCTGACACTCCGCCGGCTGGCCCTGGGCCTGATGGGGCGCTCCCGCGCCCTGAGGCGTCTCAGTCTGAAGGCCATGACCCTCGGCCCTTGCCGGCTCACGGCCCGCTGGTCAGAGTGAGGGCCGCCCTGCTCAGGCCCCCGTGGGCTCGACCGCCCCGGTGATCCGATGGTGATCAGCACTTCCCCCCAGCCGATTCCCTCCTCCGCCCTGGTGCGCTACCTCCGCCATGAGCAGGGCCTGAGTGAGAACGCCCTGGCTCTGGGGATCCGCCAGGCCGATCAGGAGCAGGCACCACTCCCGGTGATCCTCTGGCGCTTCGGGCTGATCAGCCTCGATCAGTTCGATCAGGTGCTGGCCTGGCAGGACCAGCAGACCTGAGCGCATCCCGAAACGTGTTCACTTAGGCGTAGACAATCAGGGATTCCACAGGCTGCTGCCCCGGCAGGCGCGCGCGACCACCGAGTTCAGCCAGTTCGGCCACGAAGCCATAGCCGCAGAGTTCGCCGCCGGCATCGGCGACGAGCTGGGCGCAGGCCGCGGCAGTGCCGCCCGTGGCCAGCAGGTCGTCGACGATCAGCACCCGAGGCCCGTCCGCGAGGGCGTCATGTTGGATCTCGAGGCGATCCTGCCCGTATTCCAGGGCGTAGTCGACGGCACGCACCTGACCGGGCAGCTTGCCGGGCTTGCGCACGGGTACGAAGCCGATCTCCACCGCCGTGGCCAGGGCTGTCCCCACGATGAACCCCCTGGACTCGATGCCCACGATCAGGTCGGGCCGCAGCCGATCGCAGACCCCCGCCAGCAGGCGCACCACCTCCTTCCAGCCGCGGGGGTCGCGCATCAGTGGCGTGAGGTCCCGAAAGAGGATGCCGGGCTTGGGGAAATCGGGCACATCCCTGACCAGCCCCCGCAGATCAATCGGCTCGCCCAACTCGAGGGATGCGGTGCTCAGGGCCATGAAGAAGCGATCGGGTGACGGATCGGCGCGGGCGCTGGCATCATCGCAGCCATGGCCGACGTCACGATCACTGCACCAGCCGAGGCAGCCGTCGAGGATCAACCCCTCCCGAGCAGCCCGGCGGCCCGCCTCTCCCGTCGGGGGCTGGAGCGGCTCGACCTGATGCTGCTCAGCGTCGAGGCCCTCGATCTCAACGGCGGCGAAGCCATGGTCTGGATGGCCAGCCAGCTCGGCTTCGGATCCCTCTTCCCCAACCGGGTGGAGTTGTGGAAGCGGCGCTGCTACAACCCGCTGCGGCTGGCCTGCCGCCGGGGTGTGCTCAGTGAAGCGGAAACCGATGCTCTGATCAGCCTGCTCTGTGCCATGGCCGAGCGGCTCTATCCGATGCTGCGCCAGCTGCTCTCGGCCGCCGAGCCGGAACCGGTCACCCAGCAGCGCTGGCAGTTGTTCCGCTCCAGGCTCGATGAACTGGTGCGCGAGCGCCTCAACCCCCGTCGCGGTGGCGTGCAGAAGTTGCTGGATCCCCAGGAAGGGCCCCGCCTGCAGCGCCAGCTGGTGCAGGGCCTGGCCCTCGGCTCCGGCCGGGGGGGCTTCGATCGCCTCAAGGCCAGCCTGATGGATGCCGCGGCATGAAACTGAGCCACCGCTACGAACAGACCAGCTGCCGCCTGCGCATCGACGGGTTGCCCGATCTCTCCGCCGGCCATGGCCAGGATGTGATCGGCATCCTCTCGGCCTGGGAGCTGGATCTGGCTGGCCATCCCACCCTTGAAGGCAAGCGCGACCATCTTCAGGCGCTGATGACCGCTGTGCTGCCCTATGCGCGCCACCTGGTGAGCTCGGTGCCAAGGCCGATGGGGGCGGCCACCGACCCGGTGCAGATGGAGCCGATCCCCGCGGCCAAGCCTGGGATCCGGAACCGCCCGGCCCATCGCCTGCGCCTGCACAGCAGCCAGCCCGACACCCAGCCCCTGGAGCTCAGCTTCGACGATGCCGAGCTGGCCGACCTCGTGCGCTGCCTGGATCAGCTCCGCCTTGACCCCCGCGTTCGGCTTGGGTTTGATTTACCCCCCGATCGGCCCCTCCAGCGCCGGGAGATCCTGGAGCGCGTCCCCCTGCGTCAGCGCCTGGCTGCCCCGGCCGCCGGCCTGGCTGCCCTGGCCATCACCACCGCTCTTGGCCTGATGGTGCCGCTCCCACGGCGAACGGCCCCACCAGCGGCCAGCCCGGAGGCCACGCCCACCACCCCGCTCTCCCCACCCCCTCGGTGAACCCTCCATTGACGAACGGGACGCTGCGGCCACACTCCTAAGGTGCGACCCTGGCGTGGTGGATCCCTCTGACGACGAACCCATGACCACCAGCTGGTCAGAGCTGCGACGACGGGTGAATCGCCTTGGGGCCTCCCTGGATGTGGTCGTGCGCAGTGATCCCGAGGTGTGTGGCCTCAGCGGCAAGGATTTTCATCTCTCCCTCCACCACGGCGGCCAGGGGGATTGCACCGTGGCGGGCCTCAGCCTGGTGGATTGCCCCAATGAACTGGTGCTGATCGAATTCGAGCGCTGGATGCGTGGTGCCGGCTACACGCTCGAGTGAGAGCTTGCCGCCCATGTGATGAACCCTCTGCCAGATCACGGCCGCAAGAGCACCTCACCCCGGAAGGTCTTCTCCCGCCAGCGTCGCGAGCGAGCAGCCTGGCGCGAGGGGGGAATGGCTCTGCTGAATGGGGGGTTGGGGGCTGCTGCGCTGCTGCTGCTGATGCAGCTGCCCAGCCAGTTGGATTCTCTGTTGGTGATCAGCAAGGTGATCAGCACCTTGATCCAGGGGCTGAGTCAGATCGGACTCGGGCTGATCAGCCTGATGGTGGGACTGCTTCAGTCGCTCGCTGTGCTGCTGGTGCTTGGCCTGGCCATCGCAGCGCTGCTGTTGCTGATCAACGGGGTGTACCGACTGTTGCGCCTGGCGATCCCCGGCCTGGGCCAGCTGCTGGCGCTGCCGGCAGGACTGGCGCGACTGATCTGGTCGGTGGTGCGCATCCAGCCACCGGATCGCCCCGAGCGTTGATCTCAGGGGCGTGGGGCCAGGGCCCGCCGTGACTCCCACAGCTCCTGGAGGCTGACGGCCCCATCGCGATTCAGGTCGATCTCCAGGAAGCGGCGGTTGAGCCAGGGGAAGGAACGCGCCTCCTGGCGGCTGAGCTGGCCGTCACCGTTGCGGTCGGCCCTGGCGAACACCGTGCGCACCCGCACTCCAAGGAAGACCTTCTGACGGGGGGGCAGATCGGTGGGCAGCAGATAGCCGCGCCCGCGCCTGTCGAGCCGCTGGAAATTGGTTTCCAGAAAGGGCTGTCCCTGACTTTCCCGGGGGGTCAGCCTGCCGTCCCGGTTGCGGTCCAGGCGCTCGAACCAGGCCTGCATCCGTTGCTGGTAGCGCTGCAGGGTCTGTGTCTCCTCGGCCAACCCTGGCCCTGAACAGGCCAGCAGCAGAGCGGCCAGGACCACCGGCCACCACCTCGGGCCGGAACCAGCCAGGGGGCCGGCGACGGATCTGGAGGGAATGGGGAGCGCCATGGTGTTCACCTTATGGACGCTCACGCGCCCCAGGGACGGACCGGGGACGGATCCAGGGGGCAAGGCATGACCGGACCTGTCTGCAGGGCCGGGCAGTCACCTTTGGCAAGGGCCGTTCTGGTGAGGGGCCTGGGCGCAGGCGGTCTGTCTCCATACAGTCGGCGCAGCTGCGGCCCCCGCCTTGAGCCGAACCCACACGATCTGGGTTGTCGATGACGACCCGGAACTGCGCCAGTTGCTGGGGACTTACCTCACCGACCAGGGCTATGAGGTGCGCTGCCTCACCGATGGACGCCAGCTGATGGCCCGCCTGGAATTCCAGCGCCCCGATCTGGTGGTGCTGGATCTGATGCTGCCCGGTGATGACGGTCTCACCCTGCTGCGCCGCCTGCGTGATGCCAGCGACGATCTGCCCGTGGTGATGCTCACGGCCCGCGGCGAGGCGGTCGACCGGATCATCGGCCTGGAGCAGGGAGCCGATGACTACCTGGCCAAGCCCTTCCTTCCCCGGGAGCTGATGGCCCGCATTGAGGCGGTGCTGCGCCGCCGCGGCACCCTGCCGGCCGGCACTCCACTCGCCGATGGCGAGCTGATCCGCTTCGGCGACAACGTGCTGGATCTCTCGGCGCGCACCCTGGAGCGGCAGAATCAGCCCGTGATGATCACCAGCGGTGAATTCAGCCTGCTCGCCGCCTTCGTGCAGCATCCTCACCGTCCCCTCTCGCGGGAGCGGCTGATTGAGCTGGCCCGCGGCCCCGCCAGCGACACCGACACCCGCAGCATGGATGTGCAGGTCTCACGGGTGAGGCGGCTGGTGGAGCCCGATCCCAGCCGTCCGCGCTACCTCCAGACGGTCTGGGGCTATGGCTACGTGTTCGTGCCCGATGGCCAGCCCCGCAACCGCTGAGCGATGGCCCCCTCGATTCGCTCCGCAGCCCTGTCGTTGCGTCTCGGGGTGTTCTTCCTGGGGGGATGGGCCCTCAGCCTGGTGCTGCTCCAGGCTCTGCTCGGCACCAGAATCGGCCAGCTCCAGATCGCCCAGATGGGCCCGCAGGTGGCCCTCAACCTGAGGCTCTCGGAACTGGCGCTGGAACGTTTCCCACCGGCCACCGTCTCCCAGCTCAGCGGCCTGCAGCTGGGGGTGGGGCGGCCGCCGCGCCGTCCCAGGCGGTGGGGGCTTCTCGGCCACGGGCACGATCGGCGCCTGGATCGCCAGGCTGACCAGTTGCAGCTGGAGCTCTGCCGCCGGCTGCCCCGTTGCCCCGAGGTGGTGCCGAACCACGGCGCCGCCCGTGGTGTCTGGATCGAGCTGGCCTCCCCCCTGGAGCCGGTCTGGCTCTATGCCGCCATTCGTCCGCGCTTCGGCTGGCCGCCGGATCCATTGCTGGTCACCCTGTCGCTGGCCAGCGGAAGTGTGATGGCGGGGGCCCTGTTTCTGCTGCTGGAGGTGCAGCGGCCGCTGCAGCAGCTGGAGCGCGCCCTGGCACGGGTGGGCCTCGAGGCAAAGCCGGAGCCGATGCCCCAGCGGGGCGCCCCCGAGGTGCGGCGGCTGGCGCAGCGCTTCAACGCCATGCTCCAGCGCCTGGAGGACAGCGAGCGGGAGCGCGCCACCATGCTGGCCGGCATTGCCCATGACCTCAAAACCCCGCTCACCCGCCTGAGGCTGCGCTTGTCGATGCTGGGGGATGGGGCCGCCAGCGCCCGGGCGGGGGCCGATCTCGACGACCTCGAGCGCATCACCGGCCAGTTTCTGCTTTTCGCCGGCGGCGGTGGCGGGGAGGCAGCGGTGCAGGTGCCGCTGGCGGAGCTGCTGGCGGAGCTGGCGGCCCGCTACGACGGACAGCCCGTCGAGCTGGATCTGGCTCCTGTCACCGCCACGGTTCAGCCGATCACCCTGGGCCGTGCCGTCGCCAATCTGATCGACAATGCCCTCAGTTACGGCCAGCCGCCCGTGCGGTTGGTGCTGCGGGCCTGGCAGAAGGATGGCTTTGAGCTGCAGGTGTGGGACCAGGGCCAGGGGATCGCCGAGGAGCAACGCACCCAGGCACTGATGCCCTTCCAGAGGCTCGATGAAGCCCGCAGTGGCCATGGCCACTGCGGGCTCGGTCTGGCGATCGCCCAGCGGGTGGCCCGCACCCACGGCGGAGAGCTGCGGCTGGGGGATCAGCCCCTGGTGGATCTCTCACCCGAGCCGGTGCCGGGGCAGTTCTGCGTCAGCCTGAGCGGCCATTCCCTCAGTGAGGATCGTGTCAGGGCCTCAACAATCTGAGCTGAACCCACAGTCTCTCAAGGCTGATCCCTCTAGACAGGATGGATAGTCAGGTGAGACGGGGCTGAGCGGGATGGGCAAAGGCAAAGCCAAAGGGAAGGACAAGGCTGGCGGCCAGGCCAAGAAGGCCAGATCCGGAAAGCACGGTGGTGCCAAGACAGGAACCAAGGGTGCTCGCCACGGCGATTCCGCTCTGGCTGGCCTCGCAGGCGCCCCTTCCCCTTACCCTCCCAACGGCCTGAATGATCGCTATCACCCCTCCTATCTGGCTGGGGAGCAGGAGGATGATCTGGGTGCCCCACCCGAGGAAAAGTCAGCCAAGCTCAGCCGCAAGTTCTACGAGAAAGAACTGGAGAAACTCCAGGTCGAGCTGGTGAAGATGCAGTACTGGGTGAAGCATGTGGGCTTTCGTCTGGTCATCCTTTTCGAAGGCCGCGATGCCGCCGGCAAGGGAGGAGCCATCAAGCGCATCACCGAACCTCTCAACCCCAGGGGCTGCAATGTGGTGGCCCTGGGAACCCCCTCTGACCAGCAGCGCACCCAGTGGTATTTCCAGCGCTACGTCGAGCATTTCCCGGCTGCCGGTGAGATCGTGATCTTCGATCGCAGTTGGTACAACCGGGCCGGCGTGGAGCGGGTGATGGGCTTCTGCAGCGAACCTCAGGTGGAGGAATTCATGCAATCGGCTCCCCAGTTCGAGCGCATGCTGGTCCGCTCCGGCATCGTTCTTCTCAAGTACTGGTTCTCGGTCAGCGACGAGGAGCAGGAGGCCCGTTTCCGCTCCCGGCTGGATGATCCCGCCCGCCGCTGGAAACTGTCACCGATGGATCTCGAATCACGCGACCGCTGGGTGGAGTTTTCCAAGGCGAAGGACCAGATGTTTGCCCACACCAACATCCCGGAGGCCCCCTGGTTCACCGTTGAGGCCGATGACAAGCGCAGGGCCCGCCTCAATTGCATTCGCCATCTTCTCTCGAAGATCCCCTACGAAGACATGACGCCTGCTCCCATCGAACTGCCACCGCGCAAGACCGTCGGTGATTACCAGCGGCCCCCCATGAATGAGCAGTTCTTCGTCCCCAACGCCTATTCCTGAGCGTCTCAACCCCTCCCGCTCCATCGCCGCCTTGCCATGCCCCGCTCCGACGATGATTCGGCCCTTGGCCCTGACTCCTCCCAGCCCTCCCGTTCCGGGGATGAACCGGAGACTTCCCTGACTGTTCCGGCCACGGCCCCCCTGCGTGGTCCTGAGGGAAGCCTGCTCTACACCGGCTGCGACGGTCGGCAGTACATCGTCTGCAGCGATCCCTCCCAGGCCATGGATCAGGATCTGATGGCGACCTTTCAGGCCCTGCGATCCGGAGCTCCTGGCCTGGAGGCCCTCATCCAGGCGGCCAGAGACTGGGTGGCTGAGGCCAGCGACCAGGGACTGCCGCCGGCAGTCGCCCGCAGAACGCTGCTCTCGCGCCTGAAGCAGTCCCTCGAGGAGCAGTGACCAGTCCGTTGACCACTGATCGGCTCAAGCCCTGAGTCCCTCGGGGACGGTTCAGTTCAGCCGATCGAACCAGAAGCCCGCCAGCTGCCAGCTGCTCCAGAGAAAGATCAGCAGGAACACCCAGTTCAGCCAGGGAGGGCGTTGCTTGTTCTCCAGACCCATCGGCCCTGCAGCGGCAGCTGCCCAAACTTATCGGCTCCGGGTCCCTGCGCCGGCTGCGGGCTAGGGCCCCAGGCCCTTGCAGGGGATCAGCTGCTCAGAGGTGTCGCTCTGACAGAGACCCCAACGGCGCCCGCTGATGTCATCCACCCAGCGCAGCACAATCGGCCCGCCGGAGTGCCCCGCCGGCGAGGGCACGGTGATCACCGCCAGTCTGGCCCGGCCCCGCCGGTAGTCGAAGCGGCAGAAACCCGCTCCAGTGCCGGAGCAGCCACTGAGGCTGGCCAGGGTGCTGCCGGAGCGCTCCCGGTCAAGAGCCGCGGGGGCGCTGGCGGGAGAGGGCCGCCAGCCGAGCTGGAGCAGTCGGCGGTCACTCTCGAGGATCGGCTGACCCACGCGCAGCAGGGTGGCCAGCGCGAGCGGATCGCCACTGCGCTGCTGGGCCAGAGCCACCCCGGCACCAGCCAGCAGGGCCAGCAGCAGGACCCCTGGCAGGGAACTGCCCCCCAGCGAACGATGGGACACCAGGGGCACTGAAGAAGCGGACCCTCTCGAGCCGTTGCCATGGACATCCCCGCGGTGTATTCCTTTCTGGGCTTTCCCGGCTGGGGACCCCTTCATCTCTACCTCCCTCGCCAGGGTGATCCAGCAGGTGCAGCGCTCCGCCTGGGCGCTGCCCTCGAGGCCTGCCAGGACGATGGTGCCGGCCCCGGGGGCTTGGTGGCTGGTTTCCTGCGCTGCCATCCGGGGGCTGAACCCCTGGGCTCGCCGGACTTTCGCCGCGATTGCCGCTACCGGTATCTGATCGTCCACCGGGCCCAGGGGAGCTGGCCGTTGCGGATCACGGCCTGGAGGCATCCGATTGCTCAGCAGGGATGGCGACGGCGCTGTGGACCGATCGAGCTGGACGGGTTTCTCAGGCGCTTTCATCCCTGCCGGGGATCGCGCCCACTGGCTTGGTCCGCCTGAGGTCGTGCAGACCCTCCAGCTGGTTGTAGACCGCCAGCAGCTGCATGCGGATGTGATCGGTGTTCTCGAGCTTGGCGAGGTTGGCCAGGACCCCTTCGATCTGGGCCTTGCTGTCGATCAACAACCGGCATTCACTGGTACCGGGTTCGTAACTCATGGAGACTCCTGGAGTGGAAAGAACGGGGTGAAGTCAATCCTCTGAATCGTGCTGTAACGAGCTTTAACGGAAAGGCTGGCGTTGACGCTGTTGGATCGGTTGCATTTCAACCGATGTCATCCGGTCCTGATACCAGCGCCGCCGCCTGACGGGGCATCAGCACCAGGAACAGCCACCACCAAAGCGACACCCCGACGGCGAGCGGAACGCTAAGCCACCAGAGCCTCAGCCAGAGCCAGCTGCCCGCGATCAGGAGCACCCCCGTCAGCAGGATCGACCAGGGCTGGCACCACCAGGGCTTCAGTTGCCAGATCGACACCGCTCCCGGGGCTTGGGAGGTGTCCTCGCCGGTTTCGGTCATCGGGCTGGGGATCCTCAGGAGTGGAACAGCAGCACCAGGCCCATGCGCAACTGGTGGAACTCCCGTTCCTCACGGCTCAGATCAAGGCCGACGTCGAGGCCTTCCTTGAGGGCGGCTTCGAAGGGGGGGGTCGAGGGTGCCGCTCCAGCACGCCAGAGAGCGGCGATTCCCACCGGGGTGGCATGCCAGCTGAAGCATGGGGTGAGCCCGATCGAGGGTTCCTCGAGGGCGTCTTCGAGCAGGTCGCGGATTGGCATGGCGGGCTGGGCTCCGTTCAGCATCCGGATCCAGGCCTGGCGACGCAATCAGCTGAGAGTTTTCGTGATGTGATCGCGCCGGCACGGGCCCTACGGTGCCGGCATGTCAGGACTCCCCGGCCGGATCGCCCTCGTCCATGAGTGGTTCACGCCCCGCTCCGTCGGGGGAGCCGAACTGGTGGTGAAGGAGATCGACCGGTGGCTTGCCGCCGGACGCCCCGCCGCCGCTCTCTTCGCCCTGGTGGATGGCGAGAGCGCCCGACCGGGCAGCTGGCTGCAGGGCCGACGCATCCAGACCAGCTTCATCCAGCACCTGCCCTGGGGCGTGAGCCATGTGCAGCAGTATCTGCCCCTGCTGCCCCTGGCGATCGAGCAGCTGGATCTGGCCGGCTTTCCCCTGGTGCTGAGCAGCAACCACCTGGTGGCCAAGGGTGTGCTCACCGGGCCCGACCAGCTGCACATCAGCTATGTGCACACCCCGGTCCGCTACGCCTGGGATCAGATGCACGCCTACCTGGCCGGTTCCGCCATCGCCCGCGGACCCCTCGGGCCGTGGGTGCGCTGGCAGCTGCATCAGCTGCGCCAGTGGGACGTGAGCAGCAGCGCCCGCGTCGACCATCTTCTGGCCAACTCCCGCTTCACGGCACGAAGAATCTGGCGCTGCTGGCGCCGCCCCAGTCAGGTGGTGCATCCGCCGGTGGCGGTGGACCGGTTCCGCTGGGATCTGCCCCGGGAGGATTTCTACCTCTCCCTGTGCCGGCTGGTGCCCTACAAGCGGGTGGACCTGGTGATCGAGGCCTGCAACCGCCTGGGGCTGCGCCTGCTGGTGGTGGGCGACGGGCCGGAGCGGGCCCGCCTGCAGGCCCTTGCCGGACCCACCGTGACGCTGCTGGGGGCCTGCACTCCGGAGCGGGTCACGGATCTGATGGGCCGCTGCCGTGCCTACCTCTACGCCGGTCTGGAGGATTTCGGCATCGCCCCGGTGGAGGCCATGGCTGCGGGAGCTCCGGTGATCGGCCTGGGTCAGGGAGGGCTGCTTGACACGGTCCGTTGCCTGGCGGCCGACGTGCCCCAGCCCACCGGCCTGCTGTTCGAGCAGCAGAGTGTCGCGTCCCTTGTGCGGGCGCTGGAGCATTTCGAGCAGGGACAGTTGTGGCACCGACTGCCTGCGGAGGGTCAGCGGCAGTGGGCCGAGCGCTTCTCTCCGGAGCGCTTCCGCCAGCGCCTGCAGGGGGTTCTCGAGCGTCGCTGGCAGGGACATCAGCGACGGTTGCGGCGCTGTGCCTCTGGGGTGAGTGACCGCACCGGCTGGTGAGTTGACCTTTCGATTTTTAGAGTTCGCGCATCTCTGGGGGCGCTGATGTCCGGATCGTCGCTCAGCACCTTTGACATCGCCGGCCCCTTACCCAGGCCCCTGCACCTGGTTCCTCCGCTCCCGGTCGCTGATTCGATGACCCCCGCGGTGCCCACGGCCGAACATCTGATCCGGGCGCAGTCGAAACGATCCCGCGTGTTCAAGCGCAGCGGTGACATCGTGTTTTCCCTGGCGGTGCTCACCCTCGGCAGCCCCCTGTTCCTGCTGCTGGCCGTTCTGGTCAAACTCAGCTCGCCCGGGCCGGTGTTCTACGTGCAGCGCCGCATCGGCAGGGGCTACAAGGGCTTCGGCTGCATCAAGTTCCGCACGATGCGCAAGGACGCCGACCGCATCCTCAAGGCCCTGCTTGAGCAGTCGCCCGAACTCAAGGCGGAGTTCAACAAAGACTTCAAGCTCAAAGCAGATCCCCGAATCACACCGATCGGCAGTTTCCTGCGCCGTTCCAGTCTCGATGAGCTGCCCCAGTTCATCAACGTGCTCAAGGGTCAGATGAGCCTGGTCGGGCCGCGGCCGATCGTCTGGGACGAACTGGAGCGCTATGGCCGTCAGATGGATGAGGTGCTGGCGGTGCGGCCTGGGCTCACGGGACTCTGGCAGGTCTCCGGGCGCAACAACCTCAGCTACGACGCCCGGGTCAAGCTCGACATCGCCTACGCGCGCCGCCGCACCGTCCTGCTGGATCTGGCGATCATCCTGCGCACGGTGGGGGTGATCCTCTACCCGCGTGATCGCGGCGCCTACTGATCAGCTGGTCTCAACCGCTGAGCAGACGGCTCACCCCCAGCAGCAGGGGCAGGGCCATGGCCAGCCAGAGAGCCTCGAGCCGGCCCACCAAGCTCAGAATGAGGGCCACGGCTGCGGGCCCGGCGGTTGGGTAGCCCTGGCCGAGGATCGGTTTGGCTCTGGCCACGCCGCCGTAGTGGTTCAGGCCCCCAAGCTGGATCCGGGCCGCCTGGGCAAAGGCCGCCTGCGACACCCCGGCGTTGGGGGATGGATCGGCCTGGCCCTGCCGCAGGGCCAGCCGTCCCAGCTGGAGGCAGCGCCCAGGCTGGCCAGCGGCGAGCGGAAGTGAGAACGCCACCAGCCGGCAGGGCAGCCAGGTGAGCAGGTCATCCAGGCGGGCCCCGGCGGTGCCCAGCCAGCGCAGGCGGCCCAGGCGGTAGCCGAGCATTGAGTCGAGGGTGCTGGAGGCTTTGTACATCCAGGCCAGGCTCAGGGGACCCGGAGCTCCCGTTCCCACCCCCAGGGCCGTCCAGAGGCCAGCGCCGGCCAGCATCCAGAACAGCGGCCCGAACAGCCCATCCACGGCATTCTCCGCCGCGGTTTCGGCCGCCCCGCGCAACAGCTCCGCCCGGCTGAGTCCCTCCACATCACGACCCACGATCCAGGCCAGGCGGCGGCGAGCCTCCTCCAGCCCCTCGGGATCCCCAGGCTCCACGCCATCGGAGAGCCCCGGCCTGCTGATCGGAGCCAGCACCCCCCGCACGGCCTTCTCCAGGCTGCCGGCGGCCAGGGCGCTGGCCATGGCCACGAGCAGGGCCGGCAGCCCTGCCCAGACCACCCAGGCGGGCAGGGGCAGGAGCGAAGAAGATCCGAGCGCCAGTTGCTCGATGGCCCAGCCCGCCAGGCTGCTGCCCCCCACCACCAGGGCGGTGAGGCCCAGTCCCGCCAGGTGCAAGCGGCGGGGATGATCTCCGGCCCAGCACTCCCCGATGCCGCGCAGATGCTGGATCGCCCAGCCCATCGCCTGAACAGGATGGGGCCAGCTGATCGGATCCCCCACCAGGCGATCCAGTCCACAGGCCAGCAGCACCAGCAGCCAGAGCTGGATCGGCCCCACCAGCGTGATCACGATGGTCGTGGGGGCAGCACCAGGGCCGCCCCCACGAACAGCCCGATCTGAAGGGGGAAGGCCAGGGGCAGGCCGAGCAGCTGGGCCATCAGCCCCATGGCCAGGCTGCCGATCAGGCCGCCAATGGCCCCTGAACGAGCCAGGGTCAGCCAGCGCAGAGGCTCATCGCTCGGCTGAGGCAGGCCCCTCACCTGGGCCAGGTCGCTGGCCTGGGCAAGACCACCCAGCGGAACGAACAGCAGCAGCGATCCCCAGCCCGGCAGCCAGCGGGTTGCCCCCAGCAGCAGGGCCATCGCCAGGTAGCAGCCGGCTCCTTCATGGCGTGGTCCGCCGAGCCGCCAGGCCCCTTTCAACCAACCCAGGCCCAAGTCTCCGCCCAGGCTGCGTCCCAGCCCATAGGCGGCCAGCACAAGGCCGAAATCCAGGCAGGTGCCGGCTTCCACCTGGCGCACCCATAGGGGCAGTAGCCCGAACAGCCCGCCGAACAGCAGCCCCTGCAAGGCGCAGCGCCAGCTGAAAGCCACCCGAGCAGGCGGGGTTTCTGCTCCAGGTGCCTCGCGCAGGCCTTCACCCCGGGCCTGGCGGGCCAGTGGCAGCACCGGCAGCAGCAGCACCATGGCCTGGCTGAACTGAAGGAGCGCCCGGCCTATGGGGAACAGCAGCGCCGCGAGCCCATGGCCGATCAGCATGCCAATTTCACCGGCACGCCGCACCTGGCCCATGGGCCGTTGATGAAGGGCCAGAAGGGTCCGCTGAAGGGGCAGCGCCGTCATCTGGGTTCCCACCGCGACCGCCAGCACCGACGCCATGGCCAGCAGCACCTCAGTGGCGCGCTCCTGGCCTTCGACGCCCGCGGCCGCGCTGGTGCCGAGGCCCAGCAGCACCAGCAGCGCCAGCAATTGCACGATCACCCCGCTCAGGGGCCGGCGGATCAGAGGGAGCAGGGCCGGCAGGGTGACCAGGGCCGGCAGCAGGCTGTTCAGCAGAGGTGAAGGGCTCAGGCCGCTCACCATCCAGGCGGCAGCGGCCAGGGTGAGGCTGGTGCTGGCCTGCGCACTGCCCCAGGCCAGCACAGGCAGATTCGGCCTGGAGCCTGCGCTGCGGCCGCCGGGGTGATCCCGGTTCAGGAGGCCTTCAGCCAGCTGAACATGGAGCGCAGGCCCACGCCCACCTGCTCGACGGGGTGGGCCGCGTCACGGTTGCGGGCCTTGGTCATCTCCGGCTTGCCGGCCTCGCATTCGGCCACGAAATTGCGGGCGAAGGTACCGTCCTGGATGTCGGCGAGGATGCGCTTCATCTCTGCCTTGGTGTCGGCGGTGATCAGGCGCGGGCCGCTCACGTAGTCGCCGTACTCGGCGGTGTTGGAGATCGAATCGCGCATGGCGGTGAGGCCGCCCTTCACCATCAGATCCACGATCAACTTCACTTCGTGCAGGCATTCGAAGTAGGCGAGCTCGGGCTGGTAGCCCGCATCCACCAGGGTCTCAAAGCCGGCCTTCACCAGTTCGGAGAGGCCGCCGCAGAGAACGGCCTGCTCCCCGAAGAGGTCGGTTTCGGTTTCCTCTTTGAAGTTGGTTTCGAGGATGCCGGCACGGGTGCCGCCGATGGCCTTCGCGTAGGCCATCGCCAGGGCGCGGGCATGGCCGCTGGCGTCCTGGTGGATGGCGAAGAGGGCCGGCACCCCCTGGCCGTTTTGGTATTCCCAGCGCACGGTGTGCCCGGGGCCCTTGGGGGCGATCATCACCACATCCACATCAGCGGGGGGCTTGATCAGCTCGAAGCGGATGTTGAAGCCATGGGCGAAGCTCAGCACCTTGCCGGGCTTGAGGTGCGGTGCGATCTCGGCGTCGTAGACGGCCTTCTGGGTTTCATCGGGCAGCAGCACCATGATCCAGTCGGCGCGCTCGGCGGCCTCCGCCACGCTCAGCACCTCGAGGCCATCGGCCCTGGCTTTCTCAGCGGAGCGGCTGCCCGCGTACAGGCCCACCACCACGTTCACGCCGCTGTCCTTGAGGTTGAGGGCGTGGGCGTGGCCCTGGGAGCCGTAGCCGATGATGGCCACCGTTTTGCCATCGAGCAGGCTCAGATCGGCATCGGAGTCGTAGAAGAGCTGGGCCATCCGGCGAATCGGGCAGGGCAAACAGCGACTTTACGGTCGCGCCCGGCGGATCAGGCCTCGCTGGGGTGGGCGATCACCCGATCGATCAGGCCGTAATCCTTGGCCTCCGCCGCACTGAGGAAGTAGTCGCGGTCGGTGTCCTTGGTCACCTTCTCGAGGCTCTGGTCACACATTTCGGCCAGGCTCTGGTTGAGCATGTCCTTGATGCGCAGGATTTCGCGGGCTTCGATCTCGATGTCGCTGGCCTGGCGCTGACTGGTGCCGCCCAGAGGCTGGTGGATCATGATCCGTGCATGGGGCAGGGCCAGCCGTTTGCCCTTGGTGCCCGCCGCCAGCAGGAAGGCGCCCATGCTGGCCGCCAGACCCACGCAGATGGTCACCACGTCGGATTTCACGTACTGGATCGTGTCGTAGATCGCCAGTCCGGCGGTGACCGACCCTCCCGGGGAATTGATGTAGAGGTAGATCGGCTTGCTGCTGTCTTCGGAATCGAGGTACAGCATCTGGGCCACCAGGCTGTTGGCGATGCCGTCATTCACCTCCTGGCCGAGGAAGAGGATCCGCTCCACGCCGAGACGGGTGTAGATGTCGACCCAGCGCTCGTACTGGCTGCCGGGCAGGCGGTAGGGAACGCTGGGGGTGCCGATGGGCATGGCTGTGGGTGCGGAACTGGGTGGTGAAGGAGTGAAGGGCGAGCGGGGGGCTTGCTCTGATCAGCGAGCTCAGCGGATCAGGCTCATACCGAGCCGGCCAGCGGCACCGGCAGAGGCTTCTGGCTGGTGAGGATCCGGTCGATCAGGCCGTATTCCAGGGCCTCCCGCGGGGTGAGGTAGGTCATGCGATCGGAGTCACTGGAGAGCTGTTCCACGCTGCGGCCGGTGTTCTGGGAGAGCATCTCGAGCATCACGCGCTTGTTGTGCAGCACTTCCTGGGCCCGGATCTGGATGTCGCTGGCCTGGCCGCGGGCTCCGGAGCGGGGCTGGTGCAGCACGATCGAGGCATGGGGCAGGGCTGCCCGGTGACCCTTGGCGCCCGCCGAGAGAATCATCGCGGCGGTGCCCATGGCCTGACCGATGCAGATCGTGTGCACCGGGGGCTTCACATAGCGGATGGTGTCGCAGATGGCGAAGGCCTCGGTTTCAAAGCCGATGGCGTCGCCCGAATACCAGCTGGTGCCTGTGGAATTGATGTAGAAAAAGATCGGTTTCTCGGGATTGTCGAACTCGAGATAGAGAAGCTGGGCAATGATCAGCTCGGTCACATCGATCCCCATCTGACGCTTGGCATCGTCGTCGGAGAACAGAGGAAGGCCGAGATATACGATCCGCTCCTTCAGCAGCAGTGAAGGGAGATCGGGCGGCGGTGTGCGCATCACGGCGGAATCGCCGTAGTAAGGGGCCGACACCGACATCTGGAAACGCTCTACAGGGCCTGCAGGTGAGCCTAGCGGGGGCCCGTCGGCTGCCGGACCGGGGCGGGCTGTTTCGGCCCTTCCTGGTCGCATCGGGCGAAGACCATGCGCCCTGCCGGGGTCTGAAGCGCACCGGTCACGGTCACCGGCAGACGCTGGCCGATGCGGGCCCGGGCGGATTCCACCACCACCATGGTGCCGTCCTCCAGATAGCCCACCCCCTGGTCGGCCTCCTTGCCCTCGCGCACGATCTTGAGCTGCAGGGCATCACCGGGCTGAACCTCGGGCCGCAGGGCGATCACCAGCGCGCTGAGGTTCATCACCCGGAGATCCTGCACCTCGGCCACCTTGGCCAGGTTGTAGTCGGCCGTGAGCAGGGTGCCGCCGGTGTCGGCCGTGAGCTTCAGCAGCTTGTCGTCGGCCCCGTTGCCCTCGTAGCGGGTGCTGTTCACCACCAGGCGCCGGCCGTAGGTCTCGCGCAGGGCGGCCAGCAGGTTCAGGCCGCGCCGGCCCTTGCCCCTCTTCTCGGCATTGGCCGAATCCGCCAGCTGCTGAAGCTCATCGATCACCGCCTGGGCCACGATCACCTGGCCCTCCAGCAGCCCCGACTCCAGCAGCCCACGGATCCGTCCGTCGATGATCACGCTGGTGTCGAGGATCTTGGCTGTGGCTGGTTGCAGCACCCCGTCGGCCACCAGCAGGGCCTCGGTGCTCGAAGGGTTGAACAGCCGCAGCAGCGTGCGGCCATGCACCTCGGCGAGGTTGTAGCCCAGGACTCCGAAGAACACGTTGCTCAGCACTGCCGCGAGCGGCTTGACGAAGATCACCTCCCAGGGCAGCGGCAACAGCAGGATCGGTGCCAGCAGCAGGTTGGCCACCAGCAGCCCGAGGATCAGGCCCACGGCCCGGCTCACCAGCAGATCGGTGGGCATCGAGCGCACCTGGCGCATCAGGCGGCGCCGCAGCAGCTGGAAGAAGAAGCCCGCCAGCAACCCGAAGAAGGCCCCGAAACCGCCCAGAACCCAGCGCAGACCCTCCAGGTTCGTCACCTCGATCAGCAGGTCCTCCGGCAGCAGATCCACCCCCAGCCAGCCGGTGGCCGCGCCGGAGATCAGGAACAGCAGCAGGATGAGCGGGTCCACCATGTGCCTGTTGTGGGCTGCCCAGGGCCGGGAAACCGCAGCATGGCCGATCCCGCTCCATTTGACCGGGAAAGGTACCCGTACATTTGCCTACGGACATGTCGCGAATCCTGACGGTGAGCGCGTCCACCGCCATTTCCCGGTTGTGAACGCACCCCGCGCCGCCTACCTCCATATCCCCTTCTGCCACCGCCGTTGCTACTACTGCGACTTCGCGGTGGTGCCGCTGGGGGACCACGCCGACGGTGCCCACTCCGCCTCGATCGCCGCCTACCTGCCCCTGCTGCAGGCCGAGATCGCGGCCTCTGCCAGCCCCGCACCGCTCTCCACCGTCTACATCGGCGGTGGTACCCCCTCACTGCTCACCCCCAGGCAGCTGGGGCAGCTGCTCGACGGCCTGCGGCAGAGATTCGGCCTGGTTCCCGGGGCAGAGATCACCCTGGAGATGGATCCGGCCAGCTTCGATCGACTCAGGCTGGACGGGATGCTGGCGGCGGGAATCAACCGGGTGAGCCTGGGGGGGCAGAGCTTCGATGACGGCGTGCTCGAGCGCCTGGGCCGCCGCCATCGCCGCGGGCACCTGCTCCAGGCCGCCGGCTGGCTGCGCCAGGCCCGTGCCAGCGGTGCCCTCAGCAGCTGGAGCCTCGATCTGATCCAGGGACTGCCGGAGCAGGACCTCCCCCACTGGCGGCAGCAGCTGCAGCAGGCGCTTGCCCTGGAGCCACCCCATCTGTCGGTCTACGACCTGATCGTGGAGCCCGGCACCGTTTTCGAGCGTTTGCAGCGGCGCGGCCAGCTGCCCCTGCCGGACCCCGATCTGGGTGCCGACCTGATGGACCTCACCGGGGAGCTGCTGCGGGGCGCCGGCTACGGACGCTATGAGATCTCCAACTACGCGCTGCCAGGGCATGCCTCCCGTCACAACCGCGTCTACTGGAGTGGCGGCGGCTGGTGGGGGTTCGGGCTGGGGGCCACCTCGGCCCCCTATGGCCAGCGTCAGGCACGGCCCCGAACGCGCGAGGCCTATGCGGCCTGGTTGCAGACGAAGGGGGCCAGCCCGCCAGCCGGGGAGCCGCCCTTTGATGAGTGGCTGATCGTGGGTCTGCGCCGGCGCGAAGGGGTCAACCTCCACCAACTGGCCGAAGCGGCTGGCCTGAGTGCGGCCGATCGTGCCTCCCTGAAGCGCTGGATGGCCCCCATGCGGCAGCGGGGCCTGCTGCTGGTGGAAGGCCAGCGCTGGCGACTGGCGGATCCTGAAGGACTGGCCCTCAGCAATGCGGTGCTGCGGGAGCTGCTGGCCTGGTGGGAAGCCCGTCAGCGGCCCGAGCAGGCCATGGCTGAGCCGTTGCCTGCAGCCAGCCCCTGAGGGCGTCCACGCAGAGCTCGCGCCCGGCCAGCAGCGGAGGGCTGAACGGAGGCTGGCTCGGGGTCAGGCCGAGCAGATCCGCCGTGACCCGCACCTGGCCATCGCAGTCATCGCCCGCACCGATCCCGATCACCGGGATGGTCAGCTGCCGCCGCAGACTGCCGGCAAGATCGTCCGGCACGTGCTCCAGCACCAGGGCAAAGCAGCCGGCGGCCTCCAGATCCCTGGCCTGGAGCCGCAGCCGCTCCTGGCTGATCGGATCCCGGGCCTGGCGGCGGTAGCCCAGCTGATGCACCGACTGGGGTGTCAGGCCGAGGTGTCCCATCACCGGAATCCCGCTGCGCACCAGCCGGTCGACCACGGCCACGGTTTCCGGCTCACCACCCTCCAGCTTCACGGCGGCGGCGCCGCTTTCCTTGAGCACCCGGCCGGCGGCGGCCACTGCCTGATCGCTGCCGCACTGGTAGCTGAGGAAGGGCAGATCGCAGATCAGCAGCGGTTGCTGGGCCACAGGCCGGCGCAGACCCCGCGCCACCGCCTGGGTGTGGCCGATCATCTCCGCCAGGGTGACCGGCAGGGTGGTGGCGTGGCCGAGCACCACCATGGCCAGTGAGTCGCCCACCAGCACCACCTCGGCACCGGCCTCCTCCACCAGCGCCGCCGAGAGTGCATCCCAGGCGGTGAGGATCAGGATCGGTCGCCCGGCCTGCTTGCGGGTCACCAGATCACCGGGTCTCAGGGGCACAGGCGGGAACCTCTCGGGCTTGCATTGCTACCATCATCTCGACTCGGACCCACGCGGCCCGGACGCCCAAATCTGGTCAGGACCGGAAGGGAGCAGCCACACGGGATGCTCTTGGCAGGCGTGGACTCCGGGTCACCCTCTTGATTCAAAAGGGGCGTGAGCCCACTCCTTATTCAAAAGATCAGCTGTCGGTTGAGCGGCTCTGTCGGTTGAGCAGGAAGGGAGGGATCTTGGCGCCGCGCTGGTCCACCTCTTCCTCGGTGTGGGTGAGCTGGGGGCTGGCGGCGAAACGCTCCCGGGGCCGTTCGGTGCGGTAGGTGCTGCCCGCCTCGAAGCCGGTGGCGATCACAGTCACGTGGATCTCGCCTTCGAGCTTCTCGTCGACCACGGCCCCCACGATGATGTTGGCGTCGGGATCCACCACGTCGTAGATCACTTCGGAGGCGGTGGTCATGTCCTCGAGGGTCATGTCCCTGCCGCCGCTGATGTTGATCACGCAGCCCTTGGCCCCATCGATCCGTGCGGCTTCCAGCAAGGGGCTGCTGATGGCGGCCTGGGCGGCCTCAATGGCCCTTGAGCGGCCGGAGCCGACTCCGATGCCCAGCAGGGCTGTGCCCGCCAGGGTCATCACCGAGCGCACGTCGGCGAAGTCGACGTTGACCAGCCCAGGCCGGGTGATCATGTCGCTGATGCCCTTGACGCCCTGACGCAGCACGTCGTCAGCGGCTCGGAAGGCTTCCTGCAACGGTGCGCCCGAGATGGCATCGCGCAGGCGGTCATTGGGGATCACGATCAGGGTGTCGACATGCTCAGCCAGACGGGCGATGCCCTCCTCGGCCTGTTTCATGCGCTTGCGACCCTCGAAGCCGAAGGGCTTGGTGACGATGCCCACGGTGAGGGCACCGCATTCCTTGGCCACTTCCGCGAGGATCGGAGCGGCTCCTGTGCCCGTGCCACCGCCCATGCCGGCGGCGATGAAAACCAGATCAGCCCCTTCAAGGGCTTCCTGCAGTTCGTTGCGTGATTCTTCGGCCGCCTTCTGACCGATCACCGGGTTGCCGCCCGCCCCGAGGCCTCGGGTGAGTTTCTGGCCGAGTTGAACCCGTCGCTGGGCGGCCGACTGGAGCAGAGCCTGGGCATCGGTGTTCAGCACCCTGTAGCCGACCCCCTCCAGATCGGAGGCGATCATTCGGTTGACCGCGTTGCTGCCTCCGCCCCCCACGCCGATCACTTCAATCCTGGCGCTCTGGCTGGGAACGATGCCGTTGCTGGAGGGCGAGGAGGTCAATGGTGTTCCGAGTAAGGCGTCAGATGGGATGGGGTGCTGGCCTGAGTCGGGGTGGTCGCCCAGGGAACCGTTGACACTCATCTCGGGCAGCATTATGTCGGCGGCGGGCTGGAAAAAACCTGTGCGATGCGGCACTTTTGCGTGAAATCGTTTTTCTCGCAATGGTCCTGTGAGGGTTTGCGGCTCAACCTGAGATCAGCGAGCCTTCGTGGGTCAATCCACCCCTTGTCCGGGTGGTTTCGCCGGGGTCGAACCTGCTGGTGGTGCAGGGAGCCCCAGTTCGGGTTGGTCCGGGTCGCTCAGGTCGATGGAGCGTAGGGTCTGGCCCTTGACCCGCTTGGGCAGTTCACCGGACAGATAACGCAACACATCGAGGCGACGGTTGAGCTCGCCGTCGGGCTCACCGAGCTTCACCTCCCCCAGGGTGGCGGTGGTCAGCCAGAGGGTGCCGTCGGGCTCGAAGCGAATCAGCTTGAGCGGGCTGCCCAGGTCGTCGCGGCGCTCCATGACCTCCACCAGGGTGGCTCTGAAACGGTCCTGCCATCCCTGCACCCGGATGGTCGTTTCCGGCTGGGTAGCGCCGGATCCCATGGCCTGCTGGCTGCTGCTGATCCAGTGCCCCAGCCGGTCGATATAGCCCTGTTCGGGACCCTTGGCCGTGCGTCGCTCGGCCCGTGCCACCACCTTGCGGTCCACCAGCTCGATGCGAAGACGGGGGGGAAGGATCAGTCGCTGCACGGCCACCTGCTCCACCGGCAGCGCCTCCAGCAGCTCAGAGCGCACCAGACGGGGGTCGAGGTTCAGCAGGGGCAAGGGGAAGCGCAGCTCGGCGGCGGCGATCGCCTGCTCGCGGCTCACCCGCTCGCTGCCGCTGATCTCCACCTGGGATGGGCTGGAGAGAGTCCAACCCTGGCGCAGCAGTCCGTACCCAAGCCCAGCGGCGGCCGCCGAAAAGACCAGCAGCCTCCAGACGTTGCGCAGGCGTTCCTGACGGCGCTGCAGACGCAGTTGCCGCCGACGCTCCACCCCTGGTGCCTGGGGGGCCGAACTCATAGCTCACAACGGGATCGGGCCATCAGCTCATCCATCCAGCGCCGGGCCCGTTCGGCATCGGAGAACGGCACATCGTTCTGCTGACCACCGCCCACCAGCCGAACCCGGCAGCTGCCCTGGCTTTCCTCGGTGAGGGGAGCGTCTCCGGAACCCAGAGACATCAGCTCCAGCAGTTCGAGCTTGCTGATCACGAACGATCCCTGGGGTTTGAGGGTGCCGGCCTCGAAGGTGCTCCAGGTCAGGACACCGTCGGCGAGCCGTGCCGCACCGCAGCCATCGAGTTTCGAGAGTTCCGATCCCGCCGCCCAGTCGCGGAAGAGCCGTTGACGGCGCCGCTCAAGCCAGCCGAGGGCCGTGAGCAGCACGAAGACCACCAGCAGGGGCAGCCAGAGCAAGCCGTGACTCATTCCGCCAGGTCCTCCTCAGATGATCCACCGTCCCATTCTCCCGCGCTCTCCACCAGCTGATGCACGAGATCCTCCAATGGCACTCCGCTGGCCTCCCACAGCATCGGGTACATGCTCTGGTTGGTGAAGCCGGGCAGGGTGTTGATCTCGTTCAACCACAACTGCTGCGCCGCTTCGTCGTAGAAGAAATCCACCCGGGCCAGCCCCTGTGCCGCCACGGCGGCACAGGCCCGCAGGGCCATCGCACGGAGGTCCTCGCTGACACTCGGCGGCAGGTCGGCGGGAATCACGGTGGAGCTGAGGCCAGCGGTGTATTTCGTCTCGTAGTCGTACCAGTCGGCGGAGAAGCGAATCTCCCCCACCACCGAGGCCTTCAGTCCGCCACAGCCCCCGGCCGACTGACCCAGCACGGCGCACTCCAGTTCCCGGGCCGTCACCCCTTGCTCCACCACCAGCCTCGGGTCCAGGGAGGCGGCCAGCTCAAGCCCCTGCCGCAGGGAGGCGCGGTCACTGGCCTTGCTGATTCCCACGGAGGAGCCCATGTTGGCCGGCTTGACGAAGCAGGGATAGCCCAGATCCTGCTCCAACCGCTGCAGCAGTCCCTCGGTGTCTTGCTCGAGTTCCTGCGCCTGCACCGCTGCGTAGGGGACCTGGGGCAGACCTGCGGCGGCGAAGGCCGCCTTCATCGCCTGTTTGTCCATGCCCAGGGCTGAACCGAGTACGCCGGAGCCCACAAAGGGCTCCTGCATCAGGGTGAACAGCCCCTGGATGGTGCCGTCCTCGCCGTTGGGCCC
Organism: Synechococcus sp. BSA11S; assembly: GCF_014224355.1. Lineage (GTDB taxonomy): Bacteria > Cyanobacteriota > Cyanobacteriia > PCC-6307 > Cyanobiaceae > Regnicoccus_A. The sequence continues at coordinate 87,587 of NZ_VNWP01000009.1, read as the reverse complement.
GTGCAGCACCGGAAACCAGACCGCCACGCCCGCGGCCTCGGGGGGAAGCCCGCGGAAGCCGGTGTTCTCCAGGGGCTGGTGGCCAGCCGCCGCCAGTTGCGCGTCCTGGGCTGGCTCGCCGCTGGCCAGGACGTCCTCGGCCAACTCGGGGCCCCACCAGCGGCCGCGGCGGTCGATGTAAAACGGGCGCACCTTATAGCGCTTCAGGTTGGCCCCCTGCCTCAGGCCACCAAGAACGGTGATCGCTGAGCGGATCGAGACCGGATGCTCATCGGAAGCTCCCCCGAACACCAGGCCAACGCAGCGGGGGGAGCTGGGCATGGGTGCGGCAGAGACCGAGTCGGCGCCAAACGTATCAGCGACAGCTCATCTCAGCTGATCGGCACGCCGGTGAGGGAGAAGGCGCGCACCTGTTCGATGCTCACGTTCACCAGATCACCCGGTTGGCTGGGGCGACCCCCAACCCCCCCTGGATGCTGGGCAGGCCCGCTGGCCGGGAAGAAGGTGAGCCGGTTGGTGCGGGTGCGGCCCATCCGCTGGCTGGGGTCCCGGGGGTTGCTGCCCTCCACCAGCACCTGCTCGGTGCGCCCCAGATAGCGGGCGCTGCGCTCGCGGGCCGTGCGCTCCACCAGGGCATTGAGCTCCTGCAGGCGCTCCACCTTGACCGCCTCGCTGAGCTGATCGGGCCAGTCGGCGGCGGGGGTGCCCGGCCGCGGCGAGTAGGCGGCGGTGTTCACCTGGTCGAAGCCGATCTCCTCGATCAACGTCAGGGTGCGGCGGAACTGGACGTCGGTTTCGCCCGGAAAAGCCACGATCACATCGGCGCTGATCGCCGCGTCCGGCATGCGGTGGCGGATCCGCTCGAGGATGCGGCGGTAGCGCTCCACCGTGTAGCCACGCGCCATGGCCTTGAGCACGGCGTCATCGCCGCTCTGGAAGGGGATGTGAAAGTGCTCGCACACCTTCGCCAACTCGGCGCAGGCGTCGATCAGACGCTCGGTGAAGTAGCGGGGATGGCTGGTGGCGAAGCGGATCCGCTCGATCCCCTCCACGTCATGGACCTGGTGGAGCAGGTCGGTGAGGGTGTGCTGGCGGCGGCCCTCGGGGGTGATGCCGGGCAGGTCACGGCCGTAGGCATCGATGTTCTGCCCCAGCAGGGTGATCTCCTTGAAGCCACGGGCGGCCAGCCCCTCCATCTCCAGGCGGATCGCCTGGGGCAGGCGGCTCTGTTCGGCGCCGCGCACCGAAGGCACCACGCAGTAGGTGCAGCGCTCATTGCAGCCGTAGATCACGTTGACCCAGGCGCACACCTGGGAATCGCGGCGGGCGGTGGTGATGTCCTCGAGGATGTGGTGCTCGCCGGTGGCCACCACCTGCTGGCCGTTCTCCACCTGAGTCAGGAGCACATCCAGCCGGTTGGCGTGCTGGGGACCCATCACCAGGTCGAGTTCGGGCACCCGCCGCAGCAGCGACTCCCCCTCCTGCTGGGCCACGCAGCCCGCCACCACCAGGGTCAGGTGGGGGTTGGTCCGTTTGCGCCGGGCCTGGCGGCCCAGGTAGCTGTAGACCTTCTGCTCAGCGTTGTCGCGGATGGTGCAGGTGTTGTAGAGCACCAGGTCGGCAGTGTGTTCATCGCTTGCGGGCTGAAAGCCCATGCCTTCGAGGATGCCGGCCATCCGCTCGGAATCGGCCTTGTTCATCTGGCAGCCGAAGGTGGTGATCCAGTAGCTGCCGCGCTGCTGCTGCCGTTGTGGGGCAGCCGCTGGGGCACTCGCCTTGGTGGTGGTCGCATTCATCCCCCAAGTTTCGACCATGGCCGAAACTTGGGGGATGCAAACAAACCTTCGCTGGATTGTGCTCAACAAGGCGGTGCCCCTGGCGATCAGCCGGGGCAGCACTGGCTCGGTGCGGCGGTTGGTGCTCGAACTGGAGCATGAGGGCCTGGTGGGGCGGGGTGAAACCGGCGGCTTCGAGACCGGTCACCGGGCCTATGCCGCTGAGGCGGTGGCGAAGGAACTGGAGGCCGTCCTTCCGCGCTTCGGCTCAGCCGAGGGTCTGGCCCTCGCCTCCGAGCTGCCGGCGTTTCAGGCCCTCGAGGCCTGGCTGGCACCGCTCTCGCCCCCTGCCCGCTGCGCCATCGATCTGGCCCTTCACGACTGGTGGGGGCAGAAGCTGGGCCAGCCGCTCTGGCGTCTCTGGGGTCTGGATCGTTCGGCCTGCGTCCCCACCAGCGTCACCCTTGGTCTGGGCACGGTGGAGCAGGTGCTCGCCAGGCTGGAGGGCTGGCGCGAGCGGCTCGGCTGTTGGCCCAGTCGGGTGAAGCTGAAGCTGGGCAGCCCGGACGGCCCAGGCCATGACCGTGCCCTGGTGCTGGCTGTGGGGAGGCGACTGCGGGAGCAGGCCGCCAGCCAGGCCAGTGAGCTGCAGGTGGATGCCAATGGCGGCTGGGACCTGGCCACGGCGCAGGAGCTGATCCCCTGGCTGGCGGACCAGGGGGTGGTGCTGGTGGAGCAGCCACTCCCTGCCCAGCTCGACCCCGAGGCCGATGCGGCCAGCTTTGAGGCCCTCGACCTCAGCTGTCCGATTCCCCTGGTGGCCGATGAGAGCTGCTGGAACCTGGCCGACCTGCTGCGGCTGGCACCCCATGTGGACGCCGTGAACATCAAGCTGCTCAAGAGTGGTGGCCTCAGTGAGGCCCTGCTGATGGCCCGGACCGCCCGGCGTCTGGGACTCGATCTGATGCTTGGCTGCTACTCCGACAGCGCCCTGCTCAATGGCGCCGCCTCCCAGTTGCTGCCGCTGGTGCGCTGGCCCGACCTCGACAGCCATCTCAACTTGATCGACGACCCCTTCGAGGGCCCCGCGCTCCACGGTGACCGGGTGCAGCCCTCCACGCGATCCGGCCTGGGGGTGATCGAGCGGCCCGACCCTGCCACGGCCTGCGTCCCGTGCTGACCGCCGATGCACCCGTGGTGCTGCTGCTCCATGGCGGCCTCGACAACCTCGCGGGCAAGACGGGCCTGGCGATGCTGCGCTACCGGCAGGGCCCGGTGGTGGCCGTGGTGGATCCGGCCCATGCCGGTGCTGACCTGGAGGCCATCACCGGCATCGCCAGGGCGGTGCCGATCGTCGCCGACCTCAGGGCGGCCCTGGCCTACCGGCCGGCGGTGGCGGTGGTGGGGCTGGCCCCATCCGGGGGGCAGTTGCCGCCGGAGCTGAAGGCCGATCTGGAGGCGGCCCTGCGGGCGGGGCTGCACCTGGCCAGTGGTCTGCACACCCCCCTGGGCTCTGACCCGGACCTGGCCGCCCTGCGGGGGCCCGGCCAGTGGATCTGGGATCTGCGCCATGAGCCCCCTGGCCTGGAGGTGGCCGCGGCCCTGGCCTCCGATCTTCCCGGCCAGCGGGTGCTGGCTGTGGGTACCGACATGGCCGTGGGCAAGATGAGCGCCTGTCTGGAGCTCACTGCAGCCGCCAGGCGGGCTGGCCTGGATGGCCGTTTCGTGGGCACCGGCCAGGCCGGCATCCTGATCAGCGGCAGGGGTGTCCCCCTCGATGCCGTCCGTGTCGACTATGCCGCGGGTGCGGTGGAGCGGGCGCTGCTGGAGGCGGCGGCAGAGCCAGCCTGTACGGGGGACAGCCTGTTCCTCGTGGAAGGCCAGGGTTCCCTCTGCCACCCAGGATCCACCGCCACCCTGCCCCTGATCCGAGGCAGCCAGCCCACCGCCCTGCTGCTGGTCCACCGGGCCGGCCAGAGTCACGTCAACAAGCACCCACGGGTGCTGCTGCCTCCCCTGGAAGAGTTGATCAAGGTGCTGGAGGGTGTGGCGGCCCTTGGCCGGCCCGGTGGAGGGTCTCCACCCAGGGTGAGCGCCGTGGCCCTGAACACCGCCGGATTGTCTGAAGCCAGGGCTGAGCAGGCCTGTGCCGAGATCGGTGACGCGCTGGGATTGCCCTGTGCGGATCCGGTGAGGAATGAACCAGCAGCCGATTGGCTGCTGGCCTCATTGAGGGCGAGCGAGGGGACTCGAACCCCCGAATGGCGGCGCCACAAGCCGCTGCCTTAACCACTTGGCTACGCCCGCCGTGGTCTTTGCCAATGTATCAACCAGCCCTGCACTCTCTCCTTGCGGCCTGCCCCCTCGCTTCGCCTCGCCCGCTGGTGCACCGCTCTGGCCGTGGGCACAGGGGTCACCGGGATGGCCCTGGCCTTCACCAACCCTGGACCCGAGGAGTTCGAGAGTTTCGCCGGTGACCAGCTGGCGGAGCTGGCTGTGGAGGAGGTCTGCACCAATCGCCTGCCGATGCCCCTGAAGCTGGCGATCCAGAATTGCCCGGACCTGATCCGCAGCCAGAGCAAGGTGCTGGGGCGCCTGGCCCTGCGCAACACCCAGCGGCGGAACCTCGGACTGTTCAGCCTCTACCGCACCCAGATCGGTGGTCCTTCGGTGTTGCCGTTCCTGGAGCTTCCCCTTTACCGCGTGCTCACCCTGGCTGCCGCGGGCCGGTTCAGGATCCTGAGCACCTCCAGCGACAACGATTCCGAGAGTGCCTCCGCTGATGGCGGGCCGTGGTGAGCGCGGCCGGGTCCCTGCCGCCGCTGCTGCTGCCCCGTGGCCTGATCGACCCCAGCTGCCACCATCTCCCCCCGGCGGATGCCGGCGGTCTGCTGGCCGTGCGCCTGCGCCATCAGAACGGACGGATCACGGCGATCGAAGCCCACCCCCAGGCTGCCGGGGAGCTGCTGCCGCTGGCACTCACCCCCCTGGTGGAGCCCCATGCCCACCTCGACAAGGCCTTCAGCTGGGAGCGCCACCCCAACCTCTCCGGCACGATGCAGGGGGCCCTGGCGGCCAACCAGGACGAGCACCAGGAGCGCAGCGTCGAGCAGGTGATGGAGCGGGGCGAGAGAGCCCTGGAGCGGGCCTGGCGCCACGGATTGCGGGCCATACGCAGCCACATCGACAGCCTTGGTCCCGGAGCCGAGCCTGGATGGGAGGGGTTGCTGCAGTTGCAGGGCCGCTGGATGTCCCGGCTGGCGCTGCAACTGGTGGCCCTGGTACCGGTGCGGCACTGGGGGACCGTCGCTGGTGCGGCCCTGGCCCGGCGCCTGGTCAGCCGCGCCCCGCGGGGAACGGTGTTGCTGGGGGGCGTGCTGGGCGCCCCCCTGGCCCCCAGCGGCGACGATGGCAGGGGACTCCTGGCCTTGCTGAAGCTGGCCGACAGCCTGGGAGTACCGGTCGATCTGCACGTCGATGAAAGCGGCGATGGCGGTGGGGCAGGGGTGTCCCTGGTGGCGAAGCTGGCGCGGCAGCACCGCATCGGTGTGCCGATCACCTGCAGCCACAGCTGCTCGATGTCGCAGCTCAGCCCCCCTCGCCTGAGCCAGCTGGCTGAGGCCATGGCGGAAGCCGCCCTGACCGTGGTGGCCCTGCCCCCCACCAACCTCTGGCTGCTGGGGCACCAAGGCGAAGACACCCCGGCCAGGCGGCCCATGGCGCCGATCCGGCAGCTGCAGCGTGCCGGGGTGACGGTGGCGGTGGGTGGTGACAACGTTCAGGATCCCTGGCATCCGGGTGGGGATTTCGACCCGCTGGAACTGCTGCGCTTCTCCCTTCCGGCGGCGCACCTGGCCCCCTGGCAACGGCAGGGGCTGGCCCCCTTCACCACGGCCGCCTCCCGCTTGATGGGTCTGGAGTGGGACGGGGTGCTGCGCCCCGGCTCGCCGGCGGATCTGGTGGTGCTCGCCGCCGGCAGCTGGAGTGATCTGCTGGCCCGCTCTCCCCAGCGGCGGGTCCTTCGCGCCGGGCACTGGCTGCCCGCACCGGCGCCGCCGGAACTGGCAACGTTGCTGGAAAAGCTGGCCCCGGCTTCGGCCAGCGGGGCTGAGTAGACAGGGAGACAGGGCGACCCCCTGCCTGCCGTTCGTCACAACCACCGCTGTGCCGCTTGATCCAGCCCTGGGGACCCCTGCTCAGGCCGTCGCCACCCAGCTGCCCGGGGATCTGCCCGCGGCCCCCACGGATGCCCAGCTGAAGGCGCTGGTGACTGAGCTCAGCGAGTTGGCCGAGTCGACAGCCGGTGAAGGCCTGAGCCTGGTTCTCCCGGGCCCTGAACTGGAGCGACTCTCTCGGGATTTCTTCACCTACTCCCCCGTGCTGACGCCTCTGCTGCGCGACAAGCTGGCCCAGCTGGTGGTCAAGGCCAGCAGCCTTGAGCAGGTGCGACGGGTGGCGGGAGCCTGCGCCCGCCATGGGGTGCCGCTGACGGTGCGGGGAAGCGGCACCGGCAACTACGGCCAGTGCGTCCCCCTCGCCGGGGGGATGGTGCTCGACCTGAGCGGCCTCGATCGGGTGCGGCAGGTGGATCCCGTCAGCGGAGTGCTGACCGCCGAGGCGGGTTGCCTCCTGGCCGACCTGGACCAGCAGCTGGCTCTCCATGGGCGGGAACTGCGACTCACCCCCAGCACCCGTCGCAGCGCCAGCCTGGGGGGCTTCATCGCCGGCGGATCCGGCGGCATCGGCTCGGTGCGCTGGGGCTTTCTGCGGGACCCCGGCCATCTTCTCGGACTTGAGGTGGTGACGATGGAGCCGGAGCCCCGGCTGCTGCAGCTCGATGCCAGGGCCAGCGCTCCTCTCAACCATTCCTACGGCAGCAACGGCATCCTCACGGCCGTGACCGTGGCCACGGCCGCTGCGGTGCCCTGGCACCAGCTGGTGGTCGACTTCAGCAGCTGGACGGCGGCACTGGCGGCGATCCGTACCCTGCCCACCACGGCTCTGCTCCTGAACAGCCTCTGCCTGCTGGAGGAGGCCGTGGCGCGACGTCTGCCCTGCCCAGGGGGACACGGTCAGCCTCAGCAGGGTGGTTCAGACCCGGTGCCTGCCGTCTGTCCCCAGGCCGAGGGGCATCGTCTGCTGCTGCTGGCGGCACCCGACGCTCTGCCACCCCTGGAGACGCTGCTGGATTCCATGGGGGGACGGCTGGTCTGGAGCGCGCCGGAGCAGGGGAGCCGCGGCCTGCCACTGCGGGAACTCTGCTGGAACCACACCACCCTGCACATGCGGGCCCACGACCCCAGCTGGACCTATCTGCAGATGCTCCTCCCCCAGCCGGAGGCCCCGGCGCTCGAAGCCCTCAAGCAGCGCTGGGGGGATGATCTGCTCTGGCACCTTGAGGCCGTGCGTCAGCAGGGCAGCCAGCGGCTGGCTGCTCTCCCCCTGGTGCGCTGGCGCGGCACCGAGGCACTGCTGGAGCTGATGGAGCAGGCGCGGCAGCTGGGGGCCTTCCTGTTCAACCCCCACGTGTTCACGGTGGAGGACGGGGGTCTGGGGGTGATCGACGCGGACCAGGTGGCGGCCAAGCGGGCCTACGACCCGGCCGGCCTGCTCAATCCCGGCAAGTTGCGGGGTTGGAGCGGGCGGCCTACGCGCAGTCGAGGCTGAGGCGGGTGCTCACCCCCGTGAGCGGATGGGTCCCCTTGGCCCGCAGACAGAGTGCACGCTGATCGGAGCGATCAAGCAGGGCGTCGCTGAAGTCGGCGCCATCGATCACGGCACCACTGAAGCTGCTGCCAGCCGCGATCACGCCCCTCAGCAGGGCTCCGCTCAGGTTGGTGCCGCTGAAGTCGGCCCGGTCCATCAGGGCATCGGAGAGGTCGGCGCCACTGAAATCGGAGCGCAGGAAGGCGGCCTGGGTGAGGATCGATCCGTGGAGGTCGGCCCCACTGAAATCGGCATCACGGGCCATCACTCCGGCGAAGGAGGTGTTGGCCAGCTGCTGTCCGCTGAAATCCTTGCCGTCCTGGTTGGTGAGGGTGAAATCGACCCGGTCCTGGAACAGGGCGCGATCCTGTAATCCCACTCCTGTGCTGGTGTCGAGGGCCAGGGCGGGGGGGCTCCAGGGTCCTGCCAGCAGCGCGGTGACCAGCAGCCCCAGCGCCACCAGCAAGGGCAGGACCCCGGGCCAGCCGCGCCGGTGGTCCGCCCCATGGGGCTGGTTCGAGCGCGTGGCGGGGGTCATGGCGCTGCCGTGGGGTTCTCTCTCCACTCTCCCCCGGATCGCTGCGGATCCTGCAACGTGCCCGATCTGATCAGGGCCCCGATCAGATAGAGCGATCCAGCCACGACCACCGTCTGGCCTCCAGCGCCGGTGGTTGCGGCCGCAAGGCCCTCAGCCACAGAGGGGCTCGCTCTCAGACGGCCCGTCAGCTCGGGTGCCGCCTCCAGCAGCGGCTCGAGCGACCAGCAAGGGTGCTCCGGCACTGGCACCAGCCAGGCCCGATCGCTTGCAGCCAGCAGGGCCCGGAGCATCTCAGGCGCTGGTTTGTTTGCCAGAACCCCCAGCAGCCAGCACCGTCCGCCTTGAGCGGCACCGCCCTGATCCAGTTCCTGCCGCAAGGCTTCCGCGGCCGGCAGGTTGTGGGCCCCATCCAGCAGCAGGGGCTGTCCCTGCCAGCGCACCCGTTGCAGCCGCGCCGGCCAGCGGGCCCGCTCAAAACCCTCAACGATGGCCTGATCGGGGATCCTCCAGCCCCGCTGGCGCAGGGCACGCACCAGGCCGAGAGCCACCGCGGCGTTGTGCCGCTGCACCAGGCCGGGCAGGCCGCTGCGCCAGCGCAGCTGGCCTGCCACCAGATCCCCTTCGGCCATGGCCAGGGGTTCCACCCAGTGCAAGTCGCTGCAGCTTTCCAGGGCGCGCTGGTGCAGCACCGCCGCGGCTTCCGGTTGCTGGGGTCCACTCACCGCCAGGCTGCCCGGGGTGAAGATCCCCGCTTTCTCGGCGGCGATGGCCGCGATGGTGGAGCCGAGCACTTCGGAGTGGTCCATGCCGATCGCGGCGAATCCCAGCACCTGGCGCTCGGGATGGACGGTGGTGGCATCCAGTCGTCCCCCCAGGCCCACCTCCAGCACCACCAGATCGAGGCCTGCCTCGGCGAAGGCCTGGAAGGCCGCCAGGGTCACCAGCTCGAAGGGGGTGAGATCGTGGCGCCGGGCCAGGGGCTGCAGGTCGCTCAGCAGCCGGCGCAGCTCCTGGGCGTCGATCGGTCCGTCCCCCAGCTGGATCCGCTCGCACCAGCTCACCAGGTGGGGAGAGGTGTAGAGCCCGGCGCGCAGGCCACTGGCCAGCAGGGCTGCGTGCACCAGGGTGCAGATCGATCCCTTGCCATTGGTGCCCGCCACCTGCACGGCCGGGAAGCGGCGCTCGGGATGGCCCAGCTCCGCCAGGGCGCTGCGCATCCTCTCCAGGCCCAGGTCCACACCGCGGCGGCTGAAGGGCTCGATCAGGTCGGCGAACGTATCGATGGCTGGCACCGGATTGAAGGCAGTCAGTGGCCGCCTCGATTCAGGTGCCCGCGCTGATCGCCAGCAGGGCTTGCTCCAGCAGCGCCACCGCCTGCCGCAACTGGCGGGGCTGAATCACCAGGGGCGGTACCAGCCGTACCACCCTTGGACCGGCGGGCACCACCCGCAAGCCCACTTCAATGGCTGACTGCACGATCTGGGGGGCGGTGGGAGCCTCCGGGCGCAGCACCAGTCCCTGGAGCAGCCCCCAGCCGCGTACTCCTTCGAGCAACTGGGGGTGGCGGCTCACCAGCTCCGCGAGCAGCTGTTGCAGCAGCTCGCCCATGCGCTGCACGTGGGGCACCAGCAGACGCCGCTCCAGTTCCTGGGCCACGGTGAGGGCGGCGCGGCAGGCCAGGGGGTTGCCCCCGAAGGTGCTGGCGTGGTCGCCTGGACGGAAATGATCGAAGGCCTGCTTCACCGCCAGGGCCCCGATCGGGAAGCCTCCGCCCAGTCCCTTGGCTGTGGTGAAGGCATCGGGCTCGACGCCCAGCTTCTCGTAGCCCCAGAGGCAGCCGCTGCGGCCCATTCCGATCTGGACCTCGTCGAAGATCAGCAGGATGCTGTGTTGATCGCACAGCTGGCGCACCCGCTGGAAGAAGGCCGGATCTCCAGGATTGACGCCCCCCTCCCCCTGGAGGGGCTCCAGGATCACGGCCGCCACCCGGGGACCGTCGGCCTCGCTGCGACTCAGCAGGGCTTCGAAAGCGGCGGTGTCGTTGTAAGGGAAGAAGTGGAACCCTTCCACCATCGGCTCGAAGCCCTGGTGGTACTTGGGCTGGCCGGTGGCGCTCACCGCCGCGAGGGTACGGCCATGGAAACTGGCCTGAGCGGTGAGGATCAGCGGGCGCTCGATCCCCCGCACCTGGTGGCCATGCTTGCGGGCCAGCTTGATGGCCGCTTCGTTGGCTTCGGCGCCGGAATTGCAGAAGAAGACCCGATCGGCGCAGCTGCGCCCCACGATCCAGCGGGCCAGTTCCTCCTGCTCAGGAATCCGATAGAGATTGGAAACATGCTGCAGGCGCCTCAACTGCCTGCCCAGGGCCAGGCGCATGACCCGATCACTATGGCCGAGAGTGCAGGTGGCGATGCCGGCCACGCAATCGAGATATCGCCGACCCTGCTGATCCCACACCCACACCCCGCGGCCCCTGACCAGCTCGAGAGGGAGCCGGGCGTAGGTGTCCATCACCGCCGAGGCTGAGCTGGGTGCCACGGGCGGTTGGGATTTCAGGGCTGACAGACTGGGGTGAGCCAGGTTGATGGGAGCGGTGGGACTTGAACCCACATGCCCGAGGGCGCTCGATTTTGAGTCGAGTCCGTCTACCAATTCCGGCACGCTCCCGCGACCGCGACTTTACGTGGGGAGGAGCTTTCAGGGCTCGACGCGCCGGATCGAAGCGCCGACGCGGTTGAGCTTGCCTTCGAAATCGGCGTAACCACGGTCGAGGAACTCCAGACCGCGGACGTTGGTGATGCCATCGGCGGCCAGTCCCGCCAGAACCATCGCCGCCGAGGCACGGAGGTCGGTGCCCTGCACAGGAGCACCGCTGAGGCTGGCCACTCCCTCCACCAGGGCGGTGTTCCCCTGCATGCGGATGTCGGCGCCCATCCGTTGGAGTTCAGCCACGTGCTGCAGACGGTTTTCGAAGATGTTTTCCACCACCATGCTGGTGCCCCGGGCCGTGGCCAGCACGCTCATGAACGGGGCCTGCAGGTCGGTGGGAAAGCCTGGGAAGGGTTGGGTGCGCAGGTCGACAGCGTGGATGTGCTCGGCGCGCAGCGTCATGCCCTCGCCGTCGGGAATCAGCTCGCAGCCGGCATCAACCAGTTTGGTGAGCACGGCGCCGAGATGATCGGGAATCACAGGGGTGACCCTCAGGGCCGAGCGGGTGATGGCGGCAGCCAGCAGGAAGGTGCCGGCTTCGATGCGGTCAGGGATCACGGCGTAATCGGCCCCGTGCAGGCGATCCACGCCATCAATCACGATTGTGGGGGTGCCAGCACCGCGGACCCTCCCCCCCATGGCATTGAGGAGGCCGGCCAGATCCACCACCTCAGGCTCAAGGGCAGCGTTCTCGATCACCGTTTCACTCTCGGCCAGGGCGGCGGCCATCATCAGGGTTTCGGTAGCGCCGACACTCGGGCATTCCAGGTGAATGCGACCGCCGCTGAGACGCTGACTGCGGCCCGGCACCGCCGCCGAGACCACTCCATGCTCGATGCTGACCTGGGCTCCGAGGGTCTTGAGGCCCTTGACATGCTCACTGACCGGCCGTGAGCCGATCTGGCAGCCACCGGGCAGAGGCACCTTGGCGATGCCCATGCGTGCCAACAGGGGGCCGATGCAGAAGAAGCTGGCCCTGAGGCTGTTGACCAGCTCGTAGGGAGGAGTCGACTGGCTCAGGTGGCTGGCGTCGAGCTCCACCCAGTCGAGCCCTCGGCGGACCTGCACACCGAGGGCGGCGAGGATCTCGCCCATCGCGGCGATGTCGGTGAGGGGGGGGACGTTGCTCAGGCGAAGGGTGTCGCGGCTGAGCAGGCAGGCCGCCATCAGCACCAGGGCGGAATTCTTGGCCCCACTGACCCGAACTTCGCCGGACAACCGACGGCCACCACTGATCTCCAGCTGAGGAGCGAGCACGGCGGTGGGTGTCGGAGCGACGGTCAGGGTCATGGCGTTCGGTCCGACTTTTGGTCCCGGAATCTTGACAACCAAGCCGGCGACCGTCTAGGCGTCCGCCCGAGGAACTGTCATGGTTGGTAGCAAGTCTGCCCGACCGTTGCCTCTGCAGGGGTCTTGCGCTGGTCGGTGCGCCCCTCCGTGATTTAAGGTTCCACGGTCGCTTCGGCGGCACGCCAGCGGATGTGGCGGAATTGGTAGACGCGCTAGTTTCAGGTACTAGTGGCAGCAATGTCGTGGGAGTTCAAGTCTCCCCATCCGCATTTTTCTTTAGCCCACGCCCTCCCTTCACGCCCCTTGCCGGGGCAGTGCTCTCAACCGTGGTGGCGCCTCACCAATGATTGTCATCAAGATCACGAACTCCTCTGAGGTCGTCGCCAAGAAAATTGGCAAGTTTCTCGAGAGTCTTACCCCCGATGGCATGGATGAATCCACCATCGAAGACATCGTGATGGGTCGTCTGGTGGAGAACCTCAGCAGTGAGGGCATCGAGGGAGAGGTGGCCTCGATACGCGGCATCGATCTGGAGGAGTCCGGTGTTCTGATCAAGGATCCGATGCATGTGCGCCGCCGACAGACGTTCTGAGCCCAGCGGAGCGTCCGTTGAGGCCCCGCTCTCGCCGGCTCCAGGCCTGATCACCAGCCGCCGCAATCCCCTGGTGGCACGCTTTCGCGCCCTGCAACAGCCCCGTGGCCGCCGGGACCAGGGGCTGCTGCTGCTGGAGGGAACCCATCTGCTTGAAGAAGCCCTGCGTCTGGGCCTGCAGCCCCGGCAACTGCTGGCCAGTCCCAGCTGGATCGAGCGCCACCGGCCACTGCTGGTGGCCCATCCGGGGGCTCTGGCGGTGCTGCAGCCCGTCTCAGGGCCGGTGCTGGAGGCGGTGGCCACCACCGCCCACCCTGATGGGGTGGTGCTCACGTTGCCGTGGCCGGAGCCGACGCCCCGCCCTCGCTGCGATTTCGTGCTCGCGCTCGATCGCCTCCAGGACCCCGGCAACCTCGGCACCTTGATGCGCACCGCCCTGGCGGCGGGCGTGGAGGAGCTCTGGCTGGCGGAGGGGGCTGATCCCTGGCAGCCCAAGGTGCTGCGTGCCTCCGCCGGCGCTGCCCTGGCGCTGCCCTGCCGCCGGCTCGAGCAGTTGCTGCCTCACCTGGAAGCCGCCCGCTCGGCGGGTGCCCAGGTGGTGGCCTCGGTGGTGGCCGGCGGGATGCCCTACTGGCAGTTCGACTGGACCCGCCCCACGGTGCTGCTGCTCGGCAACGAGGGCTCCGGGCTGGCCCCGGAGTTGCTGGCGGCCAGCAGCCATCAGGTCACCATCCCCCACAGCGGGGCGGTGGAATCCCTGAATGTGGCGGTGGCCGCGGCGCCGCTGCTGCTGGAGCGCTGGCGTCAGCTGACGGGGGAGAATGCGGGACAACAACCGCAGCAGCCCAGGTGAGCGACGCCAGTGCAGCCAACTTTGATTTCGATCTGATCGTGATCGGTGCCGGTTATGGCGGCTTCGACGCCGCCAAGCATGCTGCCGACCATGGCCTGCGCACGGCGATCGTGGAATCGCGCGACATGGGCGGCACCTGCGTCAACCGTGGCTGCGTGCCCTCCAAGGCCCTGCTGGCCGCCAGCGGCCGGGTGCGGGAGCTGGCAGATGCTGAGCACCTGAGGGGCTTCGGCATCCATGCGGCTCCGGTGCGCTTCGAGCGCCAGAAGATCGCCGACCACGCCAACCAGCTGGTGACCACGATCCGCACCAACCTCACCAAGACGCTGGAGCGCGCGGGCGCCACGATCCTGCGGGGCAAGGGCCGGCTGGAGGGATCCCAGCGGGTGGCGGTGCGGGAAGCTGGCGGCATCGAGCGGGTGTATTCCGCCCGGGATGTGATCCTCGCCACAGGCTCCGATCCCTTCGTGCCCCCCGGGATCGAAACCGACGGCCGCACGGTCTTCACCAGCGACGAGGCCATCAGCCTCGAGTGGCTGCCCCGTTGGATCGCGATCATCGGCAGTGGGTACATCGGCCTGGAATTCGCCGACGTCTACACGGCCCTCGGCTGTGAGGTCACGATGATCGAAGCGCTCGATCGGGTGATGCCCACCTTCGATCCCGACATCGCCAAGATCGCAGCCCGCAAGTTGATCGACGGCCGCGACATCGATGCCCGCTCCGGGGTGCTGGCCAAGACGGTGACCCCGGGATCACCGGTGCGGATCGAGCTGGTGGAGATGGCCACTCGGGAGCCGGTGGAGACCCTGGAGGTGGATGCGGTGCTGGTCGCCACCGGCCGGGTGCCCGTGAGCAGGGATCTCAATCTCCAGAGCGTCGGTGTGACCACCAACCGCGGCTTCATTCCGGTGGATGAGGCCATGCGCGTGCTGGTGGATGGCAACCCGGTGCCGCACCTCTGGGCTGTGGGCGATGTGACCGGAAAGATGATGCTGGCTCACACTGCCGCCGCCCAGGGGGGCGTGGCCGTGGATAACATCCTGGGCCATCAGCGCCTGATCGATTACCGCTCGATTCCGGCGGCCACCTTCACCCACCCCGAGATCAGCTCGGTGGGGCTGAGCGAAGCTGAGGCCAGGGAGCAGGCTGCCGCCGAGGGCTTTGAGCTGGGTCTCGTGCGCAGCTACTTCAAAGCCAACTCCAAGGCGCTGGCGGAACTGGAAAGCGACGGCCTGATGAAACTCTTGTTCAACCGCTCCAGCGGTGAGGTGCTGGGCGCCCACATCTACGGTCTGCATGCCGCCGACCTGATCCAGGAGATCGCCAATGCCGTGGCCCGCCGCCAGAGCGTGCGTGAGCTGGCCAGCGAGGTGCACACCCACCCCACCCTGAGTGAAGTGGTGGAAGTGGCCTACAAGCAGGCGGCCGGGGCCCTGGCCTGAGGAGAGAACGTCACCGTCGGAAGGGGCGGGCTCAGCGCTCCTACGATCGAAGTCCCGCTTCCGCTTTCGCCAGTCCTTGGAGATCCGTCGTCGCCCGCCCAATCCCCCCGTGCGGGTGGCCCACCTGCAATACGGCATCCCCCATGAGGAGGCGGCCCCGCGCCACATCCTCGAGGAGATCGTCTGGGAGAAGGACCGGGAGGTGACAGCCTCGCGCGAGCGTGTGCCCCTCGAGAAGCTCAAGCGGCAGGTGGCCGATCTTCCCCCCTGCCGAGACTTCGTGGCCGCCCTGCGTGCCAGCTGCCGCAAACCGGCTGTGATCGCCGAGGTGAAGAAGGCCAGCCCGAGCAAGGGCGTGATCCGAGAAGCCTTCGACCCCGTGGCCATCGCCCGCGGCTACCAGGCCGGAGGGGCGAGCTGCCTGTCGGTGCTGACCGACAAGGCCTTCTTCCAGGGGGGCTTCGAGGTGTTGGTGGAGGTGCGGCAGGCCGTGGACATTCCCCTGCTCTGCAAGGACTTCATCCTCACCCCTTACCAGCTCTATCAGGCCCGCGCCGCAGGGGCTGATGCCGCCCTGCTGATCGCCGCGATCCTCTCCGACCAGGACCTCATCTACCTGCTCAAGGTGGCCCACGCCCTGGGGCTGGCGGTGTTGCTGGAGGTGCATGACGCCCCCGAGATGGAGCGGGCTCTGGCGCTGGCGGGTGTGGATCTGATCGGGATCAACAACCGCGATCTGACCAGCTTCCACACCGATCTGGCCACCACCGAGGCGCTGATGGCCCGCTACGGCCAGCGCCTGCGGGAGCGGGGAGCGCTGCTTGTGAGCGAATCGGGGCTGACCAGCCGGGATGATCTCGACCGGGTGATGGGTGCAGGCGCCGATGCGGTGCTGGTGGGTGAGGCACTGATGCGCCAGGCCGACGTGACGGCAGCCCTGGAGGCTCTGATCGGAGCCTGAGCCCAGGTGGGTGCACCTCCTTCGGCGAAGCCCGGTGCCGTTGAACGGGCGATCCGGTGACACCGGCCACGAAAAAGCCCCCGCATGGGGCCTGCACGCTGGGTGGAGGCTCGATGCGGGGGGAAGCCATTCGGGGGAGGCTTGAGGCCGGGCCTGGCCCATCGCCTGGGGAAGGCGTGAACTCAGACCTTGCGGCTGTAGAACTCCACCACCAGCAGTTCGTTGATCTCGAGGGCCACCCATTCGCGCTCGATCCGACCGGTCACCTTGGCGGTGAGCTTGTTCTTGTCGAGTTCGAGGTTGGGGGGGATGTTGGCCAGACCTGGAAACTCCAGGTTTCCTTCAGCCAGCTGACGGCTGGCCTTGCGTTCCCGCACGACAATCACATCGCCGGGGCGGCACTGGTAGCTGGGCACATCGACCACGCGGCCATTGACGGTGATGTGGCCGTGGTTCACCAGCTGGCGGGCGCCGGGCACCGTGGGGCCGAAACCGAGGCGGAAGCAGATGTTGTCGAGGCGGTTCTCCAGCAGCTTCAGCAGGTTGGTTCCGGTGGAACCCTCCTGGGCGCGCGCTTTCTTCACGTAGCGCACGAGCTGGCGCTCGGAGATGCCGTAATTGAAGCGAAGCTTCTGCTTTTCTTCGAGGCGGATGGCGTATTCGGAGCGCTTGCGACGGGCTTGGCCGTGCTGACCGGGTGGATAAGACCGCTTGGCGGACTTACGGGTGAGACCGGGGAGGTCTCCCAAGCGCCGCGTCACCCTCAGGCGAGGACCGCGGTAGCGAGACATGCAGACAACAACAAAGGACGGGGCTGGAACGAAGCTCAGGGCGGCCGTGGGCCGGTCCTTCCGGGGAGCATGCTGGAGGCATCCTCCAGGCATCCGGTGGTGCAACGCCAGTTGTCGATCCTATCCGTTGGCTTCTCCAGCCTCAGCCGCGCCCTCCAGCTGGCCCTGCTCGCTCTGATCGCCGCCTATCGCAGCTGGCTCTCGCCGCTGCTGGGTCCCCGCTGCCGCTTCATTCCCAGCTGCAGCGCCTATGGCCTCGAGGCGATCCAGCGCCATGGCCCCTGGCGAGGTGGCTGGCTCACCCTCAGGCGCCTGCTGCGCTGCCACCCCTTCACCCCCTGCGGTTGCGATCCGGTGCCCGAGTGAACAGTCCTGTGCCCCCCCTGCCGGCTCTGCTGCTCTACAGCCGCGATGGCTGCTGTCTCTGCGAGGGGCTCGAGGAGCGTCTCCGGGCGCTGGTGCCCCCTCCGCCACTGGATGTGGTGAATGTGGATCACGATCCGGAGCTCCAGGCCCGCTACGGGCTGGAGGTGCCTCTGCTGGCGGTGCTGCGGGATGGACAACCGCGGCTGTTGCCCCGGGTCGCGCCGCGGCTGGCGGGTGATCGTCTGCAGCGCTGGCTGCGGAAGTGTCTGGCGGAGCTGCCCGCCCCGCCTCAGAGCACTTAAAACTGCCCAACTCCATAGCGCCGGCTCCCGTTCCTGGAGCTGACCTCCTCCATGTCCCAGCTGCTCCATTCCCTTCTGCAGGACTGCGCTGTGGCGGTCCCCGCCCAGCTGGCCGATGCCGTTGTCACCGGCCTGAGCTGTGATTCCCGCCACATTGCCGCCGGCACCCTGTTCATCGGGATGCCCGGCGGGCAGGTGGATGGGGGGACCTTCTGGCCCATGGCCCTGGAGCGGGGAGCCGCGGCGGCGGTGATCGGGCCCGCGGCTGCGGCCCAGTGTCCCCCTGGGCAGGCTGATCCGGTGCTGGTGCTGGAGGAACCACTGGCGGAATGGGCCGGTCGCCTGGCGGCCTCGTTCTGGCAGGAGCCCAGCCGTTGCCTGGGGCTGATCGGAGTCACGGGCACCAACGGCAAGACCACCACCACCTTCCTGATCGAGCATCTGAGCGCCGGCTGCGGCCAGCCCACGGCGCTGTTCGGCACGCTGACCAACCGCTGGCCGGGGCACAGCGTCACGGCGTCGCACACCACTGCCTTTGCCGATGTGCTGCAGGAGCAGCTGGCCAAGGCGGTGGCGGCCGGTGCCCGGCTGGCGGCGATGGAGGTGAGCTCCCACGCCCTCGATCAGCGACGGGTGGCTGGCTGCCACTTCGCCGGAGCGGTGTTCACCAACCTCACCCAGGACCACCTCGACTACCACCCCTCGATGGAGGCCTACTTCGAGGCCAAGGCCGGGCTGTTCTCCCCTGAGCGGCTCGATGGCACGGCTGTGGTGAACGTGGACGACCCCTGGGGGGCGCGGCTGGCCGAGCGCCTCGCGGAGCCGCTGGGGGAGAGGCTCTGGCGCAGTTCCCTGGCCGCGGCGGATTCCGGATCGGAGGCCTCAGCCCCGGCCGAGCTGCGGCTGGAGGATCTGGTCTTCGCCCCCGATGGGGTGAGCGGCACGCTGATCACACCCCTGGGGCGCGGAGCGTTCCGATCCCCCCTGGTGGGCCGCTTCAACCTGATGAACCTGCTTCAGGCTGTAGGGGTGCTGCAGCAGCAGGGCCTGCCCCTCGAGAAGTTGCTGGAGGCGATCCCCAGTTTCCGGGGTGTGCCCGGCCGGATGGAGCGGGTGGTGCTGCCCCAGACGGCTGACCTCCCGGCGGTCTTGGTCGACTATGCCCACACCCCCGATGGTCTTGAAAATGCCCTGGCGGCCTGCCGTCCCTTTGCCGAGGGCCAGCTGGTCTGCGTGTTCGGCTGCGGCGGTGACCGCGACCGGGGCAAGCGTCCCCAGATGGCCGCGATCGCCGCGCGCCTGGCGGACCGGGTGGTGGTGACCTCCGACAACCCCCGCACCGAAGATCCCCAGCGCATTCTCGACGACGTGGTGGCCGGCATTCCGGCCGGCACCGACCTGATGGTGGAGGCGGACCGGGCCAAAGCGATCGCCGCGGCCGTTGCTGCGGCCAACCCCAGTGATCTCCTTCTGATCGCCGGCAAGGGCCACGAGGACTACCAGATCCTCGGCACCACCAAGATCCACTTCGATGACCGTGAGGAGGCGGAAAAGGCCCTTCGCTCAAGGGTGGGCTGAGCCGGGCTGCAGTGACAGGGACGTTGATGTCTGAGGGAACACGCTGCCGGAACGCCCCCGGGCCAGTACGTTTGCCCCGTCCGGTTCATCAACCCACCGTTCCATGTCTTCTCCCGTGCCCATGTCGAGGAAATTCCTCGCCGAGTTGATCGGTACGTTCTGGCTGGTGTTCGGTGGCTGCGGCAGTGCCGTTCTCGCCGCCGCCTTCCCCTATGACCAGGCCGGAGCCAATCCCCTCGGTCTCGGTTTCCTCGGGGTCTCGCTGGCCTTCGGCCTCACCGTGCTGACCATGGCCTACGCCATCGGCCACATCTCCGGTTGCCATATCAATCCGGCCGTCACCTTCGGCCTCTGGGCCGGCGGTCGCCATCCGGGCTCGCAGCTGCTCCCTTACATCGGCGCCCAGGTGCTGGGCGGTCTGATCGCCGGTGGTCTGCTGCTCGGCATCGCCAGCGGCCGGCCCGGCTTCGAACTCACCGGCAGCAACCCCCTGGCCACCAATGGCTTCGGTGCCCACTCCCCCGGGGGGTATGGCCTGCTGCCGGCGCTGATCATCGAGGTGGTGCTCACCTTCATCTTCCTCCTGGTGATCCTGGGCGCGACCCACAAAGATGCGATCAAGGACCTGGCCGGCGTGCCGATCGGCCTGAGCCTGGCGCTGATCCACCTGATCAGCATCCCTGTCACCAACACCTCGGTGAATCCGGCGCGCAGCACCGGCGTGGCCTTCTGGGTGGGTGGCGATGCCGTGGGTCAGCTCTGGCTGTTCTGGCTGGCTCCGATCGCCGGTGCCCTGCTGGCTGGCTGGGTTCAGCGTCACCTTCTGGAAGGTCCCAGCGACTGAGTGATCAGCTCTCCCGGCAGGGTGCGGTGAGCTCGGCAAGGACCTCCAGCAACCTCTCCAGGTCCTGCTCACTGGTGGTGATGTGGGTGCAGGCCCGCAGGCAATGGGGGTCGTCGAGGGTGCGCAGCCAGATCCCCTGCTGCCCCAGCCGGCGAACCAGATCCCCCGGTTCCATCCCGTCCACCACGAAGCTCACCAGCCCCGCCGGCGGGGGCTCCTCCAGCAGGGGGCGGATGCCCGGCAGGCGGCGGAGGCCCCGCCAGAGGCTGTGGCTGCGTTGCTGAATCAGCTCCAGCCGCTGCGGTGCGGGAGCCACAGCTTCCAGCAGCTCGAGGGAGGTGCGCAACCCCGCCAGCAGGGGGGCGCAGGAGGTGGCCACCTCGAAGCGGCGGGCATCGCCATGCCAGGCACTGGCCCCGTCGGTTTCGCTGGCCAGGCTTCTCCAGCCGCCCATGGTGGGTTGGGAGTCCGTCAGCATCCGTTCGGAGAGGGCCACGCCCCCCAGCCCCTCCGGCCCGCAGCACCACTTGTGGCCGGTGAAGGCATAGATGTCGGCCAGCGCGGCCGCGCCCCCCGCTCCGGCTTCCGCCAGCGCCAGGCTTCCCACCGACTGGGCCGCATCCACCAGCAACCACGGATGGCGTGGGTGCTCGCCCAGCCGCTGGGCCACGGCCTTGATCGGCATCAGCTGACCGGTGTTCCAGAGCAGGTGCGAGAGCACCACGAGGCGGGTGCGGGGCGTGAGGCCCGCCTCCAGCGACTGGAGCACGGCCGTTGCGGTGGCTTCAGGGCCGTGGCGAAGATCCTTCACCGCCAGGGCGGCAATCGTGAGCCCTTCGCGGCGCGCCAGCTCCCGGCAGGCGGCCACCACCCCCGGATGTTCGGCGTCGCTGATCAGCAGTTGATCGCCCGCCTGCCAGGGCAGGCCCCAGAGCGGCAGCACGCAGCCGCTGGTGACGTTCTCAGTGAGGGCCAGCCGCTGGGGGGGCACGCCGCAGAGCGCGGCCAGGGTTCCGCGAAGGCTGCCCACCTCCCGCTCCAGCCAGGGCCAGATGTCGCCGGTGAAGGGACCCAGCTCCTGGATGCGCCGCCAGCTGGCGGTGATCGCCTCAAGGGATGGTGTGGGGAGCGGCCCCTGGCCGCCGTAGTTGAAGTAGGTCTTGTTGGCCAGGGCGGGCATCAGATCCCGCAACTGCGCTGGGGTCATGGCCTGCCGGGCTGGATTGTGGTCGCTCGTCACAGGTCGGAGGTGATGGGCTGAAAGCATCGCAGCCGGAACAGGACGCGTGATCAGTCAGCTCACTGCCAGGGGTCCCATCTGGCTGATCAACTGCCGCAGCAGAAGTTCTGCGTTGATGTCGTTGCGCCAGTCGCTCTGGGCATCTTCCGCGCCCGCATTGTCTTGCCGCAGTGAACACAATGATGTCCTTGAGTGTGAGAGTCCTGAACAGCTGAGCGTGGATCAAGCACCCTGCACGAAGCAGAGGCCGAGGGGTCTTGTTCTCAGAGCTAAGGAGACCCAAGGTCTTCACCGAGAGAAGGCAGAGCCTGGGAAGGGTTCTGAGGTGGAAAGAGCTGCAACTCCGGCATTGATTCCTGCAGTTCCTCCGTGCTTTCTGGAGGCAAAGTTGATGAGCCGGAGTCATTTAAGAATGGGGCTCCTCCCTCAATCTGTTGACCGAAGCTGAGATCCATCGACCCAAGCAGAAGGATGCTGACCATGAGACTAAACAGCAAGTTCAGACATCGAGCTCTGGGGAGCCGCATGATCAACCTGCGGAGATCCTTTACCATAGGGGAGTAGTCCCTGGCGCAGGCCGCCTGCCTGGCTGAACAGATTCTGCGCGAATGAACTGTTTCTGAATCGGTGGACTGCTGCGATTCTCACGCTTGCCTCTGTGGTCGGTTCATGGGCCGAAAATGGCCACTCCAGATTGCAGATTCGTTATTGCAGATTCGTCAGGAGCGGATGGAAACGGGTTGCAGCGATTGCCACGATGTTTTCCATCGACGGGTCTGGGGCTGACTGACTCCTCACGGAGCGGCTTAAGCAACTCGACACCAACGGCGATGGCCTCAGCAGGCCGGGAGGATGGTTTGCCCCATCCCACTGTGAAGCCCGCCCGGAGTTCCGAGCGGGCTATTGAATGCTTGGTGCTGTGACGAAATCTGTGCCTGTCAGAGCACCTGGCCCACCATCACCGCTGCCACGGCCGAGAAGAGGGTGATGCCGAGGGCGGTGAGGGGGTTCTGTCCCTGGGCCACCGCAAAGCTGGTGACAACGCCGGCCCCGAGGCAGGCGACGACGATCTGGGTGGCGGCGGAGGGGCGATCCACAGGGGAGGGGACGACTGAGGCGCACCGTAGGGAGCCTTTTTGCGCGGATCTGAAGGTCTCTGGGGTTTCGTTACGGGGGGTTGGGGTTCGTTACAGGGCGACACCCTCCCGGCTCCAGCGGTGGGCCCGTTGCGATCAGGCCGTCAGAGAGCCCACCTCCGGCTTTCCGCTCGGCCCTGCTGCGCTTCGGCTGGGAGTGACGACCTTTTGTGGGGCGAGGCGCGACTGAGCCTTGGAGGCTGGCTTGGTTTCCACCGCAGGGTTTCCAGAGAAAATCGGTGCGATCGTGCTGCAACGACGGCGCTGTCAGGAGGGCTACACGCGCCGTTGGCAGAGCTCCACCAACGTGAGACCGTCTAGGGGAACGGCAAGGACCAGGACCCATGGCTGGTGACCGAGAGCTGGATCTCCATCTCCTTGACGCGTGGTGGCGAGCTGCCAACTACCTGGCGGTGGGGATGATCTACCTGCGAGAGAATCCATTGCTGGCGGAGCCGCTCCGTCCCGAACACATCAAGGCCCGTCTGCTGGGGCACTGGGGATCCAGTCCTGGACAGGCCTTCATCTGGGCCCATGCCAATCGGGTGATCCGACAGCACGACCTCGAGATGATCTACCTCTCAGGGCCTGGGCATGGAGCTCCCGGCGTACTCGGCCCCACCTACCTCGATGGCAGCTACAGCGAGGTGTATCCCGACAAGTCGCAGGACGCCGGCGGGATGCAGCGCTTTTTCAAGCAGTTCTCCTTCCCCGGCCACATCGGCTCCCACTGCACCCCGGAAACCCCGGGCTCGATCCATGAGGGCGGCGAGCTCGGCTACGTGCTCTCCCATGCCTGCGGCGCTGTCTTCGACAATCCCGAACTGATCGCCCTGGCCTGCGTGGGCGATGGCGAGGCCGAAACCGGCCCCCTGGCCACCTCCTGGCACATCAACAAGTTCCTCAATCCGATCAGCGACGGTGCGGTGCTGCCGGTGCTGCATCTCAACGGCTACAAGATCGCCAACCCCACCTTGCTGGCTCGTATCCCCTCCGAGGAGCTGGTGAACCTGATGCGCGGCTACGGCTGGGATCCGATCCTGGTGGAGGGGAGCGAGCCGATGGCGATGCACCGCGCCATGGCCGAGGCCATGGACCAGGCGGTCAGTGCCATCCAGCGGGTGCGCCGGGAGTGCAGGGAAAGCGGTGAGGCCGTGCGGCCGGCCTGGCCGATGATCGTGCTGCGCTCCCCCAAGGGCTGGACCGGTCCCAAGGAGCTGAACGGCAAGAAGCTGGAGAACTTCTGGCGGGCCCACCAGGTGCCCCTGCCGGCACCGAACAAGGATCCCCAGCAACTGACCATGCTCGAGGCCTGGCTGCGCAGCTACCGCCCGGAGGAGCTTTTCGACGCCGGGGGCACCCTCAGGCCCGAGTTGCAGGCCCTCTCTCCAACGGGCTTGCGACGGATGGGCTCCAGCCCCCACGCCAATGGGGGCAGCCTGCGCCGAAGCCTCCGGATGGCGCCGATCGAGGCCCATGCCGTTCATGTCGAGCGGCCAGGCCAGAGTGAGCACGAGAACACCGCACCCCTGGGCGCTCTGCTGCGCGACACCATCGTGCGCAATCCCGACTCCCTGCGGGTGTTCGGCCCCGATGAAACCGCCTCCAACCGGCTGCAGGCCATCTATGAGGTCAGCAAGAAGGTCTGGATGGAGGAGTTCCTCCCTGAAGACCTCAATGGCAGCGAACTGGCCCGCGAAGGCCGGGTGGTGGAGATGCTCTCCGAGCACACCCTGGTGGGAATGATGGAGGGTTATCTGCTTACCGGTCGCTACGGCTTCTTCCACACCTACGAGGCCTTCGCCCACGTGATCGCCTCGATGTTCAACCAGCACGCCAAGTGGTTGGAATCCTGCAACCTGCATGCCACCTGGCGCGCGCCGATCGCGCCCTGGAACTGCCTGATCTCCTCCACCGTCTGGCGGCAGGATCACAACGGCTTCACCCACCAGGACCCCGGCTTCATCGACCTCGCCGGCAACAAGAGCGGTGAGGTGGTGAGGGTCTACCTGCCGGCCGACGCCAACTGCCTGCTGGCGGTGGCTGAGGAGGCCATGGTGGAAACGAATGTATGCAACATCATCGTTTCCGACAAGCAGAAGCATCTCCAGTACCTCACCCTCGAGGAGGCCCGCAGCCATGTGGCCAAGGGCATCGGCCTCTGGGACTGGGCCAGCAACGACGACTGCGGCACCGAGGCAGATGACCCTGATGTGGTGATGGCCTGTGCCGGTGATATCCCCACCAAGGAAGTTCTGGCGGCGGTGGAGATCCTGCGGAGGGAGATTCCC
The DNA here is from genome assembly GCF_014224355.1 of Synechococcus sp. BSA11S. GTDB lineage: Bacteria > Cyanobacteriota > Cyanobacteriia > PCC-6307 > Cyanobiaceae > Regnicoccus_A. Next base: position 63,170 of record NZ_VNWP01000009.1, on the reverse strand, counting down.
CAGCTCAAAATCCGTGTGCTCAATGTGGTCAAGCTGTTTGCTCTGACCCAGCCGAGCGAGCATCCCCATGGTCTCTCGGATCGGGATTTCGACAGCCTGTTCACCACCGACAAGCCTGTGATCTTCAATTTCCACGGCTATCCCTGGCTGATTCACCGGCTCACCTACCGCCGCACCAACCACCACAACATCCACGTGCGCGGCTACAAGGAGAAAGGCAACATCAACACACCGCTGGAGCTGGCGATGAACAACCAGATCGATCGCTTCAACCTGGTGATCGATGTGATCGACCGGGTGCCAGGCCTCGGCTCCCGCGCCGCCCACGTCAAGGAGCGAATGAAGGAGGCGATCCTCGTCCACCGCAACTACGCCCACACCCACGGGATGGATTCCCCTGATGTGACCGAGTGGCGCTGGTCGTTGCCCAGCCCGCTCTAGGAATGGACCCTCTGGCTTCCCCCGTGTCCACTGCAGGGTCGGTGCTGGTGCTGAATGCGGGCAGTTCCACCCTCAAGGCGGGGCTGTTTGCTGCTGATGGCCGCTGCCTGTGGAGGGAACAGCGCAGCTGGCAGCCGTCCTCCGGAGCCATGGAGCCGGTGCTCGACTCCTGGTTGCCCGCCGCCTGGCGCGCGTGGGATGGGGATCCGCTGCTGGCGGCCCACCGGGTTGTCCATGGCGGCGAACACTTCACCACTCCCACACCCTTGACTCCCGCGGTGCTCGACACCCTCGAGGATCTGATCAGCCTGGCGCCGCTGCACAACGGTCCGGCCCTGACCCTGATGCGCTGGCTGAGTCACTGGCGGCCCCAGCTCCCTCAGTGGGCCTGTTTCGACACAGGGTTTCACCGCACCCTGCCGCCGGAGGCCAGGACCTATGCCCTGCCCCTGGCCTGGAGGGCCAGGGGACTGCGCCGCTTCGGTTTCCATGGTCTCAACCACGAGCATGTGAGTGAAACCATCAGCCGTCGCTGGGCGGCTGCCCCGGGCAAGCCGACCGGACCGTTGCGCCTGATCAGCTGCCATCTCGGTGCCGGCTGCTCCCTCTGTGCGATCAAAGGCGGCCGCAGTGTGGCCACCACCATGGGCTACACGCCACTGGAGGGCCTGGTGATGGCCACGCGCAGCGGCTCGATCGACCCGGGGCTCCTCCTGCATCTGCTGCGGGAGGGTCTGACGCCCGAGCAGGTGGAGGCAGGGCTGCAGGGGGAGAGCGGTCTGCTGGGGCTCTCAGGCCTCAGTGCCGACATGCGCCAGCTGCGCCAGGCGGCAGCGGCCGGTCATGACGGCGCGCGCCTGGCCATCGCCGTGTTCCGCCACAGCCTGCTGGAGGGCATCGGAGCGATGGCGGCGAATCTCGGGGGTGTGGATGTGATCGCCCTGACCGGCGGCATCGGCGAGCACGATGAAGCTCTGCGCCTGGATCTGGAGGTCTCCCTGGGCTGGCTCGGGACCTTCGAGCTGGTGCGGGTGCCGGCGGATGAGGAAGGGCTGATCGCCCGCCGCTGCCTTGCGGCCCACAAGGCTGCAGGCGAGGCGATTCTCTGAGCGCCCCTCAGCGCAGCGGGCGAGAGGCGGGACGGGCCCGGCCGCTGCTGGCCCACTGCTTCAGGGCCTCCAGCTGCTCGCGGGCCGTGCGCGAGAGGGGGACGAGGTCACTGGCGGCCGCTATCAGGTCAGCCTCGCCGAACTCGCGATGCCTCGCAAAGGCCAGGTGCATGGCCTCCACCACGGTCTGCTCCAGTTCGGCGCCGGAGAAGCCCGCGGTGCGATCCACCAGCACATCCAGGGGAATCCTGTGATCGGGGCGGCGGCGGCGCAACTGCAGATCGAGAATGGTGCGTCGTTCGGAGGCATCGGGCAGATCGAGCAGAAAGATCTCATCGAAGCGCCCCTTGCGCACCAGCTCAGGCGGCAGGCTCTCCACCCCGTTGGCGGTGGCCACCACGAACACGGCCGAGCGCTTCTCCGCCATCCAGGTGAGCAGGCTGGCGAGCACCCGCTGGCTGGTGCCTCCGTCGCTGCGGCTGTCGCCACCGAAGCCCTTGTCGATCTCGTCAATCCAGAGCACGCAGGGGGCCATGGCCTCGGCTCTGCGGATCATGTCGCGGGTGCGGGCTTCGCTGGCGCCCACCAGCCCCGCGAACAGCCGCCCCACATCCAGGCGCAGGAGGGGCATGGCCCAGCTGTGGGCAATGGCCTTGGCCGTCAGTGATTTTCCTGTGCCCTGGGGGCCCACCAGCAGCACCCCCCGGGGCAAGGGCAGGCCATAGGCAGCGGCTTCGTCGCTGAAGGCCTGCCGCCGCTGCTCCAGCCACTGCTTGAGCGCCTCCAGGCCGCCGATGTCAGCGGGGCTGGCTTCGGTGGGGCAGTACTCCAGCAGTTCACTGCGGGCGATGGCCTGGCGTTTCTCCTCCAGTACCTCCGCCAGGTCCGGTTCCCCCAGCTGGCCGCGCCTGGCCAGGGCGCGCGCTGCCACCTGGCGGATGCGCTGTTCGCTGAGGCCACTGCAGCAGTGGGTGAGCTGCTCGAGCACATCGGAGCTGAGGGGGTGGCCGCAGGCCTGGCCGATGCTCTCGAGCAGGGAGCGGATCTCACCGGCATTGGGGAGGGGAAGGTCGAGGATGGTCAGGCACTCCTCCAGTTCCCGAGGCACCTGCCACTCCGGAGCGGTGATCACCAGCGTGCGGGGTTTCTGGCGCAGGCTGGCGGCCAGGTTGCGCAGCCGGCGGCCGATGCCGGGGTCGTCGCAGTAGCGGTGGAAATCGAGCAGCAGCAGGATCGCCGCCTGATCCGGGGGCAGGCTCTCGATCGCCTCCAGCGCTCCCATCGGATTGCGGCTGGCCTCGCCCTCGCGGTTCGGAAGACCCTGGAGCCCCTCGACGAAATCCCAACGCAGGAGTGTGCGCTGGCCAAGGCGCTGGGCGGCGCGTTGCAGCAGTGCGGCGATGCGTTCCTCTTCGGGGCTGCGGATCCAGAGGATCGGTGCCCGGGCCCGGATCAGCAGATCAAGCTGGTCAGCCCACGACTCACTCATCGCCATTGGCGCAGGGCCGACCAGCGAGGATCGATGGCCTCCGCCGCGCTGGGCCCGCTGGAGGCTGAGCCCTCAGGCTCAGTGGGATCTGGCGGCATGGCCGGACCGGGGCAATCGGGGCCACAGCGGTTCTGCAGGGGCAACTGCAGGCTGAGTTGCTCGAACAGCCAGCGGGCTGGATCGAAAGTTCCGCGGGGGTCCAGGCTCTCGATCAGTTCGTCACTGGCGGCGTCATCCCCCAGCTGATCGGCCTCGCCCAGCCAGAGCCGCTCCTCCCCGCTGAAGCGGAGAGCGTGGTTGTAGTTGCTCAGGCAGCGGTCGCAGCAGAGGGTGACAACGGTTTCGGCCTCCCCCTCCACCTCCAGCACGGGGTCGGCATGGCGGGCGCTCAGCCAGCCCCGCACCGGAGTGAGGCTCTCGAGATCCTCGAGCCGCTGATCGACGCTCCACAGCCGGGGGGCCTGCTGCGCGCGGAGTTCCTGAAGCGGCACAGGCCGCAGCCGGGATGGTTCAGGCAACGGCGAGGGACGCCGCCTCATCACTTCTTGGCCTTGGGCTCGAAGGGGAGGCGCTCCCCACCACCACTGCTTGCGGCCACTGCAACGGTCTGCTGGGTGAGCTGCTGATCGAGGATGTCCTGGAGGTTTTCAGGCAGAGCTTCCCGGCTGAGCAGGAACGTCTGCAGGGCCTGGAAGATGTTGGCCACCACCATGTAGAGCAGCACACCTGCAGGCAGGGGGAAGAACAGGAACATGCCGGTGATCATCACCGGGGTGATCTTGTTGGCCGTCGACTGCTGCGGGTTCGGCGGCATGCCAGCTCCCGAGAGAATCTGGGAGATGAACAGGCTGGCGCCGAAGGCTCCCACCAGGATGGCGATGTCCCAGTTGACGGCCCCATCGGTGTAGAAGCCCACCTGGCCCAGAGCCTTGATGAACAGGAACCCGCTGCGGGCGGCCAGGCCAGGCACGGTGGCCTCCACGGTGGCGTCACCAGGGGCCAGGGCCTCGATCAGCCCTGACTCGCTGACGCGCACCACCCCTTCACCCTTGCTCACACTCCAGGCCGGAACAAACTTGGCTCCGTCCTCGACACCCTCGAGCGCGTTGGCGAAGGGCTGCCCGTCCTTGGTGTGCAGGTTGACCTGGACTTTGTCTCCGATCCCCAGCTTGGTGCCGGCCTCGAGGCTGGCGATCACCGGCACGTGGCTGGTCTCGGTGATGAAGATCGAATGGCTGGCGCTGTTGAAGGGTTTGATCTCCACCGCGGCGATCTGGTCGGCCGGCAACACCTTCAGATTGAGGGTGTAGGGCACATCGGCGAAGGGTGAGCCGCGCAGGGTGGCGAACAGGGCGAAGAGGATCGGCATCTGCACCAGCAGAGGGAGACAACCGGAGAGGGGGCTGCCGAATTCCTTCATCAGCTTGCCCAGCTCCTCCTGTTGCTTCTGGGGGTTGCTGGCGTAGCGGCTCTTGATTTCCGCCTGGCGCTTCTGCATCACGGGCTGGGCGATGCGCATGCGACGGGCGCTGCGGATGGATCCTGCGCTCAGGGGGAACAGGGCCAGCCGGATCACCACGGTGAGGGCGATGATCGCCAGCCCGTAACTCGGCACCAGCCCATAGAAAAAGTCGAGGATTGGAAGCAGCAGGTTGTCGGAGATGTAACCGATCACAGCGGGGAGGCGGCGGAAGGGTGAGGGGTTGGCACAGTGTGCCCGAGCAACTGGTTGGCGCGTCCGCCATGCGGTGGAATCCGCTCGGAATGCGCTGGGCGGGCGATCTGGAGGAGGGGGTCAGGCACTGGCCGCCTGCGGGTCAGCGAATCCCTTGTTGTCAGCGGCTGTTTTGGCACCGCCCCTGACGGCCATCCGCTCGAGGATGTAGGCCTCGGTTTCGCGGAAGCGAGGCAGTGAGCGCATCTCAAGCTTGGAGCCGTCGTTGAGCACCAGGACCATGTCGCCCCAGGCGCCGAAGCCCCGTGGCACCGAGCGCACTTCACGCACCTGGCTGTAGACCACCTGGGTCCGATCCCGTCCCAGCCAGCCACCGCTGACCGAGATCCGCCGACTGGTGATGCGGAAGCGCAGCCACAGGGCCCGCACGATGGCGCCGACAGCGAAGGGGATGCCGATCAGGGTGAGACCGAACAGCAGGTTGAGGAGCAGATCTCCGCGGGCCGGGCCGCCTTCGTAGAACGTGGTCTCAGTCACCTCAACGGTCATGGACTCAGTCCTGCCTTGTGGAACAGCTCCGAACATTCTCCCAGCAAGGCCTCGGGACTGGCGTCGAGGCAGCCGGGCTTGAGGCTGATCAGCAGCCAGAGGCCATTGGGGCTGCTGGGCCAGTGGGCGCAGCGCTGGCACAGCCAGCCGTGCACCAAGCGCCTCAGCCGGTTGCGCCGCACCGCCCGCTTGCTCACCTTGGTGCTCACCACCACGGCACAACGGCAACCCTGCAGTTGATCATCCCCCAGTGGAGGACGCAGCAGGGAAGGCTCGCCGACCACGGAGCGCAGGACCAGGTAGGTGCCGTGAATGCGGCGGCCTTTTCGGTAGAGGTGATCGAAAGCCTTCTCGCCCCGCAGGCGCTGTTCCCTGGGCAGGGCCATGGGGCGATCCCCGTCGCTTCAGCCTCAGACGGCCAGGCGAGCCCGACCGCGGCGGCGGCGGGTGCGGATCACGCGGCGGCCGGTGTGCGACCGCATCCGGACGCGGAAGCCCGACACCCGCTTGCGCTTACGGCTTGTTCCTTCCAGGGTGCGCTTGGTCATGGTGCGTCTCGGCGGCTGGCCTGTTGTCGATCGATCAACTTAACAGCCAGGGTCAGTCGATCCCCGGGTCGATCTGGATCAGCCAGCTGCCCAGGTAGCCACCGAAGGGCACATCACCAGGGGCCTGGGCGAGGGCGTTGAACTGGTACATGCCGATGTTGAAGGGATTGAACAGCGACATGTAGACGCCGATGGTGCCATCAACTGGGACCGGACGTTCGGGGAAGATCTCGATCGATTTGCCGTTGCCATTCACTTCGATGACGGCAGGAATCGTTTCCTTGCAACGGGTGCGCGAGAGCATCCCACCTTCCTGCATCACACAGAGCTTGACTTTATCGGGGTCGATTTTTGAGTCGAAGTTATCGGGTACGGAAATGGTGAGTTTGAGCATGGCCGTCTTGCGATCCTTTGGCCTCAGGATCAGGTAATACTCCGACCGCTTCAGGCGGGACGTGTCGGTGACGAAGTAGTAGAGCCGGCGATAGTCCTTGTTGTTGTCCCAGCGGAACTCCAGCAGACTGGGGGTGCCCTGAGCCAGGACAGAGGTGGGAGCGATCCAGGCTCCCGCACCGGCCAGCGCCGCTCCAAGACCCATGCCCGCGGCAGCCATCAGCAGGCCGGCGCGGCTCGGCCAGGTGCTCCTCAGTCGGCGCAGCCGTTGTTGCAGATTCGGTCGGGTCATGAAGGAAAGGGAAGGGGCGGGAAGCGCGAAGCGGGCCCGGTGTTCTCAGGATTGTCGGCCCGCGCCATCGGGGCATGTCCCTCGGGGGTGCAGCGGCGCAGCTGTCAGTTGTGACCGGATCTGTCTGGCCGCAGCCGCGCCGCCTCCCTCAGGTACGGGTGCAGCGGGGGACGTCCGGGCTCCATCCAGGCGTGGGCCAGCAGGCGGATGCAGCGGGGCAGATCGCCGGCCACGGCCATCTGCTGACAGTCGAGCAGGGCGACCCCGTCCCAGCCCGGCTGCCGGCGGGCGACCGCGGCTGGAAAGCCGGCGTCGAGATCGGCGGTCACCGAAAAGGTCACGGACAGCATCTGGCTCCCGCTCAGGCCATTGCCGGCGATCAGACTGGCCAGCAGTTCGCTCACAGCCTCCTCGATGGCTGCGGTGGTGTTGGCCATCGCGGTGGTGGCGCCCCGCAGCGCCCGTAACTCCAGGGCCTCCGTCATGGCCGCCAGAGCCAGAGCGGTTGGCCGCACCAGGCCAGCTCCAGGCTGAGGGCCTGCTGCAGCCCCCCCAGCAGGTTGCGGCCAGGAATCAGGCCCGCCAGCCGTCTCTGGGGCTTGCCGAACAGCACGGGCTGGGTTTTCTCCTCATCCAGGCCGGCGAGCTGCGCCACCAGTCGGCGGGCGTGTTCCTCATCACCGAGTTCGTCGATCAGACCCAGCTCCATGGCCTGGGCGCCGCTGAACACCCGCCCGTCGGCGAAGCCACGCACCTCGCTTTCGCTCAGCCCACGGCCACTGGCCACCGCTGCGACGAACTGCCCGTAGCTGGAGTCGATCAACCCCTGCAGCAGCAGCCGCTCATCGGCCGTGAGGGCCCGGTCCGGCGAGAGGATGTCCTTGTAGAGGCCGCTCTTGACGGTCTCGAAGCTGATGCCGATGCGCTCCAGCAGCTTCGAGATGTTGTTGCCGCGCAGGATCACGCCGATTGAGCCGGTGATCGTGCCCGGGTTGGCCACGATCTTCTCCGCGGCCACCCCCACGTACACCCCTCCGGACGCGGAGATGTTGCCGAAGCTGGCCACCACGCGGCACCCTTTGCTGCGCAGGCGGCCGATGGCCGCATGGATCTCCTGGCTGTCGCCGACGGTGCCGCCGGGGCTGTCGATACGCAGCAGCAAAGCCGGGAATTCCCTCTCCTCCACTTGCCGGAGGGCCTTGACCACCCGCTCCCGGGTCGGGCCAGCGATCGCCCCCTCGATCACGATCCTCGCCATGCTCTTGCGGGACTTGCGGCGCCAGGGCCAGGGCATGCGATGCAGATCGGAATGGCTGGATCTTAAAAAGGTCACCGTCGGCCGCTTCGATGACACCCCCGCTGCGCTGGCTGTTGATGCTGTTGCCCTTTGCCCTCTGGGGCACGGCGATGGCGGCGATGAAGCCCCTGCTCGAGAGCGCCGGTCCGCTCACGATCGCCTGGATGAGGCTGCTGCCCGCTGGCCTGGCTGTTCTGGCTGTGGCGCGACTGCAGAAGCGTTCCCTGGGGGTGGCCGCCTCCGACCGGCCCTGGTTGCTGGCCTTCGCCCTGGTGGACGGCACCCTGTTCCAGGGCCTTCTGGCCCGTGGTCTGGAGAGCACCGGGGCCGGGCTGGGCTCGGTCCTGATTGATTCCCAGCCCCTGCTGGTGGCCCTGCTGGCCCGCGGCCTCTTCGGCGAAGCCATCAATCCGGTGGGCTGGTCGGGCCTGCTGCTGGGCCTGGCCGGCATCGCCTGTCTGGGGCTGCCGGCGCCACTGCTGCGCCACTGGTGGCTGGATGGACCGGAGGCTCTTGGGCTGCATCCCTGGAGCCATGGCGAAACCTGGATGCTGGGGGCGGCGGTGGCCATGGCCTTCGGCACCGTGCTCTGCCGCTACGCCAGCCGCGGCAGCGATCCGGTGGCCGTCACCGGCTGGCACATGCTGATCGGCGGGGTGCCCCTGCTTCTGGGTTCCCTGGGGATCACAAGCCTCGATGCCGCCGCGACTCCCTTCTGGCCCACCTGGAGTGCCCTCCAGTGGGGGTTGATGGCCTACGCCAGTCTGCTGGGGAGTGCCCTGGCCTACGGACTGTTCTTCTGGTTCGCCAGCCGCGGCGATCTGACCGGGTTCACGGCACTCACCTTCCTCACGCCCGTGTTCGCTCTGCTCTGCGGCCTGCTTCTGCTGGATGAACGCCTGCGGCCGCTGCAGTGGTTCGGCTCGGTGCTGGCGCTGGGCTCGGTGCTGCTGATCAACCAGCGCCAGCGATTCTGGCGCCAGGTCGTGCCCGATCCGGGGTTGCAGCCATGACGGCCCCCTGGCGCCTGCTGGTGGTGAGCACACCGGTGGGGGCGCTCGGCTCAGGCGGCGGGGGCGGCGTCGAGCGCACCCTCGAGAGCCTGGTGGCCGGCCTGATCGGCCGCGGACACCAGCTCACGGTGCTCGCGGCCGAAGGATCGCGGCTCTCCAGCGCCTGCCGGGCTGCCCGGCTCTGGACAGTTGCCGGAGTCGATCAGCCCAGCTGGCAGCACCAGCGGCGTGATGCCCCCGTCCAGATTCCAGCTGCCGGGCTGTTGCCCGCCTTCTGGCGCCAGGTCCAGGCCCATCAGGGGGAGTTCGATGCGGTGCTGAACCTGGCCTACGACTGGCTGCCGTTCTGGCTCACGCCCCTGCTGGGCACCCCGCTCTTTCACCTGGTGAGCATGGGGTCGGTCGCCACGGTGATGGATGAGGTGATCAAGGCGGTCGCCCGAGAGGATCAACGCCGGCTGGCTTTCCACACCAGGGCCCAGGCCTGCGATTTCGATCTGCCCACCCCGCCGCTGGTGGTGGGCAATGGCTTCGACCTGGAGGCCTACAGCTTCCGCGAGCGCTCCGATCCCCAGCCCCTGCTGGGCTGGGCGGGCCGGATTGCGCCGGAGAAGGGGCTGGAGGATGCAGCTGCGGTGGCCGCCAACCTGGGAGAGCGGTTGCTGGTCTGGGGAGTGCGTGAGGACCCGGCCTATGCCGCCGCCGTGGAGGCCTCGGTACCCCCCGGAACGCTCGATTGGCGTGGCTTCCTGCCCACTGCTGCGCTGCAGCGGGAGCTCGGCGGCTGTCGGCTGTTGCTGAACACGCCCAAGTGGAACGAGGCCTACGGCAATGTGGTGGTCGAGGCCATGGCCTGCGGTGTGCCGGTGGTCGCCTACGCCCGGGGTGGCCCCGGCGAGTTGATCGTGCCGGGGGTCACCGGGCTGCTGGTCCCCCCCGACGACGTGGCCGCGCTGACATCGGCGGCCCGGGGCGCCGCCGGGCTGGACCGCTCCGCCTGCCGCCGCTGGGTGGAGCGCCACGCCTCCCGGGAGGCCTTCGCCCGCCGGATCGAGGACTGGCTCCGGGAAGGTCTGCGCCCGGCCTAAGTTCGCAGCCACTCACGCGCCATCCGTGTCCCCTTCCCGTTCCCCGGATGGGGGCCGACCTGCCCCTGGCCACTGGTTCGTGCTGGGTCTCATCCTGGTGCTGGGCATCGCCCTGTTCCTCTGGCAGCTCGGCGCCACAGGGCTGGTGGATGAAACGCCTCCGCTCTTCGCCGCCTCCGCCCGTGCCATGGCCGAAAGCGGTCAGTGGCTGATTCCCCATGTCAACGGGCTTCCCCGCTACGACAAGCCGCCGCTGATCTACTGGCTGATGGGGCTGGGCTACGGGATTCCGCTCCAGGATCAATGGAATCCGCTGGGGACCTGGGCCGCCCGCCTGCCGTCGGCCCTGGCGATGATCGCGGTGATGCTCAGCCTTGGGCACACCCTGCTGCGCTGGCCCCAGACCGGCAACGGGCTGCGCTCGGCCTGCACCGCCCTGGGGGCGGCCCTGGCCTTTGCCCTCTCACCTCTGATCCTGCTCTGGGGACGGATCGCGGTGAGCGATGCCCTGCTCACAGGCTGCCTGGCTGTGGCCCTGCTGCTGTTCTGGCAGTGCTGGGCGGAACCCCGCCGCCCGGTCTGGGCGGGTTGGATCGTGCTCGGTCTGGGGGTCCTGGCCAAGGGACCGGTGGCCCTGGCTCTGGCGGGTCTGACCCTGCTGCTGTTCGGCCTGAGCCAGCGTCGCCTCGGGGCGCTCTGGCGGCGCCTGCGGCCGTTCCCGGGGCTTGCGCTCACCGCCCTGGTGGCTCTGCCCTGGTACGTGGCGGCGCTGGCGGTGGAGGGCGAGGCGTTCTGGAACAGTTTCTTCGGGTACCACAACCTGCAGCGCTTCACCTCGGTGGTGAACCAGCACCTGCAGCCCTGGTGGTACTTCGTGCCGGTGCTGCTGGTGGCCAGCCTTCCGTTCACCCCCCTGTTGCTGCTGGGATTGCTGAGGACCCCGGGTCGCTGGCGCCGATGCTGGAGCGAGCCCGACGCGCCAGGGGCCTCCCGGCTCCCGGGGGCGGGCTCCCTGGCCAGCTATGCCGCCTGCTGGCTGCTGGCGGTGCTGATCTTTTTCACGCTGGCCGCCACGAAACTGCCCAGTTACTGGCTGCCCGCTACGCCTGCCGCAGGCCTGTTGATCACCCTGGCCGCCGCCGAAGGCGGGCGGGCCAGCCGCTGGGCGCTGGGGGCCTCGGTGGCACTGATGGGGCTGCTCACCCTGGTGCTGGCGCTCTCTCCCCGATGGATTCCCCTGATCAACGATCCGGAGATGCCCACCCTGCCGGCGGAGTTGCTGGCCAGCGGCCTGGTGCTGCGGGCGGCGCTCTGTTTCGGCCTGGCCACCCTGGCCGGCTTCTGGCTCTGCTGGAAGCCCCGGCCCTGGGGGCTGGTCCCCGCCCAGCTGGCCATCGTGCTGTTCCAGCTGGTGGCGGTCCTGCCGATGTGGAGCCTCGGTGACGGGGTTCGGGGCCTGCCTGTCCGGACGGTGGCCGAGCAGGTGCGGCTCCAGCGGCGGGGCTCCGAACCCCTGGCGATGGTGGGCATCCTCAAGCCCTCCCTGCATTACTACACGCGCCAGGTGGTGCTCTACGAGGGCATTTCCCCGACGGCACTGGTGAACCTGGCCGATCGACTGAAGCGGGAACACCGCCAGGGATTCAGCCCCAGCTCTGCGGAGGTTCAGCCCACGGTGCTCGTGGTGATCGACGAGGGCACGGCCCGGCGGGCCCATTGGCAGGGCCTGGCCCCCATCGAGCTGGGCCGCTCCGGTCTCTATCGGCTCTGGCGGCTCGATCGGACCAGGCTGGAGCGGCGGGCGGCTGAGCTGCGGGCCCGGGGACTGGCGCCGATCTGGCAGCGTCCGGTGCCTGAGCGCTACTGAATTCCAGCGTCACCGGGGTTGCGGCGACAGAGGCCGCAATGTCCCCAGCGAGCCAGTTCGCCAGCTGGGGCGGGGCTGTGGCAGGCCGGACAGACCCCCAGCCCATGCACGTCCACGCGACTGGGATGGCTGGCCCAGACTCTGGCGGTGTCTTCACTGCCCGGCAGCCCGGTTGTGCTGGCCTGATGCTGGCGGAAGCGCAGATCACGGACCGGAAACCCGGATCCCCTCAGGGCTCCGAGCAGTTGGTGGCGGTTGTATCGCAGGGCTTGCAACCACTGGGGATGCTGGGCGCCCACGGTGAGCACGCCGCCATGGAGGCTGAGAGGGCGGCAGTGGGGGGCAAGCTGGTTTCCGGCAATCCGAGGCCAGGCCTGCCAGAGGGCCGCCAGGCTGCCCGCCCGCTGCCACTCGTGCTGCAGCTCCTCCAGGCAGGACGCCACGGGGACGATCGGCGCCGGCGGCGCTGGCCTCAGCACCTGAACGTTGCCGATCAGGCGCACCTGATCCCGTGGAGCCCTGCCCATCCAACGAGGTTAGGCAGCCAGGGGTGCGGGCAACCGTCCGTGGTCCCACGGTCCACAGCGGCTACCCTCCGAATTGCTCCCGCCTCGACCCATGGGCTTCTTCGACCGGCTCAGCCGCCTGCTGCGGGCCAATCTCAACGATCTGGTCAGCAAGGCCGAGGATCCCGCCAAGATTCTCGATCAGTCCGTGGCGGACATGCAGTCCGACCTGGTGAAGCTTCGCCAGGCCGTGGCCACCGCCATCGCCAGCCAGAAGCGGATCCAGAATCAGGCCGACCAGGCCGAATCCCAGAGCAGGACCTGGTATGAGCGGGCCGAGCTGGCCCTGAAGAAAGGTGAGGAAGATCTCGCCCGCGAGGCCCTCAGCCGCCGCAAGACCTACCAGGAGACGGCCACCGCTCTCAACAACCAGCTCAGCAGTCAGGTCGGCCAGGTTGACACCCTCAAGCGCAGCCTCACGGCGCTCGAGGGCAAGATCGCCGAAGCCAAGACCAAAAAAGACATGCTCAAGGCCCGCGCCCAGGCGGCCCAGGCCCAGGAGCAGCTCCAGAGCGCCGTCGGCAACCTCGGCACCAACTCCTCGATGGCGGCCTTCGAGCAGATGGAGGAGAAGGTCCAGGCTCTCGAGGCCCGCAGCCAGGCTGCAGCCGAACTGGCTGGCGCCGATCTCGAGAGCCAGTTCGCTGCTCTTGAGGGAGGCAGCGATGTGGATGATGAACTCGCCGCGCTCCGCAACCGCCTGGAGGGGGGTGCCGCCTCCGAACAGCTTCTTCCGGTCAACGCGGAAACGCCCAAGCTGGAGCCTGTCCAGGCGGCCCAGGTGGACGCGGAACTCGAGGAGCTCAAGCGCTCGATCGACAAGCTCTGAGCCCTGGGGGCGGATTCTCCCCCCGGTGCTCGCTGCTCACCTCCATACAATTCCTGCAGCTGATCCGGGTCCGTGGCCGTTGCCGTTTTCACCGATGCCAACTTCGAGGCCGACGTGCTTTCTGCCTCCGGCGCGGTTCTGGTCGACGTGTGGGCCTCCTGGTGCGGCCCCTGCCGTCTGATGGCTCCCCTGATGGACTGGGCCGCCGCCGAGTACGGCGTGCGTCTGGCGGTGGGCAAGCTCGAGGCCGATCCCAATCCCGTCGTTCGCGACAGCCAGAAGATCCAGGGTCTACCCACCCTGATTCTCTTCCGGGACGGCAAGGAACTGGCTCGCCATGAAGGCGCCATGGCCAAACCCCAGCTCAAGGCCTTCCTGGATGCCCATCTCTGAGCGGGTCGCCCGGCTTGGGCAGGGGGTCTTCGCTCGCAACGACCGCCGCAAGATCGCCTACGCCCAGGGTCTGCTGAACCCGGAACTGGCCCGGGGGCTGGCCCCGCTGCTCGATCTTTCTCTCGGCTCCACCGATCTGGCTCCACCGCCCGTGGCGCTTGAGGCCATGGCCGCGGCCCTGAGCCGGCCGAGCAGCGCCTCGTACTGCCTCCATGGCGCCACCCTGCCGTTCCGCGAGGCGGTGGCGGCCTGGGCTCAGCGTCGCTTCGGCGTGGCCGTGGATCCCGAACGTGAGGTGCTGCTGCTGGTGGGCTCCCAGGAGGGAACGGCCCACCTGCCCCTGGCGGTCCTCAACCCCGGCGAGTCGGCACTGCTGCTGGATCCCTACTACCCCTCCCACCGGGGTGGGCTTCACCTGGCCTCGGCCCAGACCACGTTGCTGCCCCTGCACGCCGATCAGGGCTGGCGGCCCCGCTTCGAGACGATCCCCCTGGCCACCTGGGATCAGCTGCGACTGATGGTGCTGGGCTTTCCCCACAACCCCACCGCCACCGTGGGGGAGCAGGAGTGGTTGGATCAGGCCGTCGAGCGGGCCCAGCGCCATGGCTTCGTGCTGGCGCACGACAACCCCTACGTGGACCTTGCCCTTGAAGGTGAGGCCCCGGCGTTGCTGCGCAATTCCCACTGGCGCAGCTGCGGCATCGAGTTCTTCTCCTTCTCGAAGAGCTGGTGCCTCGGTGGCTTTCGCCTGGCTTTCGCCATCGGCGCCGAGCCCCTGATCACCGCCCTGCGTCAGCTCAAGGGGGTGGTGGATTTCAACCAGTCGCTGGCGCTGCAGGCCGGGGCGATCGCTTCCCTGGAGCAGGCCCCCCAGTGGCCGGCGCAGCTGCGGGAGGTGTACCGGGTCCGCCGCGACCGGATGGCCGCGGCCCTCGAGGCCCAGGGGTGGGCGGTGCAGCGGCCCTCGATGGCGCTCTACCTCTGGCTGAGCCTGCCTGAGCCGGCCCGGGCCCGGGGGCTGGATTCAGAGTCGTTCTGCGCAGCCCTGCTCGAGGGCACCGGCGTGGCCCTGACCCCCGGCAACGGCTTCGGCCCCAGCGGGGAGGGCTGGATGCGGTTGGCGCTGGTGCACCCGGTGGAGCAGCTGGAGGCGGGCGCCGGCAGGGTCGGCACCTGGCTGCACTCCATCGATGCTGACTGAGCACCAACCGTTGAAGGGGGCATGATCGGCCGGATTCAGGCGGCCCGGCTGCAGCTGAGCTCCCGGGAAGCTCCCCAGCCCTCACGGCCACCGGCGCTGCCCTGGCGGTTGATCTGGCTGCCCTGTTGCGGCAGCACCGAACAACGGCTCGAGCAGCGGTTGGCAGTGGGCGAGCGGCCACCTCTGGCGGTGCTGGCCGGTCGCCAGCGCTTCGGCCATGGCCAGAGGGGCAGGCCCTGGGTCTCCCCGCCGGGTGGCGTCTGGATCAGCGCGGCGCTGCCCTGGCCGCCGGATTCTGCCAACGCTGCTGCACTGGGACTGGCGGCGGCGGTGGGCCTGGCCCTGCAGCTCGAAGCGCTCGGACTGAGCGTTCAACTCAAGTGGCCCAACGACCTGCTGGTGGACGGTCGCAAGCTGGCGGGCCTGCTGCCGCGACTCAGCCTGCGCGGAACCACGATTCGCCTGGCCAGGGTGGGCATCGGCCTCAATGGCCGCAACCGGGTGCCGCTCGGGGCCATCAGCCTGCGCGAGGTCCTGGGGCGTCGCACCCTGGCCAGCGGGGTGCCTGCCCTGACGGCCCGGGTGCTGGCCGCGTTGGAATGGGCCGTGTTCCGGAGCACCAGTCCCGACTTGGTGCGCGCCATGGCGGAGCACCGCTTGCTCGTGCCCGCCGACGGGGTGGTGCACCGCCAGGCGCGCTGGCATGTGGAGGGCTTGAGCGTGGACGGCGGCCTGCTGCTGAGCCGACCGGGCGAGCGGACCCTGCTCTGGCGCAGCTTCTGACCGGCCGCTGGAGCGCCAGACAGTTCCGTGGCTGCCCACCGCCAGGCTTTTCTAAGCTTCATCTGTTTCGCACGGTTCTCGGTTTGCGTCGCTACTCCTGGCACACCCGCCTGTTGCTGGGCTCCCTGGTGATGGCATCAACGCCCCTGGGCCTGGCCCAGCTGCAGCCCCCGTCCGAGCTGGGGGTCCCTGCTGAACCGCCTGTGCCTGCCGCGCCCCGCCCGGGCCCCGCCGCCGCCCAGGCTCCTGCCGTACCGGCCGCGCCACCCCAGTCGCCGCCTCCTCGCGCCCTGGCTTCACCCCGCCTGGCGAATGACACCCCCGCGCCACTGAAGCCAAGTTTCGATCAGGTGCCCCAGGCCCGTCCCCGTCGCTTCGACCAGTCCCTCGATGATCTGGTGCGTCAGGGGGTCGTCACCCCCGCGGAGCGCAACCGGGTTGAATCCGCAGGTGCTCTGCAACCCGGCGAACTGCCTGCCCACCGGCAGGCCTGCAGCAGTGGAGCCCTCTCTGAGCAGGAGTGCCGCACCGGTGTGTCCGTACGCTGGCGCGGCCGCAATCCTCTGGCTGCGGAGCGTCTCGACAACGGCCAGCCCTCCGGCGCACTGATGGCGGGCATGGGCCGCCTCGGCAGCAATGGCCTGCCCCTTCCTCCGATCACCGTGCCCGTGTCGGCCCTGCTCTCCGGCGCCGGCGGCAGCTTCCGTCTCAGTGATGTCTTCAGAGTGACCCCCAGGCCGGCGCCCCTGGCCGGCAATGGCAACCGCCGCCTGCTTTTTCCCCTGATCGGCTCTGCCGTCACCACCAGCAGCTTCGGTTGGCGGCTCCATCCTGTTCTGGGCAGCTGGCTGATGCATGCCGGCAAGGACCTGGCCGCTCCGGAGGGCACCCCCGTGGTGGCAGCGCTTTCCGGGCGGGTGGTGAGCAGCGGCGTGGCGGGGGGCTATGGGCTGGCGGTGGAGATCGAGCATAGGAATCCCCTGCGTCGCACCCTCTACGGCCATCTTTCGGAGCTCTATGTCAAAGAGGGTGAACTGGTGAAGCAGGGGACCGTGGTCGGACGCGTGGGCAGCACGGGCCTGAGCACGGGCCCGCACCTCCATTTCGAGCTGCGCCTGCCCGACAGCGGCGGCTGGGTGGCGATCGACCCCGGCATGCTCGATCCCGGCGGAACGGCGCTGGGTGGCCCTGATGCCATTGCCCTGCTGATGGGCCAGCTGTTGCAGAGCCTGGAGCGGCCCGCGGCCCCGGCTGCCGGCTGAATCCTGGGCTGCCTCAGTCGGCGATGTGGCCGTCGCGGAAGTGAACGACCCGCTCGGCCCGTGCGGCCACGTCGTCTTCGTGGGTCACCAGCACCACCGTCATCCCCTGACGATGGAGGTCGTCGAAGATCTCCAGCACCTCCTGGGTGGTATGGGAATCGAGGGCTCCGGTGGGCTCATCGGCCAGCAGCAGTGCTGGCTGGTTGATGATCGCCCTGGCCACGGCAACCCGTTGTTGCTGGCCTCCAGAGAGTTCGTTGGGTTTGTTGCGCAGGCGCTTGGCTAGGCCGACCCTCCCCAGGGCCGCGGCGGCCCGCTCCCGGCGTTCCTTCGCTGGTACCCCCGCATAGACCATCGGCAGGATCACGTTGTCGAGGGCGCTCAGGTGCGGCAGCAGGTGGAACTGCTGGAACACGAAGCCGAGGCTGCGGTTGCGCAGGTCCGCCAGGGCATCATCGTCGAGGTGTTCCACAGGGATTCCTCGGAGCAGGTAGCTGCCGGAGGTGGGACGATCCAGGCAGCCAAGGATGTTCATCGCCGTGCTCTTGCCGGAGCCCGAGGTGCCCATCACCGCCAGGTAGTCACCCGGCTGCACGGTGAGGCAGAGGTCGTCGAGGGCGCGCACCTCCGTGTCGCCGGCGCCGTAGATCTTGCTGATGTGATCGAGGCGGGCCACCGGACCTGGGTAGGCCTCTGACGGACGGTTGGGCGTCTCCTGGAGCGCGCTCAGGTTGCTCATCCCAGGGCGGCCACGGCGGACTCACTGGCTGCGATGGCGTGCTGAAGCATCGGTGTGCCCGCCACGGCGGAATTGGCCCAGGTGAACAGCGGATTCGAGAGGATGCCTCCGATGGCGGTGACAAGCACGCAACCCACCAGGGCGGCCCGCAGGGGTTGCATTCCCGTCAGGCTCCAGCTGATCTCGGGGTAGGCCTTGACCACGTCGGAAGCCTCCTGAGGTTCTTTGACCACCATCATCTTGATCACTGAGATGTAGTAATAGATGGAGACCACCGAGGTGATCAGACCGACCACCACCAGCAGGTATTGCTGATCGGCCCAGCCTGCGAAGAAGAGGTAGATCTTGCCGAAGAATCCCAGCATGGGGGGGATACCACCCAGGGAGAGCAGGCAGAGGCTGAGGCCAAGGGTGATCAGGGGATCTTTCTGGTACAGACCGGCGTAGTCGGAGATCCGGTCGCTTCCTGTGCGCAGCGAGAAGAGAATGATGCAGGCGAAGGCTCCCAGGTTCATGAACAGGTAGGCGGCCATGTAAAGCACCATCGCCGCGTAGCCGTCCTCGGTGCCGCAGACCAGACCGATCATCACGAAGCCCGCCTGGCCGATGGAGCTGTAGGCCAGCATCCGCTTCATTGAGGTCTGGGCCAGGGCCACCACATTGCCCAGGGTCATGCTCAGCACCGCCAGCACGGTGAAGAGCACTTTCCACTGGGCATCGAAACTCTCGAAACAACCCACCAGCAGGCGCAGGGCCAGGGCGAAACCCGCCGCCTTGGAACCCACCGAGAGGAAGGCCACCACCGGCGTCGGGGAGCCCTCGTAGACATCCGGCGTCCACTGGTGGAAAGGCACCGCCGCGATCTTGAAGGCCACCGTGGCCAGCACGAACACCAGGGCCAGGGCCGTGACGGGGGTGGCGCTGGTCTGCAGGGCCACCCCCACCGCCTCAAGGCTGGTTTCACCGCCGGTGAGGCCGTAGAGGAGGGAGGCGCCGTAGAGGAACACCGCCGCCGCCGCCGAACCCACCAGCAGGTATTTGAGCGCCGCCTCACCCGAGCGGGCATCCCGCTTCATGTAGCCGGAAAGCAGGTAGCTGGAGACGGAGAGGGTTTCCAGTGAGATGAAGATGCTCACCAGATCGGTTGCACCGCAGAGGAACATCGCTCCGAGGGTTGCCGCCAGCAGGATGGCGGCGTATTCGCCCACGGGCGTGCCGCTGCGCTCCACATAGCGCCAGCTGATCAGCAGCGAGAGCAGGGTGGAGGCGGCCACGACGCCGCGGAAGGCGATGGCCAGGTTGTCGGCCAGGAAGGAGCCGAGGAAGGAGGGCTCCAGAGGGGCGTTCCACTGCAGGGCCAGCAGCACCAGGGCGGTGCCCAGGCCGCCGTAACAGATCGGTGGCACCCAGCGGCTCGCCGCCTCCTCCCCGGCCAGATCCACCAGCAGGCAGGCCAGCAGAGCCACCAGCACGGCGCTTTCAGGGGCGATGGCGCCGGCGTTGAGCTGCAGGGCCGTGATCGCCGGCGCTCCTCCACCGGCAAGGGTGCAAAACACCGTCATCACTGGTCTACGGCAGGGCGTGATGCTGCGGACTGTAGCCGCGTTGCCAGGCCATGTTTGGCAGCATGGCCCCTCGGTGCGATAAAGAGGGAACCGGTTTTACGCCTGCCTGTGGCGCACACGCTGGTCATCGTCGAGAGCCCCACCAAGGCCCGCACCATCCGCGGCTACCTGCCGAAGGATTTCCGTGTCGAGGCGTCGATGGGCCATGTGCGTGACCTGCCCAACAACGCCAGCGAGATTCCTGCCGCCCACAAAGGGGAGAAGTGGGCCAATCTCGGCGTCAACACGGCCGAGCAGTTCGAACCGCTCTATGTGGTTCCCAAGGACAAGAAAAAGATTGTCAAGGAGCTGAAGGAGGCCCTCAAGGGAGCTGATCAGCTGCTGCTGGCCACCGACGAGGACCGGGAGGGGGAGAGCATCAGCTGGCACCTGCAGCAGCTGCTCAACCCCAAGGTGCCGGTCAAGCGGATGGTGTTCCACGAGATCACCAAGGACGCCATCGGCCGAGCCCTCGACCAGACCCGTGATCTGGACATGGAGCTGGTCCATGCCCAGGAAACCCGCCGCATCCTGGATCGGCTGGTGGGGTACACCCTTTCGCCTCTGCTCTGGAAGAAGGTGGCCTGGGGGCTTTCAGCCGGCCGGGTTCAGTCGGTGGCGGTGCGGCTGCTGGTGCAGCGGGAGCGGGCCCGCCGGGCCTTCCGCAGTGGCTCCTACTGGGATCTCAAGGCCCGTCTGGAGCACGACAGCAGTGTCTTTGAGGCCAGGCTCACCCATGTCGGTGGCGAGAAAATCGCGGGCGGCTCTGATTTCGACGAGACCACCGGGGCGCTCAAGGCCGGAAGCAAGGTGCGCCTGCTGGAGGAATCCGAAGCTCGCAGCCTGCGCGAAACGGTGCTCAGCCAACCCTGGCGGGTGGCCGAGGTGGAGGCCAAGCCCACCACCCGCCGGCCGGTGCCGCCCTTCACCACCAGCACCCTGCAGCAGGAGGCCAATCGCAAGCTGCGCCTGTCCGCCCGCGACACCATGCGCACCGCGCAGGGCCTCTACGAGCGCGGCTTCATCACCTACATGCGCACCGACTCGGTGCATCTCTCCGATCAGGCGATCAACGCCGCCCGCTCCTGCGTCAAGGAGAAATACGGACCCGACTATCTCAGCCCCGCACCGCGGCAATTCAGCACCAAATCGCGCAACGCCCAGGAAGCCCACGAAGCGATTCGCCCCTCAGGCGAGGCCTTTCGCACCCCGAAGGACACCGGCCTTGATGGCAAGGATCTGGCTCTCTACGAGCTGATCTGGAAGCGCACCGTGGCCTCGCAGATGGCCGATGCACGGCTGACGATGCTGAGCGTGGAGCTGCAGGTGGCGCAGGCCACCTTCCGTGCCAGCGGCAAGCGAATCGATTTCCCCGGGTTCTTCCGGGCCTATGTCGAGGGCAGCGATGATCCCGATGCCGCCCTCGAAGGACAGGAGGTGCTCCTGCCCTCTCTGGCGGTCGATGACCGGCCCAGCTGCGCCGGGGTGGAAGCCCTCGGCCACCAGACCCAGCCACCCGCTCGCTACAGCGAGGCCGCCCTGGTGAAGATGCTGGAGAAGGAAGGGATCGGCCGCCCGTCCACCTACGCCAGCATCATCGGCACGATCGTCGACAGGGGTTACGCCACCCTCGCCGGCAACGCCCTCACCCCCAGCTTCACGGCCTTCGCCGTGACTGCCCTGCTGGAGGGCCATTTCCCCGACCTGGTGGACACGAGCTTCACCGCTCGGATGGAGTCGAGCCTGGATGAGATCTCCACCGGCAAGCTGCAGTGGCTTCCCTACCTCACCCAGTTCTACAAGGGGGAGAAGGGCCTGGAAACCCAGGTGCAGCAGCGGGAGGACGACATCGACCCCACTGCCTCGCGCACGATCGAGCTGGAGGGCCTCCCCTGCGTGGTCCGGATTGGTCGCTTCGGTGCCTACCTGGAGGCCAAGCGGGTGGGGGACGACGGCAACGAGGAGTTGATCAAGGCCACCCTGCCCCAGGAGATCACCCCCGCCGAGCTCGACGGCGAACAGGCCGAGCTGATCCTGCGCCAGAAGAGCGAAGGCCCTGAATCCATCGGCGTCGACCCCGAAACCGGCGATGCCATCTATCTGCTGTTCGGCCAGTACGGGCCTTACCTGCAGCGGGGCCAGGTGAGCGATGAGACTCCCAAACCGAAGCGGGCATCCCTGCCCAAAGGCGTCAAGCCGGATGAGCTCAGCCTCGAGGACGCTCTGGGGCTCCTGCGGCTGCCGAGGCTGCTGGGTGAGCATCCCGATGGCGGCAAGGTGCAGGCCGGCCTTGGCCGCTTCGGCCCCTATGTGGTGCACGACAAGGGCAAGGGTGAGAAGGATTACCGTTCACTCAAGGCTGAGGATGATGTGCTGCTGGTGGGCCTCACCCGGGCCCTTGAGCTGCTGGCCATGCCCAAGCGCGGGCGGGGAGGGCGCACGGCGCTTCGGGATCTGGGCATCCCGGATGGGGAAAGCGAGTCCATCGGGGTGTTCGATGGTCCTTACGGCCTCTATGTGAAACAGGGCAAGGTCAACGCCTCCCTGCCCGAAGGGACCGGTGCGGAGGCCATCACCCTGGAGCAGGCTCAGGAGTTGCTGGCCGCCAAGGCCGCCAGCGGCAAGGGCAAGGGCAAGACAGCCAAGACCGGCACCACCAAGGCCAGCGCGACCACGACCAAGGCCAAGGCAAAGGCCAAGCCCAAAGCCAAGCCCAAGGTCGAGGGCGCCGGCAAGCCCAAGATCCCCTCCACCACCAAGACCGGACGTCCCAGGGCCAGCGCGGTCAGGATCATCCAGGCTGGCCAGGGCTGATGATCCGCCCCCTGGCCCGTGGCCTTAGCCTGGCGGGTTTGGCCACCTCTCTGGCCGTTTCCCTGGCCGCCTGCAGCGGCACACCCCTGGGTGAGCGCCTCTCCGGCAGCTTCAGTGCACCGGCCACGCCGAGCACCACCACCACCCCAGGTGCTTCCGCAGCAGGCACCCCGTCCACGGCTTCTCCAGGGGCAGCATCCTCCGGGACTCCGGCAGCGAAGCCCGGGGCGACCTCCCCCTCCGCTTCCTCTTCCGCTTCGCCCTCTGCCCCACCGGCCAAGACTGAGGCCAGCACGGCCGCCAACCCTGCCAAATCCGTCAAGCCCGCCAAGGCACCTGTCGGCTCTGCCTCCTACCGGATCACCATCAAACTGCCCACCGCTGATCCCTCCGCTCCAGCCGAGGTGGTCACCGAAGCCCTGCGGTCCGCCGGAGTGAGTTTCGAAGTGGAGACGATCGAGCGCATGCCATCCGGAAGCACTCCCTCTGCCGCTGCTGCTTCCGGCACACCCGCCGCTCCGGCTTCCAGCCCTGCCCCGGCCCCCCGCTGAGCCCCGCTGCGATGCCTCCGTCGTCTCCTCCCACCAGCCTCAGCCGCCGTCAGGCCCGCCAGCTGGTGGAAACCGCCTACCTGGCCTCCGCCACGGCCCTCCTCTGGGCGGGGCTCTATTACCTGCCCGTGGGGGGAGCTCTGTTTCGCCTGGCCCTGCCTCTGCCCCTGGCCCTGCTGCAGGTGCGGCAGGGTTGGCGGCCCGGTTGGGAGGGGGCGGTGGTGGCCTCTCTGCTGCTGGTGGCGTTGATGGGACCGATCCGAGGTCCCCTGGTGTTGTTCCCCTATGGACTGCTGGCTCTGTGGCTGGGCTGGGGATGGGCGGCGCGCCGCAGCTGGTGGCTCACCTGGGGCGTGGGCCTGCTGATCGGCAGTGGTGGCTTTCTGGTGCGGGTGGCGGTGCTCTCCTTGTTGGTGGGGGAGAACCTCTGGGTGTTGATCACCGCTGCTGCCTCCGGCGTGCTCGAGCGCCTCAGTTCCCTCCTCAACCTGGGGGTCGGGCCTGACCTGCTCCAGGTCCAGCTGATGGCCCTGGGCCTTGTGCTGGTCCAGAACCTGGTCTACGTGCTGGCCCTGCATGCGGTGGCTTACTGGATCTTTCCGCGGCTGCAGGCTCCGATCGGCGAGCCGCCCCCCCAGTTGCGCTCCCTGGTGGCGCTTGATCCCCTCTGATCTCCCTTGATCACCCTCTGCGGTGACCCAGGTCAGGCCCGCCGCTGGTGCGAGCGCCTGGCCCGCGAGTGGTCAGCCACTCAGGTTCTGCTGTTGCTCGCCGGCACCGACACCGCCGCGGTGCCGGGCATCTCCGCCGCAGGAGCCACCCCTGAGGTGCGTCGGCGTACGGCGGCTGCCGACGCTGAACTGCTGCTGCTCGGTCCTGGGGGGACACGGCCCCATGCCCTGCCCCCCCTCCCTGCCGGGGTCAGCCCGGCCCTGATCTCCCATGTGGTCTGCCGGGAGCTGGCCCTGGTGCCGCTGGTGACGGACCTGGGTTGTCCCTTGGCCCCCGCGGTGCCCCATCTGCGCCTGGGAGGCACCCCAGCCCGTTGCCTCAGCAGCGGGGCCGCCATGCCGCGGCAACGGGTGGAGCGGTTGGTGCGTCTCGGCCTGCGCTGGGGCGAGCGCTGGGGGGCGGCCCGGCATCACACCACCACGGGCGAGCCGGCCCCGGTGCTGATCGCCGAATGCGTGCCCGGAGGCACCAGCACAGCCCAGGCGGTGCTCACCGGCCTGGGGGTGGAGGTGGCGGGACTGGTGAGCGGCAGCCTGCGCCAGCCGGTTCATGCTCTCAAGAGCGAGCTCACCGGCCGTGGGCTGGCTCAGGCGGGACTGGGGCTGGCGGGGGTGGTCGATCCTCTGGCGGTGCTGGCCGCCGTGGGCGATCCCATGCAGGCCCTGGCGGCGGGGGTGCTGCTGGGGACCGCTGGCCGGCGGGTACCGGTGCTGCTGGCCGGTGGCAGCCAGATGGCGGCGGTGCTGGCCCTGGCCCTGGCCCTGGCCCCGCCCCACCAGCGCCCCTGCCTTGCGGAGCACGCAGCTCTCGGCACCACCGCCTGGGTGGCCCAGGAGCCCGGCAGCAACCTCGCACTGTTGCTCGAGCGCCTCGGAGAGCGCTGGGGGGTCATCCCGATCGCCTTCGCCAGCTCCCTGCGCTTCGGCGACTGCCGCAACCCCGCCCTGCGGGACTACGAGCGGGGGTATGTCAAGGAAGGCGTGGGGGCCGGCGGTCTGGCCCTGCTCTGGGAGTTGACCGGCCGCTCCTGCGGCACCCTGGCCACCGCCTGTGATCGCGCCATGGAGCGGCTGCAGGACGGCACCTGATCACCTCCTAGGGTCCAGCGATGCAGGCCGATCCCCACCAGCTCAGCCTCTCCCTGAGCCGCCGCAGGCTCCTGCAGCTCTCCGCCCTGGGGGGGATGGGGCTACTGGGGGGCTGCGGCCGCGGCTCCACCGTGCAGCTGGTCTATGGCCGCGGCGAGTTCCCCTCCGCCTGGGCGAAGCGCCTGCCCGATCCCTGGCGGGCCCAGCCCTTGGAGGGCCCAGAGGCGGTGCTCTCCGCGCGGGGTGCGGCCCTGATGCAGCTGGGGGATGGTTGGCTGGGGTCGGCGGAGGCCATGGACTGGCAGTCGTTCGTTCCGCCTGGAACCCCTGCCGCCTCTGAACTCTGGGAGGGGCTGGCGCCCGAGGCCCAGCTGCTCACCCGCCTGTTTCGGCCTGAACCGGCCCTGCCCCTGGCTTACCCCTGGGCCTTCGGCACCTGGATGCTGGTGTTGCGCAACCGCCGCGATCTGGTGTCCCGCTCGGCAGAGGGCTGGATGCTGCTGATGGACCCCAGCCTGCGCGGCCAGCTGGTGCTGCCCGCCTCCCCACGGCTGGTGATCGATCTGGCCCTGCGTCAGCTGGGGCTTCCCCCCGGTGATCCCGCCAGCCTCAGGGATCCCCGCCTGGGCGATCAGCTCGTGGGGCTGCGCGCTCAGGCGGCTGCCCTCGATGATCGTGATGGCCTGAATCTCCTGCTCTCCGGCACAGTGGAGTCCGCCGTGTTGCCCAGCCAACGGGTCCTGCCGCTGTTGCGCAGTGACACTCGCCTGACGGCCCTGCTCCCTGCCAGCGGCTCTGCCCTCTGGTGGAACCTGCTGTTGCGTCCGGCCCGGACCCGGGAGGTGCCGCCGCTCCGTTGGCTGCTGCAGGCCAGGGAAGCCCCCCTGCTCAACCGTCTGCTGGCGGCGGGCTGGGTGCCGCCGCTGCGCCGGGAGCTCCTGGCCGCAGCGCTGGCCCGCTGGCCGTCCGCTGTGGCCTCCCTGCTGTATCCAGAGCCGGCGGTTCTTGCACGCTGCACCTCCCTGCCGCCACTGCAGCCAGAGCAGCGTGATTGGCTTCAGTCACTCTGGGACCGCAGTGGGTCCTAACCCCAGAGCCGGCGGCGGGGCGCGGCCGCCAGGCGCTGGTGGGTGTCGTCCAGCAGGGCGGGGATCTCCAACCCGTGGGGACAGCGGGGCAGGCAGGCAGCGCAGCCGCGGCAGGCGCTGGCATCAAGGGCTTCCCACCAGTGCCCGGCCCGGCCGATCAGGTTGTAGCGCTCGGCGGCAAAGACCTCCATGCCGTGGCCCAGGGCCAGATTGCGCAGGCGCAGAAGCTCCGGGATCGGCACCCCGCTCGGGCAGGGCAGGCAGGCCCGGCATTGGCCGCAGCGCTCAGGGCCGAGGCGGGCGCGGCCGTTGGCCTCCAGGTGGCTGAGGGCACTCAGTTCCTGCGCATCCAGGGGGCTGTCGCTGGCCCTGAGCTCCTCGGCCAGCTCCAGATCTTTCCTGCGCTCGGCCCCGAGGGTCAGGGTGCTGATGCCCTGGGCCAGCAGGAAGCGGTAGGCCAGGCGCAGGGGCTCCAGGGGCGCGCAGTCGGCGATCAGCTCGGGGGATGGGTCGTAGAGGCGCCCGCCCTTGTCGGCTGGGGAGATGGCCAGAACGCCCAGGCCCCCGGCGAGAGCCAGCTGCGCCAGCGGCAGCCGCTCCGGATCGAACAGGTGCAGATGCAGGCTGCAGAAGCTGAACCGCCCGCTGGCCAGGGTCTGCGTGATCAGGGGCCTTGAACCGTGGCTGCTGAAGCCCAGCTGACCCACCAGCCCCTTTGCCAGGGCCCACTCCAGCAGGCGGGCACCTTCGCCCCGAAGGGCCCACTCCAGGTGCTCAGGACGGTTGAGGCCATGGACGGCCAGGTTGTCGAGGCGGGACACCCCCAGTCGCTCCAGGCTGGCGCGCAGCTGCTCCTGGCCGCTCTGCAGGGATCCCCCAGGCAGGATCTTGCTGGTGAGGACAAGATCGCCGCGTGCACCTGGGCGGCTCCCGCTGATCCTGCTCATGGCCTGGCCCAGGTAGGCCTCGGCCGGCCCGTAGGACGGGGCTGTCTCGAGGTGGTTGATGCCAGCGTCGATCGCGGCTTCCAGCACCTCCAGCATCTGGTCGGGGCTGCCGAGGGCCCGCATCGTGCCGAGGGTGAACAGGGAGACGGCCGGGCCGGTGCCGAATGGGCGCCGGGATGATCTCACGCCGCTTTCAGGAGTTGCTGGAGGATGGGGCCGGCGGTTCATCCATCGGCCCCGTGGCGGGACCGGAATCTGCCGGACCGGGGCCGGAGTCGTCTTCACCGCCCTCAGGATTGTCCTGGCGCTGGGCACGTCTCAGGTTGCGGATCAGCTCAGCGGGGCTCACCTGGTCGATGAAGCGCCGGAAATCGGCCTTCTCCTCGGCATCGGCCTCGGAATCCACCGGGATCGAGGCGTCGGCCACCACCTCCTCCAGCATCCAGATCCCGCTGCCGGTGCGCAGGGCCAGGGCGATCGCATCGCTGGGGCGGCAGTCGAGCTCACTGGTCTCGCCCTCGGAATCACTCAGCTTGAGCACGGCCCGGAACGTGGCGTCCTCGATCGTGTGAATGATCACCCGCTCCAGACTGACGCCGCCCACGGCCATCAGCCCGGCCATCAGGTCGTGGCTGAGTGGCCGCGGGGGTGTTGTTCCCCCCAGGCCCGCCAAGATGTTCTGGGCCTGGGCCTGGTCGATCCAGATCGGCACCTGCCGTCGGCCGGAGGGATCCCTCAGCAGCACGATCGGGCTGCGGTTGGCCGCATCCAGGGCGATCCCGGCGACGCGCATCTCCACCATGGTCCTGCAGCGCTGGCCCTTTATCCGATTATGGCCAGCAACGCCGCCCTCCCCCATGTTTACCGGTCTGGTTCAGGCGGTGGGTCGCCTGCGGCGCCATGCTCATGGCGTGACGATCAGCGGGCTGAGCGGCCTGGATCCCCTGGCCCTCGGCGACAGCGTGGCGGTGGATGGGGTCTGTCTCACGGTCAGTGGGCTGATGACGGATGCCTTTCGCGCCGATGTCAGCGAGGAGACGTTGCGGCGCAGCACCCTGGCCGCCAAGGCGGAGGCCGGTGCGGCCGTGAATCTGGAGCCGGCCCTGCGGCTCTCGGACCGCCTGGGGGGGCACCTGGTCAGCGGCCATGTCGATGGGCTCGGTGAGGTGCTGGCGGTGACGCGGGAAGCCGGATCCTGGCGGCTGGAGCTGGCCTGGCAGGACGCCGCCTATGGCCGCTATGTGTGCGACAAGGCCAGCGTGGCGGTCGACGGCATCAGCCTCACGGTGGCGGGCAGCAGCGCGGCCGGGGAGCACTTCTGGATCGCCGTGATCCCCCACACCTGGCAGAGCACCACCTTGCTCGAGCGACGGGTGGGCGACCGGGTCAACCTGGAAGCTGATCTGCTGGCGAAATACACCGAGCGGTTGCTGCGCCGGGACGCGCCCCCCCGGGCTTCTGAGCAGCCGCTGGATCAGGCCTGGCTGACCGAGCATGGCTGGGGCTGAGGGGTCGAGCCAGGAACGGGCTCGGCTCTGGCGATTTCTGGAACTGGTCAGCCTGAAGATGCGCCGTAGCCTGACCGTTGTCTCCGCTCACAGGGCCGCCATGACCTCACCATTCCCGCCCCTGCGTCCGCTTGAGCGGCAGCAGGTGGCCGCCCTGCGCACCTTCACCATCGCCGAGGGGGTGTTGATGCTGGTGCTGGGGGTGCTCGCGCTGGTGTTCCCTGTGGTGGCCTCCTTCTGGATCACCGCGGTGGTGGCCCTCGCGTTCCTCGTGGGGGGGCTGGTGGGCTGGATCGACAACCTGATCCGCTCCCGTCAGCTCAGCCGCCGCCACACCTTCTGGCGCCTGGTGGTCTCGACGCTGTTTCTGGTGACCGGCGGCTGGATGATCGCCCAGTTCCGGGGTGGGCCGCTGCAGGCGGCCGACCAGGTGGCGGCCCTCTCGCTCGCCGTGGGGGTTGTTTTTCTGGTGGAAGGGCTGGTGGCGATGCTGGTGGCGATCAGCCACCGGGGTGCGCCGGGCTGGGTCTGGGGCCTGCTCAACGGCCTGGTCACGCTGGTGCTGGGAGGCCTGATCCTGTCGATGAAACTGGGTGGTCAGCTCTCGGTGCTGGGGATTCTTGTGGGGGTGAGTTTCCTGTTCAGCGGAGTCGATCTGCTGGCCTTCGGTGCCGGCTTCCACGCCGAGGAGAACTGAGTCCCGGGCCCGTTCAGTCTGCTGGGGCTCGGCCCTCAGACGCCAGCTCTGGGCAGGCCTAGGCCTCGTCAGGACTGCCGATGCTGCCGCCAGTGCCAGCGGGGTCGCTGTCCTGATCGCCCTCGACGGGCAGAAGCCAGATTGAGCCCGTTTCGTGGTGGATCTGAATGTGGAACTCCTGGCCGGGCTCCAGCCCCATGCGACGGGTGTAGGCATGACCGACCAGCAGGTTGCCGTTGCCATGCACGCGAGTGCGGAACTCCGCCTGTCGGCCTTTACCGGCACCGGAGCTGGCCGCGGCTCCCCCCAGCCGGTACCCCTTGGCTTCCACCAGGGCCTTGTAGAAGCTTTTCTTGAGCAGCCGCCCTCCAGGGCTCACGTAGCCGCATCCCCGGGCAATGTCATCTTCCGAGCAGTTGCTCAGGGAACGGGCCTTGTCCAGCAACTCCTTGCCCTGGAGCATGGTTCTGCCGACTGACGGCGCGGCATTCGACATGGTTGCGGATGTGATCGACGGAAGGGTTGACCACGCATCGGTCTCCTGTCCCCGATTGTGGCCAGGACGATGCAGTTTCGGCAAGGGTCTCTCAGAGCAGGTAGAGAATGCCGTAGAGAACCAACCAGATTCCGTCGACGAAGTGCCAGTAGAGCTCAGCGGCTTCCACCCCGAAGTGGTGGTCGGCCGTGAAGCGCCCTGGTGTGCGTGCCTGCCACCAGACGATCAGGATCATCAGGGCGCCCAGAGAAACGTGCAGCCCATGGAATCCGGTCAGAGCGTAGAAGGTGCTGGCGTAGAGGTTGTCGGTCAGGCCGAAGGGCAGAGAGAAATACTCAACCATTTGGCCGGCGAGGAAAGCCAGGCCAAGCCCTGCGGTGATCAGCAACCAGAGCCGACATGGGCCGAGCTGGTCGTGGCGAAGCTCCTTGGCGGCGCGATGAAAGGTGAAGCTGCTCAGCACCAGCAGCACCGTGTTGATCGTGGGCAGGATCAGTTCCAGCTCATAGATCGCATCGGCCGGCAGGGGGTTCACCGCCCGGAAGGTGAGGTAGGCGGCGAAGAAGCCCGCAAACGTCATGCCATCGGCCACCAGAAAAGTGGCCAGGCCGAACATGCGGTGGTCGGGATGGGCCTCCTGGCCCGCATCGTGGACCAGGGGCTCTGATCCCTGGGGGAGCGGGGGGGCAAGGACGTCGGAGGGTGGGGATGGATCCGAGCTGGGGGAGAAGGCTGTCATGGCGACTCCTGGCGATGGCGGAGGAAATCAGAGACGGTGGTGGAGCAGGTGGCGGCCGGGGCTGAGCGTTGTGTCATCGGGCCAACCTGCCGTTGGCCTGGTCATTGACCGCTGGACCAGAGCTCGCGACCGGTGGCCGCCCCGAGGTCGATCTGACCCGGAGGAATCCCGTAGCCGTAGGGGTGCTGCACCAGGGGGGCCTCCCCCTTCCAGTTCTCCACCGGCGGGGGTGAACTGGTGAGCCATTCCGGTGTGAGGGCCTTCCAGGGGTTGTCGCCGGCCACGCGGCCGGAAAAAGCACTCCAGAGCACATTGATCAGGAATGGAAGAGTGCTCAGCGCCATCAGCAGGGCTCCTACACTGCTGATCTGGTTGACCAGGGTGAACTGGGGATCGTATTCGGCGACCCGGCGGGGCATGCCATTGAGGCCCAGCCAGTGCTGGGGAGCAAAGCAGAGGTTGAAGCCGATGAAGGTGATCAGGAAGTGGAAACGCCCGAGGTCCTCATTGAGCATTCTGCCTGTGAATTTGGGGAACCAGTGATAGATCGAGCCGAAGATCACAAACACCGTGCCCCCATAAACGACGTAGTGAAAGTGCCCCACGACGAAATAAGTGTCGTGCACGTGGATGTCGAAGGGAACCTGGGCCAGCGCCACCCCTGTGATGCCACCGAAAACGAAGTGAACGATGAAGGCGCAGGAAAAGAGCATGGCGCTGTTCAGGGCGATTTTCCCACCCCAGAGGGTTGCCAACCAGTTGAAGAACTTGATGCCTGTGGGCACGGCGATGAAGGCCGTGGCGATGGTGAAGAACAGACGCATCCAGGGGGGTGTGGCGCTGGTGAACATGTGGTGCGCCCACACGATCAGACCCAGGAACACGATGCCCAGAATCGAATACACCATGGTGGTGTAACCGAAGAGGGGCTTGCGAGCATGCACCGGCAGGATCTCACTCACCAGCCCGAAAGCCGGCAGCACCATGATGTAGACCGCTGGGTGGGAGTAGAACCAGAACAGGTGCTGATACACCACCGCGTTGCCACCCAGGGAAGGGTTGAAGAATCCGGTGTGCGCAATGATGTCAAAGCTGAGCAGAACCAGGGTGCCTGCCAGCACCGGGGTGGAGAGCACCACCAGGATGCTGGTGCCGAGCATCGCCCAGCAGTACATCGGCAACTGCATCATCTTCAGGCCAGGCCGGCGCATCTTCAGAATCGTTGCGATGAAGTTGATGCCTCCGAAGATGGAGCTGCCCCCCAGCAGCAGCACGCTCAGAATCCAGACCACCTGTCCGGCCGCGGGCGTGGTCAGGCTGAGGGGCGGATAGGCGGTCCAGCCTGATTGGGCCGCCCCTGCGATGAAGTAACTGGCGATCAGCAGGAATCCTGCTGGAGGTATCAGCCAGAAGGCCACGGCATTCAGCCGCGGGAAAGCCATGTCGCGAGCGCCGACATAAAAAGGAATCAGGTAGTTCCCGAAGGCACCGTTCACAACAGGCACGATCCAAAGGAAAATCATCACCGTGCCGTGGAGGGTGAGCACCTCGTTGTAGGTTTCCCGGCTGATGAAATCAGAGATCGGGCTAACAAGTTCGGCGCGGATCATCCCGGCAAGTGCTCCCCCGACCAGATAGAAAAAGAAGCCGGCCACCATGTATTGCAGGCCAATCACCTTGTGATCGAGGCTGAAGCTGAGATAACGCAGCCAACCTTCTGGCTGGAGCCCGGGTGGGGGCGAGCTGGTCTGGGGTGTCAGGGCGATGGTCATGGAGGAGGGACGATGAACCGCGGGACAAGACGAGGCGAGGGGCGCTTGCTCAACCGGTGGAGGAGCTGCTCAGGGCGCTGGCGACGGTGGTGGTGGTGTTCTTCTCGAACCAGGCAGAAAATTCATCGGGTTCGTGCACCACGACTGTGGAGCGCATGCCCCCGTGGTAAGGACCGCAGAGCTCGGCGCAGATGATTGGGTAGCTGCCAGCTTTGATCGGTGTGAAGGTCAGCACGGTGGGTTGTCCGGGAATCACGTCCTGCTTGAGGCGAAACTCTGGAACCCAGAAGGCATGGATCACATCTCGTGCCTCCATGCGCAACTCCACAGGTTGTCCTTTCTGCACGTGCAGTTCGCCACTGGTGATGTCGCCCTGTGGGTAGTGGAACAGGAAGGCAAACTGAAGAGCGGTGACCTCCACAGGTAAGGCTGTCGCTCCTCCGGCCATGGGAGAACCGATTCCTCCCCAGATCCGCTCGGATGTTGGAGAGGGCGTTCCAAGCACGGAAGCCTGGATCACGGCGCTGTCGCCTTCAGCGGTGCCGCTGTCTGAGCTTGCAACCATCCCACCGTGCATGGCGTGGGGATCGCTGAGGGGAACCATCCCACCCATGCGGTCATAAATGTCGTAGCTGTAGATGCCCACAAACAGCACCACCACGGCCGGTATGGCGGTCCAGAAGATCTCCAGCTGAAGATTGCCCTCCACTGCCACCCCGTCGCCGGTCTCGCCATCGCGCCGGCGAAAACGGATCAGACTGAACAGCAGCAGGCCGAAAATCCCGATGAAGAGGATCGTGCCGATGCTGAAGAGAACCTTGAAGAGTTGGTCGTAGATCGGGGCATTCAAGCTGGCTGCGGCTGGCAGAACATTGACGTTCTGGCCAATCCATAGCCCGCTGAGCACAAGGGCCATCCCCACGACGAGGGTGAGGACGGCAGATGGGATCGGCACGACTGGGTCAAAGCTCTCTCCACCTTATGGGGATCACCGGCTGAGTGCTCGCGGCCGCGCCGGGCCTTACGGGTGTTCCGAAATCCTGTGCGGAACTCAGGACATGGAGGGGGCTCATTTCGGCGTTCTCCCGCTCGCACACGTGCGTGCTTCCCCACAACATGGCGGCGACACCAACTGTGATCGCTAATTTGTCGCCCATGCAATCCGGACGCCTCACCTCACTGCTGACGTCTCATCTGGTGGTCGCTCTCATCGCCCTTGTGGGCATCGGTGGCGCGACCCGGGTCATGGAAGCAGGACTGGCCTGTCCCGACTGGCCCCTCTGCTACGGCACCCTGCTGCCTGGCCGCCAGATGAACCTTCAGGTGTTTCTGGAGTGGTTTCACCGGCTGGATGCCTTTCTCGTCGGCCTGGCTCTGGTGGCCCTGCAGGTGGTGGTTCTCAGGCGGCCTGCAGCCCTGCGTCCCCCCTGGCTGATCGGGGCCAGCGCTGCAGCCCTTGGTCTGGTGGCTGTGCAGGGCGGTCTGGGTGCCCTCACCGTCACCCAGTTGCTCCGCTTCGATGTGGTCACCGCCCACCTGTCCACCGCTCTGCTGCTGGTGGCCCTGGTGAGCGCCATCCACCAGGGACTGGCCCCTCAGGACCTGCAGTCACGGACCCTCCGCTCACCGACCCTGGCTCAACCTCATGTTTCAAGACTGGCCTGGCTGCGACAGCAGGGCTGGTGGCTGGCCGCCGCCGCCGCTGGTGTGGGGGTCTTCGTCCAGGCGGTCAGTGGCGCCCTGATGGCCACCCAGTGGGCTTCAGGCAGCTGCCTGACGGCAGGGGTGGCCTGCGGCTGGCTGGCTCTTCACCGTCAGATGGCCACCCCGGTGGCCATCACCGTTCTTGTTGTGGCGGCCGCCCATCTGCTGGTGCGTGAGCAACGGGTGCTGCAGGGCTCTTACGCCCTCGCCGCTCTTCTCTTGGTGATCCTGCAGATCGTTCTCGGGGTGCTCACCCTGCGCCTCGCTCTGGAGGTTCCTCTCGTCACCGTGTCTCACCAGCTCACCGCGGCCCTGCTGGTGGCTGTGCTCAGCGCCCTGGCCATGCGCAACCGACCTCGTCCTGCTCCCGCTCCGATCGACACCGTCCAGCCCCAGCCCTCCTGCCTCGAGTCCTGCCATGGTTAGTGCCACCAGCCTCAGCCCTCAGCTCAGCAGTCGCGACCAGGTGGTTCCTTCGCGCTCCAAGGTGCGGCTCCCCCCCTGGCTCGAGATCGCCAAGCCCCGACTGATTCCCCTGCTCCTGGCCACCACCCTGGGGGGCATGGCTCTCTCCGAAGGCTGGCCGATGACAGCACCTCGCCTGGCCTGCACCCTCGGCGGCGGTGCCCTGGCCTCAGCGGCTGCCGGGGTGCTCAACTGCCTCTGGGAGCAGGAGCTCGATGGGCGCATGGTGCGCACCAGTGGCCGTGCACTCCCCTCCGGCCGTCTTTCGGCGGGGACGGCCTTCACCGTCGCCGTATCGCTCACCTGTGCCGCCGCCCTGCTGCTGGTGAGCGGGGTGAACTGCCTCGCTGCGGGGCTCTCCCTGCTGGGCCTGTGCAGCTACGTGCTGCTGTACACCGCCCTGCTCAAGCCACGCACCACGCAGAACATCGTCATCGGTGGCGTGGCCGGTGCGATTCCGCCCCTGGTGGGCGCCGCCGCGGCCACCGGGCATGTGGGCCTTGGTGGCTGGTGGCTGTTCGGTCTGGTGATGCTCTGGACCCCCGCCCACTTCTGGGCCCTCGCCCTGCTGCTCAAGGAGGATTACCGTTCCGTCGGCATCCCGATGCTGCCGGTGGTGAAAGGCACCGAAGTGACCGCCGCGGCAATCGGCCACTACGCGCGTGCCACCGTGCTGGTGAGCCTGCTGGGCGTGCTGGCGCTCCCCAGCGGTGGATGGCTCTATGGACTGCTGGTGATCCCCTTCAATGGCCGGTTGCTGCAGATGGCCCACACCCTCGGACTCAATCCCGATGAGGTGGCCCCGGCCAGGGGTCTGTTCCGCTGGTCCATCCTCTATCTCTTCGGCATCTGTCTGCTGCTGCTGATGGCCCGCCTGCCCGGGGCCGAGACCTTCAGCTTTCAGGCCAGCGAATTGCTGGCGACGCTCAAGCTCCCTTCGTCAGCTTTCTAGATTGCAAGCTTCCATCGGCCGGGCCGAAGTGTCAGAAGCGCTGCCAGAAGGGATGATCCAGCTGGATCAGCTCAGCAAGTCGTTCGGGCCGGTCACGGCCCTTGACGGCTTCAGCCTGCATGTCCCGGCAGGCAGTCTCTATGGCCTGCTGGGACCAAACGGGGCCGGCAAGACCACCGCCCTGCGCATTCTCTGCACCCTGCTGGCCCCGGATGCCGGGTCCGTCCGGGTGGCTGGCCTCGATGCCCTCCAGCACCCCCGCCAGGTGCGGGAGCACCTGGGCTATGTGGCCCAGGAGGTGGCCATCGACAAGATCCTCACCGGCCGGGAGATGTTGCGTCTTCAGGGAGCCCTGTACCACCTGGGTGCCCTCCACCTGCGCCAGCGGATCGACGACCTGATCCAGCTCTTGGGGATGGACGACTGGATCGACCGCCGTTGCGGCACCTACTCCGGTGGCATGCGCCGTCGTCTTGATCTGGCCAGCGGCCTGCTGCATCAGCCTTCGGTCCTGGTGCTGGATGAACCCACCGTGGGGCTTGACATCGAAAGCCGGGCTGTGATCTGGCAGGTGCTGCGCCAACTGCGCGACTCCGGCACCACGGTGCTGCTCAGCAGCCATTACCTCGAGGAGATCGATGCCCTCGCCGACCGGCTGGCCATCATCGATGGGGGCCGGGTGATCGCCGAGGGCAACCCTGAGGATCTCAAGCGCGCCCTCGGCGGCGACCGCGTCACCCTGCGGGTGCGCGAATTCAGTGATGCGCCGGAGTCGGAGCGGGTCCAGCAGGTCTTGCAGGCCTGCCCGGGGGTGCGCCAGGTGGTGGTGAACCGTGCCCAGGGCCATTCCCTCAACCTGGTGGTCGATGGAGAGGCGGTGATCGAGCAGTTGCGCCGTCAGCTCAGTGAAGCCCAGCTGCCGGTGTTCTCCCTCTCCCAGAGCCGCCCCAGCCTTGATGACGTCTATCTCCAGGCCACAGGCCGTACGTTGAGAGATGCCGAACTGGAGGTGGCGGGCATCCGTGATCCCAAGGCCGAGCGCAAGCAGGCCATGCGCTGAGCCTCCTGTCGCTCCTCTCCGATCGATCTCCTGCTCTTCCGCTCCTCCTGTCCCCGGCCATGACCAGCGCCTCGCCCCTGACACTCTCTGCCGCAACGCCCGACCAGGGGCCAGCCCAGCGTTCTGCTTTCGCCGACCTCAGCCAGGAGACCCTGGCGCTCACCCGCCGCCTGTTCCTCCAGTTGGCCCGTCGTCCGTCCACCCTGGTGGCGGGCGTGCTGCAGCCACTGATCTGGCTGGTGCTGTTCGGGGCACTCTTCGCCAAGGCTCCGGAGGGCCTGCTGCCCGACGGCATGAGCTACGGACGCTTCCTGGGGGCGGGGGTGATCGTGTTCACCGCGTTCAGCGCTGCTCTCAATGCTGGCCTGCCGGTGATGTTCGACCGTGAATTCGGCTTCCTCAACCGGCTGCTGGTGGCCCCCCTGCGCTCCCGCAGCTCCATCGTGCTGGCTTCGGTGCTCTACATCACCAGCCTCAGCCTGATCCAGAGCCTGGCGATCATGGCCACCGCGGCGCTGCTGGGTTACGGCTGGCCTGGAGGCGCAGGACTGCTGCTGGTGCTGGTGACCCTGCTGCTGCTGGTGTTCGCCGTGACCGCCCTCAGCCTGGGGCTGGCCTTCGCCCTGCCTGGGCACATCGAGCTGATCGCGGTGATCTTCGTGGCCAACCTGCCCCTGCTGTTTGCCAGCACCGCCCTGGCACCGATTTCCTTCATGCCCTCCTGGCTGGGCTGGCTTGCGGCCCTGAATCCTCTTACCTTCGCCATAGAACCCATCCGCGCCGCCTACGCCGGCAGCTTTTCCCTTCAGGCCGTCGTGCTGGAAGCTCCCTACGGAGATCTCACCGCTCTGACCTGTCTGGGGGTACTCGCCGCCCTCGCCCTCGGCCTCTTTCTCCTGATCCGGCCTGTTTTGGATCGCAAACTCAGTTGAGTCACCCCGTGTCCACCACCCAACCACTCCCTGCTTTCGTCGATGCCATGCCCGTAGGCAGTTCCCGGTTGTCGCTCCAGGACCTGCACCAGGCCCTGGAGCGCAGGGACGGGCCCCTGTTGGTGGCCCAATCCCTGCGCTGGGCCCACCGCCATGGGGTGGAAGCTCTGGAGAGGCAGATCGGGGACCAGGCTCTTGATGAAACCGCACGCCTCTGGTGGCGAGAGCAATTGCAGCGGTCCTTCTCCTTCCCGGTGGTCAGCTCGGCACCCCCGCCGCCCCCCACGGCCGCTGTTCCAGCCTCCGATCCACTCCCGGCGCCCGAGCCCGTGCTCGAGTTGCCGACCCAGCAGGATGCCGTTCCTCTCCCCGCCGAGTGGCTGGTTCCTGGCGATCTCCAGCAGCAGGAGAATGCTGAACTCATCGCCGCCTCTGAGCCCGCCGTTGAAGCAGAGGTGTCCTCAGCGCCCCAAGAGCCCATCACCCCTGTGACGGAGTCTCTGCCTGAGGCCACCGAGTCACTTCCGCCGCTGGCAGAGGCCTTCGGGCCCATTTCAGACCTGGAGCCCCTGCCCAGTTTCAATGTTCAGGCCATCTTTGCGATGCAGTCGGAGTTGGCCGAAACGCCCCTGGCTCCGCCGGTTGTTCCCCCGGTGATGTCCCCTCCGAAGCAGCTTGAACTGGAGGCTTTCTCCCCGGTCGAGGGATCTGGAGATCAGACCGCGGCCCTGCCTGAAGCGGTCGCTCCTGCTGAGGAGGCTCCCGTCAAAGCCATCGGATCCAAGCGCAATCCCTTCTCCCGTCTGCGCAGTCTGGTCAAGGATTGCGTCGAGGAGGTGGCCAGCAGCTTCAGCTACGACGAACACGAGGAGGACAGCTTCGAAGCTCCGGAGCCTGCAGTGCCTCCAGCAGCGGACTCTCCCCTCGGCCGGGCCCAGGATCCTGTGTCCACCCCGGTCCTGCAGTCTCCGCCTCAGGTGGCTCCTTTCCCGGTCCAGTCGCCTGCCTCTGGCAGCTCAAGCTCGATCGCTCCGCCGCCCTTTGCGCTGCAGCAACCTCTGCAGCCCGCCCGAGCGGCCCAGCAGCGACGTCGGCGGGGCGAAACGGGCAGCCCTGATGGTCAGGGCAGTCCGTCGGCGAACCGGCGAGCGGCTGGAGCCCCCCCCGCGCCGGCTCCCAGCCATCCAGCCCTCGACTCCCTGCGCTCCTGGCTGCCCGACAGCCTCGAGGGCGACGACCATCGCCAGGCGTCCTGAACCGGTGCGTTCCAATCCACGCCTCGACCGTGTGGCCTTGGAGGGTCACCTGATCGTGTCGGTCCAGGCGCCCCAGGGATCCCCGCTGCGTGATCCTTCCGTGATCGCCGCCATGGCGGAGGCCAGCCTGGCCAATGGTGCCATCGGGGTTCGGCTGGAGAGTCCCGAGCACATCGGTGCGGTGCGGCGGCGCTGCCCAGAGGCCCTGATCGTGGGCCTCTGGAAGCGGGTCCACGCCGACAGTTCTGTCTACATCACCCCCGGATGGGAAGAGCTCAGAGCGGTGTGGGCCGCAGGTGCTGACATCGTGGCCATGGATGCCACCTCCAGGGTCCGCCCGGGCGGAGAAGATCTCGCCGGACTCATCGGCCGTGCCCAGCTGGATCTCGGTGCCCCGCTGATGGCTGATGTCGACAGTGTCGACAATGGACTTCAAGCAGCCTCTCTCGGCTGCCGGTGGGTCGGCACCACCCTGTTCGGTTACACCGAAGCCACCGCTGAGCTACGGCCTCCGGCCTGGGATATCCTGCCGCAGCTTCGCCAGCGGCTGCCGGAAGAAACCTCCCTGATCTGTGAGGGAGGAATCGCTTCAGCGGGTCAGGCGGCCCGAGCACTGGCCGCGGGAGCCGACGCGGTGGTTGTCGGTACCGCGATCACGGGGGTGGATCTGCAGGTGGCCTCCTATGTGAACCGGATGGCCGCGGGCCGCTGATGGAGCGGCCCGCAGGCCCTTCTCACATCATTCCGGGCATGCCCATGCCGCCCATGCCGCCCATACCTCCCATGCCACCCATTCCGTCCATGCCGCCACCGGGTCCAGCGGGTGCGGGCGGTTCAGGTTTGTCGGTGATCACCACTTCAGTGGTGATCAGCATCGCGGCGATCGACACCGCGTCCTGGAGGGCCAGGCGCACCACCTTGGCAGCGTCCAGGATCCCGACGGCCACCATGTCGTCGTAGGTGCCGGTGATGGCGTTGAACCCCTTGCCCTGGTGCTGGGCCTCGGCCACCACCACCGAACCGTTGGCTCCGGCATTCTCGGCGATCTGACGGGCTGGAGCTGCCAGGGCCCGCTGCACGATCTCGGCGCCGGTGCGCTCATCCTGGGTGAGATCCGCGATCAGCGTGTCGAGTTCAGCGGCCAGCTGCAACAGCGTGGAACCACCTCCGGCAACGATTCCCTCTTCCACGGCGGCCCGGGTGGCATTGAGGGCATCCTCGATGCGCAGCTTGCGGTTGCGCAGTTCGGTTTCGGTGGGGGCTCCCACCTTGATCACGGCCACACCCCCGGCCAGCTTGGCCAGCCGCTCATTCAGCTTTTCGCGGTCGTATTCAGACTCGGTGGACTCCAGTTCGCGCCGGATCGACGCCACCCGGTCGGCCACGGCGTCGCTGTGGTCTTCGGTTCCCACAATCGTGGTGGAATCCTTGCTGATCGTGATCTTGCGCATGCGACCGAGATCGCTCAGGCTCACCTTCTCCAGGGTCATGGCCCGGTCTTCACTGATCACTGTGGCGCCGGTGAGGATGGCGATGTCCTGCAGCATGGCTTTGCGGCGGTCGCCGAAGCCAGGGGCGCGCACGGCCGCCACCTGCAGCACCCCCCGGTTCTTGTTCACCACCAGGGTCGCCAGGGCTTCACCGTCAACTTCCTCGGCGAGAATCACCAGGGGAGAACCAGCCCGCGACACGGCCTCCAGCA
The DNA here is from genome assembly GCF_014224355.1 of Synechococcus sp. BSA11S. GTDB lineage: Bacteria > Cyanobacteriota > Cyanobacteriia > PCC-6307 > Cyanobiaceae > Regnicoccus_A. The sequence goes on along the minus strand of NZ_VNWP01000009.1, from coordinate 23,529 downwards.
CAGGCACCAGATCATTGATGCTGCTGATCTTGCGGTCGGTGACGAGCAGCAGGGCGTTGTCGTACTCACACACCTGGCGGTCGCCATCGGTGACGAAATAGGGGGAGGAGTAACCCCGGTCGAAGGCCATGCCTTCGGTGACTTCGAGCTCGGTGGAGAGGGAGCGGGATTCCTCAACGGTGATCACCCCGTCGGTGCTCACCGTGGCCATCGCTTCAGCCACCATCCGGCCCACTTCCTCATCACCCCCGGAGCTCACGGTGGCCACCTGACGGATGGCATCCCCGGCCACGCTCTGGGCGCGGGCGGCTATCCCCTCAACCACCCGGGCCGCCGCCCGCTCCATGCCCCGGCGCAGTCCCACCGGATTGGCGCCGGCCGCCACGTTGCGCAGTCCCTCGTGCACCAGGGCCTGGGCCAGCACGGTGGCCGTGGTGGTGCCGTCTCCGGCCTGGTCCTTGGTCTTGGAGGCCACCTGCTGGATCAGCCTGGCGCCCACGTTCTCGAATGGATCCTCCAGGGAGATCTCCTTGGCGATCGTCACCCCGTCATTGACGATGTCGGGGGCCCCAAAGGACTTCTCCAGCACGACATTGCGGCCCTTCGGCCCGATCGTGACCCGCACGGCATCCGCCAGGGCATTCACCCCCCGCTCAAGCGAGCCCCGGGAGGCGTCGGAAAAACTGATCAGTTTGGCCATCGGTTGTCGAAGGTGTGGAGAAGGTGTGGCACCTGGGTGGGCACGGGTCGCTGCACCCAATGGTTTTCAGCGTCCCACAGCGGCTGGGGCGCAGTCATGGCCAGGACGGTGGGGAAAGCCGAATCGGTCCCCCCAGGGCACCTGCGCCCGGGGCCATCTGCCGATAAGGTCCGGGGATGGAGGACAACCTGCGCGCCAGCCTCTCGGCGTCGGTGGCCGATGCGCTCACCGATCCGGCGATCGACACGGTCTCGGGTGCCAGCCTGATGGTGTTTCTGGTCATTGCCGGACTCGGGCTGGCCATGGCGCTGATCTATGTGCCCCTGAGGCTCTTCCTCACGATCACGGCCCGCAGCCGGCGGTTGAGGCTGCTGCAACGGATCCGGCGCCTGCGCGAGGAGCTGGGGCAACCGATCCAGTCCTGATCGGGCCTCAGCGCATCACAAGGCCACCATCCACCTGCAGCACCTGGCCGGTCATGTAGGCGGCGGCAGGATCGGCGGCCAGAAAACGCACCACCCCGGCCACGTCCTCGGGCTGACCGAGACGGCCGAGGGGAATGGCCGCCTGGATGCGCTCCACGTCCAGATCCCTGGTCATGTCGGAGGCGATGAAGCCCGGGGCCACGGCGTTGACGGTGACCCCGCGGCTGGCGAGCTCCGCCGCGGTGCTGCGGGTGAGGCCGATCACACCGGCCTTGGCGGCGCTGTAGTTGGCCTGGCCTGGGTTGCCCATCAGCCCCACCACGGAGGTGATGTTGATGATCCGTCCACTGCGGGCCTTCAGCATCGAGCGACAGACGGCACGGCTGCAGAGGAAGACCCCGGTGAGGTTGAGATCGATCACGCTCTGCCAGTCGGCGGTCTTCATGCGCATCAGCAGCCCGTCGCGGGTGATGCCCGCGTTGTTGACCAGCACGTCCAGGCGACCACTGCGCTCGAGCACCTGCTTCACCATCCCCTCCACCTCCTCCTCCCGGGAGACGTCGGCCCGGTGACTCCAGGCCCGGCCACCGGCCGCAGTGATGGCTGCCACCACCCCCTCGGCGGCCTCGGCGGAAGCGGCGTAGTTCACAACCACCTCGGCTCCGCTGGAGGCGAGCTCCAGGGCGATGGCCCGGCCGATGCCTCGGCTGGCTCCAGTGACCAGAGCCACCTGGCCCGTGAGTGGGGCAACAGCGGATCCGGTCATTGGCCAAGAAGCAGGGAGAGGGCGATCGTATGCGGCTCCCACCCGCCCTCAGTTGGTCATCAGCTCCATCCCCTCCACGGCAGCGCCCAGCAGCTCCGCGAAGCGTTGCAGTTCCTCCTTGCTGCCCATCACCACCAGCAACTGGCCTGGCATCAGCCTCACATCGCCATTGGGGTTGGTGATCAGTTGCGGGGGTAGGGGAGCGCTGGTGATCCCGCGGTAGATCGAGGGGTTGGTCGCCTTCGGGACGGGCATGCGCACGGCCAGCACCAGGGCACCGGTGCGGCGGCGCAGTTCCAGCTCGGCCAGGGTGCGGCCATTGAGATCCCCAAGCAGCTGGCCGTTGCTGCTGATCTGAAACTCCTCCACCTCGCAATCCGATCCCGCCAGCAGGTCCATGAACTGCACGGCCAGCGGGCGCAGAGCGGTGGCGGCCATGCTGCGGCCTCCGGCCACATAGGGGCTCACCACCTGATCGGCACCGGCCAGCCGCAGTTTGCGGGCGGCCTCATCGCTGTCGGATCTGGCAATCAGCCGGCAACGGGGGGCGATGCCCCGGGCACTGAGCACCACATAGAGATTGGCGGCGTTGCTGGGCAGGGCGGCCACCAGGCTGCGGCAGTTGTGAATGCCGGCTTCCATCAGGGTTTCATCAAGGGTGGCATCGGCCTGAAGCACGGGAAGGCCCCGTTCCTCCGCGGCCCCCTTGCGGCCCTGATCCATCTCCACCACCAGCAGCGGCACGCCCTCGGCGGTGATCTGATCGGCGATCTCGCGGCCGATGCGGCCATAGCCGCAAAGAATCACATGGTCATGCATGGTCAGAAGCCAGCGGCGGAATCGGAGTTCGCGCATCCGGCGGAAGTAGCCGGATTCGGTGAGCCCAAGCAGGCCCTGAATGGTCATCTGGACCACCACCAACCCCCCGGCGATCGAGAGTGTGGTGACCACCCGACCGGCACCCGAGAGTGGTTCGGAGGTGCCGTCGCTCCAGCCCAGGGTGGTGAGGATCACCAGCACCATCCAGTAGCAGTCACCCCAGTCCCAGCCCTCGGTGAAGCGGTATCCCGCCGCCGAGAGATTCACCAGGGCGACCAGGGCGATCAGAGGGGATCGCCAGGGTTGCCGGATCCGGGTTGTGGGAGGTCTGGGGCGTCGACGCCTGGTGGGTGGAGGCATCGATGGCGCCGGGGTTCGAGAAAGGACGCTCAGCCCAGGCCGAGGGCCTGCAACACCTCAGGAACATCGAGCTCGTGAAGCGTGGTTGCCTGACCCAGCCCTTGTACCCCAGCCCTCGAGGGCAGGCTGTCGCCGCTGCGACCCAGGGCCACCAGAGGCGTGCCGCAGAGCAGGGCCAGCTCGGTGGTGACCGGCTCATGGCTGAGCACCACATCGGCGGCGGCCACCTGGGCGGCCCGCTCGAGGGGGCTGCCGTCGCTGCGGGCCTGCTCAACCCGCAGCGACGGCACCCGGGCCCGGATCGCCTGCGGCAGTTCCTGCCAGCGCGCAGCCGGCCAGTCGGGTTCCGTTGGGGTGGGCTGGGGGGTCGGAGCCAGCAGCAGCAGGGGACCATCCCCTGCCGGTGCGGCGGCCACGGCCTTCTCGAGGGCCGTTTTGGGCAGGCCGAGGCGGAACCCGGCGGCATCGAGAGGCACGCCGATCGGCCGCAGCCAGGCCTCCAGGGTCTGGTTCGGCCAGCCGGGCTGGCGGTTCACCGTGGTGGTGGCCGAGAAGCCCCCTGTCGCGATCCGGGTGGGGATGTGGCCGAGGGAGAGCATCAGATCGATCGGCCAGCCGCTGCCCAGATTCAGGCAGACCTGGAAATCGGGCTCACGAACACCGCCGAGCAGGTTGGCCCAGTCGGCCAGGCTGACCCCCTGATTGAAGCCGTAGGAGAGCACTTTCTCCACCGCCGGCAGCAGCTTCCAGGCCGCGGACACCTCGGCGGGACAGGCCACCTGCACCTGGGCGTTGAGATGGCTGGCGACGGCGGCCACGGCCGGAAGGGCCTGGAGCTGGGTTGCCATGCCGCCCGGAATCAGTACAAGAACACGCATCGGAGCGGCGGCTGGAAGGCGGCGGGCGGCCTGATTGTATGAATCTGGTCTGGTTTGTCCGCAGCGCTGGAGTCCCTTGTGCATTTGCTGATCGCCGCTGCCGGCAGCGGCCGCCGGATGGGGGGGGAGCGCAACAAGCTGCTCCTGCCCGTGGCGGGGCGCCCCGTGCTGGCCTGGACCCTGGAGGCGGCCTTGGCCACTGCGGAAATCAGCTGGATCGGCCTGGTGGGCCAGAGCCGGGACCAGGTGGATGTGGAGGCCCTTGTGACTGCAGCGGCGCCGGATCGGCCCGTGTGCTGGATCGAGGGGGGCGAGACCCGGCAGGATTCAGTACGCCTGGGCCTGGGGGCCTTGCCGCCGGAAGCCGAGGCTGTGTTGATCCATGACGGCGCCCGTTGCCTCGTGGAGCCGGATCTGATCAGCCGCTGCGCTGCCGCCGCCGCTCGGGGTGAGGCGGTGATCGCGGCGGTGCCGGTGTCGGACACGATCAAACGGGTGGCCGCCGATGGCCTGATCGTGGACACTCCCGATCGTCAGGCCCTCTGGGCGGCACAGACGCCCCAGGGTTTTCCCGTGGACCAGCTGCGCCGCGGCCATGCCAGAGCTGCAGCCGAAGGCTGGAGTGTGACCGACGACGCCTCCCTGTTCGAGCGACTCGGCTGGCCGGTGCGGGTGATCGAGGCCGCGGCCTCGAACATCAAACTCACCACTCCCTTCGATCTCACCATCGCCGAGGCGGTGCTGGGCGAGCGCAGCGGCGCGAGCGTCTGATTCCCCGGCTGATTCAGAGCAGCAGACTCAGCTCTGCGCTCCCGCCATCCAGGCGGCAGGGCACCCCCAGGGGAAGGGCTGCGTTGCCGGGCTCATGGCCCACGGGCAGCCCGGCGACCACGGGGATGCCCAGATCGGCGGTGCGCTCCCGCAGCACCTGCTCCAGGCTGAAGCGCTCCCCGGCGCTGACCCCCTCCCCGTCGGGCTCCTCACAATCCTGGAAGCTGCCGAAGCCGATCCCGGCCAGCTGATGCAGGGCGCCGCAGAGGCGCCAGTGGGTGAGCATGCGCTCGATCCGGTACGGGGCCTCGCCCACGTCTTCCAGGATCAGCACCGCTCCCTCCAGGTCTGGGAGGTGCTCCGTGCCCAGCAGATGGGTGGCGACGGTGAGGTTGGCCACCAACAGGGGCCCCTCGGCTTGCCCGTCCTGCCACGGTGTCCCCTGCAACGGGCCCGGCACCTCTCCGAACAGCAATTGACGCAGCCGCTCCTGGCTCCAGGGCGGCTCGGCCGCCAGAGTGGTGACCATCGGGCCGTGGACCGCGCCACGCAGGCCCCTGGCCTGCTGGGCCAGCAGCAGGGAGGTCACATCCGAGAAGCCCAGCAGCCACCCCTCCGGGAGGGGCAGGGGCCCCTCCAGCAGCCGCGCTGCACCCCAGCCACCACGAACACAGGCCAGCAGAGCGGGCGGGTCACCGGTGGCTGCCTGCGCCGAGGGCAGCAGGTCGGCCAGGCGTTCCTGATCGCGGCCGGCCAGGTACCCCCAACGCCGCTCCTGGGCGAAGGGAAGATCCACCTCAAGCCCCCACCCCTCAAGCATGGCCATGCCCGCCTCCAGACGCTGACGCTCCGCCAGGGCTGAGCTGGCGGCCACCAGCCTCACCCGGTCTCCCGGTCGCAGCGGTGGTGGCAACCAGTCGCTCATGTCCCGCGTCCCAGCACCAGGGCCAGCAGGAGAAGGGCGCCAAGCTGCACCTGGCGGCTGAAATGCTCCCCGAAGCGGGAGCGGGGAGGTTGCCCTCGCAGCCGCAGGGATTCCCGCAGCATCCCGGCGGCGGCCAGCGTCCAGAGCGGCCAGAAGATCCAGTGCACCCCGGCCGCGCTGGCGGCGCCCGCCAGCAGCAGAGCGGCCGCCGCATAGCAAAGCCCCACCACGCCAGCCGCCGCCTCTCCCAGGCTGAGGGCGCTGCTGCGGATGCCCAGGGCAGCGTCATCGGTCCGGTCGGCCATGGCATAGACGGTGTCGAAGCCGAAGGTCCACAGCAGCGTGGCCAGCCAGGTCAGCGGCAGGGGCCAGCCCCCTCCCAGGCTGGCCGTGGCGGCCGCCCAGGGGATCAGCACCGCGAACCCCCAGCAGAGGGCGAGCACCATCTGGGGAAAGGCGAACCAGCGTTTGGCGGAGGGGTAGATCAGCACCGGTGGCAGGGCGGCTGTCGCCAGGGCCAGGCAGAGACCACGGCTGGCCGCCGGCAGCAGCAGCACCACAGCCAGGGCCACCAGAAGGCAGGCCAGCAGCAGCACCATCGCCTCGGCCACCCCCACCCGGCCACTGGCCAGGGGGCGCCGCCGCGTCCGCTCCACCAGCGGATCGATGCGGCGGTCCCAGAGGTCGTTGGCCACGCAACCGGCGCCGCTCACCGCCAGGCCACCGGCCACGATCAGGGCCACCAGGGAGAGCTCTGGCGGTGCCAGGGGGGTGAGCCAGAGGGCCCAGCCGGCCGGGATCAGCAGGATCAGACGTCCGCTGGGCTTGTGCCAGCGCAGCAGCTCGAACCAGCCCCGCAGGGAGGCGCGGATGTTCATTGGCGCAGGTTACGGCCCTTCCGCTCAGGGCAAGGCCATGGCTGAGGCAGGGGCAGCCGGTTGGGGTCTTCGGTGGCAAAGTGGCGCGGTCCGTGACGGCTGGTCGCCCGATGGCCCCTCCCGACCTCGCCACCACGGAGGTGGCTCCTGTCCGCCAGGTCCCCGGCGTCGGGATCAGGCATGTGGCGGCCATCGACATCGGCACCAACTCCATTCACCTGCTGATTGCTGCAGTGAATCCGGAGTTGCGCAGCTTTCAGCTGGTGCTGGCGGAAAAGTCGACCACCCGCCTCGGGGAGCGGGACCCGGAGACAGGCGACCTGACCCCGGAGGCGATCGAGCGGGCGTTCATCGCCCTGCGCCATTGCCGCCAACTGGCGGAGAGCCATGGGGTGGAGCAGATCCTCACCGCTGCCACCAGCGCGGTGCGGGAGGCGCCCAATGGTCGTTTGTTCGTGCAGGCGGTCCAGGAACAACTGGGCCTGGAGGTGGATCTGGTCAGCGGCCAGGAAGAGGCGCGTCTGATCTACCTCGGGGTGCTCTCAGGCATGGCCTTCGGCGAGACCCCCCACCTGATCCTCGACATCGGCGGCGGCTCCACTGAGCTGATCCTTGCCGACGGCGGGGATGCCCGTGAACTCACCAGCACCCGCATCGGCGCCGTGCGGTTGCAACGGGACTTCATCCGGGAAGACCCCTTGCCGCCGGCCAGGCTCACGTTCCTGAGGGCCTTCATCCAGGGATCCCTGGAGCCGGCTGTGGAGCGGGTCAAGCGCCATCTGAGGCCTGGCCAGGTGCCGGTGATGGTGGGGACCAGCGGCACGGCCACGGCCCTGGCGTCACTGGTGGCCTCTGGGCAGGAGCGCACCCCCCTGCGCCTGCAGGGATTCAGGATGAGCCGGGATCAGATCGATCAGCAGGTGAACCGGCTGGCGACGATGACACCGGAGCAACGGCGCTCCCTGGCGGCGATCAATGAACGCCGGGCCGAAATCATCGTGCCGGGTGCCCTGGTGCTGCAGCAGGCCATGGCGATGCTCCAGGCCGGGGAGATGGTGATCAGCGAGCGGGCCCTGCGCGAAGGGTTGATCGTCGACTGGATGCTGCGCCACGACCTGATCGTCGATCGCTTCGCCTACCAGAGCAGCATCCGCCGGCGCACGGTCCTGCAGCTGGCCCAGCGCTATGGCGTTGACCAGAAGCGGGCTGAGCGGGTGGCGCAGCATGCCCTCAGCCTCTACGACCGTTGCCGCGGAGTGCTGCACCAGGACGAGGGCGAAGGACGGCAACTGCTCTGGGCCGCGGCGATGCTGCACGCCTGTGGTCAGCACATCAACATCGGCGCTTACCACAAGCACAGCTGGTATCTGATCCGCCACGGCGACCTGCTCGGCTACTCCGAGACGGAGCAGCTGATGGTGGCGGCGATCGCCCGCTACCACCGTCGCAGCCTTCCCAAGAAGCGCCATGAGTCCTGGTTGCTGCTGCCGGGCCGCGAGCAGAGACGCACCGTCAGCGGGATGGCCATGCTCCTGCGGCTGGCTGCGGCTCTCGATCGCCGCCCCACACCGGCAGTGGCCGGCCTGCGCATCGCCTGCAGCACCAGTGAACTGAGCATCGTCCTCGAGCCTGCCTCGCCCCTGGACCTCAGCCTCGAGCGCTGGAGCCTGCAGGGATGTGCCGAACCCCTGGCGGAGGCCACGGGGGTGCGTCTGGTGGTGGAATCCGATGGGCGGTAGCGAGGACCACAGCGCCGGCTGCTCCCGCCCCGCCATGACGGAGCCAGTACATTCCTGATTCCAGCACCATGGATTCACCGACCGCCTTTGTGGCCGTGGCCCTTGCCGCCGTCTCCTGGGATGGGGTTCTCACGCGTGCCGGTTCGCGAGCCCTGCGCCACTCCCTCGACTATCGGGTCCCCTTCAACCAGATGGGGGATGCCGCCATGATTCAGTTGTTCGACAGCCTGCTGGCTGAGCTGCGTCGTGATGGAGCCCCCATCCTGATGGCCCGAGCAGCGCTTCAACTGGATGCCCACGAGCGACGGACCGCCTTTGCGGTGGCCGCCGAAATCATGCGCTCCGATGGGGAATTGGTGGCTCAGGAACAACAGATCCTCTCCGATCTTGCTGCTCAACTGGACCTCGATCCCAGCGATTCGGCCCGCATTCTTGAGGTGATGGACATCCTCCACGCCGAGCTGATCACCAGCCCTGTGCTGGCCTGAGCGCGATCCCTCCCCCTCAGGGAAGATGGGTGCAGTGAACAGGTCTGAATCTGAGAATGGGCGATACTGGATTCGAACCAGTGACCCCTTCCGTGTGAAGGAAGTGCGCTACCGCTGTGCTAATCGCCCGCACCTTCTGATCCTAAAACACCGTGGTTCACCCCCCTGATCCGCCTGCCTTGGCCACAGCCTTGGCAGGGCGGAACAGGTGGTCATGGCTGGCGGAGTAGAGCCTGGATCGTGCCAGCTCTGGGGCCGCCAGGGCAGGGCTGACCACGTAGAGCGTGGTGCGGATCAACTGCCGCTCCCGGCTGACGGCCGCCATCTGCTCCAGGGGCACCACCTGCAGCCACTGATCCGGCCAGCTCACGCGGTAGCCGATCGCCACGGGCGTGTCGGCGGGGTAGTGCTCCAGCAGCTCCTGCTGGACCGATTCCACGTGGCGGGCGCTGAGGTAGAGACAGAGCGAGGCCCGCAGGGAAGCCAGCTGCGCCAGCGATTCCCGCTCCGGCACGCCGGTGCGGCCACCGGCCCGGCTGAGCACGATCGTCTGGACGAGTCCGGGGATGGTGAGCTCGGCCTTCAGGGCTGCGGCCGTGGCCTGGTAGGCGCTCAGGCCCGGCACCACCTCCACGGCCAGCTCAGCATCGGCCAGGCGGCAGATCTGCTCCGCCAGGGCTCCGTAGAGGCAGGGATCACCGTCGTGGAGGCGCACCACCCGCAGGCCGGCACGTGCTCGCTGCACCACCAGCGCCATCACCTCTTCAAGGGTGAGAGTGCTGGTGCGGATGCTTTCGCAGTGGGAGGGCGCCAGGGCGGCGATCTGAGGGGACACCAGGGAATCGGTCCACACCAGCACATCGGCGGTCTGAACGGCGCGGGTGGCGCGCACGGTCATCAGGTCGACGGCTCCGGGGCCTGCCCCCACGATCAACACAGGCCCCGGGGGCTCTCTGCCTGAAGAAGCCGGCAGAGGCGGTGGCAGGTTGGATGATCCGCTCAAGAGGGGTTCCGCGGCTGGGGGGGAGCTCCACCTGGATCAGGCAGGGGACGGTGCTGGCCGTAGATCAGCCAGAGACCCACGCTCCCGAGGACGATCAGCAACAGGCTCATCAGCTGGGCCATGCGCAGCCCCCCCTCGCAGAAGGGTGGGCTGGAGAACAGGCAGAGGGGGTCGGTGCGCAGCCCTTCGATCCATAGCCTGCCGAGGCTGTAGCTCACCAGATACACGCAGCTCAGAGCTCCGGCGGGCAGCTTGATCCTGCCCTTGGCTCCTGCTCGGAACAGGATCAGCAGCAGTGCCACCACCCCCAGATTCCAGAGGGATTCATAGAGAAACGTGGGGTGGAAATACTGTTGATCGAGGAAAGGGGCAGGCCTGTTGAGGGTGGGGATGTAGAGCTTCCAGGGCAGATCGGTGGGCAGACCGAAGGCTTCGGAATTGAAGAAGTTCCCCCAGCGTCCGATCGCCTGCCCCAGGGCCACGGAGGGGACAAGCACGTCGAGAAGGTTCCAGAAGGCCAGCTTGCGCCAGCGGCAATAGGCGATCACCGCCACAGTGCCCCCGATCAGGGCCCCATGGATGGCGATGCCGCCGCGCCAGATGGCCAGGGCCTCCAGCCAGTTGAGCTGGTATTGCCGCCATTCAAGGAGCACGTAGTAGAGACGGGCGCCCAGCACGGCCGCCAGCACCAGCAGGGGAAGCAGATCGGCGATCAGCACGGGGTCGATGCCCCGGGCCTGACCGAGCCGGGTGGCCAGCAGCAGACCGATCAGCACCGCCAGGGCAATCAGCAGGCCATACCAGCGCAGGGAAAAGGGGCCGAGCTGAAAGATCAGGGGCCCCGGTGAGGTGAACACGGCCAGGGCCGTGGCCGGGGAGAGAAACACCAACGAATCCACTCAGGCGAACGGCAAGGCAGCCAAGGCTCAGATGCCTTCGGCAGCCTGGACTTTCTCGACCTGCTTCTTTTTCAGGACCAGCATGATCTGGGCCAGGGCCACAGCGGCGAAGAAGGCCAGCATGCCGTAGAGGCGAACGGGGTTCTGAAGGACGATTTCTGCGTCCAGCTGACCGAATCCACCCACGTTGGGGTCATCGGAGAGGGCGGAGCCGGCGGTGACGCTGTCGCCCACCGCCACGGTGAGCATGGGTCCAGCAGGAACCGTTTCGCTGACGCTCTGGCCATCGGCCGTGCTGATCTCCACCACCGAGCCTCCGTTCTCTCCGGGGGTGATGGCGGCGACGGTGCCGTCCACGGAAGCATTGAAGATGCCGTTGTTGCTCTTCTCACCGGTGGGATAAACCTGGCCGCGGCCACGGTTGCCGCCCACGTGGATCGAGTACTTGCCGAAGTGAATCGAGCTGTCGCTGCCGGGATCAGGGGAAAGGATCGGGAAGACGATCTCCTGGTGCTGGTCACCGGGAAGGGGGCCCACCAGCAGGATGTTGGGATCGTCGTCGCTGTACTGGGTGAAGTAAACCCCCGCAGTCTCCTCCTTCAGCTCTTCGCTCATTCGCTCCTGCGGGGCCATCTTGAAGCCGTCAGGGAGCATCACCACTGCACCGACGTTGAGCCCTGAGCGACTGCCATCGGCACCCACCTGCTGCAGGGAGGTGTCGTAGGGGATTTTGACCACCGCCTTGAAGACGGTGTCGGGCATCACGGCCTGAGGGACCTCCACCTGGGTGGCCTTCTTGGCCAGGTGGCAGTTGGCGCAGACGATCTTGCCCGTGGCTTCACGGGGACTGGCGTAGTTCTGCTGGGCCCAGAACGGATAGGCCCAGCTGGCCTGGGGAGCCAGCAGCAGGGCAGCGGTGACGAGCAGGGAGCTCAGCAGCAGGGAGAGGGAGCGGCGCATGGGGGGTGGGCAAACGGGCGACGAAGGAGAGGGAGAACGCGGTGGATCAGGCCCACCAGGGCTTGTCGCCGGTGCGGAAGTCGGTGTCGCTCCACTGGCTCAGGAACACGGTGTCGTTCTCGACCGTGACGTTCGCCAGGGCCAGGGAGAGGGGTGCAGGACCGCGAACCACCTTGCCGGTGGCGTCGTACTGGCTGCCGTGGCAGGGGCAGACGAACTTGTTGGCACCGCTGTTCCAGGGCACGACGCAGCCCAGGTGGGTGCAAATGGCGTTGATGCCGTAGCTGCCGATCGCCTCTGGACCCTCCACCAGCAGGTAGGTGGGATCACCCTTGAGACCCTGCACCAGACTGCGGTCGCCTTCCTTGTGGGTGGAGAGCCAGCCGCTGGCGGTGACGGTGTTGCCCAGTTCATCCTTGGCGGCGGTGCCGCCGCCGCTGCCGGCCGCCCTGGGGGGAATGAAGTAGTTGACCACCGGGTACAGAGCCCCCAGTGCCACCCCGGTGACCGTGCCGAAGGTGAGCAGATTCATGAACTGCCGACGACCCATTCCGGGCACATCGCTCACAGGGATCTGGGTCATACGAGGCGTTCCTTGGTGCCGAAGCAACGTGCCGCTCATTATGACCGTTGCCCCTCCTGCCACCGAGGTCCATTCCAGGGGTCTGCCCGGTTGCCGCAACATGCTGTTGTCACTCCCATCGGTGCGCTGCCCCCGCCGTCACCCCGCCCTCACCCTCCGTCATCCCTGTTGACCGATTCCGCCGCTCCCTTCGCGTCCACGCCACTTCAGTACGAGGAAGTGATCGCGTTGTTGCGCTCCCGCTGGCAGGCCTCCTATGACCTGCAGCTGGTCCAGCGTCGGGGCCGCCTGTACCTGCAGGTGATGTGGGCCTACCTCGAGCAGCAGTCCTTCCCCCTCGAGGCCGATGCCTATGAAGCCCGTCTGCGGGAGCTGGTGGAGGTGCTCAACAACCTCCGGGTGGGGGAGCAGGTGCGGGCGTGGCTGAGCACCACTCGGGACCGTCCGAGGCTGGGCAAGGCGATGAGCCTGGCTCTGGAACCCGCCGCTGATGGCCGCAGCAGCGAGTTCCTGCTCTGATGGCGGCGGCATCGGAGGGGCCAGGGCCGCCAGTGCCAGGGATCAGGCGGGTTGGGCTCGCACCTGCTCCACCAGCGCCACCAGTGCCACCCCGATCAGAAACAGCGCCGTGATCGCACCGGTGAGCAGCAGCATCGTGACAGGGTCGGTGGACGGGGTGAGCACGGCGCCAGCGAGGGCGGAGCCCAGCACCACCCAGCGCCAGGCCCCCAGCATCGTGCGGGACCTCACCAACCCGAAAGCTCCGAGCAGCAGTTGGAGCACAGGCAGCTCAAAGGCCAGACCGGTGGCCACCATCAACAGCAGCACGAAGTCGAGGTAGCGCTCGATCGACCAGATCGGCTCGACCACATCGGCGCCGTAGCTCACCAGGAAGCGCAGGGCCGCGGGCACGAGCGCCCACCAGGCGAAGGCCAGACCGGCCATGAACAGCACCGCTGAGGCCGCCACCGCGGGCGCCACCAGCCGTCGCTCCCGACGGGTCAGGCCGGGCAGCACGAAACAGAGCAGCTCGTAGAGGATGTAGGGAAGCACCAGGGTGAGGCCGGCATAACCGGCCACCTTGATGGAGACGAACAGGAATTCACCCGGGGCCAGCTGCAGGAAGCGCATGCCCGCGGCCGGCACCTGCAACAGCTGAACCAGGGGCCGCACCAGCACCAGGCAGAGGACCGCCGAGACCACCAGGGCCAGCAGGCTGCGCAGCACACGCCGCCTCAGCTCCTCCAGGTGTTCCAGCAGGCTCATCTCCACCTCCCCGGGGAACTCATCCGGGCGGCTGACATGGATGGGAGCCGGCGCAGGCAGGGCGGTTTCTGTGGCAGCGCCGCCGGATTTGGATGGGGTTGGTTCGCTCATGGCCCTGGCTCCGCTGGGACCTTAGGCAGGGATTCCGCCGCGGCGAGCCAGTGGGCAGCCCGCTCCGGCGAAGCCCAGACCACCTCCCCTCCCCTGTGGGTCACAGTGCCTGCAGCGGCACCGGCGATTCGTTGCAGCTGATCGCAGGGCACCTTCAGAACCGGCACCCGCCCATTGTGACGGGCACGGCTGAAGTGGGCAGCCAGATCAGCAGCCAGCTGAAGGTCCTCCTCTGCCGCCGCAGCCACCGAGGACTTGAGCATCACATGACTGCCCGGGCACTCCTGGGCATGGAACCAGAGGTCACCGCGGCGGGCCTGGCGCAGGCTGATCCACTCGTTCTGGCGGTGATTGCGGCCCACCTGCACCCGCAGGCCGCCGGGAGTGAGCAGCTCCAGGGGTGATGGTGTTCCTGCTGCGGAATTTGGGGGGGGACCGCGCCGGGGGGAGGGGCGACCATCGCGGCCTCCCCTGGTGAGCAGCTCCTCGCTTTCCTGTTCGAGGGCCTCCAGCTGGCTCAGGGCCTCCTTGAGTGCTCCGGCCTGGTGGCTTCGGCCGGGGACGATCTCAGTGCCATGCAGGGAAAGGAAGGCCAGGCTGGCGTCAATCCGCTCCAGCTGCCGCTGATGCAGCTCCAGCCGGGGAGTGATCGAGGCCACCGAGCGCCGCAGCCGCCGGGCTTGCCGGTAGAGGGCCTGGGCCTCGGCCACCTGGTCACGGCTGGGGGCAGCCAGGCAGAGCAGGGCATCGGCGCGCCGGCGCAGATCATCACCGCTCTCCACCTGAGCGAGCAGGGTCTGCTGCTGCTGGAGCTGGCGTTCTTCACGCTCCCTGGCGGCGAGCAGCTTCAGCTGCAGGCTCTGGCGGCGCCGCTGCAGCTCCCCCTGTCCCAGCCGCTGGTGGTAGTAAGCCGCCAGGGGAGCGTTCACGGGGCCGCTGCTGGCCGTTCCCCAGCAGCGGAAGTGGCTTGAGCTGCCAGCGCTGCTGCTGGAGTCATCCACTCCCCAGCCGAAGCGCTCCTGCTCCAGGTCCTGCAGCCAGCGCTGCCAGCGACCCCAGAGCTGATCCCATTGCTCCTGAGTGAGGGAGCACACCGGCTGGGCCAGCAGCGCCCCCGCCGCCTCGGGCTCCTCACCGGCAAGTTGCCGTGCCAGGGCCGGACTGATCCCCTGGTAGGTCTGCTGCAGGGCCTGGCGCAGGGATACCGGCACCAGCTGCAGTCGCCGCTGCCAGCGCCCGTTGGGCTCCTCAAGGCTTGGAGGATCCGACTGCAGGGCCGGAGGGCGCACATAGGTGGAGCCACTGGTGATCGGCCGCAACCTTGACTGCTGCTCCCGCACCTGGCGGGCCAGGCTCACCACCCGTCCCTGGGCGTCAAGCAGGAACACGTTGCTGTGGCGGCCCATCAGCTCCACCACCAGGCGGCGGCCACTGGGCTCCCCTGGCCGGGGCGCGAAATGAAGATCCACCACCCGCTCGAAGCCCTCCTGCTCGATCGCCACCAGGGCCAGCCCCGCCAGGCCGTGCTGCAACACGCGGGCCAGGGTGCTGCCGTCCCCCTGCTTCGGCGGTGGATCGATGGCCACCAGGCGTGGAGCCTGCGCCAGCCAGCTGATCTCCAGCCAGCGCAGCCCCCGAAGGGTCCGCAGTCCCAGTTGCAGGGTGTGGGGATCGCTCTGCTGGGCCTTCTCGAAGCGGGCCGGCACCAGCTCGGGACGCAACTCCGCCAGCACCGCCCGCAGGGTGGTGAGGTCCATGGCCTGGATGGCGACGGCTGGCTGGGTCTGGGGCGCCATGGGCTGCCGCTCCACGCCGGAGCGTGCGGTTGGGGCCTCTACTCTGCTGGCCAGCCGAAGCTCCCCATGGGTTCGCCTTCAACGCCAGGACGGCTCACTGTGATCAGCGGTCCCAGCGGCGTGGGCAAGGGCACGCTGGTGGACGCGCTGTTGCAGCGGCATCCCTCCCTCTGGCTGTCGGTGTCGGCGACCACCCGGACGCCCAGGCCCGGTGAGATCGATGGGGTGACCTACCGGTTTCTGGATCGCGAGCGCTTCGAGACCCAGGTTCAGGCCGGTGGCTTCCTGGAGTGGGCCGAGTTCGCCGGCAACCTCTACGGCACGCCGCGGGGTCCGGTGGAAGAGCATCTGGCCCAGGGACAACCGGTGTTGCTGGAGATCGAGCTGGAGGGGGCCCGTCAGGTGCGGCGCAGTTTTCCGGCAGGGTTTCAGGTCTTCATCAAGCCCCCCAGCTTCGAGGAGCTGGAGCGGCGCATCCGGGGACGCGGCACCGAGCTGGAGGAGGCCATCCAGCGGCGGCTCGCTCGCGCCCACCAGGAGCTCGAGGCTGAAACGGAATTCGATGCGGTGCTGGTGAACGGCGATCTGGAGCAGGCGATCTCCAGCCTGGAGGCGTTGCTCAACCTCGGCTGATTCAGACCCATCCAGGTGGCTTTTCGCCAACAAAAACGGCCCTCTCGGGCCGCTCATCGCTCCGGCCAAGCCGAGAAACCGGCTTGGCAGTGCTCGTTGCTCGTTGTGCTCCTGATTCAGAGCGGATGAAAGAGCAGGTCGGGGAAGAAGCGGTTGAATTCGATCATGATCCCTGCGGTGATCGTGAACCAGATGGCGGCGAACACCGGGGCGGTGGTCAGGAATTTCTTCATGGAGGCATCCCCGGTCGGGGTCTTGAGAAGGTGGGGTGGTGCGGCTGGGGAGGGAGCGGCTCAGCGCGGAGAGACAGTGACTTTGTTGTCCGACTCCAGCAGCTTGCCGCTGGTGAACTCGCCGAAGGCGGCCAAGGGCCAGGTGGCGGCAGCCAGGGTGCTCTTGAGGGCGAGGGGCAGATCGATCTGGATCTCACGCATGGTGGCGTCCTTGCTGCCACGGATGGCCTGCAGATAGGAACGACCAGCCCAGCCGATGCAGCCGGCGATGTAGAGGAAAGCGATGCCGGGGATCATGAAATCGCCCGCATGGCTCCAGCGTCCGTCCACGATCAGGTGGGGGAGACCATCGGGGCCGCAAACGGCCTGGCTGTACATCTCGAAGCGGGCCTGGGCCTGCGGCGTTGCCGCGGCGCTGGCCCGTTGCTGGAAGCGTGGGCTCTCAGCGCAGGGGGTGAGCCCGGCCACGTCGGCGTTGGCCACGGAGGCGAACCCGAACAGCAGCAAGGCGGAAATCAGAACGGCGAAAAGACGGCGCATCGTGTCCGGTTCCGGGGAAAAGGCCTGCCGGAAGGCAGGATGTCACTGGCGGACAGTAGGGGACTTCCCGGGAGCCGATGCCCAGCGTTCTGGCCCTCGAAACAAGTTGTGACGAGTCAGCGGCTGCGATTGTGCGCGATTGCACGGTGCTGGCCAGCGCCGTGGCCTCCCAGGTCGAGGAGCATGCCCGCTGGGGGGGAGTGGTGCCGGAAATCGCCTCCCGGCGCCACGTGGAGGCTCTGCCTCAGCTGGTGGAGCGGGTGATGGCGGAGTCGTCCCTGAGTTACGCCGAACTCGATGGCATCGCCGCCACGGTCGCGCCGGGGCTGGTGGGGGCTCTGCTGGTGGGTTCGATCACCGGCCGTACCCTCGCCCGGCTGCACGATCTGCCGTTCCTGGGGGTGCATCACCTGGAGGGACACCTCTGCTCGGTGCAGCTCGGGGAGCCTCTGCCGGCCGGTCCCTGCCTGGTGCTGCTGGTGAGCGGTGGTCATACCGAGCTGGTGCGGGTGGAGGAGGTCGGGGTCTACCAGCGGCTCGGCCGCAGCCACGACGACGCCGCCGGTGAAGCCTTCGACAAGGTGGCGAGGCTGCTGGGGCTCGGCTATCCCGGCGGCCCCGCGATTCAGGCCGCGGCGGCTTCCGGTGATCCCGGACGCTTCTCCTTGCCCAAGGGCAGGGTCTCCCGGTCTCAGGGCGGCTTTCATCCCTACGACTTCAGCTTCAGTGGCCTCAAGACCGCGGTGCTGCGCCTGGTCCAGCGCCTGGAGCAGGACCCTCGTGACCTGCCCGTGGCCGACATCGCCGCCAGTTTCGAGCGGGTGGTGGGGGAGGTGCTGGTTGAGCGCAGCTGCCGCTGCGCCCAGGATCAGGGGCTGGAAACCGTGGTGCTGGTGGGTGGTGTGGCGGCGAACCGCAGGCTGCGGCAGTTAATGGAGGAGCGCTGCGGCGCCCTGGGCCTCCAGTGGCGCGTCGCTCCCCTGGCTTACTGCACCGACAACGCCGCCATGATCGGCGTGGCTGCCGCCGCCCGGCTGGCCAGCGGGGCCCGCAGTGGCACCGATCTGGGGGTGATGGCGCGTCTTCCACTTGAGGAGGCCTCTCGCCTTTACGAAACGCGGTGAGGCTGTTAACGCCTTTACAGTGTTTCAACTCTGTCTTGGGACGAGAACAGATGGCCCCTGCTGAGATCAGCGAGAACCGGCTCGAGCCCGTCGACGTTGACCCCCAGGAACTCAACGCCTGGCGCCGAGGTTTCACCCCCCAGGCCGAGATCTGGAACGGACGTCTGGCCATGCTCGGCCTGTCCCTGGGATTGGCCAGTCTGCTGCTGATCCGACTGGTCGCCGGCTCCTGAGCAGCCGACCATCCATCAGCTGATGCGTCCGCGCAGGGTCTGGGCCAGTTCGTTCGGCTTCAGGCTGTGGGTGAGAGCTTCCTCGGGCTCCACCTGTCCCGCTTCCACCAGTGCAGCCAGCGATTGGTTGATCGTCTGCATCCCGTCGAATGCGCTGCGCGCCATGATCTGCTCCACTTCGTCGAGGTCGCCCCGCTGGATGTAGTCGCGGCAGGCTTCGGTGTTCACGAGTAGATCGTGGTAGGCCAGGCGTCCACCATCCCGGGTCCGGATCAGCCCCTGGGAGATCACCGCCAGCAGGGATTCCGCCAGCTCCCGGCGCATCTGCTCCTTGCTTTCAGGCGGAAACAGGCCCATCACCCGATCCACCGAGCGCACGGCTGAGTTGGTGTGAAGCGTGCCGAAAACCAGGTGACCGGTCTGGGCCGCTTCGAGGGCGGTGGAGAGCGTGTCACGGTCACGGATTTCGCCGATCAGGATCACATCGGGATCTTCCCGGAGCGCCGCCCGCAGGGCGGTGTGGAACTGTTTGGTGTGACGGCCCACCTCGCGCTGGCGGATCAGGCAGGTGTTGCTGGTGTGCACGAATTCGACCGGGTCTTCGATCGTGATGACGTGTTTGGCCGCAGTCCGGTTGATCCAGTCGATCATCGCCGCCAAGGTGGTGCTCTTGCCGCAGCCGGTGGGACCGGTCATCAGCACCAGTCCCTTGGGGTAGGTGGCCAGCTCCTTCAGCACTGCCGGCATCGAGAGCTGATCCAGGGTCGGCGCCATCAGGGGGATCAGCCGCAGCACCATGGCCGGTCCCCGCAGGCTCTCCAGCAGGTTGATGCGGATCCGCGCGAAGGGGAAGGCATGCGCTGCGTCGATGTCAAGGTCGTGGCGGAAGCGATCGAGCTGGGTGGGCGGCAGGATTTCACTCAGCCAGCGCCAGAACTGCTCCTGGTCGGTGATCGGCCATCCCGTCTGCAGCATCACCCCCAGGTGGCGGTACCGGGGTGATTCCCCCACGCTGATGTGCACATCGGAGTAGCCGCTGGCTTCAGCGATGGCCACGATCTCCTCGAGGCTGGCCGGCAGATCGCCGAAGTCAGGCCTTTGGGGAGCCGCAACGGCGGGGGCAGGTGCCGGGGGAGCCGGTGGGGGTGGTGGAGGGACTGGGTTTGATCGGGTGGCGGCCATGGCCAGGGGAGTACCTGGGCTCTCGATCGGGTTCACGGCTGAGGTGCGGCCAGTGAGCTCAGCATTGCCCGAAACAGCTGCCCTGTCATGTGGAGGCCCCCAGGTCGCTTCCCTAGGATCCCCGCCACCGCCACGGCTCCTTGAACGCCACCGCACCGCTCGTGAGCATCGTGCTGGGCACCCGGCCCGAAGCGATCAAACTGGCGCCGGTGATTCTGGCGTTTCAGCGCGATCCGGGCTTCCGCACACGGGTGGTGCTCACCGGTCAGCACCGGGAGATGGTGGCCCAGGTGATGGATCTCTTCGGGCTCACCCCCGATCGCGATCTGGCCCTGATGGCCCCGAAGCAGACCCTCACCCATGTCACCTGCGCGGCTCTGCAGGGATTGCGGGAAGAGTTCCTGGAGCACCGCCCGGCGCTGGTGCTGGTGCAGGGCGACACCACCACCGCCTTCGCCTCGGCTCTGGCCGCCTTTTACGAGCAGATCCCCGTGGGCCATGTGGAGGCCGGGTTGCGCACGGACAATCTGCTTGACCCCTTCCCGGAGGAGGCCAACCGCCGCCTGATTTCCCAGGTGGCCCAGCTGCACTTCGCCCCCACCGGCGTCTCCGAGGCGAACCTGAAGGCTTCCGGTGTGGTGGGGGAGATTCTGGTCACGGGAAACACCGTGATCGATGCGCTGCTGCTGATGGCCGCCACGGCCCCCTTGCCCCAGTTTCCAGGCCTCGACTGGGAGCGTCAGCGGGTGATCCTGGCCACCGTCCACCGCCGTGAGAACTGGGGAGAGCGCCTCACCAGCATCGGAGAGGGGTTCCGCCAGCTACTGGATCGCCATCCCGATACGGCCCTTCTGCTGCCCTTGCACCGCAACCCCACCGTGCGCGAGCCGCTGCAGGAACTGCTGGGCGACCATCCCCGTGCTGTGCTCTGTGAGCCGCTCGATTACGACCGGCTGGTGGGTGCGATCCGGGGCTGCACCCTGCTGCTCTCCGATTCCGGTGGCCTGCAGGAAGAAGCCCCGGCCCTGGGGAAGCCGGTGCTGGTGCTGCGGCGCACCACGGAGCGGCCCGAGGCGGTCACCGCTGGAACGGCCCGGCTGATCGGCACCGACAGCGAGGCGATCGTGACTGAAGCCAGCCTGCTGCTGGATGATCCGGTGGCCTATGCGGCGATGGCCCAGGCCCATAACCCCTTCGGTGACGGCCACGCCAGCGGCCGGATCCTGGAGGCCACTCGGGCCTTCCTGGGTTGAGTCGTTCCCGGCTCCGGCGCCAGCCAGCCTTCAGGAGCGCGGTTCCTTGGCCCAGGGGGGGAGGTCG
Source organism: Synechococcus sp. BSA11S (assembly GCF_014224355.1). GTDB lineage: Bacteria > Cyanobacteriota > Cyanobacteriia > PCC-6307 > Cyanobiaceae > Regnicoccus_A. The sequence continues at coordinate 2,897 of NZ_VNWP01000009.1, read as the reverse complement.
ATGAACACCCGGGTGCCTTGCTCGAGGCCCGTGAGGATCTGGGTGTTGCGACCGCTGCTGGAGCCCAGGGTGACGGGCTGGAAGCGGGGCTGGTTGTCCTTCCCCACCAGCAGAACCCCAGGCCGTCCGTCTTCGGTGACCACCGCCACCGTGGGCACCAGGGTCTGGGGAGGCAGGCTGCCGGTCTGAAAGTCGATGTCGGCGGTCATGCCGATGCGCAGCAGATTGTCGGGATCGGTGAGGGCGAGTTTCACCTCGAAGGAGGTGACGTTGTTGTTCTTGACCGCCCGGGGCGCCACCTGGATCACCCGTGCGGCGAAGCGACGGTCGGGGAAGGCATCCACACGCACACTGGCGCTCTGTCCGATGTTGATCCGGCCGATGTCGTTCTCGGGCACCTTGGCCACCACTTCAAGCCCCTGGGCTAGTTCCACCACGGAGGAGCTGGAGGCGCCGGCGTTGGCCGAGGCTGAGGTGGTGGGAGTCACGAAGGCGCCGGGATCGGCGAAACGTTGGGTGATCAGACCGTCGAAGGGGGCCCGGATTGTGAGCTCACCCCTCTCCACCGTTCGCTGGTTGAAGCGCTTGCGGGCCACATCCAGGGTGGCCCGGGCCGTGAGCGCGCGGGTGCGGAAGGAGACGATGTCGTCCTCGCTGATCGCCCCTTCCTCAAACAGTTTCACGCGGCGTTCGTAATCCGAGCGGGCGCGACGCTCCTCCGCCTCGGCCAGGCGCACCTGGGCCTCCAGCTCCAGCTCCCGCTCTCGGAGGTCACCGCTGTCCATCTGGGCGATGGGCTGGCCCTGGCGGACCCGATCACCTTCATTCACGAACAGTGATTCGAGAACTCCGCCCCGCTTCGGGCTGACGTTCACGCTGCGTCCCGCTTCCAGCTCGCCGCTGGCGCTGACCACCCCGGGGAGCGTGCCCCGCTGGGCCACCACGGTGAAATCGGCCAGGTTGCTGCGCTTGGCGGCCTGCCGCTGCCGCTGCCAGAAGAGACCTCCACCAACAATCACCAGCAGGGCCACGGCCCCTGCGGCGAGTCGGCGCCGCCGCTGGCGGCGCGACGTGAGGCCGCCATCTCCCGGAGCACCCATGGTCACGCTGGGGTTCAGCGGAGCCTGGGCCGGCTTCGGGGTGGGGGGTTGTTCGAGCATGCGCGTGGCGATGGCCGTGCTCCGTTCGCTGCGACCAGTCTTCCTGGTGGGGCCATCAACTGTGGCTTCAGGCCCTGGAGGGGGTCCCGTCTAGATTCCGGCCATGCTCAAAGCCGGAATCGTGGGTCTGCCCAATGTGGGCAAATCGACCCTCTTCAACGCCCTGGTGGCCAACGCCCAGGCCCAGGCTGCCAACTTCCCCTTCTGCACGATCGAGCCCAATGTGGGCGTGGTGGCCGTGCCCGACGGGCGTCTGCAGAAACTCTCGGATCTCTCCAGCTCCAGGGAGATCATCCCCACCCGGGTGGAGTTCGTCGACATTGCCGGCCTGGTCAAGGGGGCCAGCCAGGGGGAGGGCCTGGGCAACAAGTTCCTGGCCAACATCCGCGAGGTGGACGCGATCGTGCACGTGGTTCGTTGCTTCGAGGACGACGACGTGATCCACGTGTCCGGTGAGGTGGATCCGGTGCGAGATGCCGAGGTGATCAACCTGGAGCTGGGACTGGCGGATCTAAGCCAGATCGAGAAGCGTCGCGAGCGGTTGAAGAAGCAGGTCCGCACCAGCAAGGAGGCCCAGGCCGAGGATGCGGTTCTGGCGAGGATCCAGGCGGAGCTCGAGCAAGGCGGTGCCGCCCGAAGCGTGGCGCTGGGGACGGAGGAGGAGCTGATGGTCAAGCCCCTTGGGCTGCTCACTGCCAAGCCGATCATCTATGCCACCAACGTTTCGGAAGACGACCTGGCCGAGGGCAATGCCTTCAGCCGCGCCGTGGAGGAACTGGCCCGCAAGGAAGGCGCCGGCGCCGTGCGTATCTCGGCCCAGGTGGAGGCGGAACTGATCGAGCTGGGCGAGGCCGAGCGTGCCGATTACCTTGAGGGCCTCGGGGTGAGCGAGGGCGGGCTTCAGAGCCTGATCCACGCCACCTACGGCCTGCTGGGCCTGCGCACTTACTTCACCACCGGTGAGAAGGAAACCCGCGCCTGGACAATCACCGCCGGTATGACCGCCCCCCAGGCCGCCGGGGTGATCCACACCGACTTCGAGCGGGGCTTCATCCGCGCCCAGACCGTGGCCTATGCCCAGCTGCTGGAGGCCGGCTCCCTGCCGGAAGCCCGCAACCGCGGCTGGCTGCGCAGCGAGGGCAAGGAGTATGTGGTTCAGGAAGGCGACGTGATGGAGTTTCTCTTCAACGTCTGAGCCTGACGCGTCGCTAGAGATCTTCCACAAGGAAACGAAAACCATGGTTCCTGGTATTAATTTCTCGCGCTGATAGAGCTGTTGTATCCAAAGCCATAGTTCACGCCGATTGAGATGCCGCCACGGCCACGCCAGTCCCAATTGCTGGCTGTCGTATGACCGTTTCGGCTGAGATGTGTCAGGCAGTCGGCTCAAAACCAGCCATATCCAGTCCTGATTAGGGCCTCCTGAGAAAGTAAAAACCAGCCTTCAGGCCAACAAAGTGGGGAAACCTGTCTCACCTCTGAGTGTTCCTCAGGCTGCAGCTGGTTGATTGCTCGGGAGACGCTCCTCGGCCCTTCGGATGGCTTCATTGCCGATCAGCAGCTGTAGCAAGAAGCCAATAAGGACAAAAAGAAGCTCCAGCAGCTTCTCGAGGTTCATCACGAGTACAGCCAATGCAATGGCAGATCCTTGGGTGACGGCCAGCTTCTCACGAATCAGGCCCAATCCAAACCGCCGCTTCCCCTGTCCGATTTTGCCTTCGACAGCATTCCGTTGAC
>NZ_VNWP01000008.1 GCF_014224355.1 Synechococcus sp. BSA11S | reverse complement strand
CCCCCTCGCCGCGGCGCCCCGCCGGTCCGCCCCCCGCCCCCCCCGCGCGAGGCGTCCTGCCGCCCGTGGGGGCTGCGTGTCGGCGCCGGCGGCCCCCCCGGCGGTGGGGTCACTGCCGAGGTGTGTTTCGTGGGCGCCCGGGGGTCCCCCCCCTCCCCCGGCCCCCCCCGGGGGCCCGCCCAGGGGGCTGTTTTCATGGGGGGGCCCTTTTTCCATTTGGGTTTCTCCGCCCGCCTCTGGATCGGCATCAATCGGGCGATGCCAGCAGAGGGCCATGCCGAAGTGCGGGTGGAGTGGGTCCACGATCGTCCCGCAGGCCACCAGTTGCCCACGCCCAGCACACTGCGGGGAATGGGGAGTGTGTTGGCCGGTCCCGCAAACGGGTAACGGATGGATGTGTTCGTCGATGTCGGATGGCATGCTATTAGCTCCTTCTAACAGTGTGTCAGCCTTTCGTAGATCTGCTTGTTCCTTGTACTCTCACCTCAGAGTCTTCGGGTTTTACTCACTTCTTAAGATCAGGCCTACTCTTAGCCAGCTCTTCAGAGATGGGCTCTCGCTCGTTTATGGTTCGTTACGCGGCTCGCAGATGATCCCTACGCGCCTCTTGATCCCAGGGGTGCTTCTAGGTGGCTTGAAGAACAGATTTCCCTTATTTAATCCATGAGCATTGATCTGCATGGTTGGCCTATCGCTGTCGCCAGAAATCTTTTTTATTGTTAGGAGTTCGTAATCTTCCGGCAGCAGATAGGTGTGGCAATGAGCAGCGTTCACCGTGAGTGATGTGCGTAGGTGCCTTTTTGGGGCATCCCCCCAGATGGGGGTTATTCACCCCAGACCGATGCCCCTCACCACCGCCGACATCGGCATCCAGCTGCTGATGGACACCACCAGCTCCCTGGAGGTGATGGTTCAGCCAGACGTCGCCTCATCGCCAAGCGCAAGCAGTAACGCATGTCATTCCAGACACATAGTCGATTGATGTCCGTAGACTGAACGGCACTGAACTGATCAAGGTTCACCCGGTTCATCGGTAAGTTCATCACCCAGGGCAAGCGCATCGCGAAGAACCGGCTCGTAGCGCAGCAGCACTGCGGCTTCATGTTCAACGCTGCCAGGCTGCAGATCGCTCAGCTCTTGGAGGATCACATCGAGCTGGGCCTGCAGCTCAGCCAACCGGGCAAAGCGTGCATCTGTCACTCTGACCTCATGAGCAGAGCCGTTGGCTTTGGGCGCGTTGGCCTCTGCCCTCTGCAATGCCCGATCGAACACCTCATCGGCGATTCTCTCCCAATGCTCTCGGATAGCGTCATCCATCTGATCAGCACAGGATTTTGGCTGTAGCATGACAGGCCTTATACGTGTTGGCACGTCATTGCTGGGGGGAGTGAAGGGTTCGGGATTGATGACGGCATATCAACGCTGAGGCGAACCGCAGGGATCCCTTCAGCTTCGCTCTTGGCGGGAGCATCATTGCGGGGGGACTGAGCCCTCAGCCAACCGGCAGACAGCCTCTCAAGCCTCGCAAGCCCAAGACTGCTCATCCTCTCCAGACCTGGGAACACTGTCACCAGTCACCCCAGACCGATTCCGCTCACCACCGATGACATCTCCACCCAGCTGCTGATGGACACGACCAACGCCCTGAAGGAAATCGAGACACGCATGATCGCTCGCGCCTTCACCGCCGTCCACCACCCTGAACAAGGGCCAGCCTCCCGGAAGTTGCTGAAGGAGCTGCCGGAGGTGCGTGAACGCACCAAGCCCCATGGGGTGATCTGACCACCACTGCGGCTGCACCCGCCTCCAGCCCGCCTTGAGGAGCTTCTGCCACTGCTCCACAGCATGCTTACGGGAAAGCCTCTCTCGACGCTTCAAGCGGGCAGGCAGGCTGACCGGGGATCGGCTCCCCACTGATCAAGGTTCACACGGTTCATCGCTCAATTCATCACCCAACGCCAGTGCATTACGCAGAACTGGCTCGTAGCGCTGCAGCACGGCGACCTCATGCTCAAATGTGCCGGGTTCCAGTTCACTCAGCTCCTGGAGGATCACCTCAAGCTGGGCCTGCAGTTCAGCCAAACGAACAGCACGTGTATCAATCATGTGATCACACGGATGAGCTTCAGAGCATCTGCAAGTTGATCTAATGGCCAGTTACGCTGTCCACCGAGATATCGTACTGGGTGTGTGACAGAATTCATAGACTGCTGTTTGCGGTGACATTCATTCGTTGAAGGGCGGCAGTTGTGCCTATGAAACCTTCTTTCATCATGCTCTCAGCAAAACCAAGAGTTGAGCATCCCCCAGTCGGGGGATCCTGAGGCTGACTTGCTGAGCGAGCCACAGAATGCTGATTGCGACATCCAGAAGACTGAGGATAGAGAAAAGGTTGGGGACCAATGCTCCGTAACAGGTTTTCTCGGCCCTACGCCTTATGGGCAATTCCGGTGCGTCACTCCCGTTTTTGGCCTGAGAGAACCTGATGCGCTAATACTGGGGCACGAGGTTTCTTGTAGGCAAGGCTGACCGCTGGGGAAAAGGATGGTTTGACTGTTCTGCTTCCTTCCCTAGGATCCGCGAAACCCTGGCCCACGGATGGATCTGACCCATCACCTGCAGAACATCCCGGCGCTGCTGGAGGAGTACGGGAAGCTCCTTGAGGGGAAGACCATCGTGGCTTGCCTTGGCAACACGAGATGGCTTGGAGCCTTCATCTGCATCAACCCGATCACTGAGCATGTGGTGGGTGCCTCCACCACCGAAGAGGAGGGTTATAGGCATGTGCTGCAGCACCGGCCCGACTTCCTGTTTGTGAGCGAGACCCTGCATGAAGGGGCGGGGGTGTCGCTGGTACGGCGAGCTGAACGATTCCACTCCGACACACGCACCATCCTGATCACCAACCGTGAGTCCACCGCTGTGATCGGTGACGCGCTGAAGGCCGGCTGCGATGCGATCTGCTTTGAAACGGAGGACTTCACGCCGGTGTTCCGGATCGTTGCCGGAGGTGGCGTCTACTACCCGAAAGAAGCCGCCGATGTCCTCAAGGAGCAAAGGCGCCGAGACGACATGGCACCACTCGTTGAGAAGCTCACCGAACGTGAAGTGGAGGTGCTCACGGGGGTGATGCTCGGGCTCTCGAACCGAAAGATCGGCGAGCGGCTCTACGTCTCCGCTGAAACGGTGAAGACCCACGTCGGCAACGTGATCAACAAGCTCCAGGCCCGTGATCGCACCCATGCCGCTGTTCTGGGTATAGCCATGGGGATCATCTCCCTGGAAGCAGCCCTGAATACTGGACCAGCCTTCAGCCTGTGGGGATCGGCCAGTCTTTCGTCTGGACGATAACGCGGCATGATCCCCCGAACGTGGGAAGCCCACGATGGGCCGCCGGGGAGATGATTAAGAGGTCCGGGGGGCGATCCCCTAAAACCACCTCAAGGAGATGAACAAGTTCGTCAAGTAACCGAGATCTGTCGGGCCGGTCTGAATGCAATACTCTTTGACGGGGATTAAGGACGCCACATTTCATTTTTGCGGTAGCGATTTCGCAGGTATCAGAGGCCCAAAAGACTCCTCTGAGATTTCTGCATTCCGGCCTGAAAAGGCGCCGACCGGCAACATCTTTCCTGAAAGTCAGCGATTGAAGCTGTCGACGATGAGCGGTGATGTCGATGGGGCCTGACCACCATCCCCGGCAGGCTCCTGCCCCGTCAAATGCCATCGCTTGGGGTCGTCGGCCCGAAGGCCCTGTGCTGATTTCACCTTAGTCTGCTTCCGAATGACGCTGCCCCAGCCCGCTGCGAAGCCACCGACACCGCCGGGGACGCCGATCTCTTCACCACAGAAACGAGGTTCGGGATCGCACTATTAGCACGTTACACATGGACAACGACTCTCTGCAGTCAACCTTTACTGCAGATACAACTAAGGCACTATGACTACTGCTGCCAAAGGCCAAACCCCATAGCGGACTCCTTGGGCTATATCTATATCGGAGGGTGTGCGGAGCGTGGTCAGGAGCTCGCGTTCGATCTCTGGCAGATCCTGACGGATAGCGATTGACTGAGGGTCTTTCACTCTGCTGGAGGTGTTCAGAGCACGAACTACCCTAGCTTTCGCTTCTCCAGTCACCTCTAGAGGTGCACCCTCTGAGCCCACTATGTAGAGATGCAACTCCACCGATCCTTCCGACCACCGTCCAGCTTCATGCTTAAGTTGCTGTCTGAGCATGAAAATACAGGTAAAGACCCCTCTTTCATTGACCTCCAGTTCAAGGTTTGACGAACGATTTACAAAAGCTATTCCCGCCGATCGATTCGGGGTTAGTGCCTCGCGCAGGTTGCGTTGAACCCAATCTAGGTTCAGCCCAAGATTCGCGGCCAATCGACCGTCAGGACCAGCCGCAGTCAGACCGCCTGTATTGCCACAAGCATATAGATTCCCATGCGCGTAAATTGTCCTCACATTTTCTTCGACAGCAATAATTTCATCTTTCGAGAACTCAAAGGAGGAAAAAGTTGCACCAGGTCCATCAGTGGCCCCGAAGTACTTAACAAGGAAAGCACCAAGGTCCGCCCAGTGAGCCTCTCCCGGATTCGCGGCTCGAATGAGCTCGGCCTGACTTCGGTAAGCATCGTCGAAGCTACTCCAGGTATGAAAGCCTTCATTCACCAAACGTCCTATCTCCTCAGCCTCGGGTGAACCAAAATCGAGCGTCCCAGAGACGTGACCCAGGATGGCCTCCAACTCCTTTGGAGGAACGAGCGACATTACGCGACTGAAGAGCGTCTCGAACTGTTCAGGATCGAGATGACGTGCTACCAGTGCAAGCTTGTCTCGCGCAATGCGGTACATATCGATTTCCCTGCTGCCTGCCGCGACCACGGTGTCGACAACGATGGTCTTGCGCGACCCAAAGCGATGGACACGTCCGATCCGCTGTTCCAGGTCCATCGGATTCCAGGGCACGTCCAGATGTATGAGATACCGTGCTCGCTGCATGTTTAGACCTTCCCCGCCAGCCTTAGACGACACTAGAAACCGTGGGCCATCATCTGACTGGAAGCGAGCGACTTGAGCAGTACGCTCATGATCAGGCTGGTTGCCAATGATGATTGCTGGCTTTCTGCCGTAGCGCTCTTCCAAGACCGCTGCTACTACGGAGACTGTTTCTACGGGCTGGGCGAAAAGGACAACCTTGTCGCCTTCAAACCGGTCGATCAGGTCACAGACAGCATCCCACTTGGCTTGAGATGAGCCACTTTGGATAAGCTCCACGCCTTCATCGAGCAACCGTGCCAACATCTCCGGATCAGGTCGCCACTCTTCTTCGTCCCAATCCTCCTCATCCTCCTCGCCAATCTGTTGAAGAACGGCGCTACCTACTTGCTTGACAAGACGATCAAACAAGAGAGGTAGAGGCTCATCTTGTGCCCCTCCCCGGTAAGGTCGCAGCACCGCGAGTGCGGCACTCATGGAAGGGTGTTGCAAAGTCCAGTTCAGACGCCTGATAGCAAGCCGCACTAGGAAGCCCAGCCCAGCCTGAACGCTGGAAGCAGCCCATTGAAGCGCTTGGCCCTTTGCCCAACCAGCAGCACGAAGACGTACTCCATTTAGACCCTCAATATCATAGAGTTTTGCCACTAGGGAATACCAGTCTTCATATCTCTTGCCAAGCTCCACAACAAGCGGCTTGCGGATATCACGTGAAGGGAAAAGCGGCGCTCCTCGCCAATCCCGAACACGGTCCTTAGTACGGAAAATAACGCGACCAGCGGCCCCTTTGATATCCTTCCCGTCATCGGAGAGCAACCTCAGAATATTGCGGAACCTGGTCTCGCTACCCTGATGCGGAGTGCCGCTCATAAGAATGAGGCGACCTTCTTCTGGCTGAGCCTTGATAAGTTGACTAACCAGTTTGAAGGACTGATTAGGCTTTCCACCTGAAGGACTCCAGTCAGAAAGATGATGACATTCATCAACGATAAGAACATCCCAGGGACCGCTTTTCACTACTTTCTCTAGATTGTCTCCGAAGACAGCCTTATGTATACTTGCGATGATGAGTCGGTCATCATTGATTCTGGCATCGGAACCCGAACCAGCCACCCATACGCGTGCATCGATATCGAGCTTCTCTCGAAACTCGCGTGCAACATTAGTAACCAGCCGGGCAGGGGCTAGGTATAAAATCCTGATGCTCGAATCTCGTTCAAGAAGTTGGCGGACGATCAATCCTGCCTCAATGGTTTTCCCGAGACCAACCTCATCGCCAATCAGAACTTTCTTAAGCTCCCGGCGCTGCAGAATGTGTTGCACCAGGCTAACCTGATGCATGAGTGTGGCAGCTTTACGGGCATCCAGTCGACGCTGAGGATCTTCCGAAACAAGGAATGCAGCATATACTCGAGCCAGAGTTCTTGCAGAGAGAGACAGCCAGCCATCTCCTTTTGCGAGATCCAGGCTTGTTAATTCATCTGCTGGTGTAGGGAGCTGTTTTGCTCGACGTTTATCGACATTGGTCTCAACCAGTGGAGGAAGAGAATCCACTTCACAAAGCCGCCTGGGTATACCGACCAAGTCATAGGTGACAAAGCCGAAGTCATCGACCGTTCTTAACAAGGCCCGTTGATGGCCAGCGTATTCTAAAAGCATTGATCCTGTTTAGTCAGTAAGTGTGGTCTAATGTGCAAAGAGATCCCCCTGGGAAAGACTCAATCACTGAGTCAACCTCTGCCAGAATCATCCTGCGCTTCTGGGCGTCGGATCGACGGACACGTGCCTCATGACTCTCGACGATCAGGTCTGCAGTGTCCTGCAAAGGTTCGCCTCCCTTGTTCAACTCGTGCTGTACTTCCATTCGGACACGAGTTGCATTCTCCTGAAGAATGCGAATTGCGGGATCTCTCGCAGCCAGCGTTGACTCTCTTGCGAGATTAGAGAATAGTTCCAAGATGCGCGCTTTTACCCCCGGGCCGATGTCACTGCCATTGCTGACAAATTCTTCGCAGGCAGTTTTGATTGGCTTTCGGATGGTAGTGGATAGCTCTGACTTCACTGCCAGACGTAGCTCGTCGATGGCTTCTTTACCAACTGTCTTAATTTGCTTCGCTAGAGCAGCAATGCGATCTTGCTGGGCTTGTAAGAGTTGCTTCTTGATTGTCGCTCCACCATGCTCATTGGCCCAAATACAAAGCTCCTGGACCAGCAGAACAGTATCGTTGGCGAGGTCAGCAGTCTTTGCGCGAATCACGCGCAGCAGTTTTTGTCCCCAGACCGCCGCCATTGGCTCCAGAAAGTAGCCAGTGATGTCGTCTGGAAGGTTGATACTCCGGCTTCCATAGAAGGTGCCGCCCCGGCGTACAGCCGCACGCAGGGTGCCCCAATGAGCACCTCGCAGGCCGGTGAGGTAAGCATTGACATCCTTCTCTGCAGCTATCTGTGCCTCTGAAACCAGAGCTTCAATTTTCGCTTCAACAGTCTCGTCCAGAAAGTTGCGAAAGGCAGCCGCGCGAGCGCGGTATTCCTCCTTCTTTTCAGCAAGAATAGGTTTTAGAGCTGTCTCTAGCCTTTCAGCTTCTTCCGCCGCCCGATTTTCCTGCCGCCACTTGGCCTCGATTAGTTGCATTTCGCTGACCAGAGTTGTAGCTAAGCGCTGTGTCAGTTCTTCAATGGCCAAGCGGTGGTTCTCAGTCTCACGTTTCGCAAGGCCGGCTAGAGAAGCCTGGAGCTGCGGAATGCCCGTCTGTTCAGGATTGGCAAGGAATGAGCGATCATCTTCATCATCGATTAGAATCTTGCGCATCTCAGGCGCAGAGACAGGATGAATCTCTAATGATTCGATAATGCTTGCGCGAGCCTGATCTCGAGCTACATTGACTGAATCGTTCGATGAGTCACCAATCTTGTCTAGCTGTTCGACAATCTGAGCCTTCATACGCGGCTTAAACTCTTCCACCAGTTGCGCAAAGACTTCCCTCTTTTTGGGGCGCCGTACTCCTTCCTCAAGGTTGGAGGTTTGATTTTGCCATTCCGTTTGAGTAACATCATCAACTCGTGTGACAGCAATCAGCATTGAACAAGCATCGCTGTCTGGATCATCTGCAGCACCAACCAGCCTTTGCCAATATCCGCTCGTACGAAGCAACTCCATGGTTGAGTCTGTCGGACCAGCCCGGTCGACGGTGACAATCACGGCACGCGCCTTATCGCGCACATAAGACTTGGTCACGTCTCGATAGGAGTCCTGAGCAATGCCCACCCCGGGTAAATCCACGAGAACCACTCCAGACTTAAGTAAGTCTGAGGGCCAGCCAACCTCAATCCGTTCAATCAGAGGCGAAAGAAAACCTGCTGCGTGTGCTGTCATATCCTCCTGAAAGCCTCGGCGGTCCCCGCCCTCCCTTCGCTCATAGCTTCGGTCCTCCCTAGAGGAATGCATAATCCTGTGGATACGCTCTATACGCACCTGATCTTCAGCATCAATAATTGATCCCCACTTGGGCTCGTATCCGCAGGCCAGCCTGAGTGCGTCTACTAGGTACTCCAGTGGTCTATCAGCAAATTGCTGGCCACAGACAACATTCTTAGCCTGCTTGATAAATCCCTCTAGTGCATCTGTTGGTTCAGCACCTCCATATTCGGCTGAAAGATCAGTATCACCCTGTGCTTGCTGTCGGGCCTCGGCAAGGTCATCTTGCGTAAGTACGCTTGCAAACTCGGACAATGTGCCATCTTCATCCGTCTCATGGGCTTCGATGGCGGCTGTGCCAGACTTCTTCTTGGCTGCACGGCGTTCAGCCTGTAACCTGGTTTCCAGTGCGAATGCAAGTCTCCAGAGGTTCTTTTTTGGATGGTAAGTGACGTGAAATTGCTTTTCTTCGCTGTAGCGGACTTCTGTGGCTTGCGCCGTTAGAGGACCAATCCCACCGGCCGGAAGAATCTGGCTCGCGCCGGCAGCCATTGCGTTAAGCAGAGTACTTTTGCCGACCCCCGAGTTGCCAAGGAAGCATATTGTGACTCCATCCCTTGATTTCAAAAGGCGACTTAGTCGCTGCTGGTCGGCTTGCACAGCCTCAAGCCTGTCAGGGGCATGCCTTTCGAGAAAAGGTCGAGCCGACTCCTCATACCAGGTCAAAAGCTCTTGGGTATTCATGCTTTGAAATCCAAGTGATGGGGATTTTTCATTTCCTGATACAAGCACGCTCTCTTTACACAGTACTTGGGGCATTGAGGCAGTCACGAGAGTGGTTGGTTTCCCTGGACAAACTCATCATCCGCAAGGCGGGGCTTGTGTGCTTCCCCCAGATGGGGGATATGCGGTAAACGCGCGGGCACCCTTGCGCTTCATAAGGCTCTGGCGGATTCCGATACAAGGAACATGTAGTTATCTAAAGGGGACCATGTCATCGTCAGTGCATAGCTCACAGAGCCGATTGATCTGCTCCGCCTCCGCTACTGTTCCAGCAATGCCACTCGCCAACCCCGGTGAACCCACCACAATCGAAAGGCAGTGGGCGCGGCTGATAGCGACATTCAGTCGGTTTGGTTCCAGAAGAAAAGAGAGCCCTCGCGGCGCAGCATCCGCATCACTGGCAGTGAGGGAGTGGATGGCGACGGGAGCCTCCTGGCCCTGGAAGCGATCGACGGTGCCGACCCGGGCACGCCCATCGAGGCGCTGCTCCAGACGATTCACCTGCACGTTGTAGGGAGCCGTCACGAGAATGTGTTCCGGCTCCAGAAGCCCGCCCTGCGGTCCCTGGCTGCTGGCGTGACGGTATTTACCTCCGAGCAGAGCATTTACCAGCTGCTCGATCCGGTCGATCTCGGGTTCGGAGCAAACGCTACACCCTGTGTGGTCTACCGCCTCAAAGACCAGGCCACGGTCCGGCAGCAGGCTTCCATCGCTGCCAGGACATGGAGAGGCCCAGGCGATGGCATTGATCTCGTTCGCCGGCGCTGCGTGGAGGTGGCCGTCATAGAACAAAGCCGAAACCATGGCGGCGAGGCTGGGCTGCATGCGCCAGCTGGTGGCAAGGAACACCCCCCGATCGGCGGGGACCACGGCCGCACCCTGCATCAGGTAGTCGAGGCAGGAGAGGCCGCTCTCGCCGGGGTGATCGGCTTGGGAGGGCTGCGCGAGCTGCTGCTGATCGCCTACAAGCAGGATGGAGCGGGCAGACCGGGCGATCACCAGCAGCTGGGCCAGGGCCATCTGCCCCGCCTCGTCTACCACCAGCAAGTCGAACCTCCCCTCCAGTTCCGGCCGGCTGAAGGTCCAGGCGGTGCCGCCGACCACCGCCGTTGCATCGCTGATCGCATCGGGAGTGACGACCTCGATCGGAGCGTCGGACAGCGCCTCCTCCCCCCTGCTGTTCACCTTCACCACCGGCTCTCTGAGACCCGCTTCCTCGACGGCCGCCTGGGTTTTCAGGAGCAGGTTGTTGATGGCGGCATGGCTCGTGGCGCAGACCGCGACGCGGCGGCCGCGTCGCGCCAGTTCGGCGATCAGCCGCCCGGTGATGGTGGTCTTGCCGGTGCCGGGCGGCCCCTGCAGAACAACTGTGCAGGGCTTGTCACGGACGAGAAAGGCCGCCAGCTCGGATACCACAGCCGCAGCGTCCCGATCGATCCGGGCATTGAGCTCCACCAGGCCCTCAACCGGCAGCCGTTCCAGCAGAAGCCGCATGGCCTCCGGTAGCGGGGCATGGTCCTCCACCCAGGCGGTGGCCTGGTCCAACAGGCGATCGCGCAGGGAACGGCTGTAGTCCGCCGGCACCAGGATCAAAGGAGTGGAAACCCTCGGAATGGCGTCGGGAAGCCCATCGGCACGACGCTGGTCCCGCTTGCGCCAGGGGTACTTCAGCTTGACCAGGCCGCGATCGCCATCGATGGCGATCGCAGTGAGCTGCACACCGGTACTTGGGATTTCCAGCGTCGGTGAACGGCCATCGGAGTCGGCGTGAAGCTTGAGCGGCTGTGACTGATCGAAGCGGAAGGTGTGGAGATCGGCCCCGGTGCGCGCGCTGTGCTGGGATTCCACCGACTGCCAGATCGCCTCGGCGATGGACTCACCGTCGTCCTCCAGCTCGTCGGGGGCGTCGAGAGCTCTTTGGCGGCGATCGAAGTAGGCCCACCAGGCCACCTTCATCTCACGGTGATGGAAGGGCAGTAGCTGGGCGAGGAGCCGATGCACCCGCCAGCTGAGGCCGCGGGGGCCGATCGCTTCCTGGGCAGCCAGCTCAGCCTCAGTGGCGTCGGCAGCTGGATCGCTCTGCAGGGGCTCGGGAAGTTCGCCCAGGAGAGCGGTGGCAAGGGCCTCCAGGGGCCAGGGCTCGCGCTCGGGGATCTCCTCTTCCAGGAGTGGGGAAGCCTGGGTAGGCAGCTTGTCGGTGTGGGCGTCCCGCAGGCCCAGGAGCCAGTCGTGGAGGAGAACGGTGGAGATGCAGTCCTCGCGGTTGTAGTCCTCGATCGACTGCAGCTGGGGACTGCCTTCCGGCAGTGCACCGGGTCGGGGCGGTTCGCCGGAGGCGCACCAGTGGAGGTAGGCCACCAACGACTCATCGGCCGTGGCCACCTCGGCGGCCCGGGGGTCCATGTAGAGCCGCTCCACGTTCTTGATGGAGTAGCTGGGCTCACCGAGAACGATCGCATGAGTGACGACCGGAAACAGGTCCACAAGCAGACCGCTGCGCAGCCAGTCGTCGATCACCGCCTCGCGGGTGCAGTGCTGCTGGGCCAGCCGTCGCAGGGCGGTTTTCTCGTAGCTGGCGTAGTGGTAGACGTGCAGAGCCGGGTGCTGGGAGCGGCGCTGTTCGATCCAGTCGACCCACCCCTCGAAGGCCCGCTTCTCCTCACCGGGCGTATGTGCCCACCAAGCGCGGAACCGTGGGGAACTGTCCCCTGCCTCCCGGAAGCATGTCCCGAAGAGGTATTCCAGCTTGGTGCCGGCCACCGCATCCTGAATCCCTTCCATGTCGAACCAGACATCAGCCGAATCAGCGGGCGGCAGGGCCAGCAGACCCTTGCCGTTGGCGAAAGGCCGCAGCCGCCAGGCGGGCCTTCCCTGCTCATCACGGGGGCTGACCTGCAGTTGAGCCTGTTGACGGAGGGCGTCAAGGGTGTCGGCCGCCAGACCGGGAACCCTTGCCCCCTCGGGCAGGGCCGCCAGCTCGTCGATCGTTCTGATTCCGGCTGCATGGAGCCTTGTGCGCTGGCTGGTGCGCAGATTGGCCACCAGCGTCAGATCGCGGACCTGCTCCAGCCGCTCCTCGATGAAAGCGCTCCAGCGGCCGTGGTCACCGGGGGCGTTCTCAGGCTCGAAAGCGGGGTCAAAGGCTTCACGGAAGGCCCGGTAGCGCTGCCGGAGGTGCTGGTACCAGGCCCAGAAGCGATCCACCGGATAGCTTTGAAACCTTCCGCCGCCCAGGTAAAGCTCAAAGCGCTCGGGCCTCTGGCTGAGCAGGGGGGTAAGCAGGTCGACGTAGGCGAGGGCCTGCACCAGGAAGGTGGTGCGGGGCTTGCTGGAGAGCTTGCACTCGATCGGCACGTAGCTCCAGGTCCCCAGCTCCGAGGTGCCGGGGATGCGACGCAGCAGGTCAGCTGAGCCCCGCATCTCGCCGTTGCGCAGGGACGCCTGATGCACAAACTCCACCCCGGCCGCCATGGCCTCTCGGGTGGCGGCATAGGTCTCCTGGCTCTGAAGGCCGCTCAAACGGACAACGGAGTGGCCGGCGGCCTCGAGCCGATCCAGCAGCACCTGTTCATGACGCAGGCCATCATCAAAGAGCTGCTTCTCCAGAGCTTTGGGCTCGGGCCTCTCCCCCTGGAAGAGTTTCCGCGCCTCCAGTTCCTCCCACCAGGCACCCACCATCGGGCTGCGACCGAAAAGCGCGAGCTGAGAGGGGGTGATCAATCGGGTGGACATGGCGGCTCAGTGCGCCGTGGCTTGATGAGGTCGGAGGCAGGGAATGCCGTGCAGACTCTCATACTTGCTGATTGCGGTGAAGCCCTGATCCCCCGCATGGGGGATTGCAGAAGATGGCAGCAAGCAAGACAGTTCATGCAGAACCCAGCGTGCAAGTTGATGAGTGTGTTTTCCTATGTCATCCCATATGATCTGGGGTTCGCCCCCAATCCCTATGGAGGGTTCCTGACCCTGGCCACCTGCAAGCCAAAGATCAGAAAGGCAGCACGAAGAGGTGATTACATCATTGCCACAGGATCCGTCAAGACAGTAGGCAACAAGAAACTTGTCTACGCTGGAAGAGTGGACGAGGTTGTATCAATGGCAGACTATGGCAGTCTTCCTGAATATACCTGCAAGATCCCCAGGTTTGACGGCAGCTATTCCGATCGATGTGGCGACAACATCTACTATCGTGGCACAGAAGGTTGGCATCAACGTCCGAATCCGTTTCATAGTACCTCCGACACCGATCGAGACCTTAGCGGTGGAAGTGTTCTGATCTGCAATAAGTTCTGGTACTTTGGCGCAAGGGCCATTGAAATCCCAAGCTACTTACTGGAGATTATCAAGAAGGGGCCAGGTCACAAAAAGATTGAGCGAGGAGGGCTATGCAATGATCTTCTTGGATGGCTCGAATCTCTGCCTCGCGGGAACCAGATGAATAGAGATTCAGATGAGATGGAAGCTGCATGAAGCTGATTCTTTCCAGAAAGGGATTTGATTCCTCCTATGGAGGCATGCCAAGTCCAATCCTGCCAGATGGACGACTACTACCACTGCCGATACCCTCATCCCACGACCAAGATACGTTCGAGGACCTTGATGCCGAGACAGAGATCGATTTGGACAAGATCCTGACCGATCTCAGCAAGAATCAACACCGCATCTCAAGCCGGGTTCATCTCGACCCGGATCTACATCGGCGGAAGTCAAAGCGAAAGGATGGGTGGCGTCCCGCTCTTGGACAAGCGCAACAGGCCCAGAGCCACCTGCAATCGCAAGGAGTTGGAGTTGGTGATGTCTTCTTGTTTTTTGGATGGTTTCGATCTGTACAGCTACGAAACGGTAGATGGCGTTATGCGAAGGGAGCTCCTCACCTGCATGTCATCTTCGGCTGGCTGGAAGTTGGGGACGTGCTACCGATTGCCACGAATCGAGCGGAATGTGTCAGAAAGTACCCTTGGATCATTGAACACCCGCACGCCGCCAATCCTCATCACTACTGCGACCATCGCAATACCATCTACATTGCACGCGATCACTCTGAATTTTCACCCACTGCAGAATTTGGAGGAGGCAAGTTCTTGCTGATGAGAGAGGACTTGCGCCTTTCGAAAGAAGGATGCACTCGCAGCGTATGGAGCCTACCGAGGTGGCTTCATCCGGCAGAGGGCCGTCCGGCAATCTCTTATCACTCGGATCCGGGACGCTGGTCGAGAACGGAGGATGAAGCCATTTTGCAGACTGTTGGGAAAGGACAGGAGTTTGTTCTGGACTGTAATTGCTATCCAGAAGCCAAAAACTGGGTGGCAAGCATTGTCGGAAACGGCATCACCGTGCCAAGTGTCAAGCAAGAGAGACAACTCGCGCTTTCACAAGTATCCAAAATCACTGAAGGCATACCCTAAAGGAGTACCTTCTTGATCCGACTTCTGCCGCAAATAGCCTTACCTAAGGATGATTATGGTTGTGCCTTGCGCTTTGCAGGCTGGATATTGTCTTCTTGACCTCGACATCCACCATCAGCTCGTTGCTGATCATGATCGCTCTCAGAGATGGGCTCCATATCGAGAAACGCCCTGAGCCCGGGAGAACCCTTCAGAAAATCGCTCAGCCCCTTTGGGAGATACCCCATGATCTCTGATGGACTCGCAGCTTTTTCCCAGCCCAGCATGCCGGAGCGCCGCCAAACGACCTTCCGCCACGCCTGAGGCTTTCTATGCGGGTTTTGCAAGCAACAGCTGGATGCACCACCCGGCCCCCCGGCAACCGTTGATATCCCCCAGCTGCTGATGGACACCGCCAATGCTCTGCAGGAGATCGAGGCACGCTTGACCGCTCGCGCCTTCACCGCCGTTCACCACCCCGAGCAGGGGCCTGCAATTAGGCGGGTGCTGGCGGAGCTGCTTGAGGTTCTGGACCGCTTCATGTCCGCCGACAATGAAGTTGACCGGTCGCTTTGCATCATTAAGTGTTACCGCCAATTGGTGTCGCGACAGGAATCGGCCTCTTCCCTGTGGGCACCCCCTTTCCGGCGACTCGCATCCCCTCCAACAGCTGCTCGGCGCGGGCAGCGCGCCATTCCCTGACGCGCCGCTCCATCGAGCGCAGCTGCCCCTCGTGGTACTTCTCCGGGGCCAGCCGGATCAGGCGCCTGAGGATCTCGGCCGCATTGGCCGTGCCCTCCTCCAGCCACTTCTCGATCAGCGGCCGGGCCTGCTCTGATGAGGGGAGACATGTACACCGCCGCAACCACTTCGGTGCTCAATGCACGCTATTCCCCGCTGTGACTCCCACTTCCCCATGACCTAGTACTACCCCCAGGCTCCCCCGAAAGGGGGATGGCAGATTCTCTATGGGAGGGAGACACTGGGTGAATGCGACTCCCCACGATCTTTGGATTTACATTGATTGCCTCGATGACCACCATCGGATGCGCTCCGTACTCTTCTGGTAACAAAGCCAGAGTCATCTCCATCGGTGACGGGGACACCATCCGGGTGCAGCAGGGCCAGCAGACTATGACAATTCGCCTGGGCTGCATCGATGCACCTGAGATGGCCCAGGCCCCCTTTGGCGCAAGTGCCCGCAGCTACTTGCAGAAACGCCTTCGGGTTGGGTCTACTGTGACACTCAAGCCGCAAGCGGTCGATCGCTACGGCCGCACTGTGGCGGAGGTGATCGGAGAGGTGAACATCAACAGGGCTCTCGTGGAAAATGGTCAGGCCTTCGCCTACCGGAAGTACCTGGGAAAGTGCGACGCCAAGGCCTACCTCGAAGCTGAGGACCGAGCCTCCCGTCGCCGACATGGGGTGTGGCAGGTGCCCGGGGGAATCACCAGACCTTGGGACTTCCGCCGCAGCCGACGAGGCGTCACGATGCCTAATAGCACTACCCCTGGTGGTCGCCGCTACCGCTGCAGTGAGATAGGCTCATATGCCCGTGCTCAGGAGCTGTTGCGACAGGGCCATAACTATCTCGACGGAAATGGAGATGGGGAAGCGTGCGAAAGTCTTGCTTTTGAGGGAAGAGGATCTAGACAGGTGGGGATCTCTCGAGGGCGACGATCTCTGCTATCACAGAGAAGCTGGCGTTCAAATGTTTCGACTTTTGGCATTGTGCATCCTTTAGACGTTTGCTCCATTTCCCAACCCGACCAAGTCGAGCCGTTCCATCCCAGAATGGAGTCTGTCTCAGTGGGGGCTAGGTTGTGGCCGTGGAGTTCGGGGACATACGAACTGCGTCTACCTGATCCCGAGGGCGTGGTCACATGAGAGTCACACCATATCCAGTCACCCTGGCACTGCTTTCATTGGCGATGTTGCTGGGCTGCACTCCCGAATTACCTGACTGTGTCAACCGCGGTATAGCTGAACCAGGGAAGAACGTTGAGGCCTCCAAGGGCAACCTCAGGACATCCTCCGAGGTATTGATCGGCATCGATGGGAGTGGCTCGATGCTCGGTCATTCCACCGCGGCCGATGCCACCAGCTGGCGCAACCTGCTCCAAGCCGTGAATCTCTCCGCGAGGACCCAGGGGCTTTCCCCACGGGTCTTCCGCATCGGAGCTGGCTCGGCCCAGGACCTCGGTGCCGATCGTGTGACGCAGGCCACCGATCCCTGCTTCTTCAAGGGCTGCGGCGGCTACCCGGCGGTAGCCTCCAGCCTCCAGACCCTTTGGGATGTTCAGCCTGCAGAGGGTGCTACGCCCCTGAGACTTCTGGTGAGCGACCTGGAGGTGAACCAGAGCGACATCTCGAGCCTCATTGGTGCCATCCGCAAGGATCTTGCCAAGGGCGCATCTGCAGGGGTTCTGGCCCTGAAGCTTCCCTTCGAGGGGCAGGTCTTCGATGCGCAGGGGGTCAACATCCACACCGGAAAACTCAACCGCCCCCTCTACCTCCTCGCCACAGGCAAGCCCGAACAGGTGCGATCCTTGCTTTCGGAGATCCAGAAGACCATGGCCCAGAAGGGCACGACGACCAAGGAAATCTCGTTCCTTGGCGGCAAGTCAGGGCCCCAACCTCTGATGGTCAAGTCGGCGGCAGCAACCCCCACTAGTAAGGGCGCCTCGGGGATCCCAGTGCGCCTGGAGAACATCACCTACTCGCCAAGCAACAACACTGACTACGGGTTCGTTCGGCTGAATCCGGGGGCCACCGGACTCGTTATGGCCACGATCACTCCCTGGACTGGGGGCACAAGCCGGCCTGACCTAGGCCTGGTGCGGCTCGAGCGCATCCCCCTCACCCCGAGTGGGTCCACCGACCCCGGGGGGATTCGCCTCAGGAGCATGAGTGTGGCCGGCACGAACGTACGACTAGAACTCGAAATCACCAGTTCGGCACCCTCCGGCCTGCTGCGGGCCACAATTCCCCGCGGCAGCCTGCCGGATCAATGGTGGCTTGAGTGGGACCGCACCGACCCCAAACGCTCCGGCGCTAAGGAGCAGACCGAAGGTCTGTTGCTGCTCATGACAACCCTGGGCCAGCAGATCGCGGCGGATACCCCAAGCGCCCCTGCCGCTGCGCTATGTGTCGCCTACCAACACAGCTGAATCCTCTCCTCGATGCGATCCACTCAGTACATCTGGCTTGGGGTCACCTTTGCTTTTGGCATCCTCTGGGTTTTCATAATCCAGAACTTGCTCTTCCTCAACGTCTTCTCTGCTCTGCTGGGTCAGGACCTAAATGTGTTCCTGCCCCAGGTCAGCAGTCCATCCTTCACCGTGCTCTGGTTCAGCTGCATCACCGCCCTGTTCATCTGGATCTTCATCACCTGGAACGGGAAGCCCCGCAATGGCGCTGAAGTAAGGAGAATGCAGCCGCTATGGTGGATCTCCACTATCCTGCTGGTCTTGCTGGGGTGGTTCTATCAGCTGTTATTCACTGTGCTCATCTGGCAGATCCAGGTGACATCACCAGTCGAGGGGAGCGGGGTGAACTATTACCCCTTGCCGCCAGGAGGCTGGTTGTTGGTGATGGTCTTCGTGGTATTCAACGTGCTGATCCTGTTCTGGCTACCCACCCTGCTGGCCTCGCCCCGCACCTACAGGTTCGTGGTGCCGGGTGCCGTCCGTCTGCTGGGAGGGCGCTGAGATGAGCCTGTTCGCCATCGGTGTGGGAGGCAGCGGGGCCAAGTGTCTGGAAGCCCTCTGCCATCTCCATGCCTGCGGTCTCCTGCAGTCCGGTACCGGCCAGCCACTCCGCCTAGGCACCTTCCTGGTCGAACCCGATCAACAGAGCACACTCCTGGCCCGCGCCCAGACGGCCATCGTCCGCTACGACAAGATGCGGGCCCTGTTGGGAAACAAGGCTGAGAGCTTCGCCCGCGGAGAGCTGCGCAACTACGGCACTTGGAGCCCCCTGAGCACGGCGTCGGGGGCCATCAGCCTCGATCAGGTGTTCCCCAAGGCGGTGCTCCGCACCCAGGCCAGTGGCCTTGCGGCGCTGTTCGACTGCTTGTTCCCACCGGAGGAACAGAGCGCTGAACTGGACGTGGGCTTCCGTGGACGACCGCCGATCGGCTCGGCGGTGATGAGCCGCGTCAGCCTCGCCAGCGAAGCTCAGACCGGGCAGTGGCAACAGATGCTCAGTGATATCCAGGCTGCAGCCGGTGCTGGGGAAGCTCCGACCATCCACCTCTTCGGCAGCGTCTTCGGAGGAACGGGAGCCTCGGGAGTGCCCACACTCGGGCAGATGCTCAAGTCCTGGCTCGGGGAGCTCGGCCTTACCAGCGTCCACGTCAACGCCTCGCTGCTGCTGCCCTACTTCGATTTCGAGGGCCAGGGCCAGGAGGGCACCGGCGTCCATGCCGAAGCCCGCAACTTCCAGCTCAACACCGATGCCGCCCTGCAGTATCTACGCAGCAGCGGCACCACCTGCTTCGATCATGTGTACCTGATCGGCAGCGACATCAAGGCCCGCTACGGCTTCAGCATCGGTGGCCGCTCCCAGAGCAATGCCGCCCATGTGGTGGAGTTGCTTGCGGCGCTGGGGTTGCGCCACAGCCTGCAGCCGGTAGCTGAGGACGCCTATGCCTATGTGCTCAGCCGTGCCGCACCCAACCAGATCAGCTGGAACGACATTCCCGACAATGAGGCCGTCGGCCAGGGGCTCTCACGCGGCGCCCGTTTCGCGGTGGCCTGGCTGAACAACTTCAGTCTCGAACTTGATACGGCCCAGAAGCTGTCAATGGGCGCTTTCCTCAGTGGGGCACCCTGGGCGCGTCAGTTCTTTCAACCGAGCGGCAAGGCCACGGGCACCCAGGGAGGCCGCCCCAGCATCCGTAGCACTGAGGAACTGAACCTCAAGTCGGCGATCGACGCTTACAGCGAAACCCTGCTGCAATGGCTCAACCAGTTCAGCAGCAACACGGGCGAGGGCTTCAACCAGGAGCTTTTCACCCCCAGCCTGCTTCAGCGCAATCCCAGCTATGAGAACGCCCTGAGCCGAGTCGTAAGAGGTTCAGCGCGACCAACGAAGGAGGAGCGTCAGGACATGGCCGAGGACATCAAGGTCCGTATGGACAAGCTGTCTCCCAAGGAGATTCCCCATAACGGTGTGGCAGGCCTGGCCGACACCCTCTGGTCTCTCAGCTTCTGACTCCCCACCACCACAACCGCCGCCATGGCTCCTGACAACACCTCAGAAAACATCCTTCAGTTCCCCTGGTTCCCCAAAACCGACCCGCCCTTGGCGGGCGGCTCACGCTCGGGTGAGTGGCAGGGCCGCGACCAGCAGACCCTTGGCACCATTGCCAACAGCCTCGTTTACGAGGTGGCGAGCAGCCGAGTGAATTCCCTGCCCTCCCCCTGGTCGCGGGCGCTGCAGTTCGAGCAGGCGGTGCTCAATCCCCGCTATCCAACCCGCGCAGCCCTGCTTGAGGAACTCTTCGGCTGCTTCGCCACCGTGGCCCTGTGGGAGATGTATGGCCTCAAGCTGGAGGCGGAGCGGGTAGCTCTGGCGGAGCACATAGGGAGGCAGGACGAAGCTGTGGGCCCCTTCGCCCGCAGCCTGTTCGGATCAACACCCAACGGCGATAAAGCGCTCTTCGCGCTGTCAGATGGCAGCAACCCCTGGGAGATCCTGCACGTTCTCAGGGTGAACGGGGTGGTGATCGGCTTCACTTCACCGACCACGGTGCTCTGTCCGGCGGTCCATCTGTCCGCCTCGATTCCGGGTATGAAGTGGACAGCTGAAGGCCGCTTCCGCGTCCCCACCAGCTTCCTGGGAGCCCAGCACCGTCAGGCGCTGGCTGGTTGGCTCAGCCATGTGAGCCAGGGCATTCTCACAGCCCCTGACCTCCACAGTCAGACGACGGTCTCCCAGATGGCCGAGGTGTTGAGCGGCTTTATGCAGCGGCTCAGCACCAACGGGGTCTTCGACCCCATTCTCTCCGACAACCCGATCGCCAGCCTGCCGCCGCGCCCCACGGCAGTGTCACTACTGAAGCGGGCCGCCAAAGGGGGGGCCAGCCCTAGCAACGCCGAGCTGGCACTGGGGGATCGCCGGGAACGCCCCCTGCCGCAGTCTCCCCCCCAAAGTCGCCCGGTGATCCTGCTCGATCCGGAGATGCCCAATCGTCTGGGGCTTCCTGCCAACGAAATCACGCTTTATGAAGCGGCGACACTTGAATCGGTGGGATTCGCCAAAGACCAGCTCCTGCGGCTCTATGGCGGCAAGATCGAAGTCCTCACGCCCGATGACATCTTCCTGCCGGAGCTCTACCTGCTGCCTGGAGAATCGGCGCTTGTCAATTCTTGGTTGCCGAGTCACCTGGAAGGACAGCCGCTGGTGAACGGCAGTGCCGTCACGCCACTGCTGCCACTTCAGGAGCGAATGCGCGAGCTGTTCAGCAGCGTCGAACTTTCCAGGAGTTGCACCCTGAGGGTGGTGCAGACCGGCGGAGGCATGGCGATCAACGTGACGCTGATGCTGCCACTCAAGGGCCAACGAGATCTTTACCCGATCAGCCGTTCCTTCCCGATCAAGGAGCAGAACCTAATCGATCAGGATCTGCCAGTAATCATGCTCTGGCCGAACATCCCCGACATGAGCTGGAAGAGCTTCTATATCTTCTGCGAGGACAGCAGCACGGGCCTTACCGTTGATGGCTTCAGCGACTATGAGCTCAACACGGGCCGCGAAGCGCAGGAAAACGTCAAGTACTTCACCTGCCAGCGCTTCCCCGACCTGATCAAGTTGATTGAGAGGAGCCAGGTATGCGGTCTGATCCCGGTCAATCCTCCTCCCCCGCCGGGAAACGCATCAGCGGCCTGGCGCGTGGGGATCGACTTCGGCACCTCCTTCACCAACTTCTTCATCAACGATGGCTCAGGACCGGCCCGCAAACCCCTGGAGACTCGCGTCATTCCCCTGATGCTGGCTCAGAAAGAGACCCAGCTGAACCTGCTCTACAAGTTCTTCATCCCGGAGACACTGCTTCCCAAGGATTCCAATCCCCCGACCTCAACCGCCCTGAACACCCACGGCTGGCAGGAGGTCAGAGGGAAGGTTCCCGAGCTCTACCACCAGGCCCGGGTTCAATGGCCCAGCACCAATACCTTGGCGCTACGGGGAGCTGGCGTGCACACGGGATTCAAGTGGCGCCAGCCGAACTACCAGAGGCCCTTCCTTAAGGAACTGGCTCTGCTGATTAGCAGCAATGCCGCCACAGGTGGCGCGGCGGAAGTGAACTGGTCGGTGTCGTACCCCAGCGCTTTTTCTCCGAATGAAGCGCGCAACTACCGGCGCCTGTGGGGAGACCTCTGCCAGGACCTGACAACCCTGACTGGGCTGAGGCATCAACTGTTGGAGGATGGTGGCGAAGGAGGCCTGCAAACCGAGGCCGTGGCCTTCGCCAGTTATTTCGGCAACTATCTCGCTCGTCAGATGGTTCACACCGCTTGCCTGGATGTGGGCGGCGGTACCACCGACATCAGCATCTGGCAGGAGAATGCTCTGCTGCACCAGGTCTCCATCCCATTCGCCGGACGCAACATATGCACAAGCATTCTTCAATCAAAGCCGTCCTTCATCCGCTTTCTGTTTGCCCCCGGAATCACCGGAGACATCACTGACGACGATGCCAAGCTTCGCCAGGATCCAAATTTCAACAGCTGGCTGGACAATTGTCTGCGCTACGCGTCCGATGAGCTGCTGCGGGATCGCATGCCCATTCATCGGGCCGAGCAGGACAAGCAGCTGTTGGCCTTCGTGAGCCTGATGGCAGTGAGTTTTGGTGGGATATACCACTACCTCGGATTGGTTCTCAAAGCCCTGGCGAGGGAGGGCCGCCTGCAAAGACAGGCTCCAGTTCCGGTCTACCTGGGGGGCAATGGCGCCCGTTTCATCAACTGGCTGGATGAGAGTGGGGCCTTCTCCACAGGCTGCGATGCCGACACCTTGATGGAGGAACTGCAACGCATGAGCTCAGGATTTCCCGATAGTCGCCAGGGACCTGCCGACACAACACTCTCCAATGCCTTCAAAGATGAGACGGCTTGCGGCCTGATCAGCAAAGGAGTCAACCTGACGGGTGACTTTGACCCCAGAAAAGACCCCATGATCACTGGTGAGGAGCTGGCTATCAATGGCAAGGTCTTTGGACCACTGGATCGCATTGACTTCCCGGATGAAGCCAAGACTGATGAAGACAAGGATGATAAACCCACGTCTGTTGAAAGCTACGAGCTGGGTAGTCTCACAGAATTGCGTCGGTTTGTGAGCAACTACGATGATGCTCTTAAAGCCTCACGAATCAACAGCCTCCTGCCCATCCGCACGCTCATCTCCCTCGACAAGCTCTGGGATGAGGTGGAGATCCAGGCGCGCGCCATCTGCCTCGAGAAGCTCAACCAGGAGATCAGCGATCTTGAGCCGGAACCTGGTTTCGTAATCGGACTGCGCGCCCTGATCAACACCCTTGCCCGGCAGTGGGCAGAGCGTTTCTGAACATCCCCCATCTGGCATTTCCCCTTGCACCATGCAGCCCTTGAAGCTCCAAGTTCCCCCCTCGCCTCTGCGGCTGATTCTGGCTGGAGCCACGGCGATGTTGATAGCCCTTGCACTTCCTGCCCTGGCGCAGAATGAGAACTCTCCCCCCCCCGCTGATCCTGATACACCCTTCCCGGAGCAGAGTGAGAACCAACCGCCACTGCCTGCCGTTCAGCCCCCTGCGGTCCGACACTCAGTTGATGCCTGGGACATCACCTGGAAAGTCATCGCAGGACTTGGCCTGCTGTCTGGAATGAGTGCTTTGGCTTTGGACTGGTATGTCCTTCGTCCAAGTCGAGTAGACGCAAGACGGCGGTTGAAAAAGCTTGATGAAAACGTACGAAATATGATGCACTCCCCTGACGGTTTGGTTGCTCTCAAGAAGCTGATGACCTGGCACGAGCAGAAGGCAGGTGAAGTGGCGCTGAAGATCTCTCTCCAAGAAGAAACCTACAAGAGAGAACTCGGAGAGCAACAAGACAGAATTGCCAATCTGGCCAAACAACTACAGTTGCTCAGGCAACATTATCTAGTCCAAAGCACATTCCCTTCTACTCCGTCACCTACTGAATCTCAGTCATCACATATCGATTCTCTCCTTCCGGTACCACCCCCGCCGGTCTCCCATGCCGATGAGGTGACTGCTGCTTATACCTCAGCCGTGCTGAGCAACGACAGAAGTCGCATCAGGAGTATGACCAAGGCAGAACTCAATATCACACAGGAATCCGAGGATGCCTTGACGCGTGGCACATCGATCTTCAACACCCAGTTGCACAATGTCCCTGGGGGTGGGAGCTATCTTCTGATTGAGCGTGGAAGCAAGAACTGGATCTGCCCCACTGCTCAGACCCTCTGCGGTTTCACGACGAACAAACCTCAGAAGGGGATATTTGAGTACGAGGAGAGCGCCTCAACGTCC
The DNA here is from genome assembly GCF_014224355.1 of Synechococcus sp. BSA11S. GTDB lineage: Bacteria > Cyanobacteriota > Cyanobacteriia > PCC-6307 > Cyanobiaceae > Regnicoccus_A. Next base: position 114,301 of record NZ_VNWP01000008.1, on the reverse strand, counting down.
TCAGCTGAACTGAGGGAACCGGCCGAAGTTCAGGAGATCCGCGAGGGGGTTTGGGAGGTCATCAACAAAGGGGTTGTGCTGGTACCGTCCTGATTCAGCCGGTTGTCCCTTCCAGCCTGGCGATGCGACGTTCCAGGTTGGCCAATCTCTCAGCGGTGCTGACCCTGAGGGGATCGGGGTTCACGCTCAAGAGCCCCTTCTGCCTGAGCTGCCAGCGCCGCCCATGCACCACCACCATGGCACTGGCCGGTTCGATGAGCTGCAGCAAGGCTGGCAATTCCTTTACCCCTTCGATGGCGTAGAGCCGCTCCAGGGATTCCAGTTGCGTTCTGCGCTCCAGTGTTCCCGGCCGGGGCACCAGCAGCCAAACCCCATCCAGGGCTTCCAGCGCCCAGGTGGTGCCCTGCACAAACATCTCCAGCTCCACCTCCTCGATCTCACCGCTGAGGGTACGTGCACTGACGCTGCAGGGACGACTGAAGGGTTCCAGCAGAGCCGGCGTGCTCGCATACACATCAAGAATGTCCTCCAGGGGCAGATTGATAGCCGGCACGACTCGCTCTTCACTACCAGGGCGCACGGGCAACCCTGGTGTCATCTGCGTGCGAGAAGATACCAGGGCGCCATCACTGAGATCGACCAGTTGTTTCTCCAGCCACTCAATGCGCTCTTGGAGATCAACCACATCAGCAGCGACGTTGTCGAAACTGCGTGTGAGCTTCTTCTCGGTGGTAATGAAGCTGTCACTGAGCTTTTTGACGCTGCTCAGCAGGAACTTGAGAGATTCGACAATCTTGCTTTCTTCCATGGTCGGCGTCCTTACCGAGCCCCCCCCTTGGTAACTCATCCTAACAAAAGCCTGTGGCGTTGCTTGAGGCGTCAGCGCAGCCAGCGCTGACCAATCGATTTAGGCATGGTGGAGGGCAAACATCTACTATATCAGTCACACAACACGACCAGATTTTGTCGCCCCCTTCAGCCTGATGGATGTTCTTATCAACCTCTCGAAAGTCGTGATCCTGCTTTTGATGGTGGCGGTGGCATTCGTGGCGATTGGCCTTTCCGGCCAGCTGGCGCGTCTGACCATGCCGCTGGCGGCCAGGCTGGCCCAGCTCCACCAGGACGACTCGGAAGCTCCGGAGCTTGGTGATCGCCTTGAGCGAATCAAGAACCGTTACATCGCGTTGCTGTCTCATGTCGATCAGGTCGATGCGGCCGAATTCAGCGCCGGCGAGATCGAGACCATCTCCCTGCCCTTCGTCTTCCGTCAGATCACAGCTGCGTCGGCCCAGAGCTGGCTGCGGCAGGCCCCGGGCATCCTGATCTCCCTGGGCCTTCTGGGTACCTTTGCAGGCCTGACTATCGGCCTGAGCGAGATTGCTGGAGCCCTGGCGAAGAATGCCAGCACGGAAGAAACAATGACAGCCCTCTCAGGCATAGTTGCACCCATGGGGGCTGCATTTCAGACGAGCCTGCTGGGTCTGTTTCTGAGTTTGCTGGTGCTGATCTGGACGCAGATCGTCGGCACCAGGAACTGCCTGGAGCGCTGCGAAGCACTGCTGAGCAGCTGGCTGGAGACCGTGCTTCCCCAGCAGCTCGACAGCAAGGTGATGGCTCCCCTGCGCAAGTCGATTCAGGACTTAAATAAGTCAGCTGGCGACCTGCCCCTGGCCGTCTATAACGCGGTCGAGTCGGCCATGAAGGATGCCTTTTCCGCCAAGCTTAAGGAGATCTTCGACGTGAATACCAGCCTGACCTCCCAGGCCCAGATTGCCGTTCGACAGCTGGGAAGCGTGGCCAACGCCTTCAACGAGAGCGGGCAGGATTTCGTGCAGGCCGCCCAGGCCTTTCGCGACACCGACTTCGCCACGACCCTGCAGCAATCGGTGCAGAGCCTGCAGGAGTCACAGGAACAGATCACAGCCAGCTCAGATGGCCTCAGTGCTCGCCTTGTCGATGTGCGAGATTCACTGATGTCCACCCAGGCGGAGTGGAAGCTGCTCGCCAAGACCGCGGAGACAGAACTGCAGTCCTGCCGACTGGCCAGCCAGCAGATTCAGAAGGAGATCCAGTCCCTGCAGCAGGCGAGCATGTCTCTGGACCAGAGCAACCAGTCTGCTGTTGAATCCAGTAAGCAGCTCCGAGAAGCCCGCCTGGAGGTCATGCGCGATCGCAAACTTGCGCTGGAGGTTGCCGAATCCGTCCGCGCTCGCCTAGCCGCCGATGCCTCCGTTGCCGAAAGCTGCCAGGTGTTCGCCTCTGCCCTTGAGACCGCGCTCAGCAACTGGAACCGCAATGTGGTGCGTCTCGATGACCTCACCAGCGCCTTCGTGACCACTGTGCAGAACGCCAAGCTCGAGGATGACGCCTTGCTGGCCGAGCGCAGCAAGCATGCCCGCGAGACCATCGAGCAACTGACTAACCAGTTGCAGCAGGATCTTGGTGCTGCGATCGACACCCAGCGATCCGCGCTGGCTCAACTTGATCAGCCGACCCTTTACGCCCAGAACCTAAGCCAGGGGCTTGTCCAACTACTCGGGGATCTGGAGTCCCGCCTTCTCAACCTGGCATCCCTTGCGCGGCTCGATGGCCGAGATGCTGATAGAGGCCGTTGATGATGGCTCGCTCTAGCCGGCGCTCCCGAGACAGCGACACGAATTATTGGATCGGTTACACCGATCTGCTCAGCAACAGCCTTCTAATCCTTCTGCTGACCGTGGCCGTCGCTGCCCTGGCTCGGGCCAGTAATGAAAAACCACCCCTCGTCCCCCTGACGGAGCGGGAGTCCTTTCGCTTCACCACAGGCAGCTATGTGCTCGGTCCCGACTTCAGAAGAGCCCTGGATCGCCGTTTGCCGGAAATCCGCGAGATCATCAAGAAGTACCGAATCGACAGCGTAGAAGTCATAGGCCACACCGATGGTCAGCCCTCGCCAGGGATGAGCAACCTCGATCTGCTGATGCCGAAGGCCAGTAGCTCCTCCGCTCTCAGCGGCTTTAATGCAGGCTCGAACACGGATTTAGGGCTGCTCCGCGCCCTAGCGGTTGCCCATGAGCTCAGGGCCAGGCTTGATCCCAATGGCAAGCAGGGGTTGATCATCCGCCCCTATTCCGCCGGTAGCCTGATCGCTGCGGATGGTCGTTATGCTCCCGCCGACACGAAGGATCGAGCTGAGCGGCGTCGCATCGAGCTTCGCTTCACGCGTCAGGAGGACCGTTGAGATGGCCGCTACACCCTCACCTCTCGATCGCCTGCTGCAACTGGAGCGAGACATCGAGCAGCTTCAGGCCCATACGGCCCTGCCCGCTCCACCGCTGGGTCCGCCCGGCGAATCTCCGGCCCGAAGGCCATGGCCAGTGGATGAGCTCCTGCTCACCCGGCTGGTGCGCCGTTCCCCTCAGGCTCTGGCGGCCTACCAGGCTCCGGCAGAGCTCACCCCCACTGCTCAGCGCGGCCTTCGCCTCACCGTGGCAGAGACCGACTCGGTGTTCCAACTCTGCGAGCTCACCAGTGGTGACGCAGTCGTCTGGGTTCAGGCTGATCCTCCGTCTTGGTTGTTGGAGAGCGAGTCCTTCCATCAGATCTTCCCCAGGCCCGAAGGCCTGGAGGGGCCACAGGATCTGGTGTTGCAGTCGCTCCCAGTCTTCAAGCCGGTGGTGCGAGGTCAACGGTGGACTCTGTTCAGTCCAGGCCAGATGGTGCCCCGCCATCGTCCTTTCCCCGAACAGGAGAAGCAGACGATGCTCCTGCGCCGGCTGGAAAATCTCGAGCGTCGGGTGAGCCAGCAGATGACCCGGCAGGAGAGCGAGCTCAACGAGCTTCGCTCTCAACTGCGGGTCCAGCAGGATCTGCTCAGCCGCCTGTTGAGGATCTCGGAGACTCAGTCATGAGCCAGAGCGAGCGCCGGGGAGATCCCGAGGACATCGTCGCTCGCGCCGAAGAGCTGCTCCATGAGCTCGACCAACCCACGCCCCAGCCACCATCTCCATCTCTCGAGACATCCGATTCAAAAGGGCCACCTGGCCGCATCAACAGGCCTCCAGGCCCTCCTCCTGGTCCCTCAGCGTCAACTAGTCGTTTTCCAGCATCCCCCCTGACGCGGCCGGGCGTCCCTTGGTCCTTTCTGCTGGGCTCTTTGACGGGGTTCTTGGTGATGGCGGTTGGGCTCGCCTCCCTGAACAGGAGCGTGACGAACACCAGTGATTCCTCCTCTCCAGAAAGGAATCTTGCACCAACGACCGAGAGCCGCCGCGATACCAATGAAACGGAGGCTCGTGCACCCGCTGAGATCCAGCCCCCTGAGAGGTCTGCCGCTGAGCGGCCGCTCCCACCACAGGAGACAGTTAGCCCCTCCTCTTCGGCTAGCTCTAGAGATGGATCTGTTTGGGAGCCCTGTACCTTTCGTAGCTACCGCGATGCCAGCGCCAAGGAACTGCCCTGCGAAGCCAGCGCCCTCACCAACAGCAACGGCCACACCGTCTACAACGTGCGTTGGGCTGACGGCTACCGCAGCACTTACGTGTTCTGGAACAATGGCGCGGTGGAGATCTTCAGCAAGGACGGCCAGGGCAAAGCCGATCGGAACCTCGGGCATTTCTCGCGGCGGAGCGATGGGGTCGAGGTGGTGAGTAGCCAGGGCAGCGTCACCGTCCTTGCGGGGCTGGATCCTGTGGAGAACTGAGCAGCGAGGGATCAAGAGCGCCCCGGCATGAAAAGCCCCACGTCGCGACAGGAGATTAAGCCAGACCCAAAGAGATTGCGTGAAGGGAGATGCAGGTGCAAGCTACGAGGGTCAATCTTCTGTTCTTTCGCAATACCTCCCGGGAAATGGATCTGATCGACCACCTTCAGACACTCGCTGCACGTGCTCAGCAGGCAGGACCGAGCCTCACCAACGAGGAGGCCACAAAGATGGCCCTGATCGCCCCATTCCTGCAGGCACTCGGTTACGACATCTTCAACCCGATGGAGGTCAAGCCGGAATTCGCCGCAGACCTGCCAGGCATCAAGCAGGGTGAGCGTGTGGACTATGCCGTTCTGGAAAACGGCGAGCCAAAGATCCTGGTCGAAGCCAAGCCTTACACACTTGACCTAAAAGATGCCGAGATGGGGCAGCTCGCCCGGTATTTTCATGCCACCAGGGCAAGGATTGGAATCCTCACCAACGGGCGTCTGTTCAGGTTCTTCAGCGACTTGGACGATAAGAATAAGATGGACACTAAGCCCTTTGCAGAAGTCGACCTGTTCGATCTGCGCAGTGCCCCGCTCGATCAGATCAAGCAGCTTTCCAAGTCGATGTTCGACCTTGACAAGCTGCTCTCTGCTGCTGAGAGGCTTAAGTACCTTCGTGGCGTCAAGGAGCAGATACGTGCCGAGTTGACAGACCCCAGCGAATGGTTGGTGCGCGAGATGACGCGGCGTGTCCATTCCGCTGAACGGATCAGCGGCCAGCTACTTGAAAAGTTCAAGCCGATCGTGCTCGATGCCGTTAAGCTCTACATCAACGATCGGATCAATGACCGCCTCAGCGAGGCCATGGCCCGTGAGAAGACTGCAGAGGAGCACCCACCAGTCGAGGAAGAGCAAGTACCAGATGATGGCATCGTCACCACGCCAGAGGAACTGGAGGGCCTCTACATTGTACGGGCTATCTGCGCCGCAGAGATTGATCCCAGCCGCCTCTCCGAGAAGGATACCAAAACCTACTGCAATGTACTGCTTGACCAGAATAGCTGGAAGGCCGTTGTACGGCTTTACTTTAATGGCTCACAGAAGAAGGTAGAGATTTTCGATGAAACCGAGCCTAGGCAAGTACCGATAGATGTTGTTGGTGACATATACAAGTATGCCGAGCGCGTAAGGGCGGCACTGAGGGCGAAGCTCCAGTGAGTTTGAGTTGCCTGCAAGGAGCGCCTGGTCGTAATAGTCACCCGTCAGGTGAACTGGCCTCCATAAGTGCCAGCACCTTATCCACCAACTTCTGCACTGTGGGGTTCCCCCGATTTCGTGGACACTGATCAGGGGTTCACAGGAGCAAGTGTAGAGGTCGCGATGAACCGCTGCTCGTAGTCGATCGGACTGACGTAGCCGATCGTTGAATGGCGGCGTTCGCGGTTGTAATACCCCTCGATCCAGAACGCCAGATCGTGCTGCTGCTCTCGGGGGTGAGATCAAGACTTCTGACTAAAACTGTTACCCCTTGAGTGTGGGGCTTTCACAAGCATCCCTAGCTCAGCGGCTCCAGATTGCACCTGCAACGTGGATGAGCAGGGATCGGTGGGAAGGCAGTGCGATCAGCTGCTATCTGCAGATGCAGTGGCCGACAGATTGAACACACCCCTTCATCAGCTGCTGTCACCCATTGCCAGGCCCTTGGCTGCACCATTGACGGTGCGGTGCGCCAGGTGATCTCCTGCTGGGTCTGTGCGTGCTGCCAGAAGGCGCTGTCCACGGTGACCTGCAAGGCATTGCGAACGGTGGCGCTGATGGCGGCGGCCGCTTCACTGGCCAGTGCACGAGCGCGTTGGTCACGCTCCCAGCCAGCCCTGGTGGCGGTCTCCACCCGCCGGAGCAGCTGCTCCATCCAGCGGGAGGGGCTGGTTCGCTTCGTCCAGTCCGCCAGGCTCTTGCCGTCCACTTCCACCGCTCGCAGCAGCATCGCTGCATCCAGCTGCGGAAAATCGGTGCGGCTGCCAGGCAGGCGCCCCGCAGCACGGCGGCGGATTTCAGGCGTTGATGTCGCCAAGGCCCTGCTCAGTTCACTCGCCAGCGCATCATTGATGGGGGCCAATATGGCTTCGGCTGGCCCATTCACTGCCACCAGTCGCTGTAGTGCCGATTCACGCTCCAGATCGCCACCAGGCAGTGCGGCGATCAACTCTTCCAGCTTCCCGATGGCATTGACCACCACAGGCTCCAGTGCTTCGAGGACCAGCTGCTCTCGGCTTTTGACGTAGAGATCCAGAGCTTCACCGTATTCGCTCATCGTGGCCACCTCAGCGCCTGCTTGTAACTCAGAACAGTTTCCTGCTTGATCTCAACAGCCTGTCGCTCAGAAGTGCGCCGTAGGGCGAAGACGCACTTGCTGTGGCTGCCGGTTGCAGGCATGTCTGGGTTGTTCACAGCCTGATTCTAAAGCCAGTGATGAGCGCTACGAATTACCAGCTACTCCCAGAACTTCTGTCGGCTCGGTACTTCCGCGGCCCGCCGAGCACATTCATTGAGCAGCTGGTTCAGATGTCCGACCAGTAGTTGCTTGGCTGGGTCGGGCTTGGCTGCTCGAGCCGCTCCGCACGGGCAACTGCCCCCCTCCCTATGTCGCGGGCATCCCACACGCTGATCCCTTCCGGCTGCCTGGCTGCGATCTCTGAGCGGTGAGCCCTGACCAACTCGCTGATGGGTTTGTTGCCCCCTCGGGCGGTGATATCTCGGTAGACCCAGAAGATACGGATCAGGCCGTGCTCACCCTCGACTCTTTCCAGAATTCCGTCGATGGGCACAACGCCAGAAGGCCGGCAGACAATTTCTCCATAGAATCGGCGAGAGGCCTGCTCGGTGAGCCGCACGCAGCATCGAGGAGCCAGCGGACTCCACAGCTCACGCAGCCTCAAGGCCTCTCTGCGGCGGTTCTCGTTGAGCTGACGGATACCAGGCTCAGCCAGTCGGGCCAAGGCCTCCTGCTGGGCCAACAGGGCGGTGTCGGACCAGTTGAGGCTGTTACGCAGCCCCATCACCAGACCCTGTAGTTCGTGGAGCCACTCGTGTACCTGCTGCCATACCAGGCCACCGCGTACCTGACCGCATCCACGGCATGGTCAATTCCAGTGCCGTCGGCGATCACCTCCACGTCCCGGGGGTGCGTCGGCAGGCTCGGCATGGTGGCCTCCAGGCCCTCGCACGCCACGCTCCACATCAGCCACGGGCGCTCGTGATCCACCCCGGTGGCCTTCAGTCTGTTTCTCAGCATCGCCAGGCCCACGTTCATGGGGGTGCGTGCCTTCTCCGCCGGCAGCAGCCGCACACCGCCGGCCCTGAAGTCCTCAGCCGTTGATCCCTTCTCACTGCCGGTCCGGTTGAACACCGCGTCATCCGCCAGGACCTTCAGATCCTCAGGTTCCACACCCCACCGCTGCAGCCACTGCCGCAGCACCCCTGCCTGCTCCGCTGAACTCAGGCACGGCCCCCGCCGCCAGTCCCGACGCCCACCAGCACCAGGCGCTGCCAGATACAGCTCATCAGCCAGCAGCAGGCTTCCCTTCGGGCAGTCGATGAACGGCGGATCAGGGACGACCAAAAAGAAGCAGCTCGGGGCGCTGTAGCCGAAGTCGCCGCACACGAAGGCCCTGGGGCTGTGCGTCTTGAGGTTGATCTGCCCGGGCCTGATGTCCACACGGCACCGCGTCGGGCTCCAGCAGCTGGCGAAGAACGACCCGCCCAGGTCCAGATCCCACCGGCCCTCCAGCAGCGCCGCCAGCATCGCCGGGTCTCCCCCGGCCATCAGCTCGACGTTGCGCTTGTATGCCTCCCAGTCGATGTGCGGGTTGATGCTGGCGTTGGCCGTGACAAACACCACCCACTTCTCGTAGGTGGCGCTCCAGAACCGCTTTGGCTGCATCGGCCCAGGCAGCCCAGCAGGTAGCGCAAACCTCTCCTTCAGCCAGACATGCCCAGGGCCTCCGGGGTTGGCCAGGAACACCTGCCGCGTCTGTACCCCAGGCTTTGCTCTGATGATGCCGGCGAGGGTGTCGTAGAAGTCAGGTGAAGGCATCACACCCACTTCGTCGTGGATGGCCACGCACTTACTGCGGCCCTGCAGCCTGTTCTGTGCCCTGATCTGCTCTAAAGGGCTGCTGGCGGAATAGGCCAGCTCACATGTGCCGTACGGTGCTGACTTGCCTCCAATGCGGAATGTGTTCTCTCCCGCGTTCCATGTGGTGCCCGGGTAGGCCAGCGTCAGATACTTGTAGAGCAGCGTCTGCAGCTCTTGAAGCGCTTGGAATGTGCTACGAGTGATGAGGCAGTGGTACTCATCCTTGAGGATCTTTGCGTCCCTGATGACCAGCAGCACAATGCCGAAGGTCTTGCCTGTTGCCTTCGCTGTCGCCGCTACGAGGATGTGATCCAACGGCACATCCAGCATCAGCTGCTGCAGCTTGTTCGGCTCCAGTACCTGCTGCTGGATTGGACCCGGAGGTGCAGTGCTGACCATCGGCCACAAACTTGTTGGGCTCACCCTAGCTGAGAACTTGCGGGCTGGGAAACATAGACTTAGGGTACTTTCGTGGGCGGGCTTGTGTATTGCGGCGCTCAGAAATTGAGCCCCTACCCCCCTTCTTGCTGTGCTACAGGTAGGTTGATAGGTGATATGTATTGGTTGGGGATCTGGTGGGACTGGTACCTGGCGGTTGGGTAATCGCTACCATACCCCGGGTCAATCGTGCCCACCTGTGGTGTGATGGTGGGTTCCCATCCTGCCCACCAGGTCAAAAAAAGCGGCCCGATGTGGACCGCCTGGGCGTGAGAATTATCGTGATTCTCAGGGGTCGAAGCTGAGGTGCCGTAGCTTCAGCTTGCTGCAGGCTGAGGTGAGCCCGGCCAGTGCGTTGAGCTTGGCTTCATCATCAGCAGCACCGCGCACCAGCTGCACGTACTGCTCGGCGATGAACTCGCCCAGGTCGAAGCACTGACGGCAGGACTGCTCAGCGCCGGCGTCAGACTCAGCGGCTGCCAGCCGTCGGTAAGCGCTGGCAGTGCTGATGCCGTATTGCTCCACCAGGCGCTCGGCTGCATCCTTGCGCGGCACGCCATCGGTCAGCAGTTCGGCGGCGGTGGTGAGCTGATCTTGGGGGTGATCCATGACAGATCAGCGGTCAGGGTTGATCTCGTCCAGCAGCAGCCGGGCTCCCCAGGTCATCGCCAGATTGACGTAGGCGGCTGCCATGTCGTCGGGATCTTCGATGGTCTGGCCTTCCAGCGCTTCCAGAGCACTGGTGCAGCCGATGGCCTCGCAGTAGTCGTCGAACAGTTCGCGGATGTCCGACTCTTGCTGATCCCAACGGCGCAACAGATCACGCGTGTAGCACTCCGCCAGGTTGACCCAGTCGGAATGGTCAAAGTCCTGCAAGGATTCTGGGCAATCATCGAAGCGTTCGATGATGTCGTCGATGGCATCGTTCTGGCTGCGCTTGTCCCAGTCGTCAGCAACCCAACGGCTGCCAACAGCCTGGAGTTGAGCCCGCAGGCTCACCGGCTGCCAGCACAGATCGGAGCCGTCACCTTCAGAGAAGCCAAGGTGCCAGCCGTCCGGTGCATGGTCGTTCAGTGTGTCGATGGCGTTCTCGATTGTTTCGCCGGCTGTTTCTGCCAGATCGTCGGGCAGGTCTTCGATGGTCTGGGTAGAGAAGCAGGCAAGACGCTGAAGCTGAAAGGTGAGCGGATCTCTCTCCATGGCTGGGCCGAAGCCCAGACGGTCGAATTCACCCAGCAAGGCATCCGCCAGGTCAGATGACCGGAGCGTGCGAATACTGACGCTGAAGCCTGCCTCCAGGTCGTCAACGTCGATCTGACCGAGGGTCGCAGTGGTAGTCATGGCTTGGGGCTCCCTGGCGGGGGAGGTCGAATGTCTCCGCCAGGTCCCCTCCAATCTACAGCCGACTTGTCGTTTTGTGGGAGCTGCGACTACCAGGCAGACCGCCTCTGTAACAGTCCACTTGTCGTATTAGATAGAAGGTCAACGGGCAGACAAGTCAGAGTGGCAGGTGTACCGCTGAGGGGCAGGCGGGCAGGCGGCGGCTCAGGCACCCCCAGGCGGGCAGGCAGGCACCCCCCAGGCGGGCAGGCGGGGTGCTGGCCCGCAGGCGGCACAGGTGGGCGGCTACCGCCAGCTCAGGCAGCAGCCACGCTGGACGCCGGCCCGTGCCAGCCGTCGCCTTGAGTGGCTCGCCTTGAATGGCCGACTTGACGTTGACACAATCCCTCAGATCACCTGTTAAATGCTTTGACTTGTCGTAGGCTGAATGGGATTCAGCAGACAAGTCGGCATCATGCCCAAGACCAATGGCAGCGGTCAGGCACGCACCCTCACACCCGATGACCTGGAGCGGCTCTTGAATGCGGCTCCATCACCTGAACAGCGCTGCCTGTGGGCAGTCATGCGCTGGACAGGCAGCCGTGTCACAGAAACGCTCAAGCTGCGTTGGGGTGCCATACATGATGATCACATCGTGTTTGTCAAGCAAACCACCAAAACACGCAAGACCCGTGAAGTGAAGATTGGCGAACGCTTGAATGCAGAACTACAACTTTATCGTGAACACTGGGCACAAAGGCATGGACGGCAGCCAAGGCCAAAGGATCTAGCCTTCCCTGGCAGGTTCGGCCTGGCTGAACCTATGACCAGACAGGCGGCTGACCTAGCACTACGGCAGACATTGAATGGACTTGAACTGCCGACTGGCATCAGTCTCCATAGCTTCAGGCGCAGTCTGGCTACAACAATGGCGCAGGGTGGTGCCAGCCTGCGGACAATCTCACGCTTCACTGGTCACGCATCACTAGACCAGCTTGCTCGATACGTTGATGTCACGCCCAATGATGAATTGGCAGCGCTGGCATTGATTGGCGGTTGATAGCAGGGGCGTCCGTGCGGCCAGGGTGCTGACCGAAATCCGTCAGCTGACTTTTTCGGTCACCCAGCCCTGGACCGTCTGTCCGGTACGCCCGTGGCGTCGCTGATGCCAAGGCGCAGCGGATGCTGGATGTAGCGGTGGAGGAGGGCCTGCTGCCGCCGAAGTGAATGCCCCTCTGGCCGCCCTCAGGAGGGCTGGGCGGGGGAGTCCACCCCTGAGCTGCCCTGAATGGCACCTGTGGGGCTCTCTGAGGGGCTCTCCGTGGCCGTGGCGTCCACTGTGGTGGTGTTGGTACTGGACCAGCGCTGCTCGAAGGTGCAGCCATCGCTGGGCGCGGCCAACGTGATGTTTGTGACCTGGTTGCCGCCACTGCCCTCGATGGGGCCGTCGAGCAAGCCAAGCAACCTGGCGGCCCGGTCCAGGCAGCGTCCGGCTTCGCCGATCAGCTTGGCGTCCATCGGCTTCACCGTCGTGCGGACAGGCGTGCCATCAGGCGCCAGCTCCACCACCCGCTGCCCGTTCTGGCGCTGCTCCTCGATCTCACTCAGCAGGTGATTGAGCAGGATGCGGTGTCCACCAAGTAGCTGGCTGCGGGCGATGGACGTGTCATCCATCAGTGCCACACCATCAGGTGCCTCCTGACAGTCACGCCAAGCAGTGTTGGGACTGATGCCCATTTGCGCTGCAATAGCCCGGAAGCTGTAGCCCCGGATGCGAAGTGCCCACACTTCCTGCATTCGATCAAGGGTCTTCAGCTCACTGCCATATGTGCCCTTATCGGTCTTTACAGGGTTGGTTCTACCGCGTCGTGTCCGATTTGTCTCTGCCATAGCCATCATTCTGCCGCAGCTAATCACGGGTGGCCGGGCAAGTCAGAACAGTTCAGCTTGGTCAGCCTGATCTTCACGTCGCAGCTGCTCCAGGGCGAGGTCGATCTGAATGCGTGAGATGCCGTGGCCCTTGAGGGCATCGTAAGCGGTGAGGCTGGCACCGACGCACCAGGGGACGATGCCTGTCTGGTCGATGGCGTCCTTGATGCGACTGGAGCCGGCCTGAAGGCGGTCACCCGGGGGGCGCCAAGGACTGAGAACAGTTCTCAACAAGGGCACACTTTCAGCAGCAGCAATTAAATACCCTCATTTGGGCCAGGACTGCTTTGTGGTGAAGCCCTGCGCTAGTACAAACAAATCACTGCCAGTGGGCCAGGACTGCTTTACTACTACACAAAGCAGTCCTGGCCCAAATCGGGGTATTTATTTTCTGGCCCAGAAACCAGCAGGTTGAGCAGCCAGCCAGGCCACTGCTGGATGGATCTGGAGCTTGCGGGGCCGTCCGCGTGGGCGGGGTCGTGCAGCGTCCTCAGCGTCAGCGGCCCTCCAGGGCGCCAGCAGCAGCAGATCAGCCCAGGACATGCCGCAGGCCTGCAAGGCGGCCTTGAGGGTGCTCCTAGGCGTCCCTGAGGCGGTGCAGAAGGCAGCCTGCGTGACCTGGAAGGCGCCTTGACCGAAAAGCTCGTCGAGATCGTTGCTGGCCTTGGCGATTGTCTGGCGGTGCGGGTCAGCAGCGAACCAGGAGAAGTCCTCGGCTTTGGCCTGTGTGATGTCGATGCCCATGCCAGAGAGATCGGCATTGGTGACGAGAAAGACCTGGAGCTGATCATCGGCATCAAGGTCAATGGGCCTGAGTCGATGGATACCTTGGATCAGTTCTTCACCGACCTGCTTGAGATACCAAGCATCAAAGTCCTGTTGAGTGGCATCAGGGTAATGAGCGGTGAACGTAGCTTTGGCATCACCGATGGAGATCCAGGGCAGGCCAAAGCAGATGAGAGCAGCGCAGGAGCGTGCAGCATTGGAGCCACGATTATCAACGTGCCACTTGAGGTCACCTGAGCGTGCCTTACTTCCTTGGTCAATGACGGCAACAGATGGTGTCCGTCCATGCGGCAGGGGGTGTCCTTCCCAGATGTACTTGTGTTTGATGTGATCTTCGATAGCAGCGGCGAGAGCATTACGGCGTTGCGTTTGGGTAGGTCGGCGGTTGGCAGTAAGAGCGCCAAGGCATGGGATCTGAATGAACTGGATGCGGTCAATGCCTGTATCGGCTCTGGTGGCGAGGGTGGCGGCTGGCACGTCGGGATCAGCAGAGAGGCAGGAGAGAGTGTGAGCAGGGTCCGTAGTGGCATCAAGAACGACAGCGCCTGCAACGTTCTGGATGAGACGCTGCAGGGCATCAGATGGGACGGTTAGGGCAATGCGTGGCTCGACCTTTCCCTGAGGGTGATCATCGGAGCGGATGGCGCCATAAAAGCCCAGAAGGGCACCTGCAACAGCAGGGAACAGGAGAGGGGAAGTGAGCTGTGATTCCTGTTCGGGGTGTACGTCATCCGGCGACTCAACTGGTTCAGTGGCGAGATCAGCCCAGTGTTCGGGGATCTGATCACCATGGATAGCGCGGAACGCTTCGATCCAATCCTTCATGTACTCCTTGAGATCAGCAGGATCAAGGCCATAACGCTTGTTTTTAGGCGTGTTGATCTCCAGGTCGCGCAGCTGCTCCACAAGAGTACGGGCCAGTTCATCATTCCTGAAGCGCCCATCATTCCTCAGGTATTGCAGCCAGGTATCAAACCGCTCATAGACGATCTCATACTTGATGCTCTGCGCCTTGCTGATCAAATTGGCTTCATCAAAGACGATGACAGTCTTGGCCTTCAGCTCATCAGGGAGCGTGCTGATAACAAAGGGCAGCAGGTCAATGTTGGTGCGAACGAACTGCGTGCGACCCTTCTGCCAGAACGCAAGGAAGCGATCACGCTCAGAGATGAAGCTGCAGGTTGCTTTGCGTGGGCAGGCATTGCAGAAGCCCTTGATGTGTCCTGTCTTTGCACCCTGCCGCTTGAAGTCACCAAGGTTCCAGGCGTAATGACAGGTGGCGCTCTCGACAACGGGCAGGTCGTCGTCTTTCTGGTCACGCCTGCGGGTGCGATGGACAATATCAAACTTCACTTCAACTTCCACGACATCACGATGCCTGGCAGGAGGCTTGACGTAACGATTCAGCGCAGGGAATGACAGATTGCGATAGCTACTGTTGACGTAAACCACATGCTTGATGTCAGGCAGTGTGGCCAGAGCCCTGTTGATGTCATGGGCATGTTTGGTCTTACCTGAGCCGCAGGGGTCTTGCAGGATGACAATGGGTGGCCCTTGGGCTCTGAGCCGTTGGAACTCACGGGCAATGAGCGGTGCAACCGCTTCACCTTCGGCAACAGCAATATGGCGATCATGTTGGTAGGTAGGGCCTGGTCTTGTCGATCTGCTCCTGGCGTACCCGTGCTTCGCTCCCCACTTCAGTAGGGAGCCCATGCCGATCTTGCGGCCTTTGTATTTTCCGAATGACTTCCAGCGGGTATGACATTCCTTCTCATCAAAGGTTGGCATGGCCCTTGACCATTCAACCCAATGCGTCACATCACAGCCAAGGTGATGCAATGCCATGCCGACCTTCAGCCAGGAGTCATGGTCCTGGTATTCCAGAGGCGGCAGGAAGCCGATGATCTGCAGCGCCTCAATGGCATCAGCTTCAGTTGGTTCAGGCTGTGCCTTGTCATCAAACTGCTCCTGCAGCAACAGTTCCAGCAACCATTCCGGCGCTTCAGCTGGGTCGCCAAGTTCCTGCGGGCTGCAGCCTTCCAGCCAGTGATAGGCGCCTGTCTGTGGATGCCTGCCGCAGATGACGGCCTGGTGACGATCCCAGCGCAGTTCCCATAGGGTGCGTCCATCCTCTGAGTTGAACGCTCTGCGGTTTCGCAGGTATGGCCACCACTCCTGCGGCACAGCAAGAGCGCGACCTGATCGTCCTGGTTTGCCGCTTGACCAGGCAATGGTGCTGGGCAAATCATCAACAGTGCGGCCGCTTTCCTTCTGGAACGATTCAGGCCAGCCGTGATCATCAAGATCCACCACCAGCACACCGCTGACGGGGCCAGTGAGCAGACCAAGGGCTTCAGGTCTGTTGCCGTTCAGCTCAAGGAAGAAGTCAGCATCGAACTGGAAGCGATCAAACCAGTCCTTGGGGTCTTTGTTGCCATGAAGATCCGCAGGATGCTTGTCCTTGACGGGCACGAACCGCCAATCAAGCGGCATTGCCTGCAGATCACTGTCTGAAACGATTCCGACTGTTGCGCCACTGCGCTGACTGGAGTCGGAATCGGCTAAACTCACTTTGTTGCTCAGTGATCCCTGCCGCTGTTTGCCCTGGAAAGTGGCAGCGACAGGGGTGGACAGGGGGCGGGGCTACCTGCCCCTTTTCAATGCCGGCGGGTCAGTCCGTGAGCACAACGGGCAGCGGCTCATGCTCAAGGGCGCGCTCGACGATGCGGCGGACGTATTCAGCGCGGGCCAGCTCAGAACGCTGAGCGGCGGCATTGAGCTTCTCCAGCAGGGTGGGCTGGAAGCGGATCGTGACCTGCTGCTTGTTCGGGGGCGGGGCGAATGCCATGCGGGTTTGGCGGCGACTCCACGGACCCTACGTCACATTCAGCCGCTGCAATCGCCCGCCGCCCGCTGACACCGCTGCCCCTGCAACTGTTGTGTCACAGCTATCACTGCATCAGTGCATGTCTAAGGCACACATCAATGCTTTAGTGCACACTATCAATGTGATGCAGGGTTGCACTAGGGGTGTGGGATGAGAGTGTTAAGAATTGTGGAAGGTGGCTGAACGGGTGCTGGCCGAGGGCGTGGATTTCCAATCCACCCTGGAACCATTACCCCTTGACGTAACAGGGGATGGTGTTACGCCAAGCCGTAATGACTCCAAGGGCTCGGCCAGTACCTGGTGCCGTTACCTCTTGACGTAACAGCACTGCCCCGTTACGCTAAGGGGTAATGACACCAGGGGCAACCTGGCCACGCATGGACGCACGCAGCTACTTCATGGCCAACCAGCTCGGGCGGCGGCAGGGGGCACTCCTGGCCCAGCTGGAGCGCCTTACCTGCTGGCCGACGGCCACCAAGGTCCACCCCACCTACATCTCCGTCATCGACGACTTCGCGGAGGGCGATTCAAGGTTTGAGATGACCACCACCTACGTCTTCCACCTGGCCGCTTGCCAGACCTGCGGCGAAACCTTCGCCAGTCGGCTGCGAATCATTGAGCGCAATGAGTTGCGGAGCCTTCAGGCGGAGAGCACCGAGCTGGCCTCGGACGGCGAATGTCGGTGCTGCCGTGACGCGACCCTGAACCGCCAACGTGTCGCCCGCCACCGCGCCAAGCATCGCCAAGAGAAGCAGCCGATCACCTGCGAGCACTGCGGCACCAGCTTCACGCCGAAGCGGTCCACCGCCCAGTTCTGCTCCACCCGCTGCCGTGTGGCCGCCAGCCGCGCCAAGGCCTGATCAGCGGGCCGTCACCTGCCCGTCAGGCCCGATCTCAACCCGCCCGCCACCAGGCAGCTCCACCCATGCCGACCCACCGCTGGCGACGGCTTCCGCCACCTTCGCCAGCAGCTGCTCCATGCTCTCGACCTGCGGGCGGGCGTAGTCGGTGTCGGCCTGCCCGCGTTGCAGGTTCTGCAGCGCCATGCCAGGCACCAGCGGCTGCCAGTCAGGTTCACCATCACCAACCACCAAGGCCATCCGCTGTCCTTTGGCATCCAGCAGGATCTGCACCCCCAGCCGCCTGAGCAGGGTGTTGATCGTTCGTCGCTGTTCTGGTGTGTCATCACCGGCAGCAAAGTCCTGCAGCATTCCCTGGACTTGTTCGGCTGCGGCGCCTGCTGATGGTTGGGTCTGGATGGCGCGGATCTCTGCCGCCACCCCCGCCAGTGCCTCCTTGGTGGCGACCACGGCAGCCGCTGCTTCCTCGACGGCCTGCTCATACACCGCCACCGCCGCAGCACCAGCCATGGCCCGATCACGCAGGGCAGCGGCGGCATTGGCGGCGCGGCTCTCCACCTGCGCCAGCTCGTAGGTGAGTTGCCCCTGGCGGGCCAGCAGCGCCGCCAGGTGACCATCACCACCGCCATCAACCAGTTGCGCCAGTGCATCACCCCGCAGGCGGGTGAGCAGGGCGGCATGGACCGGTTCAACCCTTATCGGCGGCACACTGCAGCCGGTCTGCCCGCGTTCCCTGGCGCGGCATATCAAGTAGACGTAACGCTGTTCGCCCTTCACCCCGCTACGTCTGCGGGGTTTCACACTGCGAGCACCAATCGGGCCGCCGCATGTGCAAGTGGTGATGCCCTGGCCAATGAAGTGCACCCGATCACGACGACCCTTTTCTTGCGGGCTGGCAACACGTGCCTTCATCGTTGCCAACAGGGCAGCGTGTTCTTCGGCGGTGAGGATGGCGGGGAAGGTGTCTGCCGCCTCGGAGTAGGTGCGCTTGGGCTTCGGTGGCAGGTCCGCGCCGGTCCTGTTCTGCTCAGTCAGGCGGGCGCACTCAGCCCGCCAGGCTTTCACCTCATCAGCGTGGCCCGGGGCAGACACCCGCCTGGCGCCATGGATGGCGGCGCTTTGCAGGACAGCAGCAACAGTGCGCTGTGACCATGGTAGTCCCGCCGGGCTGAGATGCCCTTCGGTGTTGAGCGTCCGGCAGGTCACCTGCTGACCGTGCTCCCAGCTCAGTTCCACCAGCCGCCTGACCGTGGCGACGTAAGGGGTGAACTGCCAACGCTGCCCCTTTTCATTCCACTCGATCCAGGACGGCGCCCAGCCGATGCAGACAGGCTTGCCGTTGAGGATGTCGGCCCGATTGGCGGCGCGGCGCTGGGTGATGTAACCGCTCAGCTTGCGGGCGTAGTCGGCGGCGGCCTGAGACTTCACCACCAGCACCACTAGACAGGACGGATCGCGGTTGAGGCGCTCCAGGGTGTAGCTGGCGCCATCTTCCAGAGTGACGATCTCGACGCCAGCGCGGACCAGGGGCGAGACGATCTGATCAAGGCTGTCGAGCGGCTCCAGACGCGAGAGGCGGGTGAAGTCCTCGATCAACAGGACTGGCGATGCGCCCAGGTCGCCAGCCTTGGCGGCGGCCAGGAAGCGATGCAGGGCAGCACCTTCCTTGAGGTGATGACCCTTGCTCGCGGAGCGGCCTGGATCAACCAGAGCGAGGCTGTCATCAAGGGTGAGCCCACGGGCAGCGGCCCAGGCGTCAGCCTGCTGCACCTGACGCTGGATGCCGTCCCCCCGCTGGGCCTGATGGCCTGAGCTGACCCGTGCGTAGGAGAAGCAGCGGCGGGCTCGAGCGGTCATCACGGTTGTTGTTTTTAGGGCTATGGTACGTCTCGACCTGGTGGTGGCCAAACCCGGCCGGCTGCTGGTGGTGGAGGTGAAGGGCCGCCGGCGCTGTGGCGCCGATGGCTGGGGCGTGGCTGCCCTGGGAATCGTCAAGCGTCGACGTCTGGCCAGGGCCCTGAGCTGCTGGCTGGCCGAACACCCCCACCAGGCCCAGCTGCCCCTGGAGGTGGTCTGCGCCCTGGTGCCCCTGCCGCCAGCGGCGGGTCCGGTGCGCTGGCTGCGCCTGGAGGGACTGGAAACGGCTCAGGGGGACGGCTGAGGATCATCCGGTTGCAGCGGTTGCAGCGGCTCGGGCTGGCTGTACTCCACCGTGCAGCGGTAGCGGTAGTTGCCCATGCCCACCGTCATCTCCTGACAGCGATGCCGCCCCGGTACGGCCCCCCGCGGCACCAGTTGCCGGGCCCTCTGCAGGGCATTGCCCTTGTCCCAGACGGAGTCGGCGCTGACGCTGCCGGAGCGTGCCGGCGCCAGCCCGACCAGGGAGAGCAGGACCGCAGCTGCAAGGCCCCGGCCCCAGGGCAGCAACCAGGCCATGGCTGACCTGGAGGGGAGGAAGGAGCGGATCTGGACGGGGCGCATCGCGGCCAGGCAGGTCTGTGCTCCAGACCTAGCCAGGGATCGGCAACCCGGCCGGGCAATCTGGGTGTTCCACCCGTCCACGCCCATGTCCTTCGGGGGCCACCGCACCCGCAAGCGCTTCGGTCAGCACTGGCTCACCGATGCCACCGTGCTCGAGCGGATCGTGGCGGCGGCCGACCTGCAGCCCGGGGAGAGCGTGCTCGAGGTGGGTCCTGGCCGCGGAGCCCTCACGGAGCGGCTGCTGGCCACGCCGCTGGCGGAGCTGCAGGCCATCGAACTCGACCGCGACCTGGTGGCGGGCCTGCGTCAGCGCTTCGCAGGCGATCGAAGGTTCCAGTTGCTGGAGGGGGATGTGCTGCGCCTGGATCTGCCCCTGGCCGACAAGGTGGTGGCCAACATCCCCTACAACATCACCGGGCCCCTGCTGGAGCGGCTGGTGGGTCGGCTCGACCGCCCCATGGCCGTTCCCTACCGGCGGCTCGTGCTGCTGGTGCAGCAGGAGGTGGGTGAGCGGATCCGGGCGGTGGCCGGCAGCAGCGCCTTCAGCGCCCTGAGTGTTCGCCTGCAACTGCTGGCGAGCTGCCGTTCGGTCTGCACCGTTCCCCCGCGCTGCTTCCAGCCACCCCCCCGGGTGATGTCGGAGGTGATCGTGCTCGATCCGCTGCCGCCATCAGGGCGGCTTCAGCCCGAGCTGGCCGGGCGGCTGGAGGGCCTGCTCAGGCGTTGCTTCGCCGCCCGGCGCAAGATGCTGCGCAACACCCTGGCCGGGCTCTGGAGCGAAGGGGAGCTGGCCGAGCGGGCCGGGCGCGCCGGGGTTGTCCTGCAGCAGAGGCCCCAGGAACTCTCCCCGCAGCAGTGGGTGGAGCTGACCCGGCAGCTGGGTCCCACCGCAGAGAACCCAGCCATGTCGTTCTCCCCCTTCCCCGATGACCCGTCCCATGGTTGACCCCTTGCTCCAGGACATCAGCGCGGCTCCGCTGCTGGTGGAGGCACCGGCCAAGATCAACCTGCATCTGGAGGTGCTCGGGCTGCGGGGCGATGGCTTCCATGAGCTGGCGATGGTGATGCAGAGCCTCGATCTGGCCGATCGCCTGGCGATCGAGCCCCGAAGCGATGGCGCGATCCTGCTGCGCTGCCAGGACAGCCGCCTCCCCACCGATGGAGGCAACCTGGTGGTGCGGGCCGCCGAGTGCCTCAGGCAGCACGCCGGCAGGCCTGATCTGGGGGCCACGATCGAGCTGGAGAAACGCATCCCGATCGGCGCCGGCCTGGCCGGGGGCTCCAGCGACGGGGCCGCTGCCCTGTTGGGGCTCAGCCAGGTCTGGGGTTTGAAGCTCGACACCGACGAGCTGCGACTGCTGGCGGGGGAGCTGGGTTCGGATGTTCCCTTCACCCTGACCGGCGGCACCCAGCTCTGCTTCGGCCGGGGGGAAATCCTCGAGCCCGTGAAGCTGCCCGAGGCTGGCCCCCAGGGGGTGGGAGCCCAGGGGGCCGAAGACCTGGCGGTGCTGCTGATCAAGGATCCAGCCGCCAGTGTCTCCACCCCCTGGGCCTACGGCCGCTGCCGTGAGCTCAGGGGGGATTTCTATCTCGCCTGCGAGAGCGACTTCGAGCAGCGTCGGCAGAGCCTGCGCGGCGGAGCGCTGCTGGCCGCCCTGCGGGGGGAGCGGGGCCTGCCGCCCCTGCGCAACGACCTGCAGGCGGTGGTGGAGCCGGAGCAGGAGAGTGTGCGTCTGGGGCTGAGCCTGCTGCGTCAGGCCAGGGATCCCCTGGCGGTGGCCATGAGTGGGTCAGGGCCGAGCCTGTTCGCCCTCTTCGCCGGTCTGGAGCGGGCCGAAGCGGCCCGTGGTCAGCTCGGGGATGCCCTGGCCGCTGGGGGCTTCGAGGCCTGGTGCTGCCGCTGCAGCAGCATGGGCGTCAGGATTCTGCAACCAGACGAGGCCCCATGAGCGCTCCGGAGCCCATCGAGTCACAGCCGGGCGCACCCCGCAAGGGTCCGCTCAGTTTTCTCTCCGGCGCCCTCACCAGCGGGCTGCTGGCCTGGGTCTGCCTGGGCCTGAGCCAGCGGGTGGTGGCCTGGTACAGCCTGCATCCCCCCCACTACAGCAAGCCCTTCGCCCAGAGCATCGGCACGGCCATGAAGACCCTGGTGGTGGGCATGAGCTTTCTGGCCACCTTCACCTTCGCTTTCGTCGCCCTGGGGTTGACCCTTGTCTTCATTCGCAGCTTGCTGCCGGTGGACCAGGGCGAGCCTTCCTAGTCTTCAGGCCAGCCCGTTACCGCCATGACTCCCCACGACCTCGGCCTGCTGGCCCTGCTGCTCTCCCCGGGCATGCTGCTCTCGGTGCTGCTGCTGGCCACGTTCGCCGCCGGTGGGTGAGCCCACCGGTCAGCTCCCGCGAGCCGTCGCCTGAGATAAGTTGGCCGCTCCACCGGCACCTGCCGGGTTCGCACACCGTTCGTGGCCGAGACCCTTCTCTTCAACGCCCTGCGTGACGCCATCGACGAGGAGATGGCCCGAGACCCCTACGTGTGCGTGATCGGGGAGGACGTCGGCCAGTATGGCGGGTCCTACAAAGTGACCAAGGATCTCTACGAGAAGTACGGCGAACTGCGGGTTCTGGACACCCCGATCGCCGAGAACAGCTTCACCGGCATGGCCGTCGGGGCCGCGATGACGGGCCTGCGCCCGATCGTGGAGGGCATGAACATGGGCTTCCTGCTGCTGGCCTTCAACCAGATCTCCAACAACATGGGGATGCTGCGCTACACCAGCGGCGGCAACTACACCATTCCCACCGTGGTGCGCGGCCCCGGTGGAGTGGGGCGCCAGCTGGGCGCAGAGCACAGCCAGCGCCTGGAGGCCTACTTCCACGCCGTCCCCGGCATCAAGATCGTGGCGGTGAGCACCCCCACCAATGCCAAGGGGCTGATGAAGGCCGCGATCCGCGACAACAACCCCGTGCTCTTCTTCGAGCATGTGCTCCTCTACAACCTCAGCGAGGACATCCCCGAAGGGGATTACATCTGCTCCCTCGACCAGGCCGAGGTGGTGCGCGAGGGCAAGGACGTGACGATCCTCACCTACTCACGCATGCGCTACCACTGCCTCAAGGCGGTGGAGCAGCTCGAGGCCGATGGCGTCAGTGTGGAACTGATCGATCTGGTCAGCCTCAAGCCCTTCGACCTCGAGACCATCACCCGATCGATCCGCAAGACCCACAAGGTGCTGGTGGTGGAGGAGTGCATGAAGACCGGCGGCATCGGCGCCGAACTGCTGGCCCTGATCACCGAGCACTGCTTCGACGATCTCGACGCCCGGCCCGTGCGCCTCTCCAGCCAGGACATTCCCACCCCTTACAACGGCGCCTTGGAGAATCTGACCATCATCCAGCCCCGGCAGATCGTCGAGGCGGCCCGGCAGCTCAAGGCAGGCACGATCTGAGATGGCACGCCAGCAGGGGTTGTTCGCCCTGATCCTGGCCCTGGCGATCGCCGCCGGGGCCGTTCTGTTCAGTTTTCCCCTGCAGCTTGGGCTGGATCTTCGCGGCGGCAGCCAGCTCACCCTGCAGGTGATGCCCGCGGGTGCGATCAAAACAGTGAGAAAGGAGCAGCTGGAGGCCGTCAAGGAGGTGCTCGACCGCCGTGTGAACGGCCTTGGAGTGGCCGAATCCACCCTCCAGACCATCGGAGACGACCAGCTGGTGCTGCAACTGCCCGGCGAACAGGACCCCACCAGGGCGGCCAAGGTGTTCGGCACCACGGCCCTGCTCGAATTCCGCGCCCAGAAGCCCGGCACCGAGCAGGAGATGCAGGGGCTGCTGCGGCTGAAGCGCCAGGCCCAGTCGGTGCTCGACCTCAGCCGCAGGCGCACGACACCGGATCCGTCTCCAACCACCCCGCCAGGACAACCGCCGGCCGCCACGCCCAGCTTTCCGGAGGAAGATCTGGCCAGGGCCTTGCGAGAACTCGGGGTCTCCGTGCCTCAAGGGGCCGGCGAAACCGAGCAGATCGAAGCCCTGCTCGAGGAGGTGAACAAACGGGTGGTGTCCCTCTACGAGCCGGCGGCCCTCACCGGCAAGGACCTGGTCACCGCTGGCCGCCAGCAGCAGCAGACCGGCACGGGCTGGGATGTGACGCTCACCTTCAACCGCCAGGGGGGTGAGGCCTTTGCCCGCCTGACCCAGTCGATTGCGGGCAGCGACAGGCTGCTGGGCATCGTCCTGGATGGTCGCTCGATCAGCGAAGCCTCCGTGAGCCAGGAGTTCGCCGCGGCCGGCATCACCGGTGGGGCCGCCAGCATCACCGGCAACTTCACAGCCGAGGAAGCCCGCGATCTGGAGGTTCAACTGCGGGGGGGCTCCCTGCCCCTTCCGGTGAAGATCCTCGAGGTGCGCACCGTCGGCCCCCTGCTGGGGGCTGAGAACATCCGCACCAGCCTGGTGGCGGCCCTGGCAGGCCTGGCCCTGGTGGCGGTGTTCATGGTGGTGGTCTATCGGCTCCCCGGAGCCGTGGCCGTGGTGGCTCTCAGCCTCTATGCCCTCTTCAACCTCGCCAGCTACGCCCTGATTCCCGTCACCCTGACCCTGCCGGGCATCGCCGGATTCATCCTCTCGATCGGCATGGCGGTGGACGCCAATGTGCTCATCTTCGAGCGGGTGAAGGAGGAACTTCGCTCCGGTAACACCCTGATCCGCTCGATCGACGGCGGCTTCTCCCTGGCCTTCTCCTCAATCCTCGATGGCCATGTCACCGGCCTGATCAGCTGCATCGCCCTCTTCGCCCTGGGCACCGGCCTGGTCAAGGGATTTGCGGTCACCCTCGGCATCGGTCTGCTGCTCAGCCTGTTCACCGCCCTCTCCTGCACCCGCGTGCTTCTGCGCCTGATGATGAGTTACCCCACCCTGCGGCGCCCCAGCTACTTCCTGCCCAGCCGCCAGCGGCCCTCGCCAGCCGCCTGAGCATCCATGACTTCCTCCCCGTCGGGATCGGGCGCCTCAGCACCGATCCAGTACTTCCGCATCACGCGCCACCGGCGCATCGCCTGGTGGGGTTCGGTCGTGGCCTGCCTGATCAGCCTGATCGGCATGGCCCTCTGCTGGCTCAACCCCGCCATCGGCGCGCCGCTCAAGCCCGGCCTCGACTTCACCGGTGGCACCCGAATCCAGATGGAGAGGGCCTGCGAGCCCGACTGCTCGGCGATCACCGTGCCCGAGGTGAGCGCCAGTCTCGGAACCCTCCAGCTTCCCGCTGAGAACGGTCAGGCAGCGCCAGGCCTCGCTGGCGCTCCGGTGCAGGTGCTCGACCAGGGTCGCTCGATCGAGCTGCGTCTGCCCAGCCTCAGCGCCGGGCAGGGAACCAGCGTGATCCAGCAGCTGGCCGCCAGCCTGGGGCCCTTCAAGGACGGCGGCACCTCAGTTGACACGATCGGGCCCACCCTGGGGGCGCAGTTGCTGCGCAGCAGCCTCATTTCCCTGCTGGTCAGCTTCGCGGCCATCGCCCTCTACATCACGCTCCGCTACGACAGGGTGTTCGCCTTTCTGGCGATTCTCTGCCTGGCCCACGACGTGCTGATCACCACCGGGCTGTTCGCCTGGCTCGGGTTGCTGCGGGGAATCGAAGTGGATTCCCTCTTCGCCGTGGCCCTGATCACCGTGGCCGGGTATTCGGTGAACGACACCGTGGTGGTCTTCGACCGGATCCGCGAGCAGAAGGCCAACCTGGGGGGAGCTCCCTTCAGTGAGCAGGTGGACGTGGCCGTGGATGCCACCTTGACCCGCTCGATCTACACCTCCCTCACCACGCTGCTGCCCCTGCTGGGGATCCTCTTCTTCGGCGGCAGCAGTCTGTTCTGGTTCTCCGTGGCCCTCACCTTCGGCATCAGCGTGGGCAGCTGGTCGAGCATCGGCCTGGCCCCCACCCTGCTGCCTCTGCTCAGTGGCAAGGGCTTCGTCGGACCCAGTGCCGGGAATGGGGCGACGCCAGCGGGCGTGGCTTGATGCCGCGCGTCCCGCCGCTGATCCCACTGCTGCTGGTCCTGTTGGCGCTCGGGGATCTGAGGTCGGAACTGCGGCTCCTGCTTGACCATTTCACCTGGTCGTCGCTGGTGACGGCCATGCAGCAGCATCCCCTGGCCGTGGCGGTGCTGGTGCTCACGCCCAGTCTGATCCGCCACTACCGCTGATCAGGTCCAGCGATCCATCATCTGCTCCACCAGCACGCGCTGAGAGATCACCTGCAGCACCACCACCAGCGGCAGAGCCAGCAGCACTCCGGGCAGGCCGAGCAGAGCGCCCAGGCTCAACTGGGCCATCAGGGCCACGGTGGGCAGCAGGTTGACCGTGCGGCTGAGCAGCAGGGGGGTGAGAACGAAGGCTTCGGCGTTCTGCAGCAGCAGCCGCAGCATCAGCACCTGGACCACCTTGGCAGGGGAGATCAGCAGGGCCACCGCCAGGGGCAGAAGCGTGGCCACCGTGGGGCCGATCGTGGGCACAAAGGTGAGCAGACCGCAGACCAGTCCGCTCAGCAGGGCCAGGGGAACCTGAAGCAGGGCCAGACCAGCCCAGGTGAGGAGGAACACGGTGACCGCCGAGAGCGTCATCCCTGCCAGCCAGCCGCCGAGCGCCTGGCGCGACTCCCGCAGCAGCGACTGCATCGAACCGCGCCAGAACTGGGGCGTGGCGGCCAGCACCAGCCGTTGGTGCGGCCTTGGATCCAGGGCCAGCAGGATCGCCAGAAGCACCATCAGCAGGATCTGGATGGTGGAATTGGCGGCGCCTCCGGCCACCCCCAGCAGCTGACTGCCCAGGGGCTGCAGTTTCTCCCAGGTGGCCAGCTCCAGCAGCCTGTCTTCGAGGCCGCGAAAGGCCGTGGAGCCTCCCGCCAGGTCCCCCAGCCGCTGCAACAGCACGGGCAGCAACTGGGTGAGCTGGTTGGCCTGCTGCAACAGTTCAGGAAGCAAGAGGTCGGACACCTTCCAGCCCACCACCACCAGGGCCGCCATCACCAGGGCCACGGCGCTGGGACGGTTCAGGGGCAGGCGACGGCGCAGGAGGCTCACCGGCACGTCCAGCGCCACGGCCAGCACCACGGCCCCGAAGAGCACCAGCAGCACCCAGCGCAGTTCCCACACCAGCAGCGCCAGCAGCACCAGGGCGAGGGTCCCCAGCAGGGCACGGCCGTTCATGGGGACAGGCGCTGACGCTTCCAGGGATCCAGGATGTCGTGGATGATCACCTCGCGCACGATCACCTGGACGCACACGGCCATCGGCAGAGCCAGCAGCAGCCCCAGCGGTCCGAACAGAATCGTGAACAGGAACTGGGCCGTGAGGGTGAGGCCCGGCAGCAGGTGCACTTTGGCGTGCATCACCGATGGGGTGATCACATAGCTCTCCAGGTGCTGAACCACCACGTAGAGGCCGAGCACGGCCAGGGCCTTCCAGGGGGCGTCGAGCAGAGCCACCGACATCGGGAACACCGTGCTCAGGGTGGGACCCACGTTCGGAATCACATTGAGCAGGCCCGCCAGCAGGGCATTGGCCACCACCAGCTTCACCCCAAGCAGCGACAGGCCGACGCCCGCCAGCAGAGCCACGAACAGGGAGCTGATCACCACCCCCACCATCCAGGCGCTGAGGGCCGCTCCGCAGAGATCCAGCACACGCCTGAAGCGGCGGCGGTAGAAGGAAGGGGCCAGCAGCACCAGCACACCGCGGTAGGCGGTGGGTTGCACCGCCAGCATCAGGCTCACCGCTATCACGAAGACAAACTGCAGGGTGCCGCTGCCCAGGTTGCTGGCCAGGCCCAGCAGCCGCATTGCTCCCCCTCCAAGACCACCCGCCACCACTTCGGGACTGGGCCCCTCGGACGGCCAGAGCTGCTGCAACCACTCCAGCGAGCCGTCATGGCGGCCATAGAGGATCCGGCTCACGTTGGAGAGCACCCGGCGCGCCAGGCCGATCAGCACATCAGCCGCATCGGGCAGCTTGGCCAGCAGCTCCGCGAACTGCTCCACGAAGGGAGGAATCAGCACGGCACTGCCCACCACCACCACCATGGCCAGTCCCACCAGGCTGATCACCAGAGCCAGGGGCCTGGGGCAACCCAGACGCTCGCGCACGGCGCCCACCAGGGTGCAGATCGCCAGGGCCAGCACCACGGCGGCAAACAGCTGCAACAGCAGCCCCCGCAGGTTCCAGAGCAGGGCCACGGCGGCGATGATGGCCGCCAGGCCCAGCCACTGCCCGAATTTCAAGCGTCTGCGGGTTCGCCCTCGGCGCCCGGATCGGGACTGGCGTCCGGGGTGTCGGGCTCCCCGTCCTTCTCGGCGAAGCCGAGACCATGGCCGGCGGCGTAGCGCTCGGCGAAACGCATGAAGCGGCCGAAGTCCTCTTCCGTCTTCCAGGTGTAGGTGGCCTCGAGGGCACTGGGTTTGCCGTTCACGAAGCGGGCCTTCACCTCCCGCGTGACCAGTTCACCTTCCTCGTCGAGCAGGAACATGCCGGTGATGTCGCCCATGGTTTCAGGGGCGAGCGCCTGGGGTTGCTCGAACACGAACAGGGCCTGGCCGGTTCGTCCATCGCGGGAGCGGGTCAGCCGGATATCGGGAACCACGGGCTCGTCCACCCCGCGAAAGAACTGAATGGCCGTCATCGGGGTGGGGCAAAGTCCGATCCTAAGCAGAGCCTCCGATCCCGCCTTCAGGGTTCACATGGGCTTGATCTTCCGGGCCGGCTCCAGCAGCGCTGGCCAGCCAACCCTGCTCCCGCAGCCAGTCGGCCGCACGCCGCTCATCCCAGTCGTGAAGCTCCAGAGAGCTGTGGCTGGCGCCGGCCACCGGCCGCTTGCGCTGCCGCTCCAGCTCGTGGTCGTAGCAGCGGTCGTAGTAGTCGAGCATCCAACGGCAGGCCTCGCTCCAGTCGCGACTCTCAATCGCCGCCAGGGCCGCCTGGGTGCGGGCGGGTCCCAGCCGCCGGGCGATCCGCCGGGTGGCCTCCGAGAGGGCTTCAGGGTCCTGCCCCCCGTACACCTGCACCAGCCGTCGCAACCGCTCGCTGAGCGGGCGACGGATCTCCAGCACCGCAGCGTTCTGCATCTGCCGCCAGAGGCCTGCGGGAATGCGGCAGCGCCCCACCTGGGCACTTTCGGCCTCCAGCCAGATCGCCTCGGCCCCACGGCAGGCATCCAGGGACGCCGCCAGCCGGTTCTCATAGTGCTCGTTGCTTGGCTGGGGTGGCATCCCGAGGCCTCCGAAGCTGCTGCCGCGGTGGTGGGCCAGGCCTTCGAGATCGACCACGGCCAGGCCGCGATGGGCCAGCTCCAGCAGCAGGTCGGTCTTGCCGGTGCCGGTGCGCCCCCCCAGCAGGCGCAGGGGCCAGGAGCGCTCGAAGCGGGCCAGCACCCAGCGGCGATAGGCCTTGTAGCCCCCCTCCAGCAGCTGTACGGGCAGCCCGAGGGTTTCGGCCAGCCAGCCGATGCTGGCGGAGCGCATGCCGCCGCGCCAGCAATGGATGCGCAGGGGCCCACCGCCAGCGGCCTGATGGTGGGCGAGGAGCCCATCGCCGAGGACCGCCAGCTTGGGGCCCACCAGGGCCAGCCCCGCTCGAACCGCCTGCTGGGAACCCCGCTGCTTGTAGGTCAGCCCCACCTCAGCCCGCTCATGGTCGCTGAACAGGGGCAGGTTGCGGGCTCCGGGGATGTGCCCCTGGGCGAACTCCGCCGGGCTACGCACATCCAGCACCGCTCCCTCGCCTTGCAGGAAGGCATCGATCGCCAGCCACGACGCCATCGCGCCCCACCCCACGGACCTTGCCTGACATAGTGGGCCCACGCAGGCCAGGCTCAGGCCCGCCGAACTCCATGCTTTCCGGTCCACCCGCTTCCGCCACGGCCAGCGCCGAACTGCTGCTCGAGCGCTTCGGTTCGAGCTCTCCTCGGCAGCGGCGGAGTCTGCTTCCCCAGATCGAGGCCCGCCTCCCGGAGCTGCGCCCCCTGTTGCTGGACGCCCTCTCGCGCCACGATCCCGAGGGGGACGACTGGATCGCTGGGGTCTGGGTTCAGGCCTTGATGGCCCAGGACGACAGCCACAGGACCGCTTTGCTCGAGGGCCATCCGGACGGTTGGCTGCGAGTGGGGAGTGATGCCGGCATCTCCTACGCCTCTCTGCAGGAGGCCCTGGCCCAGCGCCGCTTCGAGCAGGCGGACCGGATCACCAGCGAGGTGCTCAGGCAGCTGGCCGGAGCTGAAGCGATGCGGCGGGGCTACGTCTATTACAGCGAGGTGGCTCCCATGCCCCCCCTCGATCTGACCAGCCTCGATCGGCTCTGGGTGGTCTACTCACGGGCCCGCTTCGGATTCTCCGTGCAGAGAAGACTGCTGCGGGCCTGCAACGGCCGCTGGGAGCAGCTCTGGCCCAGGCTGGGCTGGAAGTGTGAGGGCACCTGGACCCGCTACCCCAGTGCGTTCCAGTGGAACCTGGAGGCGCCGGAGGGCCACATGCCCCTGATCAATCAGTTGCGCGGCGTTCGGCTGATGGACGCCCTGCTCAACCACCCGGCCGTGCAACAAAGAATCAGCACCCGTTGAGCCGGGGGCGGCACGGAGCGTTAGGGTCAAATTCAGCCCTGGTTGGTGTGGATGCTTCGGCGCCTGATCACTCCGCTGCGGTGGACCGATTTCATCACTCCCTCCACCCTGCAGCTCGCACCACTGGTGGAGCTGCTGCTCGAGCCGATGGAAACAGCCGCCAACCTGGCGGAGCTGCAACTCGGACTCCAGGAGGCCCTGGTCAATGCGGTCAGGCACGGCAATGGCGGTGATCCAGGCAAGTGCCTGCGCATCCGCCGGATCCTCACCCCCCACTGGGTGATCTGGCAGATCCAGGATGAGGGCTGTGGTGTGCCGGTGTGCGCCCGCTCCAACGAACTGCCCGAGCGCAGTGATGCCTGCTGCGGCAGAGGTTTCTTCCTGATTCACCACTGCTTCGACGACGTGCGCTGGAGCGAGCGGGGCAACCGCCTGCAGCTGGCGGCCCAGCGACACCGGGTCTGAACCCCAGACCAGGAATCTCGTTGATTCAGTGGCCGTGGCTGGGGCAACCGGGGTCGCGCAGGTCCCCCTTCAGCCAGGCCAGCCCATGCTCGAGCAGTTCGATCGCCCGTCGCTGGGCATCACCCTCAAGGCGCTGGGGCGGGCTCTGCTCAGAGAGCAGATGCACCAGGGCTGCAGCCACCTGCTCAGCCGCTCGCCTGGGCTTGTGCCCCTTCTGGGCATGCCAGTCTCGGCCGTCGATGGCCAGCAGCCGCTGGAGCTCCTCCGCCAGCTGGCGGCTGGAATCCGGCCAGGTCTGGGGGGATCCGCTCCGTGGGGGGGCAGCGGGCGCTGAAGAAAGCGGCACTGGACGGAGGACGTGGTGAAGATCCATCCTGACGCGATGGCCTTCCCTTCGCGGCGTCGACCGGGTCGCCGATTCCGTCGACCGCTCAAGCGGTTGATCCGTCGCCGATCCGGCTGGTTGCATGGGCTCTCCACCCTGCTCACGGTGGCCTCTCAGGGGAAGCGGCTGTCCGCCGCGGAAGCGGAGAGCCCCGGAGACCTCTCCAGCAGCTGGCGACGGTTGAACCAACGGCTTGAGCTGGGTCAACGGTTGCTGGATCCCCTGCCCACCGCTCTGCGCGCCAGCCGGTGGCAGGAGACGGTGCTCTGGAAGGCCCTGCGCTGGGGCGGGCTCGGGATGCTCCTGGCCTGGTGGCTGTTGCGCTAAACGGCCAGCAGCGGCTGGGGGGCCTCCTCCAGCAGACCCACCAGGTAGGGGCTGCCCTCGGAGAACAGGCCTCCGCTGGCGAAGAGAACCTCCTTGGGGGGGACGGGGAGGGTCAGGGGGTCGACGGCCGGATCACTCAGCGGCGGGACAGCGGCCACAGAGGCCGGGGTGGGGCGCTGAAGCTGGCCCCGACGCCAGGCGTGATGCAGGGAGCGGCGCCGGCGGTCCTCCTGAAGCACCAGTCTGTCGGCTCCGGCGCGTGGACTCTCCCCTGCCAAAAGAGGGGTGCGCAGGCGGATGCCGTAGCCGTGAGCTTCGATCTGGACGTGTCCTTCCATCAGCACCGTCTGAAAAGTCCAGCCCTGCAACCAACGCAGATGGAACGGATTGGTCATGGGTCTAACGCGCACAGATGTCTGTGAAAACTATTCAGAATCTGCAAGGTCTGCCTCAGGAGGGGGAGTGATGTGCTCAGGCTCGGACTTCACTCAAGTCAGGGGCTTGGTGGCGGACCAGACCCGGGTCATGAAATGGGAGCGGGCGCTGATCCCGCTGAAGCCGGCCTGGCCGAGGCGGGCTTCGATGTCGTCAGAGATGTAATCGCGGTAGTAGGGCTCATGGAAGGCCCGGCGGAAATTCTCCAGCGCGACGGAGAACTCGGGTGAATCGGCCAGCTGGATCGAGTCGGCCAGCACCAGCACGCCACCGGGTTCGATCACCCGGAAACATTCCTGCAGAACGTTCTGACGGGCTTCACCGGGAAGCTCGTGGAAGAGGAACACACAGCTCACCGCCTGGAAGGTGGCGTCGGCGAAGGGAAGGCTCTCGGCGTTGCCCTGCACCAGCTGGGGCAACTCACCCGGCAGCTGGCTGAGGCAACGGTTGGCTTCACGCAGGTAGGAGGCGGAGAGGTCGAGGCCCACCAGCTGGATCTCAGGGAGGCCACCACGCAGCTGGCGCAGGGTCCGGCCGGTGCCCGTGGCCACATCCAGCAGGCGCAGCTGACCAGGAGAGCGCTGGGCGAAGGCCCTCAGCCCCCGCTGCAGAGGGCTGATCAGCCGGCGGCGCATGGCATCGGCGCTGCCGTTGAAGAGGATTTCAACCTGGAGGTCGTAGAGCGCGGCGGAATGGTCGCTCAGGTAGCCATCGGTCTGATGGTGAAAGTTCTGCAGGTAATAGGAGGGATAGTCCTCCAGGCGAACGTGCCTGGGAAGATCCCGCACCTTGCGCTGGGTGCGGCGGTTCCACTGCCGGGGAGTCTCGAGCCAGACCAGGGGGTAGCGGGCCGCCCAGTCGAGCCACGGGGCATCAAAGAGCAGGGAGGGTGGATAGAGACCGCTCTCGGCCTCCTGCCAGTCGGTCTCCAGCAGCCGGTCCATCGAGGCCTTGAGGGCCAGGCTCATCTGCGGCGGCACCGGCACCGTCTTGGGGACCCCCTGGGGATCGACCAGACGCATCAGCCGGGCTCCCAGCTCCTTGTGGGCCAGACCCATGATCGTCTTGCCCTGCTGCAGGGCCTGATAGGCGAATTTACTGACGGTGTCGGGCATGGGGTGCCGGTGGGAAGACCGCGGCAAGGGCCCTTCATTTCAGCCGATTCATTCCCTGGCTGCGAGCGCCACAGGGGCGTGAAGCCCTGCGAAGACAAGCCAGGCTCCGGTAGCAACCGCTACAGAATGGCTCCAGGTCATCGGGAGCTCCGGCCATGGGCCCTGCATCCAGTCAACAGATCGACGCCACCTTCCTGGCCTGGGCACGGGCCCACCGCCGCCAGCGACGACGCCATGCCGCCGAACTGGCCCAGATCACCCTCCATCACGACCCCGGCGATCGCCGGGAAGTCGTCGGGCAGCAGCGGGCCTGGGCTCGCCGGCGGGAGCGTGCCCGCCACCTCCACACCAGTGCCCTGGCCCAGCTCAGGCGTCGTAATACAGGCTGAACTCGTAGGGATGGGGTCGTTGCCGCAACTGCTGCACCTCCTCGTACTTGAGGGCGATCCAGTTGCTGATCAGGTCGTCGCTGAACACATCCCCGGCGAGCAGGTAGTCCTTGTCGGCCTCGAGGGCTTCCAGGGCGCCGCTGAGCGACGCGGGCACCGTGGCGACATGCTCCAGGTCCTCGGCAGCCAACTCGAACAGATCCAGATCCATTCCGTCGCCAGGATCGATCTGCTGGCGGATTCCATCGAGTCCTGCCATCAGCATCGCTGAAAAGGCCAGGTAGGGGTTGGCCATGGCATCGCCGGTGCGGAACTCGAGGCGCTTCGCCCTGGGGTTGTCGCCGCTGAGGGGGATGCGCACGGCCGCCGAGCGGTTCCCCTGGGAATACACCAGGTTCACAGGTGCCTCGAAGCCGGGCACCAGGCGCTTGTAGCTGTTGGTGGTGGGGTTGGTGAAGGCCAGGAAGCTGGGGGCATGCCTGAGCAGACCGCCGATGTACCAGCGGGCCGTCTGGGAGAGGTCGGCGTAGGTGCCCAGACCGAAGAACAGGGGTTGCCCCCCTTTCCAGAGGCTCTGATGCACGTGCATGCCACTGCCGTTGTCGGCGAACACCGGCTTGGGCATGAAGGTGGCGGTGCGGCCGTACCTGCGGGCCACGTTGCGCACCACATATTTGTAGGTCATCACATTGTCGGCCGCGCTGATCAGCTCCGCGAACTTCATGCCCAGCTCCTGCTGGCCGGCGGCCGCCACCTCGTGGTGATGCTTCTCGATCGGGACCCCCAGTTGCCCCAGGGTCAGCAGCATCTCGCTGCGGATGTCCTGAAAGACATCATTGGGTGGTAATGGGAAATACCCCTCCTTGAGATTCATCTTGTAGGCGAGGTTCCCCCCCTCCTCCAGCCGACCGGAATTCCAGGGGGCTTCGATCGAGTCGACGCTGTAGGAGCAGCCGGCCTCGCTGGAGCTGTAGCGGACGTCCTCGAACAGGAAGAACTCCGGTTCCGGTCCGAAGAAGGCCGTGTCGGCCAGGCCCGTGCCGGCCAGATGGGCCAGCGCCCGCTCGGCCAGCGCCCTGGGGCAGCGTCCATAGGGCTGCCCGCTGCGGGGCTCCCGGATCGAGCAGATCAGGCTGAGGGTCTTGTGACGGAAAAACGGATCGATCCAGGCCGTGGCCGGATCGGGCACCATCGCCATGTCCGATTGATTGATCGCCTTCCAGCCGCGGATCGAAGAGCCATCGAAGGCCAGGCCCGTGCGGAAGGCCTCCTCATCGAGCATCTCGGCGCAGACGGTGAGGTGCTGCCATTTGCCATGGAGGTCGGCGAACTTGAGGTCGATCAGCTCGAGACCCTCGTCCTTGATCCGGCGAAGCACATCCTGAGCTGAGCTGACCATGGGGAGGCAGAGGCGGTTTGGAGGGGGCGGAGGCTGCAGGCACCGGAGGGCGACCGCCGCGGCCGATCGTCCGACCGGGACAGGCAGCCTCCGGTAACCGTTGTAACCCTCAATCCGGACAACCCCAGGGAGCCGCCATGGGGCCAGGATGCGTAACCGTTTCTGTCAGATTGGCCAGATCCCATGGCTGGACAGGGTTTTGGCCAAACACGGGTGCTAGCTTCCGCTCCAGGTGCGACGATCTCAACGTCATGCGCGATGCCATCACCGGCCTGATCGGCCGGTATGACCAGCTGGGGCGCTATCTCGATCGTGCGGCGATCGACCGCATCGCCACGTACCACGCACAGGCCGAGGTGCGCCTGGCGGCCGTGGAGATGATCAATCGGGAGGCGGCGGAGATCGTGCGGGACGCCAGCCGCCGCCTGTTCGAGCAGGACCCCGAGCTTCTGCTTCCCGGCGGCAACGCCTACACCACCCGACGGCTGGCCGCCTGCCTGCGGGACATGGACTATTTCCTGCGCTATGCCAGCTACGCGCTGGTGGCCGACGATCCCACCATCCTCAACGAGCGGGTGCTCAACGGCCTCGACGACACCTACAAGAGCCTTGGTGTGCCCACCGGTCCAACGGTGCGCAGCATCGTGCTGCTGGGGGAGGTGCTGGCCGAGCGGCTGTCGGATGCGGGCCTGGAGCCTGTGGATCTGATCCAGGTCCCGTTCGAGCACATGGCCCGCGGCCTGGCCGCCTCCGATTTGAGGGTCGGCTGAGGAGCCGATGGCCCTCTGCTTAGGCTGACGTACACCGTTCCTTCGTTGCGCTGCAGGCCTTGGTCACCCTGTCCTCCTCCCCTTCCACCTCCTCGGCGACCGCCGTGAGCAACCGCCATCGCCTGCAGCTGGGGCCGATCGCCACCCCCGACCGTCTTCTGCTCGGCCCAGGGCCATCCAATGCCCACCCCACGGTGCTGCAGTCGCTTGCTCGCACCCCGATCGGCCATCTCGACCCGCTCTACATCGAGCTGATGGGAGAGGTTCAGGATCTGCTGCGCTACGCCTGGCAGACCGAGAATCGCCTCACCATCCCCATGAGCGGCACGGGCAGTGCCGCCATGGAGGCCACCCTGGCCAACACGGTGGAGCCCGGCGACAAGGTGCTGGTGGCGGTGAAGGGCTACTTCGGTCTGCGGCTGGTGGACATGGCCGGTCGCTACCGGGCCGAGGTGGCCACGATCGAGCGGCCCTGGGGTGAGGCCTTCACGCTGAAGGAGATCGAGCAGGCCCTCGACACCCACCGACCGGCCATCCTGGCGATGGTCCATGCCGAAACCTCCACCGGCGTCTGCCAGCCGATGGAAGGGATCGGTGAGCTCTGCCGCCGCTACGACTGCCTTCTCCTGCTCGACACGGTCACCTCCCTGGGAGCCGTGCCCCTGCATCTCGATGCCTGGGGGGTGGACCTCGCCTACAGCTGCAGCCAGAAGGGGCTGAGCTGCCCTCCTGGCCTCGGCCCCTTCACCATGGGGGAGCGTGCCGAAGCCAAGCTGGCCGCCCGCACCGGCAAAGTGCCCAACTGGTACCTGGATGTGTCGCTGCTCAACCAGTACTGGGGCAGCAACCGGGTTTACCACCACACCGCTCCGGTGAACATGAACTTCGGCATGCGCGAAGCCCTGCGCCTGCTCGCCGAAGAGGGCCTGGAGAACGCCTGGAGCCGACACCGCAGCAACGCCGAACGTCTCTGGGCGGGCCTGGAGCGCCTCGGACTGGAACTCCACGTGCCCGAGCACCTGCGCCTGCCCACCCTCACCACGGTGCGCATTCCCGAGGGGATCGACGGCAAGGCCTTTGCGCTCCACCTGCTCAACACCCATGGCATCGAGGTGGGCGGTGGGCTTGGAGCCCTTGCCGGCAAGGTCTGGCGGATCGGCCTGATGGGGTACAACAGCCAGCCTGAGAACGTCGACCTGCTGCTCAACCTGCTGGAAACGGAACTACCCGCCTTCCGTCAGTCCCAGCCGTTTGCCACCGTTGCCTGACGGCGCCGACGGCGCCTGAACCAGTCCTCCAGCAACTCCCTGGCCTCACCCTTCAGCGCCGCCTGGCCCACCTCCATGTGGTGATGGGCGCTGGGATCGAGGGCCAGGTTCAGGCAGCCCCCCAGAGCTCCGCGCTTGGGGTCGCCGGCAGCGAACACCACTCGTCCCATGCGGGCCTGGATCAAGGCGCCCGCACACATCGGGCAGGGCTCCAGGGTCACCAGCAGGGTGCAGGAATTGAACCGCCAGTCGTTTCTCAGGTGAGCAGCCTGGGACATGGCCACCAGTTCGGCATGGCCGAGGGGATCCTGCTGCCGGTGCCGCCGGTTCGTTCCCCAGCCCAGGGCACGGCCGGCTGAGTCGAGAACGACCGCGGCCACGGGAATTTCACCAGCCTCTCCCGCCCGGCTCGCCACCCTGAGCAAGCGCTCCATCCAGAGCTGCTGGCTGCCGACGGGCAGCGGGGCTGGAGAGGGCATCGACACCGACGACTGCTGTGACGCAGGACCCCCCCGAGACTGACAGCCCATCACCGGAAGGCCCCCGGGGCACGCACATCACAAGAGAGAATGAGGGCCCCGACCGCCTTGCCCTTGGCCGTCTCGCCTCACCTGGAGCGGGCGCTCGACCCCCCACCCTTCGCCGCGCCGGATGGCTTCGATGCGGATCTGGAGGCCTTCCTGCAGGACGCCTCCCATCAGCTCTGCCACTGGCTGGGTTCGGCGCTGAGCCGTCCTCCCCTGCCGGGGCTGAGTCTGCTGCCGGCTGTGGAGCCGGAAGGCCACGGCCTCGGCGCCGAGAGGTTGCTCGCCGATCTGCACCTCGTGATGGAGGGGGCCTACAACCCCAACCATCCAGGCGCTCTGGCCCACCTCGATCCACCTCCCCTGAGCGCATCGCTGGTGGGAGATCTGATCTGCGCCGGACTGAACAACAACCTGCTGGCCGAGGAGCTCTCGCCATCGCTGAGCCGACTGGAGCAGAGTCTGTGCGGCTGGCTGGGCCGGCGGCTGGGCCTTGGCGACGCCGCCGGCGGAGTGCCCGCCAGCGGCGGCAGCCTCAGCAATCTGATGGCCTTGGTCACCGCCCGGGAGAGCCGCGGCCTGCGCGGCGCACCCCAGGCCGTGGTGCTCTGCGGCCAGGACAGCCACACCTCGCTGGAGAAGGCGGTGATGGTGATGGGTCTTCCGGCCGGAGCCCTGCGGCGGCTCCCCCTCGACGGCGATGGTCGCCTGAAGCCTGCGGTGGTGGCCCAGAGCCTGGCGGACCTCGCGCAAGCCGGCGTTCCGGTGATCGCCCTGGTCGCCACGGCCGGCACCACGGTGCGCGGAGCCGTGGACCCCCTGGTGGAGCTCGCCGCCGTCTGCCGCCGCCATGGCGTCTGGCTGCACGTCGATGCGGCGATCGGGGGAGTGCTGGGCCTGAGTGAGCGTCATCGCCAGCGGGTGGAGGGCCTGGGGCTGGCGGATTCGCTCACGATCAACCCCCAGAAACTGCTGGGGATCACCAAGACCTCCTCCCTGCTGCTGCTGGCCGACCCCTCGGCTCTGGAGCGGAGCTTCGCCACGGGCCTGCCCTACATGGAGCTCAGCCGCGAAGGGGGCCATGGCGGCGAGTGCGGGCTGCAGGGGACCCGCAGCGCGGAGATCCTCAAACTGTGGCTCGGCCTGCGCCAGCTGGGCCTCGATGGCATCGAAGCCGTGATCGAAGGAGCGATTCAGCGGCGGCGCTGCCTGCAGCAGCTGTTGCACGAGACGCTCGACCCGCAGCAGCTCACCCTGCTGAGCGGCCCGCTGCACCTGCTGGCCTTCCGGCCCAGCCAGCTGGATGCGGAAGGCTGCAAGTGCTGGTCGGAGCGCTGCCGGCAGCAGCTGCTGGCCCATGACCTGATGCTCTCCCGTCCCCGCTACCAGGGGCGGCACCATCTCAAAGCAGTGCTGGGCAATCCCCACACCCAACCGGAGCACCTCGAGCGCCTCGCCGCGGTGGTCGGGCGGTCACTGGAGGCCGGGAGCCCGGGGCCAACCCAGCCATGACACCACAACCTCCATGAGCCAACAACAGCCCCAGACCAACCCGCGCGGACGCTGGGTGGCCATCGTCACCGGAGTCGTCTCGATCCTGATCGGTGTGCTCTATCTCGGTCTGATCACGGTGCTCGATGCCCGGGGCCCCCTCCAGCCCCCTCCCCCCGAGGCCCTGGGCGTGGAGGCAACTGCCGGTCCCGCCGGCGCTGCAGTGGTTCCACCACCCGGCGCAGGGCCACCTCCAGAAACCCGCGCAACGCTCCCTCCCGCCGGTTGAGGTCGTACTGGCGCTGCACCACCTCCTGCAGACCTCCGTCACCCCAGTCCTGACCCTGCTCGAAATAGGT
Source organism: Synechococcus sp. BSA11S (assembly GCF_014224355.1). Classification (GTDB taxonomy): domain Bacteria; phylum Cyanobacteriota; class Cyanobacteriia; order PCC-6307; family Cyanobiaceae; genus Regnicoccus_A. Next base: position 75,278 of record NZ_VNWP01000008.1, on the reverse strand, counting down.
GAGGAAGCTGAGGCCCGCAATGCGCGTCAACCAGGCGGCACTCACCCCCTGCACAGCTTTGCTGACCACCAGCGCCGGCAGATTCAGGCTCAGGGCCGTGGTGATCAACCCCAGCCCCCCCTTGATCACCCCAAGGCCCGCCAGGGTGCGCCCCACCGAGAGGGCCAGATCCTGCCCCGCCTCCCGCGTCAGGGTCACCCCGTAGACCCGGCCCAGCTCCACCACCATCTGGGCATTCACGGCCGCGGTGCCGAGCAGATCCACCACCGGCAACGGATTGACCACCAGCACCCCGGCACCGATCCACATGTAGCGATCGATGATCGCCTCCCCGTCCTGGCGACGCTGGCGCGAGAGCAGGGCGCGGCTGGCGTCGCTGAGGCGCTGACTCTGCAGCAGGATGTTGTCGGCGATCAGCTCCTCACCGTCCTGGTGGAGCACCGCCGAGAGGCGACGCAGCAGGGCGTCCACCTCCGGACCAGGCTGAAGGGGCCGGCCGCCGGGCCTGGGGATCGACTGGGGGGCCGCTGCGGCGGGGATCACATCGTCAGGGGTGATCCTGCCGGCACAGCGCTGGCGCAGCAGGGCCAGCAGTCGCCGCTCCTCCTCCTCGCCGCGCAGATCGCACTTGTTCAGCACCAGCACCAGCCGTTTCCCCAGGCTGGCGAGGGCCTCGAACACCTGAAATTCTGCAGCGCGCAGATCACCATCCACCACCAGCACGAGCAGATCGGCCCGGGCCGCCTGCTGACGGGCCGCCAGCTCCCTCTCCTGGCCGTCGCGGCCGGACTCGAGAATGCCCGGGGTGTCCACCAGCTGCAGCCCCCGCTGAAGCCCCTTCAGACGCAACCGATAGGTGAGGCAGGTGGTGGTGGACCCCATCGCCGCCCCCACCTGGCCCACCACCTGATCGAGCAGGGCGCGGATCAGGGAGGTCTTGCCGGCGGAGCCGCTGCCGAACACCACCAGCACCAGATCGCCCCGGGCGAGCTCCGCCTCGACCCGGTCGCGTTCCTGGCGCAGAGCTTCGCGGGCGACTTGATCCCGCACCCGTTCCAGCACAGGATCAATCGCCCGCAGTTGCTGGCCCACCGCCTCCTGGCGACTGCTGGGGGCGGGAAGGGGGCCCTGGCCAGGGCCAGGCACCTGTCTGGGGGTGCGCCAGGCCCGCAGCCAGGGCCAGGCCAGGCGCAGCAGCAGCACGCCGCCGCCGCCCAGCACCAGCAGCAGCAGGGGGCCCACCAGGGCTGGCGGCAGGAGGTAACTGAGCTGCCACACCAGACTGTTGAAGGCCTGCAGCAGCAGCGAGAGGGCCACGATCGCGGCCAGGGCCACCGCCAGCCAGATCCAGAGCCGCAGGCGAGGCATCAGGGCTTTGCCGCGGGAGTGCCAGGGCTGGGGGAGGCCTGACGCATGATGTCGCCCCAGAGAGCGGCGGCGAGGGCACTGCTGCTGCGGGTGGGGCTGTTGTTGTCGTTGCCGAGCCAGATGCCCATCACCCAGTGACGACGAGGCTCATACCCGATGAAAAGCAGATCACGGGCTCCGTTGGTGGTGCCGGTCTTGCCGCCTTCCTGCCCCCCGACGGACGCCGCCCGACCCGTGCCGGAGCGGACCACGGCCCGCAGCAGCCCCTGCATGGTGCGGGCGACCTCGGGCTTGAGCACGCTGCGCCCGGCCTGGATGGCCCGGTTCGGCTGATCGCCGTCGCTGCTGCGGCTGCGGCAGCTGTCGCTGCTGAGACCCCCGCAGGTTTCGGCGTCGGTGAGGCGACGGATCGTGGTGGGAGCGTGCCAGACCCCGTCGTTGGCCACGGCGGCATAGGCGGCTGTGAGCTCGATCAGGCGCACCTCGCTCTGGCCGAGGGTCAGGCCCGGCACCGGGCTGAGGCTGGAGCTGATGCCAAGGTCCTCAGCCTGCTGCACCACCGCGTCCAGCCCCACCCGCCTGGCCAGCCGCAGGGCCGCGGTGTTGCTGCTGATGGCGAAGGCCTGGCGCAGGCTGAGGCTGCCCGAGCAGCCACTGGAGAACGACTGTCCGCCCCAGCTCAGAGGGCTGCAGCTGATGGCCTCGCCCGGCCCGATGCCCCGTTGCAGGGCCGCCAGGTAAGTGAAGAGCTTGAAGGTGCTGCCGGGCTGACGCAAGGCCTGGCTGGCCCGGTTGTACTGGCTGGTGCGGTAGTCACGCCCCCCGGCGATGGCGACCACGCCGCCGTTGCGGCTGTCCAGCAGCACGACGGCCCCCTGCGTCACCCCCAGCGACCCCGAAGCCGCCAGGCGACGGCGCAGCTCCCGCTCCACCACCTGCTGCACCGACGGATCCAGATAGGTCTCCACCAGGAAATTTCCCTCCTCCGCCACATCCGCCCCCAGCAGTCGCTCCAGGTCGAGTCGCACCTGGTCGATGTAGTAGGGCGCGGGCCGCCGGGTTCCGCTGCGGCAGGCCTGGCTGCCCAGCCGGATGGGGCTGCGACGGGAACGGCGGGCCTGGTCGGCGCTCAGTCGGCCGCTGTCAGCCATCTTCAGCAGCACCACGTTGCGGGCCTCGAGCGCCGCCTGGGGGTTGATGCAGGGATCGTGGCCATTGGGGGAGGGCAGCAGGCCCACCAGCAACGCCGCTTCCTCGAGGCTGAGCTGGGCCGCAGGTTTGGCGAAGTAGTGGCGGGCGGCATCTTCGAAGCCCCATCCCACCCCCAGATACACCCGGTTGAGGTAGCTGAGCAGCAGGTCGCCCTTGCTGAAACGGCCCTCCAGCTGCAGCGCCACCAGCAGCTCCCGCCACTTTCGGATCAGGGTTTCCCCCTGGCCCACCTGCTCCGGATAGAGGCTGCGGGCCAGTTGCTGGGTGAGGGTGCTGCCACCCTCGAGCACGCGCCCGCCCAGGACGTTGGTGGCCAGCGCCCGTACGGTGCCGATCGGGTCCACCCCCGGATGCCACCAGAAACGGCTGTCCTCACTGGCGAGCAGAGCGTCCACCAGCACCGGGGGGAAATCGGAGAGCGCGTCGTTTTCGCGGTGCTCGCTGGAATCCGCCGAACTGAGGGGGCGATTGAGCCGGTCGTAGAGGGCAAGCGGGCCCCGCACCGGCGCCAGGCTGCCCCGCACCGGGGTCCACAGCCAGGCCACCCCCAGCAGCAGCACCCCTCCCGAAGCCAGACCCGCCAGGGCCAGACTGGCCCCGCGGGCAAGCCGCAGCCCGCGGGGGCTCGGCTGGCGCTCGAACACCAGCTCCGGCAGGCCGGGTTCCGCCGGGGGACCGAAACGGACCACATCGCCATCCCGCAGCAGCAGCTCCCGGATGCGCCGGCCACGCCAGAACAGTCCGTTGGTGGAGCCGGCGTCACGGATCAACCAGTCGTGGCCTCCCACCAGCTCCAGCCGGGCGTGCTGCTTGCTGACGGCGGGGTGGTCGAGGGTCAGCTCCAGGCCAGGGTCACGGCCAAGGCGAACCACGCCGCCATGGAGGGGCACCCGTCGGGAGGGCTGGCCGGCAAGGTGGATCTCCACCTGAGCACCCGAAGGACGCTGCAGCTGAACCAGCTGCCGCTTCAGGCCCTCAACGGCGCTCACGGGGGCGTCCCTCCCACAGATCGAGGATCAGGCAGACCACCGCCACGTTGATCGCCACGTCGGCGACGTTGAACACCGGGAACTGAACAGGCACGAACTCGAGAAAATCGACGACACCGCCGAGACGCCAGCGGTCGATGCCATTGCCCACGGCCCCTCCCAGCAAGGATCCGAGCCCCAGCCACTGCCAGCGCGGCATCTCGGGATGGCGCTGGATCCAGACCACCAGCAGCAGCCCCACCGCCAGACTCACCACCCCCAGCCAGACGGCTGCACCGGTGAACAGGCTGAAGGCAGCCCCGGTGTTGAACACCAGCCGCAGACGCAACAGCCCCGGCAGCAGCGGCTCCGCCAGGCCGGACGGCAGGACGGCCGAGGCCCACGCCTTGGTGAGCTGGTCGAGCACCAGCACCAACGCGGCCACCGACCAGGCGTGGCGGCGAGCGGAGCTGACCGCCCGGCTCATGGTTCCACCAGCAGGATCCGGCGCAGGGGCCAGGCCAGCACCGCCACACCGCAGCAGAGCACCAGCTGGGACAACAGCGGCCCCAGGCTGTAGGCGATCAGCAGATCGGGCAGACCGGCACTCCAGCGCCCCGCCAGGGCCCCCAGCAACAGGTTGGCGATGCCGCACAGCTGAATCACCACCAGGCCGAAGCAGGCCGCGCCCAGCAGACCCAGCAACTGCCCCATCCCCTCCTGGCGGGCCAGCCGACCACTCACCCAGGCGGCCGGCACGAAGCCGGCCAGGAAACCGAAGCTCGGATCTAGCAGGTAGGCCATGCCACCGCCGGAATGGAACACCGGCAGCACCAGCAGGCCAAGACTGAGGTAGGCCACCGCCGCCAGCAGGGCCGGCCTGGGGCCGCAGACCAGGGCCGTGAGCAGCAGGGCCGGGACCTGAGCGGTGACGGGCAGATCCAGCAGGCGCAGGCCTCCCCCGGCCAGGGGCAGGGGAATGGCGGCCTGGATCAGACCACCCATGACGATCAGCAGCAACCCCACGAGGGCACCGCTCCAGTTGGCTAAGGCCCGCACATGAAGGGTGATTGGCTGCCCCCATCCTGCTGTAGTGGAGGCCAGCTGAACAGCGGTGGCGATGAGCTCCCCCGACCAACCCGCCGTGACGCCCTCGGAACCGGAGGCCCAAGCCTTCAGCGTTGGCGACTTGGTGCGGATCACGGCCCGGTTGTCGTACCTCAAGACGGCCGATCCGATGCCGATGCTGCGTCCCCCCGACCTGGTCGACGCCGACGAAGTCGGCCAGGTGATGGGACTCAGGGCGATCAACCAGCTGGCGGTGCGCTTCCGGCGTGGCACCTTCCTGCTGGACTCCGATCAGCTCACCCCCTGCTCCGGTGACGAGCGGCCCAGCGGGTGAGCGCCCCAGACCTGCGCGGCGGCGTTCAGGGCCTGGGGCGGTCCGCAGAGGCTCAGGCTCGGCCGGCCCAGCAGTTGCCGGGCCACGGCGTGCAGCGTGGCGGGATCGAGGCTCCCGGCGCGTCGAAGGGCGTCATCGGCGTAGGACCAACCGAGGCCATGGCCGAGCACCATCGCCTGACGGCTGGCGATCTGACCGCAGGTCTGGCGGCCAGCGGCGGAGGCGCCGCGGAACTTGGCCAGGGCCAGGGCCAGTTCGGACTCGCTCAGGGGCTGATCCAGCAGGCGCTGCCACTCGGAGAGCAACTCCCTGGTGGCCTCAGTGGCCCGTTCGGCGGAACTGGAGAGATGAAACACGAAGGGAGAGGCACCACAACGGGCCGGGGCGTGCACCCCCACGTCGTAAGCCAGGCCGTGCTCTTCCCGCAGAGCCACGAACAAACGACTCGACATGCCCACCCCCAGGTGGCACTGCAGCAGACGCAGGGCCAGGGAGCGGGGATCGCCCAGCGGCACCGTGCTGGCACCGAGCAGCAGCACCAGCTGTTCGGTGTCCTGCTCCTCCCGCACCAGGGCCGGGGAGGCCTCCCCCTGCTGGCCGGGCAGCGCCAGCGGGGGCCGGGCGGTCCAGATCGGTGCATCGGCCGGATGCAGCAGCTGCTCCAGATCCCGGGGGGGGCGACCCACCAGCACCAGGGCCGCCCCCTGGCCGCCCAGGTCCGCAGCGGCCTCCAGCAGCCGGGAACGGTCGAGCCCGGCCAGCTCCTCCTCCACCCCGAGGGGGTCGTGGCCATAGGGGCCCTGACCATAGAGATGGGACTGCAGCAGGTCGTGGGCCTGCTGGAAGGGGTCTTCGCGCAGGCGGGCGAGGGTCTGCAGGTTGAGTTGCCGCTCGAGACTGATCTGATCGGGATCGAGCCAGGGGCGCTGCACCATCGCCTCCAGCAGGGGCAGCAGAGTCGGCGCGTCGTCGCTGGCGCACTTCAGACTGATCACCAGGGCATCTTCACTGGCCTCGCAGCGGAGGTCATCGCCGAGACCCTCCACCAGATCGGCCAGCTGATCACCACTGAGCTCGCCGCAGCCGCGGCTGAGCAGACCCGCCAGCAGCTGGGAGCGACCACGCTGGCCCGGGGGGTCGGCGGCGCTGCCGCCACGGATCCAGAGCCTGGCGGAGAGGATCGCGGGACCGCCGCGGCGCAGCACCGACACCGGGCAGCCCCCAGGAAGCTGGAAGCGCTCGGGCTGGGGCAGGGGCGGCAGGGTTGTGGTTGTGGTGCTGCTCATGCGGGCAGGGCCAGCAGACGGCAGGCCCGCTCGGGGGCCAGCAACGGCAGGAGTTCAGCGCCGAGGCGCTCCACACTCCAGCGCTGCAGCAGCTCGAGGGGATGGCGCAGCGGCTGCAGTCGCCCCCAGAGGCACTGGTGACCGATCAGACCAGCCACCGAGGACGCCGACTCCAGACCGAACCGGTAACCATTCGCCACCAGACGGCGGGCGCGCTCCAGCTCACTCTCCGCGGGAGGGGTGCAACAGAGCTCCCGCCAGACCTCTGCGATCTGCTCCTCCACCGCCGCCACCTGCTCGGGAGCGCAGACCGCCTCCAGCAGGGCCAGGCTGCCGGCCTCCAGCACATTGAGATCCAGGTCGACACTCTCCACCAGCCGCCGGTCCTCGCGCAGGCGTTGCACCAGGCGGCTGCGGCGGCCCTCCGCCATCAGGCTGGTGAGCAGATCGGCGCCGGCCACGGCCTCCAGATCGGCGGCCGCGGGAAGTTGCCAGGCCATCAGCAGGCGGGCCGCCTCCAGCCGTGGCAGCCGCAGCTCATGGACACCGGGGCGAAGCGCCAGGTCAGGGCCGGCGGGCGGTGGCAGGGCCCCGGGAAGGGCGGAAGAGGGCACGGGTTCGAGATCGGCCAGGGCACTGCCCGCCAGCAGATCGTCGAGGACCAGGCCATCAATCGCACCGGCCAGGGCCAGGCTGCAGCGCCTGGGCCGGTAGCTGTTGCGATGGAAGGCCGCCATGCGCTCGGGGTTCTGAGCCTTCAGCGCCGAACGATCCCCCAGGATCGGACGTCCGTAGGGGTGCTGGGGACAGGCCAGGGAGAGCAGGCGCTGGAAGGCCACCTCCTCGGGCTGATCCTCGCTCTGGGCCAGTTCTTCCAGCACCACCTGGCGCTCCATCTGAAAGTCGCCGGGGTCGAGGCGCGGCTTCAGCACCAGATCGAGCAGCAGGTCGAGGGCCTCGGCCACCCCCTCCGGTGGCACGAGCACGTGGAAGTGCACGTCATCGAAGCCCGTGGCGGCATTGCTGCTCCCGCCCAGGGACTCGACGCGACGATCGAATTCCCCCGCCTCCAGGCGCTCGCTGCCCTTGAAGACCATGTGCTCCAGGAAGTGGGCCATCCCCGCCTGGTCTGGCCCTTCGCCGGCGCTGCCGGCCCGGCACCAGAAATCAAGGCACACCAGGGGAGCCTGCTCCTGATTCAGGCTCACCACCTCCACCCCGTTGGGGAGACGCAGCAGGCGGGGATCCTCGAAGCTGTCGGCAGCCTGGAGCGGGGGGCGGAAAGATTGGGGCAACGGGAGCGCCGAACGGACGTGGCAGGATCTTCATTCTGCTGGCCGAGGCTGCCCCGTGACCTCCACCGTCCCCGCCCCCAGCCCCGAACAGCGCCCCCCCGAAACCGGCCTGCATCCCCTGGTGGACGCGCTGGCCGACAGGATCCGCAGCAGCTGGAGCGATCTGCCTGAGCTGGTCCCCCTGGCGATCGAGGCGGATCTGGAGGCGATCAGCGGCAGCCTCGACGGCGAACAGCTGTTCATCCGCAATGAGCTGCGCCGTTGCCGCGGCCTGCGCAAGCTGCACCTGGAGACCGCACGACTCGGAGCGGGTCTGCAGATCCTGCACTGCGTGTTCTTTCCGGATCCGCGCTACGACCTGCCAGTCTTCGGGGCCGACATCGTCGCCACCCAGGCTGGAGTGTCCGCCGCGATCGCCGATCTCTCCCCCACCCGCGAGGGTCTGCCTGAGGCCATCGTGGCGGGCCTGGAGGATCTGCCCAGACACCCCTACAGCCAGCCGCGCGAGCTGCCTGCCTGGGGCAGCATCTTTTCCCCACACGTGCGTTTCGTGCGGCCTGTGACGGCCCAGGAGGAGGGTTGGTTCCTCGAGGAGGTGGCGGGTCTGCTGGGGGTGATGGGCCAGGCCGTGGCGAGCATGCCGGAGCGGAGCAGCGACGACCCCGCTACGGTTCTTCGTTATCACGGGCAGCTCTCATATTGCCAGCAACAGAAACGAAACGACAAGACTCGCCGTGTGCTGGAGAAGGCGTTCAACCCGAGCTGGGCGGATCGCTACATCGAACAACTGCTGTTCGACGATCCCGACTTTCCGGCATGACCCGGCTGGGACGCCGACCGTTGCTGATCGGCGCCGCCGTCACCCTGCTGCTGGCTGGGCCCATCACCCTGATCCTCCGCGGCCAGCTGGGCAACCAACCGGTGGCCTCACCGCAGACCACCTCCGAGCCCAGAAAGCTCGAAGCGGTTTCGGCCCTCGGACGGCTTGAGCCGGCAGGCGACATCCGCAGGCTGGCCGCCCCGATCACCGGCATCGGCGGCAGTCCCCGCATCACCCGGATGCTGGTGGAGGAGGGTGAGCGGGTGCAGGCCGGTCAGCTGCTGGCCACCTTTGACACCGGTCCAGCCCTGCAGGCCCAGCGGCGCCTGCTGCAGAGCCGCATCGCCAACCTCCAGGACCAGGTGACCCTGCTGGGGCGGGAAATCTCCCGTTACCGCCAGCTGGCCAAGGCGGGCGCCACACCGGCAGCCGACCTGGAAAGCCGTGAACTCACCCTGGTGGAACTCAAGGGAGACCTGCGGGAAGCCCAGGACGAACTGGTGAAAACCGAAGCCGATCTGGTCAACACCGAGCTGCGGGCCCCGTTCAGCGGCACCGTGCTCAGCCTTCAGGCCCGGGTGGGTGAACGTCCGGGGGATGACGGCATCCTCGAGCTGGGGGCCAGCGACCAGATGGAGGTGCTCGCCGAGGTGTACGAGAGCGACATCAACCGAGTTCAGCTGGGTCAGCGGGCGACCATCACCAGTGAGCACGGAGGCTTCAGCGGCACACTCAACGGCCGGGTGATCCGGATCAGTCCCCAGGTGCGCCAACGGGATGTGCTCTCCACCGACCCCACCGGTGATGCCGATGCCCGCATCGTCGAGGTGCGCCTCGCCCTCGATCCGGCCGACATTCCCCGGGTCCGGGACCGAGCCGGCCTCAAGACCGTGATCCGCTTCGAGTCATGAGCGGGCTGCCGGGGCTGCGCGAGATCTGGAGCTGGCGCCGGATTCCCCTGGCCTGGCTGCTGCTCACCCGGCAACCGGCCCGGCTGGCGGTGGCCCTGGCGGGCATCAGCTTCGCCGGAATCCTGATGTTCATGCAGTTCGGCTTCCGCGACGGCCTGTTCGACGCCAGCGTCACGGTGCACAAGCTGTTCGACACCGATCTGGTGCTGCTAAGCCCCCGCTCCAGCAGTTCGGTGAGCATGGAGGGCTTCCCCCGTCGGCGCCTGGTCCAGACCCTGGCCGATCCCGACGTGGCCGGCATCACGCCGGTGCACTGGAATCTGGTGATCTGGCGCAATCCTGAAGATCGCAGCACCCGCTCGATCCTGGCCCTGGGCTTCGAGCCGGGCGATCCTCTTTTCACCGATCCCGCCCTGGCGTCCAAGGCCAAGGTGCTCAACCAGCGGGGACGGGTGCTGTTCGATGAACTCTCCCGGCCCGAGTTCGGTCCCGTGGCCGAATGGTTCCGGGACGGCCGCACCGTGGAGAGCGAGATCGGCGGCAAGCGTGTCCGGGTCGGAGGCCTGGTGGCTCTCGGGGTCTCGTTCGGAGCCGACGGCAACATTCTCACCAGCCGCGAGACCTACCTGCAGCTGCTGCCCAACACCCCCCCCGGCAGCATCGAAGTGGGACTGATCCGCCTGCGCCCCGGAGCGGATCCCGAGGTGGTGATCCGGCGCCTCAAGGCTTCTCTGCCCAAAGACGTGAACGTGTTCACGAAGCAGGGCTTCATGGACTTCGAGAAGGACTACTGGCGCAGCAGCACGGCCATCGGCTTCATCTTCACGCTCGGGGCGGCCATGGGCTTCATCGTCGGCTGCGTGATCGTGTACCAGATCCTCTACAGCGATGTGAGTGATCACCTGCCCGAGTACGCCACCCTGATGGCGATGGGCTACCGCCTGTCCACCCTCCTGGGGGTGGTGGCCCGGGAGGGTCTGCTGCTGGCCCTGCTGGGCTATCTGCCGGCCTATGCCGCCGGCCAGGGCCTCTACGCCCTTGTCCGATCGGCCACCCGGCTGCCGGTCAGCATGGACACCCCGAGAGCCGTGACGGTGTTCACTCTGATCCTGGTGATGTGCATGGGCTCCGCCGGCATGGCAATGCGCCGCCTGGCGGATGCCGACCCAGCCGAGATCTTCTGACCCTTGCCCGGCGCCGCCATGACCACCTCCGTTTCACCGCAGCGCTCGAGCGCCGCCCCGGCGGGAGCCCCCCTGCCGATGGTTCAGGTGGATGGTCTCAGCCACTGGTACGGCGCCGGGGAGATGCGCCGCCAGGTGCTGCAGAAGGTGAATCTGACGATCCAGCCCGGCGAGGTGGTCCTGCTCACTGGCCCCTCGGGCTGCGGCAAGACCACCCTGCTCACCCTGGTGGGAGCTCTGCGCCAGGTCCAGCAGGGCAGCGTGCGGGTGCTGGGGCAGGAGCTGAACGGCTCCAGCCGCAAGCAACGGCAGCAGCTGCGCCGCTGCATCGGCATGATCTTCCAGGGGCACAACCTGCTGCGCTGCCTCAGCGCCGAGCAGAATGTGCAGATGGGCTCCGACCTCCTCCCTGACCTCAGCTACCGGGCCCGGCGTGATCAGGCGCGGGAGTGGCTGCGGGCCGTCGGCCTCGGCGATCATCTCGACAAACTTCCCCATGGACTCTCAGGGGGCCAGAAGCAACGGGTGGCGATCGCCCGGGCCCTGGCAGCCCACCCCCGCCTGCTGCTGGCCGATGAACCCACCGCCGCCCTCGACAAGCAAAGTGGCCGAGAGGTGGTGGATCTGCTCAAGCGGTTGGCTCGAGAACAGCACTGCGCCGTGCTGATGGTGACCCACGACCCGCGCATCCTGGATGTGGCCGACCGCCTGGTGCAGATGGAGGACGGACGCCTGATGGCCGCCCCGGTGCCTGAGCCGACCGCCTGAGGGAGGATCGGGCGTTCTTGGTAGGCTGGTGATTCTCTCAAGAGCACAAGACATTCCATGTCGAAACGCAGGAATCTGAAAAAGGAAAAACAGGAACGCAACCGCGCCTACGCCCGTAAGTTCAAGAAGCGCAAGCTCCGCAACGACGGCCGCGGTGAAGGGGCCGGCAACGGCGTCACCGGCACCGCCAACAACGGCGGCGCCGCCGACTGAGCCTGGCGCTGGTTTCGCCCTCCGGGGCGTGGGGATCCTGAGGGATCCCTTTTTCATGCCCCACTCCCACCGGCCGCCAGCCATGTTCCCCAGCGTCGTCATCCCCACCTACAACCGCCGCCCGATCCTGGAGAAGGCCCTGCTCGCCCTCGAGGATCAGCAGCTGGGCCTTCCGCTGGAGGGTTACGAGGTGGTGGTGGTCGACGACGGCTCCACCGATGGCACCGCCGCTTGGCTGCGGCAGGAAGCCCCGCGATTCCCCCATGTGCGCCTGATCGAGCAGGACCATGGCGGGCCCGCCGAGGGCCGCAACCGGGGCGTGGATGAGGCTCGCGGTGACGTGATCGTGTTCATCGACAGTGATCTGGTGGTCACCAGCTCCTTTCTGCTGGAGCATGCCCGGGCTCTGGAGGCCCGCTGGCGGCAGAGCGGCAATCGGCTCTGCTTCACCTACGGAGCCGTGATCAACACCGCCAATTTCGATGATCCCACCAGCGAGCCCCACAAGCTGAGCGATCACTCCTGGGCCTACTTCGCCACGGGCAACGTGGCGATTGATCGCCAGGTGCTGGAGAGGGCCGGCCTGTTCGATACGGGCTTCCGCCTCTACGGCTGGGAGGACCTGGAGCTGGGCGAGCGGCTGCGCCGACTGGGGGTTGAGCTGGTGCGCTGCCCGGCGGCTGTGGGATACCACTGGCACCCGGCCCTCAGCCTCGAGCAATTGCCTGATCTGGTGCGGATCGAGCAGGAACGGGCCCGCATGGGGCTGGTTTTCTACCGCAAGCACCCCACCCGGCGGGTGCGCTTCATCATTCAGTTCACCTGGTGGCACCGCCTGCTCTGGGAGCTGCTCACCCTGGGGGGTCTGCTCAACGAGCGCACGCTCAGGCCGCTGCTGGCCTGGCTGATTCGCCACGGCCACAACGCTCTGGCCATGGAGCTGCTGCGGCTGCCCCTCAACCGCCTGGGGGTGCGAGCTCTGTTCCGAGAGGCGCACGCTGCAGGCCTTCGCTGACCGTTTGGTAGCTTGGAGCGTCCTTAACAAACCGCACACCTGTCCGTTTCGGGTGCTCAGTCGGCACCGGTGATCCTCCTTTCGGGTCATCGCGTCTGATCCCTGGCAGGTGGAGGCGAACCCGAAACCCTTCCCAACCATGGCTGTTGTCACCCTCTCCGAGATGATGGAGGCTGGCGCCCACTTCGGGCACCAGACGCGTCGCTGGAATCCCAAGATGTCGCGCTACATCTATTGCGCGCGCAATGGGGTTCACATCATTGATCTCGTGCAGACCGCCGTCTGCATGAACAATGCCTACAAGTGGACCCGCAATGCCTCCCGCAGCGGCAAGCGCTTCCTCTTCGTGGGCACCAAGAAACAGGCCTCCGAGGTGATTGCCATCGAGGCCAGTCGCTGCGGCGCCGCCTACGTCAACCAGCGCTGGCTGGGTGGCATGCTCACCAACTGGAGCACGATGCGTGCCCGCATCGATCGCCTCAAGGATCTGGAGCGGATGGAGAGCTCCGGAGCCATCGCCATGCGCCCCAAGAAAGAAGGGGCCGTGCTGCGCCGTGAGCTGGAGCGCCTGCAGAAGTATCTCGGTGGCCTGAAGAACATGCGCCGCCTGCCGGACGTGGTGGTGCTGGTGGACCAGCGCCGCGAGAACAATGCTGTGCTCGAGTGCCGCAAGCTCGACATCCCCCTGGTGTCGATGCTCGACACCAACTGCGATCCCGACCTCGCCGACGTCCCCATCCCCTGCAACGACGACGCGGTCCGCTCCGTGCAGCTCGTGCTGGGTCGCCTTGCTGACGCGATCAACGAAGGTCGCCACGGCAACCAGGAGCAGCGCGACGACAACGACGAAGGCTAGAGCCAGGCGGCTCCACCCTCAGGACTGATGGTCCCCCTGGGTCCCGGCATGTTCGGGACCCCTGATTACCAACCCAACTCTTCCTTTCCTCCCTCTCCCTCCCATGGCTGAAATCTCAGCGAAGCTCGTCAAGGAACTGCGCGAGAAGACAGGCGCCGGCATGATGGATTGCAAAAAGGCGCTCGGAGAATCCGCGGGCGACATGGGCAAAGCCGCCGAATGGCTGCGCCAGAAAGGCATCGCCACCGCCGAGAAGAAAGCGGGCCGCACGGCCGCTGAAGGTGCCATCGGCAGCTACATCCATACCGGGGCACGGGTGGGTGTGCTGGTGGAGGTGAACTGCGAAACCGATTTCGTCGCCCGCGGCGACCTCTTCCAGGATCTGCTGCGCAATGTGGCGATGCAGATTGCCGCCTGCCCCAATGTCGAATACGTCAGCACCACCGACATTCCCGCGGCAGTGGGTGAGCGTGAAAAGCAGATCGAGATGGGTCGCGACGACCTGGCGGGCAAGCCCGACAAGATGAAGGAGAAGATCGTCGAGGGGCGCATCGGCAAGCGCCTCAAGGAACTGGCCCTGCTGGAGCAGCCTTTCATCAAGGACAGCTCGATCACCGTGGCCGAGCTGGTCAAGCAGGTGGCCGGCAAGATCGGCGAAAACGTCCAGGTGCGTCGCTTCACCCGCTACACCCTCGGCGAAGGGATCGAGGTGGAACAGACCGACTTCGCCGCCGAAGTGGCCGCCATCACCGGCAAGGCGGCCTGAGCCCCGCCGGCGTTCCCCTTCCTCAGTCCCTACGCCTCAGCCGATTGGAGACCAGCGCCACCGCGTTGTCCGAAGCCCGAGGGCACCTGGATCGGATTCGTCGGAGTCTGGCGGTGGGTCATCGGGACCTGTACCGCGACCTGGCCCTCTACCTCCAGGTGTTGCGCGAAGGCCTGCTGGACGCTGTTCAGCAGGCCGTTTTTCATGTGGCCACCCAGGTGGTCCCCGAGCGCTACCAGCAGCTCACTGACCTCCAGCGGCAGGAACTGCCCCGGCGGCTGGAGCAACTGGTCCACCGTTGCGGCTGCCTCCTGACCCTCGAGCAGCTCCTGGTGCTCGCCCGCCAGGTTCAGACCGAGAAGAGGCGCCAGGGGGAGCTGGAGCAACGGCGCCTCAACCAGGTCCTGGAGCAGATGTCCTCCGGGGCCGGATCCGACCCTGAGACGGACGATCAGGAGGAGCGTGAGGAGCCGGCCGGCTCGATCCGGCTGGATCTGAACCTGCCCCTCTCCGCCGAGCTGTTCTCCGCTGGTATCCCCGCGCTGGCCGGCCTCAGCGAGCTTCTCGAGGCCCCTTCCAACGACATCGGCGGGCACGAGAACCAGGACGTCGACCTCGAGGAGGGCGAAGAAGTCGAAGAGGACAGAGAAGACGACAGCGGAGCAGATCCGGTGGAGGGCGAGGCTGACGATCCCACCGACATCCTGCGCGCCCTGCTGGTGATGGCCAACCCCGGGGAGACCCAAGACCAGGGACCTGGCCTCAGCGGCCCGCACAGCGCGGACCCAGCTGAGTCACCCTCGAATGAGCCCGAAGGCAGCCGGAATGAACCGGGCCTGGTGCCGAGGCAGCCCCTGGAGCTGCTGGAGTGGTGGAAGGCCCTGGACCGTGCCCTGCAGCGGCGCCTGCGCAACCTGTCCCACGCCATCAACCTGGATCTGATCAAACTGGGGCTCACCCGCAGCCTGCTGCCCCTGAGCCTGCTCGACGCTGTCCTGCAGGGACAGCTGGAGGCCCTGCCGGCCCCGGCCAACCTGCTGAAGATCCAGTTGCCCTTCGGCACCCCCGACACTCCCGCGCAGGTGCAGGCCCTTGGGGTGCTGCTGCGCACAGGCGACATCGAATACGAGCAACCCCGCCTGCGCACCTGCCGCAAGCGCCTGGAGCAGCGACGGGCCAGCGTGCGCAAAATGGCTCAGCAGTACCGCCACTGGCAGCGGCGGGCCCGGGCCCTGGAAGCGGAACAGCAGTGGATGCAGGACAGCCAGTCCAGCCCCCAGGCCCCGGCCTGACCCCGGGCGAGTCGCCCGGTCCCGCCGCTGGGTCCTCCGAGGACCACGGGACCTGGATCACCACCCTGCAGCAGGCGCTGCAGCTGGAGGTGGAGCGCGGCTTCGAGAACCTTCAGGGCCGTCGGGAACGGTTCAGCGTGTTTCTCGAGCGCGAGTGCCGCCGGCCCCCTGAGGGTCTGATCCAGAGGTTGCCAGAGGCAGCGGCCGCCCTGGCCACCCTGGCCGACCTGTTCAGGCGCTACGACGACCTGTCCCAGGCCCAGCGCCAGTCGCTGCTGCGGCGTTGCCGGGAGCGGCTGCATGGCCTGCGCCGAAGCCTGAATCCTCCACGCCCACCCGGACCCCCTCGACTGAGGCTGGCCCCCTCGCCGGCGCCCTCCGGCAGCGGGGGCGCGGCAGCCCGCAGGACGGCCGGTCTCCTCCAACCCGACACCCCCCTGGGCGAGGTGCCGGGGATCGGACCGAAAACCGCCACGCGCCTGGCCAGCCTGGGGTTGCTGCTGGCCCGGGATCTGCTGCGCCACTACCCCCGCGACTATCTCGACTACGCCAATCTGGTGCGGATTCAGGAGCTGGTTCCCGGCAGCACGGCCACGATCGTGGCCACGGTGAAGCGCTGCCATGCCTTCGCCAGCCCCCGCAACCCCAGGCTGGTGATCCTGGAACTGCAGGTGCACGACATCACCGGACGGTTGCGGCTCAGCAAGTTCTTCGCCGGCAAGCGGTTCAGTTCCCCGGGCTGGCTCAAGGCCCAGCAGCGGCAGTTCCCCCCCGGCTGCAGCGTGGCCGCCAGCGGCCTGGTACGGCAGACCCCCTACGGACCCACCCTGCAGGATCCCCTGCTGGAAGTGCTCGACTCCCCGGGCACCCCTGTGCGCTCGCGCCGGATCGGACGGCTGGTGCCGGTCTATGCCCTCACCGAGGGGCTCGGCGCCGAACGTCTGCGCCAGGCCATCCAGACGGTGCTCTCCGCCGCGGCGCACTGGGGTGATCCCCTGCCGGCCGCCCTGCGGCAGCAGGAGGGTCTGCTGGATCGAGCCACGGCCCTGCGCGGGTTGCACGATCCCGCTGATCGCGAGGCACTCAGGGCCAGCCGCCACCGGCTGGTCTTCGATGAATTCCTGCTGCTGCAGCTCAGCCTGCTGCAACGGCGCCGGCAGCTGGCCCGGCGCCCGGCGCGGCCCCTTCGACTGCCCAGGGGACAGTCGAGCCTGATGGCCTCCTTTCTCGAGTTGCTGCCCTTCCAGTTGACCCAGGCCCAGCGGCGGGTGCTGGCCGACATTCAGGCCGATCTGGAGCAGGAGCAGCCGATGGCGCGCCTGCTGCAGGGGGATGTGGGCAGCGGCAAGACCGTGGTGGCCATCGCGGCCCTGCTCGTGGCCATCGAAGCCGGTTGCCAGGGGGCCCTGATGGCCCCCACGGAAGTGCTCGCCGAGCAGCATGCCCGCAAGCTGGGGGAATGGCTCAGCCCGCTGCACGTGAGCACGGCCCTGCTGACGGGATCCACCCCGGCAGGGCGTCGCCGCCAGCTGCTCCAGGACCTGGCCAATGGTCAGCTGCAGCTGCTGGTGGGCACCCATGCGCTGCTCGAGGATCCGGTGGCCTTCGCCCGGCTGGGGCTGGTGGTGGTGGATGAACAGCACCGCTTCGGCGTGCGCCAGCGTGACCGGCTGATGGGCAAGGGCCTGCAGCCTCACCTGCTGACCATGACCGCCACACCGATCCCGCGCACCCTGGCCCTCTCGGTGCACGGCGACCTGGAGGTGAGTCAGATCGATGGCCTGCCGCCGGGACGCACCCCCATCCGCACCCGCCTGCTGCGGGGGGGCCAGCGCCAGGAGGCCTACGAGCTGATCCGCGAGGAGGTGGCCCGGGGCCAGCGGGCCTATGTGGTGCTGCCCCTCGTGGAGGAGTCGGAGACCCTGGACCTGCGTTCGGCCGTGGCCGTCCACCACCAGTTGCAGGAGGAGGTGTTCCCGGAGCTGCGGGTGGGCCTGCTGCACGGGCGCATGCCGAGCCCCCGCAAGCAGGAGGCGATCGGTGCCTTTTCCAGCGGCCATTGCGATGTGCTGGTGTCCACCACCGTGGTGGAGGTGGGGGTCGATGTGCCCGAGGCCAGCGTGATGGTGATCGAGCACGCCGAGCGCTTCGGGCTGGCCCAGCTTCACCAGCTGCGGGGGCGGGTGGGCCGGGGGGCGGCCGCCTCCCACTGCCTGCTGATCAACGACGGCAAGGCAGGGCAGGCCCAGCAGCGGCTGGAGCTGCTGGTGCGCTCCAGCGACGGCTTCGAGATCGCCGAGATGGATCTGCAGCTGCGGGGCCCCGGGCAGGTGCTGGGAACCCGGCAGTCGGGGCTGCCCGATCTGGCCCTGGCCAGCCTCAGCGACGACGGGGAGGTGCTGGAGCAGGCGCGAGCGCTGGCGCGGCGGCTGCTGGAGCTCGATCCCGAGCTGGAGCAGCACCCTGGCCTGCGCCAGGCGCTGCTCGAGCAACGACAGCGACAGGCGGAAGCCGGCAGCTTGAATTGAGCCGTCCCCGCCACCCGCGCGCGTGAGCTCCGCCATGCTCAGGCCCTGGAGCCCGATTCCGATCCAGGAGTCCGCCGAACCCCTGGTGCCCCTGCCCGAGGCGTTGCTGCGCCTCGAGCCCCACCCCTACGCGTCGCTGGGGGCCCCCTACGGGGAGGGCCGCAGCCCTTTCCAGCTGCGTCGCGGCGTGGTGGAACGCCTGCTCAGGGCCCAGATCGAGCTGCAGCGCCAGCAGAGCAGCTGGTGTCTGGCCATCTTCGACGGCTGGCGGCCCGTACAGGTTCAGCAGTTCATGGTGGAGCACACCATCAGCAGCGAATGCCGGCGGCTGGGCGTGGACCCTCGGCAGAACAGCACCGCGCTGGAGGCGGTGACGGCGGAGGTGGGCCGCTTCTGGGCACCCCCCAGCCGGAATCCGGCCACACCGCCTCCCCACAGCACCGGTGCGGCCGTGGACCTCACCCTGGCGACCCGTGACGGCGAACCGCTCGACCTGGGCGGCGAGATCGATGCGATCGGGGCGGTCTCGGAGCCCGACCACTACGACCCTTCGAAGCGAGAGCAACGCCTTGAGGGCGCCAGAGGATCAGGCGAGCGTGAGCTGGAGTGGCACCGGCGGCGCTGCCTGCTGCGCGAGGTGATGACCGGCGCCGGCTTCGCCCAGCACCCCAACGAGTGGTGGCATTTCAGCCATGGTGATCAGCTCTGGGCCTGGCGGCAGGGGGAGGCCGTCGCGATCTATGGCGGCTGGGATCCTGGCAGGGGCTGACGCTGCAGCTCCCTCCAGATGCGGTCAGCCTCCTCACGGCTGATCAGCCCCTCGTTGGCGCAGCGCTTCAAGCTGGCCTCCCCCAGCTCCAGCTGCATCTGACGCAGGCGCTGCAGCACCTGCGGTGGTTGATCCGCAAATTGCTGCAACTGGTTCCGGTAGGCCTTGAGCAGGTGCTCCTCCCGGCAGGTGTCACCGTCGGGCTGATAGAGCCTGACGGGAGTTTTCGGTCGTGGGGGCATCGTGCGCGCCTCGAGCGGCGGGATCCCTGAACCGCTGGCCAGCAGGGCCAGGCTGGCGAAGCCCGCCAGCAGAGCGGCAGGGCCGGGGCGGCACGGCGCCGCCATCAGCTGGCGGCGGGGAGCAGGTCCTGAATCCGCTCGGCCCCGAGGCCGGAGACGAACTGGCCGAAACTCTGGCGACCACCCTCGCTCTTCCAGCGCAGAAGCAGGGGCTCCAGGGTGGACTCCAGCTCGGCCAGAGGCATGCGTTCCAGATAAGGAGCCGCCAGCTGGGTGAGGTTGGGAGTCCCCCCCAACCAGAGCTGGTACTGCTCGACGCCGCTGCCCACCAGGCCGACTTCGGCCATGTAGGGCCTGGCGCAACCGTTCGGGCAGCCGGTCATGCGCACGAGCACCGGACGCTCGATGCCGAGCCGCTGCAGCTGCGCCTCGAGGCGCTCGAGCACGGAGGGCAGGATCCGCTCCGATTCGGTGATCGCCAGTCCGCAGGTGGGCAGCGCCGGGCAGGCGATGGCATGGCGTGCCAGCAGGGAGGGCGATTCCGGGGCCTCGAAGCCAAGGGCGGCCAGGGCCTCCTTCACGCTGCTGCGCTGGGAGGTGCCGATCGAGCAGAGCAGAAGATCCTGGTTGGGCGTGAGCCGCACCTCCAGCTGGTAGGTCTCGATCAGCCGCCGCAAGCCGCGCTTGCGCTCACCCTCCAGCCGTCCGCAGAGCAGGGGCAGCCCCACGAACCAGAGACCACGGCTCTGGCGGTGCCAACCGAGGTAGTCGTCCAGGCGAGGCTTCGGTTCCGCCCGCAGGGGCTTGATCGGCGCCTTCAGGTAGCGGCTGAGCTCCTGGCGGAACCAGTCGACCCCGCGGTCGTGGATCAGGTACTTCATGCGGGCGTGACGCCGCTGGTTCCGGTCGCCATGGTCACGCTGGAGGGCCACGATGGCCTGCACCAGATCGAGCACATCGTCGGCCGCCACGTAGCCGAGTGGGTCGGCGGTGCGGGCGAAGGTTTCCTCCTTGTTGTGGGTGCGGCCCATGCCACCTCCCACGTAGACGTTGCAACCGCGCAGGCGGCCCGAGGGATCGGTGAACGCCACCAGGCCGATGTCCTGGGTGAGCAGATCCACGGAGTTGTCCCCTGGCACCGTCACGGCCACCTTGAATTTGCGTGGGAGGTAGGTGCCTCCGTAGAGCGGCTCGCTGGGGTCGCCGCTGTATCCGGCCCCCTCCTGCTGCCGCCGGCGGGCGCGTTTCACCGCCGCGGTCGGTTTGAAGCGGTAGCTGTGGTCACCATCGACCCAGAGATCCAGGTACGACCCCTCGGCCGCCACCGGAGCGATCAGGTCGGCGATCTCATCGGCCAGGCGCCTGGCGACGGGGTACCCGCCCTTCTCGAAGGGAGCGGCCGGAGCCATCACGTTGCGGTTGATGTCGCCGCAGGCGGCGAGGGTGGAGCCCATCGAGCGCACGATCGTGCCGATCACCTCACGGATGTCGGCCTTGGCGACGCCATGCATCTGAAAGGCCTGACGGGTGGTGAGCCTCAGGGTGCCGTTGCCGAGGCGATCGGCGAGGTCATCCATCGCCAGGTAGAGCGGCACTGGAATGCGACCGGCGGGGCTGCGCAGGCGCAGCATCATCTGCCAGTCCTTCTCCTGGCCCTTCTGACGGTTGTCGCGGTCGTCCTGCTGGTAGCTGCCGTGGAACTTGAGAATCTGAACAGCGCCATCGGTGAAGAAGGGCTTCTCGTTCTCCAGTTCGGTGGCCAGAGGCTCCCGCAGGTAGTCGCTGGCCGCCTTCAGCCGCTCGAACTTGCTGGGGGGCTTGGTTGCCGCTTCGGGGTCGCCATGGCCGTTGCCGGCGGCCCCTGGCCTGGCGGGAGAGGCTCGTTCCTCAGCAACCCCTGACTCGGTTTCAGTCTGCGTACGGCCGATCCCTGACGACCTGCGATGACGTTCGGGGGTCAGGGTCACAACAGGGGCACCAGCGTCCTTTGAAGGTAGCGAAGCAGGGTGGGGCTGACGGGCTTTCAATACAGTCACAGGCTGCTGAGCTGTGCGAGTGGCCACGTTCCTGCTGGAAATCGGAACCGAAGAACTGCCGGCCGATTTCGCGCGCCTGGCTCTGCCCCAGCTGGAGCAGCAGGTGCGTCACGACCTGGCCGCCCAGCGCCTGCCCCATGGCCTTGTCCAGGCCACCGGCACACCGCGGCGCCTGGTGGTGCGCGTCGCCGATCTGCACCTGGCTCAGGATGACCTGGCGGAGGAACGCAAGGGTCCACCCGCCGCCCAGGCCTTCGTGGATGGACGACCGGGCCCGGCCGCCATCGGCTTCGCCAACCGCTGCAGGGTCGATCCAGCCAGCCTGGAGGTGCGCCAGACCGCCAAGGGCCCGTTCGTGTTCGCCCGGATCCTGCAGCCGGGTCGCCCCAGCGCGGAGGTGCTGGCGGAGCGCATCCCGGCCTGGATCACCGGCCTGCAGGGGAGACGCTTCATGCGTTGGGGCGAAGGGGAGCTGCGCTTCAGCCGGCCGATCCGCTGGCTGGTGGCCCTGCTCGATCAGCAGGTGATTCCCCTGGTGCTGGAGGGCAGTGATCCAGCGATCCGCAGCGGCCGGATCAGCCGCGGCCATCGGCTGTCGGAGCAGACGCCGGCCATTGCCGACGCCGACAGTCACAGCGCAAGCCTGGCTGCCGGCGGCGTGCTCGTGGAACGCCAGCAACGGGCCGACTGGATCCGCCAGCAGGTGCTTGAGGCCGCCACAGCGGCCCAGGCGCGGCCTGACCTGCCCGAGGAGCTGTTCGAGGAACTGGTGGATCTGGTGGAGAGCCCAAGCCTGATCGAGGGATCGGTGGAGCCGCGCTTCCTGGCCCTGCCGCCGGAGGTGCTGAGCACGGTGATGCGCAGCCACCAGCGCTACGTTCCCCTGCGCCGTCTGGATGCGCCGGAGGATCCCCTCGCCCTCTCAGCCGAGGCCAGCCTGCTGCCCCGCTTTCTCTGTATCGGCAATGGTCTGCCGGAAGCGGCCGACACAGTGCGGCGAGGCAATGAACGGGTGCTCAAAGCCCGCCTGGCCGATGCGGAGTTCTTTCTGGAAGCCGACCGCGCCATCACCTGCGAGCAGCGGCGCCAGCGCTTGGCCAGCGTCACCTTCGCGGATGGCCTCGGCAGCCTGCTCGATCGCAGTGATCGCCTCCACTGGCTGTGCGGACTGCTGCTGAAGCACCTCTCCCTGCCGCCGGAGAGCCAGGTCGCGGCCCTGCGGGCGGCGCACCTCTGCAAGCACGATCTGGTCAGTCAGATGGTGGGTGAATTCCCGGAACTGCAGGGGGTGATGGGGGCCAAGTACGCCCTGGCGGAGGGGGAATCCAGGGACGTGGCCCTGGCGGTGCTGGAGCATTACTTGCCGCGGGGCGCTTCGGATCAGCCGCCCGCGTCGAGTGCCGGGGCGGTGGTGGCCCTGGCCGAGCGCCTGGAACTGCTGCTCAGCATCTATGCCAAAGGAGAACGACCGAGCGGCTCCTCGGATCCCTACGCCCTGCGCCGGGCAGGCAATGGCGTGTTGCAGATCCTCTGGGAGCGGGGCTGGTCCCTGGATCTGGTCAGCCTGCTGGAGCAGGCGACAGCCCACTGGGCCCAGCGACTGCCCGAGCTGGAGATCGAGGCCCCCGCTCTCGCCGCC
This sequence comes from Synechococcus sp. BSA11S, assembly GCF_014224355.1. Taxonomy (GTDB): domain Bacteria; phylum Cyanobacteriota; class Cyanobacteriia; order PCC-6307; family Cyanobiaceae; genus Regnicoccus_A. The sequence continues at coordinate 52,708 of NZ_VNWP01000008.1, read as the reverse complement.
GAACTGGTGGAAGCCCTGCGCCAGCGCATGGTCTCCCTGTTCGACGAGGAAGGCTTCGATCCCGACCTCGTCCAGGCCGTGGCGGGGGATGGGGTCCCAGCCCAGCGCCTGCTGGGCGACCCGATCGATGGGCGTCAGCGCCTGACCCTGCTGGCGCACTTGCGCCGTGACGGCCAGCTGGCGCCGGTGCAGGCCGTGGTGCAACGGGCGGCACGGCTGGCGGTGAAGGGAAACCTGCCAGCCGATGTGCTGAGCCCGGCGGCGGTGGTGGATCCGGCGTTGTTCAGCTCCGCCAGCGAGGCAGGCATGCTGCAGGTGCTGGAGGAGCTGGAGCCGATCCTGGCGGTGCGGAACCCCGAGGTGCGCTACCGCGAGCTGGCCAGCAAGCTGGCCGAAGGGGCCGTGGCCCTCTCGGCCTTCTTCGACGGGGCCACCAGCGTGATGGTGATGTGCGACGACCCAGCCGTCCGCAGCAACCGCCTGAACCTGCTCGGGCTGTTGCGCAACCAGGCAGGGGAGCTGGCCGACTTCAGCAGGCTCAGCAGCTGAGGCTGGAGGGGACCAGCCTCAGCTCTCCCCTCAGCCCTTGGCCGCCAGCGCGGGTTCCCGCTGCTCCTTGCTCACCTCAGGGGTGGCCGCCACAGCACTGGCTGGGGGCTCACCCTTGGCTCGGCCCACTCCCTGCTGCTGCTCCGATTCCTGAGCGAGGGTGGCCAACCAGGCTTCCATTTCCTCAGGACTGCGGACCACGCTGGGCACGGGTTTGTAGGACTGTGGGGCCAGGGCATTGCCGCGCAGCACCGCACCGAGGGTGAGCAGGGTGAGCTTGATCTGCTGCCATGGGTTCATCATCACCACCCGCTTGTAGAGGTAGCTGTCGAAGGTGAGCCGCTGCACGTCCTTGTCGTCGCACATCTCGACGAAAGCCTCCCTGGCCGCATCATTGCGGTAGAAGATGTTCTGGAGAATTTCCAGCACCTTGTAGGTGGCCCCGTACTGCTTGTCCCACTTGCGGATGTAGACCTTGAGGTCGGATTCGGTGGGAATCCTGCTGCCGGAGGCACTGGCGGCAACGATCTGCTCGGCGCACATGCGCCCGCTCTTGGCGGCGAAGTAGATCCCTTCCCCGGAGCTCTTGGTGACGTAGCCGGCGGCATCGCCCACCAGAGCCATCCGACCCACCACCCGACGGGGCCTGGGATGCTCAGGAATCGGGTGGGCCTCCACCTTGATCACCTCACCACGCAGCAGCCGTGCACTGGCCCGCTTGCGGATGCCCTTCTGGAGGCTCTTGATGAGGGCCTGATTTTTCTGCATCGTTCCCGTTCCCACGGCCACGTGGTCGTACTTGGGGAAGACCCAGGCATAAAAATCAGGGGAGACGTCGGTGCCGACGTACATCTCGGCCAGATCCTCGTAGTAGCTCATCTCCTCCCTGGGCAGGCGGATCCGCTCCTGAAAGGCGATGGCCACGTTGTAGTCGCCCGCATCCATGGCCTTGGCCACCCGGCTGTTGGCTCCATCCGCTCCCACGATCAGGTCCACCTCGAGGCTCTTGATCTCGCCGGTTGGGCCACCGCCGGAGTAGTCGGCATAGTGCAGGGTGTAGGGACCCTGGCGCGATGAGCCGGTGTCGATGGACTGAACGAGACCATTGATCAGGTGGGCTCCAAGATCAGCCGCCCGGTTGCGCAGGAAACCGTCGAGGATTTCCCTCCGGCACATGCCGATGTATTCGTCCTTGTTGTCGAGATGAATATCCACCTCACGATTGGAGGGGGAGATCATGCGCATGTTGCGAACCTTCCGGTCGATGATCGACTCGGGCAGGTCGAATTCCTCGACCATGCAGAGCGGAATGGCTCCACCACACGGCTTGGCGTTGTCAAGCTTGCGCTCGAACAGCCAGGTCTCAATTCCAGCCTTCGCTAGCACTTCGGCTGCGCAGGAACCGCTCGGGCCGCCACCCACCACTGCGACTCGCAACATCTTGAAACCTGCTCCGCGGGAATGATCCTTGGGCGCGAAGCTAACACCCACGCCCAGTTCGATGCTGGTCAGGCCAGGGCTGACACCTACGATTGTGTCGAAGTTTGTTACGAGGTTGCGTGCCCCCGCAAAGGCCGCAGCGCCTGAAGCGCGATCAGCAGCGCGAGGATCTGCCGGTGGCACGCCGCTCCCTGCCCGAGGGCCGTGGCCGCAGAGGTCTGCTCAAGCCCGTGGCCACCACGATCGGCGTCCTGCTGGCGGTGGCGGGCGCCGGGGTGGTGCTGTTCCTTCAGCCGCTGCGGCGCTGGCTGGCGCCGCCCCCGGTGCCTGGCCTGGAGGCGCGCCAGAGCCTCGACGGCCGCCTGCTGGGCCACTTTCCCTACCCCGAAGCGGGCAGCAGCCTGCTGGTGGCGGTGGCCCCGGGGCTGAAGCTGCGGCCCGAGGCCGCTGAAGCGCTGCTGGCGATGCAGCGGGCTGCCGCCGACGATGGTGTGGACCTGCGCCTGCTGAGCGCCTTTCGCTCGATCGAACTGCAGCAGGGGATCTTCTTCGATGTGAAGGCGGAGCGGAACCAGAGCGCCCAGGAGCGGGCCGAGGTCAGTGCACCACCAGGGTTCTCCGAGCACAGCACCGGCTACGCGGTCGACCTCGGGGACGGCGCCAACCCCCAGAGCGACCTGAGTGAAAGCTTCGATCGCACGGCCGCCTTCCGCTGGCTCGATGCCAATGCCAATCGTTTCCATTTCCAGCTCTCCTTCCCCAGGGGCAACAGCCAGGGGGTGAGCTACGAGCCCTGGCACTGGCGCTATGAGGGGTCGCTCGAGGCCCTGCGCCTGTTCGAACCGGCCCGCCAGCTGGGAGGTTGAGCGGCCTGGCAGACCAGCGGCTGAGCCGTGAAGCGCACCTGGCGCATCCGGATCTGGCGCATCTGCTCCTTTAACTGATCAGACCGGAGGCTCTTCGGTGGTGCTGGGATAAGGTGATGGATTGTTGCAACCGTTTCGGTTGCTGCCGACAAGATTAAGCGAGAGATCCCGTATGAGCGCCAATCAGAGCGCACCGATTCGCAACATCGCGATCATTGCCCATGTGGACCATGGCAAGACCACCCTGGTGGATGCCCTGCTTCAGCAGTCGGGCATCTTCCGCGAAGGGGAGGCCGTGCCCACCTGTGTGATGGACTCCAACGACCTGGAGCGCGAGCGCGGCATCACGATTCTCTCCAAGAACACCGCCGTCACCTACGGCGACACCCGCATCAACATCGTCGACACCCCTGGCCACGCCGATTTCGGCGGTGAGGTGGAGCGGGTTCTGGGCATGGTCGACGGGGCGCTGCTGATCGTGGATGCCAACGAGGGCCCGATGCCCCAGACCCGTTTCGTGCTGAAGAAGGCCCTGGAGCAGGGTCTGCGACCGATCGTGTTCGTCAACAAGATCGACCGGGCCCGGGTGGATCCCGAACAGGCTGTCGACAAGGTGCTGGATCTCTTCCTCGAACTGGGCGCCGACGACGACCAGTGCGACTTCCCCTACCTCTTCGGCAGCGGCATGGGCGGCTACGCCAAGCCGGACATGGCCACGGAGAGCGAAACCATGAAGCCGCTCTTCGAGGCCATCCTGCGCCACGTGCCACCGCCGGTCGGTGATGCCACCAAGCCCCTGCAGTTGCAGGTCACCACCCTCGACTACTCCGACTTCCTCGGGCGGATCATGATCGGGAGGGTGCACAACGGCACGATCAAGTCGGGCCAGCCGGCGGCCCTCATCCGCGACGACGGCAGCATCAAGCGCGGCCGGATCAGCAAGCTGCTGGGTTTCGAAGGGCTGGCCCGGGTGGAGATCGCCGAGGCCCGTGCCGGTGATCTGGTGGCCGTGGCCGGGTTCGACGAGGTGAACATCGGCGAGACCATCGCCTGTCCCGAGCATCCCGAGGCCCTGCCGCTGATCCGGGTGGATGAACCCACCCTGCAGATGACCTTCGTGGTCAACGATTCCCCCTTCGCCGGCAAGGAAGGCAAGTTCGTCACCAGCCGCCAGCTGCGCGACCGGCTGCAGAAGGAGCTGCTGACCAATGTGGCCCTGCGGGTCGAGGACACCGATTCCCCGGATCGCTTCGCCGTCAGCGGCCGTGGTGAGCTTCACCTGGGCATCCTGATCGAGACCATGCGCCGGGAAGGCTTTGAATTTCAGGTGTCCCAGCCCCAGGTGATCTTCCGCACCATCGATGGCACCCCCTGCGAACCGGTGGAGACCCTGGTGATGGATGTCCCCGAGGAGGCCGTCGGCAGCTGCATCGAGAAGCTGGGCATGCGCAAGGGCGAGATGCAGAACATGGAAACAGGCAGCGATGGCCGTACCCAGCTGGAGTTCGTGGTTCCGGCACGGGGGCTGATCGGATTCCGCGGAGAGTTCGTGCGCGCCACCAGAGGCGAGGGGATCATGAGCCACTCCTTCTTCGAATACCGCCCGATGCAGGGTGATTTCGATGCCCGTCGCAACGGGGTGCTGATCGCCTACGAAGAGGGGACCGCCACGTTCTATGCCCTCAAGGGCGCCGAAGACCGTGGCCAGTTCTTCATCACCCCTGGCACCAAGGTGTACAAGGGCATGATCGTCGGCGAGCACAACCGTCCGCCCGACCTCGAGCTCAATGTCTGCAAGGCCAAGCAGGTCACCAACATCCGCTCGGCCGGCGCTGAGGTGCTTGACACCCTGCAGTCGCCGATCCAGATGACCCTGGAGCGGGCACTCGAATACATCGGCCCCGACGAAATGCTGGAAGTCACCCCGGAGTCGATCCGGCTGCGCAAGCTGCCGGCGAAGAAGCCCGCCAAACGGTGAACGAGCTGCTCGACGCCGACCCCCGCTTCCAGCGGGCCGTCGACCTCTTCAATGCCGGGGAGTGGTATTCCTGCCACGACAGCTTCGAGGAGCTCTGGCATGAAACCCAGGGGCCCGATCGGCCCGTTCTCCAGGGTCTGCTGCAGATCGCCGTGGCCCATCTCCACCTGGAGCGCGGCAACCAGCGCGGCGCCACGGTGCTGCTGGGTGAAGGACTGGGCAGGCTGGCCCGCAGCGGTCCTGAGGCGCTCGGCCTCGACCTCGACCACCTGCGCCAGGCCAGCGTGGCGCGACTCGCGTGTCTTCAGGCCGGAGACGATCCAGCCGCCCTGCCCCTGCCCAGCCTGCGGCGCTGGCCCGTAGATTGCCCTGTCAGTTTGTGAGTGTGCGGATGGGGTGCCCCAGGTTTGCGGCCCTTCGCCCATCCCCCCCTCAGGCCCTGGCAGCCGTGCTGCTGATGCTGGGATCGGTGGGGCCCGCCTGCGCCAGGCCGATCCAGCCCGGGGAGCAGGTCGGCCCCGCCCCCCAGTCGGGGACGGCCGAGGTCACCGCCGAGACCGCCCCGGCGCCGACCGGCCAGGTCACGATCGAATCCGACCGCCAGCAGGCGGACAACGTCACCGGCATCATCACGGCCAGCGGCAACGTCAGGATCGTCTATCCCGATCGAAGGGTGGTGGCCACCTCCCGCCAGGCCCAGTACTTCACCCGTGAGGGGATGATCATCCTCAGCGGCGATGTGGACGTGATCCAGGACGACGGCAACACCCTTCAGGCCGACCGGGTCACCTACCTGGTGGATCGGGAGCGGGCCCTCGCCCAGCCCCTGGAAGGCCAGCAGGTGTTCAGCACCCTCCTGATCCAGACCACCCCCCAGATCCAGCCAGCCGGCGTGCCCCTGCAGACCCCCAGCCAGCCGTTTCGATGAGCCTCTCCCTGGAGAGCGTGGCCCTGAGCCTGGGCGGCCGTCCCCTGGTGAAGGAGGTGAGCCTGGAGCTCGAGCCTGGAGAAGTCGTGGGCCTGCTCGGCCCCAACGGTGCCGGCAAGACCACCACCTTCAATCTGGTGACGGGTCTGCTCAGGCCCGACAGGGGTCAGGTGCTGCTGGATGGGCGCCGGGTCGAAGGTCTGCCGATGCCCAAACGGGCACGGCTCGGCATCGGCTACCTGCCCCAGGAAGCCAGTGTGTTCAGGCAGCTCACCACCCGCGAGAACCTGCAGGTGGCCCTGCAGCAGAGCGGGACACCGCTGCGGGTGCGGCGCCAGAGGCTGGAGCAACTGATCGAGGAATTCCACCTGAGCAAGTTCCAGCACCGCCGCGGCTACCAACTTTCGGGCGGAGAGCGTCGTCGCTGCGAGGTGGCCAGGGCGTTGGCGGTGGGCCATGAGGGACCGCGCTATCTCCTGCTGGATGAACCCTTCGCGGGCGTCGATCCCCTGGCGGTGGCCGACCTTCAGGCTCTGATCGGCACCCTGCGCCAGCGGGGCATGGGGCTGCTGATCACCGACCACAACGTGCGCGAAACCCTGGCGATCACCGATCGGGCCTACATCCTCACCGAGGGCAGCATTCTCGCGTCGGGCCCCTCTTCCGAGGTGGCCAGCGACTCCCTGGTCCGACGTCACTACCTGGGGGAGGGATTTCAGCTGTGAGCGTGTTGACGAACCACCCAGCCAATCCAAGGGTCAAGCGCCTGCTGCGGCCCCTCACGCTCTCCTGGCAGCGCCTGCCGCTGATGGATCGCTGGCTCACCAACGAGCTGCTGGGGCCCCTGTTGTTCGGCATCGCAGCCTTCACCGCGGTGTCGCTTTCGGTGGGTGTGGTCTTCGAGCTGGTGCGGCGGGTGGCCGAATCGGGCCTGCCGATGCTGACCGCCCTGCAGGTGCTCGGTCTGAGGATGCCCGGCTTCCTGGTGCTCTCGTTCCCCATGGCCACCCTGATGGCCACCCTGCTGGCCTACAGCACCCTCTCGAGCAACAGCGAACTGATCGCCCTGCGCAGCGTGGGGGTGAGCACCTGGCGGATGGTGCTGCCGGCCCTGATCGTGGCGGTGCTGATGAGCCTGCTCACCTTCGTGTTCAACGACCTGATCGTTCCCAGCGCCAACCTGGAGGCCACCAACACCCTCAACCAGGCCCTGGGCAAGGCGATCGCAGCGGAGAAGGGCAGCAACATCATCTATTCCCGCTTCAGCCGACGACCCAGCGACCGCGATGACACCGGCAGCGAGCGCTATCTCTCCCAGCTGTTCTATTCCCGTCAGTTCAGGGATGGAGAGATGAAGGATGTGACGGTGCTGGATTTCAGCCGTGCCAGCGGCACCCAGATCCTCAAGGCCAGACAGGGGACGTGGAACGATTCAGCGGGGATGTGGGAATTCCGCGATGGTCAGATCGTTTTGGTGGGTGAGAACGAGACCACCACCTCGGCCAAGTTTGATCGTTATCTCTACCCGCTTGACCAGGGTCCTCTCAAGCTGGCGGCCCTGCCCAAGGATGCGGCCAGCATGTCGGTCTCCCAGGCCCTGCGGGCTGAGGTGCTGTTGCGGGAGGCCGGTGATCAGAAGGAAGCCCGGCGCCTGCGGGTGCGGATCCAGGAGAAATTCGCCTTCCCGGCCATCTGCCTGGTCTTCGGCCTGATCGGCAGCAGCCTCGGGGTCAGACCCAATGCCCGCACCAGCCGCAGCCAGGGTTTCGGCATCAGCGTTCTGCTGATCTTCTCCTATTACCTGATGTCCTTCATCTTCAGCTCCCTGGGGGTCAAGGGCACCCTCGCCCCTGTGCTGGCGGCCTGGTCGCCCGTGCTGATCGGCCTGGCCCTGGGCCTGGTGCTGTTACGTCAGGCCAGCCGCTGAGCCGGGCCTGCAGGCAGACTGGTCCACTGATTCGCCCCGCCCCGAGCGAGCTTCTGTGAACGATCCGGTTCTCTCCCTGGGCCTGCTGGCCTTCGCGCTCCTGCTGGTGGCCCTGCCCCTGGCCTTCTGGAGCCTCAGCGGCGGGCGCTCCAACAGTCTCGTCCGTCTGATGGTGGCGGCCGCCAACCTGAGTCTCACGGCCCAGCTCACCCTGCGCTGGTGGGAGTCGGGCCATTTCCCGATCAGCAACCTCTACGAATCCCTCTGCTTCCTGGCCTGGGCCTGCACCCTCACCCAGCTGCTGGTGGAGCGCTCCTGGCCCAGTCCGCTGGTGCCCGCGGCGGCCACACCCATGGGCCTGGGCTGCCTGGCCTTCGCCAGTTTCGCGCTGCCGGATCGCCTGCAGGAGGCCTCACCACTGGTGCCTGCCCTGCGCTCCAGCTGGCTGGTGATGCACGTGAGCGTGATCATGGTGAGCTATGCCGCCCTGCTCGTGGGTTCACTGCTCTCGGTGGCGGTGCTGTTCACCGATCGCGGCCAGGACCTGCAACTGCGCAGCAGCTCGATCGGCAGCGGCGGCTATCGCCAGGCCAAGCTGGCCGGGGCCGGGGATGCCGGAAACCTGCAGCTGAGCAGTGTGTCGATCGGGGTGAGCGAGCAGCTCGACAGCCTCAGCTACCGCACGATCTCCGTGGGGTTCCTGCTGCTCTCGGTGGGCCTGGTGAGCGGGGCCGTCTGGGCGAATGAAGCCTGGGGCAGCTGGTGGAGCTGGGATCCCAAGGAAACCTGGGCGTTGATCTGCTGGCTGGTCTACGCCGCCTACCTGCACAGCCGTCTGAGCCGGGGCTGGCAGGGACGACGGCCCGCCCTGGTGGCGGTGGCCGGCCTGCTGGTGATTGTCGTCTGCTACATCGGCGTGAACCTGCTGGGCATCGGTCTGCACAGCTACGGCTGGTTCCTGGGGGCGTGAGGCCTGAACCCAGCGACAGAACGGGAACCGCGGCCGACACCCGGTTCCCGTTGACGGCGGCTGCAGTTCAGCCGCTGAGCCGTTCAGCCGTTCAGACGAGCACCGCCTCGGGACGGCGACTGTGGCGGATGCCCTCGATCGCGGCCCGGTAGTCGGGAGCGTTGAACACGGCTGAACCGGCCACGATGGCGTTGGCCCCGGCTTCCACCACCTGCCAGGTGTTGTTGGCCTTGAGGCCCCCATCCACTTCGATCCAGGGGTCGAGTCCGCGCTCGTCGCACATGCGGCGCAGGCGGCGGACCTTCTCCACGGCCGAGGGGATGAAGCTCTGCCCCCCGAAGCCGGGGTTGACGCTCATGATCAGGACCAGATCGCAGAGCTCGAGGCAGTACTCCAGGGTTTCCAGGGGAGTGCCGGGATTGAGCACAGCACCGGCCTTCTTGCCCAGGTCCTTGATCTGCCCCAGGTTGCGGTGCAGGTGCGGGCAGGCTTCCACCTGCACGTAGATGTGATCGGCACCGGCCTTGGCGAAGTCACCCACATAACGCTCGGGCTCCACGATCATCAGGTGGACATCGAGGGGCTTGCGGGTGACGGGACGCAGGGCCTCGACGATCAGAGGACCGATCGTGATGTTGGGGACGAAACGGCCGTCCATGACGTCGACATGGATCCAGTCGGCTCCTGCCTCGTCGACGGCTCTCACCTCGTCACCGAGGCGGGCGAAATCTGCGGAAAGGATCGACGGGGCGATCACCAGAGGCTTCGTGCTCATGGTTGGGGCCACCGGGGCAAAGGAGCCGGTTGATTGTAGGAAGTGGCGGTGGGGGGGCTCACGTGGCGCTGATACAGTGACGCCCGCTTCGTGTCGGAAAGACCTTGCCGCAGCTGGTCTGCCTGTCTTTTCGCTGACGCCTTCTCTCCCCCCTGCCGGACCGTCGTGGATCGCACCCTCATTCAGGAACTGCTCGAAGTCGTCGAGCAGGCCGCCATCGCCTCCGCCCATCTCACCGGGCTCGGCAAAAAAGATGAGGCCGACGCCGCCGCCGTCGAAGCGATGCGCACCCGGATGGGATCCATCGCCATGCAGGGCCGGATCGTGATCGGCGAAGGCGAGCGCGATGAGGCCCCGATGCTCTACATCGGCGAGGAAGTGGGCAGCGGCACCGGCCCCGGCGTTGATTTCGCCGTCGATCCCTGCGAGGGCACCAACCTCTGCGCCAACGCCCAGGATGGATCGATGGCCGTGCTGGCCGCCTCCGACCGCGGTGGCCTGTTCAACGCCCCCGACTTCTACATGAAGAAGCTGGCCGCACCTCCGGCCGCCAAGGGCAAGGTGGACATCCGCAAGAGTGCCACCGAGAACATCGCCATCCTGAGCGAGTGCCTGGGCATGCCCGCCAGCGATCTGGTGATCGTGGTGATGGACCGCGCCCGCCACAAGGACCTGATCGCCGAGATCCGCGCCACCGGCGCCCGGGTGAAGCCGATCAGCGACGGTGACGTGCAGGCCGCGATCGCCTGCGGCTTCGCCGGCACCGGCACCCATGCCCTGATGGGCATCGGCGCCGCCCCCGAGGGCGTGATCTCGGCAGCGGCACTGCGCTGCCTCGGGGCCCATTTCCAGGGTCAGCTGGTGTACGACCCGGCCATCGCCCAGACCAGCGAGTGGGCCGACTACACCAAGGAGGGCAACATCGAGCGCCTCAACTCGATGGGCATCACCGACATCGACAAGGTCTACGAGGCCGAAGAGCTGGCCTCCGGTGAGAATGTGGTTTTCGCCGGCAGCGGCATCACGCCCGGTCTGCTGTTCAAGGGGGTGGTCTTCGAGCGCGACTGCACCCGCACCAGCAGCCTGATCATCAGCTCCCTCGATTCCTCGGCGCGCTTCACCGATACGGTGCACATCAAGCCCGGCGCCCAGAGCGTCGCCCTGCGCTGAGTCCCTCCCCATGCACATCGCCGTCGTCGGCCTCAGCCATCGCACGGCTCCGGTCGAGATCCGGGAGCGACTGAGCATCCCCGAGCAGACGATGGAGGAATCACTCCAGAACCTGCGCGGGGACGCCCAGGTGCTCGAGGCGTCGATCCTCAGCACCTGCAACCGGCTCGAGATCTACACCCTGCTGCGCAGCCCGGAGCAGGGAATCCATGCGGTGGGCTCGTTCCTGAGCCAGCACTCCGGCCTGGCCTTCGGAGATCTCACCCCCCACCTGTTCACCTTCCACCACGAGGAGGCGGTGGCGCACCTGCTGCGGGTGGCCGCCGGCCTCGACAGCCTGGTGCTGGGCGAGGGCCAGATCCTCTCCCAGGTGAAGAAGATGGTGCGGCTGGGCCAGGAACACGGCTCGATCGGACCGATCCTCAACCGCCTGCTCAACCAGGCGGTGAGCACGGGCAAACGGGTGCGCAGCGAGACCAACCTGGGCACCGGGGCGGTCTCGATCAGCTCGGCCGCCGTGGAGCTGGCCCAGCTCAAGGTGGGCCAGGCCAGGGGCCTCGACGAGCTGGTCCCCCTGGATCAGGAGCAGGTGGCCGTGGTGGGAGCCGGTCGGATGGCTCGGCTGCTGCTGCAGCACCTGCAGGCCAAGGGCTGCCGTGGCCTGGTGCTGCTCAACCGAACAACCGAACGCGCCGAGGCCCTGGCGGCTGATTTTCCTGATTTTCCCGTCCAGTGCCGCCCCCTGAGCGACCTGGATCACTGCCTGAGCACCTGCTCGCTGGTGTTCACCAGCACCGGCGCCGAGGAACCGATCATCGCGGCCGAGCGGCTCAAAGGCCTGAACCGTCGTTCCTCACTGATGCTCATCGACATCGGTGTGCCGCGCAACATCAGCGCCGACGTGGACCAGCTGAGCGGCGTCGACGCCTTCGACGTCGACGATCTTCAGGAGGTGGTGACCCGCAACCAGGAGGCCCGCCGGGAGATCGCCGCCGAAGCCGAAGGGCTGCTGCAGGAGGAGGCCCGCCAGTTTCTGGAATGGTGGGACGGCCTGGAGGCGGTGCCCACCCTCAACCGCCTGCGTCAGCAGCTCGAGCAGATCCGCGAGCAGGAGCTGCAGAAAGCGCTCAGCCGCATGGGTCCCGACCTTTCGGTGCGGGAGCGCAAGGTGGTGGAAGCCCTCAGCAAGGGCATCATCAACAAGATCCTGCACAGCCCGGTCACCAATCTTCGGGCACCCCAGCCGCGTCAGCAGCGCCATCAGGCCATGCAGGCGCTGCACCAGCTGTTTGCCCTCGATGGAGCGAGCGAGGAGTCCTGATGTCACCGGGGCTACAGCGGCTTGCCACGTTTTTGTTCTCTGCCGCTCCAGGCGAGGTTCTGGAGGCACCCGATCCGGTACGGTGCTCGCACGCTGATGGCAGCAGTTTCGGAGGGAATGGATGAAGCGGGTTCTGGCGATCATTCTCGGCGGTGGCGCCGGTACCAGGCTCTATCCCCTCACGAAGATGCGGGCCAAGCCCGCTGTACCGCTCGCCGGTAAATATCGCCTGATTGATATCCCCGTCAGCAACTGCATCAACTCGGGGATCAACAAGATCTACGTGCTCACGCAGTTCAACAGCGCGTCGCTGAACCGCCACCTCACCCAGAGTTACAACCTTTCGGCCGGCTTCGGGCAGGGCTTCGTGGAAGTGCTGGCTGCCCAGCAGACCCCCGACAGCCCCAGCTGGTTCGAAGGCACTGCCGATGCCGTGCGCAAGTACCAGTGGCTGTTCCAGGAATGGGATGTGGATCAATATCTGATCCTCTCCGGTGATCAGCTCTACCGGATGGATTACAGCCGTTTCGTGGATCACCACATCCAGACCGGCGCTGACCTCACGGTGGGAGCCCTGCCGGTGGACGCGCAGCAGGCCGAAGCCTTCGGACTGATGCGCACTGACCTCGACGGACGCATCCGGGAGTTCTCGGAAAAACCCAAGGGCGCCGCGCTTGAGGCCATGAAGGTGGACACGGCCCGCCTGGGACTGGCGGAAGCCGAGGCGGCCCGGCGGCCTTATCTGGCCTCGATGGGGATCTACGTCTTCAGCCGCGACACCCTGTTCGATCTGCTGGCGCAGAACCCCGGCTCGACCGATTTCGGCAAGGAGATCATCCCCACGGCGCTCGGGCGGGGTGACAACCTGCGGGCCTACCTGTTTGACGACTACTGGGAGGACATCGGCACGATCGGGGCCTTCTACGAGGCCAACCTGGCCCTCACCGACCAACCCCGGCCGGCCTTTTCCTTCTACGACGAACAGTTCCCGATCTACACCCGGCCCCGCTACCTACCCCCCAGCAAGCTTCTGGATGCGCAGGTCACCCAATCGATCGTCGGAGAGGGCTCCCTGTTGCAGGAGTGCAGCATTCACCACTGCGTGCTCGGCGTGCGCTCGCGCATCGAAGGGGAAGTGGTGCTGCAGGACACCCTCGTGATGGGGGCCGACTTCTTCGAGTCCGCCGAGGAGCGGGCGGTGCTGCGCGAACGGGGCGGCATTCCCGTTGGCGTGGGCCGGGGCACCACCGTGCGCCGGGCGATCCTCGACAAGAACGTGCGCATCGGGCGCAACGTCACGATCGTGAACAAGGAACGGATCGAGGAGGCCGACCGGCCGGAACTGGGCTTCTACATCCGCAACGGCATCGTGGTGGTGGAGAAGAACGCCACCATTGCCGACGGCACCGTGATCTGAGCGCTTGCTGACACAGGGCCTGGCCCGGCGGCGTTCCGGCAGGCTCGCGGCCACACTGAGGCCGCACGGCCTGCACGCCAAACCCTCATGAGCAAAGCGCACTTCGGCCTGATCGGCCTCGGAGTGATGGGCGAGAACCTGGTCCTCAACGCCGAACGCAACGGCTACTCCAGCGTCGTCTACAACCGCACCTACGCCAAGACCGAAGACTTTCTGAACGGCCGCGCCGCCGGGCTGAACATCATCGGTGCCCACACGCTCGAGGAGTTCGTCGGGGCCCTGGAACGCCCCCGCCGGATCCTGATGATGATCAAGGCGGGCGCTCCGATCGACGCCATGATCGCCTCGATCTCCCCCCTGCTGGAAGACGGCGATCTGCTGATCGATGGCGGGAACTCCCTTTACACCGACACCGAGCGGCGGGTGAAGGAGCTGGAAAGCCAGAGCTTCGGCTACATCGGCATGGGGGTCTCCGGCGGTGCCAAGGGGGCCCTGGAGGGGCCGAGCATGATGCCCGGTGGCACCAAGGCCGCCTACGACGCCATCGAGGGGCTGGTGCGCAAGATGGCCGCCCAGGTGGACGACGGCCCCTGCGTCACCTACATCGGCCCCGGCGGTGCCGGCCATTTCGTCAAGACGGTCCACAACGGCATCGAGTACGGGATCGAGCAGATCCTTGTGGAGGCCTACGACCTGATGAAGCGCTCGGCCGGCATGGATGGCCTGGCCATGGCCCAGGTGTTCGACGGCTGGAACCAGCTGGAGGAGCTCTCCTCCTACCTGGTGGAGATCACCGAGGTGTGTCTGCGCACCCGCGATCCTGAGGATGGCGGCGACCTGGTGGAGAAGATCCTCGATGTGGCCGGACAGAAGGGAACCGGCCTCTGGACCGTGGTCAGCGCCCTGGAGATGGGGGTGCCGGTGCCCACGATCTATGCGGCACTCAATGGCCGGGTGATGAGCTCCCTGCACGGCGAGCGCCAGGCGGCGGAAGGCATCATTCCCGGCCCCGAGGCGGTGGCGGTGGACCTGGGCGATCCCGGCGAGGGGATGCCCGCCCTGCGCGATGCCATCACCCTGGCCTGCGTCGCCAGCTACGCCCAGGGCATGGCCCTGATGGTGGAAGCCTCCTCCCTGCACGACTACAACCTCAACCTCTCCGCCATCGCCCAGATCTGGAAGGGGGGCTGCATCATTCGCGCCAAGCTGCTGCAGCGCATCCAGAACGCCTACGACGCCAACCCGGGCCTGCCCAACCTGATGGTGGACCCCTGGTTCGCCGAGCAGGTGAACGCCCGGTTGCCCGGCCTGCGCCAGGTGGTGGCCGGTGCGGCCCTGGCCGGCATTCCCGTGCCCTGCCTGAGCAGCACCCTCGACTACATCGACAGCTACCGCACGGCGCGGCTGCCCCAGAACCTGCTCCAGGCCATGCGCGATTGCTTCGGCGCCCACACCTACCAACGGGTGGACCGTGAGGGCAGCTTCCACACCGAGTGGCTGTGATGCGCAGCCAGCCCCCGGCCAGCTACCGGATCGAAGTGGCCGCCGACGGTGAGGAGCTGGCCCGGCGCACCGCCGAGACCATCGCCGCCTGCATCGATCTGGCCCTGGCCCAGAGGGATCGGGCCCAGATCGCCCTGGCCGGTGGCGGCACCCCGGCGGCGGCCTACCGCCTGCTGGGCCGGGAGCGGCTGCCCTGGCCACGGGTGGATGTGCTGCTGGGCGATGAGCGCTGGGTGGCGGCCGACGACCCCTCCAGCAATGCCCTGATGCTGCACCAGAGCCTGCTGGCGGAGGCCCCGGGCTCGGAGGCCTGTTTCCGGCCGGTGCCCACCGAGCTGGAGAGCCCGGAGGCCAGCGCCGAGGCCTACGCCGCCTTGGTGGCCAGGATCTGCCCGGGCGATCCCCCGATCCTCGATCTGGTGTTGCTGGGGCTGGGGGAAGACGGCCACACGGCCTCCCTGTTTCCCGGCACCCCGGCCACCAGGGTGGTCGATCGGGAGGCCACGGTCAGCGAAGGCAAGGGGCTGCCCAGGGTCACCCTCACCGCTCCGGTGCTGAGCGCCGCGCGCCAGGTGCTGTTTCTGGTGAGCGGCGCTGGCAAGCAGGAGGCCCTGCGGCGCCTGCTCGATCCCGATGAATCCCCCGAGCGCACGCCGGCACGGCTGGTGAGCCCCCGCCAGCCGGTGCTGATCCTCGCCGATGCCGCCGCTGCGGCAGGCTTGGAGGAGTGATCGAGCTGGCCCTGATGGTGGCACCCCTGCTGGTGGTGAGCGGTGATGGCTTCAGCGGCTGGCTGGCCCTGAACGACACGATCATGGGGGGCCGCAGCAGCGGCGTCTGCCGCAGCGGACCATCGGGGCTGGTGCTGGAGGCGGAGGTGATCGAAGCCGGGGGCGGCTTCGTGAGCTGCCGCTCCCCGCTGTTCTCACCGCCCCTGGATCTGAGTGCCTACCGGGCGCTCCAGCTCGACCTGCGCGGCGACGGGCGGCGCTACAAGCTGGCGGTGGCCTGCGCCGATGGGGTGGCCGGCCTCACCGAACTGATTCCGGGGGGGCTGCGCTGGGTGAGCGAATTCGCCACCAGTTCCGAGGGCCTGACCACGGTGGAGATCCCCTTCGAGCAACTCAAGGCCTCGGTGCGGGCCCAGCCGATGACCCTGCCCCTGCTGCGCTTCGATCCCTCCCGGATCACGCGGCTGCAGATCCTGCACTCGAAATTCGGCGACGATGGCCGCCCCAATCCCGGCTTCCGCGCCGGTGCCCTGCGCCTGGGCGTGGAGGCGATCCGGGCCGTTCCCTGAGATGAGCGAGCTGCTGAGGCGGGTGGCCGCTGCCGCCGACCTCTGCCTGAAACCCCACCGGCATGCGGCGGTGCTCCGCTCAGGTTCAACTGATCTGATCTCCCCGGGAGCGGAGGCCGGCGAGGCCGGTGAGGAGTGCACCCTGCGGCTGCTCTGCCGCCGGGCCGATGGCGAGCGAACAGAGCTCAACGACATCGAGCTGGAGATCTACCGCAGTGGAGGGGATCTGCACCTGATGCTGAGCTGGCCCGAGCAAACGGATCAGCCCATGCTCTGGCAGGGCCACCACCCGGTCTGGATGGACGGCGACAGTGGCCAGCGCTGCGAGCGACCGGCCGACGGTGCAGGGCTGGAGGCCCTGGCCCGGCGGCTGCGGGCCCTGCTCAGCCCTGATCGGTGACCGCCCCCAGGCTGCTGCTGCTCACCAGGCGGGCGTACTTGCCGAGCACCCCCGTGCGGTAGCGGGGTTCCGGTGCCACCCAGGCCGCGCGGCGGCGCGCGAGCTCGGCTGGCTCCACATTCAGCTGGATCAGCAGCTGGTGGGCATCGACGGTGATGCTGTCGCCTTCCCGCACCAGGGCGATGGTGCCGCCCACGGCGGCCTCAGGCGCCACATGGCCCACCACCAGGCCGTAGGAGCCACCGCTGAAACGACCGTCGGTGATCAGGGCCACCGATTCCCCAAGCCCCTGGCCCACGATCGCGGCCGTGGGGGAGAGCATCTCGCGCATGCCGGGCCCACCCACCGGGCCCTCGTAGCGGACCACCACCACATCACCGGCATGGACCCCGCCGGAGAGGATCGCCTCAAGGGCGCTTTCCTCGCTCTCGAACACCCGGGCCGGGCCGGTGATCACCGGGGTCTTGACGCCGCTGATCTTGGCGACGGCCCCTTCTTCGGCCAGGTTGCCCTTGAGAATCGCCAGGTGCCCCTTGGCATAGAGGGGATTGGAGAGGGGCCGGATCACCTCCTGATCGGCGGGGGGCTCGCTGGGCACCTCCGCCAGCACCTCCTTGATGGTGAGGCCTTCGATGGTGCGGCAATCGCCGTGCAGCAGGCCGGCATCCAGCAGCAGCTTCATCACCTGGGGGATGCCACCGGCCCGGTGCAGATCCACCGTCACGAAGCGGCCGCTGGGCTTGAGATCGCAGATCACCGGCACCCGCTGACGGATGGTTTCGAAATCATCGATCGTGAGGGGAACTTCGGCGGTGCGGGCGATCGCCAGCAGGTGCAGCACCGAGTTGGTGGAGCCTCCCACCGCCATGATCACGCTGATGGCGTTCTCGATCGCCTCGCGGGTGATCAGATCACGGGGGCGGATGTTCGCTTCGATGGCCCGCACCAGCACCTCCGCAGAGCGGGCAGCGCTCTCGGCCTTCTCCGGGTCCTCGGCCGCCATGGTGGAGCTGCCTGGCAGGCTCAGGCCCATCGCTTCGAACGCCGAACTCATCGTGTTGGCGGTGAACATGCCACCGCAGCTGCCGGCGCCGGGGCAGGCGTTCTTCTCGATCGCCAGCAGCTCCTCCTCGTCGATGCGCCCACCCGAGAACTGGCCCACCGCCTCGAAGGCACTCACCACGGTGAGGTCGCAGGGGCCGAGCCGGCCGGGTTTGATCGTGCCGCCGTAGACGAAGATCGCCGGAATGTTCATGCGCGCCATGGCGAGCATGGCGCCAGGCATGTTCTTGTCGCAGCCGCCTATGGCCAGCAGGCCATCCATGCTCTGGGCGTTGCAGGCGGTCTCGATCGAATCGGCGATCACCTCCCGCGACACCAGGGAATACTTCATCCCCTCGGTGCCCATCGAGATACCGTCGCTGACGGTGATCGTGCCGAACATCTGGGGCATGGCCCCCGCCAGGCGGGCGGCCTCCTCGGCGCAGCGGGCCAGATCGTTCAGACCGATGTTGCAGGGCGTGATCGTGCTGTAGCCGTTGGCGATGCCGATGATCGGCTTGCTGAAATCACCGTCGCCGAAGCCGACGGCCCGCAACATGGCCCGGTTGGGAGAACGCTGAACGCCTGCGGTGATGGCGGCGGAACGGAGCATGATCCCTGCAGTGGCAGCGCAAGCAACCTACCGAGGCGTGCCCCGCCCGCTCAGGCTTCGGGGGTGAGGGTCTCCAGCTGACGGCGAACATCTTCGATCGCCCGGTTCAGCTCGTTCACCTTGTGTTGCAGCTCCCGCTCCAGCAGGGGCCGGCGCTCGCTGTCGTCACCCTCGCGGGACCCCCCCTGCAAGCGCGAGAGGGTGAGGGTGCGCCGCTGACGCAGGGCCAGGCGGCGGTGTTCGGCCTGCGCCAGCAACCACCAGGCCAGGCCCGCCGCGCCGATCACCGCCCCGGCGATGGCACTGGCGAGGATGGGGCTGCCAGCGGATCCGCGTTGGGCCATGGGTGTTCGATCCTCCAAACCCCGGATGGGGGCAGCCTAGAGCCGCTCCGCCACCCGCAGGGCGTTGGCGATCACGGTGAGACCGGGCGACACCATCGGGCAGCTGGGGAAGACGCTGGCATCGGCGATGGTCAGGTTGGCCAGGCCGTGGACGCGGCCGTCACGGTCGACCACCGAGGTGGCCGGATCGTCGCCCATGCGGCAGGTGCCGCAGGCGTGGCCGATCACGGCCAGGGGAGCCTCGCCGCGGGGATAGAAGGGGGCCGGGCGCACCTGGGGGGTGAGCGGATCGGCATCCACCACCCTGAGCATGGAGAGCCAGCGGTACACGAGCCGGTCGTGGGCCTCGAGGTTGTTGGCCAGGTACTGGATGCTCAGCCTCTGCCCACGAAGCTCGATGCGGTTCTCGGGATCGGGCAGCACCGGGCTCATCGCCCACCAGCAGATCGAGCGCACCGCCAGCTGCTCCAGGGCCGCGTTGGGCAGCAGCCGGGTGACCAGCGACAGCACGGGCGGCGACTCGGCGAACTGGGCGTCCTGCAGCACCCCGCCACCGGTTTCGATGTGGCCGAGGGGAAAGCTGACGTTCTGATCCCCCCAGGCGTAGTCGTTGACGCCGAGGCTGCGGGGGAAGCGGCCGCTGTGGGGCTCGCGGGCCAGCTGCAGGATCGCCGTGAGCTGGGGCTTCATCAGGTGGCGGCCCACCTGATCTGAACCGTTGGCCAGGCCATCGGGATGGAGCGCGCTGCGGGAACGCAGCAGCAGCGCCGGAGTGTTCACCGCTCCGGCGGCCAGCACCACCTGATCGCCGTGGAACATCCAGCACTGGCCGTCGATCTCGGCTTCCACCCCCTTGACCTCGCGGCCGCTGGGATCGACGTGCAGCTGGGTGACCCGGGCATTGCCGATCAGCCGGGTTCCGGAGTGGGTCAGGGCCGGCTGCACCCCGAACAGCTCGGCGTCGCCGCTGGGATCCTCTGGGGCCTCGGACCAGCTCAGGGGCAGGTCGTAGGGGTGGCAGCCCTGGCGCAGCAGCCCCTGGCGCAGGGGCTCGAAGAGCGGATCGAGCGGCAGGGGGGCATGGGGATAGGCGCCGCTGCGGGGGGGCTCCTGGGGGTCGAGGCCGGCACGGCCATGGACCCGGTAGAGCCCTTCGGCCCGCTCGTACCAGGGGGCGAGCTCGTCGTAGCTGAGGGGCCAGGCGGGAGCCACCCCCTCCTGCAGCGGCAGACCCTCGAACTCCCGGGGCCACATGCGCTCCAGCACCCCGCCCCAGATCTTGGTGTTGCCGCCCAGGGCATAGATGGTCTGGGGAGCAAAGGGATCGCCGTCGGGGCCGAACCAGGCCTCACTGGGGTGATAGCGGTCCTTGCGGAACAGATCCACGCTGGCCACGTTCTGATCGGCCAGATCCATCGCCCCGCCGCGCTCCAGCAGCAGCACCGAGCGGCCCCTGGCCGCGAGGGCCCCGGCCAGGGTGCCACCGGCGGCGCCTGAGCCGATCACGATCACATCGTGGTGCCGGTCGTCGACGATCATGACCAGGCGTAGAGCAGAAGAAAGAGCAGCACCCAGATCACATCCACGAAATGCCAGAACAGGGAGGTGGCGATCACCCCCTGCTCACCGGCGGCGTAGTTGGCGGGGCGGAAGGAGCGCTGGAGCATCAGGGCCATCAGCAGGATCCCGCTGAGCACATGCAGGCCGTGGAAGCCGGTGAGCAGGTAGAAGCAACCACCGAAACTGCCGCTGGTGATGCCGAAGCCCAGCGAGCGCCACTCGATCGCCTGGCCGTAGAGGAACACCGCCCCCATCGCCATGCTCAGCAGCCAGAAGGCGCGGAATCCCCAGAGCTTGCCCCTGGAGAGGCAGCGCTCCGCCAGAGCCACGGTGCCGCTGCTGGAGACCAGCACCACCGTGTAGAGCAGGGGCGTGCGCCACTCCAACCCCTCCACTCCCGGCGGCAGCCACTGCAGGGCCGAGAGCTTCAGCACGGCATAGCCACTGAAGAAGGCCAGGAAGATGACGCTCTCGGAGCAGAGAAAGATGATGAAGCCGGTGAGGCTGTGGTTGGCATGGGCCGCCCCATGCCCCTGGGGGGCGGCGGCGGCATCGTGAGAGGTGCTGATGGTCATCGCTCAGGCCTGCTGGAGGGCACGTTCGATCTCGGCCTGGTGCTCCACCAGCGGCCGGCCGGTGCCGTAGCCGTAGGGGCCGCTGATCACGGTGGGCACATGCTCCTCGAAGTTCTCCGCCGGCGGCGGTGAGGGCAGCAGCCACTCCAGACCGATGGCATTCCAGGGGTTGGCCGGCGCCTTGGCGCCCCGCACCCAGGAGCTCACCAGGTTGAGCAGGAAGGGAATGATTGACACCCCGAGCAGGAAGGCACCGAGGCTGGCGATCACGTTCCAGAAGGCGAATTCGGGGTCGTAGGAGGAAACGCGGCGCGGCATGCCCATCAGGCCGAGCGGATGCATCGGGAAGAAGTTGAGGTTGGTACCGATGAAGGTGAGCAGGAAGTGGAGCTTGCCCAGGCCCTCGTAATACATGTGGCCGGTGAACTTCGGAAACCAGTGGTAGATCGCCGCATAGACGCCCATGGTGGCGGCGCCATAGATCACATAATGGAAATGACCCACCACGAAATAGGTGTTGTTGACGTGAATGTCCACCGGTACGGTGGCCAGCATGATGCCGGTCACCCCGGCGAACACGAAGTTGAACAGCCCTCCGAGGGCGAACAGCATCGCCGTGTTCAACCGCAACTTGCCGCCCCAGAGGGTGGCCAGCCAGGCGAACACCTTGATGCCGGTGGGCACCGCGATCAGCATGGTGGTGACCATGAAGGCATCGCGCATCCACTGGGGCACGCCGCTCGGGAACATGTGGTGCACCCAGACGATCAGGCTGAGCCCCACGATCACCAGGGAGGCCCCGGCCACGAAGGGATAGCCGAACAGGGGCTTGCGGGCATAGACCGGAAACAGCTCGGAGAACACCCCGAACACCGGCAGGATGATCACATACACGGCCGGGTGGGAATAGAACCAGAAGAAGTGCTGATAGAGCACCGGATCACCGCCCCCTTCCGGCCGGTAGAAGGAGGTGCCCACCACCAGATCGAACAGCAGCATCACCGCCCCACCCGTGAGCGCCGGCAGGCCGATCAATTGGATCGTCTGGGCCGAGAAGGCCGTCCAGCAGAAGATCGGCATCCGGCTGAGGGTCATGCCCGGGGCCCGCATGCGCAGAATTGTGGTCACGAAGTTGACGGCCCCCATGATCGAGGAGATGCCGGAGAGGGCCACCGCCAGGATCCAGAGAGCTTCGCCGTTGATCAGATGGCCGAGGGGGTTCTGCAGGCTCACCGGCGGGTACGACCACCAGCCGGAGGAGGCCGGCCCTCCAGGCACCAGAAAGCTGGCCATCAGAATCACCCCGAACACCGGCACCAGCCAGAAGGCGGCGGCATTGAGCTTGGGGAAAGCCATGTCGGGGGCGCCGATCATGCAGGGGATCAGCAGGTTGTTGAGCCCGTTGAGCACCGGAAAGATGAACAGGAACAACATGATCGTCCCGTGCATCGTGTAGAGGCCGTTGTACACGGTGCGATCAACCAGATCCGCCGCCGGTGTGATCAGCTCTCCGCGCATGATCATGGCCAGCAGGCCGCCCACCAGCAGAAAGAAGAGAGCGGTGGCGATGTACTGGATGCCGATCACCTTGGCATCGGTGTTGAAGGTGAAGAAGCGCTTCCAGTTGTCCGGAGCACCGGGCACCGGATGGGGGGCCCTGAGGATGCGCGCATCAACGCCGGCGGAGGAGGTCATGGGATCAGCCGTCGTGGGGAAGGGTGTTGGAGCCGGGCACATTGACCAGCGGTGGTGGGGCCGGCTGGATGGTGGCGTAGCCGCTGGGGCGTTCGCCACTGCGCTGCTGGGCGAATTCGCGGGCGGCGTCGCTCAGACCGGGCTGGAGCGGCAGGCGAGCCGCGCGGCTCAGCCAGCTCTGGTAGGCCTCTTCGCTCTCCACCACCACATCGGCCTGGTTGGCCGCGAACCAGGTGCCGCTGTACTCGGAGTCGCGCAGGCGGTAGCGCCCCGCCCGGGTGGGGGTGATGAACAGGGTGATCGAGCGGCCGGGGATCACCTGCTGCTTGAGCCGGAAGGCCGGCACGTAGAAGCCATGGATCACGTCGTCGCTCTCCAGCTGCAGGCCGAGGCGCCGGTCGAGGGGAAGGTGCAGCTCAGTGGAGGACACCCCCGCCACCGGATAGCGGAACTCCCACGACCACTGGCGGGCGATCACCTGCACCTCGCCGCCTCCCAGCGCCGGGCCATGGGCATGGTCCATGGGGCCGATCAGACCGATCTGGCGGTTGACCTGGATGGTGTAGGCGGCGATCGCCATCACCAGCACCAGGGGAATCACGGTCCAGGTGATCTCGAGGGTGGTGTTGCCTTCGATCGGCTCCGCATCGCTGATGTCGTACTTCTCGGCCCGGTTGAACAGCACCACCCAGACCATCACCGAGACCACACCCACGAACACGAAGGTGGCGACGGCGGTCTCGAAGCCGAAGAGGCCATCCACCAGTGGGGCCGCCGAGGAAGCCGACACCGGCAACCAGCGGGGCACCTGAGCCCCCATCCAGACACTGAGCAGGGTCAGGAGCACCAGCCAGAGGGCCAGGCCGATCAGCCGGGGCAGGGGAAAACGCCTGGGGGTGCTGGTCATGGCAGGGCCTCCCGCAGGCTGGCGCCGTCGGCCAGCAGCTGGCTGGCGGTGACATGCACCCCGAACTCCACCCCCAGCTGGGCGCCGAGGGTGCCGTGCCAGGCCATCAGAGCGAACACCAGCAGGCCCACCAGCAGGTAGCTCCACTGCACCTGGCGGCCCATCTCCCAGCGCCAGCGGAAGCGCTGGAAGCCGCGCCATAGGGTCATCAGCACGATGGCGAACAGCAGGGCCACGCCCACGGCCCCATGCCAGAGCATGGTGGCGGTGCTGCCCATGGCGAAGCTGCTGGTGACACCGGGCAACGGGTCAGCGAGCTGCATCTCCACAAAGCCGGCCGCCACGGTGAAGAAACTGATCAGGCAACAGGCCAGCAGGTTGTACCAACCCACATCGTGAAGGCCGGCGCGGGTGACGGGCAGGGCCAGGAAGCGGAACAGGCGCTTCTCGAAGGGAAAGAGGGCCCCGGCGATGTCGAAGGCGATCGCAATCACGAACAGGCCGATCGTGAGATGCACCAGGTTGGGGTGAATCGGCAGCCGGTAGGGCAGCCCATTGGCTCCGAGTTCCATCAGACCAGCCCCTGGCGCATGGCCTCCACCACCTTGACGGTGTGCAGGCCGTAGACCCAGATCAGCTGGTTGCCGAGGATGACCTGCACCACCACCAGCGCACTGAGCAGGCTGCCCGCCCCGAGGAAGGCCAGCGGCAACTGCCGGGGATCACGGCTGCGGATCACATAGCGCCAGGCGGTGAGCACCGAGAGCACCCCGGCCAGCACCCAGCCCAGGGTGCTGTGCAGGTTGAGGATCTCGCGGGAGGCGCCGTAGGGGTTGGCCAGACCGGCCTCCACCTGGCCGAAGATGATCGCGATGAAGATCGCGACGGTGGCGAAGAGCAGGTTCCAGAAGCTCACCTCGTAGAGCGACGGCTTGCCAGCCAGGCGGCCGATCAGATCGAAGACAAAGGCGATCAGGGCCATCGCGATCACGAAGTGCACCACGATCGGATGGATCGTGTCCATCCAGGGCAGGTTGCGATCGTTGAGAGGAGGAAGAAGCTCGAGCATGGACAGAGGCCCGGCCTGTCGGGTTGGCCACGGCTGGGTTCAGCTTGCGCCGCCGGGGCCGGCAGCCGCTGGCCTGGTCAGCGAATCAGGTTCTCTGTGATTTGGATCGGGTCCTTAACGTTGCCGAAGTCGAGACCCTGGCATGTCGATTCCCGCCTCCCGTCCCCTGCGCTGGCTGGCGGCAGGGCTGGTCCTGGCGGCGGCGATGCTGGCGCTGGCCCTGCCGTTCGTCTCGGCGACCCTGCTCACGATCGCGATCGGAGGGGTGGCCATCGCCAGCGGCCTCTCCCAGCTGATCAGGATCACAGGAGCGGCTGATCTGCGCAGCCAGATTTTCCGCGGCCTCAGTGGCCTGCTCTACGTGGCGGGTGGCCTCTGGATCCTGATCAATCCGGTGATCAGCGAAGTGAGCCTCACCCTGTTCGCCGGCCTGCTGCTGGTGATCGAGGGACTGATGGAGCTGGCCGCCGCCGCCGCCTCCGAGATCCCCGCCAGGGGTCTGGTGCTCGCCGATGGACTGGTGACCGCTGGCCTGGGCGTTCTGCTGATCGCCGAGTGGCCCAGCGACAGCGTCTGGGCCATCGGCACCCTGCTGGGCATCGCCCTGGTCTTCTCGGCCGTGAACCTGCTGGTGGCCCGGCCCAGCTCGTCACCAGGCTGATGCGGAGCAGGCTGACAGAGAGGCGGTGGGCACGGGCCGGGCTCCGGGAGTAGCCCGGTTTCACTCACCCGAGACGGCCGCTTCGGCTCGCCGGGGATCGACCGCCCCCAGGGTGCCGCCCCCGGGAAGGGCCTCGAGCGAGTGGGCCGCCCCCATGGCAGGCACCAGCCGCCAGCGGTGTCCCATCGCCTCCAGGATCCTGAGGGTGTCGGGGCTGAGGCCCTCCTCCACCGCCAGCTGATCGGGCCAGTGCTGGCTGTGGATCCGGCTGGCCGCCACGGCGGAAGCCAGGTTCAGGCCATGCTCGAGCCGGTTGAGCAGCACCTGCAGCACGGTGGTGATGATGCGGCTGCCACCAGGGCTGCCGGTGGCCAGCAACGGCAGCCCCTCGGGGCTGAGCACCAGGGTGGGCGCCATCGAGCTCAGCGGCTGCTTGCCGGGTGCGATGGCATTGGCTTTCCCCTGCACCAGGCCGAAGGCATTGGGCTCCCCCGGCAGGGCGGTGAAATCGTCCATCTCGTTGTTGAGCAGGAACCCGGCGCCGGGCACGCTCACGCCATTGCCGTAGGGGAAATTCAAGGTGGTGGTGGTGGCCACCATCGTGCCGTCGCGATCGATCACCGAGAGGTGGGTGGTGTCGGTGCTTTCAACGGTGCGGCCAGCGGGGGGTGGATCCAGCTCGCCGGCCGGGCGGTGGCCATCGGGTCGGATCGTGCGGCGCAGCTGATCGGCATAGCCCTGGCTCAGCAGGCGCTTCAGGGGCATCGCCACGAAGCGTGGATCCCCCAGCCAGCGGTTGCGGTCGCGGTAGGCCAGGTTCATCGCCTCCACCATCGGATGCAGGGTCGCGGCACTGTTCAGCCCCAGGGCCGCCAGGTCGAAGCCTTCGAGGATGTTGAGCAGCTGGATCAGGGTGACCCCGCCGGAGCTGGGCGGGGGCATGGCGATCACGGGATGGCCCCGCCAGTCGCCCAGCAGCGGAGCCTGGAGGCGGGCCCGGTAGAGGCGAAGGTCGTCGGCGCTGATCAGGCCTCCGCGGCGGCGCATCAACGCCACCAGCCGCTGGGCCACCGGCCCTGCATAGAACCCCTGCTCCCCCTCTGCCGCGATGCGGCGCAGGGTGCCGGCCAGCTCCGGCTGGCGCAGGCGATCACCGGGTCGGTAGGGCTTCCCCCCGGGGCGGAAGAACAACCGCGCCGATTCGGGATCGGCACGCAGCCGCGGTGCCGCGGCCTTAAGGGAATCCGCCAGGGACTTGCTCACCACCACGCCCTGATCGGCCAGGCGGATCGAGGGGGCGATCAGGCGAGCCAGGGGGAGCCGGCCGTAGTGGCGGTGGGCCAGCAGCAGGCCCGCCACCGTGCCGGGCACCCCGGTGCTGAGCAGGCTGCGGGTGGCCTTGCGGCGGTCCACCCTGCCACTGGCATCGAGCAGCAGATCGGGGCCGGCCGCCAGGGGGGCGCGCTCCCGGAAGTTGATCGTCACCGCCCGGCCCTGGCCCACCCGCAGCTCCCGGGGCGCCAGCGGCCGCCCGCGGCTGAGCCGCTCCGGCTGCCAGAGCACCAGGAACCCACCGCCGCCGAGGTTCCCCGCCTGGGGGTGGGTGACCGCCAAAGCAAAGGAAGCCGCCACCGCCGCATCCACGGCATTGCCCCCCGCCCGCAGCACATCGCGGCCGACCCGGGACGCCTCCGCCTCCTGACTGGCCACCATGCCCCCCGCCGACCAGAGCGGCTGGAACCGTTGGCCGGCCTCCTGGAGCACATTCGCCCCTGCCGCCAGCGGCAGCAGCACGACAGCGAGGCCCAGCAGGCGCCGACCTTCAGCCAGCGCCATAACCGCCCCCTCCTGGGGTTTCGATCACGAGGGCCTCACCGGCCTCCAGCTGAAGCTCAACGCCTCCCCCCAGCTCCAGTTCCGTGCCATTCGCGCGGATCAGGCGGTTCCGGCCAGGGAGACCGGGGCCGCCGCCCGCCAGTCCGAAGGGGGCAACCTGGCGGGAGCCGGAGAGGATCGCGGCGGTCATCGGCTCGAGGAAGCGGATCCGCCGCACCACCCCATCCCCGCCCCGCCAACGGCCGGAGCCACCGCTGCCGCGGCGCAGCGCGAAGGCCTCCAGCCGCACCGGAAAGCGCTCCTCGAGGATTTCAGGATCGGTGAGGCGGGAGTTGGTCATGTGGCTCTGCACCGCCGAGGCCCCTTCGAATTCCTGGCCGTCGAGCGAGCGACCGGCGCCGCAGCCGCCGCAGATCGTTTCGTAGTACTGGTAGCGCGCATTGCCGAAGCTGAGGTTGTTCATGGTGCCCTGGGCGGCGGCCAGCACCCCCAGGGCCGCGAACAGGGCATTGGCGATCGCCTGGGACGTTTCCACGTTGCCGGCCACCACCGCGGCCGAAGGGCTGGGACGGAGCAGGCAACCCGGCGGCACCACCAGCTCCAGGGGCCGGAAGCAGCCGGCGTTGAGCGGTACCGCCTCGCCCACCAGGCAGCGGAACACGTAGAGCACCACCGCCCGGGTGATCGCCAGGGGGGCATTGCGGTTGCCTGGGTCCTGGGGGGAGGTGCCCGTGAAATCGATCACAGCCCGGCGGGAGGCACGGTCGAGACGCACGGCCCCCTGAAGATGAAGGCCCCCATCGAGGGGGAGGCTGAAGCACCCGGGCTCGAGCCGATCGATCACCCGCCGCACCACCTCGGCTCCGTTGTCCTGCACATGGGCCATGTAGGCCGTCACCCGCGGGAGCCCCTCCCGCCCTGCCAGGTCCAGCAGCAACTGGGCACCGAGCTGGTTCGCCGCCACCTGGGCCTGCAGATCGGCCAGCAGCTGCTCGGGGTTGCGCACGGGATGGGGACCTGCCGCGAGCCGCTGCCGCCAGTCGGCGGCCAGCAGCTCGCCCTCGCGCAGCAGGGGGACGTTGTCGAGCAGCACCCCCTCCTCAGCGAGGCAGCGGCTGAAGGGGGGCATCGAGCCGGGGGTGATGCCGCCCACATCAGCGTGGTGCCCGCGGGAGGCCACGAAGAAATCCGGAGCTGCCTCACCGGCTGAGCCGCGGACCGGCCCTGAACCCCGCCGGGGCACGAACACCGGCGAGATCACCGTCAGATCGGGAAGATGGGTGCCGCCGTTGCAGGGGTCATTGGAGACGATCGCGTCGCCGGGCCGAAGGGGAGGGCGATCACCCCGGCGCACCGCCTCCAGCAGGCTCTCCACACTGGCCCCCATCGAACCGAGATGGACCGGGATGTGGGGCGCATTGGCCACCAGCCCGCCATCGGCATCGAACAGGGCACAGGAAAAATCGAGGCGCTCGCGGATGTTCACCGAGCGGGCGCTCTGCTGCAGGCGCACGCCCATCTGCTCGGCGATGGCGCTGAAGCGGTGATTGAACAACTCCAGGCTCACCGGATCCAGCGCAGCCGTGGCCGCCTGCGACGGTCCGGCCGCGGCTCCCGAAGGCCGGTGGCTGAGCAGGAGAGCGCCGTCGGGACGGCACTCGGCCCGCCAGCCTGGAGCCAGCCAGGTGGTGCCGGTGGCCTCCACCACCAGCGCCGGGCCCTCGAGCCGGGCACCGGCCGCCAGGCGATCGCGCTGCAGCAGCGGAACGGCCCGCCAGGCGCCGTCCCAGTAGAGCTGGATCGGCTGGTTCGGGGCGGCTGAAGCACAGCCCGCCCCCGGCTCGGGCCGCCATGGGGCCGGATCAGGGCCCGGGGCCACCACCTCCACCAGCAGCCACTCCAGCGTGAGGTCGGGGCTTTCAGGCCGATGACCGAAGCGGCGCTGATGGGCACGCTCGAACTCCCGCCGCAAGGCGCTGGCCTCCTGCAGAGGCAGGGGGAGCGTCACTTCGCTGGCCCGGAGCCGAACGCCGACACTCACCTCGGCCTGAACAGTGGTGTGAACAGCGGCGTGATCAGCAGCGCAGGCAGCACCCGCCGGCCCCATCAGGGCCTGCCGGCCCTGTTCGATCAGGCTGCTGGCCTGGCGGTGGAGCCGCTCCACCAGGGGTTGATCCAGGGGACATCGCACCACCTCCTCCAGCAGCAGGCGCTGATCGGCCAGGCCGATGCCGTAGGCCGAGAACACCCCGGCCAGGGGATGAAGCAGCACCCGGGTGATGCCCAGCCGCTCGGCCAGGCCGCAGGCGTGCTGGCCGCCCGCTCCGCCGAAGCAGACCAGGGTGGCGCCGCGGACGTCATGGCCCCGCTGAATCGAGATCCGCCGGATCGCCTCGGCCATGCGATCGATCGCGATTGCCAGGGCTCCTTCCGCCAGCTCCTCGGCTGTGGGGTGCCCGCCGCCGGCCATCGCCACCCGCTCGGCCAGCTCCTGAAAGCCCCGCCGCACCACCTGCGGATCGGGCCCCTGATCGGCGGCCGGCCCGAAGACCGCGGGGAAGGCCTGCGCCTGCAGCCGACCCAGCAGCAGGTTCGCGTCGGTGATCGTGAGCGGCCCGCCGCGCCGATAGCAGGCCGGCCCGGGATCGGCCCCGGCCGAGGCGGGGCCGACCTGCTGGCGCTGGCCATCGAAGTGCAGCGCCGACCCCCCGCCGGCGGCCACGGTGTGGATCGGCAACATCCCCGCCTGCAGGGTGAGGCCGGCAATCTCCGTTTCGTCCCGCCGATCCCAGCCCGGGCCGGGTCCGCCGGCCTGCACATGGAAGACATCGGTGGAGGTGCCCCCCATGTCGAACCCCACGATGGGAGTGCTCCCCCCCGCCAGCTTGACGGCGGCGACCATGCCACCGGCCGGACCGGAGAGGATCGTGTCCTTGGCCTTGAGCAGCTCGGGGGCCACCAGGCCGCCGCTCGACTGCATCCCCCGCAGACGGCAGTCGGGGCCCAGCTCCCGCCGCAACCGCTCGAGGTAATCGGCCAGGGCCGGCGCCACGGTGGCCTCCACCACGGCCGTCTGGGCGCGGGGCACGAGACGGGGACGCAACCCCACCTGATGGGAGAGCACCACGGGCTCAAAGCCGAAGGGCTGCAACCAGGTGCCCAGCCGGCGCTCATGGTGGGGGTGACGGGCGCCGTGGAGCAGCGCCACCGCGCAACTGCTGAAGCCCTCGGCGCGCGCCTCCAGCAGGGCCTTCTCCAGGGCGGCGTCAAGGCCCAGGGGCTGGAGTTCGCTGCCATCCGCCGCCAGGCGCCCCTTCACCTCCAGCACCCGCCCGTAGCGGGGAGCCGGGCGCTGGACATGGAGGGCGAACAGATCCGGCCGATGCTGGTCCCCGATCCAGGGGGCGTCGGCGAAACCGCTGCTGATCAGCAACAGGGTGGGAGCCCCCCGGTCTTCCAGCAGCGCATTGGTGGCCACGGTGGTTCCCAGCCGCACCTCGCTCACCGCCCCCGCCGGCAGCCGTTGGCCGGGGGCCACCCCCAGCAGTTCACGGATGGCGACCACCGCCGGCTCACCAGCCAGCGCAGGCTGCTGGGAGAGCACCTTGCGCACCACCAGCTCGCCGCTGGGTCCCCGGCCGACCAGATCGGTGAAGGTGCCGCCGCGGTCGATCCAGAAGCTCCAGCCCAGCTGGGTGCCCGGCTGCTGAGGGCTCTCAACTGCGCTCACCCAGGAGCCTCAGCGGTAGTTCTCGAACTGGAGCGGCACCTCCGGGTCTTCGGCGCGCAGGATCTGGATCACCTGCTGCAGGTCGTCCTTGTTCTTGCCGGTGACCCGCAGGCTCTCGCCCTGGATCGCCACCGTCACCTTCTTGATCCGGTCGCGGACGGTCTTGCTGAGCGACTTGGCCAGCTCCTGGCTGAGTCCCTTGCGCAACTTCACCACCTGCTGGAGGCGGTTGCCGCCCACGGGCTCGGGGGTCTGGAAATCGAAGATCTTCAGCGAGAGCTGGCGTTTGGTGGCCTTCTGGCGCAGCACGTCGGCCACCGCCTCGAGGGTCATGTCACTGGCGGTGGTGATGGTGAGGCTGCCCTCCTCCAGCTCGATCTCGGTCCTGGAGTCCTTGAGGTCGTAGCGCTGGCCCACCTCGCGTCGCACCTGGTCCACGGCATTCACGAGTTCCTGCCGGTCGAAATCGGAAACCACGTCGAAGGAGTAGGTGTCGGCCATGGGCAGCGGCTGCGCTCGGATCGGGCTCAATCCTAGAAAAGAGGCCCTGCTGTTCTCCGTTGCCGATGCCCGCCGCCCTCATCGCCTCCGCCCCCGCCCTGGCCTGGTCGCTGTTGCTCTCGGGGGCGGTGGTGGTCCTCAGCCTGGTGCCCCTGGGGGCCGGGCGGGCCAGCGCCGACTTCACCCCGGCCGATCTGGCGGCGCCGCGGGCGATGTTCGAGCGGCTGCCGGCCTGGGGTCAGCGGGCCAGCTGGGCGCACCAGAACAGCTTCGAGGCCTTCACCCTGCACGCGCCGGCCTGCCTGCTCTGCCTGCAGGCGGGGGCGGGCGGCCTGCCGGTGACCGTGGCGGCCCTGCTGCAACCGCTGCTGCGGCTGGCCTACATCGGCGCCTACGTGGGCGACGTGCCGCTGCTGCGCTCCCTCTGCTGGGCGGGTGCCCTGCTCAGCACGGCCCTGCTCTACCTGGAAGGCCTCAGGGCCGTGTTGGCAGCCTGAACCCGGAACGCCTCAGCCCTTCTGCAGCCCCCGCAGGGCCGCCAGCAGGGCGGCAGGACTCTGGGGATCCACCATCAGCACACTGCCGCCGGGCGCCTTGCCCAGCTGCTCGCCCATCTCCATCCAGTCCTGGGCGAGCAGCAGCCGCAGCGCTTCGGAACCCGACGGGCTGGCCTCGATCAGCCGGGCCAGCTCGGCCGCGGCGTGGCCGCGGGCCATGGCCAGCATCTCCTGCTGCTTGGCCTGGGCCTCGGCATCGAGCAGCAGCGCCTCCTGCTGGGCCTTGGCATCGAGCACCAGGGCCTCGGCGCGGCCCTTGGCGGCATTCACCTCCGCTTCCCGCTGCCCTTCCGAGCGCAGCACCGCCGCCCGCTTCTCCCGCTCGGCGCTCATCTGCATCTCCATGGCCTGCTGCACGCCCGGCGAGGGCATGATGTCGCGCAGCTCCACCCGGGTCACCTTCACCCCCCAGGGATCGGTGGCCTGGTCGAGCTCCCGCAGCAGCATCTCATTGACGTCCTGGCGGGTGGTGAAGGTCTGATCGAGGTCGAGCTTGCCCATCTCGGCGCGGATCTGGGTGAGCACCAGGTTCACCATCGCCGCCTGCAGATCATCCACGCCGTAGTGGGCCTTGGCGTGCTGCAGCAGCTGCCAGTAGACCACCGCATCGACGGTGATCGAGACGTTGTCGCGGGTGATGCACTGCTGGGGGGGGATGTCGAGCACCCGCTCCTTCAGCGACTGGTTGCTGACCACCCGCTCCAGACCCGGCAGCACGAAGGAGAGGCCCGGCTGCAGCTCCCGGTCGTAGCGGCCGAGCCGCTCCACCAGCCGGGAGCGCCCCCCGCTGGTGACCTTCACCCCACTGGCGCCGAGCACGGCCAGAAGCACCAGGGCGGGGATGGAGAACAGACCTTCCATGGCAGCAGGCGCCGCAGCGCAGAACGGAACAGCGGCCCGAGCAGAGCCGGCTTCAGCCTAGGAAGACCCTTCGCCGCAGACTGGAGACCCCCGCGCTGTTGTGATGCATCCCCTGATCTGGCTGGCCGGTGGCGGGGTGTTGCTGCTGCTGGAGCTGATCTTCCCCAGCGTGGATGGGTTCGTGATCGGTGGGGTGGCGGCGCTGCTGCTCTCGGCCATCTCGGCGCTGCTGCCCCTGGCCGCCGGGATCCAGCTGGCGCTGTTCAGCCTGCTCTTCCTGGCGGGCTACGTGGGGCTGAGGCGCTGGTCGCTGCGGGGCCGCTCGGCACCCGATGCCCTCAGTGAGCCCGGCAGCGAGCGGGCGGAGGTGATCCAGCCCTTCGACGGGCGCGGGCGGGGTCGTGTGCGCTGGCAGGGCCAGAGCTGGGCGGCCGAGCTGCTGGAGAACGGCCGGGGGCCGGCCCCCCAGGCAGGGGAGGAGGTGACCGTGCTGAGGCGGGAGGGGACCCGCCTGCAGGTGCTCGCGACCCTCAGTCGAAGAACATCAGGCTGACCACCTTGTTCATGTCTTCAGCGGTGCGGCAGCTGGAGAGCAGGGTCTCACTGTCGTGGAAGGCGTAGCAGATGAGTTGGTCGCAGCGACCGATGATCTCCTGGTTGCAGAGGCTGCTGGCCATCGGCAGGGGAAGTTCGTCGTGCTCGGGCTTCTCGACCAGATGCAGCACCCGCTCGATCTGCTCCCGTGACTCTCTGGGCTGGCGCTCCAGGCTCTGGGGCAGGAGCACCGTGAGCCGGGCCGGATCGACACTGATCACCCCACGGATCACCGCCGCATTCACCCCCTGGGAGCCGGAGGTGATCAGGTTGTGACCCTCCTGGGCCAGGGAGCGGGCCACCAGCTCCACCAGGTGGATCGAGACGGCCGGGACATGGCGGCTGCCGAGGATGGCGATGCGGCGCTTGCCGCGATCCTGGAGCAGGGCCAGCTCCTGCGCCAGCGTGTCGATCCGGTCGAGGGCCGGCAGATCAAGGGACCGGGTCACCTCGTGAATGCATCCGATGGGGGGAAACTAGCAGCGCCCTTGCGGGGCCCATGGTTCAGCCCTGCACCGCCAGTCCGAGTCGCGCGTAGAGGCGATCGAAACGGCAGTGCTCCTCCACCAGGCGAATGGCGTAACTGGCCTTCACGGTTTCGTGCAGGCGCACATGACCGAAGGCGCGCTCGATCACTTCCACCGTGGTCAGGGTGTCCTGTTCCACCTTGAGGATCGGCACCTCGAGCTCCTCGGCGCGGCTGATCAGCTGGGGCAGGGGTTCACCGGCCCCGGTGAGGATCAGGCACTGGGTGGAGGCCTCCAGGGCCGCCAGCTGGATGTCGGTGCGGTCGGCACCGGTGACCACCGCCATGTTGCGGCGGCGGCGGAAGAACTCCATGGCGGAGTTGACGTTCATCGCACCGATCGAAAGGGTTTCCACCAGCAGATCGAGCCGCTCGTGGCAGCAGAGCACCCGGGCCTCGAGGCGCTCCACCAGCTCCTCCACGGTGACGCTGCGCAGCAGCGGACTGCGGGGCATCACGCCGAACACCGGCAGACCCAGCTGCTCGAGGGCCGGCACCACGTCGGCCCGCAGGCGCTCCGCGGCGTCGGGGTCGACGGCGTTGAGCACCACGCCGGCCAGCTGGTCCTGCAGCTGCTGGCGGGCCGCGAGCAGCGGATCGACGCTGCGGCTGTCGTCCCAGAGGTGAACCAGCACCACGGGAGCGTCGAGTCCCCGGGCCAGCTGGGGCAGGCTGAGGCCATAGAGCAGGCCTTCGCTGAGGGTGCCGGTGCCCTCCAGCAGGGTGAGGCCATCGGGGTAGGCCGCCAGCTGGTCACGCAGACGGGCGAAGCCCTCACCGGGATCCAGGTCGCCGCGCAGCAGCCGGTCCTGGGCCGTGGAGGCCTCGAGCAGATGCAGGGAGGGCAGCAGATGCGCCTCGGGCAGGCCGAGGATGTTGCCGATGAAGCGGACGTCGTCGTCGAGGCAGCCCTGGGATAGAGCCTCCCCCGGGCGGGCGGAACGCACGCTGGTGGCCAGAGGCTTGCCGTAGCGGACCGGGAAGCCCTTCTGGGCCAGGGTCCGGGTCAGGCCGAGCACCAGGGCGGACTTGCCGCTGAAGGGATCACAGGATCCGATCAGCAGGGTGCTGCTCATGGAATGACCTCGGGCTGGGCGCTGGGCCGTCAATCTATGCGGCGGTGGCCTGCGGGGACTCCCCCAGCAGCAGCCAGCGCCAGAAGCTCTCGGGCAGATCGCAGGCCGACGCCTCGAACACCTGGCCACTCTGCTGCTCCAGCAGGTCCATCAGCCAGCGCACCAGCTGGTGGGTGGGCAGTTCGAAGCGATAGCTGAGCTCAGGCGAGGCCGGGAAGCCGAGCTCACAGTGGCTGATCTCCTGCGGAGCGAGCCCCGCCTGCCAGCGCAGCTGGAAGGGATGCTCCCCTTCCGGCCTCAGGCACCTCACCCCATCGAGTTCCCCGAGGGTGAGGCGATCGAGCGCCTGGATCAACCAGGCCTCACGCGTCACGCCGTCGCAGTAGGGCGCATAGAGAGCCACCAGTCCCGGGTCCTGGCTGGCGGCGGTGGCACTGGAAGGGGCGGCACCGAAGCGGAAGAACTGACCCAAGGGTGGTGAGAGGGGGAACGGAGATCATCCAGGACGGGAAAGCTTCGCGGTCGCGCAGGCGGCCCGCCGGGGGGCGATGCCGATCACGGATGATTTCCCTGCAAAGAATGCCCCATCCCGACCGACTCCGTGCCTGGTCAGACCCCCTCAGCGCCCCTGCTGTCATTGCCCTTCACAGGCGCGCTGCTGCCACTGCGGGGACGCAGGGTGGCGGTGACCGGAGCCAGCGGCGCCCTGGGCACGGCCCTGCTGCGGGCCCTGCATGACCAGGGGGCCGAGCTGATCGCCCTGACCACCGCCACGGAGCCGGTGGCTCTGCAGGACGGGCAGGGCAGGCCGATCCCCCTGCGCTGCGTGGTCTGGTGCTGCGGGGAGGAGCAGCAGCTGGAACCACTGCTGCGCGAGGTCGACATCCTGGTGATCAACCACGGCGTGAACGTCTACGGCGACCGCAGCGCCGCGGCGATGGGGCGCAGCCTGGAGGTGAATGCCCTCAGCGCCTGGCGGCTGCTGGAGCTGTTCCTGGGGCTGGACGAAGCGCCCGCCGGCGGCCCCTGCCGGGAGGTGTGGGTGAACACCTCGGAAGCGGAGCTGCTGCCGGCCCTCAGCCCGCTCTATGAGATCAGCAAGCGCCTGCTCGGCCAGCTGATCAGCCTGCGGGTGCTCGACCATCAGGGGGAGAATCCCTGCCGGATCCGGCGCCTGGTGCTCGGACCGTTCCGCTCCGCCCTCAATCCCTTCGGGGTGATGAGCCCGGGCTTCGTGGCCGGCCAGGTGATCGCCCAGGCCCGCCGGGGCTTCGGCCTGATCATCGTGACCCCCAATCCGCTCACGCTGGTGCTGGTGCCGCTGCAGATGGCCCTGCGCCACCTGTACGGAAGCCTGTTCAGCAGGGCCGCCGGCTGAGGATCAGGGACAGGGATCCTGTGTCACGAGCTCAGAAGTCGCGGTCGGTGAGGATCTCGCAGCCGTCGGAGGTGACCACGATCGTGTGCTCCCACTGGGCCGAGAGCGAGCCATCCACGGTGACCACCGTCCATTGGTCACGCAGGGTGCGGCACTTCTTGCTGCCGGCATTGAGGATCGGCTCGACAGCCAGGGTCATGCCGGCGCGGAGCTTGAGGTTGGGCAGGTCGCTGGTGCGGAAGTTGAACACCGAGGGCTCCTCGTGCAGGTTGCGGCCCACACCGTGGCCGGTGTAGTCCTCCA
This sequence comes from Synechococcus sp. BSA11S, assembly GCF_014224355.1. Taxonomy (GTDB): domain Bacteria; phylum Cyanobacteriota; class Cyanobacteriia; order PCC-6307; family Cyanobiaceae; genus Regnicoccus_A. Next base: position 16,337 of record NZ_VNWP01000008.1, on the reverse strand, counting down.
CCACGCTGTAGCCGTGGGCCTCGACGTGATCCTGCACGGCGCCCGCGATGTCGAGCAGGGTGTTGCCCGCCTTGATCTTGCCGAGGCCACGCATCAGCGATTCCTGGGCCACGCGGCTGAGCCGGGTGGTGTCCTCGGAGCAGTCACCCACGCAGATGCTCACGCAACTGTCGCCGTGGTAGCCCTCGAAGTAGGCGCCGGTGTCGATCTTGACCAGGTCACCCTCCCTGATCAGCTGTTTGGCGCTGGGGATGCCATGCACCACCTGGTTGTTGATGCTGGCGCAGATGCTGGCTGGAAAACCGTGGTAGCCCTTGAAGCTCGGGGTGGCGCCCATCTCGCGGATGCGTTGCTCGGCGTGGCGGTCGAGGTCGGCGGTGGTCAGGCCCGGAGCGGCCATCTCCATGATCTCGCGCAGCACCGTGGCCACGATGCGGCTGGCCTGGCGCATCACCTGGATTTCGCGGGCCGATTTGATCTCCACGCCCCGCCGTCCCTTCTGGATGCGCGGACCGGTGCTGGTGACGGCTGAGGCGGCACCGGTGGCGGCACGGCCCGGGGTACTCGCCAGCAGGTCTGCGAACAGATTCATTGACGGTGCCGGGCATTCCAGGATTCAAGCTATCAACTTTCCTGATCGCTGCTGAGCACCATGCAGGTCCTGGCCCGGCTGCGCCGCTGGCATGCCCTGATCGGGCCGGTGGTGGTGCTGCCGCTGCTGATCACCGTGACCAGCGGCATGGGCTACCGCCTGCTGCGCGACTGGGGTGGGCTCAGCCGCGATCAGGTGCACGTGCTGATGGTGCTGCACGAAGGCGAATGGCTCTCTCCTGCGGGCGAAACGCTCTATGTGGCGCTCAATGGCCTGGGGTTGCTCTGGATGCTGATCACCGGCAGCGGCCTGGCCCTGCAGGGCTGGAGCCGCCGGCGCAGCCGGGCGGAGAGACAGGAGGCCCGGGAGGATGGGGGAACATGAGCCGTTACAGTGGTTGTTTGGCCGGTCGATCGCAATTCTGGGATGGCAGCCGATTTGAACGACAGCGCCGAACCGAAGGCCGCACTGAAGGACGACACCAACATGGATGAGACGAGCGTGGATCAGACGGACGTTGATCAGACGGACGTGGTCGAGGCCGTCGCCGCCACGGCCGTGGAGGAGAAGCCCGCCGTGACCCCGGCTCGCACCGGCAAGCTGAGCGCCCAGGACCTGATCAAGGCCTTTGAAGCCGAGCAGCTCAAGAGCGATCTGCCCGAGATCTACGTGGGCGACACGGTGCGCGTCGGTGTGCGCATCAGCGAGGGCAACAAGCAGCGCATCCAGCCCTACGAAGGGGTGGTGATCGCCAAGCGCCACGGCGGGATGAACGAAACCATCACCGTGCGCCGGATCTTCCAGGGTGTGGGTGTGGAGCGGGTCTTCCTGCTGCACAGCCCCCAGGTCGCCACCGTCAAGGTGGAGCGTCGCGGTAAAGTGAGGCGTGCCAAACTTTTCTACCTGCGCGACCGTGTGGGGAAAGCTACCCGCGTGAAGCAACGCTTCGATCGCTGAAGCTTCATCGTTCATTGGCCCATGCCGGTGCCACTTCGTGCACCGGCTGAAGGGGCATCGTCATGCGCCGTTAGTTCAGCTGGTAGAACGCAGGTCTCCAAAACCTGATGTCGGGGGTTCAAGTCCTCCACGGCGCGCTCGATGCCCCTTCCTGCTCTTTCCTGGTTCCGGACATGGAGTTGGATCTACAACCCGGTGATGTGGTCAAGGTGCTGGAGTCTGCGGCTCTCGGCTGGGTACGCGCGAGGGTCATCCGGGTCAAATCCGGGGGCCGCGTGGTGGTCCAGAGCGATCAGGGCCGGGAATTCACCGCCAGGGGCAATCAGGTTCGCCTGATCGAACCCGCCGGCTTCCGCCCCTAGAGCTCGCCTGCTGGCCAGCCGGTTGACGGCGGGGCCAGCGGCAGTGGATACTTCTCTGGTCGTCGTCACGACGCCAGAAGCCAGATCAGGCCAGGGTTTTCGCCCCTCAGCCCCTGGCCATCTGGGACTGTAGTTCAACCGGTTAGAGCACCGCCCTGTCACGGCGGAAGTTGCGGGTTCGAATCCCGTCAGTCCCGTTTCACTCTCATGAGCATCTGCCGGTGACGGTTCGGGTTCGTCTGGCTCCCAGCCCCACGGGAACCCTGCACATCGGCACCGCCCGCACGGCGGTCTTCAACTGGCTGTTCGCCCGCCACCACGGTGGAGCGTTCCTGCTGCGCATCGAAGACACCGACCGGGAGCGCTCCAGGGCGGACTACACCGCCAACATCCTCGATGGTCTGGCCTGGCTCGGCCTCAGCTGGGACGACGAGCCGGTGATCCAGAGCGAGCGGATCGAGGCCCACCGCGCCGCCATCGCCCAGCTGCTCGCCTCGGGGCACGCCTACCGCTGCTTCGCCTCCGAAGCCGAGCTGGAGCAGATGCGTGAGCGGCAGAAGGCCAGCGGCTCGGCACCCCGCTACGACAACCGGCACCGGCATCTGACGCCCGAGCAGCAGCAGGCATTCATCGCCGAAGGCCGCGACGCGGTGGTGCGCTTCCGCATCGACGATGGCGCCACGATCGGCTGGAGCGATCTGGTGCGCGGGGAGATGCGCTGGAGCGGCAGCGACCTGGGGGGCGACATGGTGATCGCCCGGCGGGCGCCAGCCGATCGCATCGGCGACCCGCTCTACAACCTGGTGGTGGTGGTCGACGATGCCGCCATGGCCATCAGCCACGTGATCCGCGGCGAGGACCACATCGCCAACACGGCCAAGCAGCTGCTGCTCTACGAGGCCCTCGGCCTGCCGCTGCCCGTCTTCGCCCACACGCCCCTGATCCTCAACCAGGAGGGCCGCAAGCTCTCCAAGCGCGATGGCGTCACCTCGGTGGGTGAGTTCCGCGCCATGGGCTACACCGCCGAGGCCCTCGCCAACTACATGACCCTGCTGGGCTGGTCGCCGCCGGAGGGCCTGGGGGAGCGGTTCACGCTCGAGCAGGCCGCCGCGGCGTTCGACTTCGATCGGGTCAACCGGGCCGGGGCCCGCTTCGACTGGGACAAGCTCAACTGGCTGAACGCCCAGGTGCTGCACGAGCTGGCCCCCAGCGAGCTGCGCGAGGCCCTGGTTCCGCTCTGGCAGGCCGAAGGCTGGAGTGCGTCAGGCGCCAGCCCTGAGGCCTGGGAGCAGGAGCTCTCCGAGCTGCTCGGCCCCTCCCTCACCACCCTGCGCGATGGGGTCGAGCAGGCCAGGCCGTTCTTCGAGCGGCCCGAGCCCGACGCCGGCGCCCGCCAGCAGCTGCGGGCCGATGGAGCGATCGCGGCCCTCACGGCTGTGCTCGAGCGGCTTGAGGGACGCGACGCCAGCGACTCCGCCGACTGCCCGGATCTGAGCGTTGAGCAGGCCAAAAGCCTGCTGGCCGAGGCGGCCAGCGCCGCCGGGGTTAAGAAGGGGGTGCTGATGAAGAGCCTGCGGGCGGGCCTGCTGGGCAGCCTGCAGGGTCCGGATCTGGTCACCACCTGGCGCCTGCTGCACACCAGCGGCGAAGACCGGGCGCGGCTGCGCCAGGCCCTCGCTCAGGGCTGAGGGTTCTCCAGGGGCAAGGCCTGACTGGCCGCAGCCGCTGCCGGGATGACCCCGGCAGCAGCCAGCTGTTGATCCCTGGCTTCCTCCCGCTGGCGCTCCTCCGTCTCCATCTCCTCCACGGTGAGGCGCAGGCCCAGCAGGCCCGCCAGGGGAGTCGCGGTGAATCCCTGCAGGCCCACGGTCATCAGGATCGTGAGGAACACCAGCCCCTGCAGCGCTCCGGCCCCTTCCACCCCCGCTTCATAGAGCCGCAGGGCGAACAGGCTGGCCACAGCGGCGGTGACGATTCCGCGGGGGGCCAGCCAGCTCAGCAGCAGCTTCTGGCCGGCGCTGAGGGGAAGGCCGTAGGTGGCGATCTGCATGGCCACGGGCCGCACCAGCAGCATCAGGGTGAGCACGCAGGCCACACCACCCCAGCCGAGGGGGCTGAGATCCGCCCAGGCCACGTCGGAGGCCAGCAGCGGGAAGAGGATGCTGATCGCCAGCTTGGCCAGTTGGCGGATCAGGTCGTCGAGCATGGCGGCGTCGGTGTCGGCGAAGCGGCCCACCAGCACCCCGGCCATCACGGCGGCGGGCAGGCCCGATTCGGGCATCAGCACCTCACAGCCGGTGAACATCAGGAACATCACCCCCAGGGTGAGCTGCAGACGCAGACCGCTCTCGGGGTCGACCGGCAGCCGCCGCAGCAGCACCGCCAGCAACAGGCCGCTCAGGGCACCGACGGCCACGCCGAAGCCGAGCCGCTGCAGCAATTCCAGGGCCAGGTCCTGCCAGTCGTAGTGGTCGGTGAGCACCAGCTCCAGCAGCAGCAGCGCCAGCACGGCCCCGACCGGCTCCAGCACCAGGCCCTCGCCCTCCAGCACATCGCCCAGGGGAGGCGCCAGGCGCATCTGCTGAATCAGGGGGGTGACCACGGTGGGGCCCGTGCCCAGCACGATCGCGCTGTACACCGCCGCCAGCTGCCAGCTCAGACCGGCGAGCCAGTGGGCCGCCAGCAGGCCGGCGGGAAGGGCCACCAGCAGACGCACCAGCACGATCCGCAGCACCGCCTGGCGGGTGGTGGTGCCGGGGAGGCTGAGCTTGAGCCCCCCGTCGAACAGCACCAGGCTGACCAGGAGCCCCACGATGGTTTCCAGGCCACTGCCCAGGGCGAAGGGGTCCACCAGCCCCAGCCCCGCGCGGCCGATCAACAGACCGGAGGCCAGCAGCAGCACCACCGACGGCAGGCCAGTGAGCAGGGAGGCGAGCTGGGCGAGGGCACCGGAGAACACGGTGATCCCCCAGAGCAGCTGGAGCCTCTCGGGGGCATCAGTCATGGCACGATTCAACCACCATGGACTCAGTCGTCGAGGGCGGTGTACCTCGGCTCGACCCGGATGCCGATCACGCTGCTCGGACGCAGCACCAGGTATTCCCCCTCCAGGTCGTTGATCGGCACATTGATGAAGGCCTCGGGCGGACCGGCGTTGAGCACGGTGCCGTACCACTGCTGAAAGGCTTCGAGCGTGGGGAAGTGCACCAGTTCCCGGTGCCCTCCGGCCAGGAGCAGGTGGATGGCGTAGCGGCGGGGTTGGCGCGTCATGGCGGCACGACCGTTGCCCCCCAGAATGCCCCAGCCGGCATGGGGAAGGGGACGGGGATGGCCGAGGCACCGATGCTGCTGCTCGTGGATGGCCATTCCCTGGCCTTCCGCAGCTTCTACGCCTTCGCCAAGGGGGGCGAGGGGGGCCTGAGCACCAGGGAGGGGGTGCCCACCAGCGTCACCTATGGCTTTCTCAAGGCCCTGCTGGAGAACGTGAAGGGGCTGACCCCCCAGGGGGTGGTGATCGCCTTCGACACGGCCGAGCCCACCTTCCGCCACGAGGCCGACGCCAGCTACAAGGCCCACCGGGATGAGGCGCCGGAGCAGTTCTTCGCTGATCTGGCCAACCTGCAGGAGATCCTCTCCGGGGCGATGGATCTGCCCCTGTGCATGGCCCCCGGCTACGAGGCCGACGACGTGCTCGGCACCCTGGCCAACCGGGCCGCCGACGCGGGCTGGCGGGTGCGGATCCTCTCGGGTGATCGCGACCTGTTCCAGCTGGTGGATGACGCCCGCGACATCGCCGTGCTGTACATGGGCGGCGGACCCTATGCGAAAAGCTCAGGCCCGCTGACGATCCGCCGCGAGGGCGTGATCGCCAAGCTCGGGGTGCCGCCGGAGGAGGTGGTGGACCTCAAGGCCCTCACCGGCGATGCCAGCGACAACATCCCCGGGGTGAAGGGCGTGGGACCCAAGACCGCCATCACCCTGCTGAAGGCCCACCTCAACCTCGATGGCATCTACGCGGCGCTGGATCAGCAGAAGGGCGCCCTCAAAACCAAGCTCGAAACCGACCGGGAGAACGCCTACCGCTCGCGCATGCTCGCCGAGATCCTGGTGGACATCCCCCTGCCGGCCGAACCGCGGCTGACGCTCGGCGACGTGGACGCCGCGGCCCTGGCCCAGCGGCTGGAGGAGCTGGAGCTGCACAGCCTGGCCCGGCAGCTGGGGGCCTTCGAGCGGGCCTTCTCCGCCGATCACCGGGCCCAGGAGCCATCTGCCTCAGCGGCCGCTCCAGACGGCGCCCCGCCAAGCCTGGAGCCGGAGATCATCCAGACCCCGGCGCAGCTGGAAGCCCTGCTGGAGCGGCTGATGGCCGCCAGCGATCCCGCCCGGCCGATCGCCCTCGACACCGAGACCACAAGCCTGAACCCCTTCCAGGCGGAACTGGTGGGGGTGGGGCTCTGCTGGGGCGAAGGGGTCAGCGAGCTGGCCTACATCCCGATCGCGCACCAGCCAGCGGCCCAGCAGCTGCCGCTGGATCAGGTGCTGGCGGCCCTGGCCCCCTGGCTGGAGAGCACCCGGCACCCGAAAACGCTGCAGAACGCCAAGTACGACCGGCTGATCCTGCTGCGCCACGGCCTCAGCCTGGAGGGGGTGGTGATGGACACCCTGCTGGCGGATTACCTGCGCGATGCCAATGCCAAGCACGGGCTGGAGGTGCTGGCGGAGCGCAATTTCGGTTTCACGCCCACCAGCTTCAGCGCGCTGGTGGCCAAGGGGGAGACCTTCGCGGCGGTGCCGATCGAGGCCGCCGCCCGCTACTGCGCCATGGATGTGCATCTCACCTGGCGGCTGACGCCGCTGCTGCGCGGCCAGCTGCAGGAGCTGGGGGAGGCCCTGCCGAAGCTGCTCGATCAGGTGGAACTGCCCCTGGAGCCGGTGCTGGCGCGGATGGAGGCCACCGGCATCCGCATCGACAAGCCCTACCTGGCGACCCTGAGCGAGGAACTGGCCGGCACCCTCGCCGGCCTCGAGGCCGGCGCCCGCCAGGCCGCCGGGGTGGAGTTCAACCTGGCGTCACCCAAGCAGCTGGGGGAGCTGCTGTTCGAGACGCTCGGGCTCGAGCGCAGGAAATCGCGCAAGACCAAGACCGGCTGGAGCACCGATGCCGCCGTGCTCGAGAAGCTCAGCGGCGACCATCCGGTGGTGCCGCTGGTGCTGGAGCACCGCACCTTGAGCAAGCTCAAGAGCACCTACGTGGATGCGCTACCGGCGCTGGTGGAGCCGGAAACGGGCCGGGTACACACCGATTTCAACCAGGCCGTGACCGCCACCGGGCGCCTGTCGAGCAGCAACCCGAACCTGCAGAACATCCCCATCCGCACCGAGTTTTCCCGGCGCATCCGCAAGGCGTTCCTGCCCCAGGAGGGCTGGCAGCTGATCAGTGCCGACTACTCCCAGATCGAGCTGCGCATCCTCACCCACCTCTGCGGCGAGGAGCTGCTGGTGGAGGCCTACGCCAAGGGCGACGACGTGCACGCCCTCACGGCCCGGCTGCTGCTGGAGAAAGAGGAGGTGACAGCGGACGAGCGGCGCCTGGGCAAGACGATCAACTTCGGCGTGATCTACGGCATGGGCGCCCAGCGCTTCGCCCGCGAAACCGGCGTCAGCCAGGCCGAGGCCAAGGAGTTCCTGAGCAAGTACAAGCAGCGCTACCCGAAGGTGTTCGCCTTTCTGGAGCTGCAGGAACGGCTGGCCCTCAGCCGCGGCTATGTGGAAACGATCCTGGGGCGCCGGCGGCCCTTCGCCTTCGACCCAGGCGGGCTGGGGCGGCTGCGGGGCAAGCCGCCGGAGGAGATCGAGCTGGAGGTGGCCCGCCGGGCCGGGATGGAGGCCCAGCAGCTGCGGGCGGCGGCCAATGCGCCGATCCAGGGCTCCAGCGCCGACATCATCAAGCTGGCGATGGTGCAGCTCGACCAGCAGCTGCGGGCCTCGGGCCTGCCGGCGCGCCTGCTGCTGCAGGTGCACGACGAACTGGTGCTGGAAGCGGCTCCCGAGGCGCTCGAGGCGGTGCTGGCGGCGGTGAAGCAGGTGATGGAGAACGCCGTGCGCCTGCGGGTGCCGCTGCTGGTGGACACGGGGGTGGGGCCGAACTGGATGGAGGCGAAGTGAGCGGAGCGGCAGCCGGTAGGTACCGGGCACGGCGGACCTGGTTGATAATCGGATTCAGGTGAGTCCACCGGTCCCCGATGCCGTCCTCGATGCCATCAGCGCTTCCGGAGCCTGAATCACCACGGCGCAACCGCCGGCCGCGCAGGCGGGAGCTGTTCTGCCCGGCCCACCCCGAGCAGCGCCTGCTGGGCAACGGCCGCAAGTACTTTCTGCACCTGCTCACCCCCGAGCAGCTCAAGCAGCGGGGCATGAGCGACAAGAAAGCGCGGCTGGTGATCCAGGCCTACCCGGTGCTGGTGCTCAGCAACGAATGGCTGGAGGAGCTGTTCTGCCCGGCCTGCGGGGGCAGCCGCTGGTGCCATGTGTCGAAGCACGATCGGATCAGCCACACGGTGCGCTGGGCGGAGCGCGACCTCTGGGCGCAGGTGGCCCATGTGGATCCGGTGGTGGCCAACCCGAGCGTGGGTGAGTTCACGCGGCGGGAAGCCCGGCGCCACCGCCATCGCCGCCAGGACGGTCGCTCCTGGTACGACGCCCGCTGAGATCAGCCAACGCAGGGGAGGCCTGGGGTGGCTGGTATTCCGGCACCAGCGCCTGGAGGGCCTGGAACAGCATCCGGTCGTCCCAGTGATCGAGGGCCTGCTGCAGCTGGGCGAGCAGCGGCTCGAGCTGCTCGAAGGGCAGGAACTGCTCGTGGGCCTTGCGGATCAGGGGATGGTCCGTGGGCTGGTCGGTTGGCTGGATCAGCAGCTCCTCGTAGAGCTTCTCGCCGGGGCGCAGGCCGCTGAAGCGGATGGCGATCTCCCCCTCGGGGTGGTCGTCGTCGCAGATGGAGCAGCCCGAGAGGCGGATCATCTGGCGGGCCAGATCGAGGATGCGCACGGGCTCGCCCATGTCGAGCACGAACACCTCTCCGCCACTGGCCATGCCGCTGGCCTGCAGCACCAGCTCCACGGCTTCTGGAATGGTCATGAAGTAGCGGGTGATCTCCGGGTGGGTCACCGTGACCGGCCCCCCGGCGGCGATCTGGCGGCGGAAGAGGGGCACCACCGAGCCGGAGGAGCCGAGCACATTGCCGAAGCGCACCATCGAGCAGATCGGCCCGTTGCGCTGGGCGGCGGCCTGCACCAGCAGCTCACAGATCCGTTTGCTGGCGCCCATCACGTTGGTGGGGCGCACGGCCTTGTCGGTGGAGATCAGCGTGAAGCGCTCCATGCCGCAGCTGAAGGCCACCTCCAGGGCCACGCGGGTGCTGAGCACGTTGTTGGCCACCCCCGCGCAGGCGTTCTGCTCAAGCAGGGGCACGTGCTTGTAGGCCGCGGCATGGAACATCACCTGCACGGCCTGCTCACGGCAGAGGCTCTCCAGGCGAGCCTGGTTGCAGGCGTCGCCCAGGACCGCCAGGGGATGGGGCCAGGGCCCATCGGCCTGTGACCTGAAGCCTTCGAGACTCTGCTCGAGCTCATAGAGGGCCACCTCACTGCGATCGAGCAGCACCAGGCGGCGGGGCCCGAGCCGCAGGATCTGGCGGCAGAGCTCGGAGCCGATCGAGCCGCCGGCCCCGGTGACCAGCACCACCTTGCCGCCCACGGCGGCCCGCAGCAGGGCGGGGTCGGGATCGCTCGTCTCGCGGCCGAGCAGGTCCTCGATCGCCACGGCCCGCAGCTCGCTCACCTGCTGATCGCCGGCGGCGATGCGGGCCAAGGAGGGGATGGTGAGCACCGCCAGCCCCAGGGCACTGAACTGCCCGGCCAGCTCCAGGCGGCGCCGGCGTGGGGCCGAGGGGATGGCCAGCAGCACCTGCTGGAGGCCATGGCGCTCGATCAGGCGCGGCAGCTCGTGGGGGGAATGGATCGGGATTCCCTGCAGGCGGCGGCCCCAGAGCGAGGGGTCGTCATCGACAACGGCCAGCAGCCGGTAGGCGCTCGTGTAGCGCAGGTCGGCCAGCAGCTGGGCGGCCGCCTGGCCGGCCCCGTACACCACCGCCTGCACCGGGGCGCCCCTCTCCTGGTCCCTGGCTGCACGCGCTGGCAACATCGGCCTCAACGACGGCCGGGCCAGCCAGAGCCGCAGCAGATCGCGCAGGCCGATGCGCACGGCGATGGCGGCGCCGGAGTAAAGCAGCCAGAACAGGATCCAGAAGCTGCGGAAGGGTGGATCGGCCCGGCCGCTGAGGGTGGAGACCAGCAGCAGCAGCAGCACGATCAGGCCGCTGCGGGGCAGCAGGCCGTAGAGGGTGTGGCTGCCGGAGTAGCGGGTGAGCCCCCGGTACCAGCCGCTGAGCAGCAGCACGAGCCAGGCGATTCCCACCGCCCAGGGCAGGAGGTGGAGGTTGCTCTGGAACCAGGGGGAGTTCCACTGGCCGATCCGCAGCGCGAAGCTCAGCCAGAAGCTGAGGGCGATCAGCAGGGCATCCACCGCCATCACGGCCAGGCGGCGCGGCAGCCTCTGAAGCCGCTGGGAGCTGATCAAGGACGACCTTCCCAGAGGCAGAGGTTGGCGCGGTAGGGGCGCAGGCCAGCCAGCCAGGCGAGCAGGGCGGGCCGCGATGGGGGCTGCTGCGCCATCCAGGCCAGCCAGGCGGCGTTGGTGGGCAGCTGGGCCACTCGGTTTCCGCCGGCATCGAGCACCACGCACTGGCCTCGGGCTGTGGGCCCCACCAGCTCCGGCCCGATCGCCTGCACCGGCATGGCCACGCCGGTGCCGCTGCTGGCCAGGGTGAGCAGCCGCAGACGGATCGGCGGGCCGCCGCCGCCAGCGGTGGGCTGGTAATCGGCCGCCGCCAGCAGGGTGAGCGCCGGCGGGAGCTCACCGGGATCGCCCGCGGCCGGAGTGCGCCGGTAGAGGCGGCCGTTGCGCTCGAGCTGATCGGGGAAGGCGGGCCAGGATCCAGCACCGGGCCGGCGGAACCAGGTTTCGAGCGAGAGCACCACGCTCCAGGCCGCCAGGGCGAACAGGGCCCAGCGCGCGCCGCTCATGGCCGAGTGCCCCGCAGCAGGCGGGCGGAGCGCAGATTCAGCTCCAGCACCAGCACCCAGACCAGGCAGACCAGGGTCATGGCCCCCAGGGAGAAGAGATTCGAGCCCAGGCCGTCGTGCCAGAAGCCGAAGCTGCGCCACTGGGCCAGCCCCTCCAGGTCTGGGGTGAAATCGGTGTGGGCCAGCAGCACGATCCGCACGAGATTGACGGCAAAAGCGAGCAGCACGGCGAGCGGGCCGAGAACGAGGCCGGCGGCGATCGAGGGGGATCGACGCGAAAACGGCGGGCAAGCGGGCGGCGGCAGCAGGATCACCAGCACCACCGCCGCCGCCAGGCAGAGGGCCATGGTGTTCACGCCGGTGCAACTGGCATCCACCACCAGAACCTGCCCTGGCAACACGATGTTTCGCCCTTCGGCGAAGGCCGGGCGACCCAGCAGCCAGAGCAGCAGGGAGGAGGCCCAGGCGGTGAGCGAGGCCAGGGGGGCGGTGGGCAGGAAGCGGTTGATCAGCACCTGGGCCGGCAGCAGGGCACCGATCAGGGCCAGGGCGGCCAGGCCGGAGGAGCGCCAGGCCAGGCCGCCCAGCAGGGCCAGCCCGAGCAGGGAGGCCAGGGGCAGCAGGTGCAGCAGAGGGTCGTAGAGACGGGCCACGCGACTGAGCACCAGCAGGCTCCAGAGCAGCAGCAGCAAGCCGGGCAGCACTCTGGAGCGCGGCAGCTGATCAAGGGCCGGGGCTGAGGTCTGTTCTTCGCGCTCCATCAGCAGCAGGGCCCCGGCCAGCCACGACAGGCTGGCCATGATCGCGAAGGCTGCGTAGTCGGCCCGAACCAGCAGGGTGAGCTGAGCAGCAGCAAGGCAGGAGAGCAGGGTGAGCCGCGCCCAGCCTTCAGCCGTGGCCTTGATCATGCAGGCGTCTCGTTCGGTCCGGATTCGGCGTCGAGCTCGTCGTCTTCAAGGGCCTGCCTGAGACGGCGAGCCTCCAGCACCCGCTCCACGGTGGTCTGCAACGAGCGCGGCCAGATCAGCGCAGCAGCGAGGTAGTAGAGGGCATAGATCAGGGCCGTGATCGCCAGCCGCACCATCTGGCGGGCCAGCTGACCGGCGGCATTGGAACGAGCCACCTGACTCTGCCGGCTCAGGTTGGCCTCCGCCCTGGTGAGCAGCCGATCCACCTGCTGGCGCAGTTCCGGCAGGGGACTGTTCTGATTGAGGGGAGTGCCCTCCTGCTGCAGGGCCTGCAGGATCTGGGGCTGACGGGCCACGAGCGCCCGCAGCCGCTCCACGCTGGTCTCCCCGTCCACCTGCTCGCGGAACTTGCCCAGGTTCTCCATGGAGGTGCGCAGCTGGCCATCCAGGGAAGCCACGCCGTCGGTAGTGAGCCGTTGCCCCACACCAACCACCACCACGGCCGTGAGCAGGTACGAGAGGGCGGCCAGGCGCAGCAGCGGCTGCAGCCAGCGGGCCAGCCAGCATTCCCACAGGGCCGGCAGGGCATCGCCGCTGAAGCCGAAGAACAGGAACAGTACGGCCACCGCCGGCAGGGTGGAGCGCTCCAGCACTTCGGTGATCACCGCCAGCATGCGCTGGGGGCTGGCGAAGGGTGGTGGCACTAGCGCCGTGAGCACGCTGGCCAGAAACACCAGCAGCAGGGTGTAGGCGCAGAGGCGGCCGAGGCTGCGAACTTTGCGACGGCTGAAGTCGTCCTGCAGCTCAATCGTCATGAAGCACGGGCTTTGTGCGCGAGGTTACGACGCGTGTTCAGCCAATGGCCGTGGGAGGCCTGCAAAGCGCCACAGCCTGGATGGCGTGCCCGGGGAATTCCCATACACTCAGCTCAAAGTTCGGCAGATATGGCCTCCAGCACCCCGGACACCCCAGCGCCCACGGCCTATGCCCTGATGCCGGCGGCCGCGCCTTTGGAGGAGAGCGGCGTGGGCCTCAAGGGGCTGGTGCGGATCCTGCAGCGGCGGCGGCGCATCTTCCTGGCCACCGCGGTGGCGGTGACCCTGGTGGCCGGACTGTGGACGGTGTACCGACGCATCAACAGCCCGGTGTTCCTGGGGGGCTTCAGCCTGCTGATCTCCGATCCGATCAGTGAAAGCGGTGGGGCTACCGGCGGCGATGCCGGTTCCGGAGCGATCGCCTCGGTGGCCCGCAATGTGAGCCGCAACGATGTGCCCACCCTGATCCGGGTGCTGGAGAGCCCCACGGTGCTGGAGCCGGTGTTCACCGACCTGCAGCGGCGGTATTCCGATCAGAAGCTTCCCCAGGTGACGGTGAGCCTGGTGTCGGCCGATCCCACCCAGAAAAACCCGATCCTGGCCTCTGGGGTGCTGGCCGTGCAGGCCCGAGGCGGCAGCCCGGAGCTGGTGAACGAAACCCTGAAGCTCACCGAGAAGGCCTACCTGAGCTGGGCCCTGCAGCAGCGGCGCGAGAAGCTCACCGAAGGGGTGAAATTCCTCGACGAACAGGCGCCGGAACTGCAGGCCCGCAGCTCCGAACTCCAGGGTGAACTGGAGCGCTTCCGCACCAGCAACAACGTGCTGGCCCCTGAAACCGAAGCCGCCGCCGTGCGCAGCCAGGCCGAAGAGCTGCGCGGCTCTCTCGAGAACCAGCTGGCGGAACGCCGCCGGCTGCAGCAGGTGCGGGCCGATGTGGCGGCCGGCCGGCTCACCGCCCGCACGTTCACCAGCTCCGCTGGCGATAGGGGCAGCACCGAATCCGCTGGCTCCGGCACGAGCGTGACCCTGGATGTGCCCAACCAGCCGCTGCTCACCGAGCTCAACCGGCTGGAGGGGGAGATCGCCGAGGCCCGCTCGATCTACACCGCCGATTCCCCCTACCTGCGCAACCTGATCAGCGCCCGCGACCAGCTGAAGCCGGCGCTGCAGCGCAAGGAACTGGAGGCGGTGGATGCCACCCTGCAGCAGCTCGATGGCTCGATCGCGGCGCTGCGCTCCCAGATCGGCGGCACCGACGACCGCTTCCGCAGCCAGCCGGCCCTGCTGCGCCAGTACGAAGACCTGCAGCAGAAACTGGAGATCGCCCAGGGCAACCTGGCCAGCTACCAGAGCACCCGCGACCAGTTCCAGCTGGAGATCGCCCAGAACAATGTGCCCTGGAAGGTGATCAGCCCGGCGGCGGTGAATCCCACCCCGGTGGAACCACGTCTGGGCAGGGGGCTTCTGCAGGGCCTGCTGCTGGGGGTGGTGGCCGGAGGCGGTGTGGCCCTGGTGCGGGATCGCCTTGATCATGTGTTCCACACGCCGGGTGAAGTGCGTGAGGATCTGAAGGTGCCCCTGCTGGGCCACATCCCCTACATCTCCTTCTTCGAGGGGGTGCGGCGCGACAAGCGCTTCCTGCTCAATGATCTCGACGCCCAGCAGACCGGCATGGCCGGCTACCAGCGCTTCACTTACCAGGAGGCGTTCCGCAATCTCTACACCAGCCTGCGCTTCCTGAACAGCGACCGACCGGTGAAATCGGTGGCGGTGAGCAGCTCGGTGCCGTCGGAAGGCAAGAGCCTGCTGATCGTGCTGCTGGCCAAAACCCTGAGCGAACTGGGCAAGCGGGTGCTGCTGGTGGATGCGGACCTGCGCCAGCCGCAGGTGCACCACCGGCTGGGCCTGAACAACCTGAGTGGCCTCTCCAACCTGCTCACCGAGGACGGTGCCAACTGGCGCTCACTGCTGCAGACGGTGCCTGACCACGCCAGCTGGCAGGTGCTCACCGCCGGCCGCCGGGTGCCGGACCCGCCGCGGCTGATGAGCTCCGAGCGCATGGGCCACCTGGTGCAGGACATCGCCGCGTCGGGCGCCTACGACCTGATCCTGTACGACACCCCGCCGGCCCTGGGCCTGGCCGATGCCTCACTCCTGGCGGAAAACCTGGATGGAATCCTGCTGGTGGTGGGCCTGAACAAGGTGGACCGCCAGTTGCCCGCTCAGGCTGTGGAGCGCATCCGAGCGGCGGGTGCCCCACTGCTGGGGGTAGTGACCAATTCGCGCATCGCCTCTGGCGATCGCACCAACATCTATGGCTATTCGAAGTATGGCTATGGCAGCTACACCGATGGAGCCTCTGCGCTGGATCCCAGCACGGCTTACAACTACTACAACACCGGTGGTGAGCGTGAGGACAGGACCAAGCCCCAGGGAATCAAGGCCTTCCTTCCCACCAAAGCCAATGCCAAGCGGGTGAAGAGAGGTCTCAAGGATTGGCTGTCATGAATACTTGAAAGCCTAGGATTCCACGAGAAAGGCATTAAAGATTAACAGAGGAGCCGACCATCCGACAAGACTCTTAAGGGCACCTCTAATTGCTGCTATTGCCATAGCCGAGGCAGCCTTGAGAAGCTACAAGCGTATCGACTGCACGTGCAGATTACCCTGAAGAGTTCCATCCAGTACTTCAATGTGGGCTGAGGTAACCGATTGTTGGGTGACGGCGCTCGCGGTCGTAATACCCCTCGATCCAGAAGGCCAGATCGCGCTCCAATCACTGCTTCGCAGAAGCCTTCGGCTACATGGTGGAGAAAAAACTCTCCGCCACGGCATTGTCCCAGCAGCAGCCCTTTTCGGACATGCCGCAGACAATTTCGCGTTTCCTCAGCAGGTCGCGGTACGCATTAGCCCGGTTCTGGGCTTGCCCTGATCCGTATGCAGGAGCAGCTGCTCCGGTTGCACCTGACGATGGCCCAGAGCCCGGTGAAGGGTCTCGATGACCAAGGGCTGCATCGATCCGCTGATCCAGCTTCCAGCCGACAACCCGGCGGCTGAACAGGTCGATCCACACCGCCAGGTACCGCCAGCTGGCTGTGGTCCCGATGGTGGTGGCGTCCTATCGGATGCCCTGCAGCGCGCAGCTCCTGGTGGATCCGCGGGGATCCGTGGAAACCGCGGTGCTCCCGGAACACTGCCTCGATGTCAGCGGTGAGCCGAGCGCGTTCTCGGCCGCCCGCTTTGCCGGCGCCTCCTGCCGCTGCCGCTGGGGGTTGGTCATCGATGGACAGTCTGGTGGTCAGGATGTGACCCTTGTCAACTTGTCCTCAGAACCGGGTCAGCCCCACCATGATCCCAGGCTCGTTGCGTGCCACCCTGGCTAGTGTCTACAACGGCCAGATCCTGGTTGACTTCTCTTTCAGCAGCGTCTAGGTGTGTTTTCTCACCAGGTCATTCAGCGATCAGCAGTCGCTGGAGGGACTGCTGAGGCGTGAGGCCACCGAGAGCCATGTGGCACCTGTTGCCGTTATAGATCCCCAGATAGCGACGTAGCCAGCGGT
>NZ_VNWP01000007.1 GCF_014224355.1 Synechococcus sp. BSA11S | reverse complement strand
GCAGTGTGCGTGAACAGATGCCGATCAGATCAGCAACAGCCTTGATGGAAGCTCCTGCATTGAGGCCTTCATAGAGAAACTCCATGGCCTTATTTCTCTGCTCTGGCGGAATCAGGACTCCTCTTCTCGCAGCCAAAGCTGATCGAGCTTTTTTGAGAGCAACCGCTTCGCGGAAGCGTTCCGCTACAGCAATGTTGCTGCCTCCGAAAGAGCTTTTTCTTTCTTCTGCAACTCACGTTCCAGGCGCCGGATCTGGCGGGCCTGCTCCTGGTTTTTGCGCTGTAGATCCCTGTGGTCGGTCATGGTCGGTGCGCTGGGACCATTCGCATCCTCTGCCGCCTGGCGCCAGCGGGCAAGCTGCTTGGGATAGAGCCCACGCTCGCGGCAGTAGGCGCCGAGATCGGGGCCATTGAGGCCTGCGGCCTGGATCACAGCGGCCAGCTTGTCCGATGCTCCCCACTGCTCCGGCGGCTTGCTGGTGGCCGGCACCAGCTGGCCCTCTTTCTGCCACTGACTGCGCCAGTTGTAGAGGGTCCGGGCGGTGATGCCGGTGGAGCGAGCGATCTCGGCCACGCTCTCCCGGTTGGGCGGGCTCATGCGATTGCGGATCTCGGCCCGCATGGCCTGGTCATAGATCGGTTTCATGGTCCTCGGTTTGGCCCCCTGGTGGATGGGTCAGACCGAGCGGACTTCTTTCCTGACGCAGGGGGGCGCCAGCACGATCATCTGGCCCAAGCAACAAGAGATCGAAGTCGCTGGGGTCCCCCAAACCTGAGTGGCTGGCGATCACCTGTCGACCCCAAAAATCTGGCAGCGCATCGCGCAGAGCCCCGAAGAAGCCGCCCATGCGACCGGTTTCGAACGGGCGTGCGCCCAGCCTCAACTCCACCGGGTCGAGCTCCACGGCATCGGGGCGCTCCCGGTAGCGGCGGCCATACACGAACGCACCGACCGGACGTCCCTGGCGATCCTTCTTGAGCTTGAACCCCCCGGCCGTGACGAATTCCGTTGCTCCCGGCGGCACCACATAGACGAAGCACTCCTGCTCAGCAGTCATGGTCAGAAGTCGTCATCCATTCGGAGACCACGGGGGGCCCGTTTTGGGCTGCGGACACCCTCCAGCGCCTTGCCCTCCTCATCCCGATCCGGATCAGCCAACTCGGACATCTGATCGAGCAGACCGAGAGCCCAGAGCGCCCCGAGATAGGCAGCCACGGAGGTGCCTGCCTTGCCCTTCTCGACGTCGGACACCGTGTAGCGCGTCACCCCCATGCGTTTGGCCACATCCTCCAGGCGCCAACCACGCCGCAACCTGGCCGTGCGGATGTTGCGACCCAGGCGCTCCAGGCTCTGCTCCAGGGCCGCAGGGGGATGACGCACGATGGAACTGGCTTGGGCCATGGGAGACGCGGGACGAACAAGAAGTTGTCTGAAGGCATCCTAAAGGCATTTTCTGGTGCTTTGCAGCCACACGGTTTGCTCGCAATGGCCCAACCCTGGGACAGCGGCCGGAAGCACGTGCCCGCCCGAGGTCCTCGATCGGCTCCGGAGGGGCACGACCACCCCTGAACGCGAGGGGGCTTCCTTGATGAAGCCACCAAGTGCGACGTCTTGTTCATCACCCTCAAGTAGTCCGAGCGCCTGTTCTCCCCCACCACCCGCTACAACGACTACGCCATCTCTCCGTGAGAGTTCCGCTGGGAGAGCCAGACCCCACGCGGGAAGCCTCATCCACCGGGCAGCGCACCATCCACCACGAGGCGCTGGGGTCGCGGGTGCTGCTGTTTGTGCGGGAACAGCGCCGGCAGGGCACGGTCACCGAGCCGTTTGTTTGCCTGGGGTTTGCGAGGTACGAGAGCCACGAAGGGGAGCGACCGATGGCGATTCGCTGGCGGCTGGAGCGGGAGATTCCGGCGGCTTGGCTGCCGGTCATGGCGTTGGCGGTTTGAAGGAAACCCGGGCCCCGTTAGCCTGACCCCATGGACACGGTTGCCCCGCTGCTGCCCTTGCTGGCCGATCGGCTGGAGCCGCTCAGGCACCTGTGCAACCGCTACGGCGTGGATCGTCTCGAAGTGTTCGGCTCGGCGGCAAAGGGCCTGTTTGACCCTGCCAGCAGTGACCTGGATTTCATCGTGACTATGACGGGCCAAAGGGAACCGGGCTACGCCCGACGCTTCTGTTCCTTCGCCGATGAATTAGAAGTCCTCTTCGGCCGTCCGGTGGATCTCCTCACGGAATCCATGATCCACAATCCCTATTTCCGCAAAGACGTGGACGCCTCACGCCGGCTTCTCCTGGAACTCTGAAATGCGAAGGGAGGCGCTGAAACGCCTGCTTGACGCCTTTGAGGCCATGGAGGCAAAGCGATCGCGGAGCGCACATCCTCCAGCGCTTCGTCATAAGTGTCACCCTGGCCCACAGCCACTCCGTGGATGCCCAAGGGGTATGCCACATACCCATCGGCGTGGCGGGCCGCAGCACCACCACCGCCGCCGCCTCCACCGGGCAGCGCAGCATCCACCCCACCGCGCGAGGCTCGCGGGTGCTGCCGTCCACGTCTCGGATTTCCGCGGACCGAGAGCTGCGTTCTGGGATGGGTTCAGCGGTTCATCGGCTCACGACGAACAGCTGTAGTGGGACACACCTCCGGCGTTGAAGAATTCCCTGGGCTTCAGGCGGTCGTACGTCGCCTTCACCTCCGCTGATGGCTCGTCGTAGGGATGGCTGAACACTTCCTGCAGCTCCTGGATCAGGCTGAAATCACCCTCCGCCGCCTGTTCATAAGCCGGTGCGATCAGCCATTCGCGCCAGGTCACGGCCGGGTTCAACCGTCGCATCGCGGCGGATGTCTCGCCGAGGTCGCCGTTGGCCGTGATCTGATCACGCCAGCGCTTCAGCCAGCGGGTCCATTGCGCATCAAGTTCTTCAGAACTCGGCAGATAGAAGCTCTCCTTCAGAGCTGAGAGTTGCTCGGGGATGTCAGAGAGCCGGCGGAAGAAGATCGTGTAATCCACCTTGGAGAGCACCATCAGCTCCAGCAGCTCGTTCACCAGCGCGGCGTCATAACTGCTCAGGCCGAGCTTCCTGGCCCACATGACCTCAAGCTCCTGCTGCATCGCTTCGGCGAAGCCCTCCCGGATCTGATCCAGCCGCGCCAGGGCCTGCGTGTTCTCTGCGAGCAGCGGCCTGATGGCGGCCCAGAACATCTGGTAGTTGGCTTCGGCCGCCACCGGTTGGTTGAAGAAGCTGAAATGCTCACCGCCGCCGGTCCAGGGCTGAAATCTGGGATCGAACAGTTCGCAGAATCCGAAGGGGCCGTAGTCGAGGGTGTAGCCACCGGCGGCGCAGTTGTCGCTGTTGAAATTGCCCTGGCAGTAGCCCACGCGGATCCAGTGGGCCACCAGGGCGGTGAGCCGTGAGCGGAACAACCGCGCCAGCTCAACCACCTGATCGCTGAACTCCAGACCCGGATCGATCTCCGGCCGGTAGTTCCGCTCGATCAGGTGCATCACGATCATCCGCAGCTCGTTCAGAGCCTCCGGATGCGCACCGCTGCGTACGCGACGGGCGAACAGCTCCAGTTGGCCCACCCGCAGAAACGATGGCGCCACGCGGGTGGTGATCGCCGCCGGGTTGTCCACCAGGATGTCGGGATCGAGGGACCTGGAGTTCGGGGAGTACCAGGGCCTGCGCACCGTTTCGGATCGGGACGCATAAAGCGTCAGGGAGCGTGAGGTGGGAACCCCCAGGGCGTGCATGAACTCCTGCGCCAGAAACTCGCGCACGCTGGAGCGGAGCACGGCGCGTCCATCGGCGCCACGGCAGTACGGCGTCGGACCTCCACCTTTCAGTTGCATCTCCCAGCGCCGGCCGTTGAAGACGCCCTCGAACACGGAAATGGCCCGGCCATCGCCGTAGCCGTTACCGGTGCCGAACGGGCACTGCTGGATGTATTCGGTGCCGTAGATCGAGAGGGCATAACCGGTCGCCCAGCCAACCGGTCGCATCGGCTCCCGCGCCACGGTGATGTCGCCGGAGAACAGACGGCGGAAGTGTTCGTCGTGGGCCAGCTCATCGCTCAGGCCCAGTTCGTTGAAGAGGGTTCTGCTGTGCGCCACGTACTCCGGCGCTGGAATCGGGGTTGGCGTCACCGGCACGTAATGACCGGAGAACACCTGGCGGGGCCGGTGATCGTGGCCATCGCCGGTGGCCTGAGGATCCGCCTGCAGGGAATCCATCAGCGAATAATCAGCCCGTTGGGCAAACTCTGCGAACGTGGTTGTCGCCGTTGTGATCGGCGCTGCTGTCGGCACTGCTGATGGGACTGTTGTCGGCACGGGTCTCTCGGGTGTGGCGCGGCCTGGGCATGGCCCTGACGTTGAGGTCCTCATCCTGGCGAGCCTGCCGCCATCGGTGGCACGGCGGTTGAGGATGGGTTCGAGCTTGAACTCTGCCGGCGCCGGGCGGGAGATTCCGGCGGCCTGGATGCCGGGCTGTGGCTTGGCCTGGCAGCGGGGTTCTGGGCTGATCAAGGCTCCAGCATGGACATCGGTCTCAGGCAGCCCAGAGATCATGGGCGCCGATGGGCGTGGCCCGTCGTTTCAGGGCCGTGGCCTGAATGGCGTAGTGCTCGCAAATGCCTGGACCCTGGGGATAGAGAACCGGTCCCTGCCGGGCCAGGGTCTGCAGGAGCCGCGGGGTGGCGTTCCGGTGCAGGCTGCCTTCCGCTCCGCGCAACAGTTCGGCCCAGGTGATGAACGACATGGCCAGCGTGTCGTTCTCACTGAGGGCGTCGATGTGCTCGGCAACCTGGGGCGGAGGATTCTTGCTCAGGTAGATGAGGATGTTGGTGTGGAGGAGGTGGATCACAACGCCTCGCGCTCCTGCACCGGCAGCTTTTCGGCCTGCTGCTGCTCCAGAGCCTCCACGACCTCGGCATCAAAGCCGCTGAGTGCCTGAAGCAGGGCCTGGCTGTTGCCGTTCATGAACACGCGGCTTGGCAGCGCTTCCACAGGACCAGCCCCGACGTGTGTACGGGGGTGTCTCCGATCTGCTGGAGCGACGGCGTTCTGCTTTCCGCGCGATGACGCACCCAGCCACACAATTCGCTCGTGATGGGGTTGGCATGACCGCGGGGTTGGCGGTTGAGCGGTGAGATCTGGATCGTCACCGCCCAGCTGCGGGAAGCCGCTCGAAGGCGCCGAACTTGCCGATCACCTGGCCACTGGCGTCGTAGGTCACCACCTCCAGGGCGCTGGAGCCATCCAGTGGCATCGCCAGCTGGATCACCGCATCCCCCGTGCTGCAGGGTCCGGGCCTGAGCGTGAGCCGGGCCACTCCGAACACCAGATCCGTCGGCTGGCTGGGCGGCACCAACTGATCGGGATAGCGGCCATTGCGGCCCCAGGGGAGGTTCTCCACGCTGTAGTCGCTGTCGCAGATGCCGTTGGCCTTGTTACCCCAACGGATCCGGTTCGGCTCCACCGTGAGCACATCGATCACCGCCCGGCCGGCCGTGCTTTGCCCCTGCCAGCGGCCCAGGAAGAAATTGTCGCCCTCCCAGCCCTTCGGTTTGGGGGTCGCCGCCGGGGCCGTGGGCCACACCACCTGCAGCGTGTACTGCCCCTCCCGCTGGAAGCGGAGACCCGTGCCGGTGGCTCGGCGCTGGTAGGTGCGGCCCTGTTCGGCGCTGGGGAAGCTGAAGGCCCAGGATCCGAAGCGCACGTTCACATTGCCCTGCCGCTGGCTGAACGTGCACGGCCCCTCCTCCACCGGCACGGTGTGATCGTGACGGCTGAGGATGCAGGTGGCCTCCGTGCTGTCGGCCTGCGCCGGTGGCGCGGCGACAGCAGCGGCGAGCAACAGGGCCAGCGGCAGCAGACGCACCGGGCAGATCCGCTCAGCCCCAACTCTCGACATCCCCGCCGGCCTCGTCAGACCCCAGTCAACGACGGCCAGCGCCAGGCGCCCCGCTCCAGGGTGGTCTGACCCTCCACCACCGTGGCCCCCAGCTCCCGTTGCAGCACCACATGACGGCAGAGCTCCGACGCGGCAAGCTCCTGGATCAGCTGTGGCGCATGGGCGATCACCCACACCTGGGTGCGCTGCGCCGCTGCCTCGATCAGCCGCGCCAGCGGTGCCAGCAGGTCGGGGTGGAGGCTGGCCTCCGGTTCGTTGAGCACCAGCAGCGGCGGCAGCCGGGGGCTGAAGAGCGACGCGGTGAGCAGCAGGTAGCGCAGCGTGCCGTCCGACAGTTCGGCGGCCTCCAGCGGACGCAGCAGGCCCGGCTGATGGAAGCGCAGCCGGAACAGTCCCGCCTCGGTGCCCACACTGAGATGGCAACCCGGGAAGGCATCGGCGACCGCCTGCTGCAGGCCGCTGCCGTCGCCGTTTTCCAGGATCGTCTGCACCGCCGCCGGCAGGTCGCCGCCGTCGCCGGCCAGGGCGAAGCAGCGGGTGCCCACGCGCGGCTGCCGGGCGGGCGCGCCGGCATCGGTGCGGAAGCTGTCGTAGAAGCGCCAGCTGAGGATCTGCTCGCGCAGCACGTGCAGCTCGGGCTGCTCCTGCGGGTCGGCGCCGCTCTGGAACAGGCTGCGGTCGGGGTGCTGCTGGCCGCCGCCGCGGCTGAGCACCGCGCGGGGGTGGAAGCTGGCGCCGGCCCAGATCCATTCCCCCTTCAGGGCCGGATCCAGGGCGAAGGCCGTGTGCCGCTCCTGTGGATAGCCCAGTTCGATCGCATAGGAGAAGGGATCGGCTGAGAAACCCAGCCGCAGGCGCACCGCCTGCTTGCGCGGGCCGCCCTGCACGGGCTGCTCGCCGCGGCGCATCGCCCGGCTCAGGCGTTCCGGTCCTGCCCACAGCGCCGCCGGCAGGCCCCCCTCCCGGGCCAGGGCCCCCACCAGCTCGCCGCGGGCGGCGGCCACG
Source organism: Synechococcus sp. BSA11S (assembly GCF_014224355.1). GTDB lineage: Bacteria > Cyanobacteriota > Cyanobacteriia > PCC-6307 > Cyanobiaceae > Regnicoccus_A. Next base: position 140,410 of record NZ_VNWP01000007.1, on the reverse strand, counting down.
ATCAGCCCCAGGGCCCGGTGAAGGTTGCTCTTGCCGCTGCCGTTGGCTCCGCTCACCAGCGTCAGCCGATCCAGCGGCAGCACCACGTTCTGCAGGGAGCGATAGCCGCTCACGGCGAGCTGGCCGATCGTCACTCTCCGTCGCCGAGGAAGATCAGCGACCCGCTGGGCGCCCAGAGCACACGGCCGCTCTGGCCGGGATAGCCCACCCTGCACCAGGTGCCCTGGCTGTTGGAGGTGCACTCGAGTTTGTCGAGCGTTTCGCCCGACACGCCCATGCCGGCAATCGCTGAGCCGTAGTTCGGCTTGGCATAGAGGGTCACGGTGGGCTGGCCGTGGCCGCTGAGCTTCACCTTGCTGTGGGCCTGGTGATTCACCGCCGGGGCGGCCTTGCTGCGCAGGCTCGACACCGAGATCCGGTTGCCATCCCCACCCTGTTCGATCAGCTCGAAGCTGTGGTGGCCGCTCATCAGCCAGAGGCGGCCCTGCTCATCGCGCATCGGGCGCCTGTCGGTGGTGGGAGGGCCGGCCGGTACGAAGCGAAAGATCGCACCACGGCTGAAGGTGATCTCGAAGCCCCCCCTGCCCCAGGGTTTGGTCGTGCAGGTCTGCTGGGTTGTGTTCATCCAGCAGTCCACGCTCTGGTCAGCGGCGACCGGGTTCTGGAGAGCGAGGGCTCCGGCGATGCAGCCGGCGCCGAGGGCAGCGAGGCTGAGGGCGCGACGGAGTGGCATGAGGGGAAAGAACTTGGCTCGGGCATTCTGCGACCGCTGGTGCAGCACACCGTTCTGCATCCAGCCCTGGTCACCACCAACCCAGCGGCTCCCAGCTAGCCAGACAACCCACCGGGCCCCACGCCGCCGTCCTGACCATCCGCAAGCCATGAGCATCGAACTGGCGGAGTGCAGCATCGCCGAGCTCCAGGCCACCTTCGCGCAGGGCTCATGCAGTGCCCTGGAAGTGTGTCAGGACTGTCTCGAGCGCATCGGGGCGATCGATGCCACGGGGACCACGCTGCGCTCGGTGATCGAGATCAATCCCGACGCCGAGGCGATCGCCAGAGCCCTTGATGTGGAGCACCCCGTGCTCGTGAAGGACAGCCTCGACACTGCCGACCGGATGATGACCACCGCCGGCTCCCTGGCCCTGGTGGGGAACATTTCCGGCCGCGATGCCTTCGTGGTGCAGCGGCTGCGGCAGGCGGGTGCCGTGCTGCTCAATGTGCTGGCGGGCCGCGACCCGGACGACCCCGCCACTGAGCCCGCCGACGACCACCGCCCGCCGGACTACCTCGCTTTCCTCGATCCGGCGGCGCTGCAAGGTGCCCGTCAGGGCGTGGCGCGGGAATGCTTCGGGCAGCACGAAGCCACCGATGCGGTGATCGAGCAGGCGCAGGCCAAGAGCGATCCGGGGGAGCAGGCCTGCCGGCAGGTGATGGCGGAGCCCTGCGTGATCGATTCGCTGGTGGGCGATCACATCCTTCCGGGTGGCTGCTCCACGCCGCCGGCTGTGGCGGGCTATCCCCAGATCTCCGTGCCCGCCGGTTCTGTGCACGGCCTGCCCGTGGGGCTGTCGTTCTTCGCCGGCGCCTGGCAGGACAGCAAGCTGCTGGGCTACGCCCATGCCTTCGAGCAGGCCACCCGTAACCGGCGGCCGCCGCGGTTCCTGCCCACCCTGGGGGCCGATCGACCTCAGCCAGGATCCTTGTAGGCCACCACGGCGCTGGAGGGTCCCTCCAGCGGGATCGTCTCGAAGCGGCTGAAGCCGGCATTAGAGCACCACTGGCGGAACTCAGCCGCGGTGAAGTCGAAGGCGTCGCCGAACTCGATCAGCATCATCAGGGACATGAACAGCCCGAAGCTGTTGCGGCGGCGGGCGTCGTCGATGAACGCCTCGATCGCGATCAGCGCGCCCCCTGCCGGCAACGCCTCGAAGGCCCTGCGGATGAGGGTCTGTTTCCGCTCAAGGTTCCAGTCGTGCAGGATCATCCCCATCGTGATCAGCTGCGCCGGCGGCCAGGGATCCACGAAGAAATCGCCGGACACGGCGCGGATCCGCTCCTCCAGGCCGGCTGTAGCGATCCGGCGCTCGGCGATCCGCGTCACGGGGGGCAGATCAAAGCTCACGCAGCGGATGCTGGGGTGCACGGCGGCCACCTCACGGCAGAGCAGCGCATCGGCTCCGCCGATGTCGGTCAGCGTGTCGTAGGAGCTGAAGGGGAACGCCCTCGCCAGGGCCTGGAAGTTGCAGAGCGAGGAGCCGTTCATGGCGTTCATGAAGGCCTCGAGCCGCTCCGGATCGGCGTTCATCGCCTCGAAGAACGGTGTGCCGGCATGCTTCGCCTCGTTCTGTGGCAGGCCGGTGCGCAGGGCTTCGGTGAGGTCGGCCCAGAAGCGGTAGTCGCGCAGCTCCCAGATCTCCGGCAGCCCGCCGATGTACTCCGGCTGGCCGCGATCCAGAAATCTTGCGGTGGCTGGCGTATTGCCGTAGAGCGCCTGGGGCCCGTCGCCCTCGCGGGCCAGCATGTCCACCGACACCAGCAGATCGAGGAAGTCGCGGGCTGGCCGGGGCTGCAGTTCGAAGGCGTCGGCGATCTCTTCGCACGTCATCGGCCCGGCCGCCAGCCGCGTGTGCAGCCCGAGCCCCACGGCCGTGAGCAGCGCCTTGGACACGCCATAACCGCTGGCGATGGCCAGGATGGCCGAGGGGTCAGGTTCGCTCACGGGCACGCAGGGGAGACGCCACACCAGGCCGACCGGATGGCGATCGCATCCCTTCACCGTATCCACGGCGCGCCGGTGCGGCACCCCGCCCAAAGCACTTCCCCGCTCGATGCCGGGTCCACGGCCGTTGCCACGATGCAACCAACCCACCCCCCATCGTGGGCATGAGCGACGCCGCCATCCCCAGGCCCTCGAACCCGTCACTCAGGCTCGCCGTGCCTGCCCTGATGGTGGTGTGCATCGTGGATGTGATGGGCCAGGGGCCGGCCTTCCCGATCTTCGACACGCTGCTCCTCAAGGCCGGCTCAGGTTTCCTGCCGGAGGCAACCTCCCGATCCCCTTGCGGAGCTTCCCGTTGCTGGTGGCATCGCGGGCCATCAACGGCTTCACGTCCGGCACCCAGCCGATCGCCGCGGCAGCGATGATCGATCCGGCTCGCAACGAGGCGGAGAGCACCCGCAACCTCGGCCTGGCCAACGTGGGCGATAGCCGCCGAACTCTTCTCCGGCCATCACCGGTTCCACGGCAAGAATCCTGTCCTTGCCGACCCTGGACACCACCAGCATCCGGAAGCGCTGCACAAGCTCGGGTGTGTTGTAGGTGGCGGGAGTGGAGTCCTTCGTGATCGTGACCTCCGGCATCCGATCCTCGGCAACGCCGGCGGCGATGGCTTCGCCTCTGGCAATGCGGGCAATGCCCTCCAGCAGCTGCTGCCGGATCTCCGGCCGTGAAGCTGCCCACGCTCACCACCGCGGACTCCAGGGGATTGATCTCCCGGCTCACCAGGGTCTGCAGCGCCAGCACCACATCCGGCTTCGGAAAGCGCCGGAAGAGGCCGTCGTCAAGCATCATCCCCGCCCCGCGCCCGAGTTCCTCGGCCGGCTGAGCGATCATCATCAGCGTGCCCGACCAATCACGCCTCACCGAGGCAAGACGGCGCAGCGTGGCCACCCAGGCCGCCATGTGGGTGTCTTGCCCGCAGGCATGCATCACTCCGACAGGCTGGCCGTCCTGGTTGGTGGATCGGATCCGGGAGGCGAACGGCCAGCCAGTGGCCTCGCTGACCGGAAGGGCATCCATGTCGGGGGCGAAGGGTTGAAGGCACGGCTGTGCATGTGCATCCCGTTGCTCGGATCATCGGCCCAGCACCAGCTGCCGGTACTGTCCCAGCGCCTCGCGGTGGTCGGTGTCGGCCCTCAGGCCGATGAAGCCGTCGGGCCGCACCGCCAGCAGGGTGAGGGGGCCGAGGCCCAGCCCGGAACTCTCCTCCAGCCGTATGGACTCCACGGCCTCCACCAGCCGTGAAGCCGCCGTGTCGGCCTCTTTCAGCTGGGCCCGCAGTTCCGCGAGTGCCTCCGGATCGGCCTCGGGGCCGGCGAGCAGCAGCAGCGTGTGGCCGCGCCGGTGGGTGAGCTGGTGCAGATGGGCGGCACCGGCCCCGGGCGGCAGGGCGATCGTGGTGGGCAGCCGCTGTCCGGCGCCGAGGGGTGGTTTCTCGCTGCCGGCGGTGATCGCCGAGCCTGCGTAGTTCACGTTCAGCTCCGCTTCCGCCACCGCCTCCTGCGCGCGGGACGCCGGATCGGCCAGCATCGCGGCGATCACCCGGTCGCGCGCGGCTCGCTCGCCGCTCCTCTCGAGCAGCTGGGCCTGGTCAGCGGCATCGCTGGAGCGGGTGACCTGCTCGGCCACCGGCCTGCGCTCCTGCTCGTAGCTGTCGAGCAGGGCCGGGCCCGCCACACCGTGATGCACCAGGGCCAGCTTCCAGGCCAGGTTGGCGGCATCCTGCAGGCCGCAGTTCAGGCCGTGGCCCTTGGCGGGGGAGCACACGTGGGCGGCATCGCCGGCCACGAACACCGGCCCGGCCCGGAAGACGCTGGCCACGCGGGTGTGGCAGTGGAAGCGGCTGGGGTTCTCCACGTCGTGGAAGCGGGCTGAAGGCAGGTAGCGCCTCAGCGCAGCGGTGGCCTCCGACACCAGATCGCTCTGCTCGGTAGCGGGCCGCATGTACACCCGCCAGCGCTGCCCGGGCAGGGCCGTGAGGATCAGCGGCGAGGTGTCGAGGTAGGCCGCGTTGGCCTCGTAGGTATCGGCCCAGCCCTCCACCACGGCATCGAACACGGCCCAGGCTCGTGGGATGGCATGACCCTCGAAGCCGATGCCGCTCAGCTCGCGGGTGGTGCTGCGCAGGCCGTCACAGCCCACCAGCCAGCGGGCCTCCACGGTCTGTTCCTGCTCGCCGCAGGCGATCGTGGCGGTCACGCCGCCGTCATGGGGCTGGAGGCCCTGCAGCCTGCAGGAGCGCTGCACGCTGCCGCCGTGGCGCTCGAGATGGCCCGTGAGGATTGACTCGGTCACCTCCTCGGAGAGGCCGAGGTTGAAGCCGTAGCGGCTGCCGCTGCCGGCCAGGTCCACCTCCCCCAGCCGGCGGCCTTCGGCATGGATCAGGAGGCGGCGCTGGCGGCAGCCGGCCGCCAGGAAGGCCTCCTCCAGCCCCAGCGCCTCGAACAGCTCCAGCGACAGCGCATGGATCACCGTGGCGCGGTCCCAGTGCAGCGCCTGGGCCCGGGCATCGATCAGCAGGGTGGGCACGCCCCGGCGCTGCAGCTCCGCCGCCAGCAGCAGGCCGGTGGGGCCGGCACCCACCACGAGCACGGAGGTCCGGGGGGGAAGCTGCGACAACATGAATCAGCGGCGATGCGGTTCAGGCCAGCCCTGCAGGCATGTTCGGGGAGGTGCGCAGCACCTCGAACACCTCCGCATAGGTGCCTGAAAAGCTCATCACGCCGCGGTAGCGCGCCAGCCCGAGAAAGGCTTCGTCGTAGTGGGTGGGCTCGATCTGGGACCGGTGGCAGCGCAGGGCGTCCAGCTTCCGCTCCACCGTGGCAGTGATGTCCACCGCCAGCTGATGGCTGCTGAGGGGATGCCACACCTCGTAACCGAGGATCGTGGGCGGCATGTGCGGCTCTCCGCTGGCTTCCTGATACCAGGGCCCCGCGGCGCCGGCCACGGCGGCCATCACCAGCTCGTGGACCACGCGGTGATCCGGGAAGGCGTCGCTGCTGGCATGCACGAACAGGATCTCCGGGCGCACCGCGCGGATCAGATCGATCACGGCGATCTTCTGCTCCCGCGAGTACTGCGTCAGCCCATCGGGCGCGCGCAGGAACTCCACACGCTCGGAACCCAGCACCGCCGCGGCGCGGCGCGCTTCCTGCTCGCGGGTGGCCGCCAGTGTGGCCCGATCGATGGTGCTGCTGCCGGCCTCCCCGGAGGTGACGCACACGTGCACGGCACGCCAGCCCTGCTCGATCAGTTTGCGCACGGTGCCGCCGCAACCGATCTCGATGTCATCGGGGTGAGCGCCGAAGGCGAGAAGGGTGGGCATCGGCTGGTTGGGGGGGAAAACAATCGGTTGCGACGTCTAAGGGAAGGGCAACCCCTGGGCTTCCACGTACACGGCATAGATGGACTGGCCAGCCGTGATGAACAGGCGGTTGCGGCGGCGTCCGCCAAAGCAGAGATTGGAGGCCACCTCCGGCAGGTGGATCCGGCCGATCAGCTCTCCCCCGGGAGAGAACACGGCCACCCCATCGAGGCTGGGATCGGCCCAGCCCGAACTCGCCCACACATTGCCGTCCAGATCGCAGGTGAGGCCGTCGGCCATGGCGGGCCCCATGTCGCAGAACACCCGTCCATCGGCCAGCCGCGACCCGTCGATCACGTCGTACACGAGGATCCGGCGCGGGTGGCCCGGCTTGTGCGAGGCACCCGTATCGGTGATGTACAGCCGGCTGTAGTCCGGCGAGAAGCAGAGCCCGTTGGGTTTCTCGATCGCGTCGGCCACCACGCTCGCCTCACCGGTGTCCTGATCGAGGCGGTAGACGTTGGCGGGCAGCTCGAACGCCGCCCGCCCGCCCTCGTAGTTCACGAGGATTCCATAGCCCGGATCACTGAACCAGATGGGGCCATCGGGGTGCACCACCACGTCGTTGGGGGCGTTCAGCCGCCGGCCCTGGTAGCGGTCGATCAGCACGGTGATGGATCCGTCGTGCTCGGTGCGGGTCACGCGCCGGGTGGCGTGTTCGCAGCTGATCAGCCGGCCCTGGCGGTCGCGGGTGTGGCCGTTGGCGTAGTCCGACGGACTGCGGAAGACACTCACGCTCTCCGTGTCCTCGCACCAGCGCAGCATCCGGTTGTTGGGGATGTCGCTCCAGAGCAGGTAACGGCCATCGCCGAACCACACCGGACCCTCCGTCCAGCGGGCGCCGGTGTGGATCCGCTCCACGGCGGCATTGGGGAGCACGTACCGCTGGAACGCCGGCGCGATCACCTCGATGGCCGGGTCCGGGTAGGGCACCGGGCCGCCCTGCCAGTCTCTGTGCATCGCCGCCGCCATCGCTGCCGTGCGCCTGCTGAGCATGGACGCAGCTCAGGAGGGTTCCCTTTCGTTGTAGCCAGGCGCCGCTGCGAAACTGACCTCTGTGCGCTGAGCCGGGCCCATGGCCGCTGATACCTACATCCTCGGCACCGATGCCCAGGAGCGGGAGCGCCTGCGGCGGCAGCATGAGCTCTGGCTGCCGTCGGCCCGGTCGGCCTGGCATCGCGCCGGACTGAGGGATGGCTGGCGAGTGCTCGACCTGGGGGCCGGCGCGGGCGACTGCAGCCTCGAGCTGGCCCGTGTGGTGGGACCCCGCGGCCGTGTGCTGGCCCTGGAGCAGAGCCCTGCCTATGTGGAGGAGGCGCGAGCCGCCGCCGGGGGGGAGCAGCTGCCCTGGCTCGAGGTGCGCCGGCACGACCTGGCCAGTGACTCCCTGGCCCCCACCGGTTTCGATCTGGCCTGGTGCCGCTGGCTGGCGATGTTTCTGCCGGTGCTGGATCCGCTGCTCGATCTGCTCAGCCGGAGCCTCCGACCCGGTGGCCGGTTCGTGGCCCATGAATACGTGCACTGGGAGACCTTCGCGCTGCATCCCCACGGCGATGCCATCGGCCGCTTCGCCGAGGCCGCCATGGCCAGCTTCCGCGCAGCGGGGGGTGACCCGAACGTGAACCGGCGGCTGCCGGCCCTGCTGGCCGAGCGCGGCTTCTGTATCGATGGGCTCCAGCCGCTGCCGGTGCTCGGCCGCGCCGGCGACCCCTGGGCCCAGTGGCTGGAACGGTTCGTGCGGATCTACGGCAGGGAACTGATCCGTCAGGGCCGCTGGAGCGAGGAGCAGGCCGCCCGGGCGGAGGCTGAGATGAGCGCCGCCCGCTCAGCCCCCGGCAGCTACTGGGTGGGGCCCACGGTGCTGGAAGTCCAGGCCAGCGCGCCGGCGTGAGCGCCTGAACCGGTCACCAGTCCCAGATGCGATTTCCTCGAATCCTGAGCTTCGGCCGCACCGGGGATGAATTGCTGGATGTCTTCGCGCTCCGGCCCGCCTCACTCAAGGGCCTCCGCGTTCTCGATTGCCCCGGAGGCCCCGGCTATGCCCTGACCAGCGGATCACCAGCGACGCCGAACTGTGTGAGGAGTGCAAATGGCTGGCGTTGCTGCCGCTGGAGGCCAAGTTGGTGCTGGCGAAGTGAGCGACGCCTCCGCCACGCTCAGCGTCCCACTGGCCAAGCTCAGACCGCCTTGCTCCCGGCCCGGCAGCGTCTCGGTGTGGGCTGTATTGGTGGGCAGGGGAGAGATCCAAGGCACACCGTTGTCACAGCAGTTGGAAGAACTGGAGGACTGCAGCCCGAACCTGCGGGCAGCGAGCACATCGATGAGTCTCGGCCGTCTGCCCGATGCGCTGGAGCGGACCCCAGAAACCACAGAGCTGGGTGATCCGGTGGACCTGCAGCTGGTCGATCTGTTCGTGCTGGCCCGGTTAACGCTGCAGCGGCAGCGTTGAGCGAGGTTTCACCATGACGATCGCGAAAATAGTCGGCAAAGGACACATTGTATTGATCGACAAAAACACAATAAACTTCGTTCAGTACGGCGTTCTGGAAAACGGCTCCGCCGCGATTTTTTCCGAAAATCTGACAAGAGTGAATGAAATACCCGTTTGCTGATATTCCACTCCAAAAATAGAAAGACGCAGAAGATCAAGCAGGGCTAGATGTTCTGTCTCAGCAGGTTGATCAGTGGCCAATGAAGTGTGAGGCCGCTATGGGTTGAGGTGCGACCCACCAACCCCGACCTGACGCCTCCATGCATAGCCATCCAGTGTTGGCTCCACGCCCAAATGCCCTTCGATCTTGCTCCGAAAGCCCCATTGCACGCAGCCATTGGTCACTTCCACCGCAAGCAGCTGGGCGAAGGCCGTCAGGCCGGGCACCTCGCTCAGGCGTGCCCAGTCGATTTGGGCAGTGGCATCGACATCTGAGGGCGGCAGGGCCATCGCAGTCAGTTGTTCAGATGTTGTTTCTTTCAAGGACTGGATCAGGTTATAAACCATGAGTCAGCCACGGATGATTGAAATCCTGGAGGCAAAGCATGCCTCCGATAACCACAGCCATGACGACAGCCATGACGACAGCCACGGTGAGTGGCCATGCTGCCGGAAGAGCAACTCGGGGTCGTGCCAGAGGTGCCAAAATAGTTCCGCAATCTACGGAGCATCAACAAAGACCGCCAGATCCTGGGGAACGGCTGTCAAAGGGAGAAACGACTAGCCACTCGAAATCCACTCACCATCCGCCGCTGCCCATCTCAGCAGGCAGCCGAATTGTAAACGAACATTCACCCATTCTGACCTCAACACGGCGCTGGAATCCCTGATCTTAGGAGCGCTTCAAGTCACCTACCCAGCAGCGCTGCCCTGGCGTGGTCGATCCGAGGCGAGCGGGCGGAGCTTCCCACGATGGCCACCAACTCTCCGTAACGCATGCGTGCCAGCGCCTTGTTGCCCTGCTCCTCCGCTGCCCGCCCGGCTCCATACAGGCTGTTGAGGCGTCCTGGGCTTCGCGCCAGAACGGCCGCGTAGGCCTGGTAGGCCTCAGCGGGCCTGGCCAGCTCCATCAGCATGTCGCCCAGCAGTTCCTGCGCCGGCAGCACCTCTCCAGGTGTCACCGCATGTTTCTCGGTGGTTGCCTCCAGGGCCGCCGCCGCCTGCATCGCCACCAGGGCCTCCTCCTGATCGCCCTGGCTGAACAACAACCAGGCCAGGGCTGACTGCCGCATGATCGCCACCTGTTTCCCCCAGTACGCCGACGTCTCCTTGGCAGCCACCTCCAGTTGCTCCAGGCGTCGCAGCTCAGCCTCGGCTCGGGCGGTCTGACCACTGCGGGCAGCGCCGAGGGAGCGGCTGAACCGGCTGATCGCCTCCATGGCGGGGAACTTCTGCCAGGGGAAGCGCTCCGGACTCCCCACCGCCACATCGGCCGCCGACTCCCAGCGCTGCTGCTCCAGGGCGATGCGCGCCGGCACCGCCGCCAGGGTGTACCCCGAGGCCAGGTGGGTCTGCAGGGGTTCCTCGAGGCCTTCCATCACCGCAGCCACCTCTGCGGCGGCATCAGGATTGCCCTGCTGGAGGTAGGCATAGGCCAGGTAATCGAGGGCATGCAGGTAGTGCAGCGACACGGCATCCCCGGCCGGATGCTGCAGCGCTGCCTGGGCAGAGCGGCTGTTCATCTCGACCGATTCCTCCCACAACCCCAGCCGGGTGAAGATGTGCGAGGGCATGTGGAGCGCGTGGGGAACGCTGGGGGCAATGCGTCCGTAGTTACGGGCCACCTCCAGGGCCTGATCGGCCAGGGTGGGCAGATCGTGGGCGTGGATGGTGTAGTGGTGCGCCCCGGGGTGGTCGGGAACCTGCTTGAGGACCGGCGCCGCAGTGGCGGAGGCCTGCTTCTGCACCCGATAGCTCTTGTCGCCGGGATCTGCCGTGGCCAGCACGGCCAGCGCCGTGAAGCTGCGGATCTCGGGATCGCCTGGATACCTCTGCAGGGCCTGGTTCCAGCCCTCGGCGAAGGCCTCCAGATTGGGGCGCTCATCGCTGCTGCGGCCCACCGCCCAATAGCGCTGGACCGCTGACACCATGACCCTCTCCCGATCTGTCAGGCCCGGCTGCAGGGCCGCCTTCTCGGCCATGCGGCGGCCCTGCTCGAAGCTCTCCTCACTGGGGGGATCCGACCAGAGCGGGTGGATGTGCGTCATCGACTGCCCCCAGTAGGCCATGGCGCAGTCCGGGTCCTTGTCAGCCACGGCCTCGAACGTGGCGCGGGCGCCCCGATAGGTCATGTGATGCAGCAAGGCAAGGCCGCGCTCAAGTTGAGGCTGCACCGCGGAGGCGCAGGACGTGGGCCACTGCACTGTCCCCAGCTGGCCGCCGTAGGGATCGTTGCCGGCTTCCGCACCGGCGGTCAGGGGCTGAAGCAACCCGCCACACAGCAGGCCACCCAGACAGGTCAGGGACAGTCGGTTCATCACGGTGCTCATGCTGCCCTTCTCTGTAGCCATGGCTGCAACAGAAGGCCGCAGATGCTGCGGATGGCGCCGCTGCCCGCGCTGCAATGGCCTGGTGGAGCCGGTGCAGAAGACGGTGGTGACAGAGCTACGGCTGTCAGGTGTCAATCAGGTTGATGGGAGCTTTGCATCAACAACTTGTTACCCATCTCAATTGACGCCTGGTAACACGGGCTGCTTCTCGTTTTGGGCATCCTGCAGGCTTGGATGCTCGACCGCAGCCAGGCCGGCCATCTCGTTTTCGATCCATTGCGGCCGGTAATCGCGCAGACGCCGCTGCAGGGGCGTTCGCGGTGGGTGGTGCTGGCGATTGATCCAGCCGCTGGTAGCCCACCACCCGGCGCACCAGCATCCCGTTCTTCTGCTCCACCCAGGCCTGGTCGTTGCTCTGGTAGGCCGGGGATCGGGTGCGCACGATTTGGGAGCCCTGCCAGCACCTCAGCCATCGCTGTCGGGGTCAGCGCCTGCCACCGGCGAGCTGCGCCTCGATCGCCGCGACAGTGCAGGCCACCCCGTCTTCGCGGGCTAGGCACTGCTGGAGCTCCCGCGCTCGTTGGCCAAAGCGTGGCTCGCTTGCCAGCGCCCGGATACTCGCGGCCAGGTCCTCGGCGCTGAGATTCTTCCGCCGGTGGGTGGCGGGACTGACGCCGAGCCGCTCAAGCATGCGCCCCCAGGCGGGCTGATCCGCAAAGAACGCCACCACTGTCGAGGGGATGCCGTAGCGCAGGGTGGAGGCTGTTGTGCCGGCACCACCGTGGTGAATGGCGGCCTGCACCCTGGGGAACAGCCAGCTGTGTGGGCACTCCTCCAGCAGAAACACATCGGTTGGCAGGGCGGCGCTGGGCAGCACCCGTCCCCAGCCAGGTGAGAGGAGCAGGCGCACTCCGGCCTGCCGCGCCGCTTCCACCACGACAGACGCCAGCGCCTCGGGGTCGGGGGTGATCATGCTGCCGAACCCGGCGTAGAAGGGGGCAGGGCCGTTCTCCAGAAAGTCGGCCAGATCCTGATCAGGGCTGTAGGGAGTGGACAGGATCGCCCCCTCGGGCGAGCGGGGCTCGAGGAAGCAGAAGCCGGTGAGCGCGGCGCTCGCTTTCCAGTCAGCCGGGCGCGGCAACATCTGGGGGCTGATCAGATGCAGGACCGGCGGATCCACCAGGTGAGCGGGCGGAGTGCGGCGGCTCTGGGCACCGCCCCAGGGGAGGGGCTTCAGCCCCAGACGTTCGCGGCGAAAGGCCTGAATCACCCGGGCGTCCTGACGCCACTTGAGCAGGCTCACCAGTCGGTAGCTGCTGCGATTCAGGCGCCGGCGCAGCCGTCGACGCAGCCCGCCGCCGGTCTCGCTGGTGGGTGATGCGGGGAAGCCCAGGAAGGGGAAATCGCCGGTGGCCATGATCGGCACGGGACTCAGCACCACCAGGCGGCAGCCGGTGGCCTCGGCCAGGTGGTACCCCCAGAGGCAGAGCGGCGAGACCAGCAGCAGATCCGTGCCCTCCATCGCGGGATGGGCCGTCTCCAGCAGTTCGCTCAGCAGTGCATCGGAGATCAGCCGCACGGGCTTGCCCTGCATCAGCTTCAGGCCCTGGTCCGATCGCAGCAGCTTGGTGAAGTCGCCTGGCAGCGGCACGAAGGGCACCGCCTGGGCCTCGGCCACCGCCTGAAAATTGACGCTGCCGATCATGGTCACCTGATGACCGCGGCGCTGGAGTTCCAGCAGGATCGCCAGGTAGGGCTGCAGATCTCCTCGGGACCCCACGGAGATCAACCGGATCCTGGCCATGGTGAGAAACCTGCAGCTGCGTGATGCTGCACGATTTCGCAGTGCGCTGAGGCCAGCCAGCTGATGGTTCAGCCTCCCAGCGGCTTGCCGCCCCGCAAGCTCGTTCTGATCGGGACAGCCGACGAGCAGAAGTGAGCGCAGGTACACACCGACCGGCACAAAAACCGTTCGGTTTGCCCCACTGATTGATCCCCATGGCCAGCGAGCTTGTCGCCAACCGACTTCATTGTCGGCGAACGTACCAGGGCCTGGCAGGACGAACAACCCCGCACCCTCTCCGATTGGCTGGAGCTGCTTGACGCAGCCAGTGCATCGCCTCGGCTCGCAGGGCTTCAGCCTCGCCCAGATCGAGAATCAGATGCTGCGGCAGCACAGCGAAGACCCTCGCATCCACGTCGCGATCGTCTGCGCCTCGCTCGGCGCTCCGCTGCTTCGCGCTGAGGCCTATTCCCCGGAGCGTGTGGAGCAGCAGCTCCAGGACGACCTGATCCGCTTCGTGAACAATCCCGGGAAGATGCGCCTCGATGCGGAAGCCGGCATTCTCCACGGCAGCCGAATCTTCCAGTGGTACAGGGCCGACTTTCTGGCGGCATCCCCCTCGATCGCGGCCTGGATCCTTCCCCATCTGCAGGGCATCAGCGCATGCAACAGGCCGCCACGGCTGGCCTTCCTCCCCTACGACTGGAGCCTCAATCAACGGATGTCCCCGTAGCACCGCTTCAGGCGGCTCGGCGGTACTCCGAGGCCCCAGATAATGCCGATCGCGAGATAGATCAGCACGATGCGCCCCAGGCGCCCCAGGCGCAGACAGAGGTCGCCGGCTTCCATGATCGGCAGGCTCGGGTCGAATCCTCCGCACAACCAGAAATCGCGACGGCGGCAATCGAGGACTCCGCGAATGTGCGCTCGGCCACGCTGACCAGATCATCGGGAGTCAGGGTGTCCGCATGCAGGAAACGGGGCAGATCGCCCGTGGCCTGCCGCGCGCCCCGGTTCATCTGAATGGCCCGGCCCGCAGCGTGCGCGCCGGCGTGGTGGCTTCATTCAGGGCGGGAATGATGATTGAGAGCCGTGCCATGGCCAGCGTCCTGACGCTGCGTCAGGACGTTATGGAGGCCAGCACTCAACAGCAGCGAAGCCAGGGCGATCAGCACGAACTTCACACCCAGGGCCACGGGCAGAGGCACCACAAAGAAGGCGATCACCACGATCAGGGGCTGGTGAAAGAGAACGATCGAAAAGCCCACCCGGTTGCCATAGCGCAGGATCGGATGGCTGCTGGCGCGATAGGGCCGGGCCAGGGCCAGCAGGGCCAGCACCCAGCACCAGCTGTTGAAGCCTCGGAAGGCCTGATGGAGCATGGAGGGCACTGAGTAGGCACGCTCCGGCACCGTGTCGCTGAGGCTGAGCGCCAGCAGCAGCACCATGCTCAGGCCGGCCGTGGCCAGCAGCAGCGCGCGGTTCCGCTCCAGCGCACACCACAGCCCGCTGCGGTTGCAGAAGAGCGCGCCATACACGAAGTACAGCAGATAGAGCACCAGATTGGCCCAGTCGTCGTAGAGGTTCTGAAAGCCTGCCCAGTGGGGGCGCAACAGAGCCTCGCTCAGCATCAGGGGCCCCGCCAGAACGATCAACTCGCCCAGGCCGTGCGTCACCGGACGAGCCCGGATTCCATCACGCCCGCTGGCCTTCCGGCTGAGCCTCACCATCACGGGAAGGCAGGCGATGGAGATCACCAGCAGATAGGCCAGAAACCAGAGATGGGCCCATTCGAAATGACCGGCCGGGCGGATTCCGTCGAAGAAGCGGGGGTAGAACTGCAGGAAAGACCCCTTCACCTGGCCCGCCTGCAGCTCGTGGATGTAAACCTGGGGCGGTACAAGCAGCGGGATTCCGATCAGCAGGGGCACCAGGAGCCGCCGCAGACGTTGACGCAGATAGTCCACCGCGGAGCGTGTCTGCAGCGAATACCAGCTGGCCGCACCGGCCAGAAAGAAGAACAGAGGCATGTGCCACTGGTGCACGAACTCGATGAACACGCTCAGGCCGGCGCTGCTCTGGGCATCGGCGACATAGAAGCGGCCCAGCTCACCCTCGTAGAAGACAGCGGCCGAGTGAAAGGGGATCAGCAGCAGGACAGCCAGCAGCCGCAGCCAATCCAGATCAAGCGAACGGGGTGGATGGATGCCGGCCACCATCAGCTTTCCCCGCCCCGGCTGTGCGCTGGCAGCAACCAGCCCCATCCCGGGCGGTAGGGATGCACCAGCAGGGTGGGCTCTCCCTGCCGGATCAGGCTGCGGCCTTCCAGGGCCCACTGAAACAGGCCACCCTCGAGATTGACGACCCGCGTGAACCCGGCTCGCCGCAGCTCCTCCACCCGTGCGGCGCTGCGCACCCCCACCGAGCAGCAGACGACGATCGGCCTGTCCCTGGCCAGCGCCGCCATCGTTCCCACGCCCACAATCCGGCCACCGGCCCCGATCAGCGCGGCCCCGGGCAGGTGGCTGCACGCGAATTCAGCCGGGCTGCGGGCATCGAGGATCAGCCAGTCGACGCGCTCCTCTCCAGCCAGGATCCGCTGGAGCTGCTCCGCTGTGATCGAGGTGACGGCCGGATGGCGCAGCCGGATCCAGCGCTTCAGGCAGAAGAACACGACACGCCGAACGGCGCCTGCGGGGTTGACCATCAGCGCATCCTTCCACCTCCGGCGACGCCGTGGGCTCACGCACCGATCCGCAGCACCTTCGCCCCGCGCACCGCGCCGGAGCGCAGTTGCTGCAGAGCCGTGTTGGCCTCCGCCAGGGGGAAGGCCTGCACCGTGGGACGGATCCTGGCGACGGCGGCCAGCGCCAGGAACTCCCGCACATCCTCACGCGTCACGTTGGCCACCGATCGGATCTCCTTCTCCATCCACAGGTCGCGGGGATAGTCGAGCCGCAGCAGGGCCGCCTTGTCGGCCTCCTGTTTGCCGATCGCATTGATCACCAGCCGGCCTCCCGGGTGCAGGCACTTCAGCGCGGCCACCACCGGCGTCCAGGCCGGCGTGGTGTCGATCACGGCATGGAGCTTCACGGGCGACTCCGCCTCGGTGGCACCGGCCCAGGCGGCCCCCAGCTCCAGGGCGAAGGCCCGCTCCCGTTCGCTGCGGGCGAACACGAACACCCGCGAGGCCGGGAACCGCTGACGCACCATCGGCAGCACCAGGTGGGCCGACGCACCGAAGCCGGTGAGCCCCAGATCCTGGCCGTCCTTCAGGCCGCTCAGCCGCAGCGACCTGTAGCCGATCGCGCCGGCGCAGAGCATCGGCGCGATCGCCTCCGCCTCCAGATCCCCAGGCAGGGCATGGGCGAAGGCCTCCGGCACGGTCACATAGTCGGCGTAGCCGCCGTTCGCGTCACGGCCCGTGGCCACGAAGGCCCGGCAGAGATTCTCCCGGCCGGAGCGGCAGAAGCCACAGCTGCCGCAGGCCTGGAAGATCCAGGCGATGCCCACCGCATCCCCAGGGCGGAAGAGTCCGCACTCCGGGCCTGTGTCCACCACCCTGCCCACGATCTGATGCCCCGGAATCACGGGAAACCGAGGGGGTGGCGTGCGCCCCTCGATCTCATCGAGTTCGGTGTGGCACACCCCGCAGACCGATACCTTCACCAGCAATTCGCCCGTCCCCGGCACCGGCCGTGGAAGGTCCATCAGCACGAGCGGCGATGGATTGCGCTCCATGTCGCAGCAGTTCTCGAGCACCATCGCCTTCATCTCGCCCCCCCTGCGGCCGGGGATGGACCCGGGCGCGCGTTCGCTTATGTCAGTCTGCCGCTGCCTGTCGTCTTGGGCCCGCATCGGTGATGGCGATCGAGACCGGAATCCCTCCTCAGCCCTGCACCTTCAGGAAGTGCCCCCGGGCGAACCTGGCCATCAAGCTTGGTGCGACCATGGACTCAGTGGTTCATCTGTGCTGATCCTCAGCGCCAACCAGCCAACAAACTGAACGTTCTGCTCGTTTATCCAGAATTTCCAAAAACATTCTGGAGCTATGAAAAGATCCTGGAGCTGGTCAACCGAAAGGCGCTCCTCCCCCGCCTGGGCTGATCACCGTCGCGGCCATTCTGCCTCAGGAATGGAAGTGGGCTGATCCTGTGATCATGTCAGCGATGATCGTCCATAAGGACGACATCTTCAGTGCGAGTTCTGCGACATCATCGTACTCTAGGGCCGCAAGCCCCGCACCAAGACACCGGAACAGCTGATCGCTGAACTGAACCGCCCCTACACCATCGGCTGGCGGGGCGGGGTGTTCAGGGTCGACGACAACTTCATCGGCGGCAAGCGCAACGTCAAGCTGATGCTCGCGCAGCTTCAGCGCTGGCAAGAACAGCATGGTTATCCCTTCCGTCTCGACACGGAAGCCTCCCTGGACCTGGCTGACGATCAGGAGCTCATCGATCAGAGGCTGGCCTGCAACTTCGCCGCCGTGTTCATGGGAATCGAAACGCCCGACACCGACAGCCTCGCGGCTTCGATGGCGAAAAGGCAGGTGCTGGCCAGAGGATCGTGGCCTTCTCAGAAGCAGCAGGCATTCCCACCACCACCTTCGCCATGCTCCAGGCTCTGCCCCATACAGCGCTCTGATGAACGTCGTGCCGACCCGGCCGGCGGAAGACTACGAACCTCACAAGTATCTCGACCGCGTGCCTCGCCACTTCCTCAAACTCGGACCCGCCAGAGTCCGGGGGCTGCTGATCGTCTGCTGGCGCCAGGGAATCAAACGCTCCACCCCTGTGGCCGTCTGGCACCATCTGCTTCACATTCTCTGGGCCAATCCAAAGGTGGCGGAGCAACACCTTGCCGTCTGCGCGCACAACGAGCATTTGATGGAATATCGGGACATCCTGCGCCTGCAGATCGAAAATCAGCTGGCGGCCCACCACCATCAACAGACCCGGAAGCCCGAAGCTGAACTGGTGGCGGCCCCATGAACCCCGCGATCTAGGAGAAGCTGTGGAACAGCTACTGCAGCAATCCGAAGCCGGTCAGGCAGGTGGCCGCCAGGAGGGGAAGGGTGCGGAGGGGCAGATGTTCAATCCTGGAGATACATTCCAAGATGAAGCATGATGAAGGCCCCTTGCCTGATGAACAGCCATGAATGTGCCACGAATCTGAGTGTTTGAAATCCTGGGATTCCGACCTTCGGATTCCCTGCGATCACGCCCCATCCATCGGCCAGATGTTGCCCTGCAGCTGCCGGGTCTGAGGTGGTCAGGCGCCTGCAGACATCCTGACCCAGTCGAACACCCGCCTGAAATCAGTGGGAATCGACAGAAACTGCTGGGATTGCTCCCCATGGCAGTCAGTTCCCGCTAAGGCGAAGGCACGAGCGGAGCCTCCATGAGCTGGCTGGAGCCCACCAATCTGCTGCTGCTCGCCTGCGCCCTGATCTACGGCCTGATCGGGGAATGGGTCGATGGCGGCATCCTGATGGTGTTCGTGGCGGGCATCAGCCTGCTCGATGCCGTCCAGCAGCAGCGCAGCAACCGTGCCCTGGCCGAGCTGGCCCGTCTTTCGGCGCCCCGCGCCCACGTGCGGCGCGATGGCCAGGAGCTCGACCTGCCCGCCGAGCAGGTGCGTGTGGGTGATCGGCTCCGGCTGGAGGAAGGCGATCGGGTGGCGGCCGATGCCGCCATCAGCGAGGCGGTGGGGCTGTGGCTGGATGAGTCCCTGCTCACCGGTGAATCGCTGCCGGTCGACCGCTCCATGCCGGGAGAGCGGGTCCTGGCGGGTTCACTGGTGGCCGGTGGCCGCGGCTGGGCCGAGGTGGAGGCCGTGGCCGATGCCACCGAACTGGGCCGGCTCGGCAGCAGCCTGGCCACGGTGCAGCCGCCACCCACCCGGCTGCAGCGCCAGACCCGTCGCCTCACCGGGCGCCTCACCGTGCTGGCGCTGGGGCTCTGCGCGGCCCTGGCGGTGATCCAGGGAACGCTCAGCGGCGACTGGCCCCAGGCCCTGCTCGCCGCCCTGGCCCTGGCCCTGGCGGTGCTGCCCAACGAGATTCCCGTGGTGCTGGCCCTGTTCCTGGCCCTCGGCGCCCTGCGCCTGGCCCGGATCGGGGTGCTGGCCCGCTGGCCCGCGGCGGTGGAGAGCCTCGGCAGCGCCACCGTGCTTGCCGTCGACAAGACCGGCACGCTCACCGAGAACCGCATGGGGGTGCAGCAACTGCTCACCTGGCCGCAGCTGGAGGGTTGGCAGGCGGGGGAGACCCTGGAGGAACCGGTTCATCAGCTGCTCGAGCTGGCGGTGCTCGCCAGCCGCGGTGATCCGGTGGATGCCATGGAACGGGCGATCCAGCGGCTGGCCGCCGACCATCTCGGCGGCACCGAACACCCGCATCCCGCCTGGCCCCCGGGGCGCAAATCCCCCCTGCAGAGCGACCTGCTGGTGTTCTCCCGCCTCTGGCACGACGGTGACGGGGGCCTGCAGCTGGCCGCCAAGGGGGCGCCCGAGGCGATCGCCGATCTGTGTCACCTCGACGCCGGGCAGACCACCGCCCTGCTGGCCGCCGCCGATGGGCTCGCCGCCAGGGGGCTGCGGGTCCTGGCGGTGGCGCGCGGGCTCGATGGCGTGCCGGTGCACGAGGGTCAGCCGTCCGCAGGCGGCGGCGCTCTGCCGGATCACGTGCACGGCTACCTGTTCGAACCGGTGGGGTTCGTGGCCCTGGCGGATCCGCTGCGCCCGGATGTGCCGGCGGCGATCGCCACGGCGCGGGGTGCGGGCGTTCGTGTGGTGATGATCACCGGTGACAGCCCGGTGACGGCCCGCTCGATCGCCGATCAGGCGGGGCTGCCGCCCGGTCCGGTGCTCTCCGGCCCCGAGCTGGACACCCTCTCAGCTCAGGAACTGGCTGTCACGATCCGCGAGGTGGGGGTCTTTGCCCGGGTGATGCCCCAGCAGAAGCTGCAGCTGGTGCGTGCGCTGCAGGCCGCCGGTGAGGTGGTGGCGATGACCGGCGATGGCGTCAATGACGCCCCGGCCCTCAAGGCCGCCGACATCGGCGTGGCGATGGGCCAACGGGGCACCGCCGTGGCCCGTGAATCCGCCGATCTGGTGCTGCTCGACGACACCTTCAGCGATCTGGTGGCCGCCCTGGAACTGGGCCGGCGAGTCGACGCCAACCTGCACCGGGCGCTGGGCTACACCCTGGCGATCCACCTGCCGATCGCGGCGCTCGGGCTGGTGCCGCTGCTGCTGAGCGGCCAGGCGCTGATCCTGCTGCCGGTGCACATCGCTCTGCTGCACCTGGTGATCGATCCGGCCTGCACGGTGGTGTTCGAGGCGCTTCCCGCCACACCGGGCCTGATGCGGCAGCCACCCCGCCCGCCGGAGTCGCCCCTGTTCGGGCCCGACACCTGGCGCCATTCGCTCAGCCAGGGTGCCGTGGTGATGGTGGCCGCCCTGGTGCTGGTCTTCTGGCCCGAAACCAACGCCGCCACCCACCGCAGCCTGGTGTTCTCGCTGCTGCTGCTCGCCGGCGGTGGGCTGGTGTGGCTGAACGGGGATCCCCGCAGCCCCATCACCGCCGCCGGTGCCGGCATCGGCCTTGGGCTCTGGCTGCTGCTGCTGGCCATTCCCGGGTTGCAGCAGCTGCTCAGCCTCGACCCGCTGCAACCATCCGGGATCCTCACCGTGCTGATCACCACGGCGCTCGCCCTGCTGCTGGCGGGCCTGCTCAACCGCCGACTCGCCTGAAGCCGCCATCGGACTGCACGCGATCGTGCGGTACGCAAGGTGTCGTCGCTCAGGCCGCCAGGAAGCCGAAGTGCTGCGCCAGGAAACCGCGCAGGCCGCTCTGGGCCTGGAGGTCGAGTTCAGCGGACCATTCGGCCTCGGTGATGTCGGCCTCACCCAGGCCCAGACCCTCCACCAGGCGCCGGTAAGCCACCTTCTCGAGGGGGTTGATGCTCGAGGTGTCGCCGGGCCGTCGGCCGACGCGGATGGTCATGTAGGCCAGCTTCAGGGCCAGCTGCCGGTCTTCCTCTGAGCGCAGTCGGGGGATCAGAACGTCGAGCGCCTC
The DNA here is from genome assembly GCF_014224355.1 of Synechococcus sp. BSA11S. Lineage (GTDB taxonomy): Bacteria > Cyanobacteriota > Cyanobacteriia > PCC-6307 > Cyanobiaceae > Regnicoccus_A. The sequence goes on along the minus strand of NZ_VNWP01000007.1, from coordinate 119,418 downwards.
GGGTTGCAGGGTGCGATCAGCCAGCACCTCCGCCGCCTCGGCGGGCAGCGGTGCACCCCCATCGGCCACGATGTAGCGCTCCACCAGACGGGCCAGCAGCTCCCTCTCCTCCTCCGAGAACTCTCCATCCGACCAGGCCACACAGCAGAGGATGCGCAGCAGGTCGAGGTTGCCGGCAGACGGGGTGTCGGTGCTGGGCGCCATGAACAGGATCCGGTGGGCATCGCAACAGCCATTGTGACGGCTCGTCCTGATTCCCCTCGGCCTGGATGTCCTCCGGGCCGAACCCCTGACAGGTTCCGTGCGCGTGGCTACAGCAGGAGCAGAAGAGTCCACCCCATGCCTGCCAACACCACCAACGCGCCTGCCAGCCACCAACCCCGCCATGACGGGATGGAGAGTGGGCATCACAGCGATCCCTATCAACAGCGCCACAAACCGTCCCAGCCCAGCACCTGTCCGGATTGCCAGGCCACCTTTCACCAGGGGCGCTGGACCTGGGAAGCCCCGGAGGCCGGTGCCGCCAGCCACCGCTGCCCGGCCTGTGAACGGATCCGGGATGGGGTTCCCGCAGGCGAGCTGCGCCTCTCGGGCCGTTTCCTGACCGAACACGCCGAGGAGGTGATGCAGCTGGTGAGCAACACAGAGGACCACATCCGGCAGGAGCATGCGCTTGAGCGCCTGATCGACAGCAGCGGCGATGCCGCCAGCGGGGAGGTGCTGCTGCGCTTCACCGGCATCCACGCCACCCATGGCCTGGGTGAGGCCCTGGTGCATGCCTTCGGAGGAACGCTGGAAGCGCCCTTTGCTGACGCCGGCTCACCCATGCGCGCCAGCTGGCAGCGGGATTGAGCGATCCCTCAGGGCCTGCGGAACCGTCGCAGCTCCCAGGCCGTGAGCCGCTGCTTGGTGTCGTACGTCAGGCTCACCTGCTGGAAGTGGTCGGCATCGAGGCGGCAGCCCACCTGCAGGGCAAAGGCCCCCTCCGGCAGCTGCTCCGGCAGGGAACAGAGCAGGCCATCAGCGAAGCCGGCGGTGAGGTCGTTGCTGCTGAACTGGCTGCCGTGGAAGGGCTCGCACGGCTGCGGCTCCCCATCCGCGGCGGGCCAGCGGTGGGGCTCCAGGCGCTCCAGCTCGCCGGGCCAGCCCTCCTGCTCCGCCAGCAGGGCCCGCCAGTCGCTGGCCGCAGGGCGGGGTGGGTCGGGCTCAGGGGCCAGGCCGCAGCGGAAGGGAACCACCCCCAGGCTCTGCAGGCGCCAGCCGGGGGGATCGCCCGGGGCTGCTGCCAGAGGCGCGTAGAGCAGCACCAGCATCGAGCGGGAGCGGCCCCGGAACAGGTTCACTTCGTGGCCGAATCGCGGCTGCTGCCCGTCCACCGCGAGGCTCGACTGGCCGGCAGCGCCGCGGAACTGCCAGCACTGTCCGCCGCCGTTGTAGGTGGAGCGCGAGAGGGGCAGCTGGCGGCGGCCGTCCGGAGCGAAGCGCAGACCGCTGCCATCCCACAGACCCGTGTCGGGGTCAGACAAGCTGATGGCGTAGGAGGTGCCCTCGATCTCCGCGCTGGGGCAGGTGAGGTCCAGCACACCGGTGGAGCTGCGCTCATACCAGCGGCGCGTACCACACCAGCGGCCCTCGAAGTTGAGCCTGTTGAGCTCCCACTGGCGGTCGTGGCCGGTCATGACGACTGGAGCGGTGGTGCTGACGTCAGTGTGGTGGCGGCGCCCTAGCTTTTCGCCAGCCAGCTCAGCCTTGATGCGGATCACGATCGTTGGCTGCGGCTATGTGGGCTCCGCCCTGGCGAGCCACTGGCATCAGCAGGCCAGGCACTGGCTGCGGGTCACCACCACCCGCGAGGAGCGCCTGGGGGAGCTGGCCCCCCTGGCCGATGCGGTGCAGCGGCTGGATGCCGCCGACCCCGATCAGCTGCGCCAGGCCCTCGAGACCACCGAGGCGGCGGTGTTCTGCCTGGCACCCGGCGGCAGCCGCCAGGTGGATGCCGCCGGCTATGAGGCCACCTACCTGCGCACGATGGAGGCCGTGGCGGCCGTGGTGCCCCGGCTCCCCGAGCTCCAGCAGCTTGTGTACACCAGCAGCTGCTCGGTCTACGGCGAGGCCACGGGCCTGTTGGAGGAAGACACACACCCCAAGCCCCGGGAGCCCCACGCTCAGATCCTGCGTGACGCCGAAGCTCTGCTGCTCGCCTGCCGCAGCCCCCACCGCCGCGTCGCGATCGCGCGGCTGGGGGCGATCTATGGCCCCGGGCGCGAGCTGGAACCCCGCTTCCGCTCCCTGGCGGGCAGCCGCCGCAAGGGGGATGGGTCGTCCTTGATCAGCTGGATCCACCGCGACGATGTGGTGGCGACCCTGGCCTGGGCGGTGGAGCAGGGCTTCGATGGATTGCTCAACCTGGTGGACGACGAACCCATCAGCGTGCGCGAGCTGATCGACCGCAGCTGCCACGCCGCCGGCCTCGAGCCGGTGATCTGGGATGGCGACAACGAGCGCGTGGCCAACCCAACCGCCGAACGGCGAATCTCGAACCGCCGCCTGCGGGAGCTGGGCCTGAGCCTGCAGCACCCTCGCCTGCCGATCCTCGCGGCCTAATCTTGCCGCGCCCATCTGCCCCGCCAGCGATGCGTTCCGTGCCGCTCCACCTCGAGCCCGGCAGCGACCTGCGCCAGGCGCTGGAGCAGCTGGCCGTGGAACAGAACGCCTCCGGCTTCGTGCTCGGCGTGGTGGGCAACCTGGCCCAGGCCGCCTTCCAGTGCCCCGGCAAGAGCATCCCCACAGTGCTGCGCGGCGAGCTCGAGATCATCACCCTGCAGGGCACCATCGCCCCCGAAGGGGTGCACCTGCACCTGAGCCTCTCCGATGGGGAGTGCCGGGTCTGGGGCGGCCACCTCGAACCCGGCTCCCGGGTGCTCAAGGGCGCCGACCTGCTGGTGGGCCTGCTCGACACGGCGGCGCAGGCCCCGGCTCGCACCACGGCGGCGCCGGAGCCCCGGGTGGCAATCGCCGTGCGCTCCGGTTGCCCCTTCTCCCGGCGGGCCCTGCGCATGCTGCGAACCCTCGGCATTCCCTACCGGCTGATCGAGCCCAGCGCCGATGGCTCCGTGCCCCAGGTCTTCCTCGATGGGCAGCTGATCGGCGGCTACGACGAGCTGGCCCAGCGCCACGGCAGGGGTGAGCTGGAAGCCCTGCGCCAGGGATGAGCGTGCCGCCGGCCGCCGCACTGCAGCTCGGCACCCTGGCGGACTGTGGCCTGGCCATCGCCGGCTACCCCCGCTTCCGCTACGACGCGCGGGGGGGTGGTGGCAGCGCTCAGCTTGGGCCGCCACGCAGCGACGGCCTCCGGCCGCTGAGCTTCCCCCCGGCAGGGCTGCGCATTCCCCCGCTCGACTGGCGCAGCACCCGTGTCCTGGGGCTGCCCCTGCCGCCGGGGCTGAGCATCGCCATCGAGCCGGAGGAACTGGAGGGGATCATCGATCCCGCCAGCGGCTCCCTGGCCCTGAATTTCAGGGCACGCTTCCTCTTTCGCGTGGGGTCTCTCTACCGCGCACCGGCCCTGCTCGTGGCCACCCAGCTGGTCACCGGAGAGGTCAGCAGCCGGCGGCACCAGCGCTGGGGCCAGCGGCTGAGCGCCGATGGCATGGCCCTGCTGGTGGGGGTGGCCACGATTCAGCCCAGCGGCGAGGCCTGGCTGGATCGGTTCCTGGGATTGCCCGATGAGGCCCTGGCGCTGCTGCGGTGCCGCTTCACTCCGGAAGCCGGGGTCGGGTTCCCGTGGGCACCACCTGCAGACCGATCGGCGCCAGGGCAATGAGTGCCAGCTTGACGTGCTGGATCCCGAAGGGGATGCCGATGATCGTCACGAAGCAGGCCAGGGCGGAGCTGAGGTGGCCGATCGCCAGCCACCAGCCCGCCAGCAGAAACCAGATCACGTTGCCCACCAGGCCCAGGGGGCCGGTACCGAAATCGTTGCGGCCGGTGAGCTCGCGGCGGCTGATCGCCTCCTGGCCGAACGGCCAGAAGGAGAAGTTGCCGATCACGAAGCAGGCCCGCGCCCAGGGGAGGCCCACGATCGTGATCGCGGCCACCAGGCCGGCCAGCCACCAGCCCAGGCCCATCACGAGGCCACCGAGCACGAACCAGAGGACGTTAAGAACGAAGCGGAGCATCCCTCCAGCTTGGCGTAGATCCGAAAATTGGCAGGCACGTCTCTGGCCAGTCAGCCCTGCCAGCTCGGTTCAGCCTCACCAGAACCACAGCAAAAGCGGGGCAGTTCATTACCAGCCTCAGGGGTCATCGGCTAGAGTCTGTAAATCTCCTTAATAAAAAGCAGCAAACCCAGATGTACACGCTTGAGAAGGCCACCCAGATCTTCCCCGACACGCTCTCGGCGGACGTGGTCCCCGCGATCACGGCCCGCTACAAGCTGCTCAGCGCCGAAGACCAGCTGGCGCTGATCTGGTACGCCTACCTCGAGATGGGCAAAACCATCACGATCGCCGCCCCCGGCGCCGCCCGCATGCAGTTCGCCGAGGGGGTGCTCAGCCAGATCAAAGGCATGAGTTTTGCCCAGCAGAGCCAGGTGATGTGCGATCTGGCCAACAGCACCGACACAGCCATCGGCCGCACCTACTCCGGATGGTCGGTGAACATCAAGCTCGGCTTCTGGTATCAGCTCGGCGAGTGGATGGCCGCCGGAATCGTGGCTCCGATCCCCCAGGGCTACCAGCTCTCCGCCAACGCCGCCTCCGTGCTCAGCTCGCTCAAGAGCGTGGAGCAGGGCCAGCAGATCACCCTGCTGCGCAACTTCGTGGTCGACATGGGCTACGACCCCGCCAAGGGCGAGGCGCAGCGCGTCAGTGAGCCCGTGGTGGCTCCCACCCCAGAGTCCCAGCGTCAGAAGGTGTCGATCGCCGGAATCGACAACACCACGGTGAGCGCCTACATGGATCAGCTCAACGCCAATGATTTCGACAACCTGATTGAGCTGTTCCTGCCGGATGGGGCCCTGCAACCTCCCTTCCAGAAGCCGATCGTGGGCAAGGAATCCATCCTGCGTTTCTTCCGCGAAGACTGCCAGAACCTCAAGCTTCTTCCCGAATCCGGTGTTGCCGAACCCGCCGACGGCGAATTCACCCAGATCAAGGTCACCGGCAAGGTGCAGACACCCTGGTTCGGAGCCGGCGTGGGCATGAACGTGGCCTGGCGCTTCCTGCTCAATCCCGAAGGAAAGATCTACTTCGTGGCCATCGACCTGCTGGCCTCCCCCGCCGAGCTTCTCAAGTTCGCCCCTTGACCCTCGCTACAGCCACGGCCCCTGCCTCCTCCGGCAAGGGCCTTGCGCTGGCGGCACTGATCCTGCTGGCCTGGATCGTGAGTCTGGCGGTGTTGCTGCCGGCTGATTCAGGCCATCTGCCCCTGCCCCTGCTGCTGCTCGCGGTTCTTCTCCGCTCAGTACTGCACACCGGGCTGTTCATCGTCGGGCACGACGCCATGCACGGCCTGCTCCTCCCGGGCCGGCCCCGGGCCAACCACGGCCTGGGTCAGCTGGCGCTCGGGCTCTACGCCGGTCTTCCCTACCGGGCGTGCCGCGCCAACCATCTGCGCCACCACCGTGCCCCGGGCAGCGCGAGTGACCCCGACCACCATCCCCAGCATGGTCCTGGAATCCTGCGTTGGTACGTTCACTTCATGGCCGGCTATCTGGGAGTCGCCCAGATGCTCCTGCTGCTGACAGGCTGGACCCTGCTGGCTCTGATCACGGCACAGTTCAGTCACGGGGCACTGCAGAACGTGCTGCTGTTCTGCACCCTTCCGCTGTTGATCAGCTCCCTGCAGCTGTTCGTCTTCGGCACCTATCTGCCCCACCGGGAACGGCCCGGCGAGACCAACAGCCACCAGGCCCGCAGCCTTGAGCTGCCGGTGTGGCTTTCTCTGTTGGCTTGTTTTCACTTCGGCTATCACTGGGAACACCACGAGTTCCCCACCAAAGCCTGGTTTCAGTTGCCCGGCATGCGGCGCCTTCGCTTCTCGGCCCGGCGGCAATCCCTGCGGCTCGCGCACGAAGCCCTGCCGCGATAAACTCCTGTATCAAAGACGACATCATGGCTGACCCGGCACTGATCACCTGGACGGACGAAGAGCAGGCCATCGCTGAACAGGCGTTCAGTTGTGCCTATGGCCGTGCCGTTCAGTCGGTGATCAGCACCGTGCGCCGCGAGGCCGATTCGATCACATCAGCGCAGGCCCTCTGGCAACTGCACGATTATCTCAGCACCCAGCGCCATGTGATGGAAGGACGCTTCGATTTCCGTCTCGACGGCATCCTGTTCGTGTTCGCCAGCCTGGTCAAGGAGGATCTGCTCCGGCTCGACGAACTCAACGGCCTCGACGGCGACAAGCTGGCCAAGATCAAGGCGATGTCGCGGTTCTAGCCCTGTCGCTCCATCGGCCAGACTGAGCAATCCTTTCGAGGCCTCCGCCCCCCATGGTCGTCAGCGGGTCTGCAGCCTCCCCAGCGGCCGCCAGCGTGGCGGGCTCCAGCTCCTTCCCCCTGGCGGCCATCACCGGCCACGGCACCCTCAAGCTGGCCCTGCTGCTGGCGGCGGTGGATCCCGGCCTCGGCGGTGTGGTGATCGCCGGGGGGCGCGGCACAGGCAAATCAGTGCTGGCCCGGGGGCTGCATGCCCTGCTGCCGCCGATCGACGTGCTCGCCCTCGGTGACGCCTGCCGCCGCCTCAACGTCGATCCCCAGCGGCCGGACGACTGGGACGCCACCATTCGCAGCCGCATCACCCAGCTGGGCGGTGATCCCACCGGATCCGACCCCACGGCGCTGCTGCCCACCGCGGTGATCCCCGCCCCCTTCATCCAGGTGCCTCTCGGTGTCACCGAAGACCGCCTGGTGGGTTCGGTGGATGTGGCCGCCTCCCTGGCCGCCGGGGCACCCGTCTTCCAGCCCGGTCTGCTGGCCGAAGCCCACCGGGGCGTGCTCTATGTCGATGAGCTCAACCTGCTCGATGACGGCATCACCAACCTGCTGCTGGCGGCGGTGGGGAGCGGCGAAAACCGGATCGAGCGCGAGGGGCTCAGCCTCTCCCACCCCTGCCGCTGCCTGCTGATCGCCACCTACAACCCGGAGGAGGGGGCGATACGCGACCACCTGCTGGATCGCTTCGCCATCGCGCTCTCGGCCAACCAGGTGCTGGGGGTGGAGCAGCGGGTGGCCATCACCAGCTCCGCCCTCGACCACGGCGCCTCCAGCGCATCCTTCCGCGCCCGCTGGCAGGAGGAGAGCGACGCCCTGGCCACCCAGCTGCTGCTGGCCCGTCAGTGGCTGCCCGATGTCACGATCACCCGTGAGCAGATCACCTACCTGGTCAACGAGGCCCTCCGGGGCGGGGTGGAAGGCCACCGCTCCGAGCTCTACGCCGTGCGGGTGGCGCGGGCCCATGCGGCCCTGAGCGGCCGTGACAGCGTCGACGCCGACGACCTGCAGGTGGCGGTGCGGCTGGTGATCGCGCCGAGGGCCCTGCAGCTGCCCCCGCCCGATCCGCAGCAGCCCATGGAGCCGCCGCCGCCCCCTCCCCAGGGGGAGCAGCCGCCCGAGCCCGACACCCCTGACGAGCAGGAGCCCCCGGAGCAGGACCCGCCCGACCAGGAGGAGGCCGACGACGATCCCGAGGACGACAGCCCCGAGGACCAGGCGCCGCCCCAGGTGCCCGAGGAGTTTCTGCTCGACCCCGAGGCGATCGCCATCGATCCCGATCTGCTGCTCTTCGCCGCCGCCAGGTCGCGCAGCGGCGGCAGCGGCAAGCGCTCGGTGGTGCTCTCCGACTCCCGCGGCCGCTACGTCAAGCCGATGCTGCCCCGCGGACCCGTGCGCCGCATCGCCGTGGATGCCACCCTGCGGGCCGCCGCTCCCTACCAGAAGGCCCGCCGCGCCCGCGAGCCCCACCGCGCCGTGATCGTGGAGGAGGGGGACCTGCGCGCCAAGCAGCTGCAGCGCAAGGCCGGCTCCCTGGTCATCTTCCTGGTGGATGCCAGCGGCTCGATGGCTCTCAACCGCATGCAGAGCGCCAAGGGGGCCGTGATCCGCCTGCTCACCGAGGCCTACGAGAACCGCGACGAAGTCGCCCTGATCCCCTTCCGCGGCGAGCAGGCCGAGGTGCTGCTGCCTCCCACCCGCTCGATCACCGCCGCGCGCCGCCGGCTGGAGCAGATGCCCTGCGGCGGTGGCTCACCCCTGGCCCATGGCCTGACCCAGGCGGCCCGGGTGGCCGCCAACGCCCTGGCCACCGGTGATCTCGGCCAGGTGGTGGTGGTGGCGATCACCGATGGCCGCGGCAACGTGCCCCTCTCCCGCTCCCTCGGCCAGCCGGAGCTCGAGGGCGAGGAGCCCGTCGACCTCAAGGAGGAGGTGAAACAGGTGGCCGGCCGTTACCAGGCCCTGGGCATCAAACTGCTGGTGATCGACACCGAGCGCAAATTCATCGGCAGCGGCATGGGCAAGGACCTGGCCCAGGCGGCCGGTGGCAGGTACGTGCAGCTGCCCAAGGCCAGCGATCAGGCCATCGCCGCCATCGCCCTCGACGCCCTCAATGGGGCTTAGAGGCCCTTGATCGTCTGGGGCTGGGGCGCCGCCTTCTTCTGGCTCTCCTTCTTCTGGGCTTTCTTCTGGGCCTCCTTCTCGGCCTTCTCCCTGGCCAGCCCGGTCTGGGCCGGGTAGAGCTCATCAAAGAGCTGGCCCAGGCCGATCGCCACGCTGCGCACGCCGTCCATGAACTCCGCGTCGGCGGTGAGCTTGTTCACATCACCGCCCACGGCATCGATGCGGGCGGTGAGCCGCTCCGCATTGCCCACGGTGGTCTTGAGCTGGGCCAGGGTCTTGGGGTTGTCGAGCGAGGCGGTGACGTTGCGCACGTGGCGGCTCGCCGCCACCGCCTCGGCCGTGGCCGTGTTGAGGTTGGCCAGGATCGGATCGGCCTTGCCCACCGAGCGCTTCAGCTCAGCCACCAGAACCTGAGCCCGCTTGAGGAACAGGGTGGCCTCCTTGGAGGTGGCATCGAAGCTGCGGGTGGTGCGGGCCATCTCCGCCACGATCTGCTCCTCATCCACCTGGGCCAGCAGGCGCTGCATCAGCTCGGTCACGCTGTTGAGGCTGGCCGCGGTGACGCCCTTGAGCTCACTGCCCGCGCAGACCATCACTGTGTTGTCGCAGTCCCTGGCCCGGGGCAGTGGGGCATTCTCCGGCAGGGGGTTGCCGGTGCTGATCAGGGCCACCTGGGCGTCGCCGCCCAGCAGGGAACCGGTCTGCACCTGGGCCGTGGTGGGGCGTGACAGCTGCAGGGTGGGATCGCTGATCTCCAGCTCGGCCAGCACCGCCGAGGAGGTGGTCTTGATCCTGCGCACGCTGCCCACCTGCACGCCGCGGAAGATCACCGCCGATCGGTCGGCCAGGCCAGCGGCATCGGCGAAGCTCACCGTCAGGGTCCAGTTGTTCTGGCTGAGGGAGATTCCCCGCAGCCAGATCCAGAAACCGGCTCCCCCCACCACGGCAGCAAGCAGCGAAAATCCAACGATGGCTTCTCGCACGCTGCGACGCATGGGGCTCTAAATCTCCGCCGGTTGCATCGGTCCGCTCAGGCTACCGGTTCGAAACTGAACCACGTAGGGATTGTCGGTGCGGCTGAAATCCTGCACGGGACCGTGCCACTGCAGCTTGCCTTCGTAGAGCATCGCCACCTGCTCCGCCGAGCGCACGATGGTGCTCATCACGTGGCTGACCACCACCGAGCAGCCCGCCGCCAGGCGGGTGCTGGTGACGATCAGGTCCTCGATGCGGGTGCAGGCCACCGGATCCAGTCCCGCCGTGGGTTCATCGAACAGCAGGATCGGATGCAGCCCGGCCGGTTGGGCGGGGTCCTCGATCAGGGCCCGCGCAAAGCTCACCCGTTTCTGCATGCCGCCGCTGAGCTCCCCCGGGAGGCGTTCCTCAATCCCGAAGAGGCCCACGGCCTCCAGGGCCCGATGAACCCGCTCGCGGATTTCGGCCTCCGGCAGCTTGCTGTGGCGGTAGAGCAGGAAGCCCACGTTCTCGCGCACGGTCAGCGAGCCCAGCAGGGCAGGGTTCTGAAACACCAGGCGCACATCCGGCGGCCGGCGCTGGTCCAGCCGCAGGTAGCGCTGAGGGGCGCCATGCACCCTCAGCTCTCCCGTCGTGGGCAGCAGCAACCCGGCCAGGATGCGCAGCACCGTTGATTTGCCCGTGCCCGAGGGTCCCACCACCGCCAGACGCTCCCCCCGACGCAGGTTGAGGCTGAGGCCATCGAGCACCGTGTTGGCCCCCCAGCGCATGCCCACGCCATCGAGCTCAAGCACCGGCCCGTCGGGGTCGCTCTGGAGGGCTCGGTTCATCCTGGCGTTTCCTCCGTACAGTTCATGGTGCTCTGTGCTGTGGCATAACGCCCCATCGGCTTGACCTCCCAGCGCCCCACCCAGCCCCGCCGCCGCCCCCGCCGGCAGGTCCGCCGTCCCGGTTGGATGGGTCGTGGCGACCTCCGCCAGCAGGACCTCGTCAGCCGCTCGAAGCGGGCGGTGCGCTGGCTGCAACCAGGGCTGGTGGTGAAGCGCTGGGTGCTCACATCGGGCCTCGGGCTGGTGCTGGCGCTGCTGGGCGCCGCCATCCTCGCGGATCTCACGCCCATCTACTGGATGCTCGAGTCGCTCACCTGGCTGATCACCAACGTGGCGCGGGTGCTGCCGCGGGGCTTCACCGGGCCGCTGGTGCTGATCGCCGGTGCGGCACTGGTGATCTGGGGCCAGAGCCGCAGCTTCGGCTCGATCCAGCAGGCCCTGGCCCCCGAGAAGGACACGGTGCTGGTGGATGCCCTGCTGGCCCAGCGGCGGCTCAACCGCGGCCCCAACGTCGTGGCGATCGGCGGCGGCACCGGCCTCTCCACCCTGCTCAGCGGCCTCAAGCGCTACAGCAGCAACATCACGGCCATCGTCACCGTCGCCGATGACGGCGGCAGCAGTGGTGTGCTCCGCCGCGAACTGGGGGTGCAGCCGCCGGGCGACATCCGCAACTGCCTGGCCGCTCTGGCCCGGGAGGAACCGCTGCTCACCCGCCTGTTCCAGTACCGCTTCAAGGCAGGCAACGGCCTGGAGGGCCACAGCTTCGGCAACCTGTTCATCTCCGCGCTCACCGCCATCACCGGCAGCCTGGAATCGGCGATCACCGCCAGCAGCCGGGTGCTGGCGGTGCAGGGCCAGGTGGTTCCCGCCACCACTGCCGATGTGCGCCTCTGGGCTGAGCTGGCGAGCGGCGAGCGCATCGAGGGTGAATCGAAGATCGGCCACTCACCCAGTCCGATCGTGCGCCTGGGCTGCATCCCCGAGCGGCCTCCGGCCCTGCCCCGGGCGATCGAGGCCATCGCCAACGCCGAGCTGATCATCCTCGGGCCCGGCAGCCTCTACACCTCCCTGCTGCCCAACCTGCTGGTGCCGGAGCTGGTGCAGGCGATCATCCAGTCCAAGGCGCCGAAGCTCTACATCTGCAACCTGATGACCCAGCCCGGCGAAACCGACCGGCTGGATGTGACCGGTCACCTGCGGGCGATCGAAGCCCAGCTGGCCAGCCTCGGCGTGAACCAGCGTCTGTTCCCGGCAGTGCTCGCCCAGGAACCGCTGCGGGACCTTTCTCTGCTCGAGCACTACCGCGCCAGGGGCGCCGAGCCCGTGCTCTGTGATCAACGGCAGCTGCGCGCGGCCGGCTACGACGTGATGCTGGCGCCGCTGCAGGGCTCCAGGCCGAGCCCCACCCTTCGCCACGACTCACGCAGCCTGGCCCATGCCGTGATGCGCTTCTACCGCAAGCACAAGGGCCACAAGCCCGGCAGCGATCTCGACTGGCTGGCCAGCCGGGCTCAGTAGGCGTCCTGCATCTCGTAGAAATCGGGCTGGACGTAATCCTTGCGCAGGGGGTAACCCTTCCAGTCTTCCGGCATCAGCAGCCGCTTGGGATGGGGATGGCCCTCGTAGCGGATGCCGAACATGTCGAAGGTTTCCCGCTCCTGCCAGTCGGCCCCTCGGAACAGGCCATAAAGGGTGGGGATGGTGAGGTCGCCGGTCCGCTCCAGGAACACCTTCAGGCGCACCTCCTGGGGGGCCTCAGCGGAGGAGCCCTGCTCGAGAGCCGCCGCCAGCTTCACCAGGTGGTAGAAGCTCACCAGCCGGCCGCCCGGGCCCTCGTCGTAACCGCCCTGGCACTGCAGGTAGTCGAAACCCCAGGCCTTGAGGGCCGCGGCCACCACCGGCAGGAACATCGGCTCCACCCCGATGATCTCCACGCCCAGGTGGTCGGCCGGCAGGGGCTGGTGGTCGAAGCCCTGCTCGCTCAGCCACTGGCTGACGGCGCCGATCGGGGCGGAGCTGAGCTCGGTGCTGGGATCAGGCATCGCTGGAGGAGCGGGTGGCTTCGAGGGCTTCGGGTTCAGGGCTGGCCAGGGGCAGCCCGGCCCCGGCGGCAAAGGCGGCCTGCTGGGTGTCGGCCTTCAGGTAGGCGCCGGTGACGATCGGCTCCACCGCCTTCATGGCGTGCTCGATCGTGAGGTAGCGGTGTGTGGGTTGCATCTGCCCCCGCTCAGCGAAGGACTCGTTGCCCACTTTCTTGCGAAGCTTGATCACCGCATCGAAGATGGCCTCAGGACGCGGCGGGCAGCCGGGGATGTAGAGGTCCACCGGGATCAGCTTGTCGACACCGCGGACGGCCGTGGTGGAGTCGGCGGAGAACATGCCGCCGGTGATCGTGCAGGCGCCCATGGCGATCACGTACTTCGGCTCGGGCATCTGCTCGTAGAGCCGCACCAGGGCAGGAGCCATCTTCATCGTCACGGTGCCGGCCGTGATCAGCAGATCCGCCTGGCGCGGGCTGGAGCGGGGCACCAGGCCGAAGCGGTCGAAGTCGAAGCGGGAGCCGATCAGCGCCGCGAACTCGATGAAGCAGCAGGCCGTGCCGTAGAGCAGAGGCCAGAGACTGCTGAGCCGGGCCCAGTTGTGCAGGTCATCGAGGCTGGTGAGAATCACGTTCTCGGAGAGGTCCGAGGTGACCGTGGGCGCACCCACCGGGTTGCACGTGGCGGCACGCAGGTCGCGCAGGGCCTCGATCGAGGGGGCTTCGCTGGTTCCGGGGCTTGACGGGGTGAGGGTCATCGGTCGGCTGGTCGGGATTCCGGGTGGCGGGGGATCAGCTCCACTCGAGGGCGCCCTTGCGCCAGGCGTAGGCGAGGGCCACCACGAGGATCGAGATGAAGATGAGGGCTTCGATGAAGGCCAGCAGGCCCAGGCGATGGAACGCCACGGCCCAGGGATAGAGGAAAACGGTCTCGACGTCGAAGATGACGAAGACCAGGGCGAACATGTAATAACGGATGTTGAACTGGATCCAGGCACCGCCGATCGGCTCCATCCCCGATTCGTAGGTGAGGCGGCGTTCGCCATCACGCGACCTGGGGGCCACAAGTTTGTTGGTGACCAGAGCCAGCACAGGAACGGCCGCTGCGATCAGCAGAAAGCCCAGAAAGGCGTCGTAGCCGGGAAGCACGAACATGAAAGGGCCCAACCTGGGGCGCAGTCTGGCATCCGTGGGCAGGGATCGCCTGGATAGAGTCCGATCTGACGGCAGTGGGGCCAGCGCCATGGTCAACGGGCACGACGGCGACGAGGAACGAGCTCCGGAGCAGACAAGCGATCCCGACACCCACCGCTTCGAGTGCCGAAGCTGCGGCTTCGTCTACGACCCCGAGGAGGGCATCCGCAAACTGGCGATCGCCCCCGGCACCCCGTTCGGCTCACTGGATCCGATCGGCTTCCGCTGCCCGGTCTGCCGCAGCCGCGCGGGCGCCTTCCGCGACATCGGACCGCGCAACAAGCCCAGCGGCTTCGAGGAAAACCTCAACTTCGGCCTCGGCGTGAACAAGCTCACCCCCGGCCAGAAGAACGTGCTGATCTTCGGGGGCTTCGCCCTGGCGTTCGCCTTCTTCCTCTCTCTCTATTCCCTGCGCTGAGTCCTGTGAAACGCCTGTTTTCCTCCTTGCTCGGCCTGGTGCTGGCCGTCGGTCTGGTCTTCAGCCTCGGCGGCTGCGTCACCACCGGCCTGCCCGTGGCCGCCAGCAGCCCCTGGCAGCCCGTGGCCCTCGACACCCGCTCCAACCCCCTCGACCTGGCCTTCACCGACGACAGCCACGGCTTCCTGGTGGGCAGCAACCGCCTGATCCTCGAAACCGACGATGGAGGAGCCAGCTGGGAGGCCCGTGCCCTCGCCCTGCCTGAGGACGAGAACTTCCGCCTGCTCAGCATCGACTTCTCCGGAGAGGAGGGCTGGATCGCCGGCCAGCCTGGCCTGCTGCTGCACAGCACCGATGGGGGCCAGAACTGGGAGCGCCTGCTGCTCGACACCAAGCTGCCCGGAGACCCCTACCTGATCACGGCCCTGGCCCGGGGCAAGGCCGAGCTGGCCACCACCGTGGGCGCCATCTACCGCACCAGTGATGGCGGCGGCAGCTGGCAGGCCGAGGTGAGCGATGCCGCCGGCGCCGTGCGCGACCTGCGACGCGCCCCCGACGGCCGTTACGTGAGTGTCTCGAGCCTGGGCAATTTCTTCGCCACCTGGGCGCCGGGGCAGGCCACCTGGGAGCCCCACCAGCGCATCAGCAGCCAACGGCTGCAGAGCATGGGCTTCCAGCCCGACGGCAACCTCTGGATGGTCACCCGCGGCGCCCAGCTGCGCTTCAACCCCGACGCCGCCGATGTGGAGGCCTGGAGCAAGCCGGTGATCCCGATCACCAATGGCTACGGCTACCTCGACATGGCCTGGGACCCCAACGGCGCCATCTGGGCCGGCGGCGGCAGCGGCACCCTGCTGGTGAGCCAGGACGGCGGCTCCAGCTGGGAGCGCGACCCCATGGGGGGCTCCCAGCCCACCAACTTCACCCGGATCGTCTTCGAGGGCAACGGCAAGGGCTTCCTGCTGGGCGAGCGGGGCAACCTGCTGCGCTGGGTGGGCTGACTGCATCCCTCTGTAACCAACAGGGGGATGCGCTCGCTCCGGCGAACCGCCAAGGCCTAGGATCTCTGAGCTGAATTGCCCGCTGCTATGGCTGCCGGCTCCACCGGAGAACGTCCGTTCTTCGAGATTATTACGAGCATCCGTTACTGGGTGATCCACGCCGTCACCTTGCCGGCGATCTTTCTGGCGGGCTTTCTGTTCGTCTCCACCGGCCTGGCTTACGACGCCTTCGGCACGCCTCGCCCCGATGCCTACTTCCAGGCCCAGGAAGCCAAGGCACCGGTGGTGAGCCAGCGCTACGAAGGCAAGAGCCAGCTCGATCTGCGCTTGCAATAAGCCATGACCCAGTCACCGAGCACCACGCCCCGCAACTATCCGATCTTCACGGTCCGCTGGTTGTCCTTGCATGCGCTGGGGATCCCCACGGTCTTTTTCCTGGGTGCCTTGGCGGCCATGCAGTTCGTCCGTCGCTGAATTCCGCCATGCAGCGCAATCCCAACCCGAACAATCTTCCGGTCGAGCTCAACCGCACGAGCCTTTATCTGGGCCTCCTGCTGGTGTTCGTCACCGGAGTGCTTTTCTCCAGCTACTTCTTCAACTGATCGGGAGATCCAGCCATGAGCGGCAAGAAAATGACCATGCCCGACGGTCGGCTTCCCGACCGTCTTCCCGATGGCCGCCCAGCGGTGGCCTGGCGCAGCCGCTGGACCGAAGGGGTGCTGCCCCTCTGGCTGGTGGCCACCGCCGGCGGCATCGCCGTGATCTTCGTGGTGGGCCTGTTCTTCTACGGCTCCTACGTGGGCGTTGGTTCGGCCTGATCTTCAGCTCAGCGTTCCTCTGATGCCAGGGCCCCGACGGGGCCCTTTTTTGATGGGGATCCGTTGAACCAGAGGGGTGGCCTGGCCCCTGCGCTCAGACGCCGTGGTACTCGCGATACCAGCGGGCAAAATGGCCGATGCCCACCTCCAGCGGTGTGTGGGGCGCAAATCCGATCCAGGCCTCCAGGGCCGAGGTGTCGGCGGCGGTGGCGGCCACATCGCCGGGCTGCATCGGCTCGAACTGGGGGATGGCCTTCACACCGAGCGCGTCTTCGAGCACCTCGATGAAACGCAGCAGGGGGGTGGGCTGGCTGTTGCCGATGTTGAACAGCCGGTGGGGAGCCGCCGCCGTGGCCGGATTCGGCTCCAGTGGATCGAAATCCGGATCAGGGGTCGCCGGCTTGTCGAGGCAGCGGATCACTCCCTCCACGATGTCGTCGATGTAGGTGAAATCACGCTGCATGCGACCGTGGTTGAACACCCGGATCGGCTCACCGGCGAGGATCGCTTTGGCGAACAGCATCGGGGCCATATCCGGACGACCCCAGGGGCCATAGACGGTGAAGAAGCGCAGACCCGTGGCCGGCAGCCCGTAGAGGTGACTGTAGGTGTGGGCCATCAGTTCATTGGCCTTCTTGGTGGCCGCATAAAGGCTCACCGGATGATTCACCGGATGCTGCTCCGAAAAAGGCATGAGCCTGTTGCCGCCGTACACCGAGCTGCTGGAGGCATACACCAGGTGCTCCACACCGTGATGGCGGCAACCCTCGAGGATGTTCCCGAAGCCCACCAGGTTGCTCTGGATGTAGGCCGCCGGGTTCTCGAGCGAGTAGCGGACGCCGGCCTGGGCGGCGAGGTGGATCACGGCGCGGGGGCGGCTTTCGGCAAAGAGGGTTGAGATTGCATCGCCACTGTCCACATCAAGGTGGTGGAAGCTGAAATGTCCCTGGCTTGATCTGGCAACGATCTCGATCCGCTCCAGCCGAGCCTGCTTGAGGGCCGGGTCGTAATAGGGATTGAGGTTGTCAAGACCCACCACACGCTCACCGCGTTCCAGAAGCTTCTGACACACGGCGGCACCGATGAAGCCTGGAGCCCCGGTGACGACAACAGCACGATCCATCTTCAGACTGACCCCGTTTGGTACTGGCCGAGATGGTGATAAGGCCTTGCGGCGCTCATTCCTGGCTGATTTGTCTCCCCAAAGCGCAGGTGAGAACTCACCAGGGGCTTGTGGGCAACCCATCTCGAAAGGTGATCGTTCATCAGCGACTTCACGCCCAGAGCTTCAGCGACATCGCCGTCTTCGATGAGCATGGCGTTCAAGAGATTGACCACTGCAAACAATGCCACTGCCAGGCATGGGTGATGATCTGCTCCAGATCGGGGAACCTTGGGGTCCAACCAAGCTCCTGCCGGGCCTTTGAAGCACTGGCCACCAAAACAGGAGGATCACCAGGGCGCCGAAGGGAAGCAGTAGCCTCCAGATGCCGCGGGATGATCTGTCGAGCCTGATCGATGACCTGCTGAACGGAATAGCCCGAGCCATTGCCAAGATTGTAGATTCTCGGCAGCCACGATGGACTTGACTCAGACCCAAGAATCTGCTTCAGGCCAAGAACGTGGGCATCCGCCAGATCGCAAACGTGGATGTAATCGCGGATGCAGGTGCCATCCGGAGTGGGGTAGTCGTTGCCATACACCTCAACACCTGAGCGCAGCCCGGCCATCGCCGCCAGCACCAGGGGAATCAGATGGGTTTCCGGCGTGTGATCCTCCCCCAGATCACCGGCAGGATCAGCACCGGCGGCATTGAAGTAGCGGAAGATCACACTGCGCAACCCATAGGCGGCGCCGAAATCCTTGAGCAACTGCTCCACCATCCACTTGCTGCGTCCGTAGGGGTTGATCGGCAGCTGGGGGGCGTCTTCGGTGATCGGAACGGTGTCCGGTATCCCGTAAGTGGCACAGCTGGAGGAGAACACGATCGGGATCGCGGGCCCCGTGCCTGTCCGTACCGGCTCCACCAGGGATTCCAGGAGCGCGAGGGAATCGGCCAGGTTGTTGCGGTAATACTTGGCTGGGTCCTGGACGGATTCACCCACGTAGGCATAGGCCGCAAAGTGCAGCACCGCATGCACGGGCTCACCTCCGCAGGCGGGATGGCAGCCGCTCAGCACCTGCTCCAGCAGGGCCCGATCACCCACCTGCCCCACCACCAGCGGCACAGTCAGCACCTCCTCAACGAGGCGACGGTGTCCATGGACCAGATTGTCGAGGACGACCAGCCTGAAACCGGCCTGCTGCAGGGCACGGACGGTGTGGCTGCCGATGTAGCCCGCACCACCGGTGACGAGCAGGGTCAACGGCCTTGCTCCAGGCAGTTGCGGAAGTAAGCGATGGTGGGACCCAGTCCCTCCTCCAGTGAAACCGTGGGTTCCCAGCCCAGCTCACGCCTGGCCAGATCGATCACCGGCTGGCGTTGCAGAGGATCATCCTGAGGCAGTGGCAGGTAGGTGAGGGAGAGACCGGGGTCGATCCGCTCCAGCACCAGCTCCGCCAGCTGCCGGATCGTGAATTCGCCGGGATTGCCGATGTTGATCGGTCCGGTGTGGTTGCCGTTCATCAGCCGGATGAGCCCCTCTACCAGATCGTCCACATAGCAGAAGCTGCGGGTCTGGCTTCCATCCCCATAGAGGGTCAACGGCTGGCCCCGCAAGGCCTGCACGATGAAGTTGCTCACAACCCGGCCGTCGTCCGGGAACATGCGTGGGCCATAGGTGTTGAAGATCCTGGCCACACGGATCTCCGTGCCGTGCATGCGCATGTAATCGAAGCAGAGGGCTTCGGCAATGCGCTTCCCTTCGTCGTAGCAGGAGCGGATTCCGATCGGATTGACGCTGCCGCGGTAACTCTCCGGCTGGGGATGCACCTCGGGATCGCCGTACACCTCGCTGGTGCTCGCCAGCAGCAGCCGCGCTCCGACCCGACTGGCCAGGCCAAGCATGTTGTAAGTGCCAAGAAAGCTGGTCTTGGCCGTCTTGATCGGATTCGACTGGTAATGCCTGGGTGAAGCCGGACAAGCCAGATGCCAGATCCGATCCACCTCGAGCCGGATCGGTTCAGTGACGTCGTGGCGGATCAGCTCAAAGCGGGGATGGCCGATCCAGCGGGCCACATTGGCTTTGCTGCCGGTGTAATAGTTGTCAAGGCAGATCACCTCCTCCCCGGCCTCCATCAGCCTGTCGACGAGGGTGGAGCCCACGAAGCCGGCACCGCCGGTGACAAGATTGCGCAGGGAGGATGGATCCATGGGTTCAGCCTTCCCCTACAAGCCAGACCCTAAGCCCGGCCGCCCGGGCGGCTTCAGCATCAGTCACCCCGCGCACATCGAACAACCAGGCGGGTCGACGCATGCACGCGACGATCGCAGTCCAGTCGAGTTCAGCGAACTGGTGCCATTCCGTGAGCACGATCACCGCATCGGCACCCTCCACGGCATCCAGCACGCCGGCGGCAGGCTGCCAGCTTCCTTCATCAGCCAGGCCCAGCCGGGAAGCGGCGGCCTCACGGCCCAGGTCCGCGGCCACCTGATCGGGTCCCACCTTCGGGTCATGAATCGCCAGGTGAGCCCCCTCTTCCAACAAGTCACGGCAGATACCAATGGCCGGAGATTCACGGGTGTCGTTGGTATCGGCCTTGAAGGCGAACCCCAGCACCGCCAGGCGCTTGCCGCTCACTGTGCCGAACAGCCGACTCACCACCAGCCTGGCGATGCGCTGCTGCTGCCAGCTGTTGAGATCCACCACCTGCTCCCAGTACTGGGCGGCCTGCTCCAGGCCGTAGTGCCGGCAGAGATACACCAGGTTGAGGATATCCTTACGAAAGCAACTGCCACCGAAACCTGGGCCAGCGGAGAGGAACCTCGGCCCCAGACGCGAATCGGCCCCGATGGCCCGAGCCACTTCCTTCACATCAGCACCCGTTGCCTCACAGAGGGCACCAATGGCATTGATCGAGGAGATGCGCTGGGCCAGAAAGGCATTGGCCGTGAGCTTGGAGAGCTCACTGCTCCAGAGGTTGGTGCGCAGAATTCGCTCAGGGCTGACCCACTTGGAGTAGATCTCCACCAGGGCATCAATCGCATTCGCATCATCCCCGCCGATGAGCACACGATCGGGATCCTCGAGATCGGAGATGGCAGTTCCTTCTGCCAGAAACTCAGGGTTGGAGAGCACAGAGAATGTCTTGCTTTCTGCTTCGGAACCGTCCTGAGAAGCTAAAAGAATGGACTGAATGGTTTCAGCCGTGCGCACAGGAAGGGTACTTTTCTCCACCACGATCGTGTGGCCCATGGCCTGGGCAGCCACCTGGCGGGCGGAGGCCTCGATCCAACGCAGATCGGAGGCCTGCCCGGCCCCGAGACCGCGCCTCTTGGTGGGGGTGTTCACCGAAAGAAAGACCATATCGGCCGCCGCAATCGCTCCGTCCACCTCGGTGGTGAAGTGAAGATTGCGGCCTCGGCAGCGAGCCACAACATCTGCAAGGCCTGGCTCATAGACAGGAAGCTTGCTCAGATCGGCATCGTTCCAGGCAGCGATCCGCTCGGCATTGAGATCAACCAGGGTGACCTGAATGTGGGGGCAGCGGTCGGCCATCACCGCCATGGTGGGCCCGCCCACATAACCGGCGCCGATGCAGCAAATGGTCCGGACAGTCATCACAGAGCTGGATGAGGCAAGGGACGGGGGTCCGTAGAGCATCTCATGGTGATTGAAGCGTCAGGCGTCGGAGCAGCTCCTCCGCTCCCAGGCGCTCTTCGGCCGGATCGCCTCGACGGCGCAGGTCCTTGAGCACCACAAGCCCCTCCTCGGCCTCCCCCTCGCCGATCACCACGGCCCAGGGGGCTCCGGAGCGATCGGCACGCTTGAGCTGCTTGCCGAAGGCGGCACCGGTGAGATCGAGCTCCACCATGCGGCCGGCCTGACGCAGCTGGCGGGAGAGCACCAGGGCCTGGCGTTCAGCCTGCTCGCCTCGGCTGACCAGGTACACATCAGGGGATCGTGTGGGGAGGGTGAATCCGCCGGCGGACTGGGCCTGGGCCAGCAGCAGCACCAGCCGCTCGAGGCCGATCGCCCAGCCGATCGCCGCCGTGGGCGCACCGCCCAGTTGCTCGATCAGGCCGTCGTAGCGACCGCCGCCGCAGACGGTGGCCTGGGCCCCGAGCTGGCTGCTGGTGATCTCGAAGGCGGTGTGGGTGTAGTAGTCGAGGCCGCGCACGAGGCGGGGATTGAGCTGGTAAGGAATGTCCAGCGCGTTGAGGCAACGGCGCACAGCCTCGAAACGCTCGCGGCTGGCGTCGCTCAGGCTGTCGATCAGCAGCGGAGCCTCAGCCAGCACCGCCTGGGTGTCGGGGTTCTTGCTGTCGAGAACGCGTAGGGGATTGGTGCTGATCCGCTCCTGGGAGTCCCCGTCGAGCAGATCGCGCCGCTCCTGCAGCCAGCTCACCAGGGTGGTGCGGTAGGCGGCGCGGTCAGCAGGATCGCCGAGGGAATTGAGCTCCAGCGCCAGGCCCCCGACCCCCAGCTCACGAAGCAGATCCCAGGCGATCGCGATCGCCTCGGCGTCGCTGCGGGGGTCGGCGAAGCCGAGCAGCTCGATCCCCACCTGATGAAACTGGCGCTGCCGGCCGGCCTGGGGGCGCTCGTAGCGGAACATCGGGCCCGTGTACCAGAGCCGCTGGGCCCCCTGGCCGAGAAGGCCATGCTGCAGGGCGGCGCGCACCACCGACGCGGTGCCCTCGGGACGCAGGGTGCAGCTGCGCTCGCCCCGATCGAGGAAGGTGTACATCTCCTTGCCCACCACATCGGTGGCTTCACCGATGCCGCGGGCGAACAGCTCGGTGACCTCCAGCAGGGGTGTGCGGATCTCCCGCAGGGCAGCGCACTCGAACTGGCTGCGGACCGTGGCTTCGATCCGCTGCCACAGGGGCATCTGCTCCGGGAGCAGATCCACCATGCCCCGAAGGCTCTGCAGCTTCTCCACGCCCGCGTTGCTCACTCGCTCACAGTTTGCGGGATCGCTGGAGCCGGCCTTCAGCGCAGCCCCAGCCATTTGTGGGTCTGCAGGCTGAGGCGCCAACCGCCGTGACGGCGCACGTGGTTCACCGCCAGCTCCTGCCCCAGCTCGCTTCCGGCAGCGGGCTGCAGCAACAGCACCGGCGGCGGCAGCGGCGACTCCCGGCGCAGGGCCAAAGCGGCTGAGGCCATGGCCTCAGCGAAGGCCAGATCAGCCCTCTCGTGGATCACCACCTTCAGCTCATGGCAGGCGGCCAGAAGCTCGGCAGTGGCCGGCCGGTGGCGCTTGGGCGAGAGGGTGATCCACTCGAAGCGGCCGGAGAGCGGGTCGACGCCGCTGGTTTCCAGGTGCAGGGGGAGCTGGGGAGCTGCCTGGCCCAGGGCCTCACACAAACCATCGAGGTTTTGGTGCAGAGGTTCACCTCCGGTGATCACCACGAAAGCGGCACCGGCAGCAGCAGCAGCCGCGGTGTCCACCGCCAGATCCTGGAAGTGACGGTGGGGATGGGCGGCCGCCGGCCAGGAGTGCTTGGTGTCACACCAGCTGCAGCCCACCGAGCAGCCGGCCAGCCGGATGAAGAAGGCGCTGCGGCCAGCGTGCACTCCCTCACCCTGAAGGGAGTGGAAGGTTTCCACCACCGGGAGTCCGGCTGGGGGCACGGCCACGGCGCAAACGAAACTCACCCTAGGAAGCGAAGACCGGACGCTCAGCGGCAGAACGAAAGGCTTCGATCCCCGCACGGGCGCCCCGTTCGCCTCAACCCCCGCTGCAGGCATCGGCCTGGAGGAGCTCCAGGACAAGCCCCGCCAAGCGCCACCAGAGCGATTCCAGCTTTGCCGCTGGATGTGTCGCAGCGGAACAACGGCAGCCCTGCTCCATCCACTGTCACCCCATTGCTGGCGGGTGGCGCAGACCCTGATGTGCCGCCACGGAGCCCCTGACGGATGTAATCAGCCACTAGCTCCTAGAGCGTGCGGCCCTGCTGCAGGGCCCGTTGCTTGACCTGGTGCACGAGATGATCCGGCAGATCCAAGGTCGTTTTCATCAGACCTGCTTGCCGGCTCACCAGCTTACTGGGTATCCAGCAAATGCATCCGCCCAGTGTCCCTTGAACTCAACGGGAGGCAGCGCGCAGGCGAGCACCCGCTCCATCCAGGCGGTTGCTCAGGCCCGCACGGGCACATCATCGGGAACGGCTTTGGCCTGCTGCTCCTGGCCGTTGGCGCTGAACTCGCCCCGCTGCCCCTGAGCAGCCTCGATCAACCCGCGGAACAGTGGATGGGGCTTGCCGGGCCTGGAGAGGAATTCCGGGTGGTACTGGCAGGCCGCGAAGAAGGGGTGATCCTCCCGCTCGATCAGCTCCACCAACCGCCCGTCGGGAGAGGTGCCGCTGATCGTGTAGCCCCCCGCCTGAAAGAGGTTGCGGTAGGCGTTGTTGAACTCATAGCGGTGGCGGTGACGCTCGTAGACCACCTCCTCGCCGTACAGGCGAGCAGCGATGGTTCCCGCAGCGAGGCGACAGGGGTAGACCCCGAGGCGCATCGTGCCGCCCAGGTCGATCACATCCTGCTGTTCGGGCAGCAGGTGAATCACGGGGTGGAGGCTGTCGGCATCCAGCTCGGCGCTGGTGGCGCCCGCCAGGCCGGCCAGGTTACGGGCCCACTCGATCACGGCGCACTGCATGCCCAGGCAGAGCCCCAGGAAGGGCACCCGCTCCTCGCGGGCCCAGCGGATCGCCGCCACCTTGCCATCCACGCCCCGATGCCCGAAACCGCCCGGCACCACCACGGCATCCATGCCGCGCAGCAGCGCTTCAGCCCCCTGGGTCTCGATCTGCTCGGCGGAGATCCAGTGCAGATCCAGCGAGGCATCCCGGTCGATGCAGGCATGGCGCAGGGCCTCCACCACCGAGAGGTAGGCGTCGTTGAGCTGCACGTACTTGCCCACCAGGGCCACCTTCACCGCCGCGCCGGGATTGCGCAGCCTCTGCACCAGGGCCTCCCAGCGCTCCATGTCGCTGTCGCGATCCTCCAGGCCGAACACCTGCAGCACCTGACGGCAGAGTCCTTCCTCTTCCAGCGCGATCGGCACCGCATAGATGCTGTCAGCGTCGCGGGCGGGAATCACCGCCTCGCGGCGGACGCCGCAGAAGCCCCCGATCTTGGCCTTGAGCTCCTCGCTGATCGGCCGGTCGCAGCGGCAGACCAGCAGATCGGGCTGGATGCCGATCGAGCGCAGCTCCTTGACCGAGTGCTGGGTGGGCTTGGTCTTGATCTCGCCGGAGGTGCCGATGTAAGGGAGCAGGGTGACGTGGACGTAGGCCAGGTCGCAGCGGCCCACGTCGCCGCGGAACTCGCGGATGGCCTCCAGGAAGGGCAGGGACTCGATATCCCCCACCGTGCCGCCGATCTCGGTGATCACCACATCGACGCCGCTGTCGGAGGCCACCCGGTGGATGCGCTCGCGGATCTCACCGGTGATGTGGGGAATCACCTGCACCGTGCCGCCGTTGTAATCGCCGCGGCGTTCCTTGTTGATCACCGCCTGGTAGATCGAGCCGGTGGTCACGCTGTTCAGGCGCGACATGGCGGTGTCGGTGAATCGCTCGTAATGGCCCAGGTCGAGATCCGTCTCGGCGCCGTCCTGGGTGACGAACACCTCGCCGTGCTGGTACGGGCTCATCGTGCCCGGGTCCACGTTGAGGTAGGGATCGAGCTTGAGGATCGAAACGCTGTAGCCCCTTGATTTGAGCAGCCGCCCGAGGCTCGCCGCCACGATCCCCTTGCCGATGCTCGACACCACCCCCCCGGTCACGAAGACGAATTTCGCCATGGGCGGAGGGCGGACATCGGCGGACACATCAATCTATCCAGCCCGCCCGATCAGGCATCCAGCAGGCTGCGCAGCATCCAGGCGGTTTTCTCGTGGATCTGCAACCGCTGGGTGAGCAGGTCGGCGGTGGGCTCGTCTCCGGCCTCCGCCACCAGGGGGAAGAGGCTGCGGGCGGTGCGGGCCACGGCCTCATGGCCCATCACCAGCTCACGCACCATCTCAAGGGCCGGGGGCTGACCCTGGGTTTCGGAAATCGAGGAGAGGGCGGCGAAACGGCCGCCGCCGAAGGGGGCCGGACAGCCCAGGGCCCGGATTCGCTCGGCGATCACGTCGAGGGCCGTCCAGAGCTCGGTGTACTGCTCCATGAACATCAGGTGCAGCGTGTTGAACATCGGACCGGTCACGTTCCAGTGGAAGCCGTGGGTCTTGCCGTAGAGCACGTAGCTGTCGGCCAGGACCCGGCCCAGACCTGCCGCGATCTGCTCGCGCTGGTCATCGGAGATGCCGATGTCGATCGGAGGGGCGGTGACGGCAGAGGAGTTGCTCACGGAAAACAAAGCGGAGTGATTCCGGTTTAGCCCAATGCCGCGGCAGGCGTCCAGGGGGGGCTTTCCGTATGGCGTGTGCAGGAGCGCCTCAGCCGTCGAGGCTGAGCAGGTAGTCGTGCACGCGGCAACGCCGGCCCGGCTGGCGCAGCTTGTGCAGGGCCGTGGTTTCAATCTGACGCACCCGCTCCCGGGACAGCTGCATCCCCTCGCCGATCTGGGCCAGGGTGCGGGGGTTGTCGTCACTGAGGCCATAGCGCAGGCGGATCACCTCCGCTTCCCGCTGGCTGAGCTCATCGAGCAGGGCATCGAGGTCGCTGTGCAGCTGCTGCCGGGTCAGCCGCTGTTCCGGGGTGTCGGTGGTGGCCTCCAGCAGGTCCCCGAGGGACGTGTCGTGGTCACGACCCACCCTGGTGTCCAGGGAGACCGAGCGGGGCACGCGCAGCAGGGTGAGCCGCACCGCCTCCTCGCTCCACTGCAAAGCCTCGGCCAGCTCGGCGAGGGAGGCGGTGCGGCCGTGGTCAGCGGCGAACTGACGCTGGGCCTTCTTGATCCGGTTCAGCTTCTCGGTGACATGCACCGGCAGGCGGATCGTGCGGCTCTGGGTGGCGATCGCCCGGGTGACCCCCTGGCGGATCCACCAGTAGGCATAGGTGCTGAAGCGGAAGCCGCGGGTGGGGTCGTACTTCTCGACAGCACGCTCGAGGCCCAGGGTGCCCTCCTGGACCAGGTCGAGCAGTTCCATGCCCCGCTTCTGATACTTCTTGGCCACCGCCACCACCAGACGCAGATTGGCCTGGATCATGCGGTCGCGGGCACGGCGGCCCCGCAGCAGCCGTTGCTGAAGGTCGCTGAGGCTGAGCTGCAGGCAAGCGGCCCAGGCTGCGTGACCCTCCTGCAGGAGGCGCCGCAACTCGGGCAGGGGCTGGCCACAGGCCTCGGCCCACTGGGCGTGGGAGGGCTGATGGGTGAGGCGGGTGGCCAGCTGTTGCCGCACCACCTCCAGCTCGATCATGGCCTGCAGGATCGGCTGGTCGGCCGCCTTCTCCCGCCGCTGCTCCAGCAGCAGCTCACGGGCCTGCACCTGGCGGGCCAGCAGCAGTTCCTCCTCCTGGCTGAGCACATCGACCCGGCCGATGTCCTGCAGGTAGAGCCGCACCAGATCGGCACTGGCGCGGCCCGGCAGGCGGGGACGGCCCCGGAGGCCCCGGGTGGAGGCCCTGCCAGCGTCGGGGACGGCATCGAGATCGATCGCCACCTCCGGTTCGGGGTTGCCTTGAAGCGCTGCTGTTGACCCTGGGGACACGAACCATGGACTGACGTGCCTTCACCTTCGTGTTGCCGCTGAAAAGCAGCGCGAAACAGAAGGTTTCTCTTCAGAATCAGTCGGGTCTCGCTGCGTTCATTCAGGCTCCACCCAGGTGCTGGCCACGTGCAGATCCTGCAGTTGCTGGGGAGCCACGCCGGCAGGGGCCTGGGTGAGCAGGCAGCGGGCCTGCTGGGTCTTGGGGAAGGCGATCGTGTCGCGGATCGACTCTTCGCCGGCCAGCAGCATCACCATCCGATCGAGCCCGAAGGCCAGACCGCCGTGGGGAGGGGCGCCCAGGTCGAGGGCCTCGATCAGGAAGCCGAACTGGCGCTCGGCCTCCTCCAGGGGCAGACCGATGGTCTGCAGCACCTGGCGCTGCAGGGCCGAATCGTGGATGCGCAGCGAACCGCCCCCCAGTTCCAGGCCGTTGAGCACCAGGTCGTAGGCCTGGGCGCGGGCCGCGGGCAGGGTGGTGGCCCAGGCGGCGGGATCGTTGCCGAGGTCGGCGGCGTTGGGAGCGCAGAAGGGGTGATGCAGCGCCTCGAGGCGGTTCTCCTCGGCGTTGAACTCGAACATCGGGAAATCCACCACCCAGAGGAAGTTCCAGATGTCGTTCTCCCGGTCGGGCGGAACCATCCCCAGCTCCCGGGCCAGGTACTGGCGCACCCGGTCGAGGGCCTTGTTCACCGTGGCGGTGTCGCCGGCGCCGAACAGCAGCAGGGTGCCGGGCGCCGCGCCGGTGCGCTCCAGCAGCTCGGCTTTGGTGGCGGCGCTGAGGTTGTCCTTGATGGCGCCGATCGTGTCGATCTCGCCGCCCTCACGCACACGGATGAAGGCCAGCCCCCCGGCCCCTGCCGCCTGGGCCTCGCTGAACACATCACCACCGGGCTTGATGCGCACGTTGGACAGGGCCTCATTGCCTCCGGGCACGGCGATGCACTTCACCGAACCGCCGGCGGCCACGGCCCCGGAGAACACCTTGAAACCCATGCCGGCCACCAGGTCGCTCACGTTGGTGAGCTCCAGGCCGTAGCGCGTGTCGGGCCGGTCGGTGCCGTAGCGGTCCATCGCCTCGTGCCAGCTGAGGCGGGGGAAGGGCCGGGGCAGCTCCACCCCTCGGGCGGCCTTCCAGATCGCGGCGATCAGCGCTTCGTTGAGTTCCAGGATCTCCTCCTGGCCCATGAAGCTCATCTCGATGTCGAGCTGGGTGAATTCCGGCTGACGGTCGGCCCGCAGATCCTCGTCGCGGAAGCAGCGCGCCACCTGGTAATAGCGCTCCAGGCCGCCCACCATCAGCAGCTGCTTGAACAGCTGGGGCGACTGGGGCAGGGCGAACCACTCGCCGCCGCACACCCGCGAAGGCACCAGATAGTCGCGGGCGCCCTCGGGGGTGGAGCGGGTGAGCACGGGGGTTTCCACCTCGATGAAGCCCTGGTCTTCGAGGAAGCGGCGGGCCGCCTGGATCGTGCGGGCGCGCAGGCGCAGGTTGCCGTTCATGCGCTCGCGGCGCAGATCCAGGTAGCGGTGACGCAGCCGCAGCTCCTCGCGGGTGTTCTCCTCGTCGTGCACCGACACGGGGAAGGGCAGGTTGCCCTTGACGCTGTTCAGCACCGTGATGGCGCTGGCCAGCACCTCCAGGCCGCCGGTGGCCAGTTTCGTGTTGATCGATTCCGCTGGCCTGGCCCGCACCCGCCCAGCCACCTGGATCACGGTCTCGTTGCGCAGGTGCTCGGCCACGGCAAAGGCCTCGGACCCCAGATCGGGGTCCACCGTCACCTGCACCGTGCCGCTGCGGTCGCGCAGGTCGATGAAGATCACCCCGCCGTGGTCACGGCTGCGGTCGACCCAGCCGCAGAGCTGCACCTCCTCTCCGGTGGCGTCCTGACGCAGGTCGCCGCACCCGTGGCTGCGCATGCTGTGAATCCCTGAGCAATCGGCGATTTTCCCACCCAGCCGGGCCAGGCCCGGCAGCACCCGTCAGGCCCGCCTGTAGAAGGGACGCTTCACCACCATGGCGGGCTCCGCCTTGCCGCGGATCTCCACCGCCAGTTCGGTGCCGGGGCGGGTGGAATCAGCCGGCACATAGGCCAGGGCGATCGCCTCCCCCAGGGTGGGCGACCAGGTGCCACTGGTGACCTCACCCACCACCTGGCCCTGGCGCAGCACCGGATAGCCGTGCCGGGCGATCGCGCGGCCCTGGAGCTTCAGACCCACCAGACGCCGGCTCACCCCTTCGGCGCTCTGGCGCTCCAGCACCTCCCTCCCGATGAAGGACGCCGGCATCTCCAGGTGCACCAGCCAGCCCAGGGCAGCCTCCAGGGGTGTGGTGCTGCTGTCCATGTCGCTGCCGTAGAGGTGCATGGCCGCCTCCAGGCGCAGGGTGTCGCGGGCACCGAGGCCGCAGGGGACCACCCCCTCCGCCAGCAGCTGAGCCCAGAGGGCGCAACCGGCAGCTCGATCCAGCAGCAGTTCCACGCCGTCTTCGCCGGTGTAACCCGTGCGGGCCACGAAGGCGGAGGCGCCGGCGGCTTCAGCGGCGGCGCTGCCGGCCAGCGTGAACGTGCGGTGAGCGAAACGGGGAAGGCCGCTCAGGTCGACGGCGGCCAGGGCCTCCAGCCGGCCGATGGCCTCGGGGCCCTGGAGGGCCAGCAACACACCATCGGCCTTGCGGTCGCTGATCACCAGGCCCGCCGGCTCCAGGTTTTGGCGCAGCCAGGCGGTATCGGCCTCGGCGCAGCCGGCGTTGATGATCAGCAGAAGCTCGTCGCGTGCGCCATCGGTGTCCTCCGGCCGCCCCCGGTCGTAGACGATCAGGTCGTCCCGGATGCCGCCGGCTTCGTTGAGCAGCACGGTGTAGGTGGCCTCGCCGGGACCGATCCGGAACAGGTCACTGGGCACCAGGGCCTGCAGGGCGTCCTTGGCGCCGTCGCCGCGCAGCCGCAGCACACCCATGTGGGAGATGTCGAAGACCCCACAGCGCTCGCGCACGGCCCTGTGCTCCTGAACCAGGCCCTGGAACTGGACGGGCATCTCCCAGCCTTCGAAGGGCACCATCCGGGCGCCGGCGGCGCGGCAGGCCCCGTTGAGGGGGGTTCGCTTCAGGGATTCCGCCATGGGCTGCGCTGTCGCGAGTGCTGGCGGGGATCCTATGGAGGCTCACCGGCAGGGAGCCCTCCGGGCAATCCCGAAGACTTCCAGCAGGTTCGGGTTTTCCCCTGGCCTGATAAGGAGAAGGTCATTACCTTGGGTGCCCTGAATGGGTCGTGCCCATGGGCCAGCGCCCGAACTGTCGCAGCTGCAACCACTGCCAGGCGCCCGAAGCCTCGATCAGTGGCTCCGAGCAGAGCTGGTGCCAGATGCGACGGCTGGCGATCCATCCTGAACTGGCCAGCGATCTCTGGTGTCACCACTGGACCCCACGGCCACCCCGGCTGCCGAGCGTGGACCCGAGGGTGCTGGCCATGCCCCTGCCGGCCAACCGTCAGCTCGCCCTCACCGAGTTGCTCGCGGCTGTCAGCTGAGCGGATCCAGACCCGCCACGGAACAGACCTCGGGACACATCCGGCCGCACTCTGTGTGATCAAGACTGCCTGCAAAAGCGTGCCTCCGGCGCCATGCTGGTAGGTCAAACCCCTGTTGGAGGTGAATGATTGGTTGCAACTGCACCCGCAACGCCGGTTGAACTGATGGCCTCGCAGGTGGACGGTGAAACCCTCACCCTGCCCACCGGCTCCCATGTGTTTCACCACGGAGATCTCACCAGTGCGATCTACGGGGTGCGCAAGGGCATCGTCGAACTGATCGACACCTCGAGAAATCGCCTTTGCTACCGCCACGGCGAGCTGTTCAGCTACGAAGACATCGCCTGGCGGGGTGGATTCTTCCGCAACGAGGCCATCGCCCGCACCCCGGTGGAGCTGGTCAAACTGGAGCGTCTGAACTTCCTCAACCTTCTCCACAACCACCCCACCCTGGCGGTGGTGCTGATCGGTCAACAGCACGAGAGGCTGCGGGAGCAACGGGCCAGCGGCTCCTACTCCTACTGAGCCTGACCCAGCAGCAGCAGCAGACTGCGGGTCACCTTCGCCGCCAGCACGGCGCTCACGCCGCTGGGATCCAGCCCGGGCGCCAGTTCCACCACATCGGCTGCCACCAGGTGATGGTGGCGCAGTTCCTCCAGCAGCCCTGCGAAGTGGCCCCAGTGGTAGCCCCCGGGCTCGGGGGTGCCGGTGCCGGGCAGCACGGCGGGATCGAACCAGTCGAGGTCAACGGTGAGGTAGAGCGGCCGGCCCCGCAGCGGGCTGAGGGCCGCCACCAGCTCAGCCTGGAGCCGCTCCGGCTCCAGCGAAAGACCGGGGCCCTGCCCCACCAGCCGGCCACTGCGACGCAGCTCCTCGAACTCCTCGCGGGTGCCGCTGCGGATCGCCACCTGCAGCAGGTCGGCGGAGGGAAGCACCTCCAGGCAGCGGCGCATCGCACAGGCATGGCTGTGGCGGGCCCCCAGCCAGTTCTGGCGCAGATCGGCGTGGGCATCGAGCTGCACCAGGGCCAGCTCGGGGTACCGGGCGGCCACGGCGGCAACCGCACCACTGCTGATCGAGTGCTCTCCGCCGAGCATCAGCGGCCGCAGCCCCAGCTCAAGCACCGCCCGGGTGGCCTCGCCCACGGCGGCCACCACCGGCTCCGGCGCCCCGAAGGGAATGGCCACGGCCCCCAGATCCACGAAAGCCAGGTCTTCGAGGTCGAGATCCAGCTGCGGGTCATAGGTTTCAAGCCCATTGCTCACCTCCCGGATCGCCGCCGGCCCGAAGCGGGCCCCCGGTCTGAACGAGGTGGTGCCGTCGTAGGGCACCCCGAAGAGGCCCACCCGGCAACCGTCGGGATCACGCCTTGAACCCATGTAGATGGCTCCGTCGCGCTCGAACAGGTCGGAGTCAATCAGATCCGGAGGCACAGGGACAGGCATCAGCTCAGGCCTGGTGGAGGGCCAGGGCCCGCTCAATGCCGGCCGGGATGGCCTGGAAGGCGCCCCGCTGCCAGCGGGGCGACCAGATCTCACAGCCGGCGGCCACCGCCGCGGCCCGCTCGGCCATGGGCTCCAGGTAGCGGGGGCCATCCGTGGCGGCAAAGGTCCAGCTCCACCAGCCGCTGGGGTACATCGGCACCCAGCCATAGAGCGGATCGGCATGGCCGAACACCTCCCTCAGCAGCCGCACGGTGGCCAGGTGCACGTCGCGGAAGGCTTCCGGGGATTCACTCTGGGTGGCGAAGACCCCGCCAGGGCGCAGGATGCGGCGGCACTGCCGGAAGAAGGCTCGGTTGAACAGGCCTTCGGCGGGGCCCGCGGGGTCGGAGCCATCCACGATCACCACGTCGTAGCTGGCGTCGTCGGCCTCAGAGGCCCAGGCGATGCCATCACCGACGGTGAGCTGAAAGCGGGGATCATCCCAGCAGCCCGCGCCCAGGGAAGGCAGATAGCGCTGGGCGCACTCCACCACCAGCCCATCGATCTCCACCAGATCGAGGTGGCGCACGCCGGGATGGCGCAGGCACTCCCGCGCCGTGCCGCCGTCGCCGCCGCCGATCACCAGCACCCGCTCGAGGCCGGCGGCGGAGCTGAGGGCCGGATGCACCAGCGGCTCGTGGTAGTGGCGCTCCTGACGTTCGGCCGTCATCCAGCAGCCATCGAGCAGCAGTCCCTTGCCGTAGCGCCGGCTGTCGATGATGGTGATCTCCTGGTAAGGGCTGCTCTGCTCCAGCAGCACCTCAGCCTCAAGGCCGTAGCGCACACCCTCGTGGATCTCATCAACCCAGCCATTGATCGATTTCACGGCCGCTGACTCCTCGAGCCGCCCTAGCTAAGCCTCCAGTGGAGCACCCTGTCACCCAGGCGTCCCCTTGCCCACCCCACCCATGAGCGCGAGTCGATGAGCCTGAGCCGCCGGGAGTGGTTGCAACGGGCGGGCCTGGCGGCCGGGGCCCTGGCCCTGCCGGCCCTGGGTCCGGCCCGGGCGGAGGCCACAGGCCTCTCGCCTGAACTGGAACGCAGCCTCACGGCCTGCTCCCCCCATGACGATCCCCTCGGCAGCCTGCTGCGGCGCAATGCCCGGTTCAGCCGCGCCTGGCAGGCCGCCGCCACTGCCGGCAGCGCCCAGGAGCGCACCACGCTGATGAACGCCATCTGGCAGCGCAGCTGTCAGCTGGACCCCAGCGCCATGGCCAGTGGTCAGAGGCCGTGGGCGGCCCTGCTCAGCTGTGCCGATTCCCGCGTGTCGCCGGAGTGGATCTTCGTGTCGGGCGCCGGTGAGCTGTTCGATGTGCGCTGCGCCGGCAACACCGCGTTCGACGACGGCGTGGCCTCGCTGGAGTACGCGGTGGCGGAGCTGGAGGTGCCGCTGATCCTGGTGATGGGCCACAGCGGTTGTGGCGCTGTGACCGCCGCCCTCGCCGAGGCACCGCTCACTCCATTGCTGGAGCACCTGGTGACGCCGATCCGGGCGGCGCTGCAACCGGGCGACGACCTCAGCCTGGCGATCAGCCACAACGCGTCGCATTCCGCCCAGGAGCTGAGCCGGCGCAGCCCCCTGCTGCGGGAAGCGGTGGGCGCGGGTCGGCTGCGCATCCAGCCCGCCTGCTTCGACATCGCCAGCGGCGCGGTGACGCTGCTGTGACCCACCCAGGGGCGATCAATGCCTGACCTGCCCCTGGGCGAGCGGCTGGTGATCCCGGCGGCCGAGCTGGGCTGGCGCTTCTCCCGCTCCTCCGGGCCAGGGGGCCAGGGGGTGAACACCACCGATTCACGCGCGGAGCTGGTGTTCGACCTGGCGGCCACCACGGCGCTGCCGCCCCTGCTCAAGGCCCGGGCCCTGCGGCGGCTCGAGGGACGCCTGCTGGAGGGCGCCGTGGTGATCACCGCGTCGGAGCACCGCTCCCAGTGGCAGAACCGCCAGGCGGCCCTGCGGCGGCTGGCGGAGCTGCTGCGCTCCGCCATCGAACCACCACCACCGCCCCGCCGGCGCACCAAGCCCACGCGGGGGTCGGTGGAGCGGAGGCTGAGCGCCAAGAAGCAACGCGGCGCCATCAAGGGCCAGCGCCGCTCGCGGCCACCCCACCCCGACGACTGAGCCACAGAAACAGACCGTTCAGGCCGAGTCGTCCTGGCTTCGGGCCTCCGCACGGATCTGGGCCTTGGCCTGCTGCCAGAGCCCCTCCAGCTCGCGAATGCTCTGTCCCTGGAGGTTCCCCCCCAGGGCCGCTTCGACGCGGGAGAAGCGATCGAGGAAGCGCCGGTTGGTGCCCGCCAGGCCGGCCTCCGGATCGAGGCCGCACCAGCGGGCCACGTTCACCAGGGTGAAGAGCACATCCCCCAGCTCCTCCTGGGCGTGGGCCTTGTCGCCGCTGGCCACGGCCTGCTTGAGCTCATCGAGCTCCTCGTGCACCTTCTCCCAGACCCCTTCGATCGTGTCCCACTCGAAGCCGGCGGCGGCGGCCTTGCGGGAGATGGTCATGGCTCCGGCCAGGGCGGGCTGCCCCCGCACCTTGCCGGCCAGGCGATCACTGAGGGGGCTGCTGGACGAATCGCGCTGACCGCCGGCGCTGGCTTCGCCGGCCTTGATGGCCTCCCAGCTGACCTTCACCGCGGCGCTGTCACCGGCCAGCCCCCGGTTGGCGGCGGTGTCGGGCGCCGCAAACACATGCGGATGGCGCCGCACCAGCTTGTCGTGAAGGCCACGGCTGATCGCGGTGAGATCGAAGCGGCCCGCCTCGCTGGCGATCTGGGCGTGCAACAGCACCTGCAACAGCAGATCACCCAGTTCCTCCGCCAGATGCCGGTCGTCGCCATGGCGAATGGCGTCGGCCACCTCATGGGCCTCCTCCAGCACGAAGGGCACCAGGGAGGCATGGGTCTGCTCGAGGTCCCAGGGACAACCGGCTTCCGGATCACGCAGCTGCGCCACCACGGCGATCAGCCCGGCGAGGGCCTCCAGGGCGGGACCCAGGGCGGCGGGATCGAGGCGGGAATCGGGGCCGGTCACGGGCCGATGAGCCACAGGTCCACCGTCCTAACGCCGCTTCCGCTTCCGACGCAGCAACCGGGGCATGCGCGGCAGGGGGTCGCCGTCCTGGAGCAGATGCAGCCAGCTGCTGGCCTCGACCCCCACCAGCGCCGCCAGCAGCAGGGGCCGCTGCTGACCCCAGAGCCCCCGCCCCGCCTCCAGCAGCCGCCCTGGGCCCGGCGCTCCCAGGGGCGACAGCAGTGCACTCAGCGCCAGCACCAGCGCTGCCAGGTAAGTCAGGCGCAGCGCCGAGCCGAGCAGGGGGCTGTGGGAGAGCAGGGAGCGATGGCGCAGCCCGCGGCGGTAAGGCCACCAGAGCAGGGCGAGCGGGCCCCAGCGCCGACTGGGGTTGGAGCGGGTGTCGAGGTCGGGGGAGAGCCAGAGGCCACCGGCCAGGAAGCCAGCGGCTGCGCTGGCCACCCCCGCCAGCCCCAGCCACGGCCACCACAGCAACCCGAAGGGCAGGCTCAACAGCCAGGTGGCACGGTCATGGCTGCGGCCACTGGCCATGGCTGGAGCGGGCTGCTGATGTGGAGGCAGAATGCCTCCACGCGCGATTAGCTCAGCGGTAGAGCGCCTGCCTTACAAGCAGGATGTCGCTGGTTCGAACCCGGCATCGCGCATCCGAACACAGGGGGCAGGCCACCGCGGCGGGGCGTAGGCAGTGGAATGGAGGCTTTCACCACCATCGCCATGGATGACGCCAGCCTGCGGGCCCTGTTCACCAAGCCGTACGGCACCCCTGCCCCGGGGGAGGAGCAGTGGCGCGCCCTCTATGCCGAAGACGTTCATTTTCAGGACCCCACCCAGGAGCGCCATGGGCTTGCGGCCTACATCCAGGCCCAGGAGGACCTGGTGAAACGCTGCGATGATGTGTACCTGATGCCGGGGGCGATTGCGATCGAGGGCAGGACCGCCTTCATTGAGTGGGAGATGGGGCTGAAGATCAAGGGCATCGAGTTCATCTACCCCGGCACGACCCGATTGCTGATCAACGACGCGGGCAAGATCGTCGACCATCGTGACTACTTCGATTTCGTGGGACCGACTTTTTCCCCGGTTCCTGTCGTGGGAGGCTTCGTGCGCTGGCTGTACAAGCGTTTCGTGGGCTGATCCATCGGCCTGATCACCCCTCCCTTTGAGGCGCACAGTTGTCAATGAACGATCAGGTTCATTGCCGAATCCAGGTGTCCGCCAGGGCGAGATCAGCGCCCTCGAAGAAACGGGTTTCGGCATCGACGAATCTGGAGACCAGCTTTTCCGCCAGGGCCTGCCAGGCTTTATTTCCCACCACCGCCACCCGCCGGATCGCCCGACGATGGTCGCGCACGAGTGCCAGGTGGCGCCCCAGGGCACCGAGGCCAGCCCAGCCATCGAACTGGCGCAGATCCAGCAGCAGCCTGACACCATCGATCCCCTGAATCTCAGCATCGATGTCGGCTTCGATCCGTTCATAAACACTGGCCTCGATCGTGCCGATGAGCTGGACCCGGATCACATCGCCCTGCCGCTCCAGATGCATCGTGCCCAGCGACTCCGCCAACCAGCGGCGGGCATCCTCCAGTTCCGCATCGGCGAACACCCGCACCGGGCAGGGCATCACCAGGCTGAAGGCCGCCACGGCCGTGCGCACCCAGGCCACATCCGACAC
Organism: Synechococcus sp. BSA11S; assembly: GCF_014224355.1. Classification (GTDB taxonomy): domain Bacteria; phylum Cyanobacteriota; class Cyanobacteriia; order PCC-6307; family Cyanobiaceae; genus Regnicoccus_A. The sequence continues at coordinate 83,052 of NZ_VNWP01000007.1, read as the reverse complement.
CAGCGCCAGTCGCTCGAAACCATCCCAGTGCCGCAAAGCCTCTCGGCCGTCAGCCCAGGCGGCGCCCAGGTCATAGCCCCCGAAGGCGGGCCCCAGATGCGCGAGCAGCTTGAGGCGATCGTGCTGTTCAAGGGCACGATCCAAAGCCGGTGTGAGCACGTGGTCATAATCGTTGGCGGTGATCTGGCCCTGGAAGGAAAAACCGAGGGTTCCGTCCGGCAGCCCGCTCATGCATTCGATCATGGAATTATCCTCCGAGGTGGCCTACCAGAACCGTAGCCATCGGGCCGAAGTGCGGCCTCCGCAACTGCTCCCTCTTCACTGAATGGGCGCCCACGGGCGATGGCCATCACTCACCTGGCGCTGGCCTGCCTGACGGGCTGACGATTCGAGCCGACGATGCAGGCAACCCTCAGGCCGGCGATGAGCTCATCCTTGCTCCAACTCCCAGTCACGCAGAGCCTCCACACTCAGCTGCGCCAGCTGCTGCCAGGCGCCATCGATCGTCAGCACATGCCCGCTTCCTTCAAGCCAGCAGAAACGGCAGCGCTCAGGATTCAGGCAGCGCTGCAGCATCGCCACGGACTTGGCCGGTTGCACCACACGATCCTGATGGCTCATCAGGACCAGCGCCGGCAGCTGCAGGCCTTTCCGCCTGAGTTGGCTTCGGACCTGCGAGATCAGGTGCAGCACCTGCAGGCTGGTGGCTACCGGGTAGCGCTCATACCCCCAGAACTCCTCGACTGCTGAGGGGTCCACAAAATCATCCGGATCCTTGGGCAACTCGCGCACAAGCAGACGCAGCAACGGAGCCAGCCATCGGCGCCGATCCCGGATGGCGATCGGTGGGGAGTAAAGCAACAGTCCCACCAGATCTGGATCCTGCATCCCCGCCTGCAAGGCCAGGATTGAACCGAGTGAGAGGCCTCCCACGACCACCCGCTCACCACGCTGACGGAGTCGGGCGATTGCATGCACCACCTGTTCACTCCAGTCGCTCGCCTGCACAGGCTGGAGATCCTTCAGGCAGGTGCCATGGCCCGCCAGCAGCGGTACTTCCACGCTGTACCCCTGGCGATGCAACCAGGTGGCCAGAGGCCTCATCTCCGCGGCCGAGCCCGTGAAGCCATGCAGCAAGAGAACAGCGGTTCCTCGATTGCCCGCCAGTGACAGGGGATGAGGGTCAGCGCGATGGGTGGGTTGAGACAAATCGGGAGAAGCAGCGGCTATGGACTGTCTCCCCAGGAACGTTCAACCATGGTCGGGCGTGCCGGCGCGGGAGTAGCCCGTCACAGCTCGATCACAGACGGATCAGCCATGGCCTGGATCGCACAGCGCCAGGCCAGATCGGGAAGGCTGGTGACCATCATCAACAGGGCTCCCACCGCGATGCCCACCGTGCCGTTCTGGAAGCCGCTTTCGATCGCAACGGAGCTCACCAGGCTGGCCGGAAGGCGAAGGATCTGGGCCACGGCTGTCCCGATCCCCAGCAGCACAGGCAGCGTGATGGTGGTGATCAGACTGGCCAGTGCTGTGAAGGAGATGGACAGAGCTACATCACCCCGCGCAGAAGGGTCTGGAGCTCATCCTCCCGTCTGGTCGCTGAGCTCGCCATGGATCGGTGCCTTCCGCTCGCCCACCCGGCAGGAGGGACCCTCACGTCCGGCGCAGAGGGTGTCGAGATCGGGGCGACCGGTGATCCGCAGCCGCAGGCGGGACCAGATCCCGTAGATCACCCGGGCCAGGGGGCCGAGCAAGGGCCAGTCGATGGGGGCGTAGATCCATCCCAGCCCCACCTGGCGGTAGGCCTCCTGGAACACCGCCAGATCGCGCAGCACACGGCCATCGGCCGTGATCCCGTGCACACGGCCCATCGCCTGGCGGTAGCTGATCCCCTGGAAGGCCGAAGGGTCATAGCCCGGAGCATCGATGTCGACGAAGCGAATCGCTCCGTGGCCGTCGTCACGACGGCTGAGGAGCGCCACTTCACGCCTGCAGAGTGGGCAGGCCCCGTCGTAGAGAAGAGTGAGCTCTGGTGGGATCATCGATTGACCCTAAGGCTGAATCTTGCCTGGAGCGGCTGGATCGGAGGCCGACCCAAGGCCGGATGACCGCCCATGCCATCGAAGAATTTTTTGCTCGGATCTAGGCCATGACGATGCACGAATCTGACCTGACCCCGAAGGCCTGGGATCAGCGTTACCTGCAGGGTCGTGATGGCTGGGAACTCGGCAAGGCCGCTCCTCCGCTTGCGCACTTTCTTCACGACCATCCTTTGGCCCCCCAGCCGCCGGGCCGGGTGCTGGTGCCGGGCTGTGGCCGCGGCCATGAAGCACGATTGCTGAATTCCCTTGGCTTCACGGTGATCGGGATCGACATCAGCGCCGAGGCCCTGCGGGAAGCCAGACGGCTGGATCAGCCCGACGCCTCGTGCCAGTGGTTGCAGGTTGATCTGCTCGACCCGCCGGCACTGGAAGAGGCCGGATTGGGCCAGGACAGCGTGATCGGCGCGGTGGAACACACCTGCTTCTGCGCCATCGACCCGGCCCTGCGGACTGCCTATGCCCAGAGCATGGGCCGGATGGTGGCGCCAGGTGGATGGTTGCTGGGCCTGTTCTGGTGCCACTCGCGCAGCGGTGGCCCACCGTTCGGATGCCAGCCTGAACAGGTGGCCCGCTGGCTCCAGGGTGCCGGGTTCGAGGCCGAGGTGTGGGGCCCCGCCCATCACGGGCTGCCCAGCCGCGATAACGAATGGCTGGGACTCTGGCGCCGGAAGAGCTGAGGCCGGAGGCGAAGGAGCTGACGCCCTCGATTGAAGGCGTCAGCTCCCAGAGAAGTCATGGGTGCTGGGAGAATCCTGCTGCGGCAAGGCAAGGCCTGCTTCAGGACCCCGACCATCACTCCTCTTCGTCGTCACCCCCGACAGGAACGAGACGGATCTGCTTGCGGCCGAGCTTGATCTGGAACTCGTCACCGGGCTTGAGGTCGATCAGGGCGGTGTAGGCCTTGCCGATCAGCAGGTTGCCGTTGAACTGAACCTTGGTGACGTAGCTGAGCTTGCGGCCACTCTTGCCGGCACCGGAGCCACCGCCGACGCCGAGGCTGACGCCCTTGGCCTCCAGCAGCGCTTCGTAGAAGGCCGTGAAATTGAGCCGCTCGCTGCCGTCTTTCTTGGAACTCACATAGCCGCAGCTGCGCACCAGGTCGGATTTGGAGGCATCACCCATCTCCTTCACCTTGGCGAGAAGGTCTGGTCCGGTGAGCATGGCGTTCGTGTCTTGGAACGCTCCAATCATAGCAATCAAACAGATGCTTTGACCAGAAAACAGCCCTCAGTTCCACCCAACAACCCAGACCAAGTGATGACCGAATGCAAGCCAGAAGGCGCTTGACGTAAAGCCACATGATCGGGATGGTGTTGGCCTGGAGCCGCCTCACCACCCCAACAGAACTTCAGGCCATGCCGTCTCTACCACCAGCGCGGCATCGTCTGGAACGGCATCACCAGCCCCTGATCTGAGCACAACGAATCAGCCAGGATGTCAGTGACAGCGCATCCCAGAGCTCGGACGGTGGTCGCCATGCCTGCTTTCACGATCCAGCCGATGAGCGAGGCGCATCTGCCGCTGGTGACGGAATGGGCCCGGCAGGAAGGGTTCTGCCCAGGTGTTGGGGATGCCGGGGTGTATCGCCACACCGATGCCGGCGGCCTCTGGCTGGGATGCCTTGGCGAGGAGCCGGTGGGATGTGTCGCCGGCATTCGTTACGACCAGCGCTATGGATTCATCGGCCTGTTCCTTGTGCGGCCGGCCTTCCGTGGACGGGGTTATGGCGTGGCGCTCTGGCGCCACGCCCTCGCGCACCTTGAAGGGGTGGCCTGCATCGGCCTGGAAGCGGCCCCTGAGAGGCTGATCGACTACAGCCGCTGGGGATTCGTGGCGGCCTACGACACCCTGCGCTGGCGATTGCCAGCCGCCAGCCGCAGCCGCTGCAGCGGGGCTGTCCTGCCGAGGGGCTACGCCGTGGTGGGCAGAGCAGAACTGGCCGCAGACGCGGGGGCCCACGACCTGGTGCTCGCCTACGACGCCCGCCACGAGGCCACACCGCGCCCCCATTTCCTGGGGGAATGGCTGGGGCAGAGCAACGGCACCGTGGAGCTCGTGCGCGATGACCTGGGCTGTTGCCGTGGCTTCGGGCGGATCCGTCCCTGCCTGCTGAGCGATGGTGCGGGCGCCCTGGGCTGGCGGCTGGGCCCGTTGCTGGCCGATGCCCCGGTCCTGGCTGGCGCCCTGCTCGATCGCCTCTGCTCCGAGCGGACGGGCCCCCTGATGATCGATGCTCCCGAAGCGAATCCCAGAGCCCATCGACTGCTTCAGGAGCGGGGCTTCCAGATCGTCGGGCGCACCGTGCGCATGTACCGGGGCAGACCTCCTGCCCTGCCGCAGCAGGACATCTACGGACTGGCCTGCCTGGAGCTGGGCTGACGAGACCCCTGGGTACCCTTGGCCAGCGACGCTTGCGATGGTGGAGTGGATCCGACGCGAACTGCTCGCCTCGATGCCCCTGGCCGTGGTGATTGCCGCGGCGATGGGGATGGGTCTGATTCACCTGCTGGTGGACCTGCTGAACCAGCGCGCCGCCCTGAGTCTTGAGGCCTTGATGGTGGCCCTGCTCAACGTCGTGGCTCCCCTGGCGGTCAGCCTGATCTGGATCAGCTGTTGCGCCCCCCAGCGGGTTGGGCAGGCGGCGCGTCATCCGCAGGGCGGATCCCGCGGGGAGATGGTCGCGGCGATGGCGACCGCAGCAGCCTGCGCCACCCTGCTGCTCCCCTACTTCATCGGGGCAGCGATGCTGGCTGGAGCCCTGGCCACCTCGGTGCCGGATCCTCTGCGACAGCTGGTCCCCCTGCTGGGGTTGCTCACTCCGCCAGCCATGGCCAGGGTGACCCTGCATGGGGCCGTGCTTGCGGCCGCAAGCGCCTTGATCTGCTTCCGTCAGGGTCGACGTTGCCGCCATCGCTCGGATGACCTGCCCCGCTGCATCGCCTCCGCCACGGTGGAGGCCGTCCTTGTGATCCTCAGCCTGGAGGCGTTGGTCGCCATCCTCGTGCCACCCAACATCCCTCCGATCGGATGAACGAACGCCCACCGGATCAACCATCCATGCAGACCGGCCGTCGGATGCAACTGGGTCTCAGCGAAGGGCTCAGCTGGGCGGTGCTGCTCGGCGCCCTGGTCCTCGGCACCTGGATCGTGGCGGGGGCCCTGCGGCAGCAGGCCTGGCTGAGCTCCAGCTTTGCGCTGCGCTTCCGCACCGGGAACGCCACGGGCATCTGGCCGGGGATTCATGTGACCATCTCCGGCTACCGGATCGGCGAGGTTGAAAAGGTGCGGCTGGGATCGGATGGCAACGTGTCGGTCGACATGCGCATCGCCGAGCGCTACCGCTCGCTGGTCGGCCCCAACAGCAGGGCTTCGATCTATCAGGAAGGCTTGATCGGCAGCAGCCTGATCGCCCTGAGCGCCGATCCCTCCGGAAACGGTCAATCCCGGCCGAGAACCGATCGCCTGATCCCCTTCGACGAGTCACCGGATCTGGCCAAGCTGCTGGTGCAACTGGGGGAGACCCGCCTGGTGCTGAACCGTGCCCTGCAGGGCACCGTCGAGATCGCGGAGCGGGATCTTCCTGGAGCGATCGCCGGCTTCAAAGGCACCCTTGGGGATGTGAGCCGGCTCAGCCAGCGGGTGGAGCAGGAATCCGGCACGACCGCCGCCACCGCCCGCAAGACCCTGCAGGTGTTCGAGCGCACGGGCGAGCGCCTGGAGAGCACCAGCGCCGAAGCCCAGGAGGCCACCGAGGCCGCCATCCGCCTGATCCGTGACACCCAGCCTGAAGTGCTCGGCACCCTCAAGGAGATCAGGACCCTGGCCGAACGGGCCAATCACCTGCTGGGGGTTCCCACTCCGGAAGAACGCTCCAGCCCAGCGCCATCCCCCACGCCATGAGCGCCTTTCGCCCCCGGCGCGCCCGATCGAGCCGACTACGCCCCGTGCGCCTGCTCAAGCTCGACGGCGTTTACCGCGCCGACAACATCGACAGCCTGATCAGCCGCTGGAGGGAGCCGTACAGGCTGATGCTCTCGGTGCCATGGCCGGCCTTCCTGCTGCTGATCGCCATGGCCTACCTGGGCACGAACGTGCTCTTCGCCCTGCTCTACCTGCTCGATCCCCGCGGCATCGGTGGTCTGCCCGAAGGGCAGGTGGCGGGCTTCAGCGACGCCTTTTTCTTCAGCGTCCAGACCCTGGGCTCGATCGGCTACGGCGTGCTCCATCCTGTTTCGCCGGTGGTGAACGGACTGGTCACCCTCCAGGCCTTCCTGAGCCTGGTGTTCACCGCCGTGACCACCGGCCTGGTGTTCGCCCGCTTCTCCCGCAGCAGGGCCGAGATCCGCTTCAGCCAGGTGGCCACGGTGCAGCCCTGGGATGGGATGCCCTGCCTCACGTTCCGCATCGCCAACGTGCATCACAACAACCTGGTGAGCGCCAAGGTGCAGGCCTACCTGGCCATCGATGAACGCAGCACCGAGGGCGAGACGATGCGCCGCCTGCATCGGCTGGAGCTGGTGCGCGGCCAGGCTTTCCTGTTCCAGCTGATGTGGACCGTGATGCACCCGATCGGGCCGGAGAGTCCACTGCATGGGCTGGGGCAGGCCCAGTTGCGGGAGGCCCACGGGGAGGTGCTGGTGGCCTTCGAGGGCATTGACGAGACGGTCCGCAGCCCGGTGTACAAACGGACCACCTACGGCACCAGCCAGATCCGCTTCGACGAAACGTTCGTGGATATCGTCAGAGATGATCGCAGCGAGTTCCGCTGTCTTGATTTCAGCCACTTCAACGACACCCGCCAACGCTGAGCCGGGGGTCATTCAACTGATCTACGACGGCGGCTGTCCTTTCTGCAGCAGCTTTGCCGCCATGGGAGAACTGCGCGGCGGCCTGCCCCAGCTGCGCATCATCGATGGCCGCGCCGACCATGGTCTCCGGCGGCAACTGAAGCGCCAGGGTTTCGATCTGGCCACGGGGGCGGTGCTGATCGAGGGGGACCACTGCTGGCACGGGGCTCAGGCGGTGCAGCGACTCTGCTCTCTGTTGAAGCCCAGCTCCGCCTTGCTGGGGCTGCTCAAGGCCGTGTTCGGCGAGGAGCGCCGCAGCCGCAGGCTCTACCCCCTGCTGCTGGCCGCCCGCCGCGGCGCCCTGGCGCTGCGGGGCCTGCCCCTCGATCCCGATGGCGCTGCCGGGCGTAGCCTCTGAGGCCAGCGATCGCGGCGCCATGAGCTATCTGCGCGAGATCATGGTCCGGCTGCGGGAGCGCTCCGGAGGCGGCGAATCCGGCCACACGCCGCCCACCGTTCCCTACGCCCCCCTGAGCGAGCGGGTGCTCGAGGGGCACCTCCAGAGCTACCGGGAGCACCTGCGGGCCTGCAGCGACGCCATGCTCCGCTACGAGTGGGCCTGGCTCGCTGACCATCTCGCCACCCTCCAGCTCTCGAGCGGCCAGGGGGCGATGCAGAAGGTGCTGGGGGGGCCGCAACGGGTGGCCGATCTGCTGGGGGAAACCCGCTCCTTCCAGGCTGAGCTGCGCCAGGAACTCGACCGACGGGACCTCGAGCCCGGCACCCGCACGGCACCGGTGGCCGCGCAGGAGCACGCCTGGGAACTGAGCAACCCGGCCATCCGCCTGGAGTGGGGCATCGAGCCGGCCGATCCCCTCCCGGGCTGAGCGGAGGCTTCAGGTCAGCGCCCGATGCCCGAGCTCGTCTTCGTTTACGGGAGCCTGAAGCGGGGGGGACCCAACCACCACTGGTTGAGGGGGGGGCGCTTCCTCGGGCGACGGCGTCTGCACGGTGCCCGGCTGCACGACCTGGGCCCGTACCCGATGGCGGTGGCCGCCCCCGCTGAGCCGAAACCGGAAGCGGCGGCCCTGATCCATGGGGAGCTGTTCGCGCTGGAGGCCAGCGGCCTGGCTCGGCTCGATCAGCTCGAAGACGTCCCCCGCGAGTACCTCCGCCAGCGCTGGCGCCTGAGCGACGGGAGCCGGGCCTGGGTGTACCTGGGCCGCCGGGAGCAGGTGCTCGGCCTGCCGCTGGTGCCCTTCGGAGACTGGGGCAGCACGCCGGTGTTCAGCTACGGCTCCAACCTCTGCCCGACCCAGCTGGGGCGCCGCTGTCCCGGCTGGGACGGCAGCGGACTGGTGGCGCGGCTGGAGGGGTGGCGCTGGCGGATCAACAAGCGGCGGCTGGGCCGCCCCCCGGGGGAGGGGGCCGCAGGCCTCGAGCCTGAACCCGGCGCCCACTGCTGGGGGGTGGTGCAGCACCACAGCCCGGGAGATCGGGCCACGCTTGATCGCTGCGAAGGCGTGGCGATCGGTCATTACCAGCACCAGCGGGTCCTGGTCACCACCAGCGCAGGCGAGCACCTCGAGGCCCTCACCTACGTGCCCACACCCGCCTGGAGCGCCACGGGGCTGAGGGCCGGGGGCGACTACGCCCGGACCATCCTGCGCGGAGCTCGCCACTGGAACCTGCCGGACCTCTGGCTGGACGAACTGGAGTCGGTGTTGCGCTAGGCCGCGCTGCGCTAAGCCGTGTTACGCCAGGCCAGCCGGCGGCCGCTGCCGGCCTCGAAGCACAGTTCCCGCTTCGGCAGCCAGCCCACGCGAGCACTCTCGGCCACCTCCAGCCGGGCGGGGCAGACCATCCGCCAGCGGCCGTGGGGCGTGTCCAGCTGCAACAGCTGGCTGGCACCCTGCCATTCGCGCACCAGCACCCTGGCCTCCAGGCCCCCCTCCTCCACCAGCTCCAGGTGCTCCGGGCGAATCGCCCTGATGCGTCCGGCCTCAGCAGGCAGCACGTTGATGCGGGGGCGACCGATGAAGCCCGCCACGAACAGGTTGGCTGGCTCCTGGTAAAGCTGGCGAGGGGTGCCGATCTGCTGCAGACGTCCCTCGTGCAGCACGGCGATGCGGTCGGCCAGCCCCATGGCCTCCTGCTGATCGTGGGTCACGTAGACCACCGGCTGGGGGCCGCCGCAGAGCAGCAGGCGCAGCTCTGCGCGCAGATCCTCCCGCAACTGGGCATCGAGGTTGCTCATCGGCTCATCCAGCAGGTAGATCCGCGGTTGGCGCACCAGGGCGCGGGCCAGGGCCACCCGCTGCCGCTGGCCTCCGGAGAGCTCCGCAGGACGGCGCCGGCGCTGGGCCGTGAGCTGAAGCAGCTCCAGCACCGAGCTGATCTGCTGCTGGACCCGGTCGCGGGGCAGACCGCGCAGCTCCATCCCCAGCGAGAGGTTTCGCTCGACGCTGAGGTGTGGATAGAGGGCATAGCTCTGGAACACCATCCCCACCTCCCTGCGGCTGGGTGGCTGCTCCGTGATGTCGACACCATCGAGGTGGATGCTGCCGGCACTGGGACGATCCAACCCGGCGATCAGGCGCAGGATGGTGGTCTTGCCGCAGCCGCTGGGGCCCAGCAGGGCCAGGCATTCCCCCGGCGCGACGCCGAGGTTGAGGTTGTCGAGCACAAGGTTGTTGCCGACCCTTCGCTCGAGACCCTCGAGCACGAGGCCCTGGGGCCGCTGGTCGCCGCTCATTTGACGGCCCCCTGGGTGAGACCCGCCACGATCGGCTTCTGGAAGATCACCACCAGGGCGAGCAGCGGCAGGCTGCCGAGCACGGTGGCCGCCGCGAAGGCGCCATAGGGAACGGTGTACACGGAGGATCCGGCGATACGGGCAATGGCGATGGGCAGGGTGAGCAGCTCCTGGCGGCTGATCCAGGTGAGGGCGATCGGGTACTCGTTCCAGCTGAACAGGAACACCAGCAACCCTGTGCTGGCGCTGGCGGGGGCGATCAGGGGCAGCAGCACCCAGCGCAGTCGCTGCCAGGTGTTGAGGCCCTCCAGCCGGGCCGACTCCTCCAGTTCAGGAGGCAGATCCCGGAAGGCCGCCCCCAGCAGCAGCACCGCCAGGGGCAGCGAGAGACCGGCATAGGGCAGGCTCAGAGCCAGCAGATGGTTGGCCAGTCCGAAGCGCCGGGCCACCTCCAGCAGGGCCAGGAACAGCAGCACGTAGGGGAACACGGCGGCGGCGAGCAGCACACCGCTGATCACCGCCCTGGTCCCGGCCGGCTGGCGCTGGAGTCCGTAGGCACAGGGGATGGCCAGCGATAGGGTCAGAGCCGTGCTGGCCAGGCCCACCACCGTGCTGTTGAGCAGAAAGCGCCAGAAGGGGGGGTCACCGGTGAGGATCTGGCGGTAGTTCTCCAGGGTCCAGCCCGCCAGGCCAGGCTGGGGGGTCACCAGGGCAGCCCCCGTGCGCAGGGAGGTGTACAGCTGCCAGACCAACGGCAACAGGCTCCAGAGGAGCACGAGCAGCACGGCCAGCCGTCGGAAGCGCATCAGGCTCTCCCCCCCGCCAGCCAGCGCCGGCCCAGCAGCAGGGCGGTGGTGAGGCCCAGCAGCAGCAGGAACATGCCCAGCATCACGGTGGCGCTGTAGCCGAAATCAAGGAAACGCATCGCCGTGAGATAGGAGTAAAGCGCCAGGGTCTCGGTGCTGCCGGCCGGGCCACCACCGGTGAGAATCTGGACCAGATCGAAGACCCCCAGGGCCTGGGCCAGGCGGAACAACACAGCCAGAAAGGCATAGGGCAGCAGCAGGGGCAGGGTGATCCGCCGCAGGGCCTGCCAGGGGCTGCCGCCGTCGAGGGCAAACGCCTCATAGAGATCCGAGGGGATGGTCTGCAACCCTGCCAGCAGCAGCAGGGCCACAAAGGGCGTGGTCTTCCAGACATCCGCCAGCACCACCACGAACCAGGTGCTGGCAGGGCTGCTCAGAAAAGGCAGAGCCGGCTGGCCCAGCGCCTGCACCAGGGCATTGATCGGACCGTAGGGATCGTTGAAGATCCAGCGCCAGCCCAGGGCCATCACGGCGGTGGGCAGGGCCCAGGGCAGCAGAGTGATGGTGCGTACGGCCGTGCGGCCGCGCCAGCGCTGATGCAGCAGCAGGGCCAGGGCCAGCCCCAGCAGCAGCTCCAGCGCCACCGACAGCCCTGCGAAGCGCAGGGTCTGAACGGTGTTCTGCCAGAAGCGCTCGTCCTCGATCAGACGCAACCAGTTGGCGCCGCCGTTGGGCACCGGCTGCAGGCCGGTGATCACCGAGTCGGCGTGGAAGCTGAGCCAGCCGTAACGCAGCAGCGGCACAGCGAAGACCAGCGCCAGCAGCAGCAGGGCGGGCAGCGTGAGCAGGAGGTTCATGGCGTCGCCTCCACGGCGCTGGTTCCCACACCGCTGGCCCGCAACACCTGGTTGCTGAGCCTCTGGGCCCGCTCCATGGCCGCGGGGGCCTGACGCTCGCCGGTGATCACCTCGCTGAGCTGCCGCTGCAGGATGTCGCTGAGCTGGGCGTAGAGCGGGCTGAGCGGACGCAGCACGGTGTGATCAAGGGCCCGGCGCAACTCCGGCAGCACCGGGTTCGCCGCCACCAGCTCCGGATCCTCGAACAGGGCCGAGAGGGTGGGGGTGTAGCCCAGACGCCTGGCCAGGTCCTTCTGAACCTCCGGCGACGTGAGAGCCGCAATCACCAGCGCGGCCTCGCGGGGATGAGGGCTCTGGCTCACCAGGGAGAATCCCCAGCTGCCCTGGGTGGCGGCTGTGGCGCCCTCGGACGTGGCCACCATGGTGGTGACGCCCACCTTTCCTCTGACCTTGCTGCCGGGTTTCTGCAGCTCGGCCCAGGCATAGGGCCAGTTGCGCATCAGGGCGACATCCCCGGCCTCGAAGCTCTGCAGCGCCTCCGGTTCGGCGAAATTCGCCACCGCCCGGGGCGTGATGCCCCGATCGATCAGCTGGCGCAGCCAGGAGGCCGCGGCCACCCCACCCGGGTTTCCCAGCTCCACCCGATCGCCTGAGTCCGTGAGCCACTGCCCGCCGAAGGCCCGCAGCACCTCGAGAAACACACAGCTCAGTCCCTCATACTGACGGCCCTGCCACACGTAGCCCCAGCGCACGCGCCCTGAGCGCTGCAACCGGCTGGCCGTGGCCATCAGCTCATCGGGAGTGCGCGGTGGCGCCGCCATCAGATCGGTGCGCCAGTAGAGCAGCCCCATGTCGGCCACCAGGGGGATGCGCCAGAGGTGACCGTCGAAGCGGTTGCCCTCCTGGGCGCCCGGCACCACCCCTGCGAGGGCGTCCTCCCCCAGCAGGGGCTCCAGGGGCGCCAGCCAGCCGGCGGCGGCGTACTTCGGCGTCCAGGTGACATCCATCAGCAGCAGGTCGTAGGGGCTGTCCCCCAGCAGCAGACTGCTGATCGCCAGATCGGAGATGGATTCGGTCTCGAAGGGGCCCCTGTTCACCCTCAGTTCGATGTCCGGGTGGGTCCGGTTGAACGTGGCCACGATCGGCTCGGTGGCCTGAGCGAACGGCGCCGGCATCAACGCGGTGACGATCACGGGCTGCCGCCGTTGCGCCCACAGCGCCCCGCCGGCGATCAACCCAACCAGCAGCAGAGCCAGGACCGCGTACCGCAGGGTGCTGCGCAGCCCCATGCCCGTCCTCCACCAACATCCTGGTAGCCGGGGAGCTCTCGGCACCTCGGCGGTTGGGTTCTGCCTTCTCAGGCCGAACTCGCGCTCACCTTACCGAGAGCCCGCCAGCAGGGCCTTCACTCACTTCCACCCTCGCCTGCGCTCGATAGAGTGAAGTTCCAAAGCCCGGGCAACACCGGTGCAGGACTGACCGCCATGGCCCACACCACCCTGGAACCGCGCCAGCAGGCCCTGGTGCTCTCCCTGCGTCAACGGATGGCCGAAGCCCGAGCCTGCGGGGATGCCGACGCCCGCCATGCTCTGTTCCGCGAGGCGGTCTACCTCGGCATCCAGCCCAACCTTCTGGAACCTGAGCAGACCACGGCAGCACCTGAGCACACCAGCGGCCGCTGAATCCTCTTCAAGCACAACCGCATGGGAGGGTCCATGCAGACTCTGATCCTGCACAGCCTCTGGGGATTCCAGGGGGGACTGCAGGAGGCGATCCGCCAGTCACGCCACAGCGGCTTCGAAGGTGTGGAGGCGAACCTCGACCATCCAGCCCTGGCAGGCGCTGATCCCGGCACGGTGATGGCTGAATTCACAGCCGCCGAGCTCAGCCTGATCGTGGAGCTGGTCACGGGCAACGGTTACGTGCCCGATCTCGCCATCACAGCCGCAGAGCATCTGGATCAACTGGCCGGCCAACTGGAGCGCACTCGCCGACTCGAGCCGCTGCTGATCACGGTGATCACCGGCAGCGACAGCTGGAGCTGGGCGGAGCAACAGTGGTTCTGGGATCGGGCGCTGGAGCTAGCCGCCGCGGCCCAGGCGCCGGTGACGTTCGAAACCCACCGTTCGCGCAGCCTGGCGACCCCCTGGCGCATTCAGGACTGGATCAGCCGCTACCCGGACCTGCGGCTCACCGCCGACCTCAGCCACTGGTGCGTGGCCTGCGAGCGACTGATGACCCCGGATCTGGCGCCGATCCAGGCGATGGCTGAGCGGGTGGACCACATCCACGCCCGGGTGGGGCATGCCCAGGGGCCCCAGGTGGGCCACCCGTTCGCACCCGAACACGCCGAGCCCCTGGCGGCCCACCGGGCCTGCTGGCAGCTGTTTCTCGATCGTGCCCGAGAGCGCGGCATGGAGCACATCACGCTCACCCCGGAATTCGGCCCCGACGGCTACCTGCCCACCCTTCCCTTCACGAACCAGCCCGTGGCCGATCTGCTGCAGATCAACACGGCCATGGCCGCCTGGCTCAGGCAGGAGCTGGTGGCGGCGGCTCCAGCTCCATGATCCGCGCATAGAGCGCCTGGTGGTGCAGGATCCGCCGCTCCAGCCGGTGGGCCGGGCCGGGCGTCAGGCCGCTGGCATAGCCCCGCTGGGCCGACTCCACCAGGGCCCGGTCCTCCTCGAGAAACGCGCGGAGCTCCTCGATCCAGCGCTGCCCGTAGGGCCGCTGCGACGGATCCCCCAACAGCCACACCTGCAGGCGGCAGCGGCCCTGAGCGAGGGGAGGAAAACTGATCAGGGCCAGGCGGCCGTCCGGCCAGGCGAGCAGATGGATCCAGGGCGGAGCCCCGAAGGTGAGGAACTCCGTCGCCGCAGCTGTGGCGGTAGCTCTGGCTGGCTCGCTCCGACCCGGGCTGGAAACCGGCGTGGCCAGCAGGTTGGCGTTCTCAGCGAAGCGATGGCGGTAGAGACGCACCGGCCCCTGCTGGCGGTGCAGGGTGGTGGGGTGCGCGATGGCCACGTGGTAGTCGTCGAGGGTGTTGTCGTGAGCGATCTTCCAGTTGCAGGCCAGCTCGCTCTCCAGGCTGGCCAGCAGCACCCGAGGCCGCTCCAGAGACCCGCCCAGCTCCTGCTCCACCAGATCCAGCTGCTGCTCCAGCGGCAGAGGATCGGGCCCGATCGCCACCCAGAGCATCGAGCCGCGCACGGCAGAGGCCAGAGCGATCAGGGGCCAGTCGTGGCGTGAGAAGGCTCCCGTGAACTCCCCCTCCCGGGCCGCGGCCCGCAGTCGGCCGTCCAGGTCGTAGGTCCAGCCGTGGTATGGGCAGACCAGGCGGCGGCAGGTCTGGGCGGCCGCCGCCGGGGGAAGCAGAGCCACCCCACGGTGGGGGCAGCGGTTGATGAAGGCCCGCGGCGGACCGCCGGGGGGATGGCAGAGCAGCAGGGGCAGATCCAGCAGCTCCAGGGCCAGCGCCGAGCCCTCCGGCAGGCTGGCCAGGGGGGCCACCGGATGCCAGAACCGGGGCGCGTAGAGCTGCCGCTCCCGTCCAGCCACCGCTGTCGAGCGGTAGAGCTCGGCCTCCAGGAACGGACGCCGGCTGAACGGAGTCCCGGAATCGGCCATGGCGCCAGCCTCAGATGGCGGCAGCATCCAGGTTGCGCAGGGTGGTGACCAGCTCTTCGCGCAGTTCCAGGAACGGCGGTGACACCCTGAGGTGGGCCAGGTTGGAGCGATCCAGGTCCGCCTCCACCGTCCGCACGATCCGCCCGGGCCTCGGCGCCATGATGTGCACCCGCTGGGCCAGCAGCAGGGCCTCCTCGAGGTCGTGGGTGATCAGCAGAGCGGTGATCCCCGAGCGCTGCCAGAGCTGGTAGAGGAACTCCTGCATCGTTTCGCGGATCTGCAGGTCGAGGGCCCCGAAGGGTTCATCCAGCAGCACCACCTTGGGATCAGCGGCCAGGGCGCGGGCAATCGCCACCCTCTGCTGCATGCCTCCGGAGAGTTCCTTGGGCAGACGTCGGGCGGCATCCTGAAGGCCGACCACCTCCAGGAAGTAGGCGGTGCGCTCCCGCACCAGGGCCCTGGGCAACCCCTGCAGCGACATGCCGAAGGCCACGTTCTGGGCCGCCGTCATCCAGGGGTAGAGGCTGTACTTCTGGAAGACCATGCCCCGGTCGGAGCCGGGCCCATCCACCGACTTGCCATCCAGGGCAATCACCCCGGCGCTGGGGCGTTCGAGACCGGCGATCAGGCGCATCACCGTGGACTTGCCCGAGCCGGAGCTGCCCACCAGGGCCACGAATTCACCGGACTTGATTGAAAAGCTGATGTCGTCGAGCACCAACTTGGCGTGACGGCCATCACCGAAGGTTTTGCTGACGCCGTTGACGGATAGGTGCATCTCAGCTGGCCCAGCGACAACTGCGGCGCAGCAAAGCGCGGAAGCCCAGATCAATCAGCAGGCCGATCAGGCCGATCACGATCAAACCGACGAAGATCTCATCGGTACGCAGGAAGCGCTGGGCAAGGCTGATGCGCTTGCCCAACCCCTCATTGGCGGCCACCAGCTCCGCCACGATCACCAGATTCCAGGCTGAGGCCATGTTGATGCGGTAGGCATCGATCACCTGGGGAGCGATGTACGGGGCCACCACGCGGGTGAGAATCGGCAGCCCACGCCCCCCGAGCGTGAGGGCTGTTTCCAGCAACTCCTGGGGGACGAATTTGACCGCATCCATGATCATCAGCGTGTTGAAGAAAAAGGTGCCGATGAAGATCAGCAGCACCTTGGGCAACTCCCCCAGGCCGAAGTAGATGATCAGCAGGGGAATGAAGGCCGGGGCTGGCATGTAGCGGATCAGGCCCAGCAGGGGCTCCAGCAGGCGGCAGATCAGCGGGTTGCTGCCCATGGCGATCCCCAGGGGCAGGGCCAGGGCCGCCGAGAGGGCGAAGCCGAGGAACACCCGCTGAATGCTGGCGATCGCGTCAGTGACCAGGATTCCCCCATGGAACTGGTCGGCGGCCGCCTGCCAGACCGCCGGAGGGCTGGGCAGAAAGAGAGGATCGACCGTGCCGCTGAGGCTGATCAATGACCAGATCAGCAGCACCGAGGCGATCCCGACCGGGCCGAGCACCCAGGGATTACGCAGGGCCCCGGCCAGGGAGGAGGAGGAACGCATGGTGGGGGCTCAGGGGGCTGCGTCGACGAAGCGGGAGTCAAAGAGCTTGGTGAGATCCGGCGGTGTCTCGGCCAGCCCCACCTCCTGAAGGAAGTTGCTGATCTCCCCGGCGGCAAAGGGCAGCGAAGCCATGGTGGTGCCCGGCTTGAGCGCCTCACGGTTCTGCTTGAGCGTGAAGATCGTGGTGCCGGCGTCGTAGTCCTTGTATTCGGCCTCGCTCACCCCAGCGCGGGCCGCCAGGATCGTGAGGCTGGGGCCCGGGTTCGACTTGATCTCCTTGAGGGTGGCGAACCAGGCATTCACCACCTTCTGCAGCTGCTCGGGATTCTTCTCCACGAACTCCGTGCGGCAGACCAGGTGATCACTGATCGCGCCGGGGAAGTCCTTGGAGGAGAACAGGGTGGTGCTGCCGGTCCGCTTGAGCGCCTGGGTGGTGAAGGGGGCGAACACACCGACGGCATCCACCTTCTCGGCCACGAACGCCGCTGCAGCTGCGCCTGTCTCCAGGGGCACGAACTTGATGTCGTCGGGCGTGAGGCCCGCCTTCTCAAGACCCAGCAGCAGCAGATAGTGATCAACGGTGCCTTCCTCAGCGGCCACCGTGCGGCCCTTGAGCTGGGGCACATCCGTGATGTCCTCGGCGGCAATGATCTGGTCATTGCCGGTGGAGTTGTCGTTGGTGAGCACCACGCGCAGGTCGGCGCCCCCTGCGATCGAACTGATCGTGTCGTTGAGGGTCTGGCTGTTGCAATCAAGCTGCCCGGCATTGAGGGCGTTGATCGAATCCAGGTAGCCATCGAACCACTGCAGGGTCACGGGCACGCCGGCGGCCTCGAACAACCCCTTCTCCTCGGTGACCTTCCAGGGAATCCAACCCGGCCAGGCGCTGTAGCCGATCCGCACTGGAGACGCCTCCGTCTGCTGTGGGCTCTGGCAGCTGGCGAGCAGGCTCCCAGCGAGCAGCGCCAGCAGACCGAAACTGAGCAGACGGTGCGGCCTGCGCAGGGAGAGCGTCTGCTGGTGCGGGCGGGAAGCGGAGCTCGACGAGGAGACGGTGGAGGCGGGGTCAGGGCGCTGATTGGAGGTCATCGGTTGATCGGCAAAGAAAAGCGGCAAAGCAGCAAAGCGCGGGAGAAGACCGTTTGGTGGTGGCTCAGAGGAACTCGAGGTAACGCGTCAGCTCCCACTCCGACACGCAGCCGTGATAGTCGGCCCATTCGGCACGTTTGTAGGCGATGAACGCCTCGGCCATGGCATCACCGAACACCGAGCGGGAGAGCGGATCGGCGGCAAAGGCCTCGATCGCCTCTCCGAGGGTTCTCGGCAGAACCCTCAGCCCCCGCTCGGCTCGCTGCTCGGCGCTGAGCCGGTAGGCGTTGACGAGATTGGGGTCGCCTGGATCAAGTTCCTCCCGGATCCCTTCCAGGCCGGCCGAGAGGATCATCGCCGCGCTGAGATAGGGGTTGCAGGCACTGTCGGCCGCACGGCACTCCACCCGGTCGGCAGCAGATGGAATCCGCAGCATGTTGGTGCGGTTGTTGTTGCCGTGGCAGATGAACACAGGCGCCCAGGTGAAGCCACTCATCGAGCCCTGGGCCACCAGGCGCTTGTAGCTGTTCACCGTGGGGGCGATCACGGCGCAGATCGCCGGCGCATGGCGCAGGATGCCGGCAATGAAGTGCTCCGCCAGGCGGGAGATGGTGCCCGGCCGGGCACCCGTGAACAGGTTGCGGCCGGTGGCAGGATCCGCCAGCGACATGTTGAGGTGGGCTCCGCTTCCAGTGCGATCACTGAAGGGCTTGGGCATGAAACTGGCGATCAACCCATGGCGGTGGGTGATTTCCTTGAGCATCAACCGGAAGAAGGTGAGGCGATCCGCCATGGTGAGAGCCTCCGCATAGGCGAAGTCGGTCTCGAACTGGCCATTGCCATCTTCATGGTCGAAGGAATACACCCCCCAGCCCAGATCATTCATCGCCTGGACCAGCTCATCGAGCCAGGGCAGATTGTCGAGCAGGCCGGCGAGGTCGTAGCAGGGTTTCTCAAGGTTGTCGCGGGCGCTGGCCGGCTTGAGAACGCCGTCGTCACCACGGCGCAGCACGAAGAATTCAGTCTCGATGCCGAGGTTGAAGCGGAATCCCATCCGGCCCGCCTCGGCGAGGGAGCGGATCAGGATGTTGCGGCTGCAGGCCTCGAAGGGCTCCCCATGCAGCTGGAGGCTGCTGGCCATCCAGACCACGTCGCGGCGCCAGGGCAGCACGGTGGCTGTGGCCAGATCGGGGATGGCGGCCACCTCGTCGTCGCTGACATCCTGGGGCACGCCATCAAGGGCGGCCCCGGTGAACAGCTCGGAGCCAAGCAGCATCGCCTCGAAATGATCGAGCGGCACCGCCTTGGCCTTGCTGGTGCCGTGCAGATCCACGAAGCTGGCCAGGGCATAGCGCACCCCCTGGCTGTCCAGGTCGAGCTTGCGCTGCCGGACGCTCATCCCACCTCCGCCAGCACGGCCCGGCGGTTGTGCTCCCGGGTGGTGGAGAGCAACCACTGGTGCCAGGCCTCAAGCCCAGCGCCGCTGGTGGCCGACACCTGAAAGACCACGGCTTCAGGGTTGACGGCGCGGATGTGTTCCTCGATCCGCTCCACCGCCACGGGCAGATGCGGGAGCAGATCCACCTTGGTGATCAGCACGCAATCGGCCTCACGGAACATCACCGGATACTTGAGCGGCTTGTCGTCGCCCTCGGTGACGCTCAGCAGGGCCACTTTGAGATGTTCGCCCACCTCGAATTCAGCCGGACAGACCAGGTTGCCGACGTTCTCCACCCAGAGCAGGTCGAGCGTGGCCGGATTGAGCTGGGCCTGGAGCTGACGCAGACCACCGCTCACCATCGCGGCATCGAGGTGGCAGGCCCGGCCGGTGGTGATCGGCACCACCGGCACACCCACCGCCGCGAGGCGCTGGGCATCGAGCTGGGTGGTCATGTCGCCCTCCAGCACAGCCATCTCCAGCTGGGGAGCCAGCGCCGTGATCGTGACCTCCAGCAGGGAGGTCTTGCCGGCACCGGGACTGCTCATCACGTTGAGGCAGAGCAGATTCCAGGCGCCGAAGTGCTCGCGGTTGTGCTCGGCCTGGTGCTGATTGGCAGCCATCAGGTTGAGGCCGAGCGTGTCCTGAAGAGGCATGTGCATGGGATCAGCGCGAGGGAAGGGCGGCGGAAGCGGAGGCCTGAGCCGGCAGGCTGTAGTCGACGGTGCGGATGCGCAGCTCACGTCCGCTGACGATCTCCTCCATGGGCCGATCGCAGCAGGGGGAGCGGTAGGCCTGCTCCGGATCAGGGGCGTAAACGGTTGAGCAGGCCAGGCAGCGGGCGCGCAGAGGCACGGTGTCGATCTGGAGGGTCGCGCCGTCGAGCCAGGTGCCCTGCACGGCGGCGGCGAAGGTGAATCGCAATGCCTCCGGTTCCACGCAGGTGAAGTCGCCCACCTGCAGATGCACGGCCTCAACCACGGGGGTATGGGGTTCATGCCCTTGCTTCCACTCCTGCAGGGAGAGCAGCAGGCATTTGGTCATGTCGACCTCATGCATGGCTCACCTCCAGGCCTGATCGACGGCCATGTTGCAGGCCTCATGCAACCAGGCGGGCTTCCCCTTGCGGGGCAGCTGGCCGCTCACCACCAGGTGGGCCATGGTGTCGCAGATCACCCGGGTGGCCATCAGCGAAGTCATGTCGCTGATGTCGTAGGGCGGCGACACCTCCACCACCTCCAGGCCACAGACCGGCACGTTGCGCACGATCAGCTCCAGCAGCTTCAGCGCCTCCCGGGGCAGCAGGCCCCCGGGCTCGGGCCAGCCTGTGCCGGGCACGAAGCCGGCGTCGATGCAGTCGATGTCGAAGGAGATGTAGACGCAGTCGGTGCCATCGGTGGCGCGCTCGATCGCGAACTGGGCCGCCGCCTCCAGGCCCATGTCGCAGATGTCGGTCACGGTGAGCACATTGGTGCCCCGCTCCCGGCAGACCTTCACCCCCTCGCGCGGCACCTGCCAGCCGCCGATCCCCAGCTGCACCAGGTTCGGTGCGGGTGCATTGGCCATGTTGGTGGCATGGAACCAGGGACAGGTGTGCATGCGCTCGTCGAGGTCGATCTCCTGGGTGTCGACGTGGCGATCGAAGTGGATGATCCCCACCTTCTTGTCGCCCAGGTGGCGGCAGACGCCACGCACGGTGGGGAAGCCGATCGAATGATCGCCACCGAGGATGATCGGGAAAGCTCCACTGGCGAACACATGCGCCACGCCCTTGGAGATCTGATCGAAACTCTTCTCGTTGTTGGCGGGAATCGTGAAGATGTCGCCGACGTCGCAGAGCTTGATCGACTCGCGCAGGTCCACCCCCATCTCGTAGTTGTAGGGGGTGTAGAGGGCGGAAATGCGGCGGATGCCCTGGGGCCCGAAGCGGGTACCGGGGCGGTAGGTGGTGCCGGAATCGTGGGGCACCCCCAGGATCGCCACATCAAACTCGCCGACGCGGTTCACGTCTTCGATGTAGGGCGCCTTCATGAAGGTGTTGATGCCCGCGTAATGGGGCAACTCCCCGCGCGAGAAGGTGGAGATGCGCCGATCGACGATGCTCTCGGCGGCCTCCAGGCCATAGCGCAGCCCCTGATCCACCTCCTGCTGCCAGCCGGTGAGGGGGAGGCGGCCCTCCTTCTCGAGGGCTTCGGAGCCCTGACGGCCAGCAGGTGTGGCCTGGGCAGGCCGGTCAAAGGCCCCTTCTGGGCCTGGTGATGCTGTCATGGCACAACACGGAGGTGGGGGTTGCGGTCTCCCGGGCTTTTATCCCTCCGTGCAACCGGGTGACCCCGGTGAGCTTCTCTCGGACCAGACGCTGCAACCGGCTCGCCAAGGCGAACTGATGCCAACCGGAACCCTAGAAACTGCTTCCGCCATCAAACCATCACCCCGACGCCGCGGCGGCGATGTGGCCACCGCTACCGGGGAGTGGACCGGCGATCAAGGCGGGTGATCAGGCCATAGCGGCAGGCCAGCCGGCAGGTCTGCCCGGGGGCCAGCTCCAGCCGCCGCTCACCGCTGAGCAGGGCACCCCGAGGTGCCGTCCAGGGCTCCAGGCAGACCATCGACCGGGGAGGATCGCTCCAGACCACCGCCAGGTCGAAGGGGGCCTCGGCCTGGAGCTCCAGCGCCACCCCCGCCTGACGGTCCAGCAAGCGCACCGGACCACCGGGCTCTGCCAGCAGGTCAATGCCCTGCTCCAGCTGCTCCAGCAGCGGGGCAGTGGCGGCGGGCGCCATGGTGCCGTGATCGAAGCAGTCGTCCGGCAGCCCCTCCAGCGCCGCCGCCGCCAGGGAGGACACGGCGAAGTAAGGATGCAAGCCAAGGGCAAATGGCAGCGGCACCGGCCCGGGGTTGTGCACCAGCACGGCGATCGCCAAGGCCCCAGGCTCTGGGCGCAGCTCCAGCTGCAGCCGGAAGGAGAAGGGGAACATCGCCTGAGTGGCGGCGCTGTCGGCAAGGGTCAGGCCAACGCCCTCACCGCCTTTCAGCTCCTCCAGCTCCCAGGCCAGATCGCGGGCGAAGCCGTGCTGCCTGAGGGTGAAGCAGCCCTGGGGCAGCGGCAGCAGATCGCCCGGCAGGTTGCCGCAGATCGGAAACAGCACCGGCATGCCGCCTCGCACGGAGAGGGCCGGATCAGCGAAGCGGGCCTCATCGAGGTAGAGCAGCTCGCGCCCGTTGCAGCGCCAGCCACTGAGCAAGCCGCCCCGCTCCGGCACCAGCCGCAGGAGATCACCGCCGGCAGCAGCACTGAATTCCCAGTGCGGGTAGGGCGTGGTGCGGTGGGTCAGGGGCATGGGGGATCAGGCCTCAGGCAAAGTCGAGAGCCACTCCAGCAGGGCGGCGTTCACCTGCTCGGGCACTTCATCGTGGGGGCAGTGGCCCGCGTCGAGCACCACTTCGGTGGTGGCGGCCGGAGCGTGCCTCTGGAAGGCGGCGCGTCGTCCGGCGGCGTTGATCCAGGGATCGCGGATGCCCCAGAGCAACAGCAGGGGAGAGCGGAGCTGGGAGAAGAGCTGATCGAGGGGCTGACCGCGGGGAATGTCGAAGACAGTGCGGAACACCCCGAAGGCCCCCGGGTCCAGCGACGGCCGCCGGATCGCCTCCACCAGCTCGTCGTTCACGTTGGTGCGATCGATGTAGACCTGGTTCAGGGTTCGCCGGATCGTGGCGGGGCGCCGCAGGTTCTCGAACAGCAGCCGCTGCAGCACCGGGCTGCGCAACAGGGCGCCGCCGATCGTTCGCTTGGCAATGGCGCCCCAGCCCTTCGGGTCGGCCTGCTCATCGCTGAAGGGGCCGGCGGCATTGATCAGCACCACACCGGCCGCCTCGCGGCCCAGGGCCACCCCCGCCGCCAGGGCCGCGAATCCACCGAGGGAGTTGCCCACCAGCACCGTCGGTCGCCCGATCCTCTCGCGCACGTAGGCCACGAGCTGATCACGCCACAGCCCCCCTCCATAGGGCAGACCCTCCGGCTTGGCACTGCGACCGAAGCCCAGCAGGTCGATGGCGTGCACCTCATGGCGCTCGCCCAGCACTGGAATGTTGTAGCGCCAGTGGTCGGTGGAGGCCCCGAAACCATGCACCAGCAGCAGAGCAGGCCCCTCGGGCTTCGGCGGTCGGCTGGCCAGGGCATGGACCCCATCACCGCCATGGGTCCAGGGCTCGAGGCGGGGGCCGATCAACGCAGGAGTGTCGTGGTCGTCGATGCTAGGGATCACTTCGGGGGGTTCGCTCCGTGCTCGACTGGTCCAGCCTGCTGCCGGGAACGGCCCTGTGGGCACTGGCGTTGTATCTGCCGCTCTCGGTACCGCTCACCCGGCTGGAGGAGGCCCTCGCCATGGGGCCGCTTCCGGAAGGGCTGCGACAGATCATGCTGGTGTTGAGCAGCGTGCTGCTGGCCTTCGCTGTGGGGGGAATCACCCAGCTGGGGCTGAGCTGGGCTCTGAGCCCCAGCTGGGCCGCCAGCCTGGGACTGATGGCGGTGCTGGCCGGGGCCTTCTGGAGCCTGGCCTCGCGCCGCGATCAGAGCTGAGTGGCACCAACAGGCCCTGGAGGCAAGGCTCCGAGGCTCAGGCAGGCTGTTCAGCCAGTTTCTCTTCGCGACTGAGCACCACCCGCAGCAGGATCGGTGAAAGAAAGGTGGTGCCGATCACCATCAGCAGGATCGCAGCCTCCAGCGACGGGGTGAGCAGGCCGGCCTGGGTGCCCAGACCCAGGAAAATCAGGCCGACTTCACCGCGGGGCATCATGCCCAGACCCACCACCAGGCGATTGGTCTTCTCTTTACTGAAGTAGGTCCAGCCGGAGGCCACCTTGCCGATGATGGCCACCACCAGCAGAAAGGCGGCCATCACAAGGCCGGGGCGGTTGGCCGGATCCATCGGGTTGAGCACCGTGAGATCCATGCTGGTGCCGATCAGCACGAAGAAGATGGTGGCGAACAACGACACCAGCGGCTTCACGGTTTCCTGAATCGCATGGGTGTGGCGGGAGCCACTCAGGATCAGACCGGCGGCAAAGGCTCCCAGTGCCGCCTCCAGGCCGATGGCCTGGGCGGCGAAGCAGCTGAGGCAGAGCACCACGAAGGAGGCCACCACCACTTCCCCGGGTGCTTTGAGCAGATCAAGCAGCCAGTCGAAGGCGGGGGCAGCGGTGCGACTGAGGAACAGCGAAAGGGCCACGAACATGGCCGCGGCGACCAGCAGCTTGAGGATCGGGCCGATTTCCAGGGCCCCGCCGCCGGCCACGGCCACCACCACCGCCAGGATCACGATGCCAAGGATGTCATCGAGCACGGCGGCCCCGATCACCGTCTGGCCTTCGCGGGTCTTGAGATATTTGAGCTCGCCGAAGACGCTGGCGGTGATGCCGATGCTGGTGGCGGTCATCGCCGCGCCGGCAAAGATCGCCGGAATCAGCGGCACGTGGAAGAAATAGAGAAGTCCGAAGGTGCCCAGGGCAAAGGGCAGGGCCACCCCGGTGCAGGCCACGGTGGTGGCCTGAGCTCCCACCGCCACCAGCTCATCGAGCTCGCTCTCCAGGCCCGTGAGGAAAAGCAGCGCGAACAGACCCAGGGTGGCCACCGCCTGGAGGTTGGGGAACGTCTCGACGTAGATCGACTGGACCGTCTCCGCCGGCAAGGACGAGAGAGAGGCAACGGTGGAGGTGAACCAGTTGCTGAGCTCCGCCCCGGTGTCGGGGGGAAGGATCAGATGCAGACCAGAGAGTCCGATCAGCACCCCCGCCACCAGCTCACCGAGGATCGTGGGGAGCTGCAGCCGCACCATCAGCTCGGCCAGGGTGCGAGCGGCCAGGAAAATCAACAGGAAACGGCCCACCCCGATCAGGGTTTCGGCCACCTCCGCGTTGTGGTTGCCGATTTCGAGCAGCAGGGTCGGGAAGGTCATGCAGGCCGGGGATGCGGCACTTCAATGAAGTTGGCCGCGACGTTAGACGGGATCGACAACGCTGATGGGAATCCGTCCAGACCGATCTCCAGCCACCATCAGTGAATTCACACCGAACGGCCGCCGGAGCAACCCGCTCCGGACTGGGCCACACTGGTCCTGCGCACGGATCGGACCGGCATCGCATTTCAGAGCCGACCGCTGTTCAGCTTCGCCGCTCCACCCCCTTCGTACCGCCGCCATGACCGACGCTTCGCCCAGCCAGCTGAGGCTGCCCACCCCGGGGTGCTTTGCCGACCCTGATCGCAGCGGCCTCACGGCCGATGGCGTCTTCGACGGCATGACCGAGCACCTCTTCTACACGCTCGGCAAGCTCGCCCCCACCGCCAGCCACCACGACCTCTACGTGGCCCTGAGCTACGCGGTGCGCGACAGGCTGATGACCCGCTACCTGGCTGGGATCGAGGCAATTTCGGCCACCCCCACCCGCGTGGTGGCGTACCTCTCGGCAGAATTCCTGATCGGACCTCAGCTGGGCAACAACCTGCTGATGCTCGGCATCCAGGATGAAGCCAGCGAAGCCCTCCGCCGCTTCGGGATCGATTCGCTCGAGGAGATTCTCGAGGTGGAAGAGGAACCGGGCCTGGGCAACGGCGGCCTCGGGCGCCTGGCGGCCTGCTACCTCGAATCCCTCGCCAGCCTGGAGATTCCCGCCACCGGTTACGGCATCCGCTACGAATTCGGGATCTTCGACCAGCTGATCCGCGATGGCTGGCAGGTGGAGATCACCGACAAATGGCTCAAGAGCGGCTGGCCCTGGGAGCTGCCGCGCCCCGACCAGGCCTGCTTCGTGGGCTTCGGCGGCCGCACCGAGAGCTACCGCGACAGCGAAGGCGATTACCGGGTGCGCTGGATTCCGTCTGAGCACGCCATCGGCGTTCCCCACGACGTGCCGGTGCTCGGCTATCGGGTGAACACCTGCGATCGCCTGCGGCTCTGGCAGGCGGAAGCCTCCGAAAGCTTCGATTTCTACGCCTTCAACATCGGCGATTACTACGGAGCCGTGGAGGAGAAGGTGGGCTCCGAAACCCTCTCCAAAGTGCTGTACCCCAACGACGGCACCGATGAGGGCCGGCGCCTGCGGCTCAAGCAGCAGCACTTCTTCGTGAGCTGCTCCCTGCAGGACATGCTGCGCAGTCTGGAACTGCGGGATCTGCCGATCAGCGACTTCCCCGACCATTGGTCGGTGCAGCTGAACGACACGCATCCGGCCATCGCCGTGGCCGAACTGATGCGGCTGCTGATCGACCACAAGCATCTGAGCTGGGATGCCGCCTGGGACATCACCACCCGCTCGCTGGCCTACACCAACCACACCCTGCTGCCCGAAGCCCTGGAGAAATGGGGGCTGGATCTGTTCGGCTCACTCCTGCCGCGGCACCTGGAACTGATCTTCGAGATCAACCGCCGCTTCCTGCAGTCGGTGCGCCTGAAGTATCCGGGCAACGACGCGATGCTGCGCAGTGTCTCGATCATCGACGAGAACAATGGCAAGGCGGTTCGGATGGCCCACCTGGCCACCGTGGCGTCTCACCATGTCAATGGCGTGGCCGCCCTGCACAGCGAGCTGGTGCGCACTCAGCTCTTCCCCGAATTCGCGGCCCTCTGGCCCGAGAAGTTCACCAACGTCACCAACGGCGTCACCCCCAGGCGTTGGATCGCCCTCGCCAATCCGCTCCTGCGCGACCTGCTCGATGAAGTGATCGGCCAGGACTGGGTGTGCAACCTCGATGACCTGCGCCGATTGGAGGCCTTCCAGAACGACAGCGCTTTCCTGGAGCGCTGGGGAGAGACCAAGCTGGCCGTGAAGCGTCAGCTGGCCCACTACATCCACCGCCAGAACGGCCTTCTGGTGGATCCCTCCTCCCTGTTTGACGTCCAGGTGAAGCGGATTCATGAGTACAAGCGCCAACACCTCAATGCGCTGCAGGTGATCGCCCAGTACCTGCGTATCAAGAACGGGCTCGGCGATGACCTCGCCCCCCGCACCGTGATCTTCGGAGGGAAGGCGGCTCCGGGCTATTACATGGCCAAGCTGATCATCCGCTTCATCAACGGCATCGCCGAGACAGTGAATGCCGACCCCGACATGGACGGCCGCCTGCGGGTGGTGTTCCTGGCCGATTACAACGTGACACTCGGCCAACGGGTGTATCCGGCCTCGGACCTCTCCGAGCAGATCTCCACCGCCGGACTGGAGGCCTCAGGCACGGGCAACATGAAATTCGCCATGAACGGGGCACTCACGATCGGCACCCTCGATGGGGCCAACGTGGAGATCCGCGAGCAGGTGGGCGCCGAGAACTTCTTCCTGTTCGGTCACACCACCGATGGTATTGAGGCCGTGCGCGCGCAGGGGTACCGCCCCTGGGAACTGATCGCAAGCATCCCTGAACTGCCGGAGGTGCTGCAGCTGGTGGAGCAGGGGCACTTCAGCAATGGCGACACCGAACTGTTCAAGCCCCTGCTGGAGAACCTCACCGGCCGCGATCCCTACTACGTGATGGCCGACTTCAGCGACTACATGCGCGCCCAGCAGGCGGTCAGCACGACGTGGGGTGACCGCACCACCTGGAACCGCATGTCGTTGCTCAACACGGCGCGCACGGGATTCTTCAGCAGCGATCGCTCGATTCGCGACTACGCCGAGAGGATCTGGCAGGCAGAACCGTTCCCGGTCACGATCAGCTGCGAGATCGACGAACCGTGAGATCGACTGACCCCCTCAGGGCCTGTGGTCGGGCAGGTCGGGGGTCTGGTGCAGCAGACGGTTCAGCCGCAGGCGGTCGGCATTGAGAGGGTCGGGAGCCAGCTCACCGGCCACCTCGCGGAATTTCTGCTCCACATCCTCGGGGACGCGCACATCGAAGATCCGCTCCATCAGGGCTTCGATCGAGAACAGGTGGGCGTTGATGTTCTCCAGATCACCGATCGCCTGCTGGAGGTTGTCCTCTTCAGCGGGCGCAGCGGCACTGGCCGGGTTCGCAGCAGCCGGGGGAGCAGTGGCCGGCTCGGCCTCTCCATCCCCCTGGGCCTTCTGAAGCTCTTCAAGCACCCGTCCAGCCAGGGTGCGGAACGACTGCAGGGCCGCCCAGTTCAGTTCCTGCTGCTGCCGCAGTGTGGGATTCTCCCGGATCAATCGGTCGTGTTCCCGATAGAACCGCTGGCAGTCAGGGCATTGGCAGGGCTCTTCGGGCACCGCGCTCCCTTGGTTCCTTGACGCCCATCATGGCATTGGATGTCCTGGGCCGCCGCTCCTGGCTCGAGCAGCCTCAGGCCAGGCGATCAAAGGGCCCGAGCAGGTCCAGCTGATCGTCGTCCCCGCCGTCGCCATCCTCGCCATCGTCCTGAAGGCTGGGCAGGGGGATTTCGATCGAGCTCACCAGCTGGATCACATCGCGCAGGCGCATCGAATCGGCGAACCAGCCCATGGCCTGCTCCATGTCGCCCCGTTGTTCCGCCTCCACCGACTGCTCCTGGTGGACTTCAGCCAGCAAGGCCAGCCAGCAGAGGCAGCGGGCCTGGACCACGGAGAGATCGAGCTCATCGGGCTGGCTGCGGGCGATCCGCTCGCCCTCCTGCTGAACCAGCAGGCGAAGACGCAGATCGTGAAGCTCGTTCATGCAGAATTCACGGCCACTCCCACGCTAGCCACGGAGCCCTGTTTGGGAAGGGCACCACCGGTAGCGTTCCCTACCACCTGGCGGGACGGGGCTGGCGGGACTCGAACCCACGACCTACGGTTTAGGAAACCGCCGCTCTATCCGGCTGAGCTACAGCCCCAACGGCCCCATTATCGGCCTCAGCCCCCCCGACCTACAGTCGGCTCCGAAAGCAGGCGAGGTGGTCGCGATCGAAGGGGTGACGCCGGCTTCGGCTGGTGGATCCGGCTTCGGTTGAGGAAAGTCCGGGCTCCCCAATGGCCAGGCTTGCTGGGTAACGCCCAGTGCGGGTGACCGTGAGGAGAGTGCCACAGAAACACACCGCCGATGGCCGGGGCCTGGCCCCGCGCACAGGCAAGGGTGCAAGGGTGCGGTAAGAGCGCACCAGCAGCATCGAGAGGTGCTGGCTCGGTAAACCCCGGCCGGGAGCAAGGCCCAGGGACAACGGTTGGCCATGACACCCGTCCCGACACACGTGCGCCGCTCGAGGCCGCCGGTAACGGCGGTCCCAGACAGATG
Organism: Synechococcus sp. BSA11S; assembly: GCF_014224355.1. Lineage (GTDB taxonomy): Bacteria > Cyanobacteriota > Cyanobacteriia > PCC-6307 > Cyanobiaceae > Regnicoccus_A. The sequence goes on along the minus strand of NZ_VNWP01000007.1, from coordinate 53,834 downwards.
GCCACCCCGGTCCGCCCCGGCGGACCGGAACAGAACCCGGCTTATGTCCTGCTTTCACCCCTTCGGGCCTCCGCAGTGAGGCCCCCGGCCCTCCGCGAAGCCCCCGTGCCCCTGAGTGACGAGCGCCGCCGCCGCCTGGTGCAGTTCCTCGCAGACCTCGGACTGGCGGAGGCCCTGCCCCCCGATCTCGACCTCGCCCCGATCGAGGAGGCGCTCACCCACAGCTCCGCGGGGCGCCCGATCGACCACGAGCGGCTGGAATTCCTCGGCGATGCCGTGCTCAGGCTGGCGGCCGCGGAATTTCTCGAGCGGCACCACAGCAGCATGAATGTCGGCCAGCGCTCGGCCCTTCGGGCCCAGCTGGTGAGCGATCGCTGGCTGGCGGAGCTGGGACAGCGCTGCGGGATCGAGGCAATGGTCAGGCTCGGCCCTCTGGCGATGGGGGACAGCGCAGCCCGGCAGACCATCCGCGCCGAGATCTGCGAGGCCCTGATCGGGGGGCTCTACGAGGCCACCGGCAGCCTCGAGCCGATCCACTCCTGGCTCACACGGCACTGGCAGCGGAGCACGGAGGAACTGCTGGCCGATCCCCACCGCCACAACTGGAAGACGGGTCTGCAGGAATGGAGCCAGGCCCGGGGGCTCGGCCTGCCCAGCTACCACTGCGAGGAACGCAGCCGGCGCCACGGCGATCCCCGCCGCTTCCACTGCAGCGTGCAGCTGGGCGGGCAGCCTGCCGGGGAAGGCTGGGGAGGCTCCCGCCGCGACGCCGAGCAGCAGGCGGCCCGCTCGGCCCTGGCGCAGGCGCAGGAGATCAGCTCGCTTCCAGCGTCTTCAGAGGCATCGTGACCAGCTTGTCCCAGTTGCCCCCCTCGAACAACACCGCCGCCTGGCTGCCACTGATGCGCTGCACGAAGCCGCGGTAGCCGTTGTAGATCGAGCGCACATCCCGGACCACGACGGTGGTGCCAGGCAGCACCGGAGCCGTCCCTGCCGGTGCATCCACGGGGGAGGAATCAGCCGCGGCCATGGGGGCTCCACACAAGATGCGCCCATTATCGAGTCGATCGGCAGGATGGGGGGCAGATGCGTGGCCGGGCCGCCGATGGTGGGCGAATGGTGAACGAACAGGACGACCCCGAGGCATGGCTGGTGGTGGGCAAGGTGGTGGCCGCCCAGGGGCTGCAGGGGGAACTGCGGGTCTTGCCCCGCACCGACTTTCCCGAACGCTTCACGCGGGCGGGGCGGCGTTGGCTGCGCCGCTCCCAGGAGTCGCCACGCGCCGTGCGCCTGCTCTCGGGGCGCCAGCTGCCTGGCCGCGAGTTGTTCGTGGTGCGTCTGGAGGGGGTCGGCACCCGGGAGGAGGCAGAAGCCCTGGTGCATCACGACCTGCTGGTGGAGGCCGGCGACCGGCCACGCCTGCAGGAGGGGGAATTCCATCTGCTCGACCTGCAGGGGCTGCAGGTGCGACTGGCCCCCAGGGGTGAGGTGATCGGCACCGTGGTGGATCTGATCCATGCCGGCAACGACCTGCTGGAGGTGGAGCTCAGCGGCGAGCCGGCCCGGCGGGCGCTGATTCCCTTCGTGGAGGCGATCGTGCCGCGGGTGGACATCGCCGGCGGCTGGCTGGAGATCACCCCACCGCCGGGGCTGCTCGACACCTGAGGGTGGGGCTGACCGCTGGCGCTCCAGGATGTTCCCCATAGGATTCGCTCCAGCACTGCCCTCTTTGAGGTGGATCCGACGATGAGCCCAGCGGCCTCCCTCGTGCCCGTGATCCTCTGCGGCGGCACCGGCACCCGCCTCTGGCCGCTGTCGCGAGCCAGTTATCCCAAGCAGTACTGGCCCCTGGCCGGCAGCAGCGAGGAGACCCTGCTGCAGCAGACCCAGTTGCGGCTCAAGGGGCTGAACCAGCTGGCCGCACCCCTGCTGATCTGCAATGAGGACCACCGCTTCATCGTGGCCGAGCAGATGCGCCAGATCGGCGTTGAACCTGGCGCGATCCTGCTGGAGCCCCTCGGGCGCAACACGGCGCCGGCCATCGCCGTCGCCGCCCTGCATGCCACGAGTCAGGGTGAGGATCCCCTGCTGCTGGTGCTGGCCGCCGACCACGTCATCCAGGACGGCGCGCGCTTCCGCGCCACCGTCGAGGCCGGCCGCGCCGCCGCCGAAGGGGGGCTGCTGGTGACCTTCGGTATCGTCCCCACCGCACCGGAAACTGGCTACGGCTACATCGAGGCGGTGGAACCCCTGCCCCAGGCCACCCCTGGGGCAGGCGAGCCGACGATCCCGGCGCCCACCCCGATCGCCCGCTTCGTGGAGAAGCCCGATGCGGCCACGGCCGAGGCCTTCCTCTCCAGCGGCCGCTTCACCTGGAACAGCGGCATGTTCCTGTTCCGCGCCAGCGCCATTCTCGCCGAGCTGGAGCGGCTGGCGCCCGAGGTGGTGAGCTGCTGCCGCGCCGCCATCGACCACGACAGTGCCGACCTCGACTTCCTGCGCCTGGAGCGGGAATCCTTCGCGAACTGCCCCAATGTCGCCATCGACCTGGCGGTGATGGAGCGCACGGGCCTGGGCGCCGTGCTGCCCCTGGAGGCGGGCTGGAGCGATGTGGGCAGCTGGAGTGCCCTCTGGGACACGGGCACCCGCGATGGCGACGGCAACGTCCTGCGCGGACGGGTGATCAATGAGGGTTCGCGCAACTGCTACCTGCGCAGCGAGCACCGTCTTGTGGTGGGTCTGGGGGTGGAGGATCTGGTGGTGGTCGAAACCGATGACGCGGTGCTGGTGGCCCACCGCGACCGCGCCCAGGAGGTCAAGACCATCGTGAACCGCCTCGCCGCCAGCGGCAGCCCCGAGGGCAAGGCCCACCGCCGCATCTACCGCCCCTGGGGCTCCTACGACAGCATCGTGGAGGGCAGCCGCTGGCAGGTGAAGAAGATCATGGTCAACCCCGGCGCCAGCCTCTCGCTGCAGTTGCACCACCACCGCGCCGAGCACTGGGTGGTGGTGCAGGGCACGGCCCTGGTGGAGAAGGACGGCGTCGAGGAGCTGGTGGGGGAGAACCAGAGCACCTACATCCCCCTCGGCGCCAGGCACCGGCTCACCAATCCCGGCAAGATTCCCGTGGAGATGATCGAGGTGCAGAGCGGCCCCTACCTCGGCGAAGACGACATCGTCCGCTTCCAGGACCGCTACGGACGCTCGGACATCAGCCTTCCGGTGCGCTGAGCAGCCCGCACGGTTCCGATCAGGGCCGCCTCGGGGAATCCGGCCGAACGCACGGCCCGCAGGGCCGCCTCTGCTTCGGACTCCGGCATTGACGCCAGCAGCGGCCCACAGGTCTGGGGGTCGATCAGCAGCTCCCGCAGGGGGGACGCCAGAGCCCCTGCCTGAACCCTGCCGCTCTCCAGCTCCGCCCAGGCGCTGCGGTTGGCGGGCGCCAGGCTGCTGGCGAAGCCCCGCTCCAGCAGCTCCAGCGCCCCGGGGAAAGCGGGCAGGGCCTCTGGCTCCAGTTCCACCCGCAGGGGAGCCGCCGCGGCCTGCAGCATCTCGACGAGGTGCCCCAGCAGCCCGAACCCCGTCACATCGGTGCAGGCACGGCAGCCATGGGCGGCCAGCAGCTCCACCAGCGGCTGCTGGCTCTGGGCCATCACCTCCAGGGCCCCATCGATCCACTCCGGCTCCGCCGCACCGGCCATGGCTCCCGCAAACAGCACGCCGCTGCCGATCGGGCGGCTGAGCAGCAACCGATCACCGGCGGCCAGATCACCCTTGGCCCAGAAGCGACCCGGCTCAGAGCGGCCGGTCACGCTCAGGGCGAGGCTGAGACCCTCGGCGGCAGTGCGCTGCTCCAGGGTGTGCCCCCCCACCAGCCGGGCGCCGAGCGGATCGAGCACGGAGCGCACCCCGGCCAGGGTCTGCAGCAACCACTCCTCCTGCAGCGCCGGCGTTCCGCGCGGCAGGGTCACCAGGGCCTGAACACTCTCCACCCGGGCGCCACAGGCCCAGAGGTCGGAGCAGGCATGCAGGGCCGTGAGCCGCCCGTTCAGCCAGTCGTCGCCCACCAGGGCAGGAAAGCCATCGAGGCTCTGGAGCACCAGTCCTTCATCCAGGCAACCGCCGATCACAGCGGCGTCGTCACCCCCGGGCGGAGCCTGATCCGCCGGCCACCCAGCGGCAGCAGTCGAAGCCAGCCGCTCCAGCGCGCCCCGCAGGGGAGCGGCGCCCAGCTTGGCGGCGCAGCCGCGGCAGGGGCTCTCCTCGGCCATGGCCGCCAGGGACTGGAAGCGGATGATGAAGCGGCGGTCGATCCAGGCCTTCCACCACCACAGCCAGCGGGAGGGACCCAAGCAGAGCGGCCCCCAGAGGGCCAGGGCGCGGGGGTGACCATCAACGGCTCCGCCATCCCCCAGCAGCTGCAGGGCACGGCGCGGAGGGTGCCAGCGTCGCAGGGGTTCACCGCGCAGGGAGCGGCGCAGGTTGGCCGCCAGCAACGGGGCCACCCGCACCGCCCAGACCCCACTGGGGGGACGTGGCTCCGAGCGCACCAGACCGCAGTCACCGCAGGCGAACACGCCGGGGTGGCCCTCCACCTGCAGGCTGGCCTGGGTGAGGACCCGGCCCGTGGCCGGGTCCGAGGGCAGGCCGCTGGCCGCCAGCCAGCGCGGAGCCCGGCTGCCGGTGCAGCGCACCAGGGCACCCGGACCATCAGCCGGCGCACCGGCATCAACTCTGGGGTCTGGGTTCTGCAAGGGCACGCCCGCCGCCGCCAGCATCCGCTCGCCGGCCCGGTTGGCCGCTGGCGAGCCCAGGGCCAGGCGGTCACCGCGTCGCAGCAGCTCCACCCGCTGGCCCCGGGCCTTCAGCGCCAGGGCCACCTCCACACCGGCCGCCCCCCCGCCCAGCACCCGACTGACGGCAGCGCCGGGCACCAGCGACTCCGACCACGCCAGGAACGGCTCCAGCGGCTTGATCGCCATCCCGCCGGAGCCTGGGGTGACAGCTCCCACATCCAGGCTGAGCCGGTCCCAGCGCAACGGGGGACGGCCGGCCAGCCACAGCTCACGCCTGGCCGGATCAAGGCCGGTGATCTCGGCCCGCACGAACCGAACCCCAGCCCGGTCGCAGAGGCGACGCAGATCGATGGAAGCTTCGCGACGGCTGAAGAGTCCGGCGATCAGGCCCGGCACCATGCCGCTGTAGAGCGCAGTGCCGGTGCGGCTGACCAGGGTGATCAGCACCCCCCGGGGCGGCCCCACCATCGCCCAGCGGCGCAGCAGCAGGGCATGGCTGTGGCCACCCCCGGCCAGGATCAGGTGCTGCCGGAGTGTGTCTTCAGTCCCCACGTGGCCCATAGCCCAGGGGATTGGCACTCTGCCAGGCCCAGCCATCGCGGCAGATGGTGTCAAGGTCGCGGCGGGTGCGCCAGGCCAGGCGTTGTCCCGCCAGCGACGGATCCGCCACCGTGGCCGCCACATCCCCTGGCCGCCTGGGCACCAGCTCACAGGGAACTGGGCTGCCGCAGGCCTTCTCGAAGGCGGCCACCACCTCCAGCACCGAATGGCCCCGGCCACTGCCCAGGTTGAGGGTGAGCAGCTGGGGAGGCTCCGCCAGCAGCACCTCCAGGGCCGCCCGGTGCCCCTCCGCCAGGTCCATCACGTGGATGTAGTCGCGCACGCCGGTGCCGTCGGGGGTGGGCCAGTCGGAGCCGAAGACCTGCAGGCGCGGCCGGCGCCCCACCGCCACCTGGGTCAGGAAGGGGAAGAGGTTGTTGGGGATCCCGCCTGGATCCTCACCGATGCGTCCGCTGGGGTGGGCACCGACGGGGTTGAAGTAGCGCAACCGTGCCACCCGCCAGCCCGGCTCGCTGGCGCAGACATCCGCGAGCATCTGCTCGACCGCCGCCTTGGTGTAGCCGTAGGGGTTCACAGGAGCCACCCGGGCGGTCTCGGCAATCGGCACCGTTTCGGGGGCGCCGTAGAGGGTGGCACTGCTGCTGAACACGATCGTGCGGCAGCCGGCCCGGGCCATGGCAGCCAGCAGAGCGCGGCTGCCGCAGAGGTTCACGTCCCAGTAGCGCAGGGGATCGGCCACCGATTCGCCCACGGCCTTGAGGCCGGCGAAGTGGACCACCGCCTCGATCGGTGCCGCGGCGAAGGCCCGCTCCAAATCCTGGGGGCGGCGCAGATCGCCTTCGACCAGCCGCAGCCGCTGCCCGGATGCAGGCCCCGCCAGCTCCCGGACGCGCCGCAGCGCTTCGGGGGAACTGTTGGAGAAGTCATCGAGCACCACCAGCTCGTGGCCCGCCTCCAGCAGCACCAGGCAGGTGTGGCTTCCGATGAAGCCGGCACCCCCGGTGATCAGCAGATGGCTCATGCCAGACGCAGATCCAGGGTGCGTTGTCCTGGGGCGGGAGCGGGCCATGGTCCGCCCCTGGGGCTCCAGTCGAGGGCGGGGGCGGAGCCAGGGCCGTCCTCCAGCCCGCTGACGGGCACGAAGGCGCTGCTCTCGGCGCCGGGTGCCCCGAGCACGAAGCGGTCGGGGTCCGAAGCCTGGCCGCCGATCTCCAGCTGCAACGGGAGATGGGGATCGATGCAGGGGTGCAGGGAGGGGTAGAGGCGGCTGTGGCGGTAGCGCAGGCCCAGCCAGCCATCGCCCAGTGGCAGCTCGCGGCCGTTCAGCCGCAGGGAACAGGACTGCAGGAACGCCGTGTTGGCCTTGAACTCCAGTCGCTGCAGGGAACTGTCCACGAAGCGGCTGGTGCTGCCCCCCTGCACGGGGGTGTCGCAGAGCAGCGGCCAGGGCTCCAGGGCCCGGCGGATCTGCAGCCGTGCCCCCTCCCGCTCCCAGCTCAGCAGCAGGGGGAAACGCCACTCCCAGATCGCGCGGTACGGCTCTGGTTCCAGCGGCAGGCCATCGAGGGCCAGCAGGTCGAGCAGCGCTTTGAGGTCGGACCAGATGGCGGAGGGCAACTGCATCGCATCGTGCAGACGCTCCCCGAAGGGCTCCAGCCGGGTGGGGCGATGGGCCGGATCCAGCAGGTGGGCCGCCAGGGCGCTCCAGAGCAGGGCGATGGCCGCGGTCCAGTCGGAGTCCGGGAGGGTTTCGATGGCGCGGAATTCGATCAGGCCCTGGCATCCGGCCGCCCAGGCAGGATTCCAGAACTTGTCGAAGCTGATCTCACTGCGGTGGGTGTTGCCGCTGCGGTCGGCATGGAGATGGCGCAGGGTCTCGCTGATCAGGATCCGCTGGTCCCCCTCGGGGAGGGATTCGATGGCCCGGTGGGCCAGGTTCAGGTCGAGGGCGCTGGCGCTGCCCTCATCGAGGCGGGGGGCCTGGGAGGCCGGTCCGACGGAACTGTTGCTGAACAGGTAGGAGAGGCTCGGATGCCGCTGCCAGAAGCGCAGAATCGCCACGAGCCAGGCCGGCCGCGAGAAGAAGGGGTTGGTCTCGAGGCTGGGGCCGCCCCAGAGCAGGTGGTTCCCGCCACCGGTTCCCTCCTGCCGATCGCCCACCTGCTTCCAGGTGCGCAGCCCCACCGCTGCCGAGGCTTCGGCCAGGGTGCGGATCCAGCCGCTGTAATCGGCCCAGCCGTGGCAGACCGGCAGATTCACTTCCAGCACGCCTGGATCGGCCGTCAGGCCGAGCACATTCCAGCGGCCATCGAGATCGGCGGGGAGAACTCCACTGAGCTCAGGCTGGCTCCAGCCTGAGCTGGCGGCTGCGATGAGTTGGAGGAGCTGCTCGAAGGGTTGGCGGGGCAGGGGAGGCAGAAACAGGTTCCAGCCACGGGGGCTGACCTCGAGGGTGAGCACCTGGCGCAGCACCCCTTCGGGGAAGTGCTGCAACGGCAGCCGCAACCCCGCCGGACCGCTGGCGGGCAGCAGCTCGCGCAGGGGTTTGTCCAGGGGCCAGCGGGCAGCCTGCCAGCCTTCGGGGAGGTCGGGCTCGTCGTCTGTGGGGGTGCTGTGGGAGAGGGGAACAGCCCAGACCTTCGAGCTGGGATCCAGGGGGTCCCTCAGCCGCAGGGGGTGAACGCGACAGCCGAGGGCCTTGCCGATCCCCTTGAGAAAGTCCTCCGCCTGCTTGGCGGGCAGCGGCGACGGAGCGGCCTGATCGGCGGGGACTGCGGCGAGAGCCTGCTGGGGCCAGTGCACCAGAGGGGTGCCGTCGAGGGCGGCGATCAGGCGCAGGGCCCAACGGGGGTTGACCTCGCCGTCGTAACGCTTGCCAGGGCAGTACATCAAGGTGCAGCCGGGCCAGACCCGACGCTGCAATTCGGCGGCCAGGCGCCGGGCATAGCGCAGCTTGGTGGGGCCATCGGCAGCCACCGACCACTCCGCCCCCTCGGGTTCGATCGGCACCACCGTGGGCTCACCGCCGAGGGTCAGCTGAATTCCCTCCGCGCTAAGGCGCCGCTCCGCCTCGGCGGCGGTGGCGGCCATCCAGCTGGGTTCCGCGCAGCGGGACCCGATGGGCTCCATGACAACCATCGACTCAGCGGGAGCCCGGCTGGGCCGAGGGCAGCACGGTGCAGGCATTGATCGGCATCGATTCCACGTCCCAGATCCGTTCTGCATAGTCGCGGATCGAGCGGTCGCTGCTGAAGAAGCCGCAGCGGGCGGAATTGAGCAGCGACATGCGGCTCCAGCCGACAGGATCGAGCCAGGCGTCATCCACAGTGTTGTGAGCCCGGCGATAGTCGCCGATGTCGGCCATGACCCGGAAGGGATCGCTGCCGCAGAGGTTGGCCAGCAGGGGATGGAACAGATCGCGATCACCCTCGCTGAAATGGCCTGAGCCGATCAGGTCGATCGCCTCCCTCGCGATCGGATCGTTCTCCAGCCAGGGCATCGGGTGATAACCGCCCCTGTTGATCGCCTCCAGCTGCTCGGCTGTGTGGCCGAACAGGAAGAAGTTCTCATGACCCACCAGGTCGCGGATCTCGATGTTGGCGCCATCGAGGGTGCCGATCGTGACCGCGCCGTTCAGGGCCATCTTCATGTTGCCGGTGCCGGAGGCCTCCTTGCCTGCGGTGGAGATCTGCTCGGAGAGATCCACCGCCGGGTAGACCTTCTGCCCCAGGCTGACGCTGAAGTTGGGCAGGAACACCACCCGCAGGCGGCCGTCCATCGCCGGATCCATGTTCACGATCTCGGCGATTCCGCCGATCAGGCGGATGATCAGCTTGGCGATGTAATAGCCCGGAGCCGCCTTGCCCCCGAAGATGAAGGTGCGCGGCGGCAGGTCCTCGCCGTTACGGATGCGCAGATAGCGCTCCACGATCTGGAGGGCCGCCAGATGCTGGCGCTTGTACTCGTGGATCCGCTTCACCTGCACATCGAACAGGGAGGAGGGATCCACCAGCACACCCAGCTGATGATGAATCAGGTTGGAGAGGCGTTGTTTGTTCAGATCACGCACGCCGCGCCAGCGCTCCAGGAACCCTCCGTCGTGGGCGTAGGACTCCAGGCGCGAGAGATCGGCGAGGTCACGGCGCCAGCGGCTGCCGATCGTCTCATCGAGCAGCCCCGAGAGGGATGGGTTGGCCACGGCGATCCAGCGCCTGGGGGTGACGCCGTTGGTGACGTTGGTGAACTTCTCGGGCCACAGGTCCACGAACGGAGCGAAGAGGTCCTTGCGCACCAGCTTGCTGTGCAGCTCGGCCACCCCGTTGACCCGATGGCTGCCCACGACCGCCAGGTTGGCCATGCGCACCTTGCGGTACGGACCTTCCTGGATCAGCGACATCCGCTCCAGCAGAGCCGGCTGACCTGGATGGCGGATGCGCACCATGCGCAGGAAGCGGGCATTGATCTCGTAGATGATCTCCAGCTGGCGCGGCAGCAACTGCTCGAACAGATCGACACCCCAGGTCTCGAGGGCCTCCGGCAGCAGGGTGTGGTTGGTGTAGCTGACGCAGGCCGTGGTGATCGACCAGGCGGTGTCCCAGTCGACGCCGTGCTCATCGATCAGCAGCCGCATCAGTTCGGCCACGGCGATCGCCGGATGGGTGTCGTTGAGCTGAACGGCGAATTTGGTGTGGAAGGCCGTCACAGGCAGTCCCTGCCCCTTGAGGATGCGGAACATGTCCTGCAGGGAGCAGCTCACGAAGAAGATCTGCTGACTCAGGCGCAGTTGCTTCCCCTGGTCGGTCTCGTCATTCGGGTAGAGCACCTTCGAGAGGGTCTCCGAATTGATCTTCTGCAGCACCGCCCGGGTGTAGTCACCGGCGTTGAAGGAGGCGAAGTCGAAGGATTCCGGCGCCTGGGCCGACCAGAGCCGCAGGGTGTTGGCGGTATGGACGCCATAGCCCAGGATCGGCGTGTCGTAGGCCACCCCGATCACCGTGTGGCCTCCGATCGTGACCGGATAGGTCCACTCCGGGCGGATCACCTCCCAGGGGTTGCCCTGGGCCAGCCAGGGATCGGTGTTCTCCACCTGGCTGCCCCGCTGGATCTGCTGGCGGAAGATGCCGAATTCGTAGCGGATGCCGTAGCCGATCGCGGGCAGCTCGAGACTGGCCATCGATTCCTGGAAACAGGCCGCCAGGCGGCCGAGGCCACCGTTGCCGAGGCCCGGTTCCGGCTCCTCGGCGATCAGCTCCATCAGGTCGAGACCCAGGAGGCCGCAGGCCTGCTGGGCGACCTCACGCAGCCCGAGGTTGACCAGGTTGTTCTCCAGGTGAGGACCGAGCAGGTATTCGGCGGAGAGGTAGGACACCGTTCGCACCTGGGTCTGGGTGTAGGCCTCGGCGGTGTCCACCCAGCTCTGCAGCAGCTGATCGCGCACGGCCATCGCCAGGGCGCAGTAGTAGTCGTGGTTGGTGGCCAGTGACGGGGACTTGGCCTGGGTGAAGAACAGATGCCGGCGCATTGCCTCGGCCAGAGCATGGCTGTCCAGCGAGGGCGACGCGCCGAGGTCGGTGGGAGGGACTGTGCTGGCTGCCATGGAGGCGGATCGGGACAACTCGTCCCTTCATGCTGCGGGAGCCCACCCCATCGCTGCTGGAACGGTTACCGATTCAGGTTCATTCCAGGTTCCCTGCAGGTTCGCCTCAGAAGTGCAGCAGATTGGGCACGGTGTGGTCTTCGCTGAGCACATCGGCCGCAATCGACCACTGCATCTCGCTGGTGACCCCTGGAGGACCGCTGAAGGTGCCCATCACGGCCGCGGCCAGGTTGGGCTTGGAAGAGGTGGCCAGGGGGATGTAGCGATCGTCGATCGCCCCCATGCCGCTGGGGTCGAACCCACGCCAGCCGGCCCCCGGCAGGTACACCTCGGCCCAGGCATGCAGGTCGTAGCGCTCGGGCCTGGGCTCCACCAGGTGATACCCGCTCACGAAACGGGCCGGCAGCCCCACGCAGCGGCAGGCCTCGATCATCAGCACGGCCAGATCACGGCAGGAGCCCACACGCTCCTTGAGCGTGCGGCCCGCGGGCCAGGCCGGACCCACGTGCCGCTGGGTGTACTTGACCCGGTCCTGGATCATCTCCACCAGCTGCTGCAGGAACATCAGCGCCCGCTGATCACTGCCCATCAGGGCCTCCTGGGCCAGCTCCACGGCGGCGGGATCGTGCTGGCCATTCGGGAGCCAGCCGTCAAGGCTGCCGAGCAGGTCGGCATTGAGATGACCGACCGGGTAGGGAAGGACCGGCTCGTTCTCCTCCAGGCAGACCTGCAGCAGGGGTGGGACCTGGGTCTCCACCTCGCACTGGGAGCGGATGTCGAAGGAATCGGTGGCACCACTGAACCGGGCCCGCAGGATGTCGTCGCCACTGGCGGCCACCAGGGGATGGAGGCGATGGGGGTCCGGGGAGAGGAACAGATCGAAGCTGAGCAACTTCTGGAAGCCGTGGGCCCGGGGCTTGAGGCAGATCCGGTGGGAACCAAGCTGAACAGGCGCGCTGTAGCGGTAGCTGAGGGTGTGGGTTATGCGGGCGCGCATGCCGAGGACGCAGGAACGACGGTGCTGGGGGAGGGGCTGGAGTCGCCGGCCGTTGCAGTGTCTGATGGCTCCACGATGGGAGAGGCCACCACGAAGTAATTCGCGTCGATCAGCCCATGCAGGTGGTTGAGATCGGTCTGGAAGCGGTCGATCGCTTCATGCAGCCCCTGGGCCACCAGCTCATCGATGCGCACGTAGCTCCAGCTGGCGAGCATCCGACCGGTGAGGCACTCGAGATCGTCGGGAGGGCCGGGCACCGGATTGCCGCGGATCACGCGCATGGACTTACTCAGGCCCTCGAGGCAGTAGCGCACTGACCGGGGGAAGATGGGATCCAGCAGCAGGAATTCGGCCACGGCCTTGGGCGTGATCCCCTGCTGCTGCGACTGGCGGAACATCTGGTAAGCACCTGCCGAGCGCAGCAGGGAAATCCACTGCAGCTCATCGAGCACACCACCCACCTCCTCGGGGCTGGGGAGCAGCAGGTAGTACTTGACGTCGAGAATGCGGCTGGTCTTGTCGGCCCGTTCCACCAGGCGTCCCAGCTTGCTGAACTGCCAGGAGAGGTCGCGGCTCAAGGTGGCGTCGGTGATGCCATAGAACAGCTGACAGGATTTGCGGACCTCGTGGAGCTGTTCCTGGTCGGGCAGCCGCCAGAAATGATCACTCTCGAGCAGGGTGAGATAGAGATCATTGATCTGCTCCCACATCTCGGTGGTGATCACTTCGCGGATCTGACGGCAGTTCTCCCGGGCCGCACTGATGCAGTTGATGATGCTGCTGGGGTTGTCCTGCTCCTGGACCAGGAAGCGCACCACCTCCTGAGGCCCCCCTGTGGGGAAGATGCGATCGAAGAGCTCGCGGTCGCCGCTGGCGTCGATCAGGGGCAGCCAGGGCTCGGCACTGCCGGGGGGACAGTCGAGGGCCATGGCCTCGCTCACTTCCAGGAACCGGGAGATGTTCTCCGCCCGCTCCACATAGCGATTGATCCAGTAGAGCGCTTCAGCGACGCGACTCAGCATGTGCTTTCATCCACGATCCAGGTGTCCTTGCAGCCGCCGCCCTGGGAGGAGTTCACCACAAGGGAACCCCGGCGCAGCGCCACGCGGGTGAGTCCCCCCGGGCTGACCCAGGCTTTTCGGCCCCGCAGCACGTAAGGCCGCAGATCAACGTGACAGGGGTAAAGCTCTCCTTCGCTCAGGGAGGGCACGGTGGAGAGCTCCAGGGTGGGCTGGGCGATGAAGTTGCGGGGATCGGCCCTGATCTTGTCGGCGAACGAGAGAATCTCGGCCTGATCGGCATGGGGGCCGATCAGCATGCCGTAACCGCCGGCCTCCGCCACCGACTTGACCACCAGCTCACCGAGATGGGCGAGCACATAGGCCTGATCGTCGGGCCTGGAGCAGAGGTAGGTGGGAACATTCTCGATGATCGGCTCCTCTGCCAGGTAATAGCGGATCATCTCCGGCAGATAGGCATAGATCAGCTTGTCATCGGCCACACCCGTGCCGGGAGCGTTGGCGATCGCGACCCGCCCGGCCCGGTAGGCCTCCATCAGGCCGCGCACCCCCAGCATCGAATCGGGACGGAACACCGCAGGGTCGAGGAAGTCGTCGTCGATGCGGCGGTAGATCACATCGACAGGCTCGAGGCCGGAGGTGCTGCGCATCCACACCCGGTTGCTTTCACAGACCAGATCCCGGCCCTCCACCAGCTGGATGCCCATCTGCTGGGCCAGGTAGCTGTGCTCGAAATAGGCGCTGTTGAACACCCCTGGGGTGAGCAGCACCACCTTGGGTGTGTCCGTCCAGGGGGCGAGCTGGCGCAGGGTCTCGAGCAGGTGCGAGGGGTAGTCGTCGATGGGCTGGACCGTACGACTCGCGAACAGGCTGGGGAACATCCGCTTCATCACGCGGCGGTTCTCCAGGAAATAGGCCACCCCCGAGGGACAGCGAAGGTTGTCCTCCAGCACCCGCCAGGTGCCCTGGCCGTCGCGGATCAGGTCCAGACCGGAAATGTGGCACCAGCGGCCCAGGGGGGGCTTGAAACCTTGCATCTGGGGCCGCCAGCCCTGGGAGCTCTCCACATCGGCCCGAGGCACGACCCCATCGCTGAGGATTTTCTGGTCGCCGTAGACGTCCCCCAGAAAGCAGTCGATCGCCTCCAGACGCTGGATCAGGCCGAGCTCGAGCCGCTGCCATTCGCCCGAGCGGATCAACCGCGGCAGGGGGTCGAAGGGCAGGATGCGCTCACCGCCCCGCTCCCCGGAGCCATTGAGGCGAAAGGTGGCGCCAAGCCGCTTGAGCAGCATGCCGGCGGCGGCATGGTTGCGGTTGATCTCCTCGATGCCCAGTTTCCCCAGGGAGGAGAGCAGGGGACTCAGGGCCGAGCGCGGCTCGGCGGCGGCGCTGAAGTACTCGTCGTAACCCTTGCTCGGCTTGTAGTCAGTGAACATCGAGGGAGGCGTTGCCATGGGTCGATCATGGGCAGCGAGCTTGACAAGTCTGGTGGTGATCGCTACCGAATGCGCCTGACTCCGGGGGATGCGCTCAGATCCACACCCGGCCTCCCAGGGATGGGTGCAGACCCTGGGGGACCCCCCTGGCCTGGACCGTTGATGCCCCTGCATCACGATTGGGGCCGCGGGTCCATCGGTTCGCAGCGATGGCCGCATCATTCCATCGACCCATCAGGAGTCAGCGAAGAGGTCGCGTTGAAAGGGCCTGGAGAAAGACTGTCAAGTGAGCCGCCTATCTGGCGTAATACGCTCGATCTCTGTAAAAAACCTGCTTCAGACTGCCAGCGGCCAGTTGCCGCTTGGACCGGATGGTTGCCTGAGTGAGAACCTGGCCTGGTATGGGGAAGCCGGGAGGCTGAAGCCGCTGAGCACGTCCATCGCCTGGATCGAGAACAAGGTCACCCTCAAGCAGAACGCCCTGGGCATAGGGAGAATTGTCAATCCACTCGTCATCACGCCTGATCAGCACCGGTGGCGAAGCCGATCGGGAGAGGGAATTAAAGGCGTCAATGTCCTTGTAAAAAGAGTGCATGGGCGCAGCACGACCATCGTCGACCTTCCAGGCCCGGACTGAGTCCAGGTAGCCGTCTACGTAGACGAACGACAACACCAATAATAAAGCGGTGAAAGTCAATGCTCGCAGCCTTGGGTAACGCATTGACTCTTCAAGCCAGGCCACGAACGAACGATAAACGAATGCAGCGAGAATCACCAAGAATGGAACAAGGAATATCATTGTATAATCGTGAAAAACAATCAGATTCTTGAAAAACAACAACCAGGCAAGGCTCGCAAGGAATGCAGCAATCAGAACCTGGCTGGGGACGTCGACTGAAGATGGTCGTTGAATCTCAGCGCCGAGACGGGGGTCAGCGGCCTGAGACAATGTCGGACCAGGACGCCTGGCCAGAATCCGGCGCTTGGACAATGGCAGAAGTCGACGAGACAGTAAACCCAGGGATAGCACCAATAGCAGCAGAAAGGGCCATGTAGGAATTAAATTGGCAATCCATTCAAGATACTGCTGAATTGCACTGGACCACTCCAGTTGTGGCTTCTGAGAGTCTGGCCATTGGGCCATGGGGAGCCCGAGACGACGCATTGCCGACTGAATGACCGAACTGTCCATAGACTCTTTGACGTAGGCAACAGACTTACGGTTGAGAATCCACTCAACAACTGCTGCGTAGAGCGCCGAAGCGATGACGAGCGAGCCTCCCAGTGCTGTTGCTGTCCAAGAGAGTCTCCTCAGCCGAGATGATGACTGCCGAAACTGAAGGGTGATGCTGATTGCAGCCAGAAAAAATACAGCAATGAAAGATCGGCCAAGCAGACAGCCAATCGCAGAACACACCAAGAATACAATTGAGTTTCTTGATTGTTCTGCACGGCTCGTTGCCTGCCTCGCCAGCACGGTGTAGCCATACATGCAGAGGACGTAGCCCAACAGACCTGGCTGGTCAAAATGAAACATGGGTCTGTAGTGAAGCCACAACGGCGAGGCCCCAACGCTCAACAGACTCAGCGATGACACCAATCCAGAAAAGCGCAACGCCCTCAACGACAAATAGAGAAACAGCAGAGTGGCGACGTAGACCAGATTCATGATCTGCTTTGAGGCCAGAAGATAGCCCTCAGCTGACTCCCTGAAGCGGTCCAGAAACGCATTGGCCAGCACAGGAAACACTGCAGGATAACGATTAAAATATTCATAATGGAATAGCCTTGTGTTATCGCTTGCTATTTCAGCGAGCTTGCGGCTATAGCCAACGAAACCGGAGTCGAATCGAGAATGGTCGACAATGGAGAGGGAGTGCAGTGTGACCCAATTGAAATGAGAGCCACGGCCAAAACTGAACAGTCCGGGCTCAAGGGCGATGATGGCCAAGGCGAAGACCAGGGCCACCGCGCAGGCGATCCAAGACTCATGTCGGCGGGCTGGAGCGGCCTGATTGGTGTCTTGCACATCGTCATCTGATGCCGGCTTCGCACGCCTGTTGGTCATCAGCGATCTGCAACCACAGGGGGAGCCTACGATCCAGATGATCCAGGGAACTTGAAGGCGAAGTTCTGAGCCTGCTCAGACCGAAACGACGTCCTGATCGTTTCTGCTGAGAAGTCAGTGACTTCACCACCATCAATCAGCGATGGCACAACCAACACAGGCTGCTGAAAGCAACCATAAGAATCTGGAGCGTCAGCAACAAGGCAGGTGCAGCGCGCTACGTCGGGGCAGGGCCTCAGAGCAGGAAGTAGAGCTGCGCCATCGGCAGCGACTCAGCCGGCTCGCAGGTGAGCAATTCGCCATCGGCGAACACCTCGTAGGTCTGGGGATCCACCTCCACCCTTGGCAGAGCGGCGTTGTTGCGCATCTCGGCCTTGCCGATGCCGCGGGTGTTCACCACCGGCACGCAGGGCCGCCTGAGTCCCAGCTTGCGGGGCAGGTCGTCGTCGAGCGCCGCCTGGCTGAGGAACGTGAGGCAGCTGGGGGCAAGGGCGCCACCGAAGCCGGCGAACATCGGGCGGCCATGCACGGGGCCAGGGGTGGGAATGGAGGCGTTGGCATCCCCCATCTGGGCCCAGACGATCGAGCCCCCCTTGATCACCAGTTCCGGTTTGACGCCGAAGAACCCTGGCTTCCAGAGGGTGAGATCGGCCAGCTTGCCCACCTCCACCGAGCCGATCTGACTGTCGAGGCCATGGGCGATCGCCGGGTTGATCGTGAACTTGGCCACATAGCGCTTGAGGCGCACGTTGTCGTTGCGGCCGCGGCCACGACCGGCGCTGTCTTCCGGGAGGGTGCCGCGCTGCACCTTCATCTTGTGGGCGGTCTGGAAGGTGCGGGTGATCACTTCCCCCACCCGGCCCATGGCCTGGGAATCACTGGCGATGATGCTGAAGGCCCCCAGGTCGTGCAGGATGTCCTCGGCGGCAATCGTCTCGCGGCGGATGCGCGACTCGGCGAAGGCCACGTCTTCGGGGATGGCCGCATCGAGATGGTGGCACACCATCAGCATGTCGAGGTGTTCCTCGAGCGTGTTGCGGGTGTAGGGACGGGTGGGATTGGTGCTGCTGGGCAGCACATTGGCCTCACCACAGATCCGGATGATGTCGGGGGCGTGGCCGCCTCCGGCCCCTTCGGTGTGGAAGGTGTGGATCGTGCGGCCACCGATGGCCCGGATCGTGTCCTCCACGAATCCCGCCTCATTGAGGGTGTCGGAGTGGATGCAGACCTGCACGTCGAGCTGGTCGGCCACGGTGAGGCAGCAATCGATCGCCGCCGGGGTGGTTCCCCAGTCTTCGTGGAGCTTGAGGCCGCAGGCCCCTGCACGCACCTGCTCTTCGATCGCCCCGGGGGTGCTGGCGTTGCCCTTGCCGTAGAAACCCAGGTTCACCGGCAGCCCCTCGGCCGCCTGGAGCATGCGCGCGAGGTGAAAGGCCCCGGGGGTGCAGGTGGTGGCATTGGTGCCGGTGGCCGGGCCGGTGCCGCCGCCCAGCAGAGTCGTGACGCCGGAGGCCAGGGCCGTTTCGATCTGCTGGGGACAGATGAAATGGATGTGGGTATCGATGCCACCGGCCGTGAGGATGTGGCCCTCACCGGCGATCGCCTCGGTGCCCGGGCCCACGATGATCGTCACCCCGTCGGTGATGTCGGGGTTGCCGGCCTTGCCGATGGCGCAGATGCGCCCGTCGCGCAGGCCCACATCGGCCTTGACGATCCCCCACCAATCCAGGATCAGGGCGTTGGTGATCACCGTGTCCACCGCCCCGTCGGCACGGGAGGTCTGGGCCTGGCCCATGCCGTCGCGGATCACCTTGCCGCCGCCGAATTTGACCTCCTCGCCGTAGGTGGTGAAATCGTCCTCCACCTCCAGGACAAGCTCGGTGTCGGCCAGCCGCAGCCGGTCGCCGGTGGTGGGGCCGTAGGTCTCGGCGTAGGCCCGGCGGTCCATCCGGTAGGGCATGGCTGATGCGGGGTGCGAAGGAACAGAGAAACGGGCCGGGGGTCGGGGATCGGCGGGACGGCGGGACGGCGGATCAGTCGAGGGGGCCGTTGATCAGGCCGTTGAAGCCGAACACGCAGCGGGCTCCGGCCAGGGGCACCAGCTCCACGCGCCGTTGATCCCCCGGCTCGAAGCGGATCGCGGTGCCGGCGGGGATGTCGAGGCGCTGACCCCGCGCCGCCTCCCGATCGAAGATCAGGGCATGGTTAGCCTCGTGGAAGTGGAAGTGGGAGCCCACCTGCACAGGACGATCTCCCCGGTTGGCCACCTCGATCGTGGTGACGGGCCGGCCGGCATTGAGCTCGAGACTGCCGGGCTCAGGCAGGAGTTCACCAGGGATCATCGGATCGGTTCATGCAGGGTGACGAGTTTGGTGCCATCGGGGAAGGTGGCTTCCATCTGCACCTCGGGGATCAGCTCCGGCACCCCCTCCATCACCTGCTCTCGGCTGAGCCAGGTGCTGCCGGCGGCCATCAGGTCAGCCACGCTGCGTCCATCGCGGGCGCCCTCGAGGATCAGGAAACTGAGCCAGGCCACGGCCTCCGGGTGGTTGAGGCGCAGGCCCCGCTGCAGCCGACGCTCCGCCAGGAGTGCTGCCGTGACGATCAGCAGCTTGTCCTTCTCCTGGGGCGTCAGGTTCATGGGGCCGATCGTTGCTCAGGCACTCTGGCAGTGCCGAGGGCGATGGGCAGGTTCAGCAGGAACGTTCGCTGCCTTGCAGGGGAGCTTCCTGAAAGGGCCACACCCGCGGCAGCTGCGGCGCTGCCAGGCCCCGCTCGGCGCGGATCCGCGCCCAGATGCGGGTGAACCACCATCGGGCCGCCTGGGTGGAGCTCCCTCGGTAGCGGGCCACCAGCCCCTGATCGAGCCGGCCGCAGGCCATCTCCCCCTCCAGCCCGGTCCGATCCGCTCGGCAGAGCTCCAGAAGAGCTTCCGGCACCGGCGCCGGTGCCGCCCACACCAGGCTGCCGAACACCGGCTCCCCCGCCAGCCCATGGGGGGAGCGCAGGCTCTCTCCCGCGAGCTCCAGTTGATCCGCCACGCTCCAGCGGCCCTGGCGGCGCACCTCCAGGCGCGAGCGCCAGCAGCCATCGCCCAGGGTTTCGGCATCGGCACTGCGGCCGAGGCGCACCACGTCGGCCCCGAGCCAGCTGGCCCCTGCGGCCAGCTCCACCCGGCAGCTCTGCTCGATCAGCCCCCCGGCGAACACCACCACCTCCTGGGGCAGCCATTCCAGATCCGCCCCTTCGAGCAGCTCGAAGCTCAGCCGCTGGCGGCTCCAGCTGCCCCGAGGCGCCAGGCGGGAGCGGCCCACCGAGCCGTACACCTTCTGGGCGGCGACGCTGGTGATCAGGGCACGGCTGTGGGGCCCGAGCTCGGCCCTGAGGCTCAGCTCATCCCCCCCCACCAGGCCTCCGGCCGTGTGCAGCAGAGGCAGTTCGCAGCGGCCATCCTCCCGGGCACAGGCCCGCTGGATCTTGAGGGGAGCCGTGGCTCCACCCTGATGAATGGTGCCGCGATCAGCCGTGCGATGGAACTGCAGCCTGGCTTCTGCAGACCAGGACTGGGGTGGGGCGCTCGGCATGGTGGAGTCTCGCCCCGGCTGGATCAGCACGAACCCTGGAATCCTGCCGCAGCTGGCCACCGGGCATTCAGTAACAACTGCCACAGGGTCAGGTCCCACGCCTCGGGAAGGTGGAGATTCGCCTTGAGGGTGACGGCACCGTGTCCACGCCCCCCGACCGCTCAGCAACGCCGCTGCAGCTGGAGCGACGCATCCCTGCCGATGCCCCGGAGCTGGGGGACTCTGATCAGGGAGGAGGCCGCGGCCCTGTGCTGCATCTGGCCTTGAGTGCCCACCAGCGCACCAGCCTGCGGGGCCGCCGCCGCTCCAGCTGCGGCCAGGAGCTGTTGCTGCAACTGCCGCGGGGACCGGCCCTGGAGCCGGGCGAGCGGCTGCTGCCGCTTGACGGCAGGGTGCAGGTGGTGGTGGAGCCGGCTCCGGAGCCGCTGCTGGTGGTGCGCAGCCCGGATCCCCTGGTGTTGCTGCAGGCTGCTTACCACCTGGGCAACCGCCACGTGTCCCTGGAGCTGCGCCCAGGCGAGCTGAGGCTGCTCGAGGATGGCGTGCTGGAGGAGCTGATGCGGCAACGGGGGCTGTTGATCGAGCACCAACTGGCCCCGTTTCTGCCGGAGCCGGGCGCCTATGCCATCACCAGCCACAGCCACAGCCACAGCCACGAAGGCCCTCGCCACTGATGAGCCGTACGGGACTGCATCTGCTTCAGCTGCTGAGCCCAGCCCTGCCGGTGGGGGCGTTCAGCTATTCGGAAGGGCTGGAGGTGTTGGTGCAGCGGGGATCCGTCACCACCGCAAGCACGCTCCAGGACTGGCTCGAAGCCGAACTCCGGCGCGGCGCCATCGGCATCGAGGCGGCGGCCCTGGCTCCCCTGCAGGACGGCCTCCGCCAGCATCAGCGCGGAGCCGCCGTGACGGCAGAACACGCTCTGCTCGATCTCGACGGTTGGCTGCTGGCCCAGCGGGAAGCCGCCGAGGTGCGGGCCCAGCAACGCCAGATGGGCAGGTCGCTGCTGCAGCTGCTGGCTGAACTGGGCTGGCCGCTGCAGCCTGCCGCCGAGCTCTCCTGGCCGGCGGCCTGGGCCTGGGCGGGCCTCTGCCTGGAGATCCCCCTGCCTGATCTGGTGGAGGCCTACCTCTATGGCTGGAGCGCCAATCAGATCAGTGCCGCTGTGCGCCTGGTTCCCCTGGGACCCACCCAGGGGCAGCGCCTGCAGCTGGCCCTGGCCCCGCTGCTGGTGGAGAGAGCCCGGGACCTGGCCATCTCCGATCCCCGTGAGCAATGGACGGGCGGCGTCGGCGCTGCCCTGAGCCAGCTGAGCCACGCCGAGCTTTACTCCAGGCTGTTCCGCAGTTGATCGCCCAGGCAGGCCACCACCATGAGCAAACTGCGCGTTGGAGTGGCCGGACCGGTGGGATCCGGCAAAACGGCCCTCGTCGAAGCCCTCTGCCGGCGACTGCGCCAACAGCTGGAGCTGGCGGTGGTCACCAATGACATCTACACCCAGGAAGACGCCCAGTTCCTGACGCGGGCCGGCGCCCTCGAGCCTGAGCGGATCCGGGGGGTGGAAACGGGAGGTTGCCCCCACACCGCCATCCGCGAAGACTGCTCAATCAATCGAGCGGCGGTGGAGGAACTCGAACAGCTCTTCCCATCGCTCGACCTCGTGCTGGTGGAGAGCGGTGGAGACAACCTTGCCGCCAGCTTCAGCCCGGAGCTGGTGGATCTCTGCATCTATGTGATCGATGTGGCAGCGGGTGACAAGATCCCCAGGAAAGGCGGACCGGGTATCACCCGCTCCGACCTGCTGGTGATCAACAAGATCGACCTGGCACCGATGGTGGGGGCTGATCTGGAGGTGATGAAGCGCGACACCGAGCGGATGCGACCAGGGCGGCCCTGGTGCTTCACCAACCTTCGCAGCGGAGAAGGGCTTGCACAGGTGGAGTCGTTTCTGAGGGAACAACTGCCGGCTCACAACGCCTGAGGGGAGAGGCCGGCGAAACGCGCCGGTACTCACCTGCGAATCCACACACAGGCATGGGCGGCAAACATTCGGTGCGATCGGATACACAGCTCCCCGGAAGGCATCCGTAGGGTCCCTGCGGAATACCCTCATCTTGATCAAGCACCAATGGTTCAGAAACTCTCTCGGCGGCTGTTTGCTGGAATCGCTGCTACCGCCGTCAGCATCACTCTGGTGTCCTGCGGTGGCGGAGGCGACACCGCAGGCGACTTCGACGGCGAAGTCAAGGTGGGCATTCTCCACTCGCTGAGTGGAACCATGGCCATCTCGGAAACGACCCTGAAAGAGGTCGAGGAGATGGCAATCAAAGAAATCAATGAAGCGGGTGGCGTCAAGGTTGACGGCAAGTCCTACAAGATCGTCGCCGTTGCGGAAGACGGAGCCTCGGACTGGCCCACCTTCGCCGAGAAGTCCCAGAAACTGATCGACTCCGACAATGTAGCCGTCGTCTTCGGCGGCTGGACCTCAGCCAGCCGCAAGGCCATGCTACCGGTCTATGAGGCCAAGAATCATATGCTCTTCTACCCCATTCAATATGAAGGGCAGGAGTGCTCCAGAAACATCTTCTACACCGGTGCTGTACCGAACCAGCAGGCTGAGCCAGCCGTTGACTGGCTGATGAAGACCTACGGCGACAAGCTGGGCAAGAAGGTTTACCTGGTTGGCTCCGACTACGTCTATCCACGGACCGCCAACACAATCATCAAGGAGCAGATGAAGGCTCTCGGCGGTGAAACCGTCGGCGAAGACTACATCCCCCTCGGCAACACTGAAGTTGCCCCGATCATTGCCAAGATCAAGGAAGCCTTCCCCGATGGCGGCATCATCATCAACACCTTGAACGGCGACTCCAATGTTGCCCTCTTCAAGCAGTTCAAAGCTGCCGGGATTGATCCTGAAAAGTACCCGATCATGTCCTTCTCGATTGCCGAGGAGGAAATCCGCCAGATCGGACCTGAGTACACCACAGGCACCTACGCAACCTGGAACTTCTTCATGAGCCTGGACACCCCAGCCTCCAAGAAGTTCACCTCCGACTTCCAGGCCATGTATGGCGATGATCGGGTCACGGGTGACCCGGCCGAATCGGCCTACAACATGGTGTACCTCTGGAAGAATGCCGTTGAAAAAGCCGGCACCTTCGAAGATCTCGACAAGGTCCGCGAGACCATGATCGGCATCAAGTTTGCCGCTCCTCAGGGCGAGATCGAGATGTACCCCAACCACCACACCTCCGAGCGTGTGCTGATTGGCGAGGCTCAGGAAGACGGCCAGTTCAAGATCCTGGAAGACAGCAAGACGGCGATTCCGCCGCTGCCCTGGAACCAGTTCGTGCCCGAGACCAAGGGCTTCACCTGCGACTGGACCCAGGATCGCCCTGACGCCGGCAAGTTCAAGATGTGATGCAGCGGGAGGCCTGGATCCAGGCCTCCCCATCCGTCCTGATCGTCCCCGAGCTGCCAGTCCACTCCACCACCTCAGGTCCGGATCGATCCGGACCTGAGCCTCTCGTTCAGCCGTGATTTCCGTTGGAACTTTTCTTTTCTCAGATCCTCGACGGTCTCAGCATCGGATCGGTGCTGCTGCTGGCGGCAACCGGACTGGCCATCGTCTTCGGCCTGATGGGCGTGATCAATCTCGCCCATGGCGAGCTGATGATGCTCGGCGCCTACGTCACCTATGTCGTTCAATCCATCTTCCGTCCGATGGGCGGAATTGTCTTTGAGCTGTATTATCCCGTTGCATTGGTTCTCTCCTTCGTGGTCACGGCCCTGGTGGGCGTGCTTCTGGAGAGAACACTGATTCGCAAGCTCTACGGGAGGCCCCTGGAAACCCTGCTGGCCACCTGGGGGGTCAGCCTGATTCTGATTCAGCTGATCCGCAGCATCTCCACGGCCATGCTGCTGGGCATTCTTGTGGCCATTGCCATCGGCTATTTCGGCAACCGTGTTCTTCGCTCCAAGATGGCGGAGAAGCCCTACCTCCCCTACGTCTCGGGGCTTTTCTGGGCCATCGCCACGGTGATCGGCCTGGTCTCCGTCAATCTTCTCTCCAGCAGTCGTGCTTTGGCAGGTGCCTGGTTCGGGCCACGCAACATTGATGTCACGGCCCCCAAGTGGCTGCAGGGAAGCTGGGGATCGATCGCAGGAATTGAACTTCCAGGACTGCGCATCTTCATCATCCTGCTCTCCGCCGTCCTGCTGCTGGCCACGGTCTGGTTTCTGAGCAAGAGCGCCTGGGGACTGCGCATCAGGGCCGTCACCCAGAACCGTCAGATGAGCAATTGCCTGGGGATTCCAACCGACAGGGTGGACAGCATCACCTTCGGGTTGGGCTCAGGCCTGGCTGGTGTGGCCGGATGTGCCATCACTCTGCTGGGATCGGTCGGACCCAACCTTGGGGCGGCCTACATCGTCTCATGTTTCATGGTGATCGTGCTGGGTGGTGTGGGCAATCTGCTGGGAACAGTACTCGCCTCCCTGATGCTCGGTCTCATTCAGTCGGTGGTGGGATCCGGGTCGCTGCTGATCGTGTTCCCGGACATGCCGGCGGCAGCACGAGGGGTCATTGAATTCTTCGCTACCACGAGCATGTCGTTGGTGCTGGTCTTCATCTTCATCATTGCCTTCCTGCAGTTCCGCCCGAACGGCATGTTCCCTCAGAAAGGGAGGTCAGTTGATGCCTGAGTCAACCACTCAACCACCCTTCGTCCTGCCAATCCTTCTCCAGCCCTGGAGCCCTCAGCTGTGAAGATCTTCCGACGACTCCTCCCCTGGATTCTGCTGGCCATTGCCCTGTTCATCCTGCCGGCCATTCTCAGTGACTTCCGCCTCAACCTCTTCGGCCGCTACTTCTCCCTGGCGATCACAGCCCTGGCCATCGACCTGATCTGGGGCTACACAGGACTGCTCAGCCTGGGCCAGGGCATTTTCTTTGCACTGGGTGGCTATGGCGTGGCGATGTACCTCACGCTGAACACCGAAAGTGGAGCGGGGGGGAATGGCATACCCAAATTCTTCGAAAACTATGGGGTCGATCAGCTGCCGTTCTTCTGGCAACCCTTCTGGTCTCCGGCCTTCACCCTGATTGCCCTCTGGCTGATCCCCGCAATCGTGGCAGGCCTTGTCGGCTACCTGATCTTCAGAAATCGCATCAAAGGCGTTTACTTCTCGATCATCACCCAAGCGGCCTTGATGGTCTTCTTCCACTTCTTCAATGGCCAGCAGAAGTTGATCAATGGCACCAATGGCCTGAAAACCAGCACCACCGAGTTGTTTGGCCAACTGGTCGGCTCAAGCGACATGCAGCTCTGGATGTACCGACTCACGGTGCTCCTTCTGCCCGTTGCCTTCCTGATCTGCCGCTATTTCACCACCAGGCGTTTTGGGGATGCCCTGATCGCCATTCGCGACGACGAACAACGGCTCCGCTTCGGCGGCTTCAATCCTGTCCCATTCAAGACCCTCGTGTTCATCGTGGCGGGGGCACTCTGTGGAGTGTCGGGAGCTCTCTACACCGTTCAGAGCGGGATCGTCTCGCCCCAGTTCATGTCCATTTCTTTTTCGATCGAAATGGTGATCTGGGTGGCGGTGGGCGGCCGCGGAACCCTGGTAGGGCCGATCATCGGTGCCATTCTCGTGAACTATCTGAGAAGCCTTGTCAGCGAGGCCTTGCCGGAGTTCTGGCTGTTTGTTCAAGGGGCTCTGTTCATCTTCGTGGTCGTGCTGATGCCCGATGGCATCTACGGATGGTTCACCGGTGGCGGCTTACGGCAGCTGCTGGCAGCCTTCGGCATGGCTCCGAAATCACGCACCTATCCCCAGCTGGATGAGGAGGTGGCTGCTCTCAACGACCTGTCCTGACACCACGGCCTGGCGTTCTGCCGGAGCTTGCTTGTCCCCATCCTTTCCAGCCAGAGTCCATGACCCAACCACTTCTCGAGCTCAAGGATGTGAGCGTGAGCTTCGATGGCTTCTACGCGCTCACCGATCTCAGTCTCACCCTCAACAAAGGGGAACTCAAGTCGATCATCGGCCCGAACGGAGCCGGCAAGACCACGTTCCTGGACGTGATCACCGGCAAGGTGCGCCCCACCAAGGGAACGGTCACCTTCAAGGGCCATTCGCTGGTGGGCCTCTCCGAGCAGAGGATCTCCAGAGAGGGCATCGGCCGCAAATTCCAGACTCCCCGTGTCTTTGAGAACCTGACCGTCCAGCGCAATCTGGAGTTGTCGGCCTCACCCCACAAGAGTGCCTTCAACCTGCTGGTGGACCGGCTGCCCGTCTCCGCCAAGGATGAGGTGCAGCGCCTGATGAATTACGTGGGGCTCTCCCCCTTCGCCACCACCAAAGCCGGTTCCCTCTCCCATGGCCAGAAACAGTGGCTGGCCATTGCCATGCTGGTGGCCCAGTCGCCGGAAGTGCTGCTGCTCGATGAACCGGTGGCCGGCCTGACCGATGAGGAAACCGTACGCACCGCCGAGTTGATCAAATCCCTGGCCGGCGATCACACCGTGGTGGTGATCGAGCACGACATGGAATTCATCCGGGACCTCAAAGCCCCCGTCACCGTTCTCCATCAGGGTCAGCTCCTGACTGAGGGGCCTCTGGAGAAGGTCAAGCAGGACCCGCGCGTCATTGAAGTGTATCTGGGGCAAGCCGATTCCGACTGATTCACCGCCACGGCTGCCGTCAGTCAGCCCCAAATCAGCCCCAGAGTCTCCGCACCCAGTCATCGTCACTGATTTCCTTCAACACCATCCCAACCCGAGGCGCAGCCAAGAGTCATGAGTTCCCAACCCATCCTTCAGGTTTCCGATCTGAATGTGTACTACGGACAAAGTCACATTCTTCGTGATGTGGATCTCTCGGTTCCCGAAGGGGAAATGGTCTGCCTGATCGGCCGAAACGGCGTAGGCAAGACAACCTTTCTCAAAACGATCATCGGCTTGCTTCAGCAGCGATCCGGTACCGTTCACTACGGTGACAAAACCCTGAGCACGGAGCCTCCCTATCGCCGGGCCCGGGCCGGCATTGGCTATGTCTCCCAGGGGCGTGACATCATTCCCCAGGTCACGGTCAAGGAGAATCTGTTGCTGGGCATGGAAGCCCTGCCCGGCGGTCTCGGCAAGAATCGTCACATCGACCCTCTGGTCTATGAGCTCTTTCCGATTCTCGAGAAATTTCTGGACCGCAAAGGTGGGGATCTCAGCGGCGGCCAGCAGCAACAACTGGCGATTGCTCGAGCTTTGGTCGGCAAGCCGAAACTGTTGCTGCTTGATGAGCCCACCGAAGGGATTCAACCCTCAATCATCATGGACATCGAGCGGGCGGTGCAGCGGATCATGAAGGAAACCGGAATCAGTGTGCTGCTGGTGGAGCAGCACCTGCACTTCGTGCGCCAATCCAACTACTACTACGCGATGCAACGTGGCGGGATCGTCTCCAGCGGCCCCACCGAACAACTCTCCGACGCTGTGGTGGAGGAATTCCTGACTGTCTGAGGGGCAAGGCTGAGCCGAATACTGGCACAGCAGCCTCATTTCAGCAGCCCCTGGTGACCATCCAGGGCCTGGTGCCGCTCTCTTTCAACCGGGGCTTCTGGGATGGCTCCTGGGATTTCGAGCGACTCACCAACCTGGGGCCCTTCTCCTCCTGCTTGAGGCGCAGGGGACCGGTCAAGGTCATTGGAGGACTGAAGATCCGGCTGCCGGGATCCCCGCACTGGGGGCATTCGGTGCCCACTTGGCGTGCATCAATGCTGCGCCACACTTCGTAGTTCTCGCAGCCGCTGCTGCAACGGAATTCATAAACAGGCATCGTCGGTACGCTCTGATCAAGGAGAAGAACAAGAAAAATGGACCTGCCGAAGCAGATCCATCCATCAGGTGTCAATGCAGCGGTCTCAACAGGGAAGGATGTCCTTGTCGAAGATGGAGGTGGGTATGGCCAGCGTGCAGCAGGCATTGGGAATGTCAACGATTCCGCTGATTCTTCCCTCCACCGGTGCACAACTCAACAGCAGATAAGCCTGCTCACCGGTGTAGCCGAATTTCTTGAGGTATTCAATGGCGTTCAGGCAGGCCCTCCGGTAAGCGATGTGCACATCCATGTAGTGCTGCTTACCTTCAAACTCATCCACCGAAATGCCCTCGAACACGAGATAATCGGTGAAATGGGGCTCAACCGGGCTGGTCTTGAACATGGGATTGACCATCCCATATTTCTCCATGCCACCCTTGATGATCTCCACATGGAGATCGAGATAGCCCGACATCTCAATGGCCCCGCAGAAGGAGATCTCACCATCTCCCTGGGAGAAGTGGATGTCTCCCATCGAGAGCTTGGCGCCCTCCACATACACCGGGAAGTAAATCCGGGTGCCCTTGGTGAGGTTCTTGATGTCGCAGTTGCCGCCGTGCTCCCGGGGGGGCACTGTGCGGGCCGCCTCCTTGGCGACGCGATCGAAGTCAGCGCTGGGCAGGGTGCCCAGGATGGCACTGTTGGGGTTGGGCAGGGCCGCCAGCACAGGCTCACTGCCTGAGAGGCCGGCGCCGTAGGTGCGGCGGTCGGGGGCGGTGTTCACCAGCTCGGTTTCACGGCGGTTCCACTCCCGCAGCAGCTCGTGGGATGGGGCACAGCCGATCAGGCCGGGGTGGGTGATGCCGGCGAAACGGACCCCGGGGATGTGCCTGGAGCTGGTGTAGATCCCCTCGAAATCCCAGATGGCCTTGGCCGCCTTGGGGTAGTGATCCGTGAGGAAGCCCCCGCCATTCTCCTTGGCGAAGATGCCGGTGAATCCCCATTCGTCTCCCTGGAGGGCCCCGACATCGAGAATATCCACCACCAGAATGTCGCCAGGCTGAGCTCCGTTCACCCAGACCGGCCCACTCAGGACATGGACGACTTCAAGATTCACATCGGCGATATCCTGAGGATCATCGTTGTCCTTGATCTGGCCATCGGTCCAGTCTTTGCATTCGATCCGGAACACATCCCCGGGATTGACTGAAACCACGGCTGGGATGTCGGGATGCCAACGGTTATGTCCCGGCATCTCCTGCTGGTCCATCGGCTTGGTGAGATCAACCTTGAAAAGCGTTTTCGGCATCGAATGAAGGGCTTCTGTGCGTTTTTCACCCACATCCAACGCGAGCCCCCCGAGGGAAGCAGTGTCATCGGCTACTGGACGCTGCGCTGGGCGACCCGGTCACTGGCGGGCCGTGCTGTCATCGAAATCACCACGGCGGCAGAGGTTGTCCCGGAGGCGAGCTGTCCAGGCCTGAGGCTCAAGATCGCCACTGCCCTCGATGCGCCCATCGAAGTGATAAAGAATCTGCCAGCGACTTTTGCCGCTCAGCTCACGGGCCTCAGCCACTTTCTCGATGGGGTAGCCATAGAGATTGTCGTAGGGGGGCCAGCCAGGGGTGTCCTCGAGGCTGCAGACCGCGTTGAGGGCATGCAGGCTTCCTTCGGCCGGCTGACCAGGCCCGTGCAGACGCACGGCGCCCTTGTAGAGGCCGTTGGACACCCCGGGGCGGAAGGTCTGGGCCAGCTCCACCCGGGTACCGTCCGCTTCCACCAGCGGATCACCCAGGCGGGCGTTCTGGACGGCCACCTCCTTCGGCCCGCCGCAGGCCGAGAGCCCCGCCAGCAGCAACACCAGCCAGGGGCTCACCCCTGCCGCCTCGACCCTCCTCACGCTGCTCATCCGCTGATTTCCAGACGCTATGACAACTGCCTGCGGCCAAGGGGGGTTGGATCAGTTCTCCCCGAGCAACCGGCGCCACAACCGTTCCGGCTCGGGCCAGACCGGCAGCGCCTCCCCCTCGAGGGCCCCAATCGGGCGGCAACCGAGGCTGTTGAGCAGCAGGGCGCCGTGCCGTAACTGCGGGGCCTCAAGCGGAGCCTCCGCTTCCTGGGCCAGCCCCAGGTCGAGGGCTCTCGCCCGCATCACCCCGGGCAGGCAGCCACTGGCCAGCGACGGGGTCCACCAGCCCCGGGAATGGCGCACCAGCAGGTTGGCGCTGGTGGCACAGCAGAGGCCACCGGCCGTGCTCTCGAGCAGCGCCTCGTCCTGACCTGCCGCGCGCGCCTCCAGCCTCGCCAGCACCGAGGCGCCATAGGCAAAGCTCTTGCAGGAGCTGAGCCGGCTTGCGGCATTGCGCCGCTCGAGGCGGCTGACCATCACCGAGACCGACGCGAATTCAGGCTGGGCGGGGCTGAGCTGCAACCAGAAGCGGCCTCCCCCGGCGGGGGGATCGAGGCCGCGGCCACCGTCGCCCCGGCTCCAGTTGAGGCGCAGGGCCCCGCAGCGGATGCCGCTGCGCTCGATGGCCCCGCAGGCCAGGGCCTCCACCCGCTCCAGCTCCGGTGGGGGCTGCAGTCGCAGCAGGGCCGCGCCACGCCGCCAGCGCTGGAGGTGCTCCGCCAGCAAGCGGGGGCGCCCCCCCTCCACCAGCACCGTTTCGAACAGCCCATCGGCCAGTCCCAGGCCACGATCCGAGAGGGGCACCGCCAGCCTGGCCGGAGCACCCCAGCGCCCTCCGTCAGGTCCATCGATCCAGGCGATCGGGGCGGCAGGCGGCTGGATCGGATTCCTCTCCATTCAGCCCAGGGCCTCGATCAAGGGGTCCAGCTTCCAGGCCAGTTCCTCGGCCTCGGCGGCAGGGCTGGAATCGGCCACGATGCCGCAGCCGGCATGGGCGCGCAGGCGCTGACCCCGAAGCATCAGGCTGCGGATCAGGATGTTGCTGTCGAAACGGCCATCGGCCTCGAGCAGGAACAGGGAGCCGCAGTAGGGGCCCCGGGGCACGGGCTCCAGGGCGCTCAGGCGCTGGCAGGCGCGCAGCTTCGGAGCCCCGGTGATCGATCCGCCGGGCCAGCAGGCCCTCAGCAGATCCACCAGATCGGCCTCGGGGCGCAGCCGTCCCTCCACCACGGAGGTGAGGTGGTGCACCTGCCGGTAGCTCTCCAGCCCCAGCAGCTGCGGCACCTTGATCGAGCCGCTGCGGCAGACCCGACCGAGGTCGTTGCGCAGCAGATCGACGATCATCACGTTCTCGGCCCGGTCCTTGGGGCTGGTGATCAGGTCGGCGGCAGCGGCGGCATCGGCCTCCGCCCCGGGGTGGCGCGGACGGGTGCCCTTGATCGGGCGTGTCTCCACCCGACCACCGCCCAGCAGCTGCAGGAAGCGCTCAGGCGAGGCGGAGAGCACGGCCTCGCCTGCTTCTCCGAGCGAGGCGATCGCCACCCCACCGAAGGGGGCGGGGCAATGGCGCCTGAGCCGGCCGTAGAGCTCCAGGGGTGAGACCGGCCGGGGCAGCTGCCGTTCGCGGCAGGCCGTGAGGTTGGCCTGGAACAGGTCACCTGCGGCGATCCGCTCCTGCAGGGCCGCCACCTGGCTGGCAAAGGCCTCCGGGCTGGTGTGCCAGTGCCAGCGCCCGGGCGGCAGACCCTGGCTCGGCGGCAGCGCGCCGGCCTGCTCCGCGTCTGAGGCTGCGGGGCAGGACTCGATCAAGCTCTCCATGGCGCTCAGCCGCCCGGGGTCCTCTCCCTCCAGCCAGAGACGCCGCTCGAGCAGATCAAAGCGCAGCAGCGGGTCATAACGAGCTGCCCAGAGGGTGGCGGTGTCCGGCGCGCGCCAATGGGCGGCCGGCTCCACCCAGGCACCCGCCTCATAGCCCAGCCAACCCAGCCACACCCCGCCGGCCCCCAGCATCCGCCGCAGGGCTTTGAAGGGATCGGCGGCCCCCGCCTCGGCGGGCAGGCCCCGGCACTCCACCTGCTCCAGGGGCGCCAGGGCCAGGGTCGAGGTGCGCCCCAGGGCTGTGCCATCCCCATCCAGCCAGACCAGACCCTCCAGGCCCCGGTGCTGCGCCAGCCGGTTCACCAGGGGCCAGGGCTGCCGCCACGGCAGGGGCCGGATCAGACGCTCGGGGCTCATCCAGGGCCGCGGCTGGCCAGGTCGGGGCGGCCGGCCTCACGCAGGGCGGCATCGCGGATGCGGCAGCTGTCGCAGCGTCCGCACGGAGCCTCACCTCCGGCGTAACAACTCCAGGTGCGCGCGATCGGCAGCTGCAGCCGCAGGGCCTCCTGCACGATCCGGGTCTTGCTCCAGCTCACCAGGGGCGCCCAGAGCTGGGTTCCATGGCCTTCCCGTCCGGCCTTGCTGCCCAGATCCGCCAGGCGCTGGTACGCAGCCAGGTAATCGGGGCGGCAATCGGGATAGCCGGAATAATCCACCGCATTCACGCCCAGCACCAGCCGGGAAGCCCCCCGGGCCTCCGCCAGGCTGAGCCCCAGGGCGATGAACACCGTGTTGCGGCAGGGCACGTAGGTGGGGGGGATCACCCCCTCGACCACCCCGGCGGCGGGCAGCGCAATGCCCGGATCGGTGAGGGCCGAGCCACCCCAGGCGGCCAGATTCACGGCGATGGTGTGGTGCTCGAGCAGGCCCAGGTCGCGGGCGAGGGCGGCGGCGGCCTCCAGTTCCTGACGATGGCGCTGGCCGTAATCGAAGGAGAGTCCGATCACCCGAAAGCCCGCCTCGATCGCCAGGGCCGCGGCCGTGGCCGAATCGAGCCCACCGGAGAGCAGGGCCACAGCCAACGGTGCCGCGAGGGCCGGATCCAGGACTACAGGGACGGATGGCAAGGGGGTGGCGCCGGGCAACGCAGAGCTGTGGCTTGGTCCCGCATTCTGAAGCGACCCTCAGCGGGCCTGGGGCGATCCTGACTCCTGCGGCGGTGGCGGCGCCGTCCGGGGGGACCGAGGCCGGGCCTCGGGCGTGGGGGGAGGAGACGGCTGCTGGCTCGCTGGTGGGTCTTCAGGTGGCTCGGGCTGCTGGACCCCGGGGGGCTCGTCGGGCTCCACGGGGGTGGGAGCGCGCGGGGGCGGATCAGCCCTCAGGGACAGGGTGATGAAGGCAGGGGCCACCCCTTCGTTGCTGATCAGCAGCTGGACCTGATCCCCAGGCACTGCGCCCAGGCTCACCACCCGCAGGGGTCCCTTGGGCTCGAGCAGATTCCCCTGGGCGTCGTGGACGCTCATCTGGATCAGCGGAGAGCCGTTGACTCCCAGCACCAGCTGGTGACCCCGGGGGATCCGGATCGGGAACACCCTGGCACCATTGGCATTGAGTTCAGCCGACTGGACCCGGGCCTGGCCGGAGGGGGCCTGGATCGGCTCGACGCGCAGGTTCTCCAGGGTCTGCTCGGCGGCGGCATACCAGAGCTGTCGGAACGGCTCGGCTGGCATGTCCATGCTGGCGCGCCCGGGGAGCAAGGCCTGGGCATTGCCGGAGACCAGCTGGCGCAACACGGGGGCACTCAGCCCCTGGGCGGCGAGCCGCCGCTGCTGCCCTTCCCAGGCGGAGCCACTGAAGCTGCCGAGCTTGCGCCGCACGGGGATCGGCAACTGCTCCACCCGGGCGAGCCATTCTTCCGCCAGTTCGCTCCAGACCCTGCGCAGGGGCGCGTCCTCGAGCGCATCAGACGGCAGGCGCCCGCCCCGCTCGGGGAACTGGGCCATCAGACTGGCGTCCACGAGGCCGATGAACCAGCCCCGGTCGACCTGCAGGGCCCGCAGGCGGTTGAGCAGCTCCTGACGCTGATCCACTTCCCCTGGCGGCAGGCTGGCGGTGAGTGGGCGCTCGGGCGGCTCCCTGACCTCCTCGCTCGGGGCCTGGTCGCGACCCAGCAACCACCAGCCCAGGGTGATGCCCACCACGGCCGAGATCACCAGGGCCAGCACCAGCGGCCAGAGGCGGCCTTCCACGGCCTCCTCCTTGACCTGTTGGCGACTGCGCAGAACAACGGGAGATGGTGGCGGGGCGGGGGGCTCAGGGGCCGCGACCGGGTCAGGATCGGCGGACCCGGCCGGCGCGTCCGGAGGCACCAGCGCGACGGTGCGATCGGCCCTGGCCACGGGTCCGAGGCTCTCGGGCATCGGCAACTGCTGAAAGGCCTCCAGCGCCTGGGAGGCCGAAACGAAGCGCTGGCTCGGATCGGAGCTCAGCAGGCGCTCCAGCAGGCTGCGCAGGGACGGATCGAGCTGGTCGGGGGACGGCCAGGTCCAGGCGAGGGTGGTGGGATCCAGCAGGGCCGCGGGGTCTTCGCCCGTGAGCAGCACCAGGGCCACGACCCCCAGGGCGTGAAGATCCATCCAGGGCTGAATGGGCTCACCGCGGCCCAGCTCCGCCGGCGCATAGCCGGGCGTGGCCCCTGCCGCCGACGCCCCGCCGGCACCATCGCGCACCAGGCCGAAATCGAGCAGGACCGGCAGACCGTCGCGATCCCGACGCAGCAGATTGGCCGGGCTCAGATCGCCATGCACCAGGTCCTGGCCATGGAGGGCGGCCAGCACCGGCAGCATTTGCCGCACCAGCAGCAGCACCTCTCCCGCCCCGAAGACCAGCTGACGCTCCCGCCGTGCCGTCAGCAGCTCGGCGTAGGTCGGTCCCCCCTGCCATTCGCGCACCAGCCAGAGCTCGTCCCCCCGGGGGATGGCCTCGCCGAAGCGGGGGATCTGGGGATGCAGCACCCCCTGCAGGCGGCTCCAGAGCTGCCGCCAGTGCGGCTGATCCTGGTCAGGGCCCAGCTGCCGCAGAGCCATCAGGGCACCACCGGCCAGCTGATCGCTGGCGCGCCAGAGCACCCCCTGGGGGCCACGGCTCAGCTCCGCCTCGAGGCGGTAGCGATCGGCGATCAACAGACCTGGCGCAGCGGCGGCGACTGGATCCATCAGGCCGGAATCTGCTCGCGCTGGGGCTGGCTCAGCCCGCGGGACGAGAGCCAGGCGGCGTCGTAGAGACGGGAGCGGTAGCGATCACCGCTGTCGCACAGGACGGTCACGATCGTGTGGCCGGGACCGAGCCGGCGGGCCGTCTCGACCGCCGCCGCCACATTGATCCCCACCGACCCCCCCATGAACAGTCCCTCCCGCCAGAGCAGGCTGTAGATCGTCTCCAGGGCGCTCTGGTCGTCGATGCGCACCGCATCATCGATGGGAGCCCCCTCGAGGTTGGCGGTGACGCGACTGTTGCCGATGCCTTCGGTGACCGAGTTGCCCTCGGCGTGCAGTCCTGCTCCGGTGGCCCAGGAATGGAGGGCACTGCCATGGGGATCGGCCAGCACACAGCGCACCCGCTCGGAACGTTCCTTGAGGAAGAGCGCCACACCGGCATAGGTGCCACCGGTGCCGGTGGCCGAAACCCAGGCGTCGATGCGGCCGCCGGTCTGCTCCCAGATCTCCGGGCCGGTGCTGGCATGGTGGGCGCGGCGGTTGGCGAGGTTGTCGAACTGATTGGCCCAGATGGCACCTGGAGTTTCTGAGGCGATCCGGCCCGAGAGCTTCACGTAGTTGTTGGGGTCGCGGTACGGCACCGCCGGCACCGTGCGCACCTCGGCGCCGAGGCTGCGCAGCAGGCCGATCTTCTCCGCCGACTGGGTCTCGGGAATGATGATCAGGCTGCGGTAACCACGGGCGTTGCAGAGATGGGTGAGGCCGATGCCGGTGTTTCCGGCGGTGCCCTCCACCACGGTGCCGCCTGGTTGCAGAGCACCCGACTCCTCAGCCTCCAGCAGGATTCCGAGGGCGGCACGGTCCTTGACGGACCCGCCCGGGTTCATGAATTCCGCCTTGCCGAGGATCTCGCAGCCCGTCAGCTCGCTGAGCAGACCCAGACGGATCAGCGGCGTCCTGCCGACGGCTTGCACGAAACCCCGGCTGATGCCTGCCTGGGTGCAGGATCCCTGGCGGATGCCCATGGAGGCGGCCTTGTTGCGACGGTTGGCTGTGGCCGATGGTAAGGGGGTCAGCCGCGCCCGCCGATCCCCGGTAGGCTCGCCCGCAGCTCGTTCCCATTGTCATGGCTTCCGCGGCTCCAAGCGCGGCCCTGCTGGAGCGGCTGGAAGCGGTCCGACGCCACAGCGAGGACCTGGTGGCCGGTCTGGAACCGGAGGATCTCTGCCTGCAGGGCATGGCCGATGCCAGCCCGCCCAAGTGGCACCTCGCTCACACCACCTGGTTCTTCGAGACCTTTCTCCTGCAACCGCACCTGCGCGGCCATGAGCCCGCCGACAGCCGCTGGGGGTACCTGTTCAATTCCTATTACGACGCGATCGGAGAGCGTCACCCCCGCCCCCGAAGGGGCCTGCTCACCCGACCGGCGATGCGGGAGGTGATGACCTGGCGCAGGCGGGTGGACGACGGGCTGGCGGACCTGCTCGAGCAGCTGGCCCGGCAACCCCGCTCGTCAGCCGCCCCGGTGCTGTCACTGCTGGAGCTGGGCCTGCAGCACGAACAGCAGCACCAGGAACTGCTGCTGATGGATCTGCTCGATGGCTTCAGCCGCAACCCCCTGGAGCCGGCCTACCGCCAGGTGAGCGGCAACGGCATCACGGCCCCGGCCAGGGAACCGGAAGCGGAACCTCTGCGCTGGATCGAGCATCCGGGCGGCCTGGTGGAGATCGGCGCCGATCCCGAAGGCGGGTTCCACTTCGACAATGAGGCGCCGCGGCACCGCCACTGGCTGGAACCCCATGCGATCGCCAGCCGGCTGGTGCGCAATGGCGAGTTCGCCACCTTCATCGCCGATGGGGGCTACCGCCGGCCTGAGCTCTGGATGAGCGAAGGCTGGGCCCTGGTGCAGCAGCGGGGCTGGCAGGCGCCCCGCTACTGGCGTGGCTCCGGCACCGACGCCTGGGCCTGGGAGTTCAGCCTTCATGGGCGCCGGCCGCTCCACCCCGACGCGCCGGTGCGCCACCTGAGCTGGTTCGAGGCCGACGCTTACGCCCGCTGGGCCGGCGGGCGCCTGCCCACCGAAGCCGAGTGGGAAACCGCCGCCAGCAGCGGCCATCCGGACCTGCGGGAGCTGGAGGGTCAGGTCTGGCAGTGGACCGCCAGCGCCTACCGGCCCTATCCGGGGTTCGCACCCGCCGCCGGAGCCGTGGGTGAGTACAACGGCAAATTCATGAGTTCCCAGATGGTGCTGCGTGGCGGCAGCGACCTGACCCCACCCGGCCACAGCCGGCTCACCTATCGCAACTTCTTCCCGCCCGCCAGCCGCTGGATGGCCAGTGGGCTGCGGCTGGCCCAGGAGCAGCGATGAGCAGCCAGCAAGGACTCAGGCCCCGCCTGGCACCGCAACCGGCCCTGACCATGGTTGATCTCCATCCCGCCCCGGCCGACATGGCGCGGCTGGTGAACGAGGGGCTGAGCCGCACACCCAAGCAACTGCCGGCCTGGTTCCTCTACGACAGCGAGGGCTCCCGCCTGTTCGACGCCATCTGTGAGCAGCCGGAATACGGCCTCACCCGCACCGAAACCGCCCTGCTCCGCCGCCATGCCCCCGCCATGGCCGCCGCCCTCGGGGAGGGGGTGCTGGTGGAGTTCGGCGCCGGCAGCGCCCGCAAGGTGTCGCCGCTGCTGGACGCCCTGGCGCCCCCCGCCTACGTGGCCCTCGACATCAGCGCCGCCCATCTGGAGCAGGCCTGCCGCAACCTGCAGCAGCGCCATCCCCCCATCCCGGTGCTGGGCATCTGCTGCGACTACAGCCTGCTGGAGCAGCTGCCGGAGCAGCCCTTACTTGCCGGGCAACGCCGGCTCGGCTTCTCCCCCGGCAGCTCCCTGGGCAACTTCGATCCCCACGAAGCCGTGCCCCTGCTGGCCCAGTTCGCCCGCCTGCTGGGGAGCGATGGGCGGTTGCTGATCGGCATCGACCAACCGCGCTCGGCAGCGGCGCTGGAAGCCGCCTACAACGACCGGGCCGGCCACTCCGCCGCCTTCGCCCGCAACCTCCTGACACGGCTGAACCGGGAACTGAATGGGAGCTTCGATCCCGGCGGCTTCCGCTATGAGGCCCACTGGCAGGCCCAGGAGTCACGCATCGTGATGGCCCTGGTCAGCGAGCATGACCAGCAGGTGAGCCTTGATGGAACCCCCTGGCAGTTCGCCGCCGGCGAGGCCCTGGTCACGGAGTACAGCCACAAGTACAGCCCCCAGGCGTTCATCGCCCTGGCGGCGGAGGCGGGCTGGCGCGCCCTGGAGCGTTGGAGCGCCGACGATGGCAGCTTCAGCCTGCACCTGCTGCAGCCCTTCCCGAAGCGACCGCACCAGGCAGACTCAGGACCTGACTTGCAGCGAGGAGGCCGGCGATGAGCAGGGACGACCAGCGTCGGGCGATGCGCGAGACCCGTGAAGGCCTGATCGAGCAACTGGAGCAGCTCTACCGCGAGGCTTTCGATCGCATCGGTGAGCAGGACCTCGGTGAAGGGGCGATCGCCCGACTCACCCAGCTGCTGCTGCGCTCCCGCGAAGCGGCGATCACGCCCCTGCAGGAGGAAATCGAAGCCCCCCTGATCACCCGCGCCGCGGAGTGAGCCCCCTTTCGTCTCTTCCATGAGCAGCAGCAGCTGGTTCGAGCAGTTGGAGGCACAGCTGGAGCAGCAGCTGGAGGCCTTCCTGGGCAGCCATCCCGATCAGCAGGAGCTGCTGGAGCGCGAGGAACTGCTGGAGCGCCAGCGGCGCCTGCACCGGCAACGCCTGCAGATCCAGGCCCAGGCGGAGCAGCTGCGCCAGGCCCTGCTGCAGATCGCCGGCGAGATCACCCAGTGGCAGAAGCGCGTGCAGCGGGCCAAGGCCGCCGGCGCCCAGGAGCTGGCGGCGCGTGCCCAGGCCCATCAGGGTCAGCTGATGGGGCAGGGGCGGGACCGTTGGCAGCAGCTGGGCGAGCTGGGCAAGGAGTTCGCCCGGGTGGAGCAGGACTTGCTGGAGCTGGAACAGCGGCAGCGCCCAGGGCCCCGCAAGTCTTCCGGCCGGTCTGCCGCGGCCGCGGCCGAACCGCCGGTGGAGGGCGACCTCGAAGGGGCCTGGGCTGATTTCGAGGCGCGCCAGGAGCTCGAGGAGCTGCGGCGGCGCTCCCGGCCCGGCGGCCCCTGAGCCGGAGCTCTGCCCCTTGGCCTTTCTGCTCTCGAAACTGCTGACGCAACTGGTGTATCCCCTCAGCCTTGGCCTGCTGCTGGGGGTGGCCGGCCTGCTGGGATCACGGCGTCGCTGGGGCGGCCCGCTGGGGGGCTGTGGCCTGGCTCTGCTCTGGATCAGTGCCATGCCGTTCACGGCCCGGGAACTGGTCTGGGGGCTGGAGGCCCGCAGCGCTGCACTGACCCCCTCACCCCTGCCCAGCGGCGACGCCATCGTGGTGCTGGGAGGTGGCCTGCGGGCGGCGTTGCCGCCCAGGGCAGGCGTGGAGGTGAACGAGGCCGGCGACCGGCTGCTGAGCGGAATCAGGCTGCTGCGGGCCCGACAGGCCCCGCTGCTGGTGCTGAGCGGAGGCCGGGTCAGCTTCCGCGAGGGTGACCCAGCGCCAGCGGAGGCCGTCAGCGCCCGCGACCTGGCCATGGAACTGGGGATCCCAGCCAATCAGCTGCTGGTCAGTGATCAGGCCAGGACCACGGCTGAGGAGGCCCGGGAACTCAGGCTGATCGGCAAGGCCCGTGGCTGGAGCACGGTCCTGCTGGTGACCAGCGCCCTGCACATGCCCAGGGCCCTGGCCAGCTTCCGCCGCCAGAGCGGGCTCAGGGTGATTCCGGTGGCCTGCGACTACCTGCTGCCGGCCCGTGACCAGCTCGGCAGCCCCAGCCCGGGATCGGTGCTGCTCTCGCTCTGGCCCGATGCCGGCTCCCTGCTGCTGACCAGCCAGGCCATCAAGGAACATCTGGGTCTGATCACCTACCGCCTGAGGGGCTGGAGCTGATCAGGCTGCCCTGAAGGGCGCAGATCCAGGGCTACTTCTTGGGAGCCGGGGGTTCCAGGCTCACGCCCTCAGGTGGAGGGGTGGGGTCGGGATCGGCGATCAGCATGTGCTGAAGCACGATCTCGGGCCGTTCACTGTCGCGCCAACGGATGCGGTAGGCCGGCATCTTGGTGCCACGGCTTGTGGTCTGCTCCACGGGCTCCATCACCCAGCCCCGGCGGGACCGCCCCTGGGGATTGCGCTTGACCACCGCATCCGCGTGCTTGAAGCGGAAACCGACGCGCTCACCGCTCATGGGCTGGGAAATAGTCCAACTCGCTTCATTATCCCATTGCGCCGGAACCCGCCCCCGCCGGCGGCGCTTCAGGCCGCAGCAAGGGGAAGGCGATCACATCGCGGATGCTGGGACTGTCCGTGAGCAGCATCGCCAGCCGATCGATGCCGATGCCCAGCCCGCCGGTGGGGGGCATGCCCACCTCGAGGGCATGCAGGAAATCCTCATCGACGCCATGGGCCTCCAGATCGCCGGCCGTGCGGCGCTCCTGCTGGGCCTCCAGCCGCCGCCGCTGATCGAGCGGATCGATCAGCTCGCTGAAGGCGTTGGCGGTTTCACGGCCCACGATGAACAGCTCGAAGCGCTCCACCAACCCGGACTTGCTGCGGTGGGCGCGAGCCAGGGGGGAGATCTCCACCGGGTAATCGGTCACGAAGGTGGGCTGAATCAGCAACTCCTCCACCCGTTGCTCGAAGGCTTCGTTGAGCAGACGCCCCAGGCTGTCGGCCGCCTCGGGCACCTCCAGCCCCGCCGCGGCCATGGCGGCGGCGGCCTGCTCGCGGCTGCTGAACCCGTTGAAATCCAGACCCGTGGCCTGCTCCACCAGCTCATGCATCGTGGCCCGACGCCAGGGGGGGGTGAGATCAATGGCGGTGCCCTGGTACTCGATGGCCGTGGTGCCGCACACCTGCTGGCAGACCGAGGCGATCAGCTCCTCGGTGAGCGCCATCATGTCGGTGTAATCGGCGAAGGCCTGGTAGATCTCGACCGTGGTGAATTCGGGGTTGTGGCGGGTGCTCACCCCTTCGTTGCGGAAGATCCGGCCCAGTTCATAGACCCGCTCGAAACCACCCACCACCAGGCGCTTGAGGTGCAGTTCGGTGGCGATCCGCAGCACCAGGGGCAGATCGAGGGTGTTGTGGTGG
This sequence comes from Synechococcus sp. BSA11S, assembly GCF_014224355.1. Taxonomy (GTDB): domain Bacteria; phylum Cyanobacteriota; class Cyanobacteriia; order PCC-6307; family Cyanobiaceae; genus Regnicoccus_A. Next base: position 12,803 of record NZ_VNWP01000007.1, on the reverse strand, counting down.
GTGGTGAAGGGACGGGCTTCAGCACCTCCGGCCTCAGCGTTGAGCACCGGAGTCTCGATCTCCAGGAACTGCCGCTCATCCAGCCAGCGGCGGATGCCGCTCACCAGCAGGGCCCGGCGCCGAAAGGTCTCGCGGGTGTGGGGGGAGACCACCAGGTCGAGGTAGCGCTGGCGGTAGCGCTTCTCCACGTCCGCCAGACCGTGCCACTTGTCGGGCAGGGGCTGCAGGGACTTGGTGAGCATCTGCCAGTCGGTCACCTTCACCGAGAGCTCGCCCCGGTCGGTGCGGCGCAGACTGCCGGTCACACCGATCCAGTCGCCGGAGTCCACCAGGGAGGTGAGCTGGGCGAAGGCGTCGGGTTGATCCGGCAGAGAGGCCGCCAGGGTGGCCTTCTCGATGAACAGCTGGATCGGGCCGGTCTCGTCGAGCAGGGTGAAGAAGGCCAGCTTGCCCATCACCCGCCGGGTCATCACCCGGCCGGCCACCGCCACCCGCAGATCACGCTCCTGGCCGTTGGGCAGGTCGGCATGGAGCCGCTGCAGCTCGGCGTGGCGGTGGCTGGGATCGAAGCGCAGGCCGTAGGGACCCTGACCCAGGACTCTGAGCGCCTCAGCCTTCTCCAGGCGGGCCTGCTCCAGGCGGTTGAGGCGCGTCTCCGGCAAGGGGGCAGATCTCGGACGGGAGATCCATCCTGCAGGAGAGGGTCTCAGGCCGTGGCCACAACGACCGCCTCGGCCATCCGCTGGGAGGCATAGCCGGTACCACGCACCGTGAGGATCAGCTCGGGGTTGCGCGGATCGGGCTCGAGCTTGCCGCGCAGGCGGGCCACGTAGACATCCACCACGCGCAGGTCGGCGGCACGGCGGGGGGGATACCCCCAGAGCTGCTCAAGGATCTCGGCCCGCGGCACCACCCGGCCCGGATCGCGGAAGAGCAGCTCCAGCAGGCTGAATTCGGTGTAGGTGAGACCGATGCGCTCCCCGTCGCGGGTGACCTGACGACGGTTGGTGTCCACCACCAGATCACCGACACGCATCACCCCCTGACCAGCCGGCACGTCCCGCGCCTCCACGGCTGCGGACCCCCGGCCCACCCGCCGCAGGATCGCGGCGATGCGGGTTTCGAGCTCCTTGGGGCTGAAGGGCTTGGGCAGGTAGTCGTCGGCTCCGAGATCAAGGCCGGCCACCCGCTCGGTGATGGCATCGAGCGCGGAGAGAAAGATGATCGGCACGCAGGATTCCGCCCGCAGCCGGCGACAGACGGCGAAGCCATCCAGCTTGGGCAGCATCACGTCGAGCACCACCAGGTCGGGCTGCTCGTCGTGGAAGAGGGCCAGCGCCTGCTCGCCGTCCTCGGCGCAGAGCACCCGGTAGCCGGCCAGCTGCAGGCGCATTACCAGCACCCGGCGCACGGTGGCTTCGTCGTCGACGACCAGGACGGTGGCCCGTGGCTCTGTTGAGGACTCCGGGGAAGACTCACCCTGCTGGTGCTGGGGATCCGCTTCCTGGGGCATCGGAGACCAGTCATGAAGAAAAGCAACTCTACCTTGTGCTGCAGTTACAAAGCGACGATCCCCAGCCCATCAGCGGGGACTCAGTCAAGACTTAAGGATTTGTTCAACAACCTGCGAGGCCTGACGATCGCTCAGGGCCAGCGGGCTTCGGCATAGACGTTCCAGTCGCGCTCGGCCTCAGAGAGGGCCTGATCGCTGTCGATCTGGCCGAGCATCGCCCGTTGCAGCTGGCGGTAGAGGATCGCCTGCAACCGTTTCACCCCCGGGGTGGCAGGCACCAGAACACGGGCCTGTCCGAGGGTTTCCACCGATTGCAGCCGCGCCTGCCGCACCAGCGCCTCCTGGGCATTGGCGGGCTTCTCCTGGAGCAGGTTCTCCTTGATGCGCTCCAGGGCCTGCCGTGCCGAAGGCAGCACCCGGGCTTCCTCAGCGAAGCGGGCCTGATTGAGGGCATTGGTGAGGTAGAGCGCGAAGCTGAGCGCCTGCTCCGGCTTCGTGCTCTGGCGTGACACGGCCAGGTTCATCACCGCCACGTTCGCCAGGCCATCAGGCCCCGTCAGCGGCGGCCCGGGCTGGGTCACATCGGCAATGCCCGGGGCGTTGGTCTGAATGCTGCGCAGAAACTCCGCACCACTGGAGAGCAGGGCCAGCTCGCCGCTCTGGTAGAGCTCCACCGCCCTGCGGTAGCCCTGGCTGACCACCTCCCGCGGCAGCAGGCCACGCCGGTAGAGGTCGGTCCAGAAGGCGAAGGCCCGGCGACCTGCCGGGGTGTTGAAGGCCGCGCGCTGGCGCTGATCCTGCAGGGTCACCCCCATCTGCACCATCGACTCCAGCAGCTCGGCGGAGTCATCGGGCACCACCGTGACGAACAGGGCGTATTTGCCGGTGCGGGACCTGACGGCCTCGGCGAAGGCGGGCACCTCCTCCCAGCGGCCGGGCGGCTGGCTGTAGCCCGCCCGATCGAGCAGGTCGCGGTTGCTCAGGGAGATCCTCGCCGTGAGATACCAGGGAATCGAGAACTGCCCGCCGGCCTGGCGGCTGGCCTGCCAGATCAGGGGCAGGTAGGTGCCGGCGGCCTCCGGGGGCAGCAGCGGACCCAGATCCAGCAGCCCCCCCTTGCTGGCGAGGTTGGCCGCGAACAGTGGATTGAGGTTCACCACGTCGGGTGCCGTGCGGGCGAACACCGCCGCCAGCAGCTTGCGTTCCACCGATCCCCAGGGCACATCGGTCCAGCGCACCTTGAGGCCCGGATTGTCGCGCTCCCAGGCGGCGATCACCCCATGCAGGTAATCGTTGAACTTGGGGGCCAGATCCAGGGTCCAGAACTGCAGCTCCGGCCCGCTGGGGCGACGCACTCCGCAGCCGGCCAGCAGGGCGAGCAGACCGGTGCCCAGGAGCTCACGTCGGCTCCAGCGGCGGCCTGGGCGCAAGGGCCGATCCTGCCTCGGTTTCGTCATCCCATCACCCCCGCGCGGTGGCACTGTGCCGTCGCCAGAGCAGCAGCAGCAACGAACAGATCATCGGTGCCAGCAGCGCCGTGACCAGCACCTGGGCCAGCAGGGTGTGCAGGCTGGCCGCCGTCAGCAGCGACTCCCAGCCGCTGGACCACTGCCGCTGGAGCAGCACGCTCAGTCCCAGCACGGCCGAGCCGAGCATGGCCAGCAGGCCAAGGCTGAAACTGCGCTCGATCGGTGGGCGTCGGCGGGGCAGTCGCCCCCACCACCAGCCCAGCAAAGCCAGGGCCGGCATCTGGGTGGCGCTCCCCAGGTGGAGGGCGTCGAGCATCAGGCCCAGGGCCAGCCCAGCCAGGGCGCCCGAGAGCGGCCCGTCCACCAGCGACCACGGCAGCAACCAGATCACCGCCCAGCTGGGGGGAACCCCCCCGAGCCGCAGGAAGCCGGGCGCGGCCAGGGTGAGCAGGGGCACCACCAGAGCACTGAGCACGAAGACCGGTCGGCGATGCAGTCTGCCCATCGCTCAGGATCCCGCCGGAGCCGGCCCCTGGCGGGTCAGCACCTGGACCCAGTCGACCGAGGCCACAGGGGCGCTGAGCTGCACCACCGCCACCGTGGCCGGCACCGCCTTTTCATCGACCGACTGGATCACGCCCACGCTCAGCCCCGGCGGCACCAGGGTGCTGGCGGGGGAGGTGACCACCACGTCCCCCGGACGGACCTGGGGATCCTTTTCGAGGAAGCGCAGCACGGGGCGGCTGCTGCCCACCCCGGTGAGCAGACCATGGCGCTGGGTCCGCCCCACCCACACCCCCACCTTGCTGGCGGTGTCGGTGAGCAGGGCGACCTGCGCCGTGGTGGGGGTGACACTCTCCACCAGTCCGATCAGGCCGCCCGGGGCGATCACCGCATCTCCTTCCTGAATGCCCTGGATCTCGCCGGCGCCCAGCAGCAGTTGATGCCACCAGTCGCCGGGCTCGCGGGAGATCACCGGGGCGGTCACCTTGCCGGGGTCCGCCCGCTGCAGGTCGAGCAGTGTGCGCAGCCGGCGGTTGTCGAGCTCCAGCTGGCTGAGCCGCGACTGCTGATCCACCTGCTGGGCCGCCTGCAACCACTCCTTCTGGGCACTCCCGGGCCAGAAGGGGCGGCTGATCAGCGCGTAGGCATCGCTGAGCACGGCGCCCTTGCTGAGTCGAACCGCCACCAGGCCGAGCGCCACCAGGGCCCAGGGCCAGGCTCCGACCACCGGCCGCAGCCAGGGGACGCGGAAGAGGCGTCCGAGAGGCACTGAACTCAGGAGGAGAGACGGGCGAAGTCAGGAGTATCAAGCACCCGCTCCAGCCGTTTGTAATCCTCCAGGACCTGGCCGCAGCCGTTGACCACGCAGAGCAGGGGATCCTGGGCCACGTGGGTGAGGATGCCGGTCTCGTGGCTGATCAGCTCGTTGATGCCGCGCACCAGGGCACCGCCGCCGGCCAGCATGATGCCGCGATCGACGATGTCGGCGGCCAGCTCGGGGGGGGTGCGCTCGAGGGTGCGTTTCACCGCCTCAACGATCACGTTGAGCGGTTCGGCCATCGCCTCACGGATGTCCCCGGCGCGCACATTGATCGTGCGCGGCAGACCGGAGAGCAGGTGCAGGCCGCGCACGTCCATCGAGGATTCGTCGTGGCTGTCGTCGGGGAAGGCGGAACCGATCCGGATCTTGATCTCCTCGGCGGTGCGCTCGCCCACCACCAGGTTGTGCACCTTCTTGAGGTACACGGTGATGGCATCGCTGATTTCATCGCCCGCCACCCTCACCGACTCGCTCAGCACGGTGCCGCCGAGGCTGAGCACGGCCACTTCGGTGGTGCCGCCGCCGATATCGACGATCATGGTGCCCACGGGCTCGGTGACCGGCAGGCCGGCGCCGATGGCGGCCGCCACCGGCTCATCGATCAGATGCACCTCGCGGGCGCCGGCCAGGCCGGCCTCACGCACGGCGCGACGCTCCACGCCGGTGACACCGCTGGGGATGCCGATCACCAGCCTGGGCGCCACGATGCCGCGCCCCTCGTTGCCCTTCTGGATGAAGGACTTGATCATCATCTCGGCGGCATCGAAGTCGGCGATCACCCCATCGCGCAGGGGGCGCACGGCGCGGATGTTGCCGGGGGTGCGCCCGAGCATCAGCTTGGCCTCATCGCCCACAGCCAGGGGCACACCCTTTTCCAGATCAAGGGCCACCACCGACGGTTCCTGCAGCACGATCCCCTTGCCGGAGACGTACATCAAGGTGTTGGCCGTTCCCAGATCGATGCCGATGTCACGGGAGAGCTGGAACCGTCTGAAGAACACTGGTGAGCCGCCAAGCGGGGCGAATCATAGGTGGGCCCCCTGGAGGGTCCCTCGCCGGACCCAGGGGTGGGACATCCGGGCCGAAGGGTGGAACCAGCAGAGAGAAGCGCTGCAGGACGTGGCGCATCATGGGTCCAAGTGACCCCATCCCCCCCTTACTGGAGATCCCCATGGGTGTGAATTCCGTGACCCTGGTCGGCCGTGCCGGCCGCGACCCCGAAGTGCGTTACTTCGAATCCGGCAGCGTGGTGGCCAACCTCACGCTGGCCGTGAACCGCCGCAGCCGCGACGACGAACCCGACTGGTTCAACCTCGAGATTTGGGGCAAGCAGGCCCAGGTGGCTGCGGATTACGTCAGGAAAGGATCCCTGCTGGGCATCATCGGCTCCTTCAAACTCGACCGCTGGACGGATCGCACCAGCGGTGAGGAGCGCACCAAGCCTGTGGTGCGGGTCGACCGGCTGGAACTGCTGGGCTCGAAGCGCGACGCGGAGCAGGGGGCCTATGGCGAAGGCGACGCCTATGGCGGTGGTGAGCCCAGCAGCGAGGAAGTGCCCTTCTGAGCTGAGGCCAGGCGGGCGGCCTGCGGGGCGAGGGCTCGCTCTGTTTTCAGTGGCTGTTCTGTCGCTTGTTCCAGGTCCTCACCCCCAGCCAGGCCAGGAAGCCCAGCACAGCCAGCACCAGCAGCAGCTTGATCACCTGGGCCACGGGCTCCAGCCAGAGCTCCACGTTGCTGTAGCCCTCACCGAGGACCATGCCGGCCACGGTCAGCAGCAGGGTCCAGATCAGACTGCCGGCCGTGGTCCAGAGCAGAAAGGGAACGAACGGCATCATCTCGATGCCGGCGGGCACCGAAATCAGGGTGCGGATGCCAGGCACCAGCCGTCCCCAGAACACCAGGGCGGTGCCGTGGCGATTGAACCAGGTGCGGGTGCGGTGCAGCTCCCTGGGGCTGATGCCGATCCAGCGACCGTGGCGCTCGAGCCAGTGCTCGATGCGCTGTTCATTGACCAGACGGCCCACGCCGTACCAGGGCAGGGCCCCCAGCACCGTCCCCCCCAGGCCGGCCAGCACCACGGGCACGAGAGACAGCTGACCCTGCTGCACGTAAAAGCCCCCCAGAGGCATGATCAGCTCCGAGGGGATGGGGGGGAACAGGTTCTCCAGGAACATGGCCCCGAAGATGGCCCCATAACCGGCGATCGGGTTGGCAGCCACGGCAGCACCGATCAGTTCGGGCAGCTTCTGGACCAGTTCGATCGCCATCCGGGGTCATCTGCGTTGCCCGCAAGTCTTCCATGGGGCGGTCAGGTCTGTGAATCAGTCAGCCACGCGCAACAAGTGCAACTTGATCAGCCAAACAAGAGACCTGAACACGAGAGCGCGTCGCTCAAGTGGTAGAGTCGCCAAAAGCTGATGCGCAGGTTGAGGACCATGAGCAGCGGCCGCTAGAATGGCTGCTATTTCCTCATGAGTCGGCAAGACCCTTAATGCAAATGCAACCATCGCTAAGGAAGCTAATTCATGGTAACGCTTCATAGAGCTCTTGATATCCGTATCGACCAACCCAACACGAGTCTGAGGCTTGAGCACGGCGGATGGGTAACCAGCAAAGGCCTTGAAAGGGTCCATCCTCGCAGGCCAAGAGCCTGACGATTTTGCTGATTCCTGCGATGTCGCAGAAGACGTCCGGCGCTCCGCCAGTTCTTGCCAGAGCTGCTCATATCGTGGAATGATGGTCCTCCAGTCAAACAGTTCCTGCGCACGAAGGCGACCCTGTTGCCCCATCTGTCGCCGAAGCGCGGGGGACTGAAATAGGCGAGCGAATGCAGCAGCCGCAGCGTCGACTTCGACGGCGACGAAAGAACAGGTATACCCGCAGTACTGGTCGTAAGTATCAGTCTCGAGGGCATGTCTCTGAGCCAGATCCCATCCTAGTCCAGATGGTGGCATCAGGGTCGGAATAAGGAACCCATCCTTGCCATGGCGCACCGTGTCGCGGTAGCCATTCCAATCGGAGACAACGACAGGAATCCCTGCGGCCATGGCCTCGATCGGCGTAATGCCAAAAGTTTCCTGGATGCTGTCGGAGAGTGAAACAAAAACGTCTGCACCCGCCCAGGCCTGGCTCCTCTGATGAGGATCTCGGCCATCCAGATTAAGCACTTTGATATGGGGAGAGGCCACCTGAGCCGCCTCCGCAAACGCACCAGAAATAGCATCATTCGCATGCCAACCACACTCCACCAGGAGCACACTTGTCCCAGTTTTCTGGGCAGCCAACTCCAACGCCTGATAGGAACCCAGCGGATGAGCCTTTGCATGGAAGGATAGCCGCCCCATAAACATTACAACCACAGTGCTCGATTTAATCTTCCAGGAGGCCCTGGCCTCAGCTCGCATGGCCTCGGAAAAGGCGAAGTCATGAGCGTGAATACCCAAAGGAATAACAGGCAACTGCGGGCGAACAATTCTCGTGGCTCCGAGATGTGATCGTAAAAACTCTTCTTGACTATCCAATAATCGCCCAACATTGCCCTTCACGGCCTCACTCGTGCAGATCAAGGCATCCCAAGACTGAATGGGACTGACCATCATCTGGATGATCGAGTCCATCGCCCCCGCAGAACACGTGGTGTGGGTAATTCCACAAAGGCTCCAGAGATTATGGCCAAACAAGGATCGCTTGAGGGCCAAACCACCAATGCCTGGGCTTGGATAGAACAAGGATCCAGGCATGGCCAGGCGGCCTAAAGAGGCGTGATCAATAAAGTGAGTTGACTTAATGACTCCTACATTTTCCAAATGGGCCCGGAACTGCTTGGCATGCTCAGGATCAACGACATGAATCCACAACTCTGCGGAGGTGCCATAGCGCAAATAACCACGCAAAAATGACTCTCCAGCAACATGTCTGCCCATGATATTCTTGCCCGCCGTCGTATACCCGTCAGGATGATAGAAGAGACAGGCAGACATATCCGAAGATCGAAGGAAGCGTCAAGAGGGATGGGAAGGATACTCTTCTTCCAGCCCCAATCCAGGCTCAATAGCGGTAATGGTCACTCTTGTATGGACCTTCCACCGGCACATTGATGTAGCTGGCCTGCTCGGGCGTGAGCTCGGTGAGACTGGCGCCGATCTTGTCGAGGTGGAGGCGGGCCACCATCTCATCGAGGTGCTTCGGCAGCACATACACCTCCTTGCCGTACTCGGCGCCATTGCTGAACAGCTCGATCTGGGCCAGCACCTGGTTGGTGAAGGAGTTGCTCATCACGAAGCTGGGGTGGCCGGTGGCACAGCCCAGGTTCACCAGCCGGCCTTCGGCCAGCAGGATGATCCGGTTGCCGCTGGGCAGCAGCACGTGATCCACCTGGGGCTTGATGTTCTCCCAGGGGTACTGCTTCAGGGACGCCACATCGATTTCGTTGTCGAAATGGCCGATGTTGCACACGATCGCCTGATCCCGCATCTTGATCAGATGGTCGTGGGTGATCACGCGGAAGTTGCCGGTGGCGGTCACGAAGATGTCCACATCGCCCACCACGTCGTCGAGGCGCACCACGCGGTAGCCCTCCATGGCGGCCTGCAGGGCGCAGATCGGATCGACTTCGGCGATCATCACACTGGCCCCCAGCCCCCGCAGCGACTGGGCCGAACCCTTGCCCACATCGCCGTAGCCCATCACCAGGGCCACCTTGCCGGCCACCATCACATCGGTGGCACGCTTGATCGAATCCACCAGGGATTCGCGGCAGCCGTAGAGGTTGTCGAACTTGCTCTTGGTGACCGAATCGTTGACGTTGATCGCCGGGAAGGGCAGCTCACCGCCCTTCTGCATCTGGTAGAGACGGGCCACCCCGGTGGTGGTTTCCTCAGTGACGCCCTGGATCTGGGCGTGGATGCGGGAATAGAAGCCGGGCTGGGCAGCCAGGCGCTGGCGAATCGCGTTGAACAGGGCGATCTCCTCCTCGCTGCCGGGGTTGTCGAGCACCGTGGGGTCCTGCTCCGCCTTGGTGCCGAGCACCACCAGGCCGGTGGCGTCACCGCCGTCGTCGAGGATCATGTTGGGCGTGCCGCCATCGGCCCACTCCATGATCCGGTGGGTGAAAGCCCAGTACTCATCAAGGCTTTCGCCCTTGTAGGCGAACACCGGGATGCCGGCGGCTGCAATCGCGGCGGCCGCGTGGTCCTGGGTGGAGAAGATGTTGCAGGAGGCCCAGCGCACTTCAGCGCCGAGGGCCACCAGGGTTTCGATCAGAACGGCCGTCTGGATCGTCATGTGCAGGGAGCCGGCGATGCGGGCGCCCCTGAGCGGCTGCTGGGCACCGAACGTGCGGCGCAGGGCCATCAGACCCGGCATCTCGGTTTCGGCAATGGCCATCTCCTTGCGGCCGAATTCCGCGAGGCCAAGATCGGCGATCACATACGACGCGGAGGATTGCAGGCCCGCCAGGCCTTGGCTCAGCGTGGAATCGGCCACGGCCGAGGGGGGGGATACCACCATGGGTTGAAGACGCTCCCTCAAGGGAGGACGATGGGAAGGAAATATCTGCAGAGACGCCGAGGCTTCGGGCTCGCTGGAGGAGAATCTACAGGCGGCGTGAGGGCATGGGCGAGTTGATCGGGTGCGGGCAGGGCTGGCGGCGTCGGCTGAGCGACGCCGCAGCGACCCGAGCGCTGGGGGCTGACCTGGCGGAACGGCTGTTGGAGCAGGGTCCTCGGCTGCTGCTGCTCGAGGGCGATCTCGGCGCCGGCAAGACCTGCCTGGTGCAGGGGCTGGCGCAGGGTCTGGGCATCAGCGAGCCGATCACCAGCCCCACGTTTGCCCTCGCCCAGCACTACGCCGGCCGGCGCGCCGGCCGAACCACCGACCTGGTTCACCTCGACCTCTACCGCCTGGAGCAGCCTGCCTCCGCCGAAGAGCTGTTCGCCCAGGAGGAGGAGGAGGCCCTGGCTCTGGGGGCCGTGCTGGCGGTGGAATGGCCCGAGCGGCTGCGCTTCTCGCCGGCGCCCGCCTGGCGGGTGCACCTGGCGGCCGAGGGCGAGGGGCGCTTCGCGCTGGTTCAGGAACCGGAAGGGGTCAGCTCCACCGCCGCCAGGAAAGCCATCACCTGAGCCTCCGTGGGCTGGGGATCGATCGCCCCGGCCCCCTGGCAGACCAGGGCCCCGCACCCACTGGCAAAGCGCATGGCGTCATGCACCTGCTCCGCTGGGGCGGCCGCCAGCAGCTCCGGCTCCTGGCAGAGCCGGTGCAGCACTCCGGCCAGGAACGCATCCCCAGCCCCGGTGGTGTCCACCACCGGCACCGTGAAGGCCTCCAGGCGACCGGCCTGACCCCCAAGCCACCAGGTGAGAGCGCCGGGGCCGTCGGTGATCAGCACGGCGGGCGCCTGGGGCAGGGACGCACTGATGTGCTGGGGGTCGCGGCTGCCGGCGATCCAGTCGGCCTCCTCGGCGGAGACCTTGATCAGCGCGGCCCGGCTCAGCAGCGGCCGAAGGCTCTCCAGAGCCTGCTCAGGTGAGGTGGGCCAGAAGGTGGGACGCCAGTTCACATCCAGGGCCAGCGGGATCCCGGCCTGCTCGGCCCGCTCCACGGCGAACCGCAGGGCGGTGGCGGAGGTGGGGGTCGCCAGGGGAATCGTGCCCACCAGCAGCCAGCGGGCACCCGCGAGCAACTCCTCCAGGGGTGCCGCCAGGGCAGAGGCCTCGACGGCCTGGTCGGCGAACCCGTCCCCCTTGTCGCCGGCAAATCCACCGAAGCTGCGATCACCTGAGCTGTCACGGCGCACCAGCACCGTGCGGCTGGGCCGCTCGGGATCCCACTGCAGGGCCCGGTTGTCCACACCCCGTGAACGGAGTATCTCCCGGAAGGCGACGCCGATCCCATCCTCTCCGAGCCGACCCAGCAGAGCCGAGCCCGTGCCCAGCCTCGCGAGGGCGCAGGCCACATTGGCGGGGGCCCCACCCAGGCAGTCTTCGATGGGCTGGTCGGTGGCCGGATCCCCGCCCGGAGGACCGAGCCGATCCACCAGAGCTTCTCCGAAACACAGCACCTGGGGAGGAGTGGTCATCAGGCCGGGGGCAGCTCCTGCCCAGCATGGCCGCCATGGCCCCGGCGGCCGAGCCAGGCCTGAAGAGCGGCGATGATCCGGGCGTTGGCCGCCGGAAAGGGAAACGCCGACAGCCGCTGCGGTTCCACCCAGCGCACCTGCTGGCTGGCCAGGGGCTGGGGCTCGCCCCCGAGCCAGCGGCAGAGATGGACGATGAAGCGCAGCCGCTTGTGGCTGTAGGCGTGCTCGAGGCGGATCAGCTCCTCACCCACCTCCACCTCGATCGCCAGCTCCTCGCGCAGTTCCCGGTGGATGGTGTCGTGAATCGACTCGCCGCTCTCCTGCTTGCCCCCGGGGAACTCCCATAGCCCCCCCAGCAGCCCCTCCTCCAGCCGCTGATCGATCAGCACCCGTCCGGTGCCATCGAGCACCACTCCCACACCGATCACCTGGAAGGGCAGTGGGGTGGGGGTGTCCTTCACGGGAAAGCGGGTGGGGTCGCCGGCAGCGTAGGCAGCGCAGTGGGACTGCCAGGGGCAGGCGCCACAGCGGGGCTGGCGGGGGGTGCAGACGGTGGCGCCCAGATCCATCAGGGCCTGGTTGAAGGCCCGCGGCCGCAGCGGATCCAGCAGCTCCTGGCTGCAGCGCCAGAAGAAGGCCAGGGCCCGCTGGGGTGGCTGCGGCCAGGCCAGCAGGCGCGCCAGCACGCGGCGCACATTGCCATCGAGGATCGGGAAAGGCTGATCGAAGGCGGAGCTGAGGATGCTCCCCGCCGTGCTCCGACCGATCCCCGGCAGCGCCTGCCAGCCCTCCAGATCGCTGGGCCAGCCGTGGGCGGCCAGCAGCCCCGCGGACCGGTGCAGCCGGCGGGCGCGGGAGTAGTAGCCGAGACCCTGCCAGTGCAGCAGCACCTGGTGCTGGCTCGCCTCAGCCAGGGCGACGACGTCGGGGAAGGCCAGCATCCAGCGCTCCCAGTAGGGGCGCATCACCGCCAGCTGGGTCTGCTGGAGCATCACCTCGGCCACCCAGATGCGATAGGGGCAGAGGGGCTGACCATCCCGTGGGACGCCGCCGTCGGAGCTCAGCTTCCAGGGAATCCCATGGCGGCCATGCAGAGTCCACCAGGCGAGCAGATCGCGGCGCAGCACCCGCGCATCCGGCAACGCTCAGACCATGGCGGCATCGCTGTAGTCCTTCACCTGATCGCTCAGCCGGCGCAGGGCCGCCAAGCCGTCGCGCTCGAGGTTGCGGATGCGGTCGCGGCTCATGCCCAGGATGCGGCCGATGCCCGTGAGGCTCATCGGCTCCTCCACGTCGATGCCGAAGCGCATGGTCAGCACGTTCCGCTGCAGTTCCGGCAGTTGCTCCAGCAGCGCACGCATGTCCCCCCGCAGGCATTCCCCGTCCACGCTCTCCGCCGGCAGCGTCCCGTCCGCCTGCAGC
>NZ_VNWP01000006.1 GCF_014224355.1 Synechococcus sp. BSA11S | reverse complement strand
ATGGAAGCGGCCAGTCCCCAATCATGGTGAGATCAGGCTCATTCCAGCCCGATCTGCGCTGAAATAGTCCAAGCCGAACAATTGGCGGACCGCGACTGACTATGCGGAAGTATTGTCCAGAGCTTCCCTAAGCTCTTCAAAGATTAAAGATGCTCAACGGTTAGTCGAGTCACGCCAGCAGGAGGTCATTGATGCCTGGAACAACCACTTTGGAAGCTGAGGTCACCAACGTTTCCAGTCATTGTATTTGGATGCTTATCGATGATGAGGAACTGGCACTTCCGTATTCCGAGTTTCCTTGGTTCAAGTCAGCCACGATTCAGCAACTGATCAACGTCCTGAGACCCACAGCTGATCATCTCTATTGGCCTGATCTGGACGTTGACTTGTCCCTTGAGTCGATACGCAATCCTGAAAAGTTTCCTCTTAAGGCGAAGAGCACTTTCCAACAATGCCATTCACCTGAACCGCCTCCTCAAATTCACTGATGCCATGGAGCAGTCAGAAGCCATTCTCTTTGCAGCAGGTGATGGCAACCGTTAGGCCACATCTGGGCCATCAACCGGCGCCCGGTTCTGGTGGAGTTGGTCATCGACGGAGAGTCTGATGGTCATGGCATGACCCTTATCGACTTGTCTGCGAAATCAGGGGGACTCCAGATCATCCGGCATTGGTGCTTCTGGCCGCATCCAGGTTGATGGTCAGGGTGCAGGATTCAAGCGGGAGGCTGGTTCTGATGCCTGGTCAGCCGGGCCCGCAGGCCCGATGGCCGCGCTGCAACAGAGCCGCCTCCACCGTCAGGCCCGGGCCGAAGCCCAGGGCCAGGCATGGTCCGTCGCAAGCTCTGCCGCGCAGGCGCTCGAGGATGAACAGGATCGTGGCCGACGACATGTTGCCGAACTGACGCAACACAGCGGTGGACACGTCGATCCGGGCCGGATCGAGGGCGGCGCTCTCCAGCACCGCCGCCAGGATGCGCGGCCCGCCCGGGTGCACGGCCCACTGGCCGATGTCCTCCAACCTCACCCCCTGGTCTTCCAGCCATCGGTCGAGCCAGGGGCGCAGCTGGGCGGCGATCAGGCTGGGCACCTTGGTGGATAGGGCCATGGCGAAGCCGTGGTCTTCGATGATCCAGCCCATCAACGCCGCGCTGTCGGGGAGCACCGTGGAGCTCGAGGCGATCAGCTGCAGCGTCCCCACGGCGGAGGGCTCACTGCCCACAGCCACCACCGCGCCGGCACCGTCGGCGAACAGCGCATTGGCCACGATGTGCTCGGGATTCCAGCCTTCCTGCAGGTGCAGGCTGCACACTTCCACCGCACAGAGCAGCACGCAGGCCCTGGGGTCAGCCTCCACAAAGGCCCGGGCCACCCGCAGGCCGTTGAGCGCCCCATGGCAGCCCATGAAGCCCACGTGGGTGCGAGCCACACCGCTGGAGAGGGGGAGGCTGGCCATCAGCGCCAGATCAAAACCTGGCGCGCCGAAGCCCGTGCATGACACGGTGATGAGATGGGTGATGGCCATCCCGTCCACGCCGGCATCCGCCAGGGCCAGGCGGGAGGCCCGCAGGGCCAGATCGAGGGCCGCCGGCTGGTAGCGCCGCATCCGCTCGGCGGTGGAGGGATTGGCAGAGGTGGCCACAGGGACGCAGTGGCGATGCTCCACCCCGGAGCGTTGGTAGATCCGCTCCAGCAGGCGTTGCTGACGCGGACTGGCCGTGTCCATCTGAGGCGCCAGGGCCAGGGCCTGGCGCTGGCTGATGCGTTGCGTCGGAACGGCGGTGCCGATGCCGAGCAGGGACAGGGGCATGGGGAGGGTCAGTGGATCGGGGTGGGCAGGGAGGGGCGTTGCAGGACCTCAATCAAGGAGCTGGTCAGAGCGGGCAGCCCCGCCGCGCTCCGGTGCAGGCTGCGGGTGGCCCACGGATGGCGCAGCAGCAGCGCCAACCCGCGGCAGAAGCCCTGCCGGCGCTCCACCCACTGCTGATGACGGCGCCGCCAGTCCGCCTCGATCACCCCATCCCAGTGCTCCAGCCCACGGCTCACCAGGGGCAGGGCAGCCAGGGCGGAGGTGAGAGCCCAGCCCATGCCTTCACCGGTGAACGGCTCCACGTATCCGGCGGCATCCCCGAGCAGCAACAGGCGATGGCCCGCCAGCGGGCGCGTTCTGCGGCTCAGGGGTGGGGTGAGCTGCCAGGAGCCCTCCGGCAGCTCCGGCAGCGGCGGGAAGCCGGCTTCCGTCAGCAGCTGCTGGCAGGCCGGGCCCGCTCCGCCGCTGGCGCGCAGCTGGTCTCGATCCAGGGCGCAGGCCAGGTTGATCTCGCCGCTCTCGACCCGCACCAGCCCCAGATAGCCCCCACGTCCCACGGCCATCTGCAGGACCCCAGGCGGCACCGC
The DNA here is from genome assembly GCF_014224355.1 of Synechococcus sp. BSA11S. Taxonomy (GTDB): domain Bacteria; phylum Cyanobacteriota; class Cyanobacteriia; order PCC-6307; family Cyanobiaceae; genus Regnicoccus_A. The sequence goes on along the minus strand of NZ_VNWP01000006.1, from coordinate 170,130 downwards.
GGCGGCCTCCGCGGGCAGCACACAGCCGGCTCCCACCCGGCTGCCGGATTCGATCTGCGTGTGGAGGCCGGGTTCGTCGTCCAGGCAGCGGTGGGCGAGGCCAGCGGCGATCAGCACCACCCGGGCGCGGACGCTCTGCCGGCCAGCACCCTGCCGCAGCACCACCTCCCGAACACCGGCCTCGCTGGCGCCCAGGGCGGCCCGGGTGCCCGCCAGCACGGTGACGCCAGCGGATTCGGCCTCCTCCAGGAGCGCCTGATCGAAGCGGGCCCGGGAGAGGGCCTGGCCCCGGGCCAGGGCGATGGGACTGACCCGCCCGGCCACACCCAGCTGCAGCTGCCGCAGGGGAAGCCCCCCCTGCTCCTCCACCAGGTGCTCCAGGCCGGCGGCGGCCAGGGCGGCCTGGGCCTGGGGGCTGAGGCAGGCGCCGCAGACTTTCCAGCGGGGGAAGCGGCGCTGCTCCACCAGCAGCACCCGCAGCCCCCGGCTGGCACAGCCATGGGCCGCCAGGGAACCGGCCGGGCCGGCCCCCACCACCACCACATCCCAGGGTCGCCGGGCCAGGGGCTCCAGGTCGTCAGCCGCGGGCGGCATCGCGGCTCCAGGAGAGCAGAAACCGCTCCGGCCAGAACTGGCTGAGCCGGGCACCTTCAAGACCGGCCGCGGCAGCCAGGGCCTCCACCTCCTCCAGCCGGAACGCGCCCCCCACCGACAGGGGGCCATCGATGTGCACGATCGGCGAGCGGCTCAGCAGCCGGGTACCCAGCCAGGTGAGGGCCAGATCGAGCCGGCTGCGGATCAGATCGTGCACCAGGATCTGCTGTTCGGCCTGGGCGGCCATGCCGCGCAGCAGGGTCTCGGCGTCGGCCTCACCGAGGTGATGCAGAAACAGGGAGGTGGTGATCAGCTGGTAGCCATCCGGCAGGGGAGCGCCGATCGCATCGGCCTGGAAGAAGCGGGCCTCCAGCCCCTCGGCCCGGGCCGCGGCGGTGGCGAGTGCCAGGGCGTCGGCGCTGAGGTCGCAGCCCTGCACCTCCAGGTCGAGGCCCTCGCGCCGGCCCAGGCGGCAGAGGGCCCGCACCGTGTCGCCGCCGCCGCAGGCCACATCGAGGATGCGCAGGGGCCGTTCCGGACACTCGCGGACCAGCCGGCGAATGGCAGGAAAGAAACAGGCGGCGCTGCGGGTGAACCCGTTGATCGTGGCCAGCCCCCGCAGGGCGTCGTGATGGGCCTGGGCCTCCAGCCCGGGCTGATCCATCACTTCGGGTCGCAGCTTCCGTGTGGCCAGCCCGCGCCACAGGGTGGGGAAGGGAACGGCGAGGGCGGCCTGGAGATCGAAGGAGGAGCGTGACACGGTCTCCCCCAGCCCCGTTGTTCCCTCGACCCTAGAGAGATGAAGCCCACCAACGGGAGGCGGGTTCTGGATCCGTGTCGTGGACCTCGAACGGCTCCTGCCGCGCCACAGCCCGATGGCTGAGGGTCAGTCGCTGAGCAGATCGAAGATGGCCTTCTGCACACCCAGGTGCCGGGTGGTCAGCGATCCGGTGGTGAGATCGCAAGCCTCCATGGCAACGGCCGTCCAGGCCTCATCGGGGCAGAAGGCACTCCAATTCCCGCAGCCGCTGCTCCAGGGCCTCGATTTTCTCCAGGTAGGTGAGAGCCAGGGCCATCCCGGGGGGGTTGAGCCCGAAGGTGTCCCGCAGCTTCACCGCCCGCCGCGCCTGATGAACCACCCGGGCCTGGAAGCTCCAGCCCGTGGCGCCCTCCCCGGTCTCGAACACGCCGAACTCCACCAGCTCCACCAGCTCCTCATGGGCCAGGCCCGAGGCCGCCAGCAGCTCCTCCGATTCCACCGGACTCTCGCCGTCCACGGGGATCAGGAGATCGTCAGGCATGGGTCGCCCCTCCGGTGTAGTGCGAACGGGGCTTGAAGGTGGACACCGTCGCCAGCTCACGATAAAGCTCCTGTTCACGCTCGCTGATCTGCGTGGGCATCACGATCTGCAGCACGGCATAGAGATCGCCGGCTCCCTCGCCCCGCTTCGGCAGCCCCTTGCCGGCCAGCCGCAGTTTCTGGCCCGCCTGCGCGCCTGGCTTCACCGTCACCCGCACGTGGCCGTCAAGGGTGGGCAACTCGATCTGTGAGCCGAGGGCCGCCTCCCAGGGCGTCACCGGAAGCTCCAGGTAGAGGTCATGACCCACCGGCCGGAACAGCGGGTGAGGCTGCACCTGGATGTGCAGGTACACATCGCCATCAGGGCCACCGCCGCTGCCGGGACCGCCGCGCCCAGGGATGCGCAGGCGCTCGCCATCGGTCACGCCCTGGGGTACCCGGATGCGCACACTGCCGCCGCCCGGCCGCTCCAGGGTCACCTGGCTGCCGCGGACGACCTCGTCGAGCGTCAGCCGGGCCACGGCCTCCACGTCCTGACCGCGGATCGGGAAGTCCACGCCTCCCGCCTGGCGCCGGCGCTGGGAGCTGCGGAATCCCATCTGCTCGAACAGCTCGGAGAGGTCCACCTCCTGGTGGGCCTGGCCCTGCCAGAAGCGCGTCTCCCAGTCCGGCGGCGGCCGAAACTCCTCGCCGGGGCGATGGCGGCCCAGGTCGTCGTAGGCCTGGCGCTTCTCCGGATCCGAGAGGGTCTGGTAGGCCTCGCTGATCTCCTTGAAACGCTCCTCGGCGCCCGTCTCCTTGGAGATGTCGGGGTGGTACTGGCGAGCCAGGCGCCGGTAGGCCTTCTTGATCTCCTCCTCACTCGCACCCCGCTCGATGCCGAGGCTCTCGTAGTAGTCCTTGAACTTCATCGGGCTGTCGCACCGGGTGGCCGCAGGGCCTTGGCCCCCATCCTCCCGCGAGTGGCAGGGAAGGAGCAGTCGGCCTCGGCGCTTGCCAGGGTGAAGGCCGATCCGCTCGAGCCAGCGCCCATGCGCGACTTCTGCGCTCTCTACGAGCAGCTGGATCGCAGCCCCGGCACCCGTGCCCGGGTGGCGGCGGTGGAGAACTACCTGCGAGCGGTGGATCCCGCTGATGGGGCCTGGGCGCTCACCCTGTTGCTCGGCAAGCGGCGCAAGCGGCTGATCACGGGCCGGCGGCTGCGGGAGATCGCCCTGGCCGCCTCGGCCCTGCCGGAGTGGTTGTTCGACGACTGCCACGCCCAGGTGGGGGACAGTGCCGAGACGATCGCCCTGCTGCTGCCCCAGCTGAAACTGCCCGAGTCCGAGGTGATCGAGCGGCCGCTGGCGGAGTGGATGGGCCAGCAGCTGCCGGCGATCGCGGCACTGGAGCCCGCCGCCCAGGCCGAAGCCGTGCTGCATGCCTGGGCCAGCCTGCCGCCGGGGCAGGCATTCCTGTTCAACAAGCTGCTCACCGGTGGCCTGCGGGTGGGGGTGTCCACGGGGCTGGTGACCCGGGCTCTGGCGCGGCTGGCTGGACTGGAGGAGGCCGAAATCGCCCAGCGCCTGATGGGAGGCGTCGGGACGACGGCTGAAGCCTTCCTCGCCCTGCTCGCCCCGGCGCTGGACGGTGCAGCGGTGCCGGCGAGCCGCCCGTTTCCCTTCTTCCTGGCCAGCCCTCTCGATCCGGCCCAGCTGGCCGGCTGGAATCCGGCCGACTGGCGGGCGGAGTGGAAGTGGGACGGCATCCGTGGCCAACTGATTCGCCGGGCCGGCACCAGCTTCCTCTGGAGCCGCGGCGAAGACCTGGTGAACGAGAGCTTCCCCGAGCTGGTGAGCCTGGGGGAAGCCCTGCCGGAAGGCACGGTGCTCGATGGGGAAGTGATCGTCTGGGAACCCGGCGAGGAACGCCCCCGTGGCTTCGCGGCCCTCCAGCGGCGGCTTGGACGCAGGAGCGTGGGGGCCAGCCTGCGCCGTCAGTGTCCGATGGCTTTCGTGGCTTACGACCTGCTGGAGTCAGACCATGCAGACCGGCGCGGCGAACCGCTGCGGCAGCGCCTGGCGCGGCTCGAGGAGCTGCGCAACACCGTGACCCTGGGTGATCACCCCGAGCGGCAGCGCCTGCGAAGCTCACAGGCGTTGCCCCTGGGCCGCTGGGAGGAGCTGGAGCACCAGCGCGGCAGAGCCCGCCAGGTGGGGGCCGAAGGACTGATGCTCAAACGGCTGGAGTCCCCTTACCGGGTGGGCCGACGCCGCGGCGACTGGTGGAAGCACAAGCTCGAGCCGCTGGAACTCGATGCGGTGCTGCTCTACGCGCAGGCGGGCAGCGGCCGCCGCGCCAACCTCTACACCGATTACACCTTCGGCCTCTGGGACACCAGCGCCGACGTGGCCGGCGGAGAGGGCAGCCCACGGCTGGTGACCTTCACCAAGGCCTACTCCGGCCTCGATGACAATGAGATCAACGAACTCGACCGCTGGATCCGCCGCCACACCATCGAGCGCTTCGGGCCGGTGCGGTCGGTGGAGCCCCTGCAGGTGTTCAACCTCGGCTTCGAGGGCATCCAGCGCTCCTCACGCCACAAGAGCGGTCTGGCGGTGCGCTTCCCCCGCATCCTGCGCTGGCGCCGCGACAAGCCGGCGGCCGAGGCCGACAGCCTCGCCACGGCCCTCCAGCTTTTGGGGGAGATCAACTCCCCGGACTGAGGGGCCGGTAGACGGAGCGCCCATCCCCCGGCAGCAGGGCGAGGGAGGCGGGATCCAACAGGCGACCGAGCGTCACCTCAGCCTCTGCGCGCTCCGGCTCAGAGCCAGGGGCAGGCGGACGGGAGCTGGGGCTGCCCCCATCCCAGCGCTCCAGGGAGAGCACCTGGCCGTCGGGTCCCTCGTAATCGCCGTAGCGGCAGCCGTTCAGCCGCCGGTTCATGGTGCGCGAGCTCGAGGTCACCGAGGCGCGGCCCTGCTCCTTGAGCTGGTAGGTCACCCCCTCCCAGGTGATTTGCCCCGGGAAGGAGAGGGGTTGGAGATCCAGCTGCCGGGCCAGCTCCTGGGGGCCCTGCTCCAGCCAGCTCACCTCCAGCCAGTCGTCTTCGCAGACGCACAACCAGCGGCCCTCGCCGCCGTCGCGCAACAGGTACTCCAGCCACTGGAAGCCCTCCTCGTCGTAGAGCAGGCGGTCTTCCACCACCCAGTCGCGGGACTCCGCCTGCACGATGTCGCCGGTGCGCAGATCGAAGAGGGTGCGCTCCTGGGGCGCCGCCGCCGCGGGGCGCCGACGCCGCTTCTGCAGCTGGCGCAGGGCCCAGGCCGCCAGAAACAGCACCACCAGCAGGACCCAGACGCCCATGGGCACGGCCTCGGCCCGGAGCCAGACGTCCGGAGAAGATCAGCCTATCGAGCAGTACCGGGTGGGGTTCAGTGCTGCCGCCAGCGGCTCTGGCGCTGGTAGGCATCGAGCACCGGCCGCGACAGCCGGTTCGGCAGCACCACCGCCTCTGTCGGGGGGCGCAGATCCCGGGGCAACACGAACAGCTTCTCGAGCTGGGCGCGATCGAACCAGCGCCCCTCGACCGGCGGGGGGGCCAGGTTCAGGCGCTGGCCGGGGCGATGGGCCAGCACGAAACCCCAGGGCCCGAAGCTGGGCACATCCACGCTGTAGGGGCGCGTGACCAGGCCCAGCTCGGCCAGGGTGGCCTGGATCGAGGCCATCACCTTCGGCGTGAAGAAGGGGGTGGAGGCCTGGGTCACCAGCACCCCGCCTGGGGCCAGCCGGCCCAGCAGGCGCCCATAGAACGTCACGCTGTAGAGCCTGGCCATGGCCGGGCTGCCGGGGTCGGGAAAGTCGGCGATCACCACGTCGTAGGGGCCTGGCAGGCGGCGCACCAGCTCAAAGGCATCACCAACGTGAGTGTGCACCCGCGGATCCTCCAGGCTCGCCTTGTTCAGGCGGCGCAGGAAGGGGTGCGCGCGCGCCAGTCGCAGCATCTGCGGATCCAGCTCCACCAGATCCAGGCGGCGCAGACCGGGCCAGCGCAGGATCTCCCGCGCCGCCAGTCCGTCGCCCGCCCCCAGCAGCAGCACCCGCAAGGGACGCCCGTGCAGGGCCAGGGCCGGATGCACCAGGGCCTCGTGGTAGCGGTACTCATCCAGGCTGGAGAACTGCAGGTTCCCGTCCAGGAACAGGCGCAGATCACCGCGGCGGCTGGTGAGCACGATGCGCTGATGTCGCGACTGAATCCGCCCCACCACCGGATCGTCGTAGAGGCCGTCCTCGATCCGGTTGCCCAGGGGCACCAGCGCCCAGGCGGCCAGGGCCGCCAGAGGAAGGGCGCCGCTCACCGGCCAGCGCCAGCGGCGGCAGCCGGGGAACACCCAGCACAGCACCGCACTGCTGATCAGCGGCACCATCGCCAGCAGCCCGGCCGTGGGCAGCAGGCCGAACCAGGGCAGCAGCAGCAGCGGGAAGAGCAGGGAGCCCAGCAGGGCGCCGAGATAGTCGAGGGCCAGCACCCGGGCCAGGGCCTTGCGCAGGTGCTGCTGGCTCTCCAGCAGCCGGGTGAGCAGGGGCACCTCCATGCCCCCGAGCACTCCCACCAGCAGGGTCACCACCACCAGGGCCAGCCAGAGCGGTCCATCGACGCTGAACAGGGCGAACAGGGCCAGCGGACCCAGCAGACAGAGCGGAGCCAGGCAGAGCTCCACCAGCAGGAAGGCGTGCAACAACCGCTGCTGAGGCCTGTCGCCGCCGCCCACGAACTGGCTCAGCCAGGCCCCCAGCCCCATGGCCGCCAGGAAGGTGCCGATCACCACCCCCGTGGCCAGAGCCACATCACCCAGCAGGTAGCTGGCCTGGGTGACGAGCATCAGCTCCAGCACAAGCCCCACGCTGGAGGAGAGCGCCGCGGTGGCCAGCAGCACCCGCACCTGCAGCGGCGAGAGGGGCGGCATCCCTACTTGGCCGTCCCGGGGCCCCGCCCCTGGAAGCGCGACCAGTCGGAGCGACCGCGGCTGGGCACCCAGCGCCCCCCCCGGTAGCTGCCGCGGTAGCTGACGCCGCTCGACCCGGGCGGCGCTCCCTCCTGCCCGAGCTGGAACAGGAACGGCCGGCTGACCGCTGTAGCCGTGCCCACCGTCACCGCCGAGAGGGTGAGCACCAGGATCAACGTGCGCTCTGAAGCCATCTCAGGGCTCCAGCGTCAGCACGGCCACCGGGCGGGGACTGAGCACCCCGTCTTCCAGCACCAGCCGCAACCATTCGATTTCCCAGGGCTGGCCTCCATCCGCGATGGTTTCAGGCAGCGTCAGCTTCAGGCCCAGGCTGAGGGGCTCCCTCACCTTGAGGTGGAGCACTTCGTTCACGTTCAACCAGTGGTCACCGTCGCTGGAATGGGCCGCCACCGGCAAGAGGCGCCTGAAGACCAGGCGCGAGCGGCCGAGGGCATCGCTGGCCTCCAGCTGCAGCTCCGCCATCAGCCGGGGGGCGTTTGGACCGGCGTCGCTGGAGGGACGCTCGTAGCGGGCCCGCAGCTCCATACGCACCAGGCCAGCCCCCCCCAGCCGGCAGCGCAGGCGCACGCGGTTGTCCTCCAGGCGCAGCACCTTGCGCAGGCGGCAGTTGCGGTAGATGGACCTCATGGCGATCCCCGCCATCAACAGCGTCACCAGGGCGGTGAACCAGAGCAACGGGGCGTCGACGCTGTGGTTGCGCACCTCCAACCGCACCAGCAAGGGGCTCTCCAGGGGGCGGCCGGCTGTGTCGAGCAGATCCTCGAGCGTGAGCCGCAGCAGGTAGGCCCCCAATCGCGGCGGCCGCAGGGACAGCCGCAGGCCGGCGTCGCTCTCCTCCCAGCGACCGCTCTCGCCCCCCTCCGACCAGATGCCGGTCTCGCGCCAGCCGTCTTTCGCCAGCTCCAGCACGGTGGCCCCGCCGGCATCGAGCAGCTCCACCCCCAGACCCATGGCGGTGTTCAGCGGCAGCTCGGCCTGCAGCTTGATCAGCGGACTGCCGAACCAGCCTGATTCCAGGCGCAGAGGTTCGCTGGTGCTCGACTGCTCGGGTGCCACCGCGATCTGCTGGCGCTGGGGCCGCTCCAGCAGAGACATCAGCAGGACCAGCAGAGGGATGAGGGGCAACAGCCCCAGCAGCAGCGGCCAACGCCGCACATCTCCCGGCCCGGGCCGTGAACCGGAGCGGTCCTTAGCCTGAACGGCGCGTCGGGATGCCGCCTTGGTCAAACCCCTGCTCCAGCTCCTGCTGACGGTCGGGTGGACCGTCGTCGGGGTCATCCTCATCTATGCGGGCCTCGTGTTGTTCGACAAGCTCTCCCCGATCGACTACCGCGCTGAAATCCGCAAGGGCAACGTGGCGGCCGGCGTGGTTCAGGGGGCCGTGATCCTCGCCATCGCCGCGGTGGTGGTGGGCATCCTCACCACCTGAGCCACCACCACCCGCCTTGCCATCCCAGCCCGCTGCGCTCGAGCCGATCGAGGCCTGGTTCCGCCGGAAGGGCTGGCGCCCCCTGCCCTTTCAGCGCCAGTGCTGGAAGGCCTACCTGCGCGGGCAGAACGGCCTGATTCAGGTGCCCACCGGCGCCGGCAAGACCTACGCGGCCGTGATGGGGCCGATCGCGTCGATGCTGGCGAACCCGGCTCCGGGCCTGCGCCTGCTCTACCTCACCCCCCTGCGCGCCCTCAGCCGCGACCTGGCCCTGGCGATCCGCGAGCCGATCGAGGCCATGGGCTGGCCGCTGACGCTGGGCATCCGCAACGGTGACACCGCCAGCGCCGAGCGCAGCCGTCAGCTCGCTCAGCCGCCCCAGATCCTGATCACCACGCCGGAATCGCTCTCGGTGCTGCTGGCGAACCGCACCGCGGCGCAGCTGTTCGCGGGGCTCGAAACGGTGATTCTCGACGAATGGCACGAGCTGATGGGCAGCAAGCGCGGCACCCAGACCGAGCTGGCCCTGAGCTGGCTGCGGGGGCAGCGCCCGGGGCTGCGCACCTGGGCGATCAGCGCCACCATCGGCAACCTGGAGGAGGCCGCCCGGGCAGCGGTGGGAGTTGGCGCGGCGACGGACCCCCTGCTGGTGCGGGCGCGGGTGCGACGGGGCACGGAGATTCGCAGCCTGCTGCCGGAGTCGATCGATGGCTTCCCCTGGGGGGGACACCTGGGCCTGCGCATGTACGAGGAGCTGGTGGCGGCCATGGATCCGGCCATCTCCACCCTGCTGTTCACCAACACGCGCAACCAGGCGGAGCGCTGGCACCAGTGCCTGCGTTACGCCTGCCCCGAGATGGAGGACGGTCTGGCCCTGCATCACGGCTCAATCGACCGGGCCGAGCGCGAGGCGATCGAGGCCGGGGTGAAGGCAGGGGACGTGCGCTGGGTGGTCTGCACCAGTTCTCTGGATCTGGGGGTCGACTTTCAGCCGGTGGAGCGGGTGGTGCAGATCGGCAGTGCCAAGAACCTGGCGCGGTTGCTGCAGCGGGCCGGCCGCTCGGCCCACAACCCCGGCGGCACCTCCCAGGTGCTGTTCATGCCCACCAACGCCCTGGAGCTGCTCGAGGTGTCGGCGATGCGGCGGGGGCTGGGGGAGGGGCTGGTGGAAACCCGCCGGCCGCCGCTGGCGCCGCTGGATGTGCTTCTGCAGCACCTCACCAGCCTGGCCTGCGGACCGGGCTTCGAGCCGGAGCGGGAGCTGGAGCGGGTGCGCAGCAGCTGGAGCTACCGCAACCTCGATGGGGCCAGCTGGCAATGGTGCCTGCGCTTTCTGGAGTACGGCGGCGACTGCCTCGGCGCCTACCCCCGCTTTCGCAAGCTGGAGCGGGAGGAGCCCTGCCTGTACCGCGTCAAGGATCCCGCCATCGCCCGCCTGCACCGCCTGGGAATCGGCACGATCACCTCCAGCAGTTCGATCAGCGTCAAGGTGGTGCGCGGCGCCACCCTCGGCCATGTGGAGGAAGGGTTCATCTCGCGTCTGAAGCCGGGTGATGTGTTCTTTTTTGCCGGACGGCAGCTGGAGTTCGTGCGGCTGCGCGACATGACTGCCCTGGTGAAGGCCAGCACCCGCAAGAGCCGCACGGTGCCCGCCTGGGCCGGGGGCCAGATGGCCCTCTCGGATCTGCTCAGCGTTCACCTGCGCCGGGAAGTGCACCGCTGTGCCGGGGCCATCCAGGCGGCGGAACCTGCGGCGTGTCGAGCCCACGATCACCGGCTCGACACGCCCGAACTGCGGGCCCTGGAGCCCCTGCTGCGCCGCCAGGCCGACCTCTCGCGGCTGCCCCGGGAGAATCAGTTCCTGGTGGAGGTGACCCGCAGCCGCGAGGGCAGCCACCTGTTCGCTTACCCCTTCGAGGGGCGCTTCGTGCATGAGGGCCTGGGCTTCCTCTGGGCCGGACGCCTCACCCGGATCCAGTCGGCCACCATCACGGTGTCGGTGAACGATTACGGCTTCGAGCTGCTGGCCCCCCGCGGCTACCCCTTCGAAGCCCTCTACGAGGCCTGGAGCGACGCCCTGCTCGACCAGGGGGAGCTGGAAGCGGATCTGGAGGCCTCGATCAACCTCTCCGAGCTCTGCCGCCGCCGCTTCCGCTCCATCGCCCAGATTGCCGGCCTGGTGGTCAACGGCTTTCCCGGACAGCGCAAGAGCGGCGGCCAGCTGCAGATCAGCGCCGCTCTGCTCTTCGATGTGTTCAGCCGCCATGATCCCGGCAACCGCCTGCTGGAGCAGGCGCGCCGGGAAGTGATGGACGAGCAGCTGGAACTGGGCCGCCTGCGCCAGGCCCTCGATCGCCTCAGCCGAGCCCAGCGGCTGCTGGAGCGCACACCACGACCCGGCCCCTTCGCGTTCCCGTTGCTCGTGGAGCGCCTGAACAACCGGATGAGCAACGAGTCGGTGCTGGAGCGGGTGCAACGGCTGGTGGCCGAAGCCAGAAAAGCCGAAGACGACGGCTGAGCAATGCCAGCTCTGGAAGGCCCAACTCAGACTTTGCTCAGTTTCTTGACGATCCAGTTCATCAGCACCAGGGAACCCACCAGGGCGATCAGCAGGGCGATGGTCATGGGGGAAAGTCTTGTGGGGTGATTATGTCGGGTCGCTGAGCAGGGAATCCACCAACACCGTTCCATCCCGCAGAAGCCGCGCCACGGTGAGGTTGTTCACCGGCTGATCGTGGCCACTTTCCAGCAGCCACTCGGCCATTTCCATGCGCAGGGCATAGGCGTCCTCGAATCGTTCGCGGCTCTCGAGGGCGTGCAGGCGGTACTCAAGCCAGTGGCGGGTTTCACCCGGAAGCTGGCGCTGGAGGCGTCGTCGAGTCACTAGAGCTCTCCATCCATGGCGGAATCCTGGCGGAGCGCCTTGCCTTTGGTGTAGCAAGAGGAACACATCCGGTTGGACACTGGTCACCACTGGATGCCGTTGTGATGAGCCACCACTGGCTTGGGCCTGCCCTGGCGATCACCGCCCTGCTGGCCAGCACCCATGACACCCGCCACGACTGCCGCCTCTGGCGGAGCAGCCGCGGCCTGGAGCGGGTGGAGATCGCCAACCGCCTCGGTGCCGCCAACCTGCTCACAAAGGAGCACAACTTCGCTGTGGCCACCCCGGGAGAATCCCGAAGCCTCTACAGCAGCTCCGACATCCGGCGGCTCTGCGCGCTGTTGTGAAGGCGAGGGGCATCCTGGCGCCACGGCCTGCCTAACCCGCCACCAGCCAGCGCCCCCCCGCCCCCAGCGCCAGGGCAGCGGCGCTGCCCCACCACAGGGCCGCCCCCCTGTTCAGCAGCAGGCGGCGCAGCAACACCAGCGAGCTGCCCACCCCCACCAGCAGCACCAGGCTCTGGCAGAAGGCGATCACGTGGTGATCAGCGCTCCAGCCGGGAAGTGGCTGCTGGAAGGTGACCGGCAGCCAAAGGCCCGCTTCCGCCATCCCCACCGGCAGATGCCGCGCCAGCAACAGGGCCCAGAGCAGAGGCAACAGCCCATAGAGCCCGAGGCGCAGGCGCCGGGCGGCCCTGCCCGCCGGCGTCAGCCAGCTCCCGAGCCGAAGCGCAACCAGCGCCAGGGCCGAGGGCAGCGCCAGGGCAAGGGCGGCGAAGGCCAGGCGCGGCAGCAGGGGGCCCGCCTGCAGGCTCTCGGGGGCCAGGGGCAGTCCCCCGAGCAGGCGATCCCAGAACTTCAGGCAGACGCCGCCGGCCAGCACCAGGATCAGCCCCGCCTCACCGTCGGGCGGGGCCATCTCCCGCTGCAGGTCGGCGGCGGGAGGCCGCAGGCTCAGTTGCACGGAGCGGTGCGGGCAGGCCTGGGCGCAGGTGAGGCAGAGCACGCAGTTGCGATTGTCGTCGAGATGGGCCGGATGGGTGCCGAGGGGGCAGCCGGCCGTGGCCAGACCCTCACCGTCGGCGGGGCCGCCCTTGAAGCAGGCATAGGTGCTGCAGCTGCCGCTGCAGGTGCCCACCTGGGCGCGCAGCTCCAGCACAGAAAGCTTGGCGAACAGGCCGTTCATTCCCCCCACCGGGCAGAGATAACGGCACCAGAAGCGCTTCTCGAAGCGCAGGGAACCGACCACGGCCCCGGCGGTGATCAGCAGCAGCAGGCAGCTGCTCAGCCGGGCGCTGTTCTCCAGATCCGCCAGCTCCTCCCAGAGCAGGATCGCGGCGAAGCCGGAGGCCAGGGCCGGCGCGGCCCAGCGGTCGGTCTCCCCCCTCGGCCAGCGGGCCGGCTGCCAACCGAGCGCAGCGGCCAGCCGCTGGCCGATCTCACCCCAGACCATGAACGGGCAGAAGGAGCACCAGAGGCGGCCCACCAGGGGATACCCCAGCAGGATCAGGGGCCACCACCAGGCCCAGAACAGATTCAGTGCCCCATTGTGGGCGCGATCCTGGGGGCCGAGCCACAACCACAGGTTCACCAGCACGAACAGCCAGCTCACCAGACCGAACAGAAGGGCCTTCCAGAGCCGTGGCGAGCGCATCCAGGTGCGCAGGGCCGGCTTCCAGCGCCAGAGGTCGAAGCGTGGGCGGCTCTGGCGGGAGGGCAGCCAGAACACCTCTTCCGGCAGCTCCGGCGGTGGCTCGCCCTCGCTGGGCACCGGCAGCTGGCGAAGGGCCCGCTCCACCAGGTCCTCCAGCTCGCGCACATTGCCGGGGAAGTCGTGGGTCTGCAGGCGCCGGATCAGCTCCGTGCCCACCACCGGTGCCACCGGCCAGCCCAGGGCCCGGCTCTTGAGGCGCAGGTCGTAGCGAAGCCAGTCGCCAAGGTCCTGCCGCCGCACCCGCAGCGGCGGCACGCGGATCAGCGTGCAGGCGCGCTCGAAGCCGGGCACCACCGACTCGGTGGTGAAGAACACCCGACCCGGGAAGTGGCGGGGGGCTGCGCCGGGATCCGGGGGCTGCCAGCGGCCGCTGCCGGCCAGCTCCAGAAGGGCAGGCAGCAGCTGGGGGTCGACGCGGTCGAGCTTGTCGATCAGCAGGGCCCCCACCTGCGGATCCTCCAGCAGGGAGCCTTCACCGCCACGGCCGGCACTGCCGAACAACTCAGCGCCATCGCCGCGCAGCACCGCCCCATCGAGCTGCACCATCAGCGTCCTCCGGGAGGGGGAGCCGAAATGGATCAGCGCGGCGATGTTGTCCTTCTCCAGGCCGGGCTCGCCGCTGATCAGCAGGGCACCGCCATCGGGATCCTGGGAGGCCTCCCGCACCGCCTCGCGCAGGGAACGGGCATAGCGGCTGTCGCCGACGATGCCGCGGCGGGCGCGGCCCACCAGATAAGGCGCCAGACGGAGCAGGCTGTCAGCCACCGGCATTCCATCCCCGTGAAGCTCCATTCTGCGGGGAGGATTTGCACCGCACCCACCGCATGACCCTCACCCTCCACGGCGGAGCCCGCTCGAGGGCCTCGATGCCCCGCTGGTATCTGGCCGAGAAAGCGATCCCCTACACCTGGCACCTCCTCGACATGCAGGCCGGTGAACACCGGCAGGAGGCCTTTCTGGCGATCAATCCCTTCGGCAAGGTGCCGGTCCTCGAGGACAGCGCCGCCCGCGACCCCGGCGGGGAACCCCTGCGCCTGTTCGAGAGCGGCGCGATCCTGCTCTATCTCGCTGATCGCTACGGCCAGGAGTTCTCGACCCCCGAGCAGCGGGCCCTGGCGGAGCAGTGGGTGCTGTTCGCCAATGCCACCCTGGCCACGGCCCTGTTCGTGGAAAGTGCCAGGGAGCGGGAATTCCCACGGCTGATGGCCGCCCTCGACAAGCTCCTGGCCAAAGGGAGCCCCCTGCTCGGTGAGGTCTGGGGTGTGGCCGATTGTGCGGTGAACGCTCACCTGGCCTATCTGCCGGTCTTCTTCCCCCAGCTCGATCTGAGCCCGTACCCGGCGGTTCAGGCCACGATCGAGGCCACCCGCGCCCGGCCCGCCTACCAGGCGGCGATGGCCACCTGATCAGGGGCGCGGCGATGACGGATCACCCCCTCGATCGTGCCCCCTTCCACTGGCGGGGGCACCGGCTGGAGCTGCTGGCGGCCAAGGCCCTCTGGGACCCTCAGCAACGGCTGCTGCTGCTGGCCGACCTGCACCTGGGCAAGGCCGAGACCTTCCAGAGCCATGGCATCGCCCTGCCCAGCGACGGGGATGCGGGCACCCTCAACGCCCTGCTGGCCCTGGCCCACCACTGGCAGCCCCGGGAGGTGGTGGTGCTTGGCGACCTGATCCACAGCCGGCTGGGCCTCACCGCCGAGCTGCGCCAGAAGCTCAGGGCCCTGCCCCAGCTGCTGGGCTGCCCACTGCGGCTGATCGGCGGCAACCACGAACAGGGCAGCTGGATCGAGGGCCTGCCCCAGGAGCCGGCCACGCCCCGTGGCCCCCTCTGGCTCAGCCATGGTCCCGAGGATCAGCCCCCGCCCGGGGCAGCCGATCACCTGCACATCTGCGGTCACCTGCACCCGGTGGCGCTGATCGGCGACCGCAGCGACCGTTTGCGACTGCCCTGTTTCAGCTACGACGCCAGGAGTCAGCGGCTGCTGCTGCCCTCGTTCGGGCAGCTCACCGGCGGGCACCCCTGCGATCCACTTGAGCAGATCTGGCTGGTGGCCGACGGCGCCATCCTGCCCTGGCGGGAGTTCAGCCCTCGGCCGCCAGGGCGCGCACCACATCGCCGCGGGTGAGCACCCCCACCACGGTCTCACCCTCACGCACGAACAGCCGCTGGGTGGAGCGGTCGTGCAGCAGCTTGGCGGCGGCCGCCAGAGACACGTCGGCGTTGCAGCTGTGGGGATGGCGGCCCATCACGTCGGCCACCGTGTTGCCCAGTACCTGGTGCACCTGCTTGTCCCAGTCGAGGGGGTTGCGCAGGTAGATCACGGCATCGAGCAGCATCACGTAGGGACCGGCATCGAAGCCGCTCTCCCGCACCATCAGATCCTGTTCGCTGAGTTCGCCGATCAGGGCCCCCTGCCCATCGAGCACGGGCAGGCCGCTGATGTGGTGATCACTCATCAGCTTCACCGCGTCCTGCAGCGGCGTGGTCGGCGTCACCGACAGCACGGGTGTGGACATCGCATCGGCCACCCGTACGGTCCTTGGGGTGTCGGTGGTCATCGGGGCAGAGCATCTGCAAGGGTTCTAGGCCAGCGTGGGGGAACGACCCGACCCCTCTCCGATGCATTCCACCGCGTCCGAACCGCCAGGGCATCGACCCGCTGCGCCGCCATCTCGTCGCCTGGCAGACGGACTCACCGTGGCCCGGGCCTTGCTCGGACTGCCCCTGCTGCTGGCCCTCGTCGCAGGCCAGGCAGGGCTGGCGTGGGTTCTGCTGCTGCTGGGCGGCTTCAGCGACTGGGCCGACGGCTGGCTGGCCAGGCGCTCGGGCGGTGGCTCGGTCTGGGGAGCGCGGCTCGACCCGCTCACCGACAAGATCCTGATCAGCGCACCCCTGCTCTGGCTGGCCAGGGAGGGGACCCTGCCCCTCTGGGCGGTCTGGCTGTTGCTGGCGCGGGAGTTGCTGATCTCCGGCTGGCGGGCCGGCCAGGCCAGCGGCGCCCCCGCCTCCCCGGCCGGCAAGGCGAAGACCGTGCTCCAGTTCGCGGCCCTGCTGCTTCTGCTCTGGCCCCTCACCTGGCCTCTGGCCAGCGGCCTGCGCAGCTTGGGCTGGTGGCTGTTCTGGCCGTCGCTGCTGATGGCGCTCAGCTCCGGCGCCACCTACCTGCTGGCCGGCGTCAGCCGGCGAACAGAGCCTGATCGGAGCTGAAGTCGGGCGTGGTGGGGCCGCGCAGGGCGTAATCGTTGGCATAACTGTCGGCCAGGCCGGCTTCGAGATCGAAGGCGGGTGACCAGGCCAGCTCCCGCTGCACGCGGTGAATGTCGGTGAGGAAGTGGGCCAGGCGCAGCGGAAAGGCCTTGCGGGCTTTCTTCTCGAGGCCAGAGGGATCGAAACTGCGGATCTCCACGGCCTCGGGATCGACCCCGCAGGCCTTGGCCGCCGCGGCCACCAGGCCCCGGAAGGTGACGCCCTGGGCGCCGCTGCAGTTGTAGATGCGGTTGGCCGCGGCCTCCACATCCAGGCAGCGGGCCATCGCCGTGGCCAGATCGCTGACATGGCCCAGTTGGGTGATGGTGGTGCCATCGCCGGGCAGGGGCACCGGCTGGCCGTGGACGATCCGCTCAAAGAACCAGCTCTCCACAGGGTTGTAGTTGCCCGGTCCGTAGATGTAGGTGGGGCGGAAGCTGGTGAATGGAATCGCCTGCTGCCGCAGCCATGCCTCGGTGTCGAGCTTGCCGGCGTGCCGGCTGGCGGGGTCGGTGGCGGCGTCCTCATCCAGGGGCCAGAGCTCGCTGTCGGCGTAGACCCCAGCGGAGCTCACGTACACGAAGCGATAGCTCGGCGCTCCGGTGCGCTCCACCACAGCCTGGCTGTCGTCACCGCTGCGGCCGCTGCTGTCGATGATCACGTCGAAGGAGCGGCCGCACAGCGGCTCAAGGCCGGCGGGGTCGCTGCGGTCGCCCGCAAGATGCTCAACCCCCTCGGGCAGGGGCTGGCGGCCGCGGGTGAAGAGGGTGAGCTGGTGGCCGGCGGCGAGCAACTGCGCCACCAGAGGCTTGCCGATGAAACGGGTTCCACCCATCACCAGGATCTTCACGGCCATTCAGCGGGGAGGGCGCCATTCAAGCGGCCGGGGCGTCAGCCTCGGACCCGGCTGCAATGCTGCAGGCGCTGGATCGCCCGCGAGGCCATGCCCCGCAGGACCGAGCTGCTGCGCTCGCTCAACAACCTCAAATGGATCAGCGCTATCCCCCCCCTGCAACCCGACACCGAGGCGCGCTGGCTGACCCAGCGGATCGGCACCACCCATGACATTCTTCACGTGGTGACCGTCTTCGGAAGGGGGCCGTGGGCGAGAACGGGGTGCTGATGATCACCGCCAGCCAGATCGGCTTTCCCGCCTGCGTGCTGCTCAGCACCGACCTGGCCCACGCCATGGCGATCGCCCGCAGCGCCTCCTGCCTGGCGGCGCCGCGCTGGGAAGAGGGCTGGGAGCGATCAGTGC
The DNA here is from genome assembly GCF_014224355.1 of Synechococcus sp. BSA11S. Classification (GTDB taxonomy): domain Bacteria; phylum Cyanobacteriota; class Cyanobacteriia; order PCC-6307; family Cyanobiaceae; genus Regnicoccus_A. The sequence continues at coordinate 152,697 of NZ_VNWP01000006.1, read as the reverse complement.
AGGACTGGCGCGAGCAACTGGGGATCCGCGAGCCGGCCGATCACGCCCCCTATGGACTGACGCTCGCACCGGGGTTGTGAGCAGGAGTCAGCCGCGCCTGCCGCCCCACTGGACCGCCCAGGCCGCCGCCCTTTCCGAGAGCGGCGGTCATCGTCATTTCCGGCTGCTCGGAGCGCGGGGGCGCGGTAGTGAGCGGGCGATCGAGCTCTCGGCACTGCTGGATCCAGCGTTTCGGCTGGTGGTGCCCTTGAAGCAGCTGCGCGACCAGCGGCACTGGCTACCGGGCTGGCAGCAACTGCCGCAACCCGAGCCTGAGACGGAGACCCTCCCCGAAAGCGGCCAGGGAAGATGGAACACAACCCAGCGCCAGTTCCTCTTCGCCGCCATGCAGATCATCCCGGCCATCGACCTGCTCGACGGGCAGTGCGTGCGCCTGCACCAGGGCGATTACGACCGGGTCACCCGCTTCAGCGATGATCCGGTGGCCCAGGCACTCTCCTGGCAGGAACAGGGGGCCGAACGACTGCACCTGGTCGACCTCGACGGGGCCCGCAGTGGCCTGCCCGTGAACGATGCCGTGGTGCGCGCCATCACCGCCGCCCTCACGATCCCCGTGCAGCTCGGGGGCGGCGTGCGCACAACGGAGCGGGCCGACGACCTGCTGGCCTGCGGGCTCGATCGGGTGATCCTCGGCACCGTGGCGATCGAGCAGCCGGAGCTGGTGCGGCAGCTGGCGGCGCGCCACCCCGGCCGCATCGTGGTGGGTATCGACGCCCGGAACGGCCAGGTGGCCACCCGAGGCTGGATCGAGGAGAGCCACACCATGGCCACCGAACTGGCCGCCAGCTTCGAGGGCAGCGGCGTGGCGGCGATCATCAGCACCGACATCGCCACCGACGGCACCCTGGCCGGGCCCAACCTGGAGGCCCTGCGGGCCATGGCGGACGCCAGCTCCCTGCCGGTGATCGCCTCGGGCGGCGTGGGCTCGGTCACCGACCTGCTGGCGCTGCTCAGCCTTGCACCCCTTGGGGTGGAGGGCGTGATCGTGGGCCGGGCTCTCTACGACGGCAGCGTGGACCTGGGCGAAGCCCTCCAGGCGGTGGGATCCGCGCGGCTGCAGGACCCCCTGGATGCGACGGTCTGCTGATCGAAGGGCTGCGCTGAGCTCTGATCGGAGCGGGGCCATCCCCCGATGGAAGCCATCACGCTGGGCGAGGCCCGTAACATAGAGATCAGTGATGATTCCTCAGTCGGGTCCGTGTCCGTTGCCCTCACCACCACAGACGTGCCGGTGAGATCCGGAGACTCCTCAGATGCCAACGGCAGCTCCCGGCAGGATTCGTCCCCGGTTGATGTGCGAGCCACGGTCTCCCAGGCCTTCCGGCGCTGCCGCGACCTGGGCATGCGCCTGAGCCGCCAGCGGCGGATGGTTCTGGAACTGCTCTGGAGCGACCGTCGTCACCTCAGCGCCCGCGACATCTTCGAGCGGCTCAATGCCCAGGGCCGCAACATCGGCCACACCTCGGTTTATCAGAATCTCGAAGCCCTCCAGTCCGCCGGTGTGATCGAGTGCCTCGACCGTGCCAGCGGTCGGCTTTACGGCTATCGCAGCGATCCCCACAGCCACCTCACCTGCCTGCACAGCGGCGACATTCAGGACCTCGACGTGGTCTTGCCACAGGAGCTGGTGCAGCAGATCGAGGATCTCACCGGTTACAGCATCGAGTCGTACACCCTGCAGCTTTACGGGCGTCGCCGCAGCTGAACCAATTCCGGCCCCTGGAGTTTCAAGCCCGCTCTCGTTACCTTGAGCCCATGGACAGGATCGGCGCGTGACTCAGCCTTTGCCCGCTCAGGGGCCAGGGGGGCAGCTGGGTGCACAGGTGCTGCTGCTGGCCCAGCCCCTCCTGCGTCAGGGGCTGAGACGATTGCTGGAGGAGGCGAGCCCCCCCTGCCGGGTGGCAAGCGAGCCCTCCGAGCTCGATGGCGCCCCTCAACTGGTGATCTGGAGCCTGGAAGCCCCGATTCATCCCGATAACCTGCTGCTGGAACTGCAGCGCCTGGAGCAGCGCTGGCTGCCGGCGCCTCTGCTTCTCCTGCTTCCTGCTCAGCCCGGCTGCAGTCCTGAGTGGCTGCTGCAGCTGCCGGCCGCCGGTCTTCTGCAGCAGCCCGAGCCGGAAGCCCTTCTCGGCGCCGTGTCCACCCTGCTGGGAGGCGGGAGGGTGGTGGCCGTGGGCGATAGCAGCGACACCATGGCCAACCCCAGGGCTGAGGGTGCCTGGGGCGCTGGAACGATGGGGATCGGCCAGTGGCTGTTGATCAGTGGCCTCCAGCAGATCGATCGGGAGCTGGAGGTCTGCCGCGGCCTGCTGGACCCTCCCCCCACCAACCTGCTGCTGCAGCTGATCCTGGAAGGTCGACGGCGGGAGCTGCACGCCGCCCGGCAGCTGGTGATCTGGCTCTGGGGGCCGGTGTCGATGGCCTGGGGTGCCACGGGAATGCCCCTGGAGCTGGAGGCCCCCGCCCGAGAACCACGCCCCCCCAGCAGCGGCAGCACCGCCATCACCCTGCGGCAGCGCACCGCCGTGGCCGTATGGGAGGCGATCCATCAACGGCTGGGCCAGGCCAGCCAGGGTCAGCTCCTGCGCCAGGGCAGTGGCGAGCTGTTCGCCCTCGAGGGACTCAGCCCCGAGCGGCGCAGGGATCTGTTCCTGGCCTTGCTCACCCAGCTGGATCAGCTGCTGCGCCAGCTGCGTCAGGAGCACCTGCGCGGCGACGACCTCCAGCAGAGGTGGCAGACCCTGCAGCCCAACCTGCGCCGCCAGGCGCTGCGACAGATGGCAGGCCCCTATGTGCAGTTGCCCCAGCAGGGCGCGTTGCTGCCCGTGGCCGAGACGCTCACCAGCGAGGGGAGCTTCGATCTCGACGACCCTGAACTCCCCTCGAGCCAGCCGATGCTGGCGGCCCTGCTCTCCGCCCAGCCGCTGCTGGTGGATGGCCGCCTGCTTGCCCCCGATGAACCCCAGGCCCTTCTGTACCTCGAAGCCCTGGTGAGCAACTGGTTGATCCGCAGCGCCGAGCGCATCAGTGCCGACGTGCTCGCCAGCTGCGGCGACTGGCCGGAACTGCGCCGCTACCTGCTGGTGGAGGAGCTGATCGCCACCCGAAGCCTGGAGCGCCTGCGCAACCAACTCAATGCCCAGCAGCGCTGGAGCGAGTGGTTCGAGAAGCCGGTCCAGCTCTATGAGAGCCAGCGGCTGCTCTACCGCCTGGAGGAAGGAGGCACGATCCGCCCCCTGCTGCTCACGGAACCCCGCGACGAGGAACTGCGCCAGCTTGGCTGGCTGCAGCAGAGCGTCACCCTGGCTCTGGAGGCCAGAGACGCCCTCGCACCCCAGCTGCGTGCCCTGCTGCAACGCGTCGGGGATCTGGTCGTGGTGGTGCTCACCCAGGTGATCGGTCGCGCCATCGGCCTGGTGGGGCGTGGGATCCTCCAGGGCCTGGGGCGAAGCATCAGCCGACCCTGAGGGTCACAATGGCTCCAGCCCACCTGGTGTTCGGTTGCGTGTTCCTGCCCGCCTCGGCTTTCAAGCCAGGCTCCTCTCCTGTCTGCACCCAGTCCTGCTCAGTCTGATCGTGGGCGCCTGGCTGTGGCTGGCCCCGGCCTGGCCGGTGGCGGCCGCCCTCACCACCAACAGCTACGACGGCAACATCTATTCCCTCTACGCCGGCAACGGCTCCCTGGTGCCGCCGCGCAGCAGCCTGGCCCAGGCCATGGCCGAGCACCGGCCGGTGGTGCTGATCTTCTATCTCGACGACAGCGCCGACAGCAAGCAGTTCGCCCCCGTGGTCTCGGAGCTGCAGCGGCTGTGGGGTGGACGCGTCGAGATCATTCCGCTCACCACCGATCTGCTCCAGAACCGTCCCGACCAGGGCACGAGTGACCCAGCCCACTACTGGAAGGGGCTGATCCCCCAGGTGGTGGTGCTGGATCCGGCCGGCCGGGTCGTCTTCGACGGCAAGGGCCAGGTGAGCAGTGAAGCCGTCAGTGCGGCCCTGAGCAAGGCCACCGGGCTCAATCCCGCCGGCAGCGCCAGCACCAGCGCCACCCGCAGCTTCAATGAGCTCAACAGCGAAGTGGTGCCCGCAGGCTGATGACCACCCCGCCGGGAGCCCCCAGACGCCGCGAAACCGACAGCCTCGGCGCCGTTGAGGTGCCGGCGGAGCATTACTGGGGTGCCCAGACCCAGCGCTCCCTCCACTTCTTTCCCTTCGGCGAGGCGATGCCGGAGGCGATTGTGCAGGCCTTCGGCCAGCTCAAGGCCGCCTGCGCCGAGGTGAACGCCAACCTGGGGGGGCTCGATCCGGCCCTGGCGTCCCTGATCGTGGCGGCGGCCGAAGAGGTGGCCCGCGGTGATCTGGCGGCGGAGTTTCCTCTGCGGGTCTGGCAGACCGGCTCAGGCACCCAGACCAACATGAACGTCAACGAGGTGATCGCCAACCGGGCGATCGAGGCCGCTGGCGGCAAGCTGGGCAGCAAGTCGCCGGTCCATCCCAACGACCACGTCAACCTGAGCCAGTCGAGCAACGACACCTTTCCCACCGCCCTGCACGTTGCGGTGGCGCTGGAACTGGAGAGGCGGTTGATTCCCGCCGTGGAAGCACTGATCACAGCCCTGGATGCCAAGGCGGAGAGGTTTGCAGGGATCATCAAGATCGGCCGCACCCATCTGCAGGATGCTGTGCCGCTCAGCCTGGGCCAGGAGTTCGGCGGCTATCGGGCCCAGCTGGAGCTGGGGCTCGACAGTCTGCGCCACACGCTGCCCCAGGTTCGCCAGCTGGCGATCGGCGGCACGGCCGTGGGCACCGGCCTCAATGCCCCCCAAGGCTTCGGCGTGAAGGTAGCGGCACGGCTGGCCGAACGGATCGGCCTGCCGTTCAACAGCGCACCGAACAAGTTCCAGGCCCTGGCGGGCCATGAACCCCTGGCGGCAACCCATGGCGCTCTCACGGTGCTGGCCGGAAGCCTGCTGAAGATCGCCAACGACATCCGCTGGCTCGGCAGCGGACCCCGCTGTGGGCTGGGCGAGCTGATCTTGCCGGAGAACGAACCTGGCTCCTCGATCATGCCGGGCAAGGTGAATCCCACCCAGTGCGAAAGCCTCACGATGGTGGCCGTACAGGTGATGGGGAACAACAGCGCTGTGCAGATGGCGGCCAGCCAGGGCAACTTCGAGCTCAATGTGTTCAAGCCGCTGATCGCCCACAACGTGCTGGAGAGCATCGAGCTGCTCACCGGCGGATGCACCAGCTTTCGCGAGCACTGCATTGAAGGGCTCCAGGCCAACGAGAGTCGCATCAGTGATCTGCTGGATCAGAGCCTGATGCTGGTGACAGCCCTCACCCCGGCGATCGGCTACGACCGCGCCTGCGCCATCGCCAAACATGCCCATGAGCACCGGCTAAGCCTCAAGGAAGCGGCCCTGGTGCTCGGTGAGATCAGCGCCGAGGAGTTCGATCGGTGGGTGAAACCGGAAGCGATGGTGTGAGCGAGACCATGGCGGAGGCAGCACGCCTGATGCCTTGCCGCCCCTGCCCGGTGCCCCCCCAGTGGTGTGGTTTGCACCTCAGCTGGAATTGCTGCCCCGCGTCGCCCTCACGATCACCCGCGCCGGCAGCGACGGGGTGGCCTTGAAGCAGGTGTCGGTGCTGCGACTGCGGGCCGCCATCGATCAGGTGTGGAACGACTACTCCTACCGAGAGAATGCCCAACGGCTGCAGCAGGCCCGTGCTGTAGCTGGGTCGGCGTGAGCGATCCGGCAATTTGATTTCGAAAGCGTTGTGGGTGGGAATCCTCAGAGAGCGGCGATCTCCCCTGCCCATGACCAGCTCTTCGCGCCCACCGGGCCTGATCCAGCGGTACCGGGAGGAATTACAGGTGCGCCGCTACGCCCGCCGTACCGTGAAAACCTACGAGCAGTGGCTGCGGAGTTTCCTGCGCTTTCACGCGATGCGCCACCCTCGGGAGATGGAAAGCGCGGAGGTGAATGCTTTCCTGAACCACCTGGCGGTGGAGCTGCAGGTGAGCGCCTCAACCCAGAACCAGGCACTGGCAGCGCTATTGTTTCTCTACCGGGAGCTGCTGGAACGGGATCTGGAGCTGGAGGGTGTGGTGCGGGCGCGAACGCGGCGGCGGTTGCCGGTGGTGCTCAGTGAGGCAGAGGTGCGAGCGGTGCGAGCACAGCTTGCTGGGGAGCCGGCGCTGGTGGTGGGGCTGCTCTACGGCAGTGGGTTGCGACTGATGGAAGCGCTGCGCCTGCGGGTCAAGGATTTCGACTTCGAGCGGCGGGAGCTGACGGTGCGCGATGGCAAAGGCGGCAAGGATCAGCGAACTCTTCTGCCCCAGAGCCTGGTGGCAGAGCTGCAGGAGCATCTGCTGAAGGTGCGCAGGCTGCATCAAGCTGATCTGGCGGCAGGCTGGGGTCGGGTGCTGATGCCCTATGGGTTGGCGAGGAAATACCCGAATGCAGAGCGGGAATGGGCCTGGTAATGGGTGTTTCCCCAGCAGAACCGTTGGCCCGACCGAGCATCTGGAACACAGGGCCGCCACCATCTCGATCCGAGCGTGGTGCAGAAGGCGGTGAAGAGGGCGGTTGCTGAGTCTGGGGTGACCAAAGCAGACAGCTGCCATACGTTTCGGCACTCCTTTGCTACCCACCTACTGGAGCGTGGCCAGGACATCCGAACGATCCAGGAGCTGATGGGTCATCAGGATGTGAGCACCACCATGATCTATACCCATGTGCTCAACCGCGGGCCTCTCGGGGTACTCAGCCCAGCAGACGTAGTGTAGCCATTCGAACAAGTGGTTCACGGGTCCGTGAACCACTCCTGAGCTTGCCGGGCAGCACTACAGACTCGAAGCTGGCGTAAGCTTTCGAAGCCGAGGCGCTGGAGGGACCGGCGTGGTTCACAGAACGGAGATGCTTCGGGGTGTGGTTCACGGAAACCATCCAATAACGCTGCTCCTGAGTGGCAGGCAAGGAGTATGTGGTGGCTGGGCAGAGAGTAGGTGGTGGCCTGTCCACTCAAGGGGGTGGTTAGACAGCCATCTTCGAGCTGTCAGCAGTACTGACATGCAGTTGCAATCCCAGCACCGAGATAACCTTCAATATGGTTGCCAGTTCTGGGTTACCCGAAGAGGATAAGGATTTGTAAAGGCTTTCTCTGCCGAGCCCTGCCTCACGCGCGATTTGGCTCATACCTTTGGCCCTAGCAATATCTCCTAGTGCAGCGGCGATAAGCTGAGGATCTCCATCCTGAAGAGCAGCTTCCAGATAAGCGGCCACATTCTCAGCAGTGGAGAGGTGTGCGGCCGGGTCCCAGATAGTCGTGGTGGTTTTGGTCATTGAGTCCTCCTAGAGATTGCGAGAAAGATCTTTGGCAAGACGAATATCCTGCTCCTGAGATTTCTTGTCCCCACCGGCAAGAAGGATCACTACTGCTTCTCCTTGCTTTGTGAAATAGAGCCGATAACCTGGGCCGTAATGAATACGCAGCTCTGATATGCCCTCTCCTATAGGGCGGACATCGCCTGGGCTGCCCAAGGAGAGACGCCTGATCCGAATGTCGATGCGAGCTTTGGCTGTCCGGTCACGTAAAGCAGAAAACCATGCGGCATAGGCAGACGCCTCCCGGATTTCAAGTATGCTCTATTGTATCCCAAGGGATACGAGCACGCAACCGGCTGTTTGGCCCTTCTAATAACAAGTTAGAGAGATGAGGCACAGGCTGCCGAGCCAGCAAGTGGTATAGTCTGCGTATAGCCACTTTTGGGGCATGCGGACGAAGGTTCAAAAATGGGGAAACAGCCTTGGGGTCAGGATTCCACGCGGCTTGGCTGAGAAGGTGGGCTTGGGGGCTGGCACCGAGGTCTGCCTCACCGCGAAGGATGGTGAGCTGGTCCTGAGGCCCTCCGTGCCAAGCCGGCTCAGGCTTGCGGATCTTCTTGCAGAAGTCACACCAGAGAACATCCACGCGTCCATTGATACAGGGGATGCAGTAGGGGGCGAAGCTTTCTGATGTCGTACTACGTTCCCGATCGTGGTGATCTGGTGTGGCTGGAGTTCTCACCGCAAGTCGGAAGTGAACAGCGTGGAAGAAGGCCAGCACTTGTTCTATCTCCAAAGACCTACAATGGAAAAGTTGGTCTCGCCTTGTTCTGTCCTGTGACGTCCAAGATCAAAGGATACCCTTTCGAAGTACAGATTCCGGATGGAGCTGCCGTCAACGGAGTTGTTCTGTCAGATCAGGTGAAGAGCCTTGACTGGCGATCGAGGAAAGCAAAGTTCATTGAGCGGGCCTCCTCAGATGTAATGACGATGGTGACTTCGAGAGTGTTGCCGCTTCTTGAACCTGACACTCCTGCCACTCTCTAACACCACCATGCACCTGAGCCGCCACCGCATGGCTATCTTCTTCGCCGAGCACTCCTTGCGGCCAGGTGATGGCGAGCGCTATGCAGCGTGACTAAAACCACTCGGCACTGAAAAGCAGTTTTACGATCTATTCCGATTAGTTTCAATCCGAGGATTGAGCAGACGCTGTGGAGCGAGAATGGCCCTTTCTCTGTGTCAAGCCATTTGACTGTTATCATGGGCAATTTAATTCCCAAGATATGGGGTTTGAGGGGGCAGCAGCATGGCAACGACCAATAGTCAATCTGGAACTAATGCGCATGAAGTAGCTGAAGGGATCTTCAGAATAAACACACCAGTGCCACCTAGCATTATTCCCGGTGGTTTTTCTTTCAATCAGTTCCTGTTGGTAAGTGACGAACCCTTACTTTTCCATACTGGCCCAAGAAAAATGTTTCCACTCGTATCGGAAGCCGTTAACTTCATATTACCTAAGGAGTCACTGAGGTACATTGCATTTTCACATTACGAGGCTGATGAGTGCGGGTCGCTAAATGAGTGGCTTGCGGACGCACCGCACGCGCAACCCGTGTGCGGCAAAGTCGCGGCTATGGTTTCAATAGACGACGTCGCTGACAGGCCAGCAAAATCAATGGCCGACGGGGAAATACTGGTAATCGGCGGGCATCGATTGAGGTGGTTGGACACCCCCCATCTTCCTCACGGATGGGAGACAGGGTATTTCTTTGAGGAAAATTCGCGAACACTACTTTGCGGGGATTTATTCACACAACCCGGCCGCGGAGAGTCACCGGTTACCGAAGTTGACATACTCGAACCAAGCGAAGCCTTCAGAGAAAAAATGGATTACTTCTCACATTCAACTAATGCACCGAGTTTACTAGAGCGTCTGGCAATGACTGAACCGACAACTTTAGCTTGCATGCATGGCAGCGTTTGGAAAGGTGACGGTGCGACGCTTCTTCGGGCGCTCTCAGATCGGCTCTTGAACACATAATCAAGGATAATCTGTGCATCCTGCAATGAGTCTAACCAAAACTCTGCATAACAAGACGCTGCAGTCCATTGCAACTCTGACTTCAAGTCAGCCATCTGCCCATTCACACTCAGAGCTCATTCCAGGCAACCCACTTGTTGAACGAACTGATCTGATCGCATTCGGAGGGGAGATCGGAGTGGCACACCATCCCAGCGCAAAACAGAGCTGCAGGCTCGTGCGATTCTTCTCTTGCGTCGAAGTCCGGCGATCCGCTGTCAGGGATTCGTCGAAATGAGGAACGCCGTCCGCGCAATGGGTGAAGCACTCAGAGCAGGTTCGCCGCCAGCTCCGCCAGGGGTGAACGTTCGCCCTTGAGGAGGGTCACATGGCCCGCCAGCCGCTGGCCCTTGAAACGCTCCACCAGCCAGGTGAGGCCGTTGCTGTCGGCATCCACGTAGGGATTGTCGATCTGGTAGGGATCACCGGTGAACACGATCTTGGTGCCTTCCCCCACCCGTGTCACGATCGTCTTCACCTCATGGGGCGTGAGGTTCTGCGCCTCATCCACCACCATGTACTGGCGCGGGATCGAGCGGCCGCGGATGTAGGTGATCGCCTCCACCTCCAGCAGGCCCATCCCCTTGAGATCCGACCAGTTGTTGCGCGGGCCCCGGCTGGAACGCAGGCTGCCCATCGGGGCGTCCTCGCCACCGAGCAGGTAATCGAGGTTGTCGATGATCGGCTGCATCCACGGGCCCATTTTCTCCTGGAGATCACCGGGCAGGAAGCCGATGTCCTTGCCCAGGGGAATCACCGGCCGGGTCACCAGCAGACGATCGTAGAGGTGATCATCGGCCACCTGATGCAGCCCGGCGGCCAGGGCCAGGAGGGTCTTGCCGGTGCCGGCCTTGCCCACCAGAGTGACCAGGCTGACGGCGGGATCCAGCAGCAGGTCGAGGGCGAAGGTCTGCTCCCGATTGCGGGGGCTCACCCGCCCCAGCTTGTTTCGCGTCACCTTTTGCAGGGGCCGCAGACCCTTGGCGGTCCCATCCGCCCGCGCCAGCAGGGTGTGCTGGGGTTGCAGGGCATCCACCAGGGTCACCCCTTCATTGGGCAGCAGCGGTGGCTGGGGAGGCAACCGTGGCGGCAGCTGGTCCAGGACGAGGGATCCCTGGTGGTGCAACTGGTCGATCTGCTCTGCCGTCACCACCCACGCGCTGAAGCCCGGGTACAGGTCGGCAATCGCCACCTTGTCGGTGCTGTAGTCCTGGGCGATCAGGCCCACCGCATCAGCCTTGATGCGCAGGTTGGTGTCCTTGGTGACGAGCACCACGGGGGGATGGTTGCCCATCACGTCCTGGAGGCGCTGCTCCAGCGCCACCGCCAGGATGTTGTTGTCACCGTTGCCGGATTTCAGCTCCGGCGGCAGCTGGGCGAGGGTTTCGCTGCGGCAGAACACCACCTTCAGCATGCCGTGGTGCTCCGCGTTCATCTCCACCCCCTCGGAGAGGTTGCCCTTGGCGCGCAGCTCATCCAGCAGGCGGGAGGTCTGGCGGGCATTGCGGCCCCTCTCGGAGGAATCCCGCTTGAAGCGGTCGATCTCCTCGACCACCTCAATCGGGATCACCACCGTGTTGTCTTCGAATCGGGTGATCGCCAGTGGATCGTGCAGGAGCACGTTCGTGTCGAGAACGAAGGTCTTCTTCACCACCCGCGCCGCAATGGCCAGACATCGAACCTAGGCCGCAGCGGTGTCCACCCCACCAGCACCGCAAACCGGGCACGGCTTACGCTCCCGCTGACTTCGGCGCCCCTGCCCCTTGCCGTCCCTGCCCCCAACGCTCTGCGCGCTGATTCTGCTGGCGCTGCTGTTCGGCCTCACCCTGCTTTGGCTGGAGTTGCGCCACCGCCTGCGGCCGGCCTCGCCCCTGCGGCTGAGTTCGGGCCCCTGGAGCACCCGCTGGACCGATGAAGGCTCGGTGACGTTTGAGGGCACCTTGCGCATCGACAATCCCCATCACCGCATGGAGGTGATGGTTCCCGAGCTGGAGCTGCGCGCCACCGTGCTCGGCCGGGAAGACCTCTCCCACCTGCGCGTGGCCAGCAGCGTCGTCGCCGATCACCCCGACGAGTCGAGTCGGCCCGATGGCTACTGGGCGGCCTACATCGTGAAGGGCCACAAGAGCACCCAGGTCAGAGCCACGGTGCGCATCAGCCTGGCGGGGGGAGCCAACGCACCGAGCCCGGAGGAGCGCCACACCCTCCTGCAGGAATTGCTCGACACCCTCTGGCTGGAGGTGGTCTGGGTGAATTACGGACCCTTCGGGCGCCTGGAGCGGCGCCAGGGCTTCCTGGTACCTGTGCGCCATCCCCAACCGCGCGATCCGGCCACAGCGGCCTGGCGTGCGGGCGACGGCTGCCAGGTGTTGCCGGTACCCACCCATCTGCTGGGGGTTCTCGATGATCCCGCCGAGGTGCTGCGCCGCTACGCCGGACCCGTGCTGCGCCCCGGCGACATCCTCACCATCGGCGAGACTCCCCTGGCGGTGATCCAGGGCCGCTACCAGCACCCCGCCATGGTGGAGCCCTCCTGCCTGGCCCGGCTGCTCTGCCGCGTCTTCCATCCCACCAGCAGCCTGGCCACGGCCTGCGGCCTGCAGAGCCTGATCGATACGGTCGGCCCGGCGAGGGTTCTCTGCGCCTGGCTGGCCGGCAGCCTGATGAAAGTGGTGGGCAGCAAGGGGGGCTTCTACCGGCTTGCCGGTGACCAGGCCCGCTTGATCGACGACATCACCGGCACCACCCCTCCCTATGACCAGACGATCGTGCTGGGTCCCGACCAACCCGAGCGCTGCTGTCAGGAGCTGGCTCTGGCCCTGGGCGTGCCGGTGGCCGTCGTCGACGTCAACGATCTGGGGCGGGTCAAGGTGCTGGCCTCCAGTGCCGGCTGCAACGAGGACCTGCTGCGGCGTGCCCTGCGTCCCAACCCGGCGGGGAACGCCAACGAACGCACACCTCTGGTGCTGGTGCGACCCGCCTGAGGCCTGAGGAGACCTGTCTCGTCCCGATACAGTTGATCATCAGCGGTCGTTCCGTGCGTCACCCCACGCCAACCCGGTCCCCTGGTGGTGATCCACACGCCACCGGCGAGGAGGTGCAGGTCGACCCCCTGCAGGGCTGGATGCTGCCGCACCTGCAGGATGCGGCTGTTCTCGATCTGCAGCCGCTGCTGCAGAAAGCCCTGCTGCTGCAGACTCCGGAGCGACTGCTCAGCAGCCTGGTGCGACGTCCGCCCCTGGCCCCTGAAGTGCTGGTAGCCCACCAGGGCGGCGATCGCCTGCTCGGCCTGGGGGTGGTGCGGCGGCTCAACCGCAGCGGCAGCTGCTGGGGGGTGGAGGAGCTGCGCCTCTGCCGCCAAGCCCTGAGCGAACCTGGATCCCCAAGCCCGCGGCAGGTGGAGGGGGCCCTCCTGCGCGAGGCCCTCCGCCGTTGCCCGGGGGCCTCGAGCTGGATCACAAGGGTTCCCGCCGGCCACAAGGATCGCCTGGCCCTGCTGCGCGAGCAGGGGTTCCAGCCATTGCTCCTGGAAACGCTCTGGTACTGGGATCCTGATCCCATCGAGGCCGGCACCGCCCCGCCGGCGAGCACCCTGCCAGGCGGTGAGCTGCAGCTGCGGCCCCTCAATCGCCGCAGCGCTTCCCTGCTCTGGCACCTGGAGCAGGCCACCTGCCCGGCCCGGTTGCGTCAGCTGCTGGATCGCCGCATCGAGGATGTGCTCGATCAGAGCGAGGGCCAAGGTCTGCTCTGGGTCGATCCCAGCCGCCAGCAGGCCGTGGCGGCCGTGCGGCGGCTGCGGTGCCGAAGCCTGGGGCCGCCGGAGCTGGAGGTGACCCTGCACCCCGGCTGGGCCCACCTCTATGGCCCCAGCCTGGCCGGCCTGGTGCGGCAGCTGGCCGGCGGAATCTCGCCCCTGCGGCTGCGCAGCGACAGTGACGACCATGAGCGGGAACACTGGCTGAGCCAGCTGGGAGCCGTGGCGGAGGGGGAGGAGCTGCTGATGGCCCGCAGCGTCTGGAGGCGCCAGGGGTCGCGGCTGCTCAGCCGCCAGTCCTGGCGACTTGACACGGTTCTCGATCCGTTCAAGCCGCGCCGCAGGCCCGTTCCCACCCCCCTGCAGCGCGGGGGGGGAGGCCACCATGCCCCCCAGTCTCTGGGCAGCGGCCGGTGAGCCGCCAGGCGCCGCCCCCCCGCTCGGTGCTGGCCCTCGACGTGGGTCGTCGCAGGATCGGACTGGCGGGCTGCGATCCGCTCGGCCTCACGGTGACCCCCCTGCCCCCCCTGGGTCGGGGAGCATTTTCAGCGGATCTCCAAAGGCTGCGCCCTCTGGTGACCCAGCGGCGGGTCCAGGCCCTGGTGGTGGGTCTGCCCCTTGATGCCAACCAGCAGCCCACCCTCCAGGCCAAGCACTGCCGCCGCTACGGCGAGCGCCTGGCCCTGGCCCTGGCCTTGCCGCTGGCCTGGGTGAATGAACACAGCAGCAGCTGGGAGGCCGGCGAGCGTCACGGGCTCCACGGCGACCGCAGCGGACAGCTGGACAGCGTTGCGGCGGCCCTGCTGCTGGAGCAGTGGCTGCACGAGGGACCAGAACCCCATCCGGTCAGGCCTGCGACACCGAATCTCGACCGGCCGGCAGGCGCTGAGACATTCTGATGTGACCTGCTGATTCCCCATGAGTGCCGAAGGACCGTCGATCACAGGATCCGGTGACGTACCCACGGTGCTCGTTCGTGATGGCCAGAACCGCCAGCTGCTCTGCTTCCTCGAGCAGCTGATCCCACTCGATGGTCACGACTATGCCCTGCTCACGCCGGTGGACACCCCGGTGTGCCTGGTGCGCATGGCCGAGGGTGATGATCAGGACGATGAAGTGATCGAGGAGGTCAATGCCGCTGAGTCGATCCTCACCGTGGCCGATGTGGTGCTTCAGGAGCACGACCTGACCCTGGTGCGCTCGGCCGTGACCCTGACCGTGAGCGGAGAGCTGGAGGAACCCGATCCCGATGACCTGGAGGACGACCTCCAGGGGGAGGGCGACGGCGACGAAGAGACCGATCTCTACGAAATGTTGATCCAGTTCCGCGCCGAAGACCGCGAATACGGGCTCTACATCCCCCTCGATCCGTTCTTCGTGGTGGCCCGGATGCAGAACAATGAAGCGGTGCTGGTGGAAGGGGAGGAATTCGAGCGGGTGCAGCCACGCATCGAAGCCGAGCTCGAAGACCGGGAGATCGTTGGGTGAAGCTGCAGCATCTGCTCCGTCCTGACTGGGTCCTGACCACGACCCTGGCCCAGATGCCGTTGCAGGCCCTGCTCGATCGAGGCATCCGGGCCCTGGTTCTGGATGTGGACCGCACCCTGCTGCCCCGCCGCCAGTCGGAGATGCCCCAGGTGATGGAATCCTGGCTGCGGCAGGCCAAGGACAACCTGCGACTGCATCTGTTCAGCAACAATCCCTCCCGGCGGCGGATCGGGGCGGTGGCCCAGCGGCTGGATCTGCCCTACACCACCTCCGCCGGCAAACCCCGCCGCAGTGCCCTGCGGCGGGTGCTGGCCGACCTTGCCCTCCCCCCCGAGCAGGTGGCCCTGGCCGGCGATCGCCTGTTCACGGACGTGCTGGTGGGAAACCGCCTCGGCCTGTTCACCGTCCTGGTGAAACCGCTGGGTCCCGAAGGGCAACCCTGCCCGGAGGATCGCCTGCAACGCCTTGAAGTGAGCCTGGCGCGGCTGGTGGGCACCGAATGGAGCCGATGACCGCCCCGATGACCGCTACGACCTCCTCGAAACGCCGCGTGGTCAAGGTGGGCACCAGCCTTTTGCGCGGCTCCCAGGGCCGCGACACCGAGGCCGTGATCGCCGGCCTGGCCGCCAGCCTCAGCCGGCGACGTCAGCTGGGGGAAGCCATGGCGCTGGTCACCAGCGGTGCGGTGGGCCTGGGCTGCCATGCCCTCGGATTCGTGGCACGTCCCGAGGACGTGGTGGCCCTCCAGGCCGCTGCCGCCGTGGGCCAGGGCCGGCTGATGCGGCTCTATGAAACCGCCTTCGCCCGGCACGGCAGCGCCGTGGCCCAGGTGCTGCTCACCCGGGGCGACCTCGCCTCCCGCCGGCGCTACCAGAACGCCTGCCGCACCCTGGAGCAACTCCTGAGCTGGGGCGTGGTGCCGGTGGTCAACGAGAACGACACCCTGGCCACCGATGAACTGCGCTTCGGCGACAACGACACGCTCTCGGCCCTGGTGGCCGTGGCGATCGGCGCCGATGAGCTGCTGCTGCTCACTGATGTGGACAGCCTCTATTCCGGCGATCCCCGCAGTGACACCAGTGCCCGACCGATCGAGGAAGTTCGGGATCTGCAGGAGCTGGAGCGCCTCAGCGGCGTGGCCCAGGGCGGCGGCCGCTGGGGCACCGGCGGCATGACCACCAAGTTGGCTGCAGCCCGCATCGCCACCTCCAGCGGCATCGCCGTGCGCCTGGCCGATGGCCGTGATCCTGCCGTGCTCGAAGCTCTGCTGGCCGGCGAACGCCTCGGCACCCTCTTCCGTCCCAGCCCCTGCCCCCTGCCCGACCGCAAGGGCTGGCTCGCCCATGCCCTGCTGCCCAAGGGGGACCTGCTGATCGACCCCGGCGCCGAGAGGGCCCTGCTCGAGCGGGGGGCCTCGCTGCTGGCGGTGGGCATCCGGGCGGTGAACGGTGCGTTCGAACGCCGCGATGCGGTGCGCCTGCTCTCCCTTGAGGGGCGCGAGATCGGCCGTGGCCTCTGCGCCCTCAGCAGCGCTGAGGTGGCCCAGGTGCTGGGGCTGAGCAGCCGGGCGGCCCAGAGCACCCTGGACCACAACGCCGGCAGTGCGGTGGTTCACCGCGACCACCTGGTGCTCACCGCGCCGACGACGGCTCCGGGCTGAGGGCCCGCCCTACGATCCGGCCACCGGCCGCGAACCTGGAATGCGCTTCAGCACCTTGCTCACGCACCTGAGCGAGCTGAACGAGGCCAGCGCCAGGGATCTGGCCGCGGATCCCGAGCTGAGCACCGCCGCGGCGGTCGACCAGGCCGCGGCGGGGGAGCTGGCCTTCCTCGAGCCGGGACACAGCCTGGCGGCCGCCCTCGAGGGCTGCGGCGCCGCAGCCCTGTTGCTGCCTCCCGATCCCGACCTGCAGCAGCTCGCCAGTGCCAGGGGCATCGCCTGGGTGGCCCTGAAGAACCCGCGACTGGCTTTCGCCGAGGCGCTCGAGGCCCTTCATCCCCCCCGCCGCCTGCCACCGGGCATCCATCCCAGTGCCGTGATCGCGCCAGGGGTCAGCCTGGGTCGCGAGCTGCACATCGGCGCCCATGTGGTGGTGGGCGAGGGCAGCGTGATCGGCGATGGCTGCACCATCCATGCCGGTGCCGTGCTCTACGACGACGTGCAGCTGGCGGAAGGCTGTGAAATCCATGCCAATGCGGTCCTCCACCCCGGCAGCCGTCTGGCCCGCGCCTGCGTGGTCCACTCCAACGCCGTGGTGGGCTCGGAAGGGTTCGGCTTCGTGCCCACCGCCAGCGGCTGGCGCAAGATGCCCCAGACCGGCCTTGTGGTGCTGGAGGAGGCGGTGGAAGTGGGCTGCGGCACCACCATCGATCGCCCCTCGGTGGGGGAAACGCGCATCGGTGCCGGCACCAAGATCGACAACCTGGTTCAGATCGGCCATGGGGTCGTCACCGGCCGCGGCTGTGCCCTGGCCTCCCAGGTGGGCATCGCCGGCGGAGCCATTCTCGGCGATGGGGTGATTCTGGCCGGCCAGGTGGGGGTGGCCAACCGGGCCAGGATCGGCGATCGCGCGATCGCCTCCTCCAAATCGGGGATTCACGGCGAGGTGGCCGCCGGCGAAGTGGTGAGTGGCTATCCGGCCATTCCCAACAGGTTGTGGCTGCGCTGCTCGGCGGCCTTCAACAAGCTGCCGGAGATGGCGAAGACGCTGCGCCAGCTGCAGAAGTAGCCTCGCGCCCAGCACCTCCCCCACGATGACCAGCTACCGGATCACCCTGCTACCCGGCGACGGCATCGGACCGGAGATCACTGCAGTCGCCAGGCGATTGCTCGAGGCGGTGGGCGAGCGCCATGGCTTCAGTCTCGCCTTCGATGAGCAGCCGATCGGTGGCGCCGCCATCGACCTCACGGGCGTCCCCCTGCCGGAGACCACCCTGGCGGCCTGTCGGGCTGCCGACGCCGTGCTGCTGGCAGCAATCGGAAGCCCCCGGTTCGATCCCCTGCCCCGGGAACAGCGGCCGGAAACTGGTCTGCTCGGCCTTCGCGCGGGCCTGGGCCTGTTCGCCAACCTGCGCCCGGTGAAGATCATTCCGGCCCTGATCGAGGCCAGCAGCCTGCGGCCGGAGGTGATCAGGGGGGTGGATCTGCTGGTGGTGCGCGAACTCACCGGCGGCATCTACTTCGGCAGCCCCAAAGGCCGGGTGGAGGCCGAAGGCCGTACCCGGGCCTTCAACACCATGGTTTACGCCGACGACGAAATCGACCGCATCGCCCGGGTGGCCTTCCAGCTGGCGACCGAACGCGGCGGCAGACTCTGCAGCGTCGACAAGGCCAACGTGCTGGATGTCAGCCAGCTCTGGCGCGACCGGGTGGAGCTGATGGCGGCTGAATTCCCTCAGGTGGAGCTCAGCCATCTCTATGTCGACAACGCGGCGATGCAGCTGGTGCGGGCGCCCCGCCAGTTCGATGTGCTGCTCACGGGCAACCTCTTCGGCGACATCCTCAGCGACGAGGCGGCGATGCTGACCGGCTCGATCGGCATGCTGCCCTCCGCCTCGTTGGGTGACGAGGGGCCCGGGCTGTTCGAGCCGGTGCACGGCTCCGCCCCCGACATCGCCGGGGCGGACCTGGCCAACCCGATGGCGATGGTGCTCTCCGCTGCGATGCTGCTGCGGGTCGGCCTGAAGCAGGAGGCCGCCGCCAGCGACCTGGAAGCTGCCGTTGGCCGGGTGCTCAGCGCCGGCTATCGCACAGGCGATCTGATGGCCGAGGGCTGCACCCTGCTGGGCTGCTCGGCCATGGGGGAGCAACTGCTGGCGGAGCTCTGAGCAGCAGCGGACCGGCGACCTGCCAAACTCGTTTTCGCTTCCTTCTCCCCCTGCGCCGATGTCCAAGCGTCACCCGGTTGTAGCTGTCACCGGTTCCTCGGGCGCGGGGACCAGCACCGTCAAGCGGGCCTTCGAGCACATCTTCCAGCGGGAGGGGATCATCCCGGCGGTTGTTGAAGGCGACAGCTTCCACCGCTTCGAGCGCGGCCCGATGAAAGAGCAGATGGCCCAGGCCCAGGCGGCGGGGATCAACTTCTCCCACTTCGGCCCGGAGGCCAACCTGTTCGACAAGCTGGCCGAGCAGTTTCAGGCCTACGGAGAAACAGGTGGCGGCCAGAAGCGCTACTACCTCCATTCCGTCGAGGAGGCCGCTGAGCACAACGCCCGGCTCGGCACCAAGCTGGAGCCTGGTCAGTTCACCCCCTGGGAACCGATTCCCGCAGAGACCGACCTGCTGTTCTACGAAGGCCTCCACGGGGGCGTGGTGGGTGAGGGCTACGACGTCGCCTCCCTGGTGGACCTGCTGATCGGGGTGGTGCCGATCGCCAATCTGGAGTGGATCCAGAAGATCAGTCGGGACAATGCCGAGCGTGGTTACTCAGCCGAGACGATCGTGGACACGATCCTGCGCCGCATGCCCGACTACATCAACCACATCTGCCCCCAGTTCAGCCGCACTGACATCAACTTCCAGCGGGTGCCCACCGTGGACACCTCCAACCCCTTCATCTGCCGCAACATCCCCACCCCGGACGAGAGCTTCGTGATCATCCACTTCCGCAAGGGAGCTCGCGAGAAGTGGGGGATCGACTTCTCCTACCTGCTGCGGATGATCAACAACTCCTTCATGTCGAGCCCCACCAGCATCGTGGTGAACGGCGGCAAGATGGGCTTCGCGATGGAGCTGATTCTCACTCCGATCATTCACCGCCTGATCGAGGAGAAGAACAGACTCGCCTGAGCGATTAGGCTGCAGGGGCCGATCGGAATGGCTGAGGCCGATTACCTTCGCCACACCACCATCCTTCGACCCCGGTTCCTCGGCCGCTTCACCCGGCCAGGGACTGCGTCCAATGCCGTCCTTCAAGATCCGAGGGGCCTCGAATCCGACCAATCCGCCGGTGCGCTGGGATCAGATCAACAGCGGCCAGATGCTCAAGCAGGCGCGCCGGATTTACTTCAACTATGTGGAGCAGTGTCCGGCGGGCGTCGAGCCGATCGGGATCGTGCTCGAAAGCCGTGGGGGCCTCGGCCGGGTGGTGTTCGAACCCCCGGTGCTGCTGCCGGAGGAACAGTTCGTGCCCATGGAGCTGCTGCGGGGGCGCAATGCGGGCCGAGCCCGCTCGATCCGTGGTCCCCAGCGCGGCTGAACCAGTCCCGTCCGCGCCGCTGCCGTCATGCCTGTTGAGCCCGTCCTGGCCGCCAACGCCCTGATCCCCCTGCTGGTGGCCCTGCTCGGAGCCTGCGTCGGCAGCTTTCTGAACGTGGTCGCCTGGAGACTGCCGCGGCGGGAATCGCTGGTGGCGCCCGCCAGCCACTGCCCCCGCTGCGGGATCCCCCTGGCCTGGCACCAGAACCTGCCCGTGCTGGGCTGGCTGCTGCTGCGGGGCCGCTGCGGCCACTGCCGCGGCGGGATCTCCCCCCGCTACCCCCTGGTGGAACTGCTCTGCGCCGGGCTCTGGGTGGCCGCCCTCGAGGCCAGGCCCAGCGCCCTGGGGGAGGCGCCGGCCTGGCTGCTGATCGGGGCGGGCTGGCTGCTGATCAGCTGGCTGCTGCCGCTGGTGCTGATCGACGGGGACCATCTCTGGCTGCCCGAACCCCTCTGCCGCTGGGGTCTGCTGCTGGGCCTGCTGATCACACTGGCCGCCGGCCTCAGCCAGTCGCAGGGCATCGCCCGCGCCCTGGTGTTCAATCACCTGCTCGCCGCCTGCCTGGGGCTGCTCGCCTTCGAAGGGCTCAGTGCGCTGGCCGAGCGGCTGATCGGCAAGCCCGCCCTGGGGCTGGGGGACGCCAAGCTCACCGCCATGCTCGGAGCCTGGCTCGGACTGAGTGGGATGGGCCTGGCCGTGGCCCTGGCGGTGTTCAGCGGAGCTGTTGTGGGCCTGCTGGGCAGACTGAGCGGACGGCTCGGACCAGGGCAACCATTTCCCTTCGGGCCGTTTCTGGCCCTCGGTGCCGTGGCCGTCTGGCTGGCGGGAGAGGGCTGGTGGATGCAGCAGTGGAGCCGATGGGGCGCCACCCTTTAATGGAGCCACCGCTCCGTTGCCAGGCCCCGTCCCGTGTCCCTGTTCGACTGGTTCGCCGATCGCCGCAAGGTCAACCCGGTCGTGCGCGCCACCCAGGAGGTCGAAGACGGGGATGGGCTCTGGAGCAAGTGCCCCGAATGCGGACTGGTGGTGTACCGCAAGGATCTGATCGCCAACGCCAGTGTCTGCAGCGGCTGCTCCCACCACCACCGCATCGACAGCGAGGCGCGCATCAGGGTGATCGCCGATGAGGGCAGCTTCAGCCCGATCAACTCCGCGCTGGCCCCCACCGATCCCCTCGCATTCAAGGACCGTCGCAGCTACGCCGACCGCCTGCGCGACACCCAGCAATCCACCGGGCTGCGCGATGCGGTGGTCACCGGCCACTGCCGCCTCGAGGGGCTTCCCCTCTCCCTGGGGGTGATGGACTTCCGCTTCATGGGCGGCTCGATGGGGTCGGTGGTGGGCGAGAAGCTCACCCGTCTGGTCGAGGAGGCCACGGCGCTTCGCCAGCCCCTGATGATCGTCTGCGCCTCCGGCGGGGCCCGGATGCAGGAGGGCATGCTCAGCCTGATGCAGATGGCCAAGATCTCTGGCGCCCTGCAGCGTCACCGCCAGCAGGAGCTCCTCTACATCCCCCTGCTCACCCACCCCACCACCGGTGGCGTGACGGCCAGCTTCGCGATGCTCGGCGACCTGATCCTGGCGGAACCCAAGGCCCTGATCGGCTTCGCCGGCCGCCGGGTGATCGAGCAGACCCTGCGCGAAAAGCTGCCCGAGGGCTTCCAGACCGCCGAATACCTGCAGGAGCACGGCTTCGTTGATCTGATCGTGCCGCGCACCCGCCTGCGCAGCACCCTCGCCAGCCTGCTGCGGCTGCACGGTGTCAGCGCGCCGGTGGCGGCATGAGCGGCCTCCGCCCCCTTCTCCGCACCGCCGTGCTGCTGATCGCGGTGCTGGGGATCACTCTGGGGGCCTGGCCCGGTGGGGCCGCAGCGGGGCCGGTGAACTGGCAGGAGGTGCCAGAGAGCTCGGCCGGCCGCCAGTGGTGGGACACCGGCAGCCTGCGGCTCAGCCGTGATGGGCAGCTCTCGGTGCTCACCCGCTTTCAGCCGGCCTCGGAGGATCGGGGTCAGCTCTATGTGATGGAGCTTGACTGCGATCTGCAGCTCTACCGGGACACCTCCGTGAACGGGCTGCCCCGCTTCGGCGCCGCGTGGCAACCCACCGGCGAGGATGACCTGATCAGGGCCGTTCTCGATCAGGCCTGCACGGCCGGCTCCGAGCTGCTGTCGTCCCGCTGATCCCCGGAGCTGATCCCCTGAACCCCTTGCTGCCATGACCCAACCCCTCCAGGTCGCGGTGGCCGGTCTCGGTTTCGGCGAGAAGGTGCACCTGCCTGCCCTGCGGGGCTGCCCCGGTACGGAGCCGGTGGCTCTCTGGCACCCGAGACAGGAACGCCTGGAGGCCGCCTGCCGTTCCGCTGAGCTTCCGGGCCACAGCACGTTCACGGCATTGCTGGAGGATCCGGCCGTGGAAGCGGTGGTGATCGCCACTCCCCCCGGGCCCCGCTTCGAGCTGGCCCGCGCTGCCCTTGAGGCGGGCAAGCATCTGATGCTGGAGAAACCGGTCGCCCTCCACGTGGAGCAGGTGCGGGAGCTCAGGCGGTTGGCCATCGAGCGGGGCCTGAGCGTGGCGGTGGATTTCGAGTACCGGGCCGTGCCGGTGTTCCAGCAGCTGCAGGCGCTGCTGCGCCAGGGGGTACTGGGTGACACCTGGCTGGTGCGCTTCGACTGGCTGATGAGCAGCCGCGCCGATCCGGGACGAGCCTTCAGCTGGTATTCCCAGCGCTCAGAGGGGGGCGGTGTGCTCGGCTCCCTCGGCACCCATGCCTTCGACACCCTGGAGTGGCTGGTGGGACCCGTGCGTCAGCTGAGTGCCAATCTGTCCACCGCCATTCACTCGCGTCCACTGACAGGCGGCCAGGGCCGCTTCAGCCCCGTGGATGCCGACGATGTGGCCCTGCTGCAACTGGACCTGGAAGCGCCTGGCGGGGCGTCGGTGCCGGCCCAGCTCAGCCTCTCCTCGGTGACCCGCGCCGGGAGGGGCTGCTGGTTGGAGTTCTACGGCAGTGAGGCCACGCTGATCCTGGGAAGCGACAACCAGGCGGACTATGTCCACGGCTTCCATCTCTGGCTCGCCCGCCCGGGGGAGTCCCCCCAGCCTGTGCTGCCCGACCCCGCCCTTGCCTTCGCTCGCACCTGGGCCGACGGCCGCATCGCGCCGGTGGCCCGGTTGCACGGCTGGTGGAGCGAGAGCGTGCGCGAAGGCAGACCGATGCTGCCCGGTCTGGCGGAAGGAGAGCGCAGCCAGCTCTGCTACGACCGGGCCCTTGAGGCCGCCGCCAGTGGCCTGTGCCAGAAGATCCAGAACTGAGACCGGAGCCCGTCGGGGCTGGCCAACAGGGGATCCACTAGACTCGCCCCCATCCTGCGTCAAGGTCCCGACGCCGGTGATCAGGCCTCCCCAGGCCGAACTTGACGCTCCACCCACACACCTCCAGAGGTTTTCCCCATGGCCCTCGTTCCGCTTCGGCTGCTCCTCGACCACGCCGCTGAGAACGGCTATGGCATCCCGGCGTTCAACGTCAACAACCTCGAGCAGGTCCAGTCGATCATGGAGGCGGCGCAGGAAACCGACAGCCCCGTGATCCTGCAGGCCTCCCGCG
Organism: Synechococcus sp. BSA11S; assembly: GCF_014224355.1. Taxonomy (GTDB): domain Bacteria; phylum Cyanobacteriota; class Cyanobacteriia; order PCC-6307; family Cyanobiaceae; genus Regnicoccus_A. Next base: position 129,179 of record NZ_VNWP01000006.1, on the reverse strand, counting down.
GTGCCCGCCAGTACGCCGGCGACATTTTCCTGCGCCACCTGATCATCGCGGCCACCGAAACCTATCCCGACATCCCGGTGGTGATGCACCAGGACCACGGCAACAGCCCCGCCACCTGCTTCGGCGCCGCCGCCAACGGCTTCACCTCGGTGATGATGGACGGATCCCTGGAGGCCGACGCCAAGACACCCGCCAGCTACGACTACAACGTGGCCGTCACCAAGGAAGTGGTCGACGTGGCCCATGCCATCGGCGTCAGTGTGGAAGGTGAACTGGGCTGCCTGGGCTCCCTGGAAACCGGCAAGGGTGAGGCCGAGGATGGCCATGGCTTTGACGGCGCCCTCTCCCGAGACCAGCTGCTCACCGATCCCGCCGAAGCCGCTGATTTCGTGGCCAAAACCAAGGTGGACGCCCTGGCGATCGCCATCGGCACCAGCCACGGCGCCTACAAGTTCACCCGCAAACCCACCGGTGAGGTGCTGGCCATCTCCCGGATCGCCGAGATCCACAAAGCCATCCCCAACACCCACCTGGTGATGCATGGCTCCAGCTCGGTTCCCCAGGAATGGCTCGACATGATCAACAAGTTCGGAGGAGCCATTCCCGAAACCTATGGCGTGCCGGTTGAAGAGATCCAGAACGGCATCAAGAACGGCGTGCGCAAGGTGAACATCGACACCGACAACCGCCTGGCCTTCACCGCGGCGGTGCGTGAGGCCGCCTACAAGGATCCTGCCAACTTCGACCCCCGCCACTTCAACAAGCCGGCCAGGGCCTACATGAAGAAGGTCTGCCTCGATCGTTATCAGCAGTTCTGGTGCGCCGGCCAGGCCAGCAAGATCAAGCAGCAGAACATCAACTATTACGCCGCTCTCTACGCCAAGGGTGCTCTCGATCCCAAAACGGCCGTCGCGGCCTGAGCCGGCTGGTCCGATCCACCGATTCCATTGACCCGGGGGGCCATACGGCCCCCTTTTTCATGCTCAGTCCTTCATGCTCAATGTCAGTCCGTGGGTCCCCTGCCATCGCTCGCTGATCAGAGGGCTGCCGGGCCAGAACCGGGATCAGGAGGGTTCGGCTGCTGGCCCGGGGCCAGGGACGGCCAGGGCTTCGGTGGCAGGACTGGAGCGCCGCGGGTCGAGCAGGGCATCGATCGCCTCCGCCAGGGTGGACTCCATGGCGATGCGGGTGCCGTCGCTCACCACCACCCGGGTCAGGGTGGGCAGACCGCCGCGTCGAGCCTTGAGGTAAACCGGCTCCACGTACAGCAGGGCCTCGCCCACCGGCATCACCAGCAGATTGCCCTGCACCACCTCGGCCCCCGAGCGGCTCCAGAGCCCGAACTGCTGGCTGATCCGAGGGTTCTGGTTGATCAGAGCCGTGATCTGCTCCGGACCCAGGATCGGCGTCTGGCTGGGAAAACGCAACTCCTCGAGCTTGCCGTAATTGGGGGCGTCGCTGCGGGCCGCCAGCCAGGCCACCAGGTTGGGTCTGGCCAGGGGGGTCAGCGGCTGCAGCAGCAGAAATTCCGGGGGCAGCTCGGGTCCCAGCTGGCCGCTGATGTGATACGGCTCCATAGGCACCAGCTCCGAGCCGTAGATCTCCTTGGGGATCTGCCACACGTCGTCTCCGCTGTAGAACACCGCCGGATCGGTCACGTGATACCTGAGCAGCTGGGTGGTCTGCAGCTCGAACTGGGGAAGCGGGTAGCGGATGTGGGCCTGGATGGCTGCCGGCATCGCCTCGAGGGGCCGGAAGAGTTCGGGAAACAGCCTTTGCCAGCCTGCGATCAGGGGATCTTCTGGTTCCGCCACGTAGAGGGCCACACGCCCGTCGTAGGCATCCACCACGGCTTTGAGCGAATTGCGCAGGTAGCGCACATCCGAGCGGTCCGGCACCGGCGCGCTGTAGGGGTAGGTGCGGCTGATCGTTAAGCCGTCCACGATCCAGAACTGGTGCTGCCCCGCCTGGAAGGGCCCCGTATCCTCCCCCAGCCGCACAGAGACCAGGTAGGGCTCGGCCTCGAAGGCCACGAAGGGCACCAGCCGCCGCACCCGCTCACGCACCTCACGCCGCAGCAGCAGGCGGGTGTCGGACTTGAGTGCGCCGTTCACCAGCAGCCGAGGTTCCCGCAGGTAGAGCGCTGCCGCCATCCTGGCCGCCGGACTGCGCAGCGGCACACCGGCACTGCCCCTGTAATGGGTGTAGAAATTCTCGTCGCCTTCGGGGAAATTGAACTCCCGCACCTGGGTGGGCGCCAGTGCATAGGGACCGGGAAGGGTGCCGAAGTAGAGGCTGGGCTGGCCCACGGGAATCGCCGCCTTCACCTGCTCGAGACTGATGTCCAGATCGGGGCTGCCACTGATGCGACTGTTGGCGCCCAGGTCGCTGATGAAGAACTCGGGAAGACCGTCGGGGGTGCTGGTGTTCACCGGAGACACCGTGAAGCCCTGGCCATGGGTGAAGACCAGGTGGCGGTTCAACCAGGTGCGAGCAGCGGCCTGCAGCCCGGAACTGTCCACCTCCCTGGCCGTGATCATCACCTGCTGCTGCTGGGGTGGCTCATCCCCGGAAGCGATCGCGTAGCGATCCACCGCGGGCTCAGAGAAGCGGTAGAACACACGCAGTTGCTGCAGCTGACGGTTGGTGGCCAGCAGCGGCTGGCTGTCCCAGAGGCGGATGTTGCGGATCGTCGCCTCGCTCTGCTCAAGATCGACGCGGCTGATGCGGTCGTTGGGATTGACGTTGCGCGTGTTGATGCGATCGAGCTGGAAGGCCGCCCGGGTGGCGTCGATCGAGCGGGCCAGGTAGGGCGTTTCCCTCTCCAGTTCGCGAGGATTCACAACCAGCAGTTGCACCGCCGGCAGCAGCACCGCCTCCAGCAGCAGCACCAGCAGGAGCACCATTCCGCTCCCCACGAAAGTGCGGCTGCGCCAGCCCCGCTGCGGCAGGGGGAACACCAGCAGCAGGCCGGTGATCAGAGCAAGCACGGAGGCGATCGTGCGCAGCGGCAGGGACACATGCACGTCAGCCCAGCCGGCCCCCGGCACACTCCCCAGGCTGCTGAGCAGCAGCTGATGACGGCCGAGCCAGAAACCGCCCGCCACGGCCAGGGCGAACAGACCCCACGGCAGGCGCAGGGCCTGCAGCTGGGCAGCACTGAAGCCGCCGAAGCGGCCGTCGCTGAGCTGGGGGGGACGCGCCATCAGTCCCCAGAGCGCTGCGGCCATGTGGACACAGCCCAGGCTCAGAGCGAGGGTGAGACCGAAGGCCAGGGCGGGGAATCGCACCAGGGCGAAACTCACGTCCGCCCCGAGCATCGGTTCACTCACCCCTGTGTCGGGAGCCATCAGGGCCAGGCACCAGAAGCCCCAGCCCCTGGCCAGAGCCACGGCGGCGAAGGCGCTGGCCAGGGCGGAAAGCAGCCGCGGCGCGCGCTGAGGCGCCCGCAGCAGGACCAGCAGCACTGGAGGGGCCAGCAAGGCCACGGCCGGCCAGGAAAGGTCCGCCAGGGCCACCAGACCATGCAGGCGATGCGGGTCGAAGGGATTGAGAAGGAGTCGCTGGGCCAGCCGCAGCAGCAGCAGCAACGGCAGCATCTGGGCGGCCGCCAGCGCGATCAGCGTCAGCAGATAGGGGAAAGGGGCCAGGGCGAAACGGGATCTCTCGCCCTCTCCGACCACGGGCCTGGCCCACAGCCATCCCACCCAGGACTGCAGTCCCACGCCCAGGGACAGCCCCAGGACGAGTCCCGCGCCCTGCAGCAGCCACCGACGCACGATCACGCTGCCCCAGCCGAACTGAGTGAACCACTCCCACTCCACCCAGGTACGGGCCGTCAGCAGAAGGGTGGTGGCGAGGGTGAGCACCGCCGCAGATACCAGCAACGGCCAGGGAATGCGCCGCAGTTGCCGCAGCATCGGTGGTGTCATTTCAAGGTGACCTTAGGCAGAAAGGCCACGCCAGGCGATTCCTCCACATAACCCGATCTCCGAGGTCGGCTTTTTACTGGACTCTCAGACAGCGCTGTTAGCCTCCATGTTCAACGCAGGGTCCCACCGTGACGGCCACCCTTTCCCGCTCAGCCCTCTCAGGTTCCACCTTCACGGGCCTGCGCTGCAAGGAATGCGGCCACGCCTACGAGGCCGGCGCCCGCCATGTCTGTGAAGACGTCTGCTTCGGGCCGCTCGAGGTCGTCTACGACTACGACGCCATTCGCGCCCGCGTCAGCCGGGCCTCGATCGAGGCCGGCCCCACCTCGATCTGGCGCTACCGCGAATTCCTGCCCATCGAAGGCGACCCAATCGATGTGGGCACCGGTTTCACCCCACTGCTCAAGGCCAACCGGCTGGCCCGCCGCCTGGGACTCAAGAAGCTCTACATCAAGAACGACGGCGTCAACATGCCGACGCTCTCCTTCAAGGACCGGGTGGTGTCGGTGGCACTCACCCGCGCTCGCGAACTCGGCTTCACCACGGTGAGCTGTGCCTCCACCGGTAACCTCGCCAACTCCACCGCCGCCATCGCCGCCCACGCCGGCCTGGAGTGCTGCGTGTTCATCCCCAGTGATCTGGAGATGGGCAAGGTGCTGGGCACGCTGATCTACAACCCCACCCTGATGGCGGTGAAGGGCAACTACGACCAGGTGAACCGCCTCTGCTCCGAGGTGGCCAACACCTACGGCTGGGGCTTCGTGAACATCAATCTGCGCCCCTACTACTCAGAGGGCTCCAAGACCCTCGGCTACGAAGTGATCGAGCAGCTCGGCTGGCAGCTGCCGGATCACATCGTGGCGCCGCTGGCCTCCGGTTCCCTGTTCACCAAGATCCGCAAGGGCTTCGACGAATTCATCAAGGTGGGCCTGGTCGACGAGAAGCCGGTGCGCTTCAGCGGTGCCCAGGCCGAGGGTTGCTCTCCAATCGCCCAGGCCTTCGCCGAGGGCCGCGACTTCATCACCCCGGTGAAGCCCAACACGATCGCCAAGTCGATCGCCATCGGCAACCCAGCCGACGGCCCCTACGCCATCGACATCGCCAACCGCTCCAAGGGCTCGATCTCCGCCGTGAGCGACCAGGAGATCATCGACGGCATCAAGCTGCTGGCCGAAACCGAGGGCGTGTTCACCGAAACCGCCGGGGGCACCACCATCGCGGTGCTCAAGAAGCTGGTGGAGCAGGGCAAGATCGACTCCGGCGAAACCACCGTGGCCTACATCACCGGCAACGGCCTCAAGACCACCGAAGCCGTGGCCTCCTCCGTGGGCGAACCGCTCACGATCGAGCCCCAGCTCGCCAGCTTCAATGCCGCCTGGGAGCGGGCCCAGTCACTGCATCGTGCCAGCTGGGAACCGATCGGGGTCTGAAGAGTCACCTGGGCTCCGCTCCCGACCACCTTCCTTACTTTGCGGCTGCCGCCGCACTCCCCATCCGCCATGGCAATTCAGGTCCTGATCCCCACCCCCCTGCAGAAATTCACCGCGGATCAATCCAGCGTTGAACTCGAGGCCACCAGCGTCGACGGGCTGCTCCAGGCCCTGGAAGGCCGCTTCCCCGGCATCCTCGCCAGGCTCACCGACGAGAGCGGCAAGCTGCGGCGCTTCCTGAACGTGTACGTGAACAGCGAGGACATCCGATTCCTCGACAACCAGGCCACAGCCCTGGCCGACGGCGATGAGGTGAGCATCGTGCCCGCCGTGGCCGGCGGCTGATTCTGCAAGCCCACAACCGGAGGGTTGGCCTCCATAGGCTCTCCTCCACCATCCACAGCTGGATTCATGACCCAGGCTCCTGAAGCTCCTGTGGCCCTCCGGCCTGATGAAAGCGCTGTCCTGTCGATGGCGCCTGCAGGCAAGGCCCAGCTGTTCGACTACCGCCAGGCGGCCAATCCCGTTCGGCGTGGACTGACCGAACCGATACCGGAAGGTCGCTGGGGACCCGAGCTGCACGCCAGCGGCCCCAGTGCGATCCTTCCTCTTGATCTCAGCCGTGAGCTTGGCTGTCAGGGTCCGGCCACCAGCCCGGCCCTGAGCGCCAGCTTCATCCGCATCCTGGCCGGGGAGTCGGTCGCCGCCGGTGCCAATGCCACCAGCTTTCTGTTTTATGTCTGGCGCGGCGCCGGACGCTGCCGGAGGCCGGCGGGCGCTCTGGGTGGAGGGATCGATCAGGCCTGGAGCCAGGGGGATCTGTTCGTGCTCCCCTGCGGCGAGGCCGCCCAGCTCGAAGCCTGTGAAGAGAGCGTTCTCTACTGGGTCCACGACGCGCCGCTGCTCAGCCACCTGGGGGTCAGCCCCGATCGTGCCCGTTTCGAGGCCACCCACTACCCCGGCGAATGGCTGCGCCGGGAGTTGGCCGCCCTGGCCGCGGATCCCAGCAGCGCCCGCAGCAACCGACTCAGCCTGCTGCTGGCCAACAGCGATCTTCCCGACAGCCGCACCGTGACCCACACCCTCTGGGCGATGTACGGGCTGGTGCCAGCGGGAGCCGTGCAGCCCCCCCACCGTCACCAGTCGGTGGCTCTGGATCTGGTGATCGCCTGCGCACCGGGCTGCGCCACCCTCTCGGGGCCAGAGCTCAATCCCGACGGTACGATCCGCAACCCCGTGCGGATGGAGTGGGAGCCGGGTGCCGCGTTCGTTACACCGCCGGGCCACTGGCACGGCCATGTGAACGAAAGCGGTGAGGATGCCTTGCTGCTGCCGATCCAGGACGCCGCCCTGCACACCTACCTGCGCAGCCTCGACATCCGCTTCACCTGATCAGGCGTGGCCCGCCACGGGCAGGGCCGCTGTGGCGGAGCCGGACTCGGCGCGAAGCGCTCCGGTGGATTCGAAGCGATCCACGATCGCCCGGAAGGCATCGCCTCCCAGGGTTTCCTGCTCGATCAACTGGTCGACCAGCTCATCCATCAGGACACGCCTGGGCCGAAGCAGGGCCAGAGCCTGCTCGAGCGCCTGCTCCGCAAGTTGCCGCACCTGAAGATCGATCTGACGGCCGGTGGATTCGGCGTAGCTGGGGCGGGTGTGGATCAGATCGCGGCCCAGGAACACCTCACCGCCATCTCCCTCAAGGGAGACGGGACCCAGGGTGGAGAAGCCGTAGCGGGTGACCATCTCACGACTGATGCGGGTGGCCATCTGCAGATCCCCCGAGGCCCCCTGGGTGATCTCACTGGGACCGAAGACCACCAGCTCGGCGGCACGACCGCCCATGACCACCACAAGCCGGGCCTGAAGGTAGGCCTTGCTGATCAGTCCTGAATCGAGGATCTCCTCATCCGGCATCGTGCGGGCAAAACCGCCGACCCCACCGGAACGGGGCAGGAGGGTCACCTTGTCGAGCCTGTCGGCATGGGGAACCAGACAGCTGAGCAGGGCGTGGCCGACCTCGTGATACGCGATCAGCCGTTTCTTGGCGCTGTCCTGCAGGGGCGCCACCGCCAGGCCCATGGTGATGCGCTCAAGGGCATCACTGAGCGACTGATCATCGATGCTGCTGCGATGGCGACGGGCGGTGAGGATGGCTCCCTCGTTGAGAAGATTGGCCAGGTCGGCACCGGAGAAGCCAGGCGTGCGCGCCGCCCAGCTGCTCAGCGACACGGAAGGATCGAGGGGGCGGCTGCGGGCATGCACCGCCAGGATGGCTTCGCGGCCACGTCGGTCGGGAAGATCCACCTGGATCTGACGGTCGAAGCGCCCCGGCCGGGTGAGGGCCACATCCAGCACATCGGGACGGTTGGTGGCCGCAATCAGGATGACCCCCGAATTCTGCTCGAATCCATCCATTTCGGTGAGCAGCTGGTTGAGGGTCTGCTCCCTCTCGTCGTTGCCACCACCGATGCCGGCGCCCCGCTGGCGCCCCACCGCATCCACCTCGTCAATGAAGATGATGCAGGGGGCCTTCTCCTTGGCCCGCTTGAACAGATCACGCACCCGGCTGGCGCCCACCCCCACAAACAATTCCACGAACTCCGAGGCCGCCATCGAGAAGAAGGGCACCCCCGCCTCTCCGGCGATCGCCTTGGCCAGCAGAGTCTTGCCGGTGCCCGGGGGGCCCACCAGCAGCACTCCCCTGGGGATCTTGGCTCCAAGAGCGGTGAAACGCTCCGGTTGACGCAGAAAGCTGACCACCTCCTGCAGTTCGGCCTTGGCCTCATTGATGCCGGCCACATCCTCGAAACGCACACTGACCGAGCCCTCCGGCTGCAGGCGGGGCTGGCTGCGGCCGAAGCCCATGGCCTTGTTGGCCACCTGGGAGGAGCGGCGCAGCAGCAGGGTGAGACCACCCAGCAGCAGCACCACCAGCAGCACGTTCACCAGCAGCCCCGCGGCGGCCTCGTCCTGGCGGTCATCGCGAACGGTGAGCGGAACGCTGCTCTGCTCGGCTGTGCGCAGTAGCAGCGAATCGTTGGCGAAGACGGGCACCCGGGTGCTGCGGCCGTCCTTGAACTCCACCTGAACCTCCCGCTGCCTGGGGGAGAGTTCCAGCTCCTTGACCGTGCCTCCGCGGATCAGGGAGAGGAGTTCGCTGTAAGTCGGCGGGGGGTCGGAGGGGCGCACCAGTCGGCGCAGCAATCCTCCCTCCCCGGTCGGGGTCGGGGAGTCGGAGGCCTCCGGCTGGGACGGTGCTGCGGCCAGGACAGCAGGATCACCCTCCGGCCAGAGAGGGAGCACCGGACGCGGGCTGCTCACAGGGTTCTGCTTCTGGGTGGAGCTTAGCGATTTGACGAAAGGCCTCACGAAGGCGGAAGATCTTTGTTTGGCTGATCGCTCGGGATGGCTGTTCCCAAGAAGAAAACCTCCAAAGGCAAGCGCAACCAGCGCCATGCCCATTGGAAGGCCAAGGCGGCGGTCGCTGCCCGCAAGGCGATGTCGCTCGGCAAGGCTGTGTTGAGTGGCCGGGCCCAGGGCTTCGTGTATCCGATCGACGAATCCGACGACGACGCCGAGAGCTGAGCACCGCTCTGTTCAGCAGACCGGATCAGTGGCAACGGCCCAGTGCAGATCCCCTTCAGCGTCTGAGGATCACCCTTCGTCAGCCGGCCCGCTCCAGACACAGCGGCGCCGGCCATCCAGTCTGATCAGGGCGTCGGCGGAGAAAGCCCCGCCCGAGCCGGTCGCCAGCACCTCCTGATAGAGCTCCGGGGGAAGCGAGGCCAGGCTGGCCCGCACGATCGCCGCCACCTCTCCGGCCTGAAGAGCCTGTCCTGTGGAGCGGCGCTGATGGGCCTCCGCCTGCAGGCGCCAGCGCAGGGGAAGGCCCCAGCGGCTGGGCCTGAGCAACCAGAGCCCATCGAGCTGCTCCCAGAGGGCCTTGTAAGCCTGCAACTCCCGGTCCCAGTGGGGCAACCAGGCCAGCTCAGCGGCACTCAGGCTGCTGGCCCACGCCGAGGCGGGCCGGGCGATCAACCGCGAGAGGACCGTCTCCCCCAGGGCACGGCAACCCACCAGCCAGCCCTCCAGCACAAGCACATCGACGGCCTCGTAGCGGCGCCAGCCGGCCCGATCCCCTTCGCCCCCCCGCAGACGCTTGTCGAAGCGGGGCAGCTGCAACGGCTCTCCCGAGCGCCAGCGCCTCAGGCACTCCAGCAACAGGGCCACGTCGTGGCTGCCGGGCGGAACCCGGCTCACCCCGAAGGGATTGCCAGCCAGCCGCTCGAGCCTCTGCTCCCAGGGCAGGTAGGCGTCATCGATCGACGCCACAGCCAGGCGCAGGCCCCGGCGTGGGGCAAGCCGCTCAAGCTGCCGCCCCAAAGTGGTCTTTCCCGCTCCCACAGGCCCGTTCAGCCCGATCAGCAGGGGGCGCGTGCCAGGGGCGCTGGCCAGCTTCGAGGCGCAACAGCTCAGCAAAGGGAGGGTGAGACCCCAGAGCAGGCTCGGGTGCGGCGGGACCTGCTCGGAGCCGACACACTGCCGCCATTCCCGCTCCCAGGCCAGGGGGTCAGCCACACCGCAGCGAATCAGCAAGCGGTGGTGAGGCCCCGCCGGGAGGTGCCCAGGCGTGGGGGGTGGCATCACGAGCCGAGCTTGAATCCTTCCAGCACCACGGCGTAGACCACCCCGATGCGCAGGTTGTCGCAGAGCATCCAGCCCAGGGAGGGCTCCCCTCGCACCCAGTGACTGCGCAGGCGAACCAACAGCTCCACCAGCACCACCAGCAGCAGCACCACCAGGGGGCGTGGCCCGACCAGGTAAGTCACGAAAGCGGTGACATTGTTGCCGGCAAACAGGCCGAGCAGCAGGGCGAGCAGAGACAGGCTGCGGTGGCGCCAACTGCCGCGCCATCCCGACCAGGCCGTGCGGGCGCCGCTCTCGAGGGCCTGCTCAAGCCGGGTGGATTGCACGGGCAACGGGCTCATGGCGCTGGCAGCAACTGCTCCAGGTAGGAGAGCGTGATCAGGCCGCGGGCACAAGCGGGGCCGTGCCGCACACCCACCGGGGCACCGGCCTCACCCAGGCCGTCCACCACACCGGAGGCCGCGGCATAGGCAGCAGGCGGCTCCTGAGAGGTGGCGGCACTGGGAGTCACCAGACAGGGCAGACCGGCCGCCGTGGCGGCCGCCAGCCCCGCCGGAGAATCCTCCAGCGCCACGGCCTGGGATGGGTTCAGCTTCAGGCGCTGCAGGGCCAGGTGGTAGGCCTCGGGGTCAGGCTTCTTGGCGCGCACATCCTCCCCGCAGATCCTGGGCGTCAGCAACTGGCTCCGGTCTCTGAGCTGGTTCTCCAGCAGGGCGGCCACCGCCTCCCGACCACTGGTGGTCACGATCGCCTGCCGAAGCCCGGCCGCCGCCGCCGCCTCGATCAGACGCCTCACTCCAGAGCGCAGGCGCACCTCGCCAGCCTCCACAAGGGCGCGGTAGTGCCCCTGCTTGGCGTTATGCAGGGACTCGAGCAGCTCTGGGGCCGGCGCAGCTGCGCCTTGGCGGGAGAGAAACCAGTGCAGGCGCTCACGCCCACCGCTGATGGCCAGCAGCTTGATGTAGGTGCCCCGGTCCCAGTGCCAGGGAAGGCCATGCTGCTCAAAGGCTCGGTTGAAGGCGACCCGGTGGCCGTCAAGTTCGGTTTCGGCCAGGGTGCCGTCCACGTCCCAGAGCAGGGCGCGCAGGGAACCCTGGACAGCATCAGCAACCATCACACCAGGCTAGGGGCTGGTTGTGAGGGTTCAGCAGCAGCCGGCTCAACCGCGGCAACCCGATCAGAATGATCCCGCACGCCTGAGGTTCCCCTGCCCTTCGACCCACCTGAGCAACGCTGGCAACTGCCCTCGCCCCTTCCGGCGTTGCCGGACGGGGCCACAGCCAGGGGAATGGCCGCCCTGGGCCTGCCGCCCGAGCTGCTGGCCGTGCTGCGCCGGCGGGGCTACGACAGCCCCGAGGCGATCACGGAACTGCTGGAGCCCAGCGCCGCACCCGATCCCCGGCAGCATTTCGCCGACCTCGAGCTGGCGGTGGAGCGCCTGGTGCGGGCCTGCGCCCAGGCCGAGCCCCTGGCGATCTGTGGCGACTATGACGCCGACGGCATGACCAGCACCGCCCTGCTGGTGGGGATTCTGGCTCGGCTGGGGGCACGGCCGAGGGCCGCCATCCCCAGCCGCCAGGACGAGGGCTATGGCCTCAACGCCGCGATGGTGGACCGCCTGGCCGGCGAGGGGGTGCGGCTGCTGGTGACGGTGGACAACGGCATCGCCGCCCGGGAGGCCCTGGATCGGGCCCGGCAGCTGGGCGTGGAGGTGATCCTCACCGACCACCACAGCCTGCCTGCTGAATCCCCGCCCTACCTGGCGCTGCTGCATCCCGCCTGCACGCCCGAGGGTTCCCCCTACCGCGGCCTGGCGGGGGTAGGACTGGCCTATCTGCTGGCGATGGTGCTGTCCACGGAACTGGGCCGAGCCGATGCCACCGCCATGGCGCTGGACCTGTTCTGCATCGGCACGGTGGCCGACATGGCCCCCCTGCTGGGGGTGAACCGGCGCTGGCTGCGCGATGGCCTCAGGCGCCTGCATGCTTCACCCCTGCCCGGGCTGCAGGCCCTCCAGCGACTGGCGGGCCTGGGGGAGGTGCCCCTCGATGCCACAGCGGTGGCGTTCAAGCTGGCGCCGCGCATCAACGCCGTGGGGCGGCTTGGGGATCCGGCCCTGGTGGTGGATCTGCTCACCACAGAGGACCAGGACCGTGCCCTGGCCCTGGCCCAGGAGTGCGAGGCCCTCAACCGCCAGCGGCGCGAGCTCTGCGAGGCGATCGAGGCGGAGGCGGTGGCGCTGGTGGAGGCCGATGGCCCCGAGCCCACCCCCTTTCTGCTGCTCGCCCAGACCCACTGGCATCACGGGGTGATCGGCATCGTCGCGGCCAGGCTGGTGGAGCGTTACGGCTTGCCGGTGGCACTGCTCGCCGGGGAAGGGGGCGGCCGGTTGCGGGCGTCGGTACGGGCGCCCAGGGGCTTCGCGGTCGATCGGGCCCTGGCCCACTGCGGCGCTCTGCTGGAGCGCCACGGCGGCCATCCCGCCGCCGGCGGCTTCACCGTGAAGGCCGAGCGGCTGGCGGATCTGCATGAGCAGCTCAACCAGCTGGCAGCCAGCTGGCTGGGGGACCGGGGCAGCGGCTCGCCGGTGGAACCGGAAGCCTGCCTGGCCCTCAGCCGGATCACCCGCGGCTTCTGGCGCGACCTGCAACGACTGGAGCCCCTGGGGGCGGGGCTGCCGGCGCCGGTGTTCTGGAGCAATGGTTGCCGGGTGGTGAGCCAGCGGCTGCTGCGCGGCGGGCACCTTCAGCTGGAGCTGGAGCAGCAGGGCAGCCGCCTGCGGGCGATGGCCTGGCGCTGGCAGGGGGAGGGCACGGCTCCCGAGCTGGTGGATGTGGCCTATCGCCTGCGCAGCGACAGCTGGCAGGGGCAGGAACGGTTGCAACTGGAGCTGGTGGGGCTGCGTTGCAGCGGCAGCGGGGATGTGCTGCTCAAGCGGCGGCAGCGCTCCTACTGGTGCCGCCGTCAGGGTGATGGCGTCCTGATCCGCAACGAGGAAGGCCGGGAGCTCCACGTGGAACTCCCGGCTGTGGATCAGCCGACCTACCTGCGCACACTGATCGAAGAGGCCGCCCTGGCTCTTGGCCTTCAGGCCTGAGCGGTTGATCAAGATCAACCGCCCGGTTCAGATCCCCAGGCGGATCAGAGAGCCCCGCGCTTGTAGAAGAGGATGAAGATCACGGCCGGACCCGCCAGGGTGACCAGGGCCAGCGCCAGAAAGTTGGCGATCAGATGGAAATCGATTCCCATGGATGCGGCGCTCGGATGTAAGGCGTTCCGGGAGACAGCGTACGAGTCGTGGAAGCCCCGGGCAGTGCTGCTCCCATGCCACTGTGACGGCTTGTCACAGCCGTTGGAGCCGATCGGATGGGAGCCGGACCCCACTGGAGCTGCATCAGCGGGTGCGGAGCCTGCTGCCGACTGGACCCGGAGCTAAGGGGCGAGGCCCTCGAGGTGCTCAGCGACGAGCAGCGGCAGCTGTACCTGTCGATGGTGGGAGCAGACGGCTGGTGCCGCCACTTCAACACTGGGTCCAGAACCTGCCGGATCTATGCCGAGAGGCCCGACTTCTGCCGGGTGGGGGCCCTGGCCCAGCTGTTCGCCGTGGCCGACGAATCCGGCGAAGCCTTCGCGATCGCCTGCTGCCGTCAGCAGATCCGAGAGGAATATGGGGGGCGTTCCATTGTGTTGCGTCGGTTCGAGCGGGCCACCCGGCAGCCGGGTGGCCGCAGAGCGGCCCAGCCCGCCTCCGACCTCCTGATCCAGCCATGAGCGACAGCGTCGACCCCAGCGCCAGTCCGGAGCCCGTGGTGCCGGAGCCAGACTCAGAACCCGCCGGTGAAGCGAGCGGCTTCGAAACCGATGGCGAAGCAACGGTGACCACGGAACCGATGGATTTCATGGCGGTGGCCCTCACCACCTTCACCACGGTCTTCCTGGCCGAACTGGGCGACAAGACCCAGCTGGCGGCTCTGCTGCTCTCGGCCGAATCCGGGCGGCCCGGCCTGGTATTCGCCGGAGCCGCCCTGGCCCTGATCTGCTCCAGCCTGGTGGGGGTGTTGCTTGGCCGCTGGTTGGCCGCGGTGATGCCCGCCCAGCGCCTGGAGCGGATTTCTGGGGTGCTGATGGTGTCCCTCGGCCTCTGGCTGGGGGGTCAGGCCAGCCTGGGCCTGCTCCAGCCTGTCCTGACCTTGCCCAATCCCTGAGATCCCCCCGGTCCAGCCATGCAGCTGCCCCTCCTGGCCTCCACCTTCCTGACGGTGTTCGTGGCCGAACTGGGCGACAAGACCCAGCTCACGATCGTGACGATCAGCGGCACCTCCAGCAACACCCTGGCGGTGTTCCTGGGCAGCGCGGGGGCCCTGGTGCTCGCCAGCCTGCTGGGAGCCCTGGCGGGGGGCTCGCTCTCCAGCCTGATCCCCCCTGATGCTCTGCAGCTGGCGGCCTCGCTGGGCTTCCTGGTGATCGGTCTGCGGCTGATCCTGCGCTCCGGAACCGACGCTCCGTAAAGTTGTTGCCGGAGACATCGATGCCCCGGGGCTTCGCTGCATGCCCCTGCCGGCTTCCTGCCGCGCGCCTCACCTCCAACTCCGCGTTGTCTGTTCGATGAAGTTCACGGTCGCCCATCTGCTCGACCAGCTCCCCGCCGCTGATGCCCTGCCGGTGGCCAGGCTCGAGAAAGCGCTTGGCCTGAGCCTCAAGCCGGACAAGTCCCAGTTGCGCATTGCCCTGGAGGGCCTGAGCCGGCTGGGGGTGCTGGTGGAAACCGAGGACGGCATCCAGCGGCGTCAGGACGACACCCTGATCGAAGCCCGTCTGCGCTGCTCCAGCAAGGGCTTCTGCTTTGCCCTGCGCGAGGACGGTGGTGAAGACATCTACATCCGGGATCACCAGCTCAACCACGCCTGGAACGGCGACCGCGTGCTGGTGCGCATCACCAGGGAAGGGGGGCGCCGCCGCTCTCCCGAAGGGGGTGTCCAGTGCATCCTCGAGCGGGCCACCACTCACCTGCTCGCCCAGGTGGAACAGCAGGAGGACCGACTCCTGGCCGTCCCCCTCGACGACCGGCTGCTGACTTCGGTGGAGCTGCCTGGCTCTGACGCCAGCTACCTGGATCCCGAGAAGCAGTCGGTGGTGGAGGTGCTGCTCGACCGCTATCCGGTGGCGCAGTTCCCACCCCTGGGCCACGTCGAGCGGCGGCTGCCGATCAATGGCGGTGAGGAAGCCGATCTCGATCTGCTGCTCACCAAGCACGGACTGCGCCAGCGCCCGGCTGCCCCTCGCTCGAGCCTGAAGGCTCCCGGCGAGAAAGGCCGCACCGACCTGACGGCCCTGTCCACCCTGGTGCTCAACAGCTGGAGTGGTGCGGACGCCCCCATCCTGCCAGCCATCTCCCTGGAGGAAGGCGAGGAGGGCCTGAGGATCTGGGTCCATGTGCCTGCCCTGGCGGAGCGGCTCACCCCCGGCGGCAGCCTCGATCTCTGGCTGCGGGACCAGGCTGAATCCATCTGCCTCGGCCGCCGCTGGCTGCCCATGCTCAGCCCGGCCCTGGGCAAGGCCGCCGCCTTCAAGCCCGGTGAGGTGCAGGCCGCCGTTTCGGTGGGCCTGCGTTGCAACGACCAGGGAGAGCTGAGCGACTACCGCTTTGCGCTCACCAGCGTCAAGGTGGACGCGGTGGTGGATGACGCCGCCCTGCAGGCCCTGGCGGACCGCAAGCCCAAGGCCCGCACCACCCCGGCGGCGCTGAAGCCGATCAAGGATCAGCTGCCCCAGCTGGAGCGGCTGGTGGAGATCACGGCGCTGCTGCGCCAGCGGCGGCTTGAGGCCGGATCCCTGGAGCTTGATCTCCCCCGCCCCAGCCTGGAGGCTCTGGGAGACCTCTGCATCCCCGCCCCGGAGGAACGTCGCCATGGCTGGATGGTGCAGCTGCCGGCCCACCGACCCACCGCTCTGCTGCGCGAGCTGGTGATCCTCGCCGGCCGTGCCCTCGGTACCCACCTGGCGGCCCTCGGGCTGCCGGCCCTGTTTGCCGTCAACCCTGCGGCGGAGGGCTCCGAGATCAATGAGGTGGCCAAGGCGGCCCTCGGTCTCGACATCCCTGTGGAGCTGAGCGACGACGGCAATGCCCCGGCCGCCCACGACCTGGTGGCCATCTTCGCGGCCACCGACCGCAGCAGGGTGCTGCAACGTCAGCTCAGCGACGTCATTCCTCCCGTCCAGCTGAGCGCCACGGCGGAGGCCCATCAGTTGGCCTGCGAGCCGGCCGCTTACGCCCCCTGGTGCCTGCCCTCCCTGCACTACGCCGATCTCTGGAACCAGCAGGTGCTGGTGCTGCTGCTCACCGAAGGCAAGGACCGTCCCAGTGTGCGCCACAAGACCAGGGTCGACCTGGCCAGCGCCAGCTGCCACGGCACGATCGACTGGCCGCTGCTCACCCCCACCCAGCTCGCCGAGCTGCAGCAGGGCCGCAGCGATGCAATGGTGCAGCGGCTCAACGGCCGGGCACGCTTTGCGGCCGACGTGGAGGCCGACCTGGTGGCCATGGCCCAGGCCCGGGCGGCGGAACCCCTGGTGGGCCAGACCCTCACCGGCGTGATCAGCGGCGTGCAGAGCTACGGCTTCTTCGTGGAGATCCCCCCCTCCCAGGTGGAGGGTCTGGTGCACGTGAGTTCCCTGAAGGACGACTGGTACGAATACCGCTCCCGCCAGAACCGTCTGGTGGGCCGAAAGAACCGCCGTACCTACATGCTTGGTGATCAGGTGGAGGTTCAGATCCAGAACGTCGACGCTCTGCGCCATCAGATCGATCTGGCCGTGCTGCTGCCAGAAGGCGAGGAGGAGGGCGTCGAGGACGGAATCGAGAAGGGCAGCCCGACAGTGGATGCCGGCTCCGAAGACCGGGGGGATTGAGTGATGGACCCGGTGGTTCTGGCGGTGTCGGGTGCCTCCGCCATGCCCCTGGCCGAGCGCGCCCTTCAGCTGCTGCTGGAGGCCGGTGAAACGGTCGAACTGATCGTCAGCCGCGGCGCCCTCGGGGTCTGGCTGGCGGAGCAGGGGGTGCGCATTCCGGCCGAACCCGATCTCCAGACCCGGTTCTGGCGGGAGCGCACGGGCACAGGCACCGGCTCGTTGCGCTGCCACCGATGGAACGACCAGGCGGCGGCGATCGCCAGTGGCAGCTTCCGCACCCGCGGCATGGTGATCCTGCCGGCGAGCATGGGAACAGTGGGGCGCATCGCCAGCGGCGTGGCTCTCGACCTGGTGGAGCGGGTGGCTGATGTACACCTCAAGGAGGGACGGCCCCTGGTGATTGCTCCCAGGGAGATGCCCTGGAACCTGGTGCACCTGCGCAACCTGACGGCCCTGGCCGAGGCGGGGGCACGCATCTCACCACCGATCCCCGCCTGGTATCACCACCCCACCAGCCTGGAGGACATGGTCGACTTTCTGGTGATCCGGGTGTTCGATGGCCTGGGCTACGACCTCGGCGCCCTGCGGCGCTGGGATGGTCCGGTGGCCGCCGCGGCCAGCCTCTGAGCACCGCCTGCCGGTCTGTTTCGCGGACTGATCTCTCCTCTGTGCTGCAACGCCTCCTGCTTCTGCCTCTGCTGGCCCCACTGCTGGCCGTGCTTCTGGTGGCGGCCTTCAACCCCACCCCCCCCACTCGCCTGCGGCTGCTGATCTGGACATCGCCGGCCCTGCCGATCGGGGCCTGGATGGCCCTGGCGGCCAGCGGTGGCGCAGCCCTCAGCGCCGGTCTGACGGCCCTGGCCCTGCAGCAATCGGGTGATCAGCCCCTGCGGCGGCGATCGGTGCAACCCCTTGGAGCCCGCGATCGGCGCGAATCTGAACCCTGGGAGGAGATGCCCGAGCCCGAGGCGAGGCGCCAGAGGCACCAGCCGCCCACGGACAGCGCCGGCCCCGAGCGGGCGCCCCAGGATCCGCCGCCCACCCTCTCAGTGCCGTTCCGGATCCTGCGCACCGGCAGCGGCGACGGTCCTGCCGGCACCCCCGCCGCGGCCACGCCCTCCACCAGCCCGGATGCCGAGGGCTGGGAGGTGCCCGCCGGCGACGACTGGTGAGGCCCCCCAGGAACCTGGAGCACCTCGGAGAAGCGGCGATGGAGTGCCGTGCGGGGATGCCTAAAGTCGGATCAGTGTTTCGAGCCGAGGCTCCATCCCGTGAGCGACTCCGCCAGCCCCGCACCGAAGCCTGCTCCTGCGGCAGCCAAGGTCAAGCCGCCGGCTCTGGAGGACAAGCCCTTTGCCGAGTTCATTCCCGAGATCTTCCTGCCGGCCCTTCTCAAGGCGATCACAGCCTTCGGCGGTGCGACTCCGCAGCTGAGTTTCGTGCAGGCAGCCATGCCGGTGGTGGGCAGCTCCTGCTGGCAGGTCATGGGCACCTTCCCGGGAGAACGCCGGTTCTGGCTCTGCTTCACCGAGGCCAGCATCAGCTCCGCCAAGACCATCTCCCTGGCTGAGGGGGGCAGTGAGCCGAGCCTGCTGGAGTCATTCCTGATCGACGAGAAGAAGACGACCCTGCCCCTGCTGGTCTCACGGGTGGTCTCCCGGCTGAACAGCCAGAAGTGGCTGGGGCCCAACTGAGCCGCCAGACCAAACCCCAACGACCACTCCACAGCTGCTTCACATCCGGACCGTGAGCGCTGAAAGCCCTTCTACGATGGAGCGAACACTCCGCTGGTCTGCTCGCATGGTGCCCCCCGTCGCTGCGCCCACCGCCTCCCGTGGCACCAACGCCCCTGAAGCCCAGGCCTTCAAGGAGCCGGTGAAGGACACGATCCTCACCCCCCGCTTCTACACCACGGATTTCGAGGCGATGGCCGCCATGGATCTGCGGCCCAACGAGCAGGAGCTCGAAGCGATCTGCGAGGAGTTCCGCAAGGACTACAACCGCCACCACTTCGTGCGCAACGAGGAGTTCGACGGCGCCGCCGACAAGCTCGATCCCGAAACCCGCAAGGTGTTCGTGGAGTTCCTTGAGCAGAGCTGCACCTCGGAGTTCTCCGGATTCCTGCTCTACAAGGAGCTGAGCCGCCGGATCAAGGAGAAGAATCCACTGCTGGCGGAGTGTTTTGCCCACATGGCCCGGGATGAGGCGCGCCATGCCGGATTCCTGAACAAGTCGATGGGTGATTTCGGCCTGCAGCTGGATCTCGGCTTCCTCACCGCCAACAAGGCCTACACCTTCTTCAAACCGAAGTTCATCTTCTACGCCACCTACCTCTCCGAGAAGATCGGCTACTGGCGTTACATCGCCATCTACCGCCACCTGCAGAAGCACCCCGAAAGCAAGATCTTCCCGATCTTCAACTTCTTTGAGAACTGGTGCCAGGACGAGAACCGCCACGGCGATTTCTTCGATGCCCTGATGAAGGCCCAGCCCGACACCGTCCGTGGTCTGCAGGCCCGGCTGTGGTGCCGCTTCTTCCTTCTGGCGGTCTTCGCCACCATGTACGTGCGCGATGTGGCCCGCAAGGAGTTCTACGAGGCGCTCGGTCTCGATGCCCGCGAGTACGACAGGATGGTGATCGCCAAGACCAACGAAACGTCGGCCCGCGTCTTCCCCGTCGTGCTCAATGTGGAGCATCCCAAGTTCTACACACGCCTGGAGCGGATCGTCACCAACAACGCCGCCCTCAGCGAGGCCGAGGCCAGCGAAGCCCCGGCCCCGATCAGGGCCCTGCGCAAGCTCCCCTACTGGATGGCCAATGGCCTGGAGATGGCCAAGCTGTTCCTGATGGCGCCGATCCGCAGCGAGGAGTTTCAGCCTGCCGTGCGCTGAGGGTCAGCCTGGTTAGCCTGACGGTCCTCTCTGAACCGTCTTGCTCGCCACTCCCACTCCCTCACTGACGGCTTCCCTGACGGGCGACAGCCTCGACAATCGCTGGCGTGACCGGCTCGAGACCGTGCTGGCCGCCGGCGCTGCCGCCGGAGCCAGCCTGGTGGAGGTGTTCCTCGAGAGCACCGACCACATCGGTCTGCTGGCGGAGCAGGAGCGCATCACCAACGTCAGTCCGGCCTTCGGCCGTGGGGCTGGCCTGAGGGTGTTCCTGGGAGACCGCGACGGCTTCGTCTCCACCAACGACCTGAGCGAGGCCGGCCTGCTTCAGGCCCTCGATCAGGCCCTGGGCATGCTGGGGCTCACGCGCAGCAACCTCGGCGCCCACGGCTTCCCCGGCCTGGCCTCCCTGCGCGACCACGGGGCCAGCAAGGAGAACTGGCTGCAGCATTGCCCCGGCCTGGAAGAGTCCACAGCGCGTCTGCTGGAAGCCACGGCACTCCTGGATCACCATGGAGAGCACTTCCAGGCGCGCCGCGGCAGCTACGCCCGCGACTGGCAGGAGGTGCTGGTGGCCGCCAGCGACGGCACCTTCGCCCGTGACATCCGGCTGCACCAGTCGGTGGGGATCAACGCCCTGGCGGCCGACGGGGACCACCGCGCCAGCCTGGGGCGACGCTATGGCAGCTCGGGTCGCCCGGATGATCTGCGCCAGTGGGATGCCCAGGCCTCGGCGGTGGATCTCTGCGCCAGCGCCCGATCCATGCTCTATGCCGACTACGTGGACGCGGGCACCTATCCCGTGGTGCTGGCCAACCGCTTCGGCGGGGTGATCTTCCACGAAGCCTGCGGCCACCTGCTTGAAACCACCCAGGTGGAGCGGGGCACCACCCCCTTCGCCGACAAGGTGGGCGACACGATTGCCCACGAGGCCGTCACCGCCGTGGATGAAGGACTCAGTGATGGGGCCTTCGGCAGCCTCTCGATGGACGACGAGGGCATGGAGCCCGAGCGCACGGTTCTGATCGAGAACGGTGTCCTGCAGCGCTTTCTCTCCGACCGCGCCGGCGAGCTGCGCACCGGCCATGCCCGCACCGGCAGCGGCCGGCGCCAGAGCCACAACTTCGCCGCCGCCAGCCGCATGCGCAACACCTTCATCGCCGCCGGCCCCCACAGCCCCGAGCAGCTGATCGGCTCGGTTGACCGGGGGCTGTATTGCAAGTCGATGGGGGGAGGCAGTGTGGGCCCCACCGGCCAGTTCAACTTCGCCGTGGAGGAGGGCTATCTGATCGAAGACGGCCAGCTCACCAAACCGGTGAAGGGGGCCACGCTGATCGGCGAGGCCAAGGAGGTGATGCCGCGCATCTCGATGTGCGCCAACGATCTGGAGCTGGCTGCAGGCTTCTGCGGCTCAGTGAGCGGCAGCATCTTCGTGACCGTGGGGCAGCCCCACATCAAGGTGGACACCATCACCGTGGGGGGGCGCTGATCATGGCCAACTCCACCAGCCTCCACGCCAGCGATCTGGCCGAGCAGCTGCAGACCCTGGCCTCAGAGCTGGGGGTGAGCCGCTGGGACCTGGGCGCCGCCTGCAGCACCGACACCTCGGTGCAGGTGGACCGGGGAGAGGCCAAGCAGCTCAAGGGAGCCCAGCGCAGCTCGATCACGGTGCGGGCCTGGAACGGCCACGGGCTGGTGGGCATCACCAGCACCACCGATCTCTCCCCCGCCGGCCTGGCCCGGGCCCTCGGCGGCGCCCGGGATGCCAGTGCCTACGGCAATCCCGATGACACGCCAGGCTTCTCGCCCCTGGCCACGGCACCCCTGGCCCCGCTGGATCAACCCCTGAGCGAACCCCGGGGCATCCTCGAGTTGCTCGAAACCCTCAAGCAGGCCGAAGCTGAGTTACTGGGCCGCCATCAGGCCATCAGCACGGTTCCTTACAACGGTCTGGCCCAACGCAGCAGCCAGCGGATCTACCTCAACAGCGAAGGGGCCTGCCGAGAGCAGCAGCTGAGCACCGCCAGCCTCTACCTCTACGCCCGCGCCGAGGAAGACGGCCGCAAGCCACGCAGCAGCGGCGCCGTGCGCCTGGCCTATGGCGCCGAGCAGCTGGATGTGGCCGGTTGCATCGAGGAAGCCGCTGAGCGCACGATCCAGCACCTCGACTACGCCCCGATCGCCACCGGCCACTACACCTGCGTGTTCAGCCCAGAGGCCTTTCTCGACCTGATCGGCGCCTTCAGCAGCCTCTTCAATGCCCGCGCCGTGCTTGATGGGGTCAGCCTCAGCCAGCGCGACTCGCTGGGGACTCAGCTGGCGGTGCCCTTCCTCTCGATCCACGACAACGGGCTGCACCCAGGCAACATCGGAGCCACCAGCTTCGATGGCGAGGGCACGCCCGTGGCGCGCCTGCCGCTGGTGGAAGGAGGATTCCTGCGACATTTCCTGCACTCGGAAGCCACGGCCCGCGCTTTCGCTGTGGCCCCCACCGGCCATGCCGGCCTGGGGGCCAAGGTGTCGGTGGGGCCCCACTGGTACGAGATCGGCCCTGCCGGCAGCTCCGATGAGCAGACCGGCGCCCGGGGCCTTGATCGCTTCAGCCAGGACGGCATCGTCTGGATCGATTCGCTCTCGGCGCTCCATGCCGGCGTCAAGGCCAGCCAGGGATCGTTCTCCCTCCCCTTCGACGGCTGGTTGATCCAGGGCGGCGAAGCCCGCTCGATCGAAGCCGCCACCGTGGCCGGCGACATCCGCGCCGTCCTCAAGGGACTGCTGGGCTTCGAAGGGGAGCCCAAGGTCACCCCCGACGGCGTTTGCCCGATGGTGTGGGTGGAAGGTCTCTCGATCACCGGCGACGCCTGAGGCCAGCAGAGCGAGGAGCCGGCGATGAAGATCCTGTTCTGGGGCACCCCGGCCTACGCGGTGCCCAGCCTTGAGGCGCTGCGGGCAGCGGGCCATGAGCTGGTGGGGGTGGTCAGTCAGCCCGATCGCCGCCGCGGACGGGGCTCGGCGTTGGTGACCTCGGCCGTGAAGGCCCGGGCGCTGGAGCTGGGTCTGCCGGTGTTCACCCCCAGCCGCATCCGGCGTGAACCCGAGCTGCAGGCGCAGCTGGCGGCCCTAGGGGCGGAGGCGTCGGTGGTGGTGGCCTTCGGGCAACTGTTGCCTCCCGATGTGCTGGCCCAGCCGCCGCTGGGCTGCTGGAACGGCCATGGCTCGCTGCTGCCCCGCTGGCGTGGCGCCGCCCCGATCCAGTGGTGCCTGATCGAAGGCGACGCCGAGACCGGCGTGGGGATCATGGCCATGGAAGAGGGTCTCGACACGGGCCCGGTGCTGCTGGAGCGGCGCCTCTCGATCGGGCTGCTGGAGAACGCGGACCAGCTCGGGGAGCGCCTGAGCCGGCTCACCGCCGAGCTGCTGGTGGAGGCGATGCCCCGGATTGCTGCGGCGGGGCCGGGCGCTGAAACCGACCGCTGGCAGCGGCTTGGACTCCATCCCCAGCTCCAGGAGGGCCTCACCCACGCCCGCCTGCTGCAGAAGGACGACTACGCGATCAGCTGGAACGCGCAGTGCCTGGCGATCCACCGGCGGGTGATGGGACTGCATCCCGGCGCGCACACCAAGTGGCGCGGCAAGCGGCTCAAGCTGCTGGCCAGCGAACCACTGGTGCAGCGGCTGGCCGATCAGCTCACGCCCGCCGGCGCCCAACTGGCTGTCCGTTGGAGTGAGCCGGGCCGCGCCGAACTGGCTGAAGCCAAGGCCGCTGAACCCGGATGTGTGCTGGAGCTGGTCCGCGGCGTGGGCCTGGTGGTGGCTACCGGCGGCTGCCCCTTCCTGATCCGCGAGGCGCAGCTGGAGGGAAAGCGTGCTGCGACGGGCGAGGCCCTGATCCAGCAACTGGGGGCACAGGTGGGAGATCGGTTGGGCTGAGGGGCCAGTCCCTCTGTTCAGCCCCGACCCCTGGGGCGGGTCTCCCGCGAAAGCGGTTGGCTGCGGGGCGAGCCACTGCGCGGCCCGTTGCGCCGAGGCGCTGAAGAACCAGGGCCACCGCGCTGGCCACCGCCACGGCGGCCTCCCTTGCCCCGCCCGCCACTGAGATCCAGGGGCGGCGCCGAGAGGATCGTGGGCTCGAAGCCTGGGATCTCCGCTCGGGGCAGGGGATTGCCGATCAGCTTCTCGATTGCGCGCAGCAGTTCGTGTTCCTCGGCGGCCACAAGGGAGAGCGCATGGCCGCTCTGGCCGGCCCGGCCGGTACGGCCGATCCGGTGCACGTAGTCCTCGGCCACGTTGGGCAGATCCAGATTGACCACATGGGGCAGTTGCTCGATGTCGAGGCCGCGGGCGGCGAGGTCGGTGGCCACCAGCACCCTCAGCTCCCCGCTCTTGAAACTCGCCAGGGCGCGGGTGCGGGCCCCCTGGCTCTTGTTGCCGTGGATGGCCATGGAGGTGACACCCTCCTGGCTCAGGCGGTCGGCCAGCCGGTTCGCGCCGTGTTTGGTGCGGGAGAAGACCAGCACCTGCTGCCAGTTGTTGCTGCGGATCAGGTGGGAGAGCAGGTCTCCTTTGCGGGCCATGTCGCAGGGATGCATCACCTGCTCCACCAGGGGGGCCGCACGGTTCTCGGGTGTGGCCTGCAGCTGCAGGGGCTGATGCAGCAGCCCGTGGGCCAGCCTGCGGATCGAGGGATTGAAGGTGGCTGAGAACAGCAGGTTCTGACGCCTGGGAGGGAGCAGGGCCAGGATCTTCTGGATGTCGCGGATGAAACCCATGTCGAGCATGCGGTCGGCTTCATCCAGCACCAGGATCTCGAGCCGGTCGAAACGGATCGCGTTCTGCTGGTAGAGATCCATCAGACGGCCGGGGGTGGCCACCAGCACGTCGGCGCCGCGACGCAGCCGCTGCATCTGGGGATTGATCTTGACGCCGCCGAAGACCACGTCGCCGCGCAGGTCGAGGAAGCGGCCATAGGCCTGGACACTTTCCGCCACCTGGGCAGCCAGCTCCCGGGTGGGGGTGAGCACCAGAGCACGGACCTGGTTGTTGCGGGCATGGGGCCCATGCCGCAGCCGCTCCAGCATCGGAAGGGTGAAGCCGGCGGTCTTGCCGGTGCCGGTCTGGGCGGCGGCCATCACATCACGGCCGCCGAGCACCGCCGGAATCGACTGCACCTGGATCGGTGAGGGGCAGGTGTAGCCCTTCAGCGCAATTGCTTTGAGCAGTGGCTCAGACAACCCGAAGGAGGCGAAATCCTGAACCGGGCTTCCGGAAGTGGCTGGATCGGCCCCTGAAACGACAGGGCTGATCTGCTCCTCTCCCGGAGCTGGGTGGGTCAGACGGGAAATCGGAGCAATCCTCACGGGACACCTAACCTAGGAGAACAGGGCTGTGGCGATGGGAACAGTGGCCAGACCCTCGGATCCATGTCTTGATGTGGCGATGATTACCACCCTCTCCAGCCGTGGTCGTCGGGGCACCCCGGGAGCGGCCTACTGGCGCCTGCATCCCCCCACCCCCTGGAAGACCACCCAGGCCCTGCTGGAGCAGGAGAGTGTGGCCCAACCGCACCAGCAACCCCAACCGCTGAACGGCGAGCAGTCCCTTCCCGCCTCGGTGGAGGCCGTCCCGGAGGCGGCCAGACCAGTGCAGAGCAGCGAAGCCATCGCCGCCGAGCCACACCGGCAGCACTCACCCCACGGCCAGCCCGAGCCCATCGGCAGAACCTTGCTGATGCTGTTCCTGTGGGCCGTGCTGCTGCTGATCGATGCGGCCATGGCCCTCAGGGAGCTGGCTGCTCAGCTGGCCCCGCACGGAACAGAGAAAGCCCCCCGAAGCCGCCGCAACCGACGAACCCAGGGGGCCTTGCCAGGGGATTGGCCGGCGCCGCTGGCCAGCCTTCCCTGAGGGCTGGAACAGTTGCTCAGCGGGAGGCGCCAGCCCCCGCAGCCACCTTGCCCACGCCAAGGGAGCGCAGCTCCTGCAACAGGCTCTGCAGCACCTGCTTGGCGTCGCCGAACACCATTGAGGTCTGGGGCAGCTCAAAGAGGTCGTTGCGGATGCCGGCATAGCCCGATCCCAGGCTGCGTTTGACCACGAACACCGTGCGGGCCTGATCCACCTCCAGCACAGGCATCCCGTAGAGGGGGCTGGCCGGGTCGTTCTTGGCGCGGGGATTGACCACGTCGTTGGCCCCCAGCACGATCACCACATCGGTGCGCGGGAAGTCGGGGTTGATTGCATCCATCTCGACCAGCTGGTCGTAAGGAACATCGGCTTCCGCCAGCAGCACGTTCATGTGGCCCGGCATGCGTCCGGCCACCGGGTGAATGGCGTAGCGCACCTCGATGCCGTGCTGCTCGAGCAGACGGGCGAGCTCCTTGAGGCTGTGCTGAGCCTGGGCCACGGCCAGGCCGTAGCCGGGAACGAAGATCACCCGCTCGGCCGCCTCCAGGGTGAGGGCACATTCCTCGGGGCTGCAGGAGGTCACATTCGTGTACTCCTCACGGCCACCATCGCCATCACCGGTCTGGCTCGATCCGGCACCCAGGGCGCCACCGAACAGCACGGAGGTGAGCGAGCGGTTCATGGCCGTGCACATCACCTGGGTGAGGATCAGGCCGGCCGCGCCCACCATGGCGCCCGCCACGATCAGCAGCTCGCTGCCCACAACGAAACCGGCAGCGGCAGCCGCCACCCCGGAATAGGAGTTGAGCAGGGAGATCACCACTGGCATATCGGCACCGCCCACGGGCAGGGTCAGACCCACCCCCAGCAGCAGGGCCAGCACCGTGAGGGGGGCCAGAGCCACGGGAACCCCCTTGAGCACCAGCGCGCAGCAGGCCAGACAGGCCAGCGCCAGGAGGATGTTCACCGCATGGCGCTGGGGGCGCAGGGTCCAGTCGGGGGTCCCCAGCCACTCCTGCAGCTTGCCCATCGCCACCAGAGAGCCACTGAAGGTGATGGCACCCACCAGCACCGACACCAGCACCGAGACCTGCCCCACAAGGTTCAGGGGGGTGGGCAGCTGCACGGCACCGATCGCCACCAGCAACGACGACATGCCGCCGCAGCCGTTGAAGAGCGCCACGGTCTCGGGCATGGAGGTCATCGCCACCCGAAGGGCGAGCACGGCACCGAGGCCGCCGCCGATGCCCAGCCCCAGAAGCATCCAGGGCCAGCCGCCCAGACCCTGCTGCAGCAGCAGGCCCACCACTGCCAGGCCGAGGGCCAGAGCAGCCAGGCCATTGGCGCTGCGGGCCGTGCGGATCTTGGCCAGTCCCTTGAGCCCGAAGGCCAGCAGCAGAACGGAGCCGAGTTCGATCGTCAGTTCAATCATCAGTTCGCCTCCCTGCGGCGGAACATCGCCAGCATCCGGTCAGTCACGAGGAACCCTCCCACCA
Organism: Synechococcus sp. BSA11S; assembly: GCF_014224355.1. GTDB lineage: Bacteria > Cyanobacteriota > Cyanobacteriia > PCC-6307 > Cyanobiaceae > Regnicoccus_A. Next base: position 101,972 of record NZ_VNWP01000006.1, on the reverse strand, counting down.
CGTTGAACAGGGCAAAGCCCAGGGCCACGGCCCCGATCAGCTTCAGAGCAGGGGTGGGAGCCTGACCGATCAGGGCAAGCGCGGCCAGCAGGGTGATGCCGCTGATGGCATTGGCCCCGGACATCAACGGCGTGTGCAGCGTGGGGGGCACCTTGCCGATCAGTTCAAGCCCCAGCAGGCTTCCAAGCACCAGAACCCAGAGGGCGGCGGTGCCACCGAGATGACCGCTCATGCCGTCACCTCCTCGAGGCTGGGCCAGAGATCGGGGCGGCGACAGGCGCCCGCGTGGGAGATCAGACAGGGGTCGAGCAATGGATCCTCGGGGTTAAGTTGCAGGCCTTCTTCCGCGAACAGGGGCTCGAGGAAGGAAGTCAGGTTGCGGGCGTAGAGGGCGCTGGCATGGTGTGGCACCGAGGCCGGCAGGTTGGAGGAGCCGATGATGCGCACCCCTCCGATCTCCACGGTGCGGTCGAGCTGGCTGCCGGCACAGTTGCCACCGGTGGACACCGCCAGGTCCACCACCACCGAGCCGGGGCGCAGGGCCAAGAGCATTTCTTCGGTGATCAGCAACGGCGCGGGCCGCCCTGGCACCTGGGCGGTTGTGATCACCGCGTCGGCTTCGGCCAGATGGGTGGTGAGCTGCTGACGCTGGGCCTCGAGGAAGGCGGCTCCGGCCTCGCGGGCATAGCCCCCTGCTTCACCCGGGGCCTCACGGCTGGGGGGATCAATGAAGCGGGCCCCCAGCGACTCCACCTGTTCCTTGGCGGCGGGACGCACGTCGCTCACCTTCACCACCGCTCCAAGGCGGCGCGCCGTGGCCACCGCCTGCAGACCGGCCACGCCGGCGCCCAGCACCAGGACCTTGGCGGGCTGCACCGTGCCGGCGGCGGTCATCAGCATCGGGAAGAAGCGATCCAGTTCGCTCGCTGCCAGCAGCACCGCCTTGTAGCCGGCGATATTGGCCTGGGAGGAGAGCACATCCATCGACTGGGCGCGGCTGATGCGCGGCAGCAGCTCCATGGCCAGAGTTGAGAGCCCCCTGCTGCTGAGCCGCTCGATCAGGGCACGGTTCAGGTAGGGATCAAGCAGGCCCACCAGCACGCAGCCGGAGGGGAGACGCTCGAGTCCCCCCGATCCCCCGTCGGATTCCTGCAGAGGTGGCTGCACGCAGAGCACCAGTTCGGCGCCGCTCCAGGTGTCGGGGCAGCCCTTGGTCACGATCGAGGCCCCTGCCTCGCTGAAGGCGTCATCGCTGAATCCGGCTTCCAGCCCTGCGCCGGCCTCGATGAACACCTCGGATTTCTTGGCGACCAGCCGGCGCACCGTTTCAGGTGTGGCGGCGACGCGCCGTTCCCCCACCCGGCTTTCGATGGGAACCAAGACCCTGACCACAGACAACTCCAGCGGTGCTCACCTCCTCCATTGAGGGTCCGCGTGGTGGAGAGACGCAAGTCGCCTCTGAACGTTGTGTTCAAGCCACCACACAGAGGCGTGCCTGCCCCGGTCGGCCACGGTGATGGCGTGCCTCTGTCACGAGGGCTACCCCAAAGCTGCTCCGCGCTGTTTAGCAAGAGAGGGCAGTTCTGCGCTGATCCCCATCCATGGCCTCCTTCACGATCACCCTCGAAGACGGCAAGTCGTTCAGTTGCCCCGACGACCAGTACATCCTCGATGCCGCCGAGGAGCAGTCGATCGATCTGCCCTACTCCTGCCGCGCAGGGGCCTGCAGCACCTGTGCCGGCAAGATCCTCTCCGGCAGCGTCGACCAGTCGGACCAGAGCTTCCTTGATGACGAGCAGATCGCCGAAGGCTTCGCGCTGCTCTGCGTCAGCTATCCACTCTCAGACTGCACGATCAAGCCCAACGTCGAAGACGACCTCTGAAGCCGGCCCTGGAGGCAGACGACCAGCGGTTCAGATCGCCTCCAGATCCCTGTAGGCCGCCGACCAGGTGGCCTGATCGAGCCGCTCCATCGCTTCTTCGGCCGTGGCGGCCCGGCTGGCGAGGCCCTCCCGCACCGCCGCCAGCGCCACGGCTTCGGCAACGGCTCGCGACACCGGCCGCACCTCCGTCAGCTCGGGCATCAGCGGTGCGCTGGAATCCTGGGAAGCTGGAATCCGATCAGCCAGGGCGTCGAGCCCGGCATCGATCATCGCTTCGCTCACCTGCACGGCCCCCACCGCCACGCTGGCGAAACCCAGACCGGGAAACAGGAAACAGTTGTTGCACTGCCCGATCCGGCGATGGCTCCCCTGCCAGGCCACCGGCTCGAAGGGGCTGCCGCTGGCCACCAGGGCCCGACCTGCCGTCCAGTCGTAGAGATCGGCGGGGGCGGCCTCAGCCAGGCGCGTGGGATTGGAGAGCGGCAAAATGATTGGCCGCTCCACCGCCGCGGCCATCGTTTCCACCACCGTGCGGGTGAAGGCTCCGGCCACGGTGGAGGTGCCGATCAGCACGGTGGGTTTCACCCCCCGCACCACCTCCAGGAGGCCGATCCGGCCGGATTGATCGCGCCCGTACGACTCCCGCTCCGACGGATCCCTGGCCAGGGCCCTGGCCATGGGGGTGAGGCCGGGCTGATCCGCCAGCACCAGACCCTCGCGATCGATGGCCCAGAGGCGTCGGCGCGCCTCAACCTCACTCAGGCCGGCCCTGGTGAGCAGGCGTACCAGGCCTTCGGCGATGCCGCAGCCAGCAGTTCCCGCCCCGAACACCACGATGCGGTGGTCCTCCAGCCGCAGGCCGGCGCCTCGGGAGGCCGCCTGCACCACCGCGCAGGCCACCCCGCGGGTGCCCTGGATGTCGTCGTTGAAGCTGGGCACCCGTTCGCGGTACTCCGCCAGGAGCTGGTGGGCATGACTGGTGCCGAAGTCCTCCCAGTGCAGCAGAGCCCCTGGAAACAACCGTTGCAGAGCCTCCACGGTGCTGCTCAGGAAACGGTCGTAGTCGGAGCCATCGAGGCGAGGGTGACGCCAGCCGGGATAGAAGGGATTCTCCAGCAGCCCGGGGCGATCCGTGCCCACATCCAGCACCAGGGGCAGCACCCGGGAGGGATCCAGGCCGGAGCAGAGGGTGTAGACGGCCAGCTTGCCCAGGCAGATCTCGATGCCGCCGATGCCCTGATCACCGATGCCGAGGATCCCCTGGGAGTCGGTGATCAGGATCAGATCCACCTGCTCTGGCGCCGCCTGGCGCAGCACCGTGTCGATCCTCTCCAGATCCGGTGCCGCCAGGAACACACCCTCAGAGGGGGAGCGGTGATCGAGGCTGAAGCGCTGGATCGCCGAACCCACGGTGGGGGTGTACACGATCGGCATCACCGCCTCGATGTGATCCTCCAGGAAGCGATGGAAGAGGGTGAGGTTCGTCTGGCGCAGGGCCACGGCGAAGCGGAACCGCTCCAGGTCGCTGCCAAGACCGAGAAAGGCCTGCCAATGGCGCTCCACCTGCAGCTCCAGGCTCTCCACCGCATGGGGCAGCAGGCCATCGAGCCCGAACGCCAGGCGTTCGCGGCGGCTGAAGGCCGTTCCCTTGTTGAGGGAGGGATCGGCGAGGAGGTTGCGGCCCCGCAGGCGGGGGCTCACGGGGGGGATCGGGGGAGCCAGGGGGATTCAGCAACCTGGCAGCGGAGCGTAGGCCAGCAGCTCAGAGCAGGCGCATCAGGCAGCCCACCAGGGCCATCACCAGCAGCAGCGCCGAAGCGATGAAGCTGATGGCGAATCCCGGGGCCCGCTGCTCCGGAGCCCGCAGATACCCCACGGCATAGAGCACCCGACCCAGCACCCAGAGGCCCCCGAGCACCGAGGCCACGGTGGGATTGGAGACCAGCACCGCCAACCAGAAAGCCGGCAGGAACACCGCCAGCTGCTCCAGGGTGTTCTGCTGCACCCGAACGGCCCGCTCAAAGGCCGGCGGTCCGGTCATCAGCGGTGGCTTCACCCCATCGCGCAGGCGCGCACGGCCCACCTGCATGGCAGTGGCCTGAAAGGTGATCACGGCCAGCAGGGTGATCAGCCCGGGCAGGGGGGCAATGGTCATGGAGCTCAAACTCAGCCCAGCGACCCACCATGACCCACGGCGGCCACTCCAGCCAGGACTGCCACCATCACCGCCATGGCGATGACGGCCCAGGAGACATGGCTGCGGGCTTCCATCGCAGGTTCACTGCCCTGGATCGGCATTTCCTCGGCATAGAGATTGTCGTGGTTTTCTAGATCGTGGGTATGCATGAAGGCTCCATGAGCTGCCTCCAGCGTGGCCGCAACTGGCGGGTCCTGCCTCTGGAAGCAGGCAGTTGTGACAGAGCTTTGCCGATGTTGACGTGCCCCACATCAACAGCAACAAAAGCGAATCAAGCGAGAGCGATCAACGAGGGTGATCGCCGCACAGGGCGTGGCCTCAGCGCAGGGAACGGATCAGGCCCCGTCGCCGCAGTTCCCGGGCGAACTCGCTGGAGAGCCGGTCCCTGGCCAGCGCGGCACGCCAGCGGCCGTACCAGTCGAGGCAACGCAACACCACCCAGGTGAGAAACAGAACCTGCAGAAAGGGTTTCAGGGTCGGGGCGACCGGGCTCTGGTAGCAAGTTAGGCGCCCTCAAGGCCCGTGTCATCAGCGCCATCGAGGGTCCAGAGCGCCAGGCCACCGCCACGACCCCTGGCCGCCAACCAACCCCTGGCCCTTCCGCCACCGATCAGCGCAAAGAACGGCAGCACCCCGGCCCGCTGCTGCGCGAACGGGAGCGGATGGGGCAGCAGACGGTCGAGGGGCCGCCAGGGGCCCAGCGCCAGGCAGAGGCGCTCGAAGCGGAAGAGCAACAGCGGCCGTTTGCCCTCCAGACGCGCCTGCCCCGAGAAGGTCAGCACGAGGCCTCCCAGCTGAACGCTGTTGTGGATGGCCAGCTCGGCCAGCTCCTGTCCGGGCCCAGGGGCTTCGATCACCAGCCGTGCACCCAGTCCACGCAGGAGACCACTGGCCAGGCCAGCGGGCCGCTCACTCCCCCGCGGCCAAGTGCGCTGCAGACGCCAGGGCCCGATCAGCTGGTCAACCTTCAGGCCACTGCCCTGGCGGCGGCTGATCCTCTCCATCTCGAGCAGCTCCGCCGCTTCGGGGCTGCGGGTCAGTGTCAGGTCCATACCAGGCCTCCATGGGGGCTTGGCCGGGGCCCACCCCTTGAAGGGATCCTGGCTGAGCCCCCTGGAAGGTGGGGACAGCTCCGGGCCATGGCCCATTGCCTGCGCCGGCAAGACCGGTATGACCAGTCCCCTGCACCGAGGCGATGGGTCAAACCGGACGCAAGGCCACCCGCTGGGCGGCCCATCCCATGGCCTGCGCCATGGCCTGGGCGTTCACGCTCATGGCCGGGGCGGGAGCCTCCGCCCGTCTGGCTCCGGGCAGGGTTGGGCATCCTTCACCCCGGCAGGACGCCGTCTTCACCCTCAAGCGCGGTCCACGCCACCTCCCCGCCACAGGTGATCCGGTCTGGCAGCTGCAACTGGACGTTCCAGGGCAGAGGAGCCGCAGCTTCGAGGCCCTGGTGGGCAGGGCCTCCCGTCAGGGAGCGGATCGACACCGGCTGGGCAGCCAGGCGCCCCTGCCGCCTGGGCGTTACCGGCTCACCGACATCAGCGCCATCGAACCCGACGATCCCGTGGAACTCGGGCGGGTGCTCTGGATCGGGCTGGAGCCACAGTTCCCCACGGCGCGCCTTGGCCTGGGAATCCACCACGATCCAAGCGCGGGGCTGGGCCCCGAAAGCGGCACCGATGGCTGCATCGGACTGATCCGCGGCGACGATCTGCGCAGGCTGGCGACACTGCTGGAGGACAGCGGCACCCGGGAGCTTGTGGTGATCCAGTGACGGCGACATCCACGGGTCCGGTTCACGCCACACCGCGGCGGGCGCGCCACTGGGAGGCATAGGCTCCGCGCCCATCAAGGGCGGCCGAGCCGCAGCGGCAGGCCAGTTCCAGGGCGGCTGGCCGCTCCCAGCCGGCGGCCAGGGCCGCCGTGAAACCCGCCGCGAAGCTGTCGCCGGCGCCATAGGCATCCACCGGTGGATCCCTGCGCTCAAGGGCGGCAAAGCGGCCTCCGGGAACCGTGAAGCCGCCCTGCTCGGCCTCGGTGGCCACATAGAGGCGAGGAGCGGGGCTGAGGTCCCCGGGCTGGTAACGCTCCGCGCGATCACGGGCGCTGCCGATCAGGGCGTCGAGCTGGACACCGGCGGCCTGCAGCACAGGCAGTCGCACGCGGGGGGTGGCCGCCAGCACCCGCCCATGGCGGGCCAGCCGCAGGGCGGCCACATCGGCAGCGGTCACGAACACCCCGTCGCAGGCGGCCAGCTCCGGCCAGGGCAGGGGATCGCTGGCGGCAGGAGCAAGCCGCTCGCCGATCACGGTGATAGTGCGCTCCCCGCTGGCCTCCACGAAGGTGATCGCCCGACGGGTGGGGGCCTCGCGCCAGGCCACGTGCAGCTCCAGCCCCATGGCACGGAGCTCAGCGGCGGCCCTCTCTCCGAGGGCATCGCGGCCCAGGGCGGTGAAGAAGGCCACTGGATGGTCCGTGAGCCTGCTGAACTGAGCGGCCACCACGGCGCCGCCACCGGCGGGTTGCTCCAGGGTCTCGAGAGCATGCTGGATCTGGCCCGCCAGCGGCAGGTGTTCCACCGTCACGAAGCTGACCCACTCCACGTGGCCCACCACCGCCAGTCGCAGGGGCGGCAGGGGCGGCAGACTCCACGACCGGGACGGGAACGCGACGGACATCCAGGCTCAGAGGGTGCTTCAGGATGGCAACTCCTCCACCGGCTCCCCCACGGCCATGGCCCCGAAGGACCGCTCTGCCACCACAGTCAAGCTTCAGATCGCCGGTGCAGTGTTTCTGCCGCTGCTCCTGCTGGGGTTGTGGCTGAATTCGCTCGGTTTCTTCAGCCCACCGCTTCCGGGGGGCTGAAGGATGTGCTGAACCACGTGCCGAGCAGGGATGGCCCCATGGCATCAGGGGCTGAACGAAGAGGTGAAACGATTTCTGCCTGGGCCCGACCCTCTTGGTACGTTGAATTCAGGTTGATGGCTGCAGGCTGCAACCCTTAACCCCATGTCTCCACGACTGCAAACCCTGCCCATGTCTCTACGTCAGTTTCTGTTGCGCGGCGGCATTGTCGTGGCGGCATTGTTCTCCACCGGTCTCCTGAGCGCCGGAGAAGCGAAAAGCGAGGTTCTTTACCGCCTCACCACCCAGTGCAGTGTCAAGGGTGGTGACTCCAAAGCCTGTATCGTCGAGGCCGTCAATGAGGGAGGCTCCACCCTCTACCGACACAAGATCGGCACAGAGGCCTTGACCGTCCGAGTCAGAGATGAACCCGTGCGTATGGATCGCTGGGCTCAAGACACGAAGTCGTGGTCGCCTGTTCAGCGGGCCGAGGTCCGCTTCTCGACGAACACCATCTGTTACGACGGCACCGATCTGTGTGTCATCAACCCCAACTATCTCAACAGCGTCCGCCAGGCCCGTCCCGTCCTGATGAAAGACCGTGACCACGTGATGGTCCACTTCGGCGAAGACGGCCGGGTCGATGCCAGCTGCTACGACGACGGCTGCAAGGTGGTGAGCCAATGAAAGAAACTGCTGGATTGGGCCTGCTGCTCTCGTGTGTCCTCGCCCTGCCCGCTGGCGCAACCCTTGCGCTGGAGAAGCCTGGTGAGTCTGGCCACGGAGTCAGCCAAGCTGAGCTGATTGCACGAGGGGGCGGTCGCGGCGGTGGTGGCCGAAGCGGGGGTGGCAGTCGTGGAGGCGGCGGCAGTCGCGGCGGAGGCGGTGGGGGCTCCCGAGCCCGTAGCGGCTTCAGCCGCTCCGGCTCGAGTCTGAACAGGGGCAACACACGTCCGAGTGGTGGCTGGAGCAACAGGGTGTCCTCGCCCTCGGCACGGCCGTCGATCCAACGGCCTTCAGGGTCCAGCGGCGTCAGCCGTGATGGCAATCGCGGCAGCAACCGGACCACCAACCGCGACATGAACCGAAACGTCAACCGGGATGCGAATCGGAATGTCAACCGGAACCGGGATTTGAACCGGAACGTCAACCGAAACGTGAACTGGAACGCGAATCGGCGTGTGAACATCAACAATGTCAACGTGAATGCCGGCTGGGCTCGCCCGGGCTGGGGCGTGGCGCGGCCGTGGAATCACGGCTGGTACGGCGGATGGTCGTCTCCCAGCTGGGGATGGTGGGGAGCAAGAGCCGCAACCTGGGGTGTGGCCTCCCTGGCCACGGCAGCCATCATCAACAGTGCCGTTGATAACGCGGTGAGCACCAACACCACCTACATCGTGGTGCCCAACACCGACTACCAGTTGCTGTACGGCTCCGTTCAGCCCTCGGGCTCCCAGGGTGTCAGCTTCGCTGTCACCGCTGATGGGAGCACCTACCAGCTCTCAGCCGACTGCAACCGTGGCCTGCTGGATGGCCGGGAACCGACCAGCGCCTCTGAAGCAGAACTGCTCAATGCCGCCTGCCAGGTTGCCTTCGGATCCGCCTGAGCCTTGCCATTGGAGGCTCGGCTCAGCTGCGCTGGGCCTCCACGGCATGGGTGAGGGCCTCATGGAGAGTGAGTTCGGTGTGATCCTCCGGAAGCAGCTGGAACAGCTTGAGCTGATCCAGCCGTTTACGGGTGGTGCCGCCCGCTCCGACCACATAGACATTGCGACCGACATCAATCGCCTCCTCAACGGCATTCTCGATCGCCAGGGCAGCAGTCAGCCCGAGGTGGTAGACACCCGAGAGATCGAAGATGACCGCATCACAATCGCTGATGGCGTTGTGTTCACGGTTGATGGTCTTGGCCACGCCGAAGATCATCGCGCCATTGAGCTGAAACAGGAGCACGCGTCCCCCGGCCTGATCGAGAAGCCGCTTGTCTTGATCGCTGAGTTCAAGAGCATCGTCAGCCGTGCTGACAGCCTTGACGGCCTTGCTCTGCATCAGGCTCATCTTGTCGATGGTGATGATGTTGGCGATGAAAATGCCGACACCCACGGCCACCATCAGGTCCACCAACACCGTCAGGGCAATCACCACATAAGTGATCAGGGCCCCTTTTCTGGAGAGCTGGGGCACGCGCACCAGGAAGCCCCAGTCGACGATATCGAGACCCACCTTGAACACGATCGCCGCCAGCACAGCCAGAGGAATCTGTGAGGCGAGACCCGATCCAGCGAGGATCAAGAGGGCGAGGATCAACGCTCTGAACAGGCCCGAGAGGCCCGTACGGCCCCCGGCCTGGATGTTCACCACCGTGGCGGTGGTGGCTCCTGATCCGGGCAGAGCCCCACAGAGACCGGCCACGATGTTGGCAAGGCCCTGACCCACAAGTTCCTTGTCGGATTGATGCTCGGTGCGGGTGAGACTGTCGGATACGAGGCAGGTGAGCAGGCAGTCGATCGAGCCGAGCATGCCCAGCAAGGCGGCATTGATCACCACCAGTTGCAGCACATCAGGTCCCAGAGCTGGCAGCGTGAGCTGCGGCAGACCGCTGGGGATCTCACCGATGCGGCGCAGCTCAACCCCCTGGAACGCCACCAGGGAAAGGATCGTGCCAACGATCAGCGCCAGCAGCGGCACCGGGATCAGGCGTTTGACACGCTCCGGAGTTAACCAGAGCAGGGCCAGGGTGATCAGGGCCAGCGCCGTTTCCATCGGCTGGATGCCCTGAAGCAGTTGCGGCACGGCCTGAAGTGTTCCGAGCACGCCACCCGGAGGAGGTGCCTGGCCAAGCAGCGGGCCGATCTGCAACACGATCAGGATCGTGCCGATGCCGCTCATGAAACCCGAAATCACCGTGTAGGGCATCTGGGTGATGTAGCGGCCCAGACGGAGCACCCCGTAGAGAATCTGAAACACCCCGGAGAGCATCACCACGGTGAAGGCGATGGCCAGGGCCTGGGCGGGGGAATCAGCCCTGGTGGTGAGTGTGGCCAGCACAGCGGTGAACACCACCGTCATCGGGCCTGTGGGCTCCGAGATCAGCGAGGGCGTGCCGCCGAAGAGGGCTGTGACCAGGCCGATGATGGCGGCCGACCACAGCCCTGCCGCGGCTCCTGCTCCGGAGGCCACCCCAAAAGCCAGGGCCATCGGCAGGGCAATCACGGCCGCAGTAAGGCCACCGAAGAAATCCCCCCGGATGTTGTTGCGACCGATGTAGTTGAAAATACGCCCGCTTCTGCCGGGTCGTGCAACTGAGGCGGGAGCAACCATAAATCAACAGACGAAGATTGAAAAAGGCAAGAAAGTGAAGCGGCTCGAGGGCAACCCTGTGATCCGATCAGGAAAGCGAACTGGACTCGCAATAACTATTCGCTCTGAGCAGAGAAGACCGATCCTGAGTAGAAAAGAGTTTCAGCACTCAAGGTAGCCATGAATCTTCCACCTGGTCATGAGGAGGCGACATTGACTTGGTTCACCTTAAGCCATGGCCAATGCCGCCCATCAGCACAGCCCTGAATTCCCATGAACCAAACAAGCCAGTCAGGGCAACTCCTCTCCTGGAAAGGAGCATGCACAGCCCCTGCCCATGGATGCGGTCTCGGATGATTCCGCCGTCAGTCGGCCCAGGTCTCCATTTCCGGAAGCGTGGCGCCGATCCGATCCGCCAGCTTCAGGCAGGCATCCATCTCGGCCCAGAGCAGTTCACGGCGCTGGGCATCAACGCCATAGGAGCGTCGGTGCAGATCCCTGCCCAGATAGCGCAGAGCATCGCGGATCCGGCGCCAGTCCTGTTGGTGGCAGACGGGCGGCTGATTGAGAAGATCATCCATGGAACCTGAGCAGGCAATGGGGCGTCGCCCAGCCCTCCACAGGGCAGTCATAGCCGGTCAGCTTGGCTGAGACAGGATCTCAGCGACACGGTCGTCGGCATTCTGTGAATCATGGGTCGCCTGAGATTCGAACTCAGGACCAATCGGTTAAAAGCCGAGTGCTCTACCGCTGAGCTAGCGACCCGCCGGGATGGACTGCCCTTTCGAGCACCCATGGAAAGTATCACCCAGGGGTCACCTCCTCCAAGAGAGCATGGTCGGGTCATCAGGGGGCGCTGATCCCCCGGCAGCCATCCCGCCCCCATGCCCTCCTTGCCCTGGCCCGAGCCCAGCGTTCACCCCGAAGCCTGGGTGGCCCCCTCCGCCGTGGTGATCGGGGACGTGCGCATCGGCGCCGGAGCGAGCCTCTGGCCGATGGCCGTGGCCCGGGGCGACCTCTGCAGCATCGAGATCGGAGCCAACAGCAACATCCAGGACGGGGCCGTGCTGCACGGGGATCCAGGCCAACCGGTGCTGATCGGCTCGAAGGTGACCATCGGCCACCGCGCCGTCGTCCACGGCGCGCAGGTCGGCGATGGCTGCCTGATCGGCATCGGCGCGATCGTTCTCAATGGGGTGAGGGTGGGGGAGGGAGCCCTGGTGGCCGCAGGGGCGGTGGTGACCCGGGACGTGCCCGCACGCACCCTGGTGGCGGGCATCCCGGCCAAGGCGAAACGAACCCTCAGTGAGAGCGAGGCCGCCGCGCAGTCCCAGCACGCCCTGGACTACAGCCAGCTGGCCGCCACCCATGCCGCTCGCGCGGCCTGAATGCTGCGATTTGGATCAACCGCCCAGGAGCCTTTCTGGGGCGGCTGCGGATGTCCGTAAGATTGCTCCACGATGATTCTTCTTCGATGGACGCTCGGCTGCTGCTGGTTACTGCCCCGATCCTGATCGCTGTGGGCTGGGCCGTGTTCAACATCGGCCGTGCGGCCATCGGCCAGTTGCAACTGATGCTCAAGCGTTCCCGCGCCTGATGGTTCTGGTGATCGGTGCCGGTCTTGCCGGCACCGAAGCGGCCTGGCAGATCGCCCAGGCAGGTTTGCCTGTGAAGCTGGTGGAGATGCGTCCCGTGCGGCGCTCCCCCGCCCACCACAGTGCCGAATTCGCTGAGCTGGTGTGCAGCAACAGTTTCGGCGCCCTCTCCAGTGATCGGGCCGCTGGACTGCTGCAGGAAGAACTGCGACAGCTGGGTTCGCTGGTGATCAACAGCGCCGACAACCACGCCGTGCCAGCCGGCGGCGCCCTGGCGGTGGACCGTGGTCAGTTCAGTGCCAGCCTCACCCGCACGCTCGAAAGCCATCCCCTGATCCAGGTGGAGCGGGTGGAGCAGCTGCGCCTGCCCGCGCCGGACGAACTCACCGTGCTGGCCACCGGACCTCTCACCAGCGACCCCCTGGCCGAGGATCTGCGCCGTTTCACCGGGCGCGACGACTGCCATTTCTTCGACGCCGCCAGCCCGATCGTGGCCGGCGAGAGCATCGACCTCGACGTGGCCTTCCGCGCCAGTCGCTACGACAAGGGCGACGCCGACTACATCAACTGCCCCATGGACCGGGAGCAGTACCAGGTCTTCCGGGAGGCGTTGCTGGCGGCCGAGCAGGCCGAGCTCAAGGACTTCGAGCAGGAGAGTGCCAGTTATTTCGAGGGCTGCCTACCGATCGAGGAGCTGGCCCGCCGCGGCGATGACACGATGCGCTACGGCCCGCTCAAACCGATCGGCCTCTGGGATCCGCGCTGGGGTGACCTCCACGACCGTGATGTGCGGCGGGCCAGGCGGGCCCATGCCGTGGTGCAGTTGCGCCAGGAAGATCGCGAGGGGCGGCTCTGGAACCTGGTGGGCTTTCAGACCAACCTGAAGTGGGGCGAGCAGAAACGGGTGCTGCGCCTGATTCCAGGTCTGGAGAACGCCGAGTTCGTGCGTTTCGGGGTGATGCACCGCAACACCTTTCTCGAGGCCCCGCAGCTGCTGGATCCCACCCTGCAGTTCCGGCAGCGGCCCACCCTGCTGGCGGCGGGCCAGATCACCGGCACCGAGGGCTATGCGGCCGCCGTGGCCGGGGGCTGGCTGGCCGGCACCAACGCCGCCAGGCTTGCCCATGGCCAGAGCCCGATCACGCTGCCGCCCACCACCATGATCGGCGCCCTCACCCACTTCATCGCCGAAGCCCCAAGCGCGAAGTTCCAGCCGATGCCACCCAACTTCGGGCTGATGCCCGAGCTGAGTGTGCGGGTGCGGGAGAAACGGGCCCGCTACGGCGCCTACCGCGACCGCTCCCTGGCTGATCTGGCCCCGTTCAGACCCGAAGCCCGCAGTGCTGTCCTGACCTTTGCCTAGGGTCGAATCTGACTGCAGGCCCCGGCCCATCCCAGTGAGCGTCCTCTCCAGCCCCGCCAGCACGATGGCCACCGACCCGGCTTGCTCCCTGGACTGGGATGCCGTGGTGATCGGCTCCGGCATCGGTGGCCTGGTGACGGCCACCCAGCTGGCCGCCAAGGGGGCGCGGGTGCTGGTCCTCGAGCGGTACCTGATTCCCGGTGGCAGCGGCGGCAGCTTCGAGCGCCAGGGCTACACCTTCGACGTGGGCGCCTCGATGATCTTCGGCTTCGGGGAGCGCGGTCACACCAATCTGCTCACCCGCGCCCTGGCCGATGTCGGGGAACGCCAGGAGACCATCCCCGATCCCGCCCAGCTCGAATACCACCTCCCCGGGGGTCTCACCGTGGCGGTCGATCGCGACTACGAACGCTTCATCGCCCGACTCAGCGCCCTTTTCCCCCACGAAGCCCGTGGCATCCGTCGGTTCTACGACACCTGCTGGAGCGTCTTCCGCTGCCTCGACGCGATGCCGCTGCTCTCGCTGGAGGATCCGGCCTATCTGGCGAAGGTGTTCTTCCGGGCGCCGCTGGCCTGCCTCGGCCTGGCCCGCTGGCTGCCGGTGAATGTGGGTGATGTGGCGCGTCAGCACATCCGCGATCCGGCGCTGCTGAAATTCATCGACATGGAGTGTTTCTGCTGGTCGGTGATGCCTGCGGATCGCACCCCGATGATCAACGCCGGCATGGTCTTCTCCGACCGTCATGCCGGTGGCATCAACTATCCCCGCGGCGGCGTGGGCTCGATCGCCCGGCACCTGGTGCGTGGACTGGAGCGCCATGGTGGCGCGATCCGCTACCGGGCCCGCGTCACCCGGGTGCTGATCGATGGCGGCAAGGCCGTGGGGGTGGAGCTGGCGAGCGGAGAGACGATCCGGGCCGCCCGGGTGATCTCCAACGCCACCCGCTGGGACACCTTCGGTGGCCTGGTGGAGGAGGCGCAGGTGCCCGCCTCCGAGCACACCTGGCGCCGGCGCTACAAGGCCTCGCCTTCCTTCCTCTCGCTGCATCTGGGGGTGCGGGCCGAAGCGGTTCCAGCCGGCAGCCACTGCCATCACCTGCTGCTGGAGGAGTGGAGCGCGATGGAGGCCGAGCAGGGCACGGTCTTCGTCTCGATCCCCACCCTGCTCGACCCGGGCCTGGCGCCCCAGGGGAGACAGATCGTCCATGCTTTCACCCCCTCGAGCATGGAAACCTGGCAGGGGCTCTCACCGGGTGACTACCGCAGCGCGAAGCAAGCGGCCGCCGATCGCCTGATCCGTCGGCTGGAGCTGATCCTGCCCGGCCTGGGAGCAGCGATCACCCACCGGGAGGTGGGGACTCCCCGCAGCCATCGCCGCTTTCTGGGCCGCCACCAGGGCAGCTATGGACCGGTGCCGGCCCTGCGCCTGCCGGGGCTGCTGCCGATGCCCTTCAACCGCAGCGGCATCCCCGGGCTCTATCTCGTGGGCGACTCCTGCTTCCCTGGCCAGGGGCTGAATGCGGTGGCCTTCAGTGGCTTCGCCTGTGCCCACCGGGTCGGCGCCGACCTGGGCCTCAACCCCTGGGCCCTGCCGGATTGAGCCTGAGCCGAGAGGGCCGCGCCGGAAACCCGACCCCACCCGACTCGCGGGCCCAGGTCACGCTCCATAGCGTGAACGCCCTTCAGACTCCAGCCTCCATGGGTCCCGTCCCCACCCCGAACCACGAGGATCTCGCCCGTTACCTGGAGCAGAACGATGCCCTCACCAAGCCCTGGCTTCTGCTTCAGTTGCGGCTGAGCCGACTCAAGGAGGAGAAGGACTCGCTCGGGGCCGATGAGTACCTGCGCCGGGTCCAGGATGCCCATGAAGACCTGATGCGACTGGGCACCTTCTGGCGCGGCCGCGAAGCTGAACTGTTCGGTCGGGGCTGAACCCCATGTCCACCAACCCACCGGGTTCAACACCGGAGCAGGCTCAGATCTACCCGGTGGCGCCGTTGATCCGGCTCACCCTGCTCGGGCTTTACCTGGCCCTGGTGCTGCCCCTGCCTCTGCTGGCCCCGCCCGCACTGCGGCCCTGGCTCACGGCCGCCCTGCCGGCTGGTTTCGTTCTGGTGGGAGCGCTGCTCAGTGAACGGGTCAGCCTGGATCGCCAGGGCATCACGGTGGGACACCCTCTCTGGTGCGCCTGGCTGCTGCGCCGGGGCTGGCAACTCCCCTGGGATCAGGTGCAGGGTCTGGCCAGCCTGGGCACAAGCCAGGGCGGACGGGTCTTCTACCTGAAGGCACAGGATGGACGCCGGTTGCTGCTGCCCCAGCGGGTGGCCCGCTTCCCAGCCTTCCTGCTGCAGATCCAACGCACCAGCGGCCTCGATCTCTCCGGAGTGGGAAGGATTTCCCCGCCCTGGACCTACTGGGCCCTGGCGGGACTGTCGCTGGTGCTGCTGCTGGCCGAGGTGGTGGTGTTCGCCGCCCTGCCCATGGACGGTTTCAAGAACCTGAGCTGAGCCGATGGCTCAGCTGGCACTGGTGGCCTGGTGTCGCACATTGCCGGGGGAGCCGATGGAAGGCTCCTGAGCATCGGGCAGGGTTTCCAGGCTGAAGCGGTAGCCCTGCTGGCGCACGGTTTCAATGCCACCGCCCTCGCCGAGACCGGCCAGTTCGAGCTTGCGGCGCAGGGTGAGGACCTGGGTGTCGACGGAGCGGGGCCCGCCACTGAATGGGGGCCAGGCCATGCGCAGCAACTCCTGGCGGCTGCGGACCATCCCCGGAGGCATCAACAGAGCGCAGAGCAGAGCAAACTCCCGGGGGCTGAGCTCCACGGGCTGATCCCTCAGTGTGACCTGCCGCAACAGCAGGTGCACCTCCAGGGGCCCGACACAGACCCGCTCCTGCAGACCGGTGCCACTGCGCCGCAGCAGGCTGCGGCAACGGGCGGCCAGCTCCTCGAGGCCGAAGGGCTTGCGCAGGACGTCGTCGGCACCGGCATCGAGCAGCGCCACCACAGGATCCACCCCGGTGCGGGCCGTGAGCACCATCACCGGAGAACGGAGATGGGCCGCCAGACGCAGGGCCGTGCTCTCCTCGAGAAGCTCGGCGCTCACCAGCAGGTCAGGAGTCTGGTCGTCACAGAGCTGGAGAGCTTCCGCCGCCGTGGCTACGGCGGCGGCCAGATGGCCGTCCTGACGGAGGCGCTGGGCCAGGACCGTGCGCAGGGTGGGATGGGGGTCGACCACCAGGACCCGCTTCAACATGGCGGATCCACCCGAACGTGACTCCAGCTTCAGGCTGGGGGAAGGGGGAGGGGTGGAATCAGGCTTTGGTGTGAGCGCCACACGCGGCCACGGGTGATTCTTTAGGCTACCTGATACACCCCGGGAGCAGTCGGTATCGATCGATGCCACCCCCGCCCAGACAGCCTGTGCCCCAATGACCGCGCTGCAGAATCCCGACGCCATCCGACACTTTCAGTCGCTCTGTGACGCCTGCCAGGACCTGGCCAGCCGCTACCACAGTCCGTCGGAGCTGAGGCTCTATGCCGATGGCTATCTGCATGCCCTGCGCCGCAGCGCCGTGCTCCAACCCCTGGATCAACGCCGCCTCGAAGACCTGATCGAGCGCTGGATCATGGACCCCTCCAGCTTCATCGGACCCGACGGCAACCTGAGCACCCTGTTCGAGAACAGCCGCAACTGATCATCCCTCCCACTGATTCATCGCTTGCCGGTCAGCGGTCCGTGGAGCCCAGCGAAGTGGCTGGGCCTGAATCACTAGCTGGCCAGTGCCACCGTGAGGGTTTCACGCAGCTCGCCCGAGTTGTACATCTCGATCAGGATGTCGGAGCCGCCGATGAACTCCCCGTTCAGATAAACCTGGGGGATGGTGGGCCACTCGGAATACTCCTTGATGCCTTGCCGGATCTCCGCATCGGAGAGCACGTCAAAGGTTTCGAACGGCATGCCCAGGGAGTTGAGGATCTGAACCACGTTGTTCGAGAACCCGCACTGGGGCATCAGCTTCGAGCCCTTCATGAACACCACGATCGGGCTGCTGCTCACGAGGCTGTCGATGCGTTGCTTGACGGCGCTGTCCATGGGTGCCAGGAGAAAAAGAAGGGTTGGTTGGGGACGAAACGATCGAAGGGATCAGCCCACACCGATGGGAACGGTGGTTTGCAGGGCCAGAGCATGGATGGCCTCGCTGGCCAGCTCACGGCGCAGGGCCCCATAGACCAGCTGGTGCTGCTTGATGCGTGAGAGCCCCGCGAAAGCGGATGAAACCACCTTCACCTGGAGGTGGTCGCCACCTCCGGTGAGATCCTCCACCTCCACCTGAGCATCGGGAAGGCTTGCGCAGATCGCCTCCTTCACCTGCTCCGACTGCACCATGACTGGGGTCCATCCACAAGACGGGAAATCTAGAAGCCGTGGGGCTTGCCTGCCTTACGGCGAGGCCGGGGCATCAGCGCCGGCGGTGTAGGGAATCGTGGCGAAGCCGAGTTCCACCAGGGTCTGGTAGGCGCGTCGACCCTCCTCACGGGTGGGCGTCATCACCTTCACCACCTCCACCAGCAGCGGCACTGCCACCTCAGGCTGATTCTGGCGCCGCAGCAGGGCGGCCAGGCGCAGATTGGACTGGGCCAGCAGCTCCAGGGACTCGCGACCCTTCTGGTCCATCTCCCTGGGGATGCGCGCGTCGAGGCCGCGGAAGGATCCACTCAGATCCCGATAGAACCCCAGCAAGCGCAGGCTGGCATCCCTGGCCTGGTCGTAATCCTTGCGGGCGGAGGCCAGGTCACCCCGGGCCACAGCCCCATCGCCGCGGCTGAGCAGATCCCTGACAGCCTGAAGATTGAAGGTTCCCGCCGAACCCTCCAGCACTTTCTGGGGCTCACCCTGGGCCTGGAGGGGCAGGATCGGGCAGAGGGGGAACAGGGTTGCCGCCAGGGCAAGCCCGAGGGCAACGTGAGGCCGGCGCACGGGGGCAACACCGAAAGTCGACTGGACTCTACGGGGAAGCGAAGGGACGCCCCACCGCGACGCGGGCCGCTTCCTCAGCTGATTGCATCGCCGCCGCCAGTCGCTCATTGAACGCCCTGACCGCAGCGCGCCCACCATCGCCCGCCACGGCCAGGGGGGGCGCGAAAGCCAGGGCCGCCTCGCCACGCCAGTGCGGTCGGGCCTGGCTGTAGCCGATGCCGACAGGGACCACGCGCACATCCACCCCCTGGCTGGCGGCCAGGAACGCAAGCCGCCCCAAACCCTGCTGAAGCCGGATCGGCTCATCCTGACGGCGGATCTGACCTTCCGGAAACACCACCAGCTGCTCCGAGGCCGCCAGCAGGTCCACCGCATAGCGGAGGACCCTGGTGCCCGGCCGCCGCTGATCAATCGGGAAACATCCCAGGCGATCCAGAAACCAGCCTTGGAGCCCCTTCATCTCCGTGGCGGTGACCATGAAACGGCAATCGCGTCCACTGACCCGTCGGCCGGCGGCGTGGGGCAGCAGCAGCGCGTCCCAGCGGGCCCGGTGAGTGGGGGCCAGCAAGACCGGCCCCTGCAGCGGCAGATGCTCGGACCCGAGCACCGCGATCGAACTGAAAAAGCCCGGAAGAGCCAGATCCTGGGTCACGAGCATCGCCATCGGCGCCAGCACCGGGCTGATGCCACGGCAGACATTGCCCTCCCGCGCCACCAGGCTGGAGCGCTGATTCGGCGCGCTCCTCCCGGGTTCCCGGGTCACTTCCTTCGTCTCGGCCGTCACCTGAAGCCGCACATCTCGATGGCTGAAAGCTAAAGGGCACCACAGGGCCTGGTTTCCAGGCACGGGCAGTTGCCTCTGCGGTTGATCGAACCGTCGCCGCCGCATCGACTCACCACCGCCGCTGGGGAGCCCGGGTTGAATCCATAGGATCAACGGTCTCAACAGCATCGCCGCGAAGCCATGGCCAGCCTTGGCGTGAACATCGATCACATCGCCAACGTGCGCCAGGCCCGCCAGGCCCGGGAACCCGATCCGGTCACCCTGGCGCTGCTCGCGGAGCTGGGGGGTGCCGATGGAATCACCGTGCACCTGCGCGAAGACCGGCGCCACATCCAGGAGCGTGACGTGGAGTTACTTCGGGCCACGGTGCGCAGCCGCCTCAACCTGGAGATGGCCGCCACAGCCGAGATGGAGGCGATCGCCCTGCGGATCCATCCCGACATGGTGACCCTGGTGCCGGAACATCGCCTGGAGGTCACCACCGAAGGGGGCCTTGACGTGGTGACCCAGCTGGAGGTCCTTCAGTCCCTGGTGGGCCGTCTGCAGGGAGCGGGCATCCCCGTGAGCCTGTTCGTGGATCCCGTGGCCGCCCAGCTGGAGGCCAGCCGTGCCAGCGGGGCCCGCTGGGTGGAGCTGCACACCGGTGCCTACGCCGAAGCCGCCTGGGATGAACAACTGCGGGAACTGGCCCGACTCCAGGAGGGCAGCTTTGTGGCCCGCTCCCTCGGGCTGCGGGTCAATGCCGGCCATGGCCTCACGTACCAGAACGTGGAGCCGATCGCAGCGATCGAGGGCATGGAGGAACTGAACATCGGCCACACGATCGTGGCCAGAGCCCTGGCGGTGGGATTGCGCAGGGCCGTGAAGGAGATGCGGGCCCTGATCCAGAATCCACGCCGCGACCCTCTGTTCAGCGGCACCACTCCATGAGCACCTCCCCCACCACCTACCACTTCATCGCGGCCAGTGAGGAATTCCTGACGGTGGAGGAACCCCTGGAGGAGGTCCTGCGGGAACGGGTGCGCAACTACGGCGAGGTGGGCAAAGCCATCGACTTCTGGCTGGTGCGACGTCCGGCCTTTCTGAAGGCGCCCGAACTGGCCGGGCTCGCCACCACGGTGCCGAGCCCGGCCGCGGCGGTGATCTCCACCGATTCCAAGTTCATCGATTTCCTGAAGCTGCGGCTGGAATTCGTGGCCAAGGGCAGCTTCGAGGCTCCCACTGCTGCGATTGAGGATCCCTTCGCCCAGATCCTCGACGCCTGAGGGTGCCGGGCCGGGGAGACAGAGCGGCGAACCCCACCCCGCTCAGGCCGTCTGTTTCTGCCTGGTGACCATCCACCCATCCAGCAGCTGAAGCTGCACCGGATTGAGGGCGGCATCGGCAAGCAACCGCTCCCTCAGGCGAGCGACATCGTCGGGATGCAACTCTCCATTTTTTTGCCAGTGGAGATCCGTGGTGATCAAGGTGTTGACGTGCTGACGTCTAGATCTGTTCATGGTGTCAGCTGGACCACGCCCTTCCCGTCCTCAAATCAAAGGATTTCCTTGAGAGATCGCTTTCATGTCTCAGATCGCGCAGGTTGCGCCGATTCGGTGGCCGCTCCGGGACCCAGCAGCTGGTGATCATCCGGAACAGGCCGGCGCTCAGAACAGTCCGAGGAAGCGACGGCGGGGCTCGGGCTCACCCTCCGCCGTCCGGCGAGGTGCGCGCCCCTGGCCCCCGTCCTGCTGGTAGCGGGGCGCATTGTCGCCGATGGTAAGCAGGGCTTCCTTGTTCTTCCACCAGATCCAGTCGCGGATCGGGGGGGTTGCCAGCAGATCCTCACGGCTGAGGCCGAGACCGAGCTTGCGGGAGGCATCCACCAGCACTTCGATCATCGCCTCACCGTCACGGCAGCGGGCCAGGGCCTCATTGGTGCGCTTCGCCCCATTCAGAGCCTTCACCAGAGCCTGCACTTTCTGCGGAACCGGGAGGGAAGCAGGATTCATCGGATCCCAGCGGCATGGATCGGACCGTACCAGCATCAGCCAGCCGGTTGGCGGTGGTGGGCTGACAAAAGTTGATTCCAGGGGCCAGACTGTGGGAAGCGCAGTTCTCACTTCGGCGCAACTTCTGCATGGCGTCCCCACCGCAGCCCTTCCGTCACTGGGTGATCGGGGACGTCCATGGCTGCGCCACAGCTTTCCAGGATCTGATCAGCAGACTTCCGGACACCGACCGTCTGCTCTTTTGCGGCGATCTGATCAACCGCGGACCACAGATCGAGCGCACCATGCAGCTGGCCTGGGGGCTGGTGCAGGAGGGTCGAGCTGTCTGGCTGAGAGGAAACCACGAGCAGAGCCTGCTCAGGGCACTCACCCGCCAGCGCGGTGTCGCTGATCCGGCCCTGGCAGGGTGCGACACCTACCGACAGCTCGGCAGCCGCCAGTGCCGTCTGTGGCGGGAACGCCTCGACAGCCTTCCCCTGGCCTACTGGGGCAGGGGGTGGGTGGCGACCCATGCCGGCTTCGATCCCTCCAGCTGGCTGCCCGACCTCTCCATCCGTCAGACCTTCTGGAGCCAGTACGACGGCCGCTTCGGGGATGTGGTGATCGGCCACACTCCCGTGGCACGGGTGGAGCGCAGCGCCAACGGCATCGTCAAGATCGACACGGGCGCCTGCTATGGGGGTCGGTTGACCGCCTACTGCCCGGAAACCACCGAGCAGCGCAGCGTGCCCGGCCTGCGCAGCATCTCACCCCAGCTTCCGGCCCCGGGGCTGATCTGTTCGTCCGAGCCCGTGGCCGGGTCCCGCTGACAGCGACCCGATGCTGACGGTGTATCGCAGCAACAGGGCCGACCTGCTCGCCCAGCTGCTGGGAGAGCACCTGCTTCAGACGCCCCCCGACCCCTTCGAGACGGTGTCTGTGGTGGTGAACACCTGGCCCACCAGTCGCTGGCTGGGAGAGCAACTGGCCCTGAAGCTGGGCGGCATCGCCGCCAACATCCGCTTCCCCTTTCCCGGCAGCCATCTGCGCGCCCTCGTCCAGCACCTCCTGGAGGAGGAGGGTGAGGGCAGCGATCCCTGGCGGGCCACCGACCTGGTCTGGCCGGTGCTCGAGTTGCTGCCACAGTTGGTGGAGGTCCCCGAAGCCGCCCCGCTGCGACGCTGGCTGGAGTGCCGCGACGAGGGGGGCGAACTGGATGCCCCCCTCTGGCAACTGGCACGGGCGATCGCCGATGCCCTCGACGACATCAGCCTGTACAGGCCCGCCATGGCTCAGGCCTGGTGGCAGGGCGGCTCTGGGGACAGCCTCGGAGATCCTCTGCCTGAGGCACTGCGCTGGCAGCCCCTTCTGGTCCAGCTGTTGCGTGATCGACTGCAGCGGAAGCCCTTCGGGCTGAGGATGCTGGAGCTGATCGAGCAGTTGCGTCAGGGCCGGATCAGCGGCGTGGGGATTTCCGCCCCCCTTCGCCTGTTCGGACTCAGCAGCGCCCCGCCGGTGCAGGTGCAGCTGCTCCAGGCCCTGGCCCTGGTGGTGCCGGTGGAGATCTACCTGCTCACCCCCTGTGCCGACCTCTGGCAGCGCTGCATCGAACGGCGCCGCGAGCTCCAGGACGCCCTGGCCCTGGAGCAACCCTTCGGCCTTGACTGGTTGCTGAAGACCCCGGGGCTCGAGGCGCGTTTCGGCCGCCTCGGAGGTGAGTACCAGCAGTTGCTGGAGGGCACCGGGGAGTGGCAGCTGGGCAGCGCAGAGGAACGTGATCTGTTCCTGTTGCCGGCCACGGCGGCGGCCGCTGCCCAGCGGAGAGCGAGCCTGCTGGAGCAGATCCAGGAGCAACTCGCCCAGCCAGCGGCGCAGCAGCCCCTGCAGCGGGCAGCGGATGACCACTCCCTGGAGTTCCACCCCTGCCCGGGGACACTGCGGCAGGTGCAGATCGTGCGGGATCGCCTGCTGCAGCTGCTGGCGGCAGACCCCAGCCTCGAGCCGCGCCACATCCTGGTCATGACTCCCCAGGTGGACCGGCTGGCGCCCCTGCTGGCCTCGGTCTTCTCCGACAGCGACGCCACCGGGGTGGAGCTGCCCTGGCGGCTCACCGACCGCAGCCAGCTCGATGACACCGGCATCGCCCAGACCCTGCTCCAGCTGCTGCGCCTGGCGGGTGAGCGCCTCACCGCCTCAGGCCTGGAAGGGCTGCTCGAGAGCACAGCTCTGCAGAAGCACCACGATCTGGAACCAGAGGAGGCCGCCGCCATCACCAGGGCGCTGCAGGCCAGTGGCTTCCGCTGGGGGCTGGATGGGGGCGAGCGCGGCGGCCTCGAGCAGCACACCCTGAGCTGGGCGATCGATCGCCTGCTGCTGGGCCTGGTGCTCCCCGATCAGCCCGGGCTGGCCATCGGCGACTGCGCGCCCTATCCCCTGGTCGGCACACCCGAGAGCCAGGGGCGCTGGATCCGGCTGCTCACCGGCCTCAGGCAGGCCCTGGGCCAGCTGCGCCGCAGCCGCACCGCCCACGACTGGGCCCCCTGCCTCCGGGCCCTGCTCGAGGACCTTTTCGGCGATGGCGGCGAGCGGGCCTGGGAACTGCCGACGATTCACCAGGCCATCGCCGACTGGAGCGAGGGGGCCTCCGGCTGCTCGCTGAGGATCCCGGCCATGGTGGTGGCGGCGGTGCTGCAGGAGCGGCTGTCAGCCGACAGCGGCCGCTTCGGTCACCGCAGCGGCGCCCTGACGATCAGCGCCCTCGAGCCGATGCGGGCCATCCCCTACCGGGTGATCGTGCTGATGGGCCTGGACGCGGAGGTGTTCCCACGCCGGCGGCAGCGACCCAGCTTCCATCCGATGGAGCACCAACGCCTGCTGGGCGATCCCGACCCGGCCGACCAGGACCGCTACGTGCTGCTGGAAGCTCTGCTCTCCGCCCGTGATCATCTGCTGATCTGCTGGAGCAGCCGGGATGAGCGCAGGGGCGACCCCCTCCCGCCGCCGGCACCGGTACGCCAGTGGCTGGATCAGCTGCATGCCGATCTCGGCAGCGAGGGGTTCGATGGGCTGCAGATGGTGCACCCGGTGAACCCGCTGGATCGGCGCAATTTTCTGGCTGCGGAGCACCGGCCGGCCCCCAGCTGCGACCAACGGCTGCAGCAGGCCCGCCAGCGCCTCGACGATCCGGCCTTGGCGGCACAACCGATTCAACCCCTGGCCCTGCGTGAACCACCCGAGCCGTCACAGGCGCTCGAGAACGATCCCGGCAGCGATCCATTCGATGATCTGCGCCGCTGGCTGATGGCGCCCCAGGACAGCTGGCTGCGGCAGCTGGGCCTGCGGCCAAGGGAGTGGGCCGACCCGGTGGAGGACCTCGAACCCCTCAGCCTCGATGAGCGGCAGCGCTCCCGACTGTTGCGCGACCAGCTGGCCCGCGGCGGCCACGACCCCACGCCACCCGACTGGTCCCGGATCTGGCGGGGCCGGGGCCTTGCCCCTCCCCTGACGGCGGGCGAGCTGGAGGGGGAGGCCCTCGGCCGGCGCTGGTCGTCGCTTCAGCTGCTGCTGACTCAGCTGGGGGAACCTCGCCGCCAGCTCCATCGCTGGCAGCCCGGCCCCCTCGACCACCCCCTGGAGGCGGAGCTCGACTGGCGCGGCGATCAACTGGTCCTGGTTCACACCGCCCAGGCACGCACCCCCCACCGGCTCGATCTCTGGCTGCGGCTCTTGCTGGCGACGGCCAGCGGTCATCCTCCCCGGCAGGGGATCCTGATCGCCCGCGAAAAGGACTGTTTCGTGGTGGTGCAGGGGCTGCAGGCCATCGGGGCGGAGGCCGCCACCGAGCAGCTGCAGCAGTTGCTGAGCTGGCGGCAAAGCCATCGCCACCACTGCTGGCCGGTGCCCCCTGAAACCGGCTGGGCCTACGCCGAGGCCGAACACAAGCGTCCCGGCGATGGAGCCGGCAAGGCTCTCCAGCGCTGGGAAGGAGTTCCTCCCTGGACGGACGGGGAACGACTGCAGGAAGCGATGGCCCTCAGCTTCGGCCGCGACTGCCCGGGAGAATCCCTGCTGCGTGGCGATTTCGGGGCGTTCTCCTCCCTGGCACTGGCCCTGCATGAACCGCTGCTGGAGCAGCAGCTGAAGCCATGACCAGCGCCAGCGCCACAGCCCAGCCGGCGGAGCTGGCGGCCAACGGTCTGCCGCTGGATCCCGGGGTGCACCTGATCGAGGCCAGTGCCGGAACCGGCAAGACCTTCACCCTCGCCCATCTGGTGCTGCGGCTGGTGGGGGAGCGGCAGCTGTCCCTGCGATCCCTGCTGGTGGTCACCTTCACCAATGCCGCGGCCGCCGAACTCAGGGATCGGATCGGCCGGAGGCTGCAGCAGGCCCAGCTGCTGCTCCAGGCCCCTGATCCGGCCGGCCACGAGGGGCTCGATCAGGAGCTGAGGGAGTGGCTGGCGCAGGTTCCGGCCGAGGGGCAGGAGCGTCTGCGCGCCCAGCTGCTGCTGGCGCTGGAGGAGCTGGGCTCCGCCGACATCACCACGATCCACGGGTTCTGCCACCGCAGCCTGCAGCGCCAGGCCCTGGAGGCGGGCCTGACTCCGGAGCTGGAGCTGGAGAACGACGGGGCGCTGCTGCAGGAGCAGGTGGTCCACGACTACTGGCAGCAGCAGGTGCTGCCCCTGCCGGCCCACGCCCTCAAGGGACTGATCGGCCGGGGGGTGCGGATTTCGGCGCTCAAGACGCTGCTGGCGATGCTCGAGGGAGATCCGACCCTGGCCAGCCCGGAGCTGCCGGAGGGCTGGGACCCCGAGAGCCCCCTGCCGCCCCAGTGGCTGAGCCAGTGGGAGGCTGACTGGCGCCGTTTTCAGGCCCTCTGGGACCAGCGGGGCGAGGCCTTGGAGCAGGCCCTCTGCGCCGCGGCGAGCGAGCGCAAGCAGGCCGGAATCAAGAGCAAGGGCTCCTACAGCGCCAAGCCCCGCCTCAAACGCGCCCAGCAGCTGGGCACCTGGCTGCAGGCTCAGCCGTGTCCGGGCTCCTACGCCGAGCTGCTGGAGGACAGGACCAGCTGGATTCCCGACTACTTCCATCCGGGACCGGTCAGCGAGGCGGCGGCCGCGCTGGAGGGTCCGCGGCCACGGCTGCCCGAACGCCCGTTGCTGGAGGCCGCGGCTGCCCTGGTGGACGGTGCGGCCGAGTCGGTACTGAGCCATTTCTGCCACTGGGGCCGGGCCGAGCTGGCACGGCGACGTCAGCGGGGAGGCCGCATGAGCTACGGAGACCTGCTGCTTGGCCTGGATCCCGGCGACGACGGGACCCTCCGGCCTGGCCTGATCGAAGCCATCTCCCAGCGCTACGGGGCGGCACTGATCGATGAGTTCCAGGACACCGATCCCCTCCAGTGGCGCATCCTCCACCAGGCTTTCGCAGCTCCACGGGCCCGGCCTCGGCAGCTGCTGGTGCTGGTGGGAGATCCCAAACAGGCCATCTACCGCTTCCGGGGAGGTGATCTCGACACCTACCGCACGGCCAGCAGGAGCGCCGCCGCCAACCACCGACTCACGCGCAACTTCCGCTCCTCGCCAGCCCTGCTCGACGCGATCAACCGCCTGCTCAGCCCGGGCCTCCCCCGCTCGGCGCTGTCGGTGTCCCCCCTGCGGGCCGCCCGCCCCAGCGGGTGCGAGGCCCTGATCCTCCCTGCGGGGGAGCATCCCCTGCAACTGCTCTGGCTGGGGGGCGACCGTTCTGCTGGTGAGCCCCCCCCCAGCCGCGGCGCAATGGAAAAGCGCGTGAGTGATCGGACGGCGGCCCTGGTGCTTGATCTGCTGCTGCGCGGATGGCGGGTGGCTGAAGGTGAGGGGAGCCGGCCCCTGGAGCCCTCCGACATCTGTCTGCTGGTGGACCGGCACCAGCAGGCCGAGGACCTGCGCAGGAGCCTGGAGCGGCGTGGCCTGGCCAGCCGCCTGCTCAGCCAGGGGGATGTGTTCGCCGGAGAGGGGGCCACCCTGCTGCAGCGGTTGCTCGATGCCCTCGCCGAACCGGGCAGCGGAGCGCGGCTGCGGCTGCTGGCCGCCTCCCCCCTGCTGGGCTGGAGTCCCCAGCAGCTGGAGAGCACCGGCAGCCAGGAGTGGGATCACCTCTCCGGCCAGCTGGCCCGCCTCGCCGAGCGCCTGCCCGGCGACGGACTGCTCGCCACCCTGGGGCGGCTGCTGCGCAGCGACCAGCTGGCCCGTCTCTCCCTGAACGGGCGCTGGCTGGCTGACCTGCAGCAATGCGCCGAACTGGTGCAGGAGCGACTGCACCAGCAGCAGCTCGGGGCCGCCGCCATCGCCGACTGGTTGCGGCGGCGGCGGCTGCACCCACCCGAAACGGTGCCGGAGAACCACCAGCCCCACAGTGATGCGGTGACCTCCGCAGTGGGGGTTGTCACGGTTCACCGCAGCAAGGGTCTCGAATTCCCCGTGGTGATCTGTCCCTACTTCTGGCAGGGGGTGGGCAGCGCCAGCCGTCGGGGCTCCAAGGCCCCAGGACGCCGCTGGACCCCCACGAACGTCGGCCAGCCCCAGCTGGATGTCCATCTCGATCAGCGCTGGGGACCTGGTCAGGAGGCGGCCGAGCAGGAGCAGGCCGCCCTGGCGGCGGAGCGGGAACGGCTGGCCTACGTGGCGCTCACCCGCGCCCGGGAGCTGCTGGTGCTCGGTTTCGGTCCGGCGAAGGGCCAGGGCAGCAATCCCCTGATCCCCTGGCTGTTCAGCGACCGCCCCCTGCCGCCCCTGGGACAGGACGACGACCTCTACGACGATCACTCCGACCAGCAGTGGCTCGAGCAGCTCGAGGGGGAGATCCAGCGGCGCTCCCTGCCGATCACCCTGATCAGCGGCGCTGCCGAGCAGCCGGCCGAACTGCGCTGGAAGCCCCCGGCGGCCTCCGGGAACCTGCGCACCGGCCCCGTGCCCAGCTGGTCTCTGTTCTCGGGCTGGGGTCGCAGCAGCTACTCCAGCTGGACCCAGGCCGCCCATGGGGAGTCCCTGGCCCCGGAAGCCATCGAGGAGGGGCGCGAAACCGATGCCATCGATCGCCCAGGAAGCGATCGCACCCGCAGCGATGACGACGACCGGCGCGATCAAGGACATGCCCCCATCAACCCGGATCGGGGGAACGGCCCCCTGGCAGCGTTCCCGCGCGGTGCCGGTGCCGGTGATTGCCTGCACCGCATCCTGGAGCGGGTTGACCACCGCCTGCCCGGTGACCACCCAGCCCATCTCGAGCTGGTGGAGGGGGAGCTGGAGCGTGCTGGGCTGGCGCCGGAGCACGTCCCGGCCACCCTCCGGTTTCTCGAGCAGCTCCGCCACACCCCCCTGGGAGGCCCCCTGGGCGACGTGCGTCTGGCTGATCTGGATCCCCGGCGGCAGCTGCGCGAGATGTCCTTCGATCTCCCCCTGGCCCTGGACTCAGGTGCTTCCGCAGGAGAGGCGCTGGTGAGGGCCCAGGGTCTGGCCCAGGTGTTCAGCCGACACCCGGAAGGGAGTTTCACCGGGGCCTATGCCAAGCGTCTGGCGGGGCTGGGGGTGGCCAGCCGCGGCTTTCTCACCGGTTCGATCGATCTGGTCTTCACCGCCCCGGGGGCTGACGGACGGGAGCGCTGGTGGGTGGCCGACTGGAAAAGCAACTGGCTGGGGCTGAGCGATCCCCAGGGCCGGCCGATCTCCTGTGGGCCCACCGACTACGGGCGAGCCGCCATGGCGGCTGTGATGGAGAGCCACCATTACCCGCTGCAGGCTCATCTCTATCTGGTGGCCCTGCACCGCTACCTGGGCTGGCGCCTGCCGGGCTACAGCGCCGAACGCGATCTCGGCGGCTATGTCTACATCTTCCTGCGGGGCGTCCCCGGTGCCATCTGCCCACCACCCGGCCTGACGATGGCGGAGCTCTCGGTGCCCGGAGTGTTCGTGGAAGAGGCCCCCCTGGGGAGGCTTGAAGCCCTCGATGCTCTGCTGCGGGAGGGTCAGCCATGACACCACACCAGCTCCCCTTCACCCCCCTGGGACCTGCCCTGGCAGAAGCCCTGCCCAGGCTCTACGGCCTGAAGGCCGATCCCCTGCTGGAAGAGCTGATCCAAGCCCTGAGCGCAGCTCTGGTGCGAGGAGACCTGCAGCTGCCGCTGGACGGCCCTGCCCCCGAGGGCATTGAGAGCCCCGAGCACTGGCCTGAGGGCCACCGCCAGGCCCTGGTGCGTTGCGGTTGGATCCAGCGACCGGAGCAGACGTCGGCACCGGAGGAAGACTGCCCCTCACCGGTTGTGCTCAACGAACGGGGCGTGGGCTGGCGACGCTGGCTGATGGTGCTGGAGGCCACCATGGCCCAGCTGGAGCAACGGGCCAGAGGTGCCGTGCAGCCCCCGTTGAGCCTCGAGAGCCGGCAGGCCGCCTCTGAGCGGGCCAGGCGGCGGGGCACCCTGGACCCCCGTCAGCAGGCGGCCGTGGAGGCCCTGCTCAGCCAGGGGCTGGTGTTGCTCGGCGGAGGACCCGGCACCGGCAAGACCAGCACCGTCGTGCAGATGCTGGCCGCCGTGCTGGAGGAGCGTCCGGCCTGGCGGATTCACCTGGCGGCGCCCACAGGCAAGGCCGCCGCTCGCCTGCGCCAGGCGATCACCGTGGCTGGCTCCAGCCTGCCGCGGCCCCTGCGCTTGCAGCTGGCCGCCATCCCCTGCACCACCCTGCATCGTCTGCTGGAAAGCCGCGGGGACGGATTCGGGCGCAACCGGGAGCAGCCGCTGACGCTGGATCTGCTGGTGGTGGATGAGGTGTCGATGCTGGATCTCCCCCTGATGGCCGCCCTGCTGGAGGCCCTTCCCGCGGCAGCCCAGCTGCTGCTGGTGGGAGATCCCGAACAATTGGCTCCGGTGGGACCCGGGGCGGTGCTGCAGGAACTCCAGGCCCCGGCCCGGCGCGCATCCCTGGGCAACGCCGCGATCGAGCTGACCACCGCCTACCGCAATGACGGGGCCCTTGCCCTTGCGGCCGAGCGGCTGCGGCGGGGTGACGGCCCAGGATTTCTGCAGGGTCTCAGCCAGCTGGGAGGCTCAGACAACCTCAGCTGGTGGCGCTCCGCTTCAGGCCAGAGGCCCACTGCGCTGCTCAAGCGGCTGCAGGCCCATCAGGCGCAGCTTTCTGAGCTGGCCTGCCGCTGGACCCCCGGCCAGCACGAGCTGGCGGGGGAGCTGCTGGAGTGTCTTGAGCGTTGCGTGGTGCTGGCCCCCACCCGTCGTGGGCCCTGGGGGGTGGAGAGGCTGAACCAGCAGCTTCTGGGAGCCGACTGGAGCCGGGGACCAGGCGGATGGCCTCCTGGAACGCCGGTGCTCTGCCAGCGCAACCTGCCGGAGCAGGGGCTGGCCAATGGTGACGTGGGGGTGGTGGTGAAAGCTGACGGTGAGCGCAGGCTGCTGTTCTGGGGAAGCCAGGAACCTGGTGACGACAGCAGTGAGGGCATGGCCGGATCGCGTCTGGTTCATCCCAGCCGGATGGCCGCTGCCGAGGCGGCCTTTGCGATCACGATCCACAAATCCCAGGGAAGCCAGTACCAAGAGGTGCTGGTGCTGATGCCGGAAAGCGAGAGCCGCTGGGACCGGCGGCTGCTCTACACGGCCCTCACCAGGGCCCGGCAGGAGGCCGTGCTGATCACCCCCGAAGGCCAGGGGTGGCTGCCCGTCTGAGGGCAGCCGAGCCAGCCGAGCCGGTTCAGCGGATGAACAGCATCTCCTGGTAAGTGGGCAGCGGCCAGGCCTTGTCATCGACCAGGGTCTCCAGGCCATCTACGGCCTCCCGGATCTTGTGCATCAGCGGCAGCAGGCCGTCGGCGCAATGCCGCATGTGGGCGGCAGAACCGTGGGGGGCACTGGCCAGGGCCGACTCAAGCGCCGTGCAGTTGGCCAGGAGTTCCTGGTTGAGAGTGGCGATGCGTCCGGCCATCGCACGATCGGGGGGAAGGCCCAGATCTTCCTGATAGCGCAGGGAATTGGCCAGATCTCCGAGGTACTGCATCACCGCGGGATACACCTGGGTGCGGGCGATCTGAAGGGCCAGCTTGGCCTCGACCTCGACGGCCAGCACGTATTGCTCGGCGTAGACCTCAAAGCGGCTCTGAAGTTCCACCGGTGTGAGCACACCCATCCGGGCGAAGAGGTCCTTGACGGAGTCGCGCTCCAGCACCAGCAGGGCATCGGCGGTGGTCGGCAGGTTCTCCAGTCCTCGCTCGTTGACAGCCATCTGGTGCCATTCGCTGGAGTAGCCGTCGCCGCCGAAGACGACGTTGCCGTGGGCTTCCATGATGGCCTTCAGCACCGAGGCGGCAGCCGATTCCAGCGACTCCCCGGCCCCCATCTTGGCCTCCAGTTCGTTGCACATGTACTCGAGTGAATCGGCCAGAATCGTGTTCATGGC
The DNA here is from genome assembly GCF_014224355.1 of Synechococcus sp. BSA11S. Taxonomy (GTDB): domain Bacteria; phylum Cyanobacteriota; class Cyanobacteriia; order PCC-6307; family Cyanobiaceae; genus Regnicoccus_A. Next base: position 70,615 of record NZ_VNWP01000006.1, on the reverse strand, counting down.
CACGAGCGGCCCAGCCACCGACTGATTCGAGCCCACGGCCCTGAATTCGAAACGGTTGCCGGTGAAGGCGAAGGGGGAGGTGCGGTTGCGGTCGCCGGGATCCTTGGGGAATTCCGGCAGGGTGTCGACACCCAGTTGCATCAGGCCACCGTGGTCGGTGCTGCCGAGATTCCCGTCCTTGATCATCGTGTAGACCTCCTGCAGCTGGCTGCCGAGGTAGACCGAGATGATCGCCGGAGGTGCTTCATTGGCGCCCAGGCGGTGATCATTGCCAGCCGTGGCCACCACGGCACGCAGCAGCGGGCCATAGAGGTGGGCACCGCGGATCACGGCCCCGCAGAACAGCAGGAACTGCATGTTCTCCTCGGGGCTGCTGCCGGGATCCAGCAGGTTGCCCTGGGTGGAGTTGCCCACCGACCAGTTCACGTGCTTGCCGGAACCGTTGATGCCCTCAAAGGGCTTCTCGTGCAGCAGGCAGTTCATGCCATGCTTTCGCGCCGTGTTCTTGAGCAGCGTCATCGTCAGCTGCTGGTGGTCGGTGGCCACGTTGGCCGCCTCGAAGAAGGGAGCGATCTCGAACTGACCGGGGGCCACTTCGTTGTGGCGGGTCTTGGCGGGAATACCCAGCCTGTACATCTGCTGCTCCACGTCCTGCATGAAGACCTGGACCCGCTGGGGGATGGCGCCGAAGTAGTGGTCGTCGAATTGCTGACCCTTGGCAGACGGATTGCCGAACAGGGTGCGGCCCGAGAGCAACAGGTCGGGGCGGAGGCTCACGAAGGCGCTGTCCACCAGGAAATACTCCTGTTCAGCGCCACAGCTGGAGTTGACCGGAGCCACATCGGAGTTGCCCAGCAGCTTGAGCAGACGCTGAGCCTGTTTGTTCATGGCTGCGTTGGAGCGCAGCAGCGGGGTCTTCTTGTCGAGGGCCTCGCCAGTCCATGACACGAAGACCGTGGGGATGCAGAGGGTGACGCCATTGGGCGTCGCCATCAGGTAGGCAGGGCTGGTGATATCCCAGGCGGTGTACCCGCGGGCCTCGAAGGTGGAGCGGATGCCGCCGTTGGGGAAGGAAGAGCCGTCAGGCTCCCCCTGCACAAGAACTTTGCCGGTGAACTCACAGATGGCGGAGCCGTCACTCTGGGTGGAGATGAAACCGTCGTGCTTCTCAGCGGTGGAGTTGGTGAGGGGGTAGAAAACGTGGGCGTAATACAGAGCGCCGCGGCTCACGGCCCAGTCCTTCATTGCCTGAGCCACCACATTGGCAACCGAGACATCAAGCTTGCCGCCGTCCTTGATGGTTTTCTGGATTGACTTGAAGATCTCCTTTGGCAAGGACGACTTCATCTTGGAGAGATTGAAGACGTCAACTGCCCAGATGTCCTGCAGGGGTGCCGCAGGGGCGGTCGCCGCCGCCGGTCGTTGCTGGGTGCGCTGAATGGCGTCGAGACGCGGGGAGCTGGGCATTGAAGACCGTGTGTCTGGAAACACATCCAAGTAGGCAGCCTTGCCCCGGGATGAAGCGGTTGCTACAGAGAAGCCGTGCAGCCTGCACACTGGATCGGTGCCGATGGCACCGCCGAGCTGGCGTCCCCTCCGCCATGGGACAGACTGGACCTGTCCCCAGCTCGGTCCCCATGATCCGTTACTACCTCCTGCTGCCGGACCCCAAGGGAGGAGAACCCACCCTCGGCCGGATGATGGACGACCGCAGCGAGGCCTGCTTCGACGCCAGCAGCACTCCCCCCACCTGGCAGGGTTGCACCAACCAGATCCAGCGCCGCCTTCACGCCCACGACAAGATCGCCGAGATCAGCCAGGCCCGGGCCCAGGCCTGGAAGCCAGCCGCCTTTGTCTGAGGGCGCAGGGCCGCCAGCCCGGATGGCAGAACCCCGCGGGCGACCCGAGCTCCGTTGCGAGCGCCCGTGGGGCTGGTTCGAAATCCTCTCCAGCGGTCCCGGCTATCTGATCAAGCGGCTCTGGCTCCATCCAGGCGGCCGCATCAGCCTGCAGCGGCACCGCCACCGCAGCGAACTCTGGGTGGTCGTGGAGGGTGACGGCCTGCTGGAGTGCCGGGGCGAGCGGCTGAGGGCTTTCCCTGGCAGCACTCTGAGCATCCCCACTCTGGCGATCCATCGGGCCAGTGCCGGAACACGGGGACTGATGATCCTGGAAGTGCAGCGTGGCGAGGAACTCAGCGACAACGACATCGAACGGTTCGAGGATGCCTACGGACGACTGGGCTGATGACCAGGCCTTGGGGCCTGGATGTGTTCGGGTGCTAAGATTTCTATTCCCCCTTTGATAAAGGGCAAGGCAGTCTTTCTTCAGGCCCTGTGGCCGCGAGATACGGGTACCTGCCGGCCTGCGTTGAAGGAATTCCCAGGCCAAGGCCCCATCAACTCATCGTGACCCAGCCCAACGCGAGCGAGAGCTTTGCGTGCTCCATCGACTTGAGCGCCCATCCCGCCCATCTTCCATTTCATCCCACCGCGAGCGATCCCATCACCACCACCCCTTCCATCCAGCCCAGCAACTCCACCCTCTCCAGCCGTGTCGATCTGAGTGCCCTCGAAGGGCCAGAGTCAACGGCTGGTGAAGCCAGCGGCGACCTCACGGCCATTGCCGTCGAATCCACTCTGATCGGGCCGCTTGATGAGCAGCCTCAAGGAGCTCTAGAGGAGCCTGCCGGTGGATTTGCGGGGTTCGGGCTTGGGGCTGAGATCCTCGGCGCTGTGGCGGATTGCGGCTACAGCGATCCTTCACCCATTCAGAAGGCCGCCATACCCGAGCTGATGCTCGGTCGCGATCTGGTGGGCCAGGCCCAGACCGGCACCGGCAAGACCGCGGCCTTTGCCCTGCCCCTCCTGGCTCGCCTCGATCCCCAGCAGCGCACCCCCCAGGTGCTGGTTCTCACCCCCACCCGCGAACTGGCGCTCCAGGTGGCCGAAGCCTTCAACGGCTATGCAGCCAAGCTTCCCCAGGTGCGGGTGTTGCCCATCTACGGCGGCGCCGACTTCCGAGACCAGATCATTCGCCTCAAGCGGGGCGTTCAGATCGTTGTGGGCACCCCCGGCAGGGTGATGGACCACATGCGCCAGGGCACCCTCGATCTCTCCGCTCTTCGCTGCCTTGTTCTCGATGAGGCCGATGAGATGTTGCGCATGGGCTTCATCGACGACGTGGAGTGGGTGCTGGAGCAACTGCCGGAACAGCGGCAGGTGGTGCTCTTCTCCGCCACCATGCCTGCGGAGATCCGCCGACTGTCCCGCAAGTATCTGCAGAACCCGGCTGAGGTCACCATCCAGCAGAAGGGTGCTGAGAACAGCACGATCCGTCAGCGCCACCTGGTGGTGCACGGTGGCCAGAAACTGGAAGCCCTCACCCGTGTGCTCGAAGCCGAGAGCAGCGAGGGTGTGATCATCTTCGCCCGCACCAAAGCCATCACCCTCACCGTTTCGGAAGCCCTGGAACAACAGGGCTACGACGTGGCGGTGCTCAACGGGGATGTGCCCCAGAACCAGCGGGAACGCACCGTGGAGCGGTTGCGCAGCGGTCAGGTGAATGTGCTGGTGGCCACGGACGTGGCCGCCCGCGGGCTGGATGTGGAGCGGATCACCCTGGTGATCAATTACGACATCCCCTTCGACAGCGAAGCCTATGTGCACCGCATCGGCCGCACGGGCAGGGCCGGCCGTCAGGGTGACGCGATCCTCTTTCTCACCCCCCGGGAAAGACGTTTCCTCGGCGGACTGGAACGGGCCGTCGGCAAACCCATCAGCCCGATGGAGGTGCCCACCAATGCCGACATCAACCAGAGTCGCCTCGATCGCCTGCGGGAACGGCTCACCACCTTGGTGGGGACCCCTCGCTCCAATGAACAGGAACTGGCCCTTCTCAGCGAAATCCTGCAGCGGGTCGGCAGCGAGATCAGCGCCACCCCCGAGCAACTGGCCCTCGCCGCCCTGCAACTGGCCGTCGGCGACAGGCCCCTGCTGATTCAAGGGCCAGAGACCTGGCGCCAAACTTCCCCCAGCCGGGACCGCCAGCGCGGCAGCGATGACGACCGTCGCAGTGATCCCCGTGGGGGCTCCTCCCGCAGTGGTTCCAGCCGCCTGGAAGCCTCCTCACCTCCGGAGGCCGACATGGAACGGTTCCGGATCGAGGTGGGCTGGCAGGACCGGGTCAAGCCCGGCAACATCGTCGGTGCCATCGCCAATGAAGCAGGACTGAACGGCCGCAGCATCGGGCGCATCCAGATCTTCGACACGCACAGCACCGTGGATCTTCCCAGTGGGATGCCCGAAGATGTGTTCAATGCGCTGCGGCGGCTGCGGGTGATGAACAAGGAGCTCCAGATCACCCGCCACAAGTCCTGAGTCAGCCCTGCAATTCAATCCGGCGTCTCTCCTATTCCATGTCAGCTCTTCACAGCACAGCGGCCAGCGCTCAACGGACCAAGTCCGCTTCGACCACTGTGCTGCTGTTGCCCCTGGCCACCCTTGCTCTGGCAGGCCTGGCGGAGCTGACCATGGCCGGGGCCGTGGAAGCAGAAGCCACCGTGATGGCCTCTGCTTCCACCAGCCAGCGTGATCAGCAGGTCAGCAAGCTCTGTCTCGCCACCGTCAGCGCGGCCTTCCAGGCAGCCCGCAAGGCCCTGCCCCCGGGCCTCGGAACTTTCGCCTGCTCCTGCTTTCTCGATGAGGTGAACCAGGGCGCTGGGCTGGATGTGGCCCAGACCACCTGCCGTCAGCGCACCATGGCCCACTACAGCCTCTGAGCTCAGGCGCACAGGCTGGTGACATCATCGGTGCCGACCACACTCAGCTGAGTGACGGAGAGGGTTTCGATGGCGGCAATCAGGCTTGGTTGAGCTTCTGGAGTTTCACAGACGACAAGGGTCTGGAGGAGATCAAAACGATCCTGGGCGGCGAGTTCACCATCGTCACACCAGTCCAGGCTCCAGGGAACGGGGGCAGGCATTGCTTCGGGATCACTTAAGTCTTGGTTTCATGACATTGGAGCACCCTGCTCAGACGCCCTCTTTTCTTTGGATTTCCTTCCACTCCACTTCATGCTTCGCCATCAACGCCGGGACGATTCAGGCCCGCCAGAACGACGCTGGGGTGCAGGCCAAAAACGGTGTCCCAGGGCACAGCGCCAAGACGATGCCAGCGAGACCTGTGGACATCCTGTAAAATTGATCCGATTCCAGGCTCCAAGGCTCCCATCGATCAGCTCCAAAGGACCCGCTCCAGACGGGCAGTCCTTGAGGAACCCCAAGCATTCACGAATCAGTTCCAGGTTCCCTTCAAGGAATGACTATTTACGTTGGCAATCTCTCCTTCCAGGCCGAACGGGAGGATTTGCTTGATCTTTTCGGCCAGTACGGCGAAGTCCGTCAATGCAGCCTGCCTCTTGATCGCGAAACCGGCCGCAAGCGTGGCTTCGCCTTCGTGGAGCTCACCGACGACGCTTCAGAGCAGAAGGCGATCGACGATCTCCAGGATGTGGAGTGGATGGGTCGCATGATTCGGGTCAACAAAGCCAGTCCCCGTGAGCGCAGCGGCGGTGGTCAGCGTGGCGGCGGTGGCGGCTACGGAGGCGGTGGTGGTGGCGGCTACGGAGGTGGCGGCCGCTGGTGACCCTTCAGCGCAGACCCGCCTCGGGCTTCGGCTGATCGGGTGGTGTTCAGACTGAAGGCGAACTGCCTGATTCCATGACCCACCCGCGCAACCGCTCCCCGATCAGCCGGCTGCTGAAGGCCCTGAGGCCCCACCGCCGTCTGGTCTGGCTGGCCTCGGTCTGCTCAGTGCTGAACAAACTGTTCGATCTGGCCCCGCCCGTGCTGATCGGCCTGGCGGTGGATGTGGTGGTCCGCCAGCAGACCTCCTGGCTGGCGGACCTGGGGCTGCGAACGGTCCCCTCCCAGCTCACCGCCCTGGCGGTCGCTTCCTTTCTGATCTGGAGCGCCGAGTCCCTGTTCGAGTACCTCTATGGGGTGCTCTGGCGCAACCTCGCCCAGACCATGCAGCACGAGCTCAGGCTCGAGGCTTACGGCCACTTGCAGCAGCTCGAGATGGCCTTCTTCGAGGCCGGAAGCACTGGCCGCCTGATGGCCATTCTCAACGACGACATCAACCAGCTGGAGCGTTTTCTTGACCACGGTGCCAATGAACTGCTGCAACTGACCACCACTGTGCTGGCGGTGGGGAGTGTGATGGCGGCCCTCTCCCCCGATGTGGCAGGCGCAGCCTTTCTCCCCATTCCAGTGATCCTCTGGGGCTCGATTCTGTTTCAGAAGCGGCTGGCTCCCCGTTACCGGGAGGTGCGTGAACGTGCCGGTGATCTCAACAGCAGCCTATCGAACAACCTCGGCGGCATGCTGACGATCAAGAGCTATGCCGCCGAAGCCTGGGAACTGGAGCGGATCAGCCACCAGAGTGAGGCCTACCGCAGCAGCAACAGGCGGGCCATCCGTGTCTCCGCCGCCTTCATTCCCCTGATCCGTTTTGCCATCCTCTTCGCCTTTCTGGCGATCCTGGTGGTCGGTGGACTGCAGGCCTGGCGGGGCACCATCGCCGTGGGCACCTACAGCTTCCTGGTGTTCATCACCCAGCGGCTGCTCTGGCCCCTCACCACCCTGGGACGCACACTCGACGACTTTCAGCGGGCCATGGCCTCCAGCAACCGGGTGCTCGACCTGCTCGAAACACCGATCGCGATCCCAGGCGGCGATCGCCCGCTGCCCCTGGCAGGGGTGCGCGGCGCGCTGGAGTTCCGCTCCGTGGGCTTCGGCTACCAGGGACGCGAGCCGCTGCTGGTCGACTTCTCCCTGTCGGTTCCAGCCGGACACACGGTGGGCCTGGTGGGCGCCACCGGCTCCGGCAAAAGCACCCTGGTCAAGCTGCTCTTGAGGCTCTACGCGGTGCAGCAGGGCGAGATCCTGCTCGACGGCCAGCCGATCCAGGAGCTTCAGCTGGGCGACCTTCGCCACGCCATCGGCCTCGTGAGCCAGGAGGTGTTCCTCTTTCACGGCACCGTGGCCGAGAACATCGCCTACGGGAGCTTCGCCGCCAGCCCTACCGCCATCGCAAGGGCTGCGGCCCTGGCCGAAGCGAGCGTGTTCATCGAGGCCCTTCCCCTGGGCTACGACACCGTTGTGGGGGAACGGGGGCAGCGGCTCTCGGGCGGCCAACGCCAGCGCATCGCCCTGGCCAGGGCGATTCTCAAGAACCCTCCCGTGCTGATCCTCGATGAAGCCACCGCTGCCGTCGACAACGAAACAGAAGCCGCCATCCAGCGCTCGCTCGAGCAGATCACGGCCGAGCGCACCACCCTGGTGATCGCCCACCGGCTCAGCACGGTGCGCCACGCCGACCGGATCGTGGTGATGGAGCAGGGCCGCATCGTGGAGCAGGGCCGTCACGACGACCTGCTGCGCGAAGGAGGGGCCTACGCCCGGCTCTGGAGGGTTCAGGCCGGCCTGCGCGAAAACGAGGCACTCCTGGCCTGAATGCTCCACCATGGATCCACAGTGATTCCAGGTCCCCAGCGGCGGCGGGCCCTCGCCCATGGCCCAGACATCCGGTCCCTTCGAGCTGCCGCCCCTGGCCAGGCAGGACCTCCTGGAGCTGCCCATCAGCAGGCTTCAGCCCACCCAGCTGTGCCTCGGACTGGCGGAGGTGCGCTCCAGAGCCCGGGATTTCAGCATGGAAACGGCGGCGGAACGGCGCCGTTATCTGCGCACCCGGCCGGTTCCGGTGGCCGTGAGCAGTGCCGGGGAGCACTGGATGATCGACCGTCATCACCGGCTGAGGGCTCTGCTGGACGTGGATGCCGATGCCACGGCGTTCTGTGCGGTGGTGCTGGTGCTCTCCGGTGCCAGTCGCACCCACTGCCTTGAAGAGCTGAACCGCCGCGGCTGGCTGTATCTGCGCGATGCCGGCGGCCGGGGGCCCCACCCGCCGGAGCGCCTGCCCATGGACCTGGCCGGCCTGGAGGACGATCCCTTCCGCAGCCTGGTCTGGAAGCTGAAGCAGGAGGGTCTGATCCGCGCCCAACCCCAGGTGCCCTTCCTGGAGTTTCACTGGGGCAGCTGGTTGCGTCGCCAGGACCTGCCGGCCTTCAACTCGATGGATCTGGACCCCGCATTGCCCGAGGCCAGACGCCTGGTGCGCGCCCGGGGCGGGCAGGGCGGCCCGCCGCCCCCCTGAACGCGGGCCGGCAGCCACAGCCCGGGTCCAGCAGGGGAACTGGACCATTGCCACCCAGGGACAATGGGATCTGGACGGTGTGGATGAAATAAGGTTTCATCAACGTGACAACCGGTGGGATCAGTCCCATCGATGGCTGACGCCCATGCCCTGCGCTTCAGGCTTTCTCCCCTCTGAGCTCCGGGCCGTCGGGCCGGCTTCCACGGCCAGGCGTCCATGAAGCCTCACCCTCCTTCGGTGCCGATGACCTCCAGCCCCAGATCCCGCCGAGTCCCGCTTCTCTTGGCGACGCTGCTTGGACTGGCTGGAGGTCTGGCCCTCTCTGGCCCCCTGGCCTCAGTCCTCAAGGGCGACTGGGCCACCCAGACCGCCAAACTCACCGGTCAGCTCAGCAATCCCTTCGCCGCCTGGGGAGGTGAGGGCCGCGATGTGCTCGTGCTGGGCACCGACGTGAGCGGTGGCAACACCGATGTGATGTTCTCGATCCGGATCGCCGACGGCGTCACCCGGATCACCCAGGTCCCCAGGGACACCTACATCGACTCGGCCCGTTTCGGGGGAATCAAGGCCAATGCGCTCTATGCCTACGGTGGCGCCGAAGCGGTGAAGCAGGAACTCTCGGAGCGCCTCGGACGTCCGATCGACCATCACCTGCTGGTGAACCTGGGGGCGATCCGCCGCATGGGCGATGTGCTCGGCGGCGTGGAGGTGGACGTGCCCAAGCGGATGTATTACGTCGACAACAGCCAGGGCCTCTACATCGATCTGCAACCTGGCCTGCAGACCCTCAAAGGCCGCGATCTGGAGGGCTTCCTGCGCTGGCGGCACGATGAGGAGGGTGACCTGGGCCGGATCGATCGGCAGAAGCTGGTGCTGGCCGCCCTGTTCAGCAAGCTGACCCGGCCCGAGAACCTGGTCCGGCTGCCCAGCCTGATCGGAGCAGCCGGCCAGGACCTCAACACCGACCTGGGACCGATGGAGATCGGTGGACTGATCACCGCCATGGCCACCACCCGCTTCGATGCGGAGCGTCTCAGTGGACGCCCCTTTGATCTGCATGGGATCAGTTACTGGGAGGCCGACTGGCCCCCCCTCTCCGTGGAAGCCAGCACCACATCCACATCCTCCGGCGAGAGGCTGGAGGGCGACCGCTACCTGTTCTGAGATCAGGCTCAGCCCCAGTTGGAGACGGCATCATCTGAGCCCCCCGGCAACCGGGCCACGGCCCGAGGATCTCCTCCAAGCGCATCAGCCAGGAGCTCCGCCAGGGGAGGCGCCAAAGCAAAGGGGCTGCTGAGTCCGGCAAACACCCACAGGCCCGCCACCTCTGGCACAGGGCCCACCAACGGTGGTCCACAGCCCGTGAAGCTCACAGGCACCTGCTGGAAACAGGCGGGCACCTTGGCGAGCCGGGGATCGATCCTCCCCAGGCTCCGGCGCAGGCGCAGTTCCAACGGTGCAGCCTCGGGCGGGGCTCCACAGGCGGTCCCTGGCCTGATCAGGCTGCTCTGACCCAGCAACAGGCCATCGCCCCAGGGGGCCAGCCCTGCGTCGATGATCCAGGCCGGCTGCTGCAGCTGCTCCGCGCGCTGCTCCAGGGCCATGCGCTCCGCCAGCAGGGGCATAAGGATGTCATTGGCCGGCATGAGGCTGCAGGCGTCCAGGAGCTCCCGGGTGAGCCGCGGATCCTCCAGCAGCAGCACCCCGGCCCAGCTCACCCGCAGGCGATCGGCCAGGCCCGGCCAGAGGGCACGACAACCGGACCCGGCGGCAAGCACCACCTGCCCGGCGGGCAGGCCCCCCGGCCGCAGCGGGGCACAGCGCTCCCGGCGCCAGTGCACGCCGGCCCGCTGCAGGGCCACGGGCAAGGCCAGGGCAAGCGCATGGCCGTCGACACGGCCATAGTCGACTCGCAGCGCTCCTGCCACTCCCGAGACAGGCGAGGCGCCCAGGCGTTCCACCTGATCAGCAGCCAGATGGCGGCGCACCAGGGTTTCCACCTGGGCCAGGGCCCGGTCCACCGACGAGGCCCCATCGTCCTGGCTCCAGTACAGCCTCAGGGAGCAGGGGCGCCAGCCCAGAGGACCATGCCGGGACTCCAGCCGTTTCCAGGCCGCCGGAGCTGACGCCATCAGCTGGTTCATAGGCCCTGGGGCACCGGCCCACCAGGGCACTCCGCCGTAACTGAAACCCGTGGCGCCAGAGCCTGTGCAGGGATCGAGGAGTTCCACCGTGGCGCCGCGCTCGGCCAGGGCCAGCGCCACCAGGGAGCCAGCCAGACCGGCTCCGATCACCAGCACATCGGCCAAGCGTCAGATCTGCAGGGTGAAGGAGGTGATCACACTGCGGAACAGATCCTTCACCTTCGGCCAGCGCAGTTCATTGGTGCTCGCCGCCAGGGTGTAGAGCCGACCCCTGTCCACCACCACGGTGGCCAGCTCGTGGCGATCGCGGTCGGAGAGATGAACCGCATACTCCAGGTCGTAGAAGGTGTGGCCGCCGTCGTCCCGCTCATCCGCCTGCACCAGCTCGGCCTCGCGGCCGCTGCCCTCCGGGGCGATCACGATGCGGCGCAGCTTCTCGCCCACCGCCACGGGGCTGCCGAGAGAATCCAGTTCGTTGGTGGCGTTCACCTCCGAGATCACCAGGCTGAGGGTTTCATCGCTGTTGATCAGATCGTGGAAGACCACCTGGGGGCCGTTGCTGACCGCCACCCGGGTCCATCCCGTGGGATAGAGAAAGGCATAGCGTCCATCCGGGCTCTGGAAGGAATTCAGCCCGGCCGCCGCGGCGCTGCACCCGGCCAGGCCGCCCACCATCAGGAGTGTCCCCAGCAGCAGGCCGAGCACACCCCGACGAACGGAAGGGAGCCAGGGAAACAAAGGGCGCTGCGCCATGGGATACCGAGCAAGCGGATGGGGTGGGATCACACCGACACCATTGTTGCCGGTGGCCTCGCTCCTAGATTGGCCTCAGTTGCGGCGGATTCCTGAGCGGCTTCACCAGGCCCCTGGCGCGGCTGATCGATCAGTTCGAGCGCCTTCCTGGGATCGGACCCCGCACGGCCCAGCGCCTGGCCCTGCACCTGCTGCGCCAACCCGAGGAACAGGTGCACGCCTTCGCCGACGCCCTGGTCGGCGCCCGGCGTCAGGTGGGGCAGTGCAGCCGCTGTTTTCACCTCTCGGCCGAACCTCTCTGCGAGATCTGTCGCAACGAGGAGCGGCGCAATGGTCAGCTCTGCGTGGTGGCCGACTCCCGCGACCTGCTGGCCCTGGAGCGCACCCGTGAGTACAGGGGGGGCTACCACGTGCTCGGCGGACTGATCTCGCCGATGGATGGCATCGGGCCAGAACTGCTGCAGATCCAGCCCCTGGTGCACCGGGTCGATCAGGAGGCGATGGGGGAGGTGATCCTGGCCCTGCCCCCCAGCGTCGAAGGGGACACCACCAGCCTCTATCTGGCCCGGCTGCTGCGTCCGTTCTGCCTGGTGAGCCGCATCGCCTATGGGCTGCCGGTGGGTAGCGAGCTCGAGTACGCCGATGAGGTCACCCTGGCGCGGGCCCTGGAGGGCCGGCGCCGGATGGAGTGAGGGTCATGGTTCGCCGCACCAGCCGTTACAGCCCGATCCCCCCTGCCGAACGGCTCCCTGCCTGGCTGCGCCGCCCGATCGGCAGCGCTTCCGCCCTGGAAACGGTTCAGGCCGTGGTCAAGGGCCAGCGCCTGCACACAATCTGCGAGGAAGGGCGCTGCCCCAATCGGGGTGAGTGTTATGCCGCCGGCACCGCCACGTTCCTGCTCGGCGGGCCGATCTGCACCCGCAGCTGTGCGTTCTGCCAGGTGGAGAAGGGCCGCGCGCCGCAGCCCTTCGACCCCCGGGAGGCCGAGCGGGTGGCGGAGGCTGTGGTGCAGCTGGGGCTGCGCTACGTGGTGCTCACCGCCGTCGCCCGCGACGACCTGGCCGACCACGGAGCCGCGCTGTTCACCGGCACCATGGCGGCGATCCGGCAGCGCAATCCCCTGATCGCGATCGAGGTGCTCACCCCGGATTTCTGGGGGGGCCACACCCACCGGGAAGAAGGAGAGGCCGCCCAGCGGCAGCGGCTGGCCACTGTGCTGGCAGCCCAGCCCGTCTGCTTCAACCACAACCTCGAGACAGTCGAGCGGCTGCAGGGGGAGGTGAGGCGGGGCGCCACCTACGAGCGCTCCCTGGGGTTGCTGGCGGCGGCCCGGGAGCTGGCCCCGGGAATCCCGACGAAATCAGGGCTGATGCTGGGGCTGGGCGAGACGCCAGAGGAGGTGGTGGCCACTCTGAAAGCGCTGAGGCGGGTCGACTGCCAGCGCCTCACACTGGGTCAGTACCTGCGCCCATCCCTGGCCCACCTGCCGGTGGCGCGCTACTGGGAGCCCGCGGAATTCGAGCGGCTCGGGGCGATCGCCCGTGAGCTCGGCTTCCAGCAGGTGCGCAGTGGCCCCCTGGTGCGCAGCAGTTATCGCGCCGCAGGCGATTGAGGCCAGACCAGGCCTGCCGCTGGTTTCACCAGGCCACGGAGTCGAGCACCGTGGAGCAGAGGCGGTAGAGGCGCTCCCCATCGACGGATTCCTTCTCCTTGGCCTTGAATCCCGGCAGGACCGTCTGAATCGATCGGGTGACGACACCGGGACTCTCACCTGAGGCATAAAGAAGGCAACTCCAATGCAATCTGTGCTCAGCCGTGCGGATCCAGAGCTGAGCGACACCGGTCAGAGCGATCACAACAAGACTGGATGTCAGCGTGATCAGGCATGACCTGGGAATCATCGGCAACGAAAACGGCATCACCACAATGCCATGGGCCTCGCTGGGCAAGGCTTCGGCGGGGTGGCGGGGTGAATGATCGGGGCGGCGCCATCTGCCAAGGGGTCAACAAACGGCCCTGACACCGGCTTTGATCTGCAGGCACCACTCTCCCGCCGGATCAGTGACTGGATCGTCCAGGTGATCACCGGCTGATCATTCGCCACGAGACCAGTGGCTGAAGCGGGCTCGATCAACAAGGAGAAGATCCTGATTACAGTGACAAGAGATGATGAACTGGCCGATGCCGAGTCGTCTTCATTCAGTCTTTTCTGCGCACCAACAGGGAAATGAATCACCGGCAGGAGGCAGAGAATCACGCCGAGCAGGAGTGGCGTGGAACTGAGGATCTGTCACTGAGCATCCTTCCAAGATCCATTGACAAGGAGATGAAGGATGGGGAGCGGACCATCGCTCGGACCCACCCATCCGCAAGCGTTCTGCTTGCCGGCATGGTTGGCTTCACGGCCTTTGACGATCTCAGTGATCATCCTCGTGTTGAGAAGATCAAAACCATTGCCGACTGGCTGCTGAAGCGACGGCACAGCACGCCATAGCGGTATCTCGAGCATGAAGAGATTTTGCGTTGTCTGAAGGCTTATGGAGAAATGCGCGGATACGCTCACTCAGCGTAGAGTCTTGCTGGCACCAAAGTCTGCACGTTTCCCATCAGGCTTCGATAACCGCCTGTCTGGAACCCCTTTGGTCGCCCCTCTTCTCCTCCCTTCCAACACGCATTTTCCCCCATGGCACTGGTCCAGGCGCCCGCCTTAGGCATTGATCGCTTCGCCAATGATCGCAACAGGGAAAGCTGGTCGCACGGCTCCGAGCAGGACACGAACACGATCCTCCGGGCTGTCTATCAGCAGGTGCTCGGTCAGCAGTACGTGATGGCCAGCGAGCGACTGAATGGGGCGGAGTCCCTGTTCCGCAATGGAGATCTGAATGTAAGAGAACTGGTGCGAACCGTGGCCAAGAGTGGCCTGTATCGCTCCAGATTCTTTGAAAACTGCAACCCCTATCGGTTCATCGAACTGAACCACAAGCATCTCCTTGGTCGAGCGCCGCAGAACAAGGCAGAGATGCTGCATCACTTCACGATCCTGCAGGAGCAGGGCTACGATGCCGAGATCGACTCCTACATCGACAGCAACGAGTACCAGGAACGTTTTGGTCTTGATGGTGTGCCCTACCTGCACGGCTGGGATTACTCCAAAGGCCATGAAGGTCGTCAGTTCTCCTGGCTGATGCAACTGGCCCGAGGGGCGGCGGCCTCGGTGAAGGGGGATTCCAGCGGAACCCAGTTCCGCCTCGGCAAAGCCCTGCACCAGGACAAAGCCGTACCGGTGCGGGGTTCCGGGGCTCGGGTGGTGATCGTCTCCACGGAAGGACCGTTCAAGGCGGTTGTGAGCAAACAATCAGGGATTTCCTCGGAGTTCGCTCCGGAAACCTCCCTGAGGGCCCCCTCCCAGGAGCACCGGGTGGAGGCTCTGAGGGTCTCCTCCGGCGAGAGCAGCAGTGGCAGCGGCCGGCTGGTCACCATCTCGGCCACGGGGATCGCCAACAACGACTACGTGCGCAGTGGCGCTTACGTGATCCGGGTTCCGTTCAGCCGCATGAACCAGGCCCTGCAACGGGTCAACCGCCTGGGCGGGAGGGTCACCAACGTCGTGGTCAGCTGAGGGATCCACCGCGCGGGGCAGCCATGGGCCAGGAGACATTCCTGGCCGCCGGGAATCTTCAGAAAGATGGAAGGCCCTGGGCAGCCCCCGGCAGCTCTCCCATAGGCTGAGAGTGGATTGACGTTCTGGGCCTGTCGCCAATCAAGGAAGTCCATGGCTGTGAGGATCGATCGTGAAACGTTCCTGAAGCGGGCGATGGAGCGGTTTGGACATCGCTACAGCTACGAGGACATTGAATACCGCAGTTATCGCAGCCCCATCAAGATCCGTTGCCTGGATCATCCCGTTCGGCTGATCGTGATCACGCCCGAGCGCCATCTGCAGACCACGGGCGGTTGCAAGTATTGCCTGCGCGCCTACCGCCAGCAGGCCATGGCCTCCTCGGTGACCGTTTCGTCGGTATCAGTTGCTCAGGCTCCCCTGAGCCAGGGGGCATCCGATCCGGAGCGCCAGGATGCAGCCCTTCGATCGAGAGCCTGATGGAGGAGCGTCGGAGCAAAGAAACCAGTTCATGGCCGCGATCGGCTGCAGAGGACGCTGACAGATGACCGGGAACCTCCAGGCCGTTGGCTTCCTGATCAGCTGGGTGCTGGGTTGGGGGATCGGTGGCTCCCTGATCGATGCCGGATTCATCCAGGCCGGGGTGTACTCGATCGAGACCAACCAGCTGGGAACTCTGGCCACCTTCACGGTCTGGACGCTGATCTGGGGAGGGCTGGGCTTTCGCCTCTACCAGCGGTTCACTGGCTCCAGTCAGGACAGCTGAAGGCCGCCAGGGAGCCAGGACCGAGGGGCCCTGCTCAGAGCTCCAGCTCGCCGAGGGAGCGCAGGCAACGCACCTGGGGGGGGTAGTGGTCCAGGTCGATCCCGTCGGGGAGCAGCACATGCACCAGGGCTCCCGCAGCCAGGGCTGCCTGGGCACCCGCAGGAGAATCCTCGAACGCCCAGCAGGCCCTGGCGGCCACCCCGAGCCGCCGGGCCGCCAGAAGAAAGATGTCCGGGGCGGGCTTGCCCTCGGCCAGCTCGGAATCATCCCCGCAGACCATCAGCTCGATCTGCTTCAGCCAGGGGTGGGGAGCGCATTTGATCCCCGCCGACTCCCGGGTGCTGCTGGTGACCAGGGCCATGGGAATGGCCAGCTCCTGGCAGCGACTCAGCAGCTCGGGCGCCCCTGGCATGGCCCGCGCCCCGGGCAGCAGCTGCCGGGCGATCGGCTGCTGCACCGCCAGCAACTGCTCGGGGTTGGGGGGGGTGCCGCCGGCCGCTTCGATCCAGGCGATCACACTGCCGGCATTGTCCAGCCGTCGGCGTCCGCGCAGCGCCAGCAACTGCTGATCGCTGAGCTCGAAGCCGAAGATCCGGGCCGCCTGTCGCCAGGCCCGGCCATGCAGCGGCTCGGTGTCGAGCAGCAGGCCATCGAGGTCGAACAGGCAGGCCGCGGGGCTGGTCATGGCCGCATCCTCTCAGTCCACAATGACGTGGTGTCGCCCTCCACCCGATGAGCCAGGTCACGATCGAATCGGTGCTGCAGGAAGAGCGGGTGTTCGAGCCGCCGGCGGAGCTGGCGGCCGGGGCCCGCATCGGCAGCATGGCCGCCTACAGGGAGCTGGTGGAGCGGATCGAAGCCGATCCCGATGCCTTCTGGGGTGAGCAGGCCCGGGAGCAGCTGCACTGGTTCGAGCCCTTCCACACCGTGCTCGACTGGAGCAATCCGCCCTTTGCCCGCTGGTTCGAGGGTGGAACCACCAACCTGGCCTACAACTGCCTTGACCGCCATCTGGACGGTCCGCGTGCCGAGAAGACAGCCCTGATCTGGGAAGGGGAGCCGGGAGACAGCCGCCACTTCACCTACCGCGACCTGCACGGCGAGGTCTGCAGGGCCGCCAACGCCCTCAAGGCCCTCGGGATCGGCAAGGGAGATCTGGTGGCCCTCTACATGCCGATGGTGCCGGAAGCGGCCATTGCCATGCTGGCCTGCGCCCGCATCGGCGCGCCCCACTCGGTGGTGTTCGGCGGCTTCTCCGCCGAGGCCCTGCGCGACCGCCTGATCGATGGCGGCGTCAAGGCCGTGATCACCGCCGATGGCGGCTTCCGCAAGGACAAGCCCGTTGCGCTGAAGCCCGCCGTGGACAGGGCCCTCGCCGATGGCGCCTGCCCCACGGTGGAGCACGTGCTGGTGGTGCGCCGCACCGAGCAACCAACCGCCATGGAGCCAGGCCGCGACCGCTGGTGGCATGAGCTGGTGGAGGTCCAGAGCGCCGACTGCCCAGCCGAGCCGATGGCCAGCGAAGACCGTCTGTTCGTGCTCTACACCTCAGGCTCCACCGGCAAACCCAAGGGGGTGGTTCACACCACAGCGGGGTACAACCTCTGGGCCCATCTCACCTTTCAGTGGATCTTCGACCTCCGCGACGACGACGTGCACTGGTGCACCGCCGACGTGGGCTGGATCACCGGCCACAGCTACATCGTCTACGGCCCGCTCTCCAATGGCGCCACCACAGTGATGTACGAGGGGGCCCCCCGGCCCTCCAAACCCGGTGCGTTCTGGGAGGTGATCGAGAAGCACAAGGTGACCCTCTTCTATACCGCTCCCACAGCGATCCGGGCCTTCATGAAGAGCGGCCGCGAGGTGCCTGATCACTACGACATGAGCACCCTGAGGATCCTGGGCACGGTGGGCGAGCCGATCAATCCCGAGGCCTGGATGTGGTACCGGGAGGTGATCGGCCATGGCCGCTGCCCGATCATCGACACCTGGTGGCAGACCGAGACGGGCGGGGTGATGATCAGCCCCCTGCCCGGGGCCACCCCCACCAAACCTGGATCCGCCACCCTGCCGCTGCCAGGCATTGCCGCTGACGTGGTCGACAACGAGGGCCACAGCGTGGGGGTGGATGAGGGCGGTTACCTGGCGGTGCGCCGCCCCTGGCCGGGGATGATGCGCACCGTGCACGGCGACCCCGAGCGCTTCCGCAGGAGCTACTGGGAGCACATCACCGGCGACGATGGCCGGCCTCTCTACTTCGCCGGTGATGGCGCCCGCCGCGACGCCGACGGCTACTACTGGGTGATGGGCCGGGTCGACGACGTGATCAGCGTGTCGGGCCACCGGCTGGGCTCGATGGAGATCGAATCGGCCCTGGTCAGCCATCCGGCAGTGGCGGAAGCGGCCGTGGTGGGCCGCCCTGACGACCTCAAGGGTGAGGGCATCGTCGCCTTCGTGACCCTGCAGGCGGGCGTGGACGGCAGCGAAGCCCTCGGCGTTGAACTGCGCCGGCACGTGGGCACCGAGATCGGTCCGATCGCCAGGCCGGATGAAATCCGCTTCAGCGATGCCCTGCCCAAGACCCGCAGCGGCAAGATCATGCGCCGCATCCTGCGGGCCCTGGCTGCCGGCGAAGAGGTGAGCGGCGACACCAGCACCCTGGAGGACCGCTCCGTGCTCGATGCGCTGCGGGTCTGATCGTGCCCGTCGGCTCTGGCTCAGCCAGGCACCGACGGCATCACCAGCAGCACAATCAACCAGATGGCGCCGATGATGGGCACCAGCCCGATGAAGATCCAGGGCCAGCCCTTACCGGCGTCGCGCAACCGACGCACGCAGAGGGGAATTCCCGGCACGATGGCGGCAATGGCATAAAGGTTCTGCAGTGCGCTCAACTGACTGACCAGCTTGGCCGCCAGTCCAAGCAGGAGGCCGATGATGATGTTGGCCAGAATGAACCACCAGTAGTCGCCACGGGTGGACCGGCCGCTGTAATCGAAGGCGCGTTTCCAGCCGGAAATGTAGGCATCAAGCATGATCAAGCCGTCCTGGTTTGGTATTCGATCGCACAAACAGTGTCGGGGCCTGCTGGTGCTGTCAATCAATCGGTTGCAACCGTAGCGTTCCTACCCCAGCTCGGCCCGGCCCCCGTCCTGCCGCCACCAGCTGTCAATCGTGGCGGCCAGGCGGTCGATCTGCCGCTGGCGCAGGGGGTCATCGGCCCAGGTGCCCAGCAGGTTCTGGCGCAGGCCGGCGCTGGCGGGGGTGAGGTGGTCGCCCCCCAGCTGGACCAGCGAGCTGGCGTCACCGGGGCGCTGCTGGAGCACCTCCAGCAGGGGTGGGCTCTGGTCGAGGGGATCGCGGCCGAAGCGGATCAGCAGATTGCGGGGCACGCCGTAGAGCTGGCTCACCAGGCGCAGAGTTTCCTGCGGTGACGGGCTGAACTCGGTGCGCACCCCCAGCCGGGGGGCCAGGTCGGCCAGCAGTGGAATCGAACGATCGGCGGAGAAGTTGTTGAAACTCATGGCCACCAGGGCGTTGCTGCTCCGGCCCCCGTCCGGGGCCAGCAGGTGCAGCTTGCAACCGAGGCTGTGGCCCAGACGCAACACCGGCAGGACAGGATCTCCAGCCGGGGTGCCCTGGCCCGCCCGGGCTGAGCGGAAGGCCCGCCAGGCCTCGGTGGCCTGCGCCTGGTGGTCGAACCCCGGCACGTAACTCCAGGCCCGCAGCGTGAGTCCAAGCCGGCCGAGCGACTCCAGCAGGCGCCGGTAGCTGATCTGGGGTGTGGCCGCCAGGTAGCTGCCACCAATGAACTCGATCACCCCCGAGGGATCGGGCGGATCCAGACACCAGAGGCTCCCCTGCTGACGCCAGCGGCTCACCGGAGTCAGGCCTGAGGAACCAGCCGCCTGAGGGCAGCCAGGGCCTCACGGGCATGGGCCGCTCCATCGAGCAGGTTGTTGAACACATGGCGGACCACCCCGTCGCCATCGATCACATAGGTGACCCGGCCCGGAAGCAGATTCAGCAGCGCACCGGGCACCCCGAAGGACTGGCGCAGGGCGTTGCCCTGATCCACCAGCAGGGGGTAAGGGAGCTGGTGGCGCTGGGAGAAGCGCCCATGGCTGGCGCTGTCATCGCCGCTCACGCCCCACACCTCGGCGCCAAGGGCCTGCAGCTCGGCGTAGTTGTCGCGGAAGGCACAGGCCTCCATCGTGCAACCGGGGGTGTCGTCCTTTGGATAGAAAAACAGCACCAGCGGCCGGCCCCCCAGCTGATCGCTGCGGCGCTCGGTTCCGTTCTGATCGTTCAGGCTGATCAGGGGAGCTCTGTCACCGACCTGGATGGCCTTGCCCACGGGTGCATCGAAAACTGTGCTAGCCACCCTAGGCAGCATCAGGATCGCGCCGATTCGCTTGCCGAAGCTGGGATCATGGGAGGCAACCACCCTGGGGGAGCCCGCCCATGGCAGCACAGTCGGGATGTCCTGGGGCCGAGGATCCGGCGGACCAGGCGGCCAGCCGCTGGCAGCAGACCAGCCTGCTCAGCCTGGTGCCGCCTGCGGCCCCTCAGAGCCCGCCCGAACAACCGCCCAGGTCTGAACCAGCCGCGCACGTACCCGCCCCAGCCAGCGGCTCTCCCGGCGCCTGCCCCCAGCGGCTGCTGATCCTCGATACGGAAACCACCGGCCTGGACCCCGAGCGCGACCACTGCATCGAAGTGGGAGCGGTGCTGTTTCATGTGCAGAGCCGTGCCGTGCTCAGCCAGCTCTCCCTGCTGCTTCCCTGCCAGAGCAACCGGGCCGAGGACATCAACGGCATCGATGCCGCGGTGAGCCGGCTGGAGCAGCCCTGGCAGGCGGGGCTGGCCTATCTCCGAGCCCTGGTGGCCAGCGCCGAGGTGATGGTGGCCCACAACGCCGCCTTCGACCGGTCCTGGTTCGGCCGCGGCCCCCTGCCAGGGATCGAGAAACCCTGGCTGTGCACCATGGAGGACCTGCGCTGGCCAAGGGAACGCCGCCTGAAGGCCACCCCCTCGGTGCGGGATCTGGCCCTGGCCTACGGCATTCCGGTCTGGGCAGCGCACCGGGCCCTCACCGACTGCATCTACCTGGCCCAGGTGTTCGAACGCTGCGATCAACTGGAGTCGCTGCTGCTGGCCGGGCTGGAGCCACGGCGCCTCTACCGGGCCGAGCTGCCTTACGACCAGCGCCATCGAGCCCGGGACGCGGGATTCCGCTGGAACCAGCCTGTGGCGAAGGCCTGGAGCCGGCGCCTGAGCGAGCGGGAGGTGCGGGAGCTTGATTTTTCGGTGAGTCCGGTGGATCCGGATCCAGCCCAGTCCCACGCCGCCTGAACCGGCCTGACCCAGGCGAACATTTCATTTGCATCCGATCACGACTCGATCGGTGCTGGAAGCTGTCAAGTGCTGCAGCCATGCGCAAGCTGTGGTCAACAGCGCAAACGTCGGAGACAGCCATGGCGATGGAGCAGAGGGCAGGACCGGCCCAGCCGGAGCGGCGGCGCCACCAGCAGCAGTTGCGCCGTTGGCAGAAGGCCCGCACCTGGGCACGCCTGATCCGGGAGGCGGAGGCTCTATGGCGCGTGAACGTGCGGGATCTGCGCCGGCTGGGGGCGCTTGAGCTGGCTCAGCTTCTGCAGGAAGTGCCGCCTTCGATCCGACCGCGGGTGAACCGTTGGCTCGAGGGCTACGGAGCACTGACCAGGCTGGCTTGAGCATGGGTGGTGGCGCCACCGTCAACGCCCTGGCGGGACTCGGTCTGTTCCTGATGGGCATGACCGTGATGAGCGAGTCCTTGCGCACCCTTGCCGGCAGCAGACTGCGGGCCTGGCTGCTGCGCTTCACCCGCACCCCCTGGTCGGGGGCTCTGATTGGTGCGGCCACCACCGCGGCCCTGCAGTCGTCGTCGGCCACCACCGTGGCCACGGTTGGGTTCGTGCAGGCGGGGCTGATCAGCTTTCCCAGCTCCCTGGGCATCATCTTCGGAGCCAACGTGGGCAGTACCGGCCTCGGCTGGCTGGTGGCGCTGCTGGGGTTGAAGCTCGACCTGGCCGGCCTGATGCCACCCATGATCGCCATCGGCGCCTGCCTGCGGCTGCTCGGCCGGGGGCGGCTGGCCCAGATCGGCTTCGCCCTGGCTGGCTTCGGTGTTCTCTTCCTGGGCATCGGCACCCTGCAGGAGGCCATGGCGGGCCATGGGGTGCTGCTGCAACCGGAACGCTTCGATGGAGCCAGCCTGAGCGGACGGTTTCAGCTGGTGCTGCTGGGTCTGCTGACCACCGTGATCACCCAGTCGTCGGGGGCTGGGGTGGCGACAGCACTCACGGCGCTGACCGCGGGTGCGATCGATCTGGCCCAGGCCGGCGCGCTGGTGATCGGGATGGACGTGGGAACGACGATCACCGCCCAGATCGCCGCCCTCGGAGCCAACCTCAGCGCCCGCCGCACGGCCGCCGCCCATCTGGTCTTCAACCTGGCCACCGCAGGGCTGGCCTTCGTCCTGCTGCCGGCCTACCTGACCCTGGGCCAGCGCTGGCTGGCGGGGGCGATCGCCGCGGATCCCGAATTCGCGCTCACGGCCTTCCACACAGGTTTCAACCTGCTGGGGGTGGCGCTGCTGCTGCCTTTCACCCAGTCGTTCGCCCACATGATCCAGGCCCTGCTGCCGGCCCCGGACGGGCGCGCGGCCGATGATCTCGATGAGCCTCCCAGCGCCGACACCGGGCGGGCCCTGGATCTGGCCCAGACCGCTCAGCAGCGTGGGCTGCTGGAGCTGATGCGCCATCTGCGCCAGGCCCTGGGTGCCCCCGCCAGCAACGACCAGCGCCGGAGGGCCGCAGGCCTCGAAGATCTGGAGGCTGACCTGGCTCGGATCGAGCAGTTCCTCGATCAGATCCACCTGCGCCGTCTGGATGAACCCGAAGCCCAGCAGTTGCTGCACCTCCTGCACAGCCTCGACCACCTGCAGCGCCTGCATGAACGCTGTGAGGAAGAACCGGAGCGGGCCAGCACCGTGCGCCAGAGCAGCGCCCTGCAACGGGAGCGCCAGGACCTGCTGGCGGCCCTGGAGCAGCTGGAGCCCCTGGTGGAGGCACAGCAGTGGGGTGAGGTGGCACGGCGGAGCCAGGCCACCGGCCGCAGCCTGCACCGGCGGGTGAAGCCGCTGAGGCAAGGGGTGATGGCGGAGGTGGCCAGCGGCGGCGTCGAGGTTGAGCTGGCGAGCCAGCGGCTGGAGGCGATCCGCTGGCTGCGGCGGGTGAGCCAGCACCTGGGCCGGATCAGCGGCCATCTCGAAGCCGCGGCCCTGGCCAGGGGCTCCGGTGATCTCCCATGCCCCACGATGTCGCCCGGATAGCAGCGCGATGAGGGCAGGTCGTCTCAACTGCAGGGCTCCTTCCGCTGATGCCATGACGGGCCTGCTCTGGGAACGCCGCGCACAGATCGGCTGCTGCCTGCTGCTGCAGGGAAGCCTGCTGGCAACGGGCCTGGTGCTTGAGCACCTTCTCCAGCGCACCATCCCCTCCCCCGGGGGAGCACGGATCGCCTCAACGCGTGGATGACGCGCTTCGATCCGGGCACCCTGCGCTCCATGCGCCTCGCGGGGCGGCCGGGTGATCTCCCCAGCCAGCTCTTCATCCATGGCGGCCGGGCGCCCACGAGGCTCTCGGTGCTCTGCTTTCAGCCTGCGGGGATCGAGGAGTGCGAGCTGAAGGGAGCCCAGGGGCTCGAACCCCTGCTGAGCCGCGGGGTACCGCTCTGGGTCCGCATCCAGGGACTGGCCGACACGACCCTGATCCGTACGGTGCTCGACACCCTGGGGGTGCCGGCCCACATGCAGGCTCCTTTGCTGGAGCATCCACAGCGCCCCCGTGTCGATTCGATCGGTGAGGCGGTGCTGACGGTGCTGCACCGCCTCAGCTTCTCCGAGACGCCCGACCGACTGATCGCCGAGCAGGTGGGGTTGCTGCTGCTGCCCGACCTGCTGATCAGCCTCGAGGAGGTGCCCAGCGCCGGATCGTTTCCGCAGCTCACCCAGTGGCTCTCGTGCCTGGATCCGGCCCCGACGCGGGACGATCTGGATGACATTCTCCACTTCCTGATCGACGAACTGCTCGACGGTCACTTTCCATTGCTGGAACAACTGGCGGAGCTGCTGGAGCAGCTGGAGGAGGCTGCCCTGCTACGGCCCAAACCACGACTGCTCAGCCGCACGTACCAGATCCGCAGCAGCCTGAGGGACATCCGGGGCCAGGTGTGGCCGCTGCGCCATCAGCTGATGGTGTTGCTGCGCCAGAACCAACGGCTGCTGGGCCCCGACGCCCTGCGTGGCTTCCAGGACATGGAGCAGCGGGTGATCCTGATCTTTGAGGCCTGTGAACTCATCCGCCATCAGTGCGATTCGGTGACCGAGGCCTACATGGCCAGCATCAGCAACCGCATGAACCAGGTGATGAAGACGCTTACGATAGTGTCAACGATCTTTGCGCCACTCACCTTCATCGCCGGCATCTATGGCATGAATTTTGTGAACATGCCGGAACTGCACCTGAAGTATGGCTATGGAATCATTCTGGTGTTCATGGTGCTGGTCGCCCTGGTTCAGAGTTACTGGCTGTGGCGCCGCGGCTGGTTCCAGGACTGGACGGCGCCTCGGCACTGAGGATCGCAAGGATCGCCCAGCTCAGTCTGCGACGGGCTGGTGTGATCGACTCGCCTGAGGGGGAAGTGGGCCAACAGATGGGTTAGATTAAGCAGGTATTAACTGAGCACTCAGGAGCTATGGCAGCAGACGATGTGATCGATCGATTCGTAGCATGCCTGCGCAGCGACGCGGATCTACAACACAGCGTGAAAATGGCCACCAGCGCCGATGACGTGGTGGCAGCCGCTGCCTCCAGGGGCATGGAGTTCTCGAGCGCCTCTCTGGTGAGGTGTTTCGCCCGGACTCTGATGGAGGGCTCCGATGAGGTCGTGGTGAAGAAGTTCGACGAACTGGGCTGGGATGCCGGCGAAATCCTCTGGTTCCTCAAATCACTCGGATCAGGATCCTGACCTGGGAGCCTGTCGCACATAGATCAGGGTCCAGCTTCTCCACAGACGGCACTGAATCCGCCCAGACCTCTGTGATTGCAATGGTTCTGGGTGAGAGAACGGGGCATGGTCAAGCCCAAGTCCTTCCGCCCCTGGAACCCTGAGCAGACCCTGCTTTTTCCGCCCTCACCGGTGGAGTGGCTGCCGGAGAACCATCTGGTGTTCTTCCTGCTGGATCTGGCGGCTGAGCTGGATCTGCGCGAGATCCACTCCTACGACCTCCAGAAGGATCCGCGGGGTGAGAAGGCGTACGAGCCGCGGATGATGGTTGTGCTGCTCCTCTATGCCTACCGCGTCGGACTGCCAAGCTCTCGCCTACCTGGCCGCAGGCCAGCGTGCCGGAGGCACTAGATCGAGAAGGCTTGCTGGGAGGACACTGCCTTCCGGGTCCTGACCGGCAACCAACAGCCGGACCACAGCCGCATCATCGACTTCAGCCGCCGTCACCTGAGCGCCCTGGCCGGGCTGTTTGTTCAGGTGCTCAGGCTGTGTCAGAAGGTCGAGATCCTCGATGCCCAGGAGGATCGCCCCTACAGCAAGGGCAACCGCGGAAGTGATCTTCCCGATGAACTGCGTCGGCGTCAGGAGGAAGCAGAAGAGGCCAAGGCGGCAAGGAAGGAAGCGATCGAGGCCGCCGAAAACGCCGGCATCGAACTGCCGGATCTGGAGCGACTTGTGTCTGCAGCCGGAGGCTTCCACGCAGCGGTTGCGATGCCCTGGCGGGGCTTGGAGAGAAGTGCTGATGGCACACCAACCAAGAAGAACCAGCGCAACTTCACCGATCCCGACGGCCACCTGATGAAGTCAGATGGACACTTCATCCAGGGGGAGATGATGCGCATGGTGGTGGCCTGAGGTGCGTGCACGAACGGCACCCGGTTCGCGTGCCACCAGGTGTCAGGCGACAGCGAAAACTGGAGGACCAAAAGCGGATATCGCTTGACAAAAGTTATCTATGGCTCAAGGGACCGTGAATCAACTTTTCGTCCTGATACACACGGTGTGAGTTGCTGCCGACCTCCTTTGGATTCCCTCTCTTGCTCCTGCCCGTCTTGCAGACGAGGGTGGACATGGCCATCTCAATGCCCGTGGCTCAGGCTCAGGGGAAGTGCGTGGATGGAAGGATCAAATTCTGTTGTCTTCAGGAGCTTTCCGAGATTCACCTCAGATTCCAGAAGGCAAGCGTGGCCACTGTCTGGTAGCTGCACAGTACGCGCATTGGGAAGGTGTCGAACGAGTCTTCCGGCTTCGTCAAGGGATGGAAGGAGCCGGTCTGCACCTGACGCCAGCAGCAGGACGGGCTGCCTGATTCGTCCCAAGGGCAACGTCTCAAGGGTGAACTTCGTGAGCAGGGAAATCCTCCAGGCAGCACTTCTGGGGGAAACTGATTGCATGGCCTGCAATAAAGCCTGTCGATTAGACAGAGAAACCCGTTGTGGCTGGATCAGGAGTGGAAGCAATCCGAAGGCTGAAAGCCGATACAGGGTGGGCGGCAAGCGTTGAGTGATTGATGCTCCCCAGCTGACCCATGGTTGATGGACAGCAGAGGTGGCAGGATTGACAAGAATCAGATGTTGGCAAAGAGAAGGGTGGGAAGCTGCAAGCTGCAGGGCCAGACAACCACCAAAGGATTCACCGCAAATGTAGGTGGGACGTGACTGGACTTGACGCTGCTCACTGGCGATCAATCGAGCTGTTTGCGCAACAAGCATATCCCAGCCGGCCAAGTCATCCGAGGGAATGGAAAGGCAACGGATGTCAAATGAGGCCTTCAACCCTGAAATCTGAGGCCTGAGTAGTGCTCCAGTTCCATCCATCCCTGGCAGATAGATAAACAAGGGACGAGACGGCTTGAGAGATCCGACAAGGGGAGATGACAGTGGATTAA
Source organism: Synechococcus sp. BSA11S (assembly GCF_014224355.1). Taxonomy (GTDB): domain Bacteria; phylum Cyanobacteriota; class Cyanobacteriia; order PCC-6307; family Cyanobiaceae; genus Regnicoccus_A. The sequence continues at coordinate 44,115 of NZ_VNWP01000006.1, read as the reverse complement.
CCAAAAGTGGCATGGAGGAAAGAGCCAGTTACGAGCAGCCTTCGCGTATCAGTTTGATAATCTGATTACGGCAAGAGTTGGTAAGCTCTCGTGCAAGCAAGCCACCTTGTCGCCCGTAATACTCTGCTCTTTGCTTGTCTTTGACCCATATGGGGTGTCCCGCAAGTACGCGGACATGCTGATAACGAACGCTGTGATGCCAGCCACCACGATCAAACAAGGGTTCTGATGGGTCAACCAGTTTGAAGAGGCTGAGTGGGGCGAGGTTGCTTGTCTTCTCCTGAAGCGAAGCGATGGCCACTGGCAGGATGGCCACATCGCCAACTGAACCCCGCATGGCGAGGTGGGCAAAACCGCGGTGGAAGGACCTGATTCGATTTGGTGTCGATAACTGAATCATGGGTTCTGCACCCTCTGGAAAGATCCCGACAACTTCTTTCTCGTCCAGAAGACTGACGGCCTTCTGAAAAAAATCCTTGTGTCTTTTTTGTGGTGCATCGAGAGGAAATGCCCCCATAGCTGAGACCATCTCCCTCAAGCCTGGCACCCGACTCATGTAGTAGTGGCATGCAAAACGTATTGGCCGGTTCAGTGCTGCCATCAGCAATGGAGCGTCCAGCAAGCTGCGATGGTTGCTGACAAGGATGATGCGATTAACAGTGGGAACTCGCTCGATGAAATGATAAGTAGCTTTCGTGCCTGCGGCACTAATGAGAAGCCGTGAGAGATGGAGCGGCAGGTCGGCAATCAGCTCAGGAGCTGATGCAACGGCGCTGGCTGCCAAAGGGCTTAACAATGGAGATCTGATTTGTCTTCCTATCATGTCTTGGGGATGCTCGACATCGCTGAGTGCGGGCAAGTATGATGCCTATTAATCAAATTGAATTGCGAGTGATGCAGTCACGAGCTTAGTCCTGGCTGGAGGGCTCGCTCCAATGAGACAGCAGCTGGTTCGAAGCATGCCGACTTGGTCGGTTGATTTAATGTCTAGCTGCTGAACCTAGTGAATACCAATTATACGGTGCTCATGGCTGAACCGCGTCTGGGGTGGTCCGCAGCGGCTACCACGCCTGGCGGCAGCGGTGGGAGGTGCGTGAAAGCGGGCGGCCGACAACGCCGTGATCACCGCAGACATTCGGAGTGTGTTCATGCAGCACCGCGGCTTCTGCGGCCCCCCCCCCCCCCGGGTTCACCATGAGCTCCGTTCAGCAGGCCAGCAGTTCGATCGGCAGCCACCGAGTCGCTCGACTCATGCGCCGCGCCCAGCTGAGGGCCAGCAGCACCACCCCGGGCCAGATCCTCTCGGGTTCTGGGCGTGGTTCTCAGGCCCAAGGCGGCCAAGGCCTCAGGGAGATCAGCTGACATTTTCACGGCTTTCGTCGACCAAGCGGGTCAGGAGCGGATGCTCGCGACTGTCGCCATCACTGCAAGAGGGGCCAGCGAATCGGCATGTGCCGTTTTCCAGTTCAACTTTGCTGGAGCCCTTGGCAGGGTTGCGGAGCTCCAGCAGCTTCACTGGGAACGACCGTTTGACCAGCCACGGCTTCGCCTGGTGATGCTCCTCCGAAAGATCCCCCATCCTGGGGATGTGGTGACGGCGGCACCTGGGGGATGGTGATGAGGTGGGAGGGGGCGACCTCTTCAGCAACCTCACCTCAGGGCCATGACGACAAAAATCCTTACCAAGGAAGATCCAGCCGTGCAACGGCTATGCAAGAAACGCGGAATACCTCTTGATCCAATGCCTACCATTGATTCAATGGTAGTGATGTTTCTTCGCAAGCATGGTGTTGACGTAACCCCGCCTCGTGGAACAACTGCTGGAGATGCTCTCAGCGGCGCCTTCTTAGGCGCGATGGGGCCTGCTGCTTCATTCGGCGGAGCTCACTTAAAGAATCAAGAGAAAATTGCTGCGATGCAGGTATGGACAAGCTGGAAACAGTGGGCCCTGGGTCATGCTGACTGGAAAGAGTACAGAAACGATGTCGAGCGTCACTACGAGGAAAACCAGGCGCTTGTGGAAGAACTTCTTGAGGATCCTGGGTTTCGCTCAGAATGCATGAAAGAACAGGCAAGTCAAAAGCTAAATCAAATTACAGGATACAAGACACTCGTGGCTGCATTGATCGCAGGCTTCCTTGCCCTGGCGGGCATTGGCCATGTAACTGGCGGCTCAAAGTTGCCTACATTTATGTTCAACGACTCAGCCAGACCTTATCGCTAAGCCAAGCCGGGCCGGTCTGAATACAACACCCATAACGGGGAATAAGGACACCGCGATTCGTTTCTGAGGTGGCGTTTCGCAGGCATCGGAGGCCCGGCAAAACTTCTCCCAACACCAATTCCATCACCTCAGTCAGCCCACCTTGCCTGAACTTCAGATCCATCTCCTTGATGACATGCTCCCCGTCCTGATTGGTGAGTCGTCTCCACCATTGTCGCGCCTCTCACCTTGTCACCTGGTGGTGCTCCATTGATTGACTCGCTCTTGAGCGGATTCAATTGCAGGCAAGTGACGTTGAGTCGATTGGATTGACAGATCCAGGGTGCTGCAGGAGGCTGAAGGATCAGCTCAGATCTGTGGCACTGATGCTTCCAGCCGTTGAACAGTTCATCGAACAGGTCAAAGCTGATGACGACCTGCAGCAGAAGGTCAAACGAGCCCTCAAAGCTGAAGAACTGGCCGAGCTGGCCGGCGAGGTGGGAATCACCTTCACACCGGCTGAACTGGTGAAGAGTTTCGCCCACCTGCTGCTGGAGAGCGACGATGACAGGGCCGTGGCCCTGTTCGACAACCTGGGCTGGGACGCCGGGGAACTGGTCTGGGCTCTGAAGGGTTGGGGACCCTGACTCAAGGCCACTGATTGTGGCGCCGTCGGTGGCGACTCGCCCGGGAGCGGCAGGTGCTGGAGCAGTAGCGAGCATCGCGCCGCCGGGCCTTGAACGGTTCATGGCAGCAGGCGCAGAGGTGCTGGGTCTGCGCGCTCCGGTCCTGCAGCGAGCGGCAGTCCGTCAGCTCGCCCAGCACAAGATCCAGGCCATAGCCTTCGCGCAACAGGCTCTCGCTGTCGGCATACCCAAGGGCCTGCGCCAGGCGGGGCGCCTCGAGCAGAAAACGCTGGAGCAGTTGCACCAACGCATAACCCTCCCCCCAGAACCAGCGACGTCGCTGACGCACCAGCTCAGGCCAGTGCTCGAGCGGCTGGTCGCTGAGACGATCATCGAAGGCCGGATCCGCAACAGGGCGGGCCCCGTTGACGCCTTGCTCAGCCGACGGGCTGGAGCGCTCCGATGCCATAGGCCATCCCCCCAAGCCCTGAACCGACTGCGCCATAGCCTATGGGTTGTGGCCATGACAACCCGGCCCCAACCGATCGGTTCTCGACAGGATCGTGCCGAGAATCAAGCCATCGCCACTGGAGAGCATGGAACCAGCCAGGGACCCTGAGGCCATCAGCAACGGTGCCCATGCCGCCCAGCTGATCCAGAAACAGACCCGCCGGCTGGGCCGCCTGCAGCCGGAGGTGCTGGCCGACTCGGATCCCGAACCGCTGCATCAGCTGCGGGTGAGCCTCCGGCGGTTGCGCACGGTTCTGGCGCAGTTCCAGCCGGCCCTGGTCCTTCCCGAACATGTCAGTGAGCGCCGGATCGCCCGGGTGGCCGCTCGCACCGGACTCTGCCGCGATCTCGACGTGCTGCGCCAGCGCCTGGAGACAGGGCTGCTGCCATCGCTGCCCCAGCGAGAGGCCAAGGCGCTGAGGCCTGCCATGAAGCAACTGGGCCGGGATCGGCGCCGGGCCTTCGAGGGTCTGGCGGAAGCCTTGCGCAGCCATCGCTACCTGAAGCTGCTGGAGCGCCTGCATCGCTGGCAGGATCGCCCCCGCTACACGAGCCTGGGGGTCTTGCCCTTGCAACCCTGGCTGGGGGAGTGGGGTACCAAGGCCGTGGCCGGATTGTTTCTGGAACAGGGCTGGTTCAGCGACGACCCCAACGATCCGGCGCTGCATGGCCTTCGCAAGCGAATCAAGGGGGTGCGCTACGGCCTCGAGAACCTCGAGCCCTACCTCCAGCCATCCCTGAGCCACTGGATCGCCGATCTGAGGCAGGGCCAGGACATCCTGGGAGAGTTGCACGATCTGCAGGTGCTGGCCGAAGTGCTCGGGGATGTGCTCGGAACCACCCCCGCTCAGACGTTTCCCCAGCTCAGCCACTGGATCGAGCGCCAGCAGAGCGACGCCTGGCAGCACTGGCTGGCCCTCTCAGACCGTCTTCGCCTGGAGGACAACCGCAGGTCGCTGCTGGCCCTGCTGGCGGTGCCGGATCAGGACACAAAAAAACCGGCTGGGGAAGCCGGTGAAGAAGCAATGAACGGCTGATCAATCGGAGCGGCGGGATTTGAACCCACGACCCCCACTACCCCAAAGTGGTGCGCTACCAAGCTGCGCTACGCCCCGTCAGAAGGGAAGCTATCACAGCCCCCGCGGCAGCCGGGACTCCCAGGCGCGCACCCGTTTCAGCCGGCGCAGAATGCGGGCGGTGAGCCGGTCGCGACCCTGACTGGCGTAGCCCCAGAGGCGAAGCTGCCGGGCCAGCTGCCGCAGTTGCACCAGGTTCAGGGCCGCCAGGCGCAGTTCCGGCAAACGCCGCCAGGCGCTGGCTGTGACCGGCAGGGGATTGCCCTGGTTCACCCCCGGGATCGAGCGCATCGCGCCTCCGGCCATCCACTCGGGCACCAGCACGAACAGCACCGCCAGCAGGCCGTAGAGCTCCACCAGACCCTTGGGCAAGGGGTGGAGTTGTCGTTTGCCGTCGGGGCCGTCGTCGGGGGATGCCAAGGAACTCAGAGCAGAGTGCCTTTCGGCTGGCCCGCCGGAGCGGCGGGGACACTGCGCCCCGGCGACTCCTTCCAGAGCAGGGGGGTCTCCCGGGTCGGCTGGAGCCGCACGCTCCAGAACACCAGGGCGGCCACCACTCCGAGGGTGATCGCCATCAGCAGCAGCACGGTTCGATCGGGGAGGGGGGTCATGCCATCAGACCTGATCCGTGCGCAGGCAGTGCAGCCGCTGGGGAAGACGCTCCAGGGTGAGTTCATCGCCACGCAGGATCAGACGCAGACGATCGGTGCCGTAGCGCAGTCCGGGGAGGGGCGAGTCTTCGCGGAAGAGGGTGGTGCGGGAGCGGCCGGCCAGCAGCGAGGCCTGAGCGTCGTTGCGCTCCACCACCACCTTGTTGGTGTCGTTGCAGAGGAAGGTTTCGCGCACCTCGTAGTTCTCCCACCAGGGCGAGGACATCGCCACGGCTGCGCCAGCGAAGGGAAGGGCAAGCAGGGGAACCCAGGCCAGAAGCCGAGGCCAGCCGAGCCTGCGGTGCTGCTTTGTCGACGACATCCCCATGACCTGCCAGAACCTGAGTTTGCACCAGCCGCCCAGGGAACGCCAGGCATCAGTGATCCCTCACCCCGGCAGCACCTGGCGGTAACCGCCGGCAGAGATCACCTGCAGGGGGGTTTCGAACAGGGCACTGAGGGGGGCCTCGTCCAGCAGCTGCGCCGCCGGGCCATCCGCCACGACCGCACCCTCACGCATCAGCACACAGCGGCTGATCTCGGGAATGATCGACTCGATCTGATGGGTGACGAGCAGCAGGGTGGTGCCAGCCTGGGCCAGCTCTCGCAGGTCGATCAACAGCTGGTGTTTGGCGCGCAGGTCAAGCCCGGCGGTGGGTTCATCCAGCACCAGCACCCGGGGATCGTGCACCAGGGCGCGCGCCAGCAGCAGGCGGGTGCGCTGGCCATCGGAGAGATGGCGGTAGGGCCGTTCGGCCAGCGATTCCAGCCGCAGCCGGACCATCAGCTCACGCACCCGCTCGCGCTGCTCGGGGCTGGGGTGCTGGCTGGGGCCGATCCCCACCGAGCCGAAGAATCCCGAGAGCACCACGTCTTGGGCGCTGACTCCCGGGACGTAGCCGGCCTGGAGGTCACGGGAGACAAGTCCGATCCGGGCACGCAGATCCCAGAGGTTGACTGTTTCACTCCCGAACAGGCGCAGGCCGGAGCCCGGCTTGACCACGGGATAGATCTCACGGCTGACCAGCTTGATCAGGGCGCTCTTGCCGGCCCCGTTCGGCCCCAGGATCACGGTGTTTTCCCCCCGGTGGAGGCGCAGGCTGAGGTTGTCAAAGACCCGCCGGGGGCCCAGCCAGGCCTCCACGGCCTGCAGCTCGAGGTAGGGCTCGGCGGCCATCATGGCATCTGTCGCAATGCCTCCAGCGCCAGTTGCAGGGAGGGGGCCAGGGGCCGGGTCTGCTGAAGTCTGGGGCTCCAGATCTGGCCGGAAGCCAACTCCTCGAAGCCGGCGAGGACCATGTCCTGCCCCTCCAGAAGCTGCAGCGCCTCCAGGGGCACGGGCAGACCCGAGCGGAAGAAATGGGCAATCCGCTGGGGACTGCTGTGGCTGAACCAGAAGTGAAGGTCGCCGGAGCACCAGCTGATTTCCTCCTGCAGCTCCCGCCGCAGGGCCTGCTCGGGACTCTCCCCCGGGTCGAGATGACCGCCGAAGAGGCCCCAGGTGCCCGGGGCCACGATGCCCGCGAGGTCGTCCCGGAGCTGCAGCAACCAACGCCCCTCCTGCTCGAGCATTGCCAGGGCCACCTCCACCATCAGACCGGCTCAGGCAGAGCCTGCATCAGGCCGGTCCATCGAGCACGAAGCGGTAGCGCACATCGCCTTGGTGCAGCCGGGCGATGGCGGTGTTGATCTCGGCCATCGGCAGATGCTCCGCCAGCGGCGCGATGCCGTGGCGAGCACAGAACTCCACCATGCGGCGCAGGGAGGCCGGAGATGAGGTGGGGCTGCCGGTGACGCTTCGACGTCCGGCAATCAGCGGGAAGGCCGGGATCTGCAGGGGGTTGAGCGGCACACCGAGCTGATGCAGCCGGCCCAGGGGCGCGAGGCTGGCGATCAGGACCGGCCAATCGAGAGCGTGGTTGCTCGTGTTGATCACCAGATCGAAGGCGCCCGGATGGGAACCCAGCTCGGAGAGGGCCAGCACCCGGTGGGCTCCGAGACGGCGGGCCTCGTCCGCCTTGGCCAGGGAGGTGGTGAGCGCGGTGACCTCACAGCCCCAGGCCCGGGCGAACTGAAGGGCGAGGTGCCCAAGCCCGCCGATGCCGATCACAGCCACCCGCGCCGTGGGCGAGACGGCCTCATCGAAGAGCGGAGCGAAGACGGTGATTCCACCACAGAACAACGGCCCGGCATCGGCGGGCGAAACTCCGTCGGGAATGGGCACGATCCAGTCCTGATGGGCCATGACATGGCTGGCGAAACCACCATGGCGCCCCACCACCGACGCCTCGAGCGAGGGACAGAGGTTGGCGTTGCCACCGAGGCACCAGTCGCAGTGGCGGCAGCTGCCGGCGATCCAGCCCAGGCCCTGGGTCGTTCCCAGCAGACCGCTGTCCACCCCGGCACCCACCGCCGCCACCCGACCGACCACCTCATGGCCGGGCACGAGTGGATAGGTGCTGACCCCCCAGGCGTTCTCGAGCATCGAGAGGTCGCTGTGGCACAGCCCGCAGTGCAGCACCTCCAGCAGCACTTCATCCGGGCCCGGATCCAGCAGTGTGGCCTTGGAGCGCTCCAGCGGAGCACCCTTGGCTGCCGCCTGCCACACGGTGATCTCCACCCGTCCTCAGCGTTGAGGAATCAACGTAACGCAGCCTCATGGACGTCGTTCCAACAGGAACAGATAGGGCCGCGGGACGCCCTTCTCCTGCATCAGACCCAGAACGGTGTCGCCATCCACCTGGCGAAAAGTGTCCTGCACCGGCAGATGGTCGTAGAGCATCGTGGCGCTCACCACACCGCGCACCTCCATGCGCCGCAGCCGGGCCTGGGAGTGCTCGGTGCGAAGCAGCCACAAGGCCCGGCGCAGCAAGGGCAGCGGCACAGTCAACGACCGGGGGGAGAGGCGGCGTGCCAGGGCAAGCGACCCTGGCAGAGCGCGGATTGGGAAGGGCTCCCCATCCCCGAGGCGCATCAGCAGGGGATGCACATGCTCCGCATCGAGGAACTCCTTGCCGTACCAACCCGAGGCCTCCAACCAGCCCTCCATGGGATGACCGGTGCGGATCTCGCGGCCTTCCCAGCGGCCCCAGAGGAGGTCAAGAGGCACCGGAGGCAATCCATCAAAGACTGCCAGCGCCTGCTCGAGGCCGGCGCGGCGCTCCTGCAACAGGGAATGAAGGCTGGGGTCGATGGCCATGGTCTGAACCCTGGGCGGTTGGAAAGGTGACGGCGCAACACGACCTGCACCTTCAACGTCCCGCGGCCGATCAGCCTGGAGAGCCCCGCAGAACGAGAAACATGGTGGCGGCCCTGGTGATCCTGGCGGTGATCGTGGCAGTAGCAGCGCTGCTCAATCCCTCCCGGGAAGACTTCCGCTGGTTTCTGCAGCTGCACCGGCCTCGCTGGCTGACTTTCGAGCGCTGGATCCCGGCGATCTGGCTGGTGATCTACCTCTGCTTCTATGCCTCCGCACTGCTGGTGTGGCAGGCCACAGCCAGCCTGGCGCTGATGGGCGGGTACCTGGTGCTGGTGGTGCTGGTGCAGAGCTACACGCTGGTGATCTGCCGCAGCCGCAGTCTGCGCAACGGCACACTGATCGGCCTGGCCGGCTGGGCCTGGGGCGTGGCCCTGGGGGTGGTGGTGCTCTCGCAGATGCGACCGGCGGCGGTGCTGCTGATTCCCTTCCTGCTCTGGAGCCCGGTGGGCAGCTTCGTGACCTGGCGCATGGAGAGGCTCAACCGCTGAGGCTCTCGTCCGGGTGCTCGACGTGCTGCTCAACGGCCTCCCAGACCACGCGATAGGCCTGGGTCTCGGATTCACCCCATGGCTGGGTGGCGGGCTGATGCCAGGCCACTTGGCGTGAGAGCTCACCAAAATCCTCGGGCAGGTCTTCGAGGTCGAGCAGGGTCAGGGCTTCGGGCAGATCCAGTGAATGGACGGTCATGGGGACACCTCCTCCTTGTGAAGCCAGTGCTCCTTGTGAAGCCAGTGGCTGGGCAACACGGGACGTGTGCCCATCTCCAAGCTGCCACGGCAGTGGGCAACTGGCTCAGGGGCGCTTGATCAGTCGCAACAGCAGCACCGCCAGCGCAGCACCGATGGCCGCCCTGATCACGCCATCCAGCGGCGCACTGCCCAGGGAGGGGCCCAGGCCCGCCAGCGCCAGGCCACCGATCAGGGCACCGAGGATCCCGGCCACCAGGTGCATGACCAGCCCACCGGCCATCCATCCAGCGACCACACCCACGAGCAGGAAGAGCAGAACAGTCATGGGCTGATCAAAGCAGTGAAGGAGGGAACCATCGCCATCGGCGTACCTGGAGACCTGAGGGCAGCCCGAAGAAACGGGGGGGGGGGGGGGACAACCAGGTTCAGCCCCATGGTCCCTGATCGACAGACCCTGGCACCAACAACTGAGGGCTTCCCCTGAAACGATCCAACCAAGGCGCTCTCAGCTGCAGACCTTGATGTAGGTGGAATCAAAGTCCGGCGTATTCAGGTTGAAGTCAGTGTTCAGTGCACGGCCTTGACGAAAGCTGGAGCAGCCCAGCTCACGGCGCCCTTGGAGAAAAAGGATTTCACCGCGATTGAAATAATACAAGGCCTCGCCGGGCACCAGCTCAATCGCCTTGTTGTAGTCGTCAAGGGCTCCCTTGTAATCCTGAAGAGATTGGCGGGTGACGCCACGGTTGTTGTAGGCCGTTGCATTCTTCGGATCGAGCTCGATGGCCTTGCCGTAATGCTCAAGCACGTTGGAGTAATCCACGGGCTTGAGAGCACCTTTGACATCAGCAAGTCGGAGATAGGCATCTGAATGATCCGGCTCCAGCTGGATCGCCTGCAGGCAATCCGACATCGCTTGATTGAGCTGATTGAGTTCGCGCTGGGCCCTGCAGCGGTCGATCCAGGCCGTGGCGAACTTTGGATTGATCTTGATCGCCTGACTGCAGGCCTGCACAGCACCCTGCCAATCTGAAGAATTGATCCGTTCCCTGCACAGGGCCGCTTCAGCGGGAATGCCAGCAGAATCGCTCCTGGCCATCGTCGCGTTGGGCACCAGTTCACCGGCGCGCACCGCCGCTGGCACAAGTCCCCATGGCAGCAGCATGGGGAGCATGCAGGGAAGCACGGTCAGCAGGTGCCTGCGTAGTCTGAGGGCCATGGTGGTGAATTGTTTGCGGAAAGAGGACGACTGCTGAGCGGTGCGAGGGCTGAACTCACGATCTGGAGGCCCTGAGAAAGGGGGAAAAGCGTGAATCAGCAAAAGGAGTGAATGGAGAATAATCGAAAAGAGATGTCAATGGAACCTGATTGAGCAATCCTAACCCATACCGATTCAATCCCAGAGTCGATCGAGCAGCCTCTGCAAGAGTCTGCTCAGGAAGGTGGCGTTTTTTGGTGGTGCCATCGACGGCTAATTGCCTATCAGTGATTGGCTGGCGAGCAATGCCACGAGGTTCAATTCAGATATTTTAACGTTTCCTTGCGGCGACTCACAAGGGCCATAGGGCATAGCAAGGCTTCAGCCAGAGTGGCTGCATCAGCACGCCAATCGGCAGCGGAGAACGCACAGGATCATGGGGAATCAGAACAGGAAACACCGGTCCCACCTGCCGATGCCCAACACGGCTCGGCCGAAACTGATCACCTACGACGCAAAGGATCCGGATACCTCCTCCCCTGCGATCGAGCAGTTGCGACCGCCCGAGGGAGCGCCAAACGTGCTGCTCATTTTGATCGATGATGCCGGGTTCGGCTCTTCCAGCGCCTTCGGTGGCCCCTGCCAGACGCCCACGGCAGAGAAACTGGCTGCCGGCGGTCTTAAGTTCAACCGCTTCCACAGCACCGCTCTGTGCTCGCCTTCGCGCCAGGCGCTGCTCACCGGGCGCAACCACCACTCTGCCGGGATGGGCGGAATCACCGAGGTCGCCACGGGAGCGCCGGGGTACTGCTCGGTTCTGCCCAACAGCATGGCCCCTCTGGCCAAAACATTGAGGCTGAATGGCTACGCCACCGCGCAGTTCGGCAAGTGCCACGAAGTCCCGGTGTGGCAGACCAGCCCCGTCGGACCATTCGACGCCTGGCCGACGGGCGGCGGCGGCTTCGATCATTTCTATGGATTTGTCGGCGGCGAAGCCAATCAGTGGTACCCCACGCTCTATGAAGGCACCACACCGGTGGAGCCTGACAAGACACCCGAGCAGGGCTACCACCTCGTGGAGGACATGGCCGACAAGGCCCTGAACTGGATCGCGCAGCAGAAAGCACTGACGCCCGATCAGCCCTTCTTCACCTATTTCGCGCCTGGCGCCACCCATGCTCCGCATCACGTGCCAAAGGAATGGGCCGATCAATACAAAGGTCAATTCGATGCAGGCTGGGATGCTCTGCGCGAGCAGACGATCGCCCGCCAAAAGCAATTGGGTGTGATCCCGCCGGAATGCGAACTCACCGACCGGCACAGTGAAATCCCCGCCTGGGAAGAGATGCCGGAGGCCTTCCGCCCGGTGCTGAGCCGCCAGATGGAGGTCTATGCCGGGTTCATGGCCTATACCGATCATCACGTGGGGCGCATTATCGAAGGCCTTGAAAAGCTCGGCATTCTCGACAACACACTTATTTATTATATCATTGGTGACAACGGTGCCTCTGCCGAGGGTTCGTTGAATGGCTGTTTCAATGAGATGAGCTATTTCAATGGCCTGCAGGCGCTTGAAACGCCTGAGTACCTGAGCGAGCGGCTCGACAAGCTGGGCGGGACGGAGTCCTACAACCACTACGCGGTGGGCTGGGCCCACGCGATGAACACGCCCTACCAGTGGACCAAACAGGTGGCGTCCCACTTCGGAGGCACGCGCAATGGCACCGTCGTCCACTGGCCCAAGGGGATCCAGGCCAAGGGCGAGATCCGCTCCCAGTTCACCCATTTGATCGATGTGGCACCGACGATTCTGGAGGCCGCCGGCCTGCCTGAACCCATGTCCGTCGATGGAATTCAACAGGATCCGATCGAAGGGGTGAGCATGCTCTACACCTTCGACGATCCGGCCGCCGCTGAGCGGCACGAAACCCAGTACTTCGAGATGTTCGGAAACCGCGGCATCTATCACAAGGGATGGACGGCTGTGACCCACCACTCCACGCCCTGGGTGCAGGCCGCTCCGCCTGCCCTTGATGACGACGTCTGGGAGCTCTACGACACGAGTCAAGACTGGAGCCAGGCCAAGGATCTCGCCAGGGAGATGCCGCAGAAACTGCACGAGCTGAAGCGTCTCTGGTTGATCGAGGCCACGCGTTACAAGGTGCTGCCGATCGACGATCGGCTGCTTGAGAAGCTCAACCCCGACACAGCTGGCCGCCCGACCTTGATCAAGGGCAAGACGCAACTGCTGTTCGGTGGGATGGGCCGCCTGTCAGAGAACTGCGTTCTCAACATCAAGAACAAATCCCACTCGGTCACGGCCGAGATCGTGGTGCCGGAGAACGGTGCTGAGGGGGTGATCATCTCCCAGGGCGCCAACATCGGTGGCTGGAGCCTATATGCCAAAGCAGGGAAACTCAAGTATTGCTATAACTGGGGAGGCTTTCAGCGGTTCTATGTGGAGGGGGAGTCGCCCATCCCTGCCGGTGAACACCAGGTGCGGATGGAGTTCTCCTACGCCGGCGGCGGCCTGGGCAAGGGCGGCACCGTCAGCCTCTACACCGACGGCCAGAAGGTGGGCCAAGGGCCGATCGGCGCCAGCCTGGCGATGATCTTCTCCGCTGATGACGGTTGCGACGTAGGCGAGGACAGCGGCGCGCCAGTGTCGGAAGACTATGGGCCGCGTGGCAATGCCTTCAATGGCCGGGTCAAGGGCGTGCAGCTGGCGATCGATGACGCTGCCGAGAACCTGGATCACTTGATCGATCCGGCCTTGGCGGTCCAGCTGGCGATGGCGCGGCAATGAGCCGATCGTTTTCGCCGAGGTGCGTTTTCGCCGAGGTGCGTTTTCGCCGAGGTGCCTCCCTCTGCTGATCAGGGCAGGGGGAGGCTGGCATTGGGCGGGATGGGCCTGTCGGGCTGACTTAATTGAGTAGGGCACCGAGGCCGATCTGGTGGAGAATCCCCTGGCCAGAGAGGGCCTCGACCAACAGCCCGATCACGAAACCAAGCATGGCCAGCCGTCCATTCAGAAGCTCTGCACGGCGGTGAAAGCCCCACCCGCTTTCGCTATCCGGACTGGCTCGGTACATCCTCGGCTCAACGACAGCGGGATCAAGCAGCTTGGAGCCATCGGAATCCCACATTCCTCCCTCTGATTCTGCGTAATTCTTGACTTTGGTAAGTTCTGATGGAGCTGTCATGGCATTCACCTTGGTCAGTGTGATGGGCTGTGGCGAAGGGAACGGAGGACAGCATCCATGGCCTCAATCTCCATGGCATTTGCCTGCTGATCTTCTGGAATTTTCATCAAACGCATCGAATCAAATCTGTTCGATCTTCCCTTCCTACCCACAATTCTAGTCGAAGTACTTTCCTCGAACCCATAAGCCGCAGGCCGAATCTGCCAGTGACGGATTACCGCCTGCTCGGATCAGGCATGGGTCTGCATTGATGCCGTTGTGGGTGAGGAAATCCGTATGGCCCATCCACCCGGCTCAATCAGTGAGCAGATGCCCGGTCTTGACCCAGATGGTGCAGCCGGCCTCACTCCACGGGCGGTGGGAGCTGGCGTGGGGATTGCGCAGCCAGCTGCCGGCGGGATAGTTGCCCTGCTCGTCCTGGAAGACGCCGTCCAGCACAAGGATTTCCTCACCGCCAGGGTGCCCATGGGACTGGAAGCGCGTACCCGGAGCCCAGCGCACCAGGGCCACATGCTCGGAACCGAAGGCATGGAGCGGCAGCACCTGCAGGCCAGCCACCAGGCCTGGCAACCAGTCGCTGCTGCGGGTGTCGATCACCACGGTCTGCTGATCAAGCGGGTGCATCTGATGCAGTTTCACCAGGAGGGTGCAGCCCTGCTCACTGAAGGGCGCATGGGCGGAGCCGGCGGGGTTGCGCAGGTAGGTGCCGGCTGGGTGGTCGCCCTGCTCGTCGGAGAACGTGCCCTCCAGCACAAGGATCTCCTCGCCACCCCCATGGCTGTGCCGCTCGAATCGGCTCCCGGGGGCATAACGCACGATCGAGGTGGCACGGGCCACTTCACCGCCAAGGCGATCGAGCATGCGCCGCTCCACCCCCGCCATCGGCGAGGGGCTCCAGGGGAGGGCCGCGGTGTCGAGCACCACCCGCTGGGCGAGATCGGCGTGGAGTTCCATGGCTTTGATTCTGCTGGTCCGGCTCAGGTGAAGACCTTTGTCATGAGATGAAGACCCATTGCGTCCGGAGCGCTTCCCCTTGCGTGGACAGGACGCCCGTCCGATTGTGTGTTCATCGGGATTCGGAGGTTCCAGCCCATGGACGACACCCCCCCTGAGCAGGTGATAGGAGCGAACTGACGTTCGGACCCTGCTCCAACAATCTTCAAGGATCACTGGTTTCCCTGGCGTCCCCTATCGACGCCGTCCAATGCACCGTTCACGGCCCTGCCTCAGGTGCCCCGGGCCGAATTGGGAAGCCCCGCTAGAGCCATGGCCCCAGGTGCCATCGCCAGGCAGCTCCGCCCCACAACTGAAGACACCAGATCGGACGAAACGTCCGCTGAACCAGCTGCGATCCTTCACCGGCTACACAGCTGACCAGACAAAGCCCAGGGCCAAGGTCCTGGGCTTTGTTGTGGCTACCACGGCATCAAGGTTGACGCTCCACCCACTTGATCATCGGTATGGGCATGGTCGCGGCCAGCAACCAGTGCGGCGGCCAGCTTCGCGACCTCGAGGTGGTGGATGAGGTCGGTGCCTCTGGTCGTCGCCTCTTTGCTGGGGGCGCTCCCGCTACCAGCCCTCGTGGAGCCGCTAGTGGCACTAGGCGGCCTGGACGTGACTGATCACCCCACGAGGAGCGTGTGCACGCTTGCCGCCCTCACGAGCCTGATCCTTGTGATCACGGGGGTCCCTGGCGTACGGATGGACGATCTGCCGTTCCTCGCCTTCCTGCTTGCCCCCTACCTTCTGCTGGGACTGCTGGCCTGGCGGGAGCGGGGGCGGCGGCGCCTCTCGGCGGTGCTGTTCGTGGCCGTGCTGGTGCTGTCCCTGGCCGGAACGATCCTTCTCGGACTGGACAGCTACCGCTACCACACGGTTCCTGAACACAGGATGGTGCAGCGGATGACCCTGATCGTCGTACCGATGCTGCAATCGTTCGCCGCGATCATGATCGGCCTGATGCTCCAGGTGAACCGGTCACGACGGGGCTGATATCGCCGGGGTGGTTCAGAGCCTGATCGGGCCGCCGGGGCTGCGCAGGACGCAATGGGGCTGGCTCCAGTCGTAGTGATCCCAGACCTTTGCGGGGAGCTTGAAGTGAGCACCGGGGAAGGCGCCCAGGGTCACCCCGCTAGGCCGCGCGGAGCAGTAGGGCCTGCTGCCGGGCCGTTCCAGGTACTGCTGGTGGTGGGTTTCGGCGAAGTAGAAGGGCTTGCCGGCCAGCAGTTCAGTGGTGATCTCCGGGAAACCGGCGGCGCTCAGCTGCTCCTGGTAATGGTCGCGGCTGGCGCTCGCCAGCTCGGCCTGGGCCTCGGTGCTGGTCACGATCGCCGAGCGGTACTGGCTGCCGCGATCGTTGCCCTGGCCCATGCCCTGGGTGGGGTCATGGCATTCCCAGAACAGCTTGAGGAGATCGGCGAAGCCCACCTGATCGGTGTCCCAAACGACCCGCACCGCTTCGGTGTGGCCGGTGCGGCCGGAGCACACCTCCTCGTAGGTGGGGTTGGGGGTGTGGCCGCCGCAGTAGCCCACGGCCGTGGTGATCACGCCAGGCAGACGCCAGAAACCTTTCTCCGCACCCCAGAAGCATCCGCAGCCGAAGAAGGCCTCCTCCTGGCCAGGCAGGAGAGGCGCCTGAAGAGGGGTACCGAGCACCACGTGGGTGCGTGCCGTGGCAATCGGCGTGTCACGTCCCGGCAGAGCCTCCTCGGCAGAAACGATCCTGCCCTTGGTCGCGCCGGGGGCCTGGTTGAAGAGTCCGAACACCGCTGCTCTGCTTAGGCCTTGAGCCTAGGCAACGCGGTCGGGGGCCGGAGCGGGTTCCAGGGCGATGTGGTTCAGCAGGGTGGTGGTGAACGCAAAGAGCAGAAAGGGCAGGGAAAGCACAAGGATCACGCCCACCCCCACCAGGGCGAAGATCGGCTTGCTGGAGCCCATCAGGGCCAGTCCCGCCGCCAGGCTCACGAAGATCACAAGCATCCACACCAGCACCTGGCCGTAGATGTCACCGAAGGTGAGGGTGCAGCGCAGGTTGTAGCCCTTGGGGTTCTCCATCGGCCTCGCGGGATCTGCCTCAGCTAAGCCCCTCCCCGCGGGCTTGTCTGCGCTGTTCAACAACTCGTGCGAATCAGGCCACCTGGTGGAGGCGTTCCTCGGCCTGCTCCCGCTCCCAAAGCCGCCGGTAGGTGCCTGGGATGGCCACCAGCTCCCCGTGATGACCCTGCTGCACGAGGCGGCCGTCCTCCATGACAAGCACCCGGTCGCAGGCGGCGGCGGCGGAGAGCTGGTGGCTGATCATCAGGATGGTGCGGCCCTTCTCGGCGCGGATCGAATCGAGGATCTCCGCAGCCGTGTTGTTGTCCACGCTGGCAAGGGCATCGTCGAGCACCAGCAGGGGAGCTGACACCAGCAGGGCCCGGCCGAGGGCCGCCCGCTGGCGCTGACCGCCACTGAGGGTGATGCCGCGCTCCCCCACCAGGGTCTGGTAGCCATCGGGAAACCCGCGGATGTCACCGTCCAGGCGTGCCTGCCGGGCCGCCGCCTCCACGCGGGAATCGTCGGCCTCAGGGTCGCCGTAGCGCAGGTTGTCGGCCAGGCTGGCTGTGAACAGATAACCCTCCTGGGGCACGAGGGCCACCTGACGGCGCAGGTCATCGAGGGAGAGGGCCGTGACATCAACCCCATCGAGGAACAGTTGCCCCTCAGGCACCTCCACCATCCGTCCCAGCGACCGGGCCAGGGTGGTCTTGCCGCAGCCCACAGGCCCCACCAGCGCCACCAGCTCTCCCGGCCGCAGCTGGAAGCTCACCTCCCGGAGGGCATCGCGCTGGGCGCCGTCGTAACGCACGCTCAGCCCACGGGCCTCCACAGCCCCGCGCCCGACCCTGGCCGGAGGCTTGGGCACGGGCGGTGACACCACCTGCGGCTCCCGGGCCAGCAGTTCCTCCACCCGCTCCAGGCTCACCTGGCCGGTCTGGAAGGTGTTGAGGGTGAAGCCGAGCAGGGCGGTGGGGAACACCAACCGCTCCACGAACAGGATCAGGGCCACCAGGTTGCCGATGCTGAGCCGGCCGCTCTCCAGCTGGCCACTGCCCAGGGCCAGCAGCAGCAGCAGGCTGATCGATGAAATCCCCTCCAGCAGCGGGAAGAGTGTGCTGCGGGTGCGGGCCAGGGACAGGGCTGCGTCGCGGTAGCGGCCGTTGCGCCGGGCGAAGGCCCCATGCTCGTGGTCCTCCTGTCCGTAGATCTTGATGGCGCTGATTCCGGAGAGGTCCTCCTGGATCAGGTCGCTGAGGCTGCCGAGCGCCTCCTGCTGGCGCCGCTGCTGCCGCATCATCCGCCCGCCGAACAGGCGCACCACCACCAGCATCACGGGGTAGAGCCCCACCGCCGCCAGGGTGAGGGCAGGGTCGATCGAGAGCATCGCCGGCAGGGTGAGGGCATAGGCCAGAGCGGTGTTGGAAAGGCTGAGCACCGCGAAGCCCAGCAGGCGACGCACGTTCTCCACATCGCTGGTGGAGCGGCTGATCACTTCACCGCTGCCGGTGACCTGCACCCAGCCCGGCTCCTGGCGGAGCATGTGATCAAACAGGCGCTGCCTCAGGCTGGCCTCCACCTGGCGTCCCACGCCGAACACGAGCATGCGCGAGAGCTGGCGGGCGCCTCCCATCACGGTGGCGAGCAGCACGATCAGCCCCGCCTGACGCAGCACCATGGAGGCGGCGAACCCGTCCTGAAGGTCGTCGATGACGCCACGGACCAGCAGTGGAATGCTGACGCTCAGCAGGTTCACCACCACCAGGGCGGTGACACCCATGAACACCTCGCGCCGGTGGGGACGGAGGTAGCGCCAGATCAGGCCCAGACGGATGGCGGCCATGATGCGGAGCAGGATCGAACCAACCTAAGGATTCGCCCCATGGCCCCGTCCGACGGCTCCTCCGCCCACTCCCAGGCCCATCCCCTCTACGCCACCGACCGCGAACTGGTTGACGGTCTGCTGGCGGCGCAGCAGCCCAGCGACGCTCAACTGGCCGATCTGGCCCGGCTGCTCAACCGCTACGACGGCTTCCCCGGAGCCGAGGACCTGCGCGATGATCTGAGTAAGGCCCTCCGCCTCTGGGGCCTGAGCGTGGAGGACCTGCAACGCCGCACCCGTGCCCTCTGGGCCCGGGGCTACCGGCCCGGGGCGGTGGTGGGCGCTGAGGCGGTGGGCAGCGGTTTCGACACCTCCGCTCCCGAGGGGTAACGAAGCGTGAGCATGGGCCCGTCCGGGGGCGGAGTGGACGGCAGCGGACCAGTGCTGCGGGGGATAGTGGAAACTTCCCCATCACCCGGCCCGGCGTGCCTCGCACCCGGGTTTTTTTCTGACCGGGTCTGTTCTGACCTCCGCCCCCCACCGATGGCTGCCCCAAACGCCTGGCCGACCCTGCTGGAGCAGTTGCTGCAGGGCCAGGCACTCTCGGAACCGCAGGCCACGGACCTGATGCAGGCCTGGCTGGCGGGGAGCCTGGAGCCCGAACTCACCGGTGCCCTGCTGGCGGCCTTGCGCTGCAAAGGGGTGAGCGGCGAGGAGCTGGCGGCGATGGCACGGGTGTTGCGCGAGGCCTCCTGCCTGCCAGGGGAGCGCCCGCCCCTGAAGCTGGTCGACACCTGCGGCACCGGCGGCGACGGGGCCGACACCTTCAACATCTCCACGGCCGTGGCCTTTGTGGCTGCCGCCTGCGGTGCCACGGTGGCCAAGCACGGGAACCGCAGCGCCAGCGGCAAGGTGGGCTCCGCCGATGTGCTGGAGGCACTCGGACTCAACCTCCGGGCCGATCCCGAAACGGTGGTGGCGGCCCTGCCCGGCAGCGGGGTCACCTTCCTGTTCGCTCCGGGCTGGCATCCGGCCCTGGTGGAACTCGCCCCCGTGCGCCGGCGTCTGGGGGTGCGCACCGTCTTCAACCTGCTCGGCCCTCTGGTGAATCCCCTGCGGCCCGAAGCCCAGGTGCTGGGGGTGGCCCGGTCGGAGCTGCTGGAGCCGATGGCCGAAGCCCTCTCCCGCCTTGGGCTGGAGCGGGCGGTGGTGGTCCACGGCCACGGTGGCCTGGATGAGGCTTCCCTGAGCGGGGTCAACCAGCTGCGGTTGGTGGAGGGTGACACGGTGCGGGCCCTGGAGCTCGATCCAGAGCAGCTGGGCCTGGGTCTAGCCCCTCTCACGGCCCTGGCCGGCGGCGATCTGGACACCAACCGCCGGATCCTCGAAGCCGTGCTGCGCGGCCAGGGCAACACCGCCCAGCGCGACGTGGTGGCCCTGAACACGGCGCTGGTGCTCTGGGCCGCCGGGCGGGCCGACTCGGTGCAGGCCGGGCTGGCGCAGGCGCTCGAGGCCCTCGGCGGCGAGCGCCCCTGGCAGCGGCTGGAGCAGCTCAGCGCCGCACTTCAGGCGCCGGCATCAGCCAGCTGAGCGTCGCCTGGGAGATGATCGCTTCACTCGACTCTTCCCCCTTGAGCGCTGCAGCCCCGGCTTCGGCCAGCACCCCCCAGCCCGCCAGCAGCAGCCCAGCCTCCAACGAGGCGGTGCTGGTGCTGGCCGATGGCACCGTGCTCCGCGGCACGGCCTTCGGAGCGCGGGGCACCGCCATCGGTGAGGTGGTGTTCAACACCGGGATGACGGGCTACCAGGAGGTGATGACCGATCCCAGCTACTCCGGTCAGCTGGTGACCTTCACCTATCCGGAACTGGGCAACACCGGAGTCAATCCGGAGGATCAGGAGGCCGAAGCCCCCCACGTGCGCGGCGTGATCGCCCGCCAGCTGGCGCCTACCCCCAGCAGCTGGCGCAGCCAGGGCGACCTGCCCGGCTGGCTCGCCTCCCATGGGGTGGTGGGCATCGCTGGGGTGGACACCCGTGCCCTGGTGCGTCACCTGCGCGAGCGGGGGGCCATGAACGGAGCGATCTGCAGCGATGGCACTGGCCCCCACGAGCTGCTGGAACTGGTGCGCCGGAGCCCCTCGATGGAGGGGCTCAACCTGGCCGCGCGGGTGACCACCCCCAGTCCCTACCTCTGGCAGCAACTCAGCGCCACCGACTTCGATCAGCGCCTGCGACCCTCGCCGGAGCGGCCCTATCGGGTGGTGGCCATCGATTTCGGTATCAAGCGAGCCATCCTCGAGCGGCTCACGGCCCATGGCTGCACGGTCACGGTGCTGCCCGCCAGCGCCACCCTGGCTCAGGTGCTGGCCCTGGAGCCCGAAGGGGTGTTCCTCTCCAATGGCCCAGGTGATCCGGCCGCGGTGGCCGAAGGCATCGCCCTCGCCAGGGATCTGCTGGGGCAGGCCGATCTGCCGGTGTTCGGCATCTGCCTCGGCCACCAGATCCTGGGCCTGGCCCTCGGCGGCAGCACGTTCAAGCTCGGCTACGGGCACCGCGGGCTGAACCATCCCTGCGGGGGCGAGGGGCTGGTGGAGATCACCAGCCAGAACCACGGCTTCGCGATCGAGGCCACATCCCTGCCCGAGGAGCTGGTGGAGGTCACCCACCGCAACCTCAACGACCGCACCGTGGCGGCCCTGCGCCATCGCCACCAGCCGGTGTTCGGGGTGCAGTACCACCCCGAAGCCAGCCCCGGCCCCCACGACGCGGATCACCATTTCGGTCGTTTCATGCGCCTGATGGCCGAGCGACGCCCCTGAGGCCCCGGGCGCAGGTGAAGCTGCGCCCATTGCTGCTTACACTTCAGCCTCTTGTTTTCTCGTGAGGGCTGGAACGATTCCTGAACTGCACCGGTTGACCGTATCCCTCCGGGGCGGCTTCGAGCGACGGGACAGTTGTCTGCTGTTCAGCTTCACCGGCCAGCTCGACGCCTACTCCGACAAGCAGTTCCGGGATTTCGTCACCGAACATCGCGGCAGCGACAAGCGGGCGGTGCTGCTGGATCTCACCCACATCGATTTCATCGATTCCTCCGGGCTGGGGGTGCTCGTGCAGCTGGCCAAGCAGTGCAGCGATGCCAAGGTCGGCTTCGTGATGGTGGGCAATGCCCGCGTGATTCAGACGGTCAAGCTGGTGCGGCTGGAGCAGTTCCTGCACCTTCAGCCCGATCTGGACACGGCCCTGGCCGCCCTTGCCAAACCCTGAATCCGACGGACACTCCTGGCTGCGCCAGATCCGGCCCGATGCCCGTCATCAGCTTCAGCCCGACCGGCTCGGTGCCCTGCAGCTTGCCTGGCTGGGAGATGCAGTCTGGGAGCTTCACCAGCGCCTGAGGCACTGCAACAGGCCCGGCCGCCCGGATGAGCTCCACCAGGCGGTGGTGGCCCAGGTGCGGGCCCAGGCCCAGGCCAGGGCCCTGGAGCGGCTCGAGCCATTGCTCGACGACCGGGAGCGTGCTCTGGTGCGCCAGGGCCGCAACCGGGCCGGCCGGGGCCCCCGGGGCGGAGATCCAGCCAGCTACGGCCGGGCTACGGGATTTGAGACAATGGTGGGCTGGCTCTTTTTGCAGAATCCCGAGCGGCTTGCCCAGCTTCTGGATCATCTGGACGAAACGGACCCTTCTGACCCCTTGACGAGCGACCCATGAGCCAACGTTTCGAGCGCCGCCGTCCCAAGGGCGCCGGCTCAGGTGATCGCCCCTCGGGAGGAGCCAGAGGGGGCAAACCCTCCCGCTTCGGCGGGCCCCGCCCCGAATGGCGTGGCAGCGGCGGATCCGGCGGCGACTCCGAACGCGACAGCCGTGACAAGCGCGAAGGACGCCCCCCGGAGAGCCGGGGTGGCTACCGCCCCGACGCCCCCCGGCGGGAGAGTTTTCAGCGTCCCCAGGGGGATGGCCGCCCATCGGGGCGTCCCACGCGGGTGATCGGCAGCCGACCCTCGGCACGCCGCTTCGACGACCAGCGCCCGGAAGGGGGCCGGCGGCCTGAGGGTCGCCCAGAGGGCCGCGACGGGGGCCGACGCCCCAGCTTCGGCGCGCCTCGCTTCAGCCGTCCCGACGGCGAGAGGCCCCGCTTCCAGTCCGGGCGCCCCCCCGCCCGTGCCCCGCGCTTCAACGAGCAGGAGTCGCCGGGACCCGAGGCCAGCGGCAGTTCCGAGCGCTTCAGCGCCGAGCCCGCTGACGACCTGATCTGGGGCCGCCACCCCGCTCAGGCCGCCCTGGAGAGCGATCGCCCGATTCACCGCATCTGGTGCACCCCAGAGCTGCGTTTCGCACCCCGCTTCCTGCAGCTGCTGCGCGATGCCAAGGCCAGTGGCGTTCTGGTGGAGGAGGTCACCTGGGCGCGCCTGGGTCAGATCAGCAGCGGTGCCGTCCACCAGGGGATCGTGCTGCAGGCCGCAGCCGCTGAAACCCTCGACCTGCCCAGCCTGATCGAAGGCTGCCGCGGACTCGGCGAAGCGCCGCTGCTGATGGCTGTCGATGGCCTCACCGATCCCCACAACCTGGGGGCGATCGTGCGCAGCGCCGAAGCACTTGGAGCCCATGGTCTGGTGCTGCCCCAGCGGCGCAACGCGGGCCTCACCGGCTCGGTGGCCAAGGTGGCGGCCGGTGCCCTCGAGCACCTGCCCGTGGCCCGGGTCGTGAACCTCAACCGCTCGATCGAGCAGCTCAAGGACGCGGGCTACCGCGTGGTGGGCCTGGCCGAGGAAGGCAATGTGAGCCTGATGGAGGCTGATCTCGACGGCCCGTTGGTGGTGGTCACAGGGTCTGAGGCCCAGGGCCTCTCGATGCTCACCCGCAAGCACTGCGACCAGCTGATCCGCATTCCCCTGCGGGGGGCCACCCCCAGCCTGAACGCCTCGGTGGCCACTGCCCTGCTGCTCTATGAAATCGCCCGACGGGGCTGGATGAAGACCATCAGCGGCAACGCCCCAGCGCCACGCCTGGTGCGGCCCCAGGTGCCCACCACCGCCGCTCCAGCCAGCAGCCCTCATCACTCGGCTCCAGAGACCGCCGAGGAGATCCAGCCCGTGGTTCAGGAGCTGAGCGAGGACCCTCAGCCAGCTCTGAATCAGGCCGACAGCGAGACAGACGACCAGGACAGCCAAACTGACCAGGCTGACCAGGCCGATCAGGCCGACGGCCAGGACACCATCCAGCAGGAGAGCACGGAGCACCCACAGGCGGAGACCGCGCCTGAGCTGGACCTGCAGGTGGCCTTGCCCGCCGAGATCGAACTGAGTTTCGCCCACTCCTCCACCTCCCCCTTCCAGGGAGACATCAGATTGTGATGGTGGTGCCGTCTGCAGGCCCGGATCCAGCTCGGGAGCGGTGCCCTTCGATCGGCACAATGGTCAGGTTCGCCACGGTTCGATGAACCCCTTGATTCGGCTGCTCAGAAGCCTGGCCAACGGTCTTGGGGTGGCCTGGTGGGCCCGGGTGGAAACCCACGATCCCCATGTCGTCTACTGGTTCGGACCCTTCGTGCGACAGGAGCATCTCGAGGCGAGCCTGCCCACTTTTCTCGGCGATGTGGGCAGCGAACAGCCCGGCTCGATCAAACACGAACTGCTGCAGGTCCGCCGCGGCGAACCCCTCACCGAAGACTTTGAGCCTGGCTGATAGCGTCGCTCGATGCAAGGCAAGGGCTGATGGGGATCGCCGAGTGGCGTGGGCAACTGGAGCGCGGCGAGGTGTCGGCCCGGGAGCTCACAGACCAGCATCTGGCCCGGATCGAGGCCGTCGACGGCACCCTCCATTCCTTCCTGGAGGTCACCACGGAGCGCGCCCGCGCCGATGCTGACCGTGTCGATGCCGCCCGGGCCGCCGGGGAGTCGCTGCCGCCCCTGGCCGGAGTGCCCCTGGCGATCAAGGACAACCTCTGCACGAAAGGCATCCGCACCACCTGCTCCAGCCGGATGCTGGAGCAGTTCGTGCCTCCCTACGAATCCACCGTCACCGAACGGCTGTGGCAGGCCGGCGGAATCCTGATCGGCAAGACCAACCTCGATGAGTTCGCCATGGGCAGCTCCACCGAGACCTCCGCCTTCGGGCCCAGCCGCAACCCCTGGAACCCCGAACGGGTGCCCGGTGGCAGCTCCGGTGGCAGTGCCTCCGCCGTGGGCTCCGGCGAATGTGTCGCCGCCCTGGGCTCCGACACGGGCGGCTCGATCCGTCAGCCGGCCGCCTTCTGCGGTGTGGTGGGCCTCAAGCCCACCTACGGACGGGTGAGCCGCTGGGGTCTGGTGGCCTTCGCCAGCTCCCTTGATCAGGTGGGGCCATTCAGCACCAGCGTGGCTGATGCCGCCGAGCTGCTGCAGGTGATCGCCGGGGAAGACCGCCGCGATGGCACCTGCCTGCAGGCCCCCGTTCCCGACTACACCGCCGCCCTGAAGGCCCCGGTGAAGGGCCTGCGGGTCGGACTGGTGAAGGAATGCTTTGAGGCCGAGGGTCTCGATCCCCAGGTGAAGGCCTCGGTGCTGGCCGCCGCCGCCCAGCTGGAGGCCCTCGGCTGCGAGCTGGTGGAGGTGAGCTGCCCCCGCTTCAACGACGGCATCGCCACCTACTACGTGATCGCCCCCTCGGAAGCGTCCGCCAACCTGGCCCGCTACGACGGCGTGAAGTACGGCTACCGCTCCGAGCAGGCCGCCAGCCTGGCGGAGATGACGGCCCGCAGCCGGGCCGAGGGATTCGGGGATGAGGTGCAGCGACGCATCCTGATCGGCACCTATGCCCTCTCAGCCGGCTATGTGGATGCCTACTACAAAAAGGCCCAACAGGTGCGCACCTTGATCCGCCGCGATTTCGATGCGGCCTTCGGCTCAGTGGATGTGCTGCTCACTCCCACCTCCCCCACCACAGCCTTCCGCTTCGGAGCCCACGCCGAGGATCCCCTGGCGATGTATCTGGCCGATCTGCTCACCATCCCGGCCAACATGGCCGGCCTGCCGGCGATCAGCGTGCCCTGCGGCTTCGACGACGGCGGCCTGCCGATCGGCCTGCAGCTGATCACAGGCGTGCTCGAGGAGCCGCGCCTGCTGCAGGTGGCCCACCACTATGAGCAGGCCGCCCGGGTGATGGACACCAGACCCAGCGCAGCCCTGGTGCCCTGAACCAGCCGCCTGACTGACACCACATCTGGTGGCCGGTAACGTGGCAGCACCCCGTGGTGGCGTCTGACGCCTCAGCCCTTGGCCTTCGTCCCCCTCCACAACCACAGCGATTACAGCCTGCTGGACGGTGCCAGCCAGCTGCCGCAGATGGTCGAGCGGGCCGTGGCGCTGGGCATGCCGGCCCTGGCCCTCACCGATCACGGCGTGATGTACGGCGCCATCGAGCTGCTGAAGCTCTGCAAGGGGGCCGGCATCAAGCCGATCATCGGCAACGAGATGTACGTGATCAACGGCTCGATCGACGAGCCGTGGGTGAAGGGCGAACGCCGCTATCACCTGGTGGTGCTGGCCAAGAACGACACCGGCTACCGCAACCTGGTCAAGCTCACCAGTCTCAGCCACCTGCGCGGCATGCGCGGCCGGGGCATCTTCTCGCGGGCCTGCATCGACAAGCAGCTGCTGGAGCAGCACCGCGAAGGGCTGATCCTGGCCACCGCCTGCCTGGGCGGTGAGATTCCCCAGGCGATCCTGCGCGGCCGACCCGAGGTCGCCCGGGATGTGGCCCGCTGGTACCAGCAGCGTTTCGGCTCCGACTTCTACCTCGAGATCCAGGACCACGGCTCACCGGAAGACCGGATCGTGAACGTGGAGCTGGTGCGGATCGCCCGGGAGCTGGGCATCGAGCTGATCGCCACCAACGACGCCCACTACCTCAGCAGCGCCGATGTGGAGGCCCACGACGCCCTGCTCTGCGTGCTCACCGGCAAGCTCGTCACCGACGAGAAACGGCTGCGCTACACCGGCACCGAATACATCAAGAGCGAGGCGGAAATGGGCCGCCTCTTCGCCGATCACCTCGAGCCGGACGTGGTGGCCGAAGCGATCGCCAACACCGCGGCGGTGGCCGAGAAGGTGGAGGCCTACGACATCCTCGGCCGCCAGCAGATGCCCCGCTTCCCGATCCCCGACGGGCACACGGCGGTGAGTTATCTGGCGGAGGTGTCCGAGGCCGGCCTGCGCCAACGGCTGCGGCTGGCCTGCGCTGATCCGATCGATCCGCTCTATGGCGAGCGGCTGGCCTTCGAGCTGCAGGTGATGGAGCAGATGGGCTTCCCCACCTATTTCCTGGTGGTGTGGGACTACATCCGCTTCGCGCGCGACCAGGGCATCCCGGTGGGGCCGGGACGGGGCTCCGCCGCCGGTTCGCTGGTGGCCTATGCCCTCGGGATCACCAACATCGATCCGGTCAGCAACGGCCTGCTGTTCGAGCGTTTCCTCAACCCCGAGCGCAAGTCGATGCCTGACATCGACACCGACTTCTGCATTGAGCGCCGCGGCGAGGTGATCGAGTACGTCACCCAGCGCTACGGCGAGGACAAGGTGGCGCAGATCATCACCTTCAACCGGATGACCTCCAAGGCGGTGCTCAAGGATGTGGCCCGCGTGCTCGACATTCCCTACGGCGATGCCGACCGCCTGGCCAAATTGATTCCCGTCGTGCGTGGCAAGCCCGCCAAGCTGGCGGAGATGATCGGCCCCGAGTCGCCCGCACCGGAATTCCGCGAGAAATACGAGAACGACCCCCAGGTGCGCCGCTGGGTGGACATGGCCCGCCGCATCGAGGGCACCAACAAGACCTTCGGGGTGCATGCCGCCGGCGTGGTGATCGCGGCTGAACCGCTGGATTCGCTGGTGCCGTTGCAGCGCAACAACGACGGTCAGGTGATCACCCAGTACTTCATGGAGGACGTGGAGGCGATGGGGCTGCTGAAGATGGACTTCCTCGGCCTCAAGAACCTCACCATGATCGACAAGACCCTCGATCTGGTGGAGCAGAGCAGCGGTGAGCGCCTCGATCCCGATGATCTTCCCCCCAGCGACGCGGACACCTTCGCCCTGCTGGCCCGCGGCGATCTGGAGGGCATCTTCCAGCTCGAATCCAGCGGCATGCGTCAGATCGTGCGGGATCTCAGACCGTCGTCGCTGGAGGACATCTCCTCGATCCTGGCCCTCTACCGGCCGGGTCCGCTCGATGCCGGTCTGATCCCGAAATTCATCAACCGAAAGCATGGCCGCGAAGCGATTGATTTCGCCTGTCCTGGCCTGGAGCCGATCCTGAAGGAGACCTACGGGATCATGGTCTACCAGGAGCAGATCATGCGCATCGCCCAGGATCTGGCCGGCTATTCCCTCGGTGAAGCCGACCTGCTGCGGCGGGCGATGGGCAAGAAGAAGAAAAGTGAGATGGAGAAGCACCAGAGCCTGTTCGTGCAGGGGGCCACCCAGCGGGGCGTGGAGCAGCGGGTGGCGGAAGGTCTGTTTGAGCAGATGGTGCTGTTCGCCGAATACTGCTTCAACAAGAGCCACTCCACCGCCTACGGCGCTGTCACCTACCAGACGGCGTACCTCAAGGCCCATTACCCGGTGGCCTACATGGCCGCTCTGCTCACGGTCAATGCCGGCAGCACCGACAAGGTGCAGCGCTACATCGCCAATTGCCAGGCGATGGGCATCGAGGTGATGCCACCCGATCTCAATGCCTCCGGCATCGATTTCACCCCGAAAGGAGAAAGAATCCTGTTCGGACTCTCGGCGGTTCGCAACCTCGGTGATGGCGCCATTCGCCAGTTGCTGGAAGCCCGTGTCCAGGATGGACCCTTTGCCTCCCTGGCCGATCTCTGCGATCGGATCCCGACCACGCTGATGAACCGACGGGCGCTGGAATCGCTGATCCACTGCGGTGCCCTTGATGGGCTGGAGCCCAGCGCCAACCGCGCCCAGTTGATGGCCGACCTCGATCTGGTGCTGGATTGGGCCAGCTCCCGCGCCAGGGATCGCGCCAGCGGGCAAGGCAACCTGTTCGACCTGATGGCCGGCGTCACTTCAGCCCAGGCTGATCAGAGCACCGCCCCGAAGGCGGCGCCGGTGGCCGACTATCCCCCCAAGGAGAAACTCCGCCTGGAGAAGGAGCTGGTGGGGTTCTACCTCTCCGATCACCCCCTGCGGCAGCTGGCGCGGCCGATTCAGATGCTCTCACCGATCAGCCTGGGGCGGCTGGAGGAGCAGGCCGACAAGGCCCGGGTCAGCGTGGTGGCGATGTTGCCGGAGGTGCGGCAGGTGACCACCCGCAAGGGGGATCGCATGGCCGTGCTGCAGCTCGAGGATCTCAGCGGCAGCGCCGAGTGCGTGGTGTTCCCCAAGACCTACGCCCGTCTGAGCGACCACCTGATGGTGGATGCGCGGCTGATGATCTGGGGGTCGGTGGACCGGCGCGACGAACGGGTGCAGCTGATCCTGGATGACTGCCGCGCCATCGACGACCTCGATGTGCTGCTGGTGGAGCTGATGGCGGAGCAGGCCAGTGACATCACCGTGCAGCACCGCCTGAGGGAATGCCTGGTGCGGCACCGGCCGGAGCAGGAGGAGGCCGGCGTGCGGGTGCCGGTGGTGGCGAAGGTGCGGCTCCATGGCGAGGCCCGCTACGTGCGCCTCGGCCATCAATTCTGCGTCCGCGATGGGGCCGCCGCGGTCAGCACCCTCACCGACGCCGCCTTCACCGCCAGGCTGCACTCGGTGCTGCAGACCGCCTGAACCCTCAGGCGCCGCTGCTGCCCTGACGGATGGCCTTGATCGAGGCCTTCATGCGGGCGATATTGGTGCCGATCTGCTCGGTGCCCAGCAGGCTGCCTGGCGCCTGCTCCCAGCTGGCGGAGAGCACGCCATAGCTCAGCCCCAGCACCCCGAGCAGAAACAGGCCGCCGGAGCTGGCCAGGGTGACCACGGGGGGGATGTCGAGCAGGCCGCGGCTGACCAGCAGGTAGCTGCCGATGAACACGCCCATGCCCAGCAGCGACGGAACCCCGGTGGCCACGCCGATACGGCGGGCCATGCGGTTGGCCACGGCCGGCGGGATCACCTGGGACCCCCTGGGCGTGGTCTTGGGCTCGCGCTCCGGCTCAAACGGCAGGGGCTTGCGCTTGGCCGCCATGGCTGGACTCAGCCCCGGATGCCGAGCTTGGCGATCAGCTGGCTGTAGCGCTCCTCGCTCTCGGCGCGCAGATAACCGAGCAGCCGCTTGCGGCGACCGATCATCTTCAGCAGCCCCTGGCGGGAGGAGAAGTCGTGCTTGTTCTTCTGCAGGTGGCCGGTGAGCTGGGTCACCCGCTCGCTCAGCATCGCCACCTGAACCTCGACCGAACCGGTGTCGGTGCCGTGGGTCTGGTGGGAGTTGATCAGTTCCTGCTTCTTGGTGGTATCGAGCGGCATGCCGGCGTCGGGCCCTGACGGTGCAAACAGACAACCTAACGCCTCAGGGGACTGGCGACCAAGCCGCGAACCATCTCTGCGGCTTGCCTCCAGCCTCAGGCGTCCTCGCGGGAGAGCCAGCGCAGACAGGCGCTCAGCCAGGCGTCAGCATCGAGGGCCGGATCAAGGCCGTCACGGCCCAGGCCGCGCAGCGCCCGGCTGATCTCCAGGGGCTCGTAGCCCAGGGCGGTGAGGGTGATCTGCAGCTCTTCACGGGTGGAGGCGGTCGGCCCCGGATCGCCGTCTGTGCTGCCGCCTGCGCCATCGAGGGTGTCGTCGTCGAAGCCAGCGGCGGCCCCGTAGCTCTCCGCCAGCTTGCCGCGCAGCTCCACCGCCAGCCGCTCGGCCGTGCGCTTGCCCACCCCAGGCGCCCTGCAGAGCCGGCGCAGGTCGGCCTGAACGATCGCCCGCACCAGCTCCTCGCAGGGCATGGTGCCCAGCAGGGCCAGGGCCATCTGCGGCCCGACCCCGCTCACGGCCACCAGCAGGCGGAACAGATCGCGCTCGTGGCGGGCACCGAAGCCGAACAGGGTCCAGCCGTCGTCACGGATCGTCTGGTGGGTGTAAAGGCTGAGCTGACTGCCTGCCGGGGGCAGCAGCTCCCAGTGGCGGCGGGTGATCTGCACCTCGTAACCCACGCCAGAGCAGGCCAGCAGGAGACCACAACGGTTGCCCTGTTGCCACGGCTCTGCCACATGGCCTTGCAGCCAGCCGATCATGGAGACCACCAACGATCCGCCCCATGCTGCCCGGTCCGCCAACCCCTGCCAGCCGGTCTGAGGCCATCACCCTGCCGCAGCCTCCCTGGCGGCGCCCCCTGCTGGCCGCCCTGCTGGTGGCCCTGCTGGTGGCCCTGCTGGTGGCCCTGCTCGGACTGAACGGCTGCCAGGCGGCGGGCCAGCCCCCCCGGGCGGTGCTGCTGCAGGCCCTGGGTCTGCAGATCGAGCTCACCCAGCAGTCGATCGCCGAGGCCCTCGAGCTCGAGCCGAGCGAGCGGCGGCCCCAGGTGAGCCGCGTCCGCGTCGACCGCCAGGAGACCATCCCGATCGGGCTGGGCAAGGGCCTGCACCTCACCGGTCAGTTCGATTGGCGCCTGGCGGACGACCCCTATCGGGTGGACAGCCCCTTTGAGCTGTACCTGCTGCGTGGGGAGCGGGGCGAGAGCTGGCGGCTGGCACGCCCAACCGGAGCCTCCGGCGACAGCCTCAACCAGGAGTGGCTGGTGGATCCGCTGCCGCTGGCGGGCGACCGTCCGGCCTGAGCGGGGCCCGCGGAGGCCGTGAAGCCCCCAATCAAGGCTGGCCCGGTAGCAACGGTGATGACCGCGCCGGATCGGAACCTGCCATAAAGTCTCCGCAGCAGAATCGCCACCCCATTCAATGACTTCCAAGCCAGATCTTCATCCCAAGCGCGATTCAGAATCCCCCGCAGATCGCCAACTTGAGCGACACTCTGAGGATGACGACATCTATGCCTCCGGCGACTTGTCGATCGGCATGCCGAAGCGCACCTTTCCCGCCCAGGAGAAGGATCCCAGAACGGTGTATGCCGCGATCCATGACGAGTTGATGCTGGATGGCAATTCCCGCCAGAACCTGGCCACCTTCTGCCAGACATGGTTGGAGCCGGAAGTTCATCAGCTGATGAATGAGTGCATCGACAAAAACATGGAGGACAAGGACGAATATCCCCAGACTGCCGAAATCGAGTCCCGCTGCGCCCGCATGCTGGCCGATCTCTGGAATGCCCCAGAGATCGATGAGGCCATCGGTTGCACCACACTCGGATCAAGCGAAGCGGCCATGCTCGGTGGGATGGCCATGAAACGCCGCTGGGAAGCTGTACGACATCAGCAGGGGAAGTCCACGGACCGGCCGAACCTCGTCACGGGTCCTGTGCAGATCTGCTGGCACAAGTTCACGCGCTACTGGGACATCGAGCACCGGGAGATCCCGATGGAACCCGGTTGTCTGATGATGACACCGGAGCAGGTGCTCAAACACTGCGATGAGAACACGATTGGAGTGGTGCCCACCCTGGGCGTCACCTTCACCGGGCAGTATGAGCCGGTGAAGCAGGTGGCAGAAGCGCTCGATGCTTATGAACGGCAGACCGGCCTCGACATCCCCATCCACGTGGATGGTGCCAGCGGGGGATTTCTTGCTCCGTTCTGCAGCCCGGATCTGATCTGGGATTTCCGCCTGCCCAGGGTGAAATCGATCAATGCCTCAGGCCACAAATTCGGCCTGGCACCGCTTGGCGCCGGCTGGGTGCTGTGGAGAGAGGCGAAGGACCTTCCCGATGAGATGGTGTTCTGGGTGAACTACCTGGGTGGCAACATGCGCGACATCACCCTCAACTTCTCCAAGCCCGGCGGCCAGGTGATCTGCCAGTACTACAACTTCATCCGTCTGGGCAAAGAGGGTTACAGCAAGGTGCACAACGCCTGCTACGCCACGGCCCAGCACCTGGCGAAGGAGATCGAAACCCTTGGCCCGTTCGAGATCATCTATGGCGGTGATCCCGACACGGGAATCCCGGCCCTGTGCTGGAGGATCAAGGATGGCGTGGATCCGGGTTTCAACCTCTTCGACCTGGCCGATCGCCTGCGGGTGCGGGGCTGGCAGGTACCCGCCTACACCCTGCCGGCCAACTGCGCCGATCAGGCCATCCAGAGAATCCTGGTGCGGCACGGCGTCAGCCGTGACCTCGCCGACCTGCTGCTGGAGGACATCAGGAGCGCCATCGACCATCTCCAGCGGCATCCCGTCAGCAGATCGCTGAGCCGCGAAGAAGCCTCGGGATTCCATCACTGAGACAGCTGCGATGACGACCGGTGCCGGCCGTCCTGGACGCTCCGTCCTGGTGCAGGAGGGCCCATGGCCTACAGCCGGTCCATCACGACGAGGCGGAGCCGCTGGCCGGGACTGGTCTGGCGCGGAGACTGAGCAGGGTGGCCAGCAGCACCAGCAGGGCCGACAGCCCTGCCCGGGCCGGCACCGCCT
Source organism: Synechococcus sp. BSA11S (assembly GCF_014224355.1). Classification (GTDB taxonomy): domain Bacteria; phylum Cyanobacteriota; class Cyanobacteriia; order PCC-6307; family Cyanobiaceae; genus Regnicoccus_A. The sequence continues at coordinate 11,366 of NZ_VNWP01000006.1, read as the reverse complement.
CCTGGAACCACCACACCCCCCAGAGGGCTGCCAACGGCACCTGCACGTAGCTGATCGCGGTGGCCCGGGCGGCCGCCATGCCCATCAGGCCATAGGTGAGGGCGACTTGCCCCAGCTGGGTGAACACCCCCACCCCCAGAAGCCAGCCGTACTCGGGGCCAGTGGGTGCCACAGGCTGCAGCAACACCAGGGGCAGGCTGAGCGGGAGGGCCATCAGCGGGAAATAGAACACCACCACCAGGGGATGCTCGCTGCGGCGCAGGGCGCGCACACTCACGTAGGCCAGGGCCGAGAGCAGGGCACCGGCCAGGGCAAACAGCAGCGGCAGGGCAGGAAGAGCTGAGCCCGCGGCCGCCCCGCCCCCGCCGGGCGCGACCAGCACAGCCACCCCCAGAAAGCCCAGCAGCACCGCCCCCCAGACCCGCCAGCCCGGCCTCTCGGCCAGCAGCGGCCAGGCCAGCAGGGCCGTGAAGGTGGGGTGGAGGTACTGCAGCACCGTGGCCACCGCCAGCGGCAGGCCGGTCAGGGCCAGGTAGACGCAGTACAGGCCGGCAGTGCCCAGCATGCCGCGCCCCACCAGCAGCCCCCGCCTCTGGCCCCAGGCGTCGAGCCCTGAGCGCCGCAGCATCCACCAGCTGATCAGCAGACTCACCACCGCCCGGGCCAGCACCACCTCCGCCACCGGCAGGCGGCCTCCGAGGGCCTTGACGCACACACCCATCAGGCTGAAGGCCAGGGCACTGGCGAGCATCCACAGGCCGGCCCGCCAGGCAGGCGGTTGAGCGTGATCGGGGTCACGCCACTTCTGGTGGGGTGGGGCAGAATGGAGGCCTGAGCGACCCCAGCGGTAGCGCCATCCCTTGAGCCAGCCCCAACCCCACGCCCGCCTGCACCCCCGCACGATCGAAGCGGTGAAGGAGCGTGCGGACATCGTTGATGTGGTGGGCGAGCACGTGGTGCTCAAGAAGAAGGGGCGGGAGTTCGTGGGGATCTGCCCCTTCCACGACGACACATCGCCGTCGATGACGGTGTCACCGGCCAAGCAGTTCTACTACTGCTTCTCCTGCGGAGCCGGCGGCAACGCGATCAAGTTCCTGATGGAACTGCAGCGCACCAGCTTCAGCGAGGTGGTGCTGGATCTGGCCCGCAAGTACCAGCTGCCGGTGGAAACGGTGGATGGTCCCCAGCAGGAGCGGCTGCGCAGGCAGCTCTCGCGTCGCGAAGCGCTGCTGCGCACCCTCGCCCTGGCGGCCGGCTGGTTCCGCAGCCAGCTGCGCAGCCCCGAAGGGGCCGGCGCCCTGGCCTACCTCTCCGCTGAGCGGGGCCTGAGTGAGGGCACGATCGACGCCTTCGATCTGGGCTATGCGCCCGAGCGCTGGGACGGACTGCTCAAGCACCTCGGCCAGGTGGAGAATCTCCCGCCGGAGCTGCTGGAGGCCGCTGGGCTGGTGGTGCCCCGCAAGGGCGGCGACGGCTTCTACGACCGCTTCCGCCACCGGGTGATGGTGCCGATCCGCGACCGTCAGGGCCGGGTGATCGGCTTCGGCGGCCGCAGCCTCGACGGCGGCGAGCCGAAATACCTCAACTCACCGGAAACGGAGGTGTTCGAGAAGGGCAAGCACCTGTTCGGCCTGGATCGCGCCAGCAACGCCATCCGCAAGGACGACCAGGCGGTGGTGGTGGAGGGCTACTTCGATGTGATCGCCCTCCACGCCGCCGGCATCACCAATGCGGTGGCGTCCCTGGGCACGGCCCTGAGCAGCCAGCAGATCACCCAGCTCTGTCGCTGCTGCGACAGCCGACGGCTGGTGCTCAACTTCGACACCGATGGCGCCGGCGTGCGCGCCGCCCAGCGGGCGATCGGGGCGGTGGAGCAGCAGGCGCTGCAGGGGCAGCTGGAACTACGGGTGCTGCACCTGCCCGCCGGCAAGGATCCCGATGAGTTCCTCCAGCAGCACGGGGCCGGCGAGTACCGCGCCCTGCTGGAGCGGGCGCCCCTCTGGCTCGACTGGCAGATCGAGCAGGTGCTGGAGGGCAGGGATCTGGCCCGCTCCGACCAGTTCCAGCAGGCGGTGGCTTCCCTGGTGGAACTGCTCGGCAAGCTGCCCCAGAGCGCCGTGCGCAGCCATTACCTGCAGCAGGTGGCCGAGCGGTTGAGTGGAGGCCAGGCGCGGCTGGCGCAGAAACTGGAGGAAGATCTGCGTCAGCAGGTGAAGGGTGAGCGCTGGCATGGCCGCGCCAGCCGCTGGGAGCAACCCGGGGAGATCGGCCTGCGCGAGCGCGCCGAAGCGGAACTGCTGCGGCTTTACCTGCATGCGGGCCGTCACCGCGCCGCGATCCGGCGGGAGCTGCGCCAGCGGGAGCTGGAGGATTTCGCCATCGCCCACCACCGTCTTCTCTGGGCGAGCATCAGCGAGCTGGAGGAAGACAACCTCGGCGTGGGCCGGCTCGAGGCGATCAACCGGGGCAACGATCCTGGCGACGACCTGGCCGATCTGGACCTGCCACGGCTGCTGGGCGATCGGCTGCTGGTGGAGGAAAACGAGCTGCTGAACCGGCTGACGCCTCTGCTGGAGCCGAGCGAACTGCAACGCATGGCCCTCGCTGAACCGCTGTTGCAGCTGCGCGGAACCACCGCCGTGCTCGAACGCCAGCGCAGCCTCAAGCGTTGCCGCCATCTGCTCGATGCCTGGGGGTCCCAGCGGCTGGAAACACTGGAGCGCTGCATCGCCCGGTTGCTGGAAGAAAGCGAAGCGGAGGCCAGCGCCGCCGCCGCCCTGAGCATGGAAAGCCGCATCGATTCGATGTTCGCCGAACTGAACGGCGACGCCCTGCGCTTTCAGGAGCTGTACTACAACGAACGGCGGCACATCAGCCACCTCGACAGGCAGCGCTGCGCCGACCCAGTGGCGGCCGCACGGGACGCGCGGGGCTGAGAGGCTTCAGACTGAGCGGTGAGCCGGCCGCATCTACAGCCGATCGGGTCCTCCGGATTTATGGTCAGAGGAGCGAACCTCCGATGGCGCCAAGGCCTGGAACGATGCCTCAAATCACCCTGCGGCAGATCACGGTCGGCGTCCTGGCCATCGCCATGACCCTGGCGGTGATGATCGGCGCGATCAGCTCGCTGAACCCGCCCCAGATCGCGGACATCAGTCCCGACAAGGAGGCCGGCCAGCTGCTGAACCTGGAGATGGGGGTGTCCGCGGAAATGGATCAGGGAAACGAAGTGGATCCGTGAAACAAACAGCACGTTGAACCGCCGCCCCTGAGGGAGGGATCGATCGTCAGTGGGGGTTGTCCGGCATTCAGGTGATTCGCGATCAGCACAACCACGAGGCCGAGATGTCTGCTGCCCACCGATCACCCTGATCCTGGCGAGCGAGCATGTACCCATTCTCCCTTGAATCGGCCTCAGGAGGTCCTGGTGATCGTGAGGGAGAGCGGACCGCCCAGACGCGGAGGAAGCTCACGGCTATTTCCGTAGCGGCCAGGCCAGTCATTGGCAAACAGCCGCAGTTCTCGATCGGGTCCGAACGCCTCCGCCGGTGAGGCCGTCCAGTCTTTCCCGATCTGTCCGCTATCGCTTTGGCCACGTCACCATCAGCTGGTGGAACTTCATGAGGTCGCGTGGCAGCGGTGGCGGCACGAAGAATGATCTGCTGGATGTGATTATCTGGGTCTGAGCTTCCATCAGACCGGCTTGATATTCTGATTCATTCGAAAGAAGTTGGCCGTATCGTACTTCTTAAGATCAACAAGCCGACTGTACATCGCACCATAGGCGAATGCGACGCAGTCCACCTCGTCCTGGGTGAGGAAGTTGATGTATGCGCCACCGCTGGGTAATGGCTGTGACTTCGTGAAGAATTCGCGCGCCCAGGCGATGCAGACGGCTTCATCGGCAGGCGATTCCCAGCGACCATGCACATTCATGACGTAGTTGGCGTCCCGGCTCGAATAGGCCATGGCTTCAGGCGTAAGGCGAGCTGTCTGACCGCCAATAGCAGCGATGAAGATCTCGCACTGCGGTGAGGGAAGGGTGGAAGCATATTGGATAACGACATCGATCACGTCATCACTGAGTTTAGAGAAATTGTGCGACTTCCAGTAGTTCCGCTCTCCACGCGTTAGCAATGGATCAAAGGTCTGCTGCCAGGAGGTGTAAGGCTGCACGCCGATGTGCTCGCCATGAGCCGTGCCGAAGCGGTGCAGGACATCGAGCAGCTTCTCTCCCTGGGAGGGGGCTCCTGCTTAGCACAGGGCCAGCGCGACAATCTCTGTTCCATGGACATGCTCGGGCAGGAGGGGAAATGGGGGTGCCTTCCGGGTGAACATCCAGACGCTGAGTTCATCCGGCATCGTCTCGGCGAAGCGGGCGAACTGCGTCAGCACGGACTTCGCCTGGGCCAACGGGATGAATTTGGAATTCGAAGCTTGTGACGATACCGAAGTTGCCACCGCAGCCACGAAGACCCCAGAAGAGGTCGGCATGTTCCGTCTCGCAGGCGTGCACACGCCTGCCATCCGCCGTGACGACCTCAACGGAGAGGAGGTTGTCGACGGTCATGCCGTACTTGCGGCTCAACCAACCAAAGCCGCCGCCGAGCGTCAAGCCGGCCACACCCGTTGTTGAATTGATGCCCAGCGGTGTTGCGAGGTCGTGAACCTGTGCATCCGCGTCAAAGTCGGCGAGTGTTCTGCCGGCCTCGACGGTCGCCCTGCGGGCGCTTGGGTCAACCCGGACGTTCTTCATCAACGAGAGGTCGATCATGAGGACGTCGTCGCAGACGGCATTGCCCGCGATGTTGTGACCGCCCCTTCGGATCGAGACCAAGAGGTCATGCTTGCGGGCAAAATTGACAGCCTTGATCGAACACCATGAGTGATCTGACCCGCCTTCACCCTGCGAGACCCTCGCTGAAATGACAGAGGCGGAGCGAGAAATGAATCCCCGTTGAAACACTATTATCTCAGCTCCAAAGCCTTCGGGCTCAATTCCGCTCAAAGTGCCAGTCACTCAAGCCATCTGACTTCGCCTTCATCATGTCACAGGGCGAAGCCGCAGGCATAGTGCTTCTACCTTTGGCAAGCGCGTATGATTTTTGATTGCCTCATGCAATCGAACATAAATTCTTGACTGGAACATTCTCCGGAATAGATAGCTTTCAGGAATTGCCAGCGCTCAATCAATTCTGCTTGCTAGCAATGATGTTCTGGAGGCAGTGGTCGTGGAATCCTGAAGACCAGGTGCTCAGACAACTTGCTCAGACAACTACTGACAGCGTTGCCACAGGCTCTGAGGCGGCCCAGCGGTCAGCCAGCCACCGCACCCCCGGGGGAGCGGGCAAGGTGCTTGGAGAACAGCTAGGGCTTCTCAATTCAGCTTGCTGGGGCTTCGGCCGCCATCGCCTTGAGCGCAACCCGGTCCACCTTGCCGCTCGGGTTGAGGGGCATTTCGGCCAGCACCACGATGTCCTCAGGCGCCTTGTAGCCAATGCGCTCGCGGCTGAAGCTGATCAACTCTGGAACCGTCGGGACTGAGGCCGCTTCCTTGAGCGTGACGTAGGCGCGCACGTTCTCTCCATGCATGAGGTCGTGAATGCCGATCGCTCCGGCCAGCTCCACGGCGGAGTGCTCACAGAGGGCATCCTCCACATCCTGGGGGCAGATGTTGGAGCCGTCATGCACGATGATCTGCTTCCGGCGGCCGCAGAACCAGAGGTAACCGTCGTCATCCAGGCGCATCTCGTCACCCGTGTCCAGCCAGCCCTCCACGAGGGTTTCGGCCGTGGCGGTGGGATTGTCCCAGTAGCCCGTCATCACCGACGCGGAACGAAGCCAGAGCCTTCCCTCAGCACCCACGGGCAGTTGCCGGCCTTCCTCATCGCGGATGGAGCACTCGAAGCCAGGACAGACCCGGCCCACTGAACCGATGCGGTTCTCGCCGGAGGGGGGGGAGACGGTGGCGACCCCACACTCACTCATACCGAAACACTCGTCGATGGCAAAGCCCACGGACGCCTCGAAATCCCGCTGCAGTTGCAGAGGCACCTTGTCACCGCCTGAGATGCAGAGGCGGACGTAGGCGAAATCTGCCGGATTCAACTCCCGGTCGTGCATCAGGCCCATCAGCGGCGCGGGCAGCATCAGCAGCAGGTTCGGTTGCCGGTGGTGCAGCACGGCCTCAAGGCTGTGATTGTCGCTCTCGGTGGCCACGACCAGCGTCGTGCCCACCGAGAGAGCTGCCAGCCCGTACATCGAGGCCGCTGCATGGGCCAGCGAGCAGCCCACCATCAGGCGCTCTCCAGGCGCATACTCCATTGCCTGGGCAAGGCTGGCCAGCGTCGCTCCGTAGCTCCTTCGGCTGTGGGTCACACCCTTGGGCTTGGCGGTGCTGCCGGAGGTGAAATAGATGATCGCGGGGGCTTCAGGGGCCAGCTCGGGTGCCTCAACGCCCGTGGCGTCGGCGGTCGAGGAGAGCATGTTGTGAAAGCACCGCTCTCGATCCGGTGACGGTTCTGTCGGTGCGTCGTCGAAACGGATCAGCCCATAAGGCAGAGATCCCGCCAGCTCCGTGGCCTGCAGATCGGCAAGGCGCTCCTGGTGGTAGAGCAACAGCACAGCCCCGCTGACCCTCAGGGCATGGTCAATCTCCGGCACCACGTAGCGGTAATTGAGCGGAGTGATCACCAGCCCGAGGCGCAGGCAGGCCAGATAGTGGATCACCAGCTCCAGACGGTTGGGCATCAGTGAGGCCACCCGATCGCCCACCTGCAGTGGCAGGGCGCCGTAGGCGACCATCAACCGCTCCACTCGCTCCTCCAGCTGCTGCCAGCTGAGGCTCGTGTGGAGATCCTGCAGGGCGGGTCCCTGCGGATCCCGGGCCAGACCCTCCGCAAGAAGCTGATCGAGGCGATCGGGCTGCGTGAGGGTGGGGCCGGAAATGATCATCAAGGAGAGAAGCGATGGAAGCAGATGATCTGCCCAGTCAGACTGATCACCAGAGACATCTCCCACCCAGCACCCTGGAACCAGGAAACATCAGCCTTCATGATGCACGAGGTTCAGCATCCACGGGGGCGATGCACAGCCTTTTGTCAGCACCGAACAGGACGTCTCAGGACGCGTTCACACCGGATCTGTCAGCCTCCTGGCCTGCTGGTCGAGGCGACCGGAGCGATCGAAGGGGGAGGAAACACACAGGGTGCCCATTGATGGGCTGGCGAAGGGTTGATGTGGGGTCATCGTTCGCCGCCAGAGCGCAGAGGCCATGGGAGGTACGGGAACAGGAACGCCGTGACGCCTCCACCTGCTGCTGGTGGAAATACTATGTAGTTGAGGGAAGGAATGGGAGCCAACTCAACCTTTCCCTCCCAGAGAGTCCGGCCAGTGTTCGCCAGAGCCGGTTTAGGCAAAAGGAGGTGCCATTGCTGTTGAACGTCGTCTCGGTGGCGCAGCGAGAACGCCACCCCGTACGTGTTGAGTCATACGCCACATCTGGTTCCCGTCCGTTGAAATCCCGGGCTGCATAACCCGGGCATCGGTCACAACTGAGGAGGTCAAGCCCCGAGCATCTCTCCCCAGCGTCGTGACTGAATCCTTACCTGCCAGGCCCTGACAGGCTGATCGTTGGAACCCAGACACCCGACCGAGGGCACCCCAACTGCCAAGGTGACCACTCGCAACCGGTGCAAAGGCGCCCCCACATGGGGCGCCTTCCTACTGGATGCCCCTGGCCCCGGCGGCATCCCCGCTGCAGATCCGACCGATCGCCCGCATCAAGTCAAGGTCGGTGACGACGAGCCATTGGTGAGGACCTGATCAGCCCTCGGCTTCCTCTGTAGGTGGCGGCAGCCGCCGTTCCACCTGCAGAAACACCAGCCAGGCCACCCCGGCACTGATGCCACCGGTCCAGTCGCTGCGCAGCAGCTCCACGATCGACACCGTGCTAGCGCCGATGCGGAGGCCCCGTAGAGCAAAACGACCCAGCGTCTCCGGGTTGAAGGACATGGGCAGGGATGATCGCTCGACCCCTGCAGCATCGCCCCCTCAGGGGAGGCCTTCCTGGAGACAGAGAGCAAGGGCCTCGTGTGTCTGCTGCGCTGTCAACCGGCGGCTGGTCTTGCCTGGTGGGGTTCGTCATCGAGGAACAGCGCGGCAGTGCCGGCCTGCCTCTGATCGACTTGTTCACAACACCAGGGCAACCCCAGAATGACGGAGTGGGTCGTGATGCCCCCGAGCCAGCTCGACCTGCAACGCTGAGCCGCACTCCCCCTCAGCTCCGATGGCCTCACCAGCTCAGCACTCCAGCATCGGCGCGGCGGCCCTGGGCTCCGCCGCGGCGCTGCTGACGCTGGCGGCAAGCCTTGAAGACGCCTCAGCGAAGCCGAACGTGGGCGGACCTCCCCCCCGGATCCGTCAGACCGTGGCTCCGATCGCCACAGCGAACCGGTTCCTCGAGGAGGCGCTGCGACAGGAGCTGTTTCCCGTAACGGTGGTGGACACTCAGGGCCATGGCCCCGACCCGGGCACGGAGGAGTGGCGTCAGTCCGAGACCCACCAGCGCCGCAACGCCTGCCGCGCGGCGGGCCCCTTGCGCTACGCCTACAACAGCATCGACCTGAGCGGCGACCGGCAGGACGAGCTGGTGGCCACCGTCATCGGCCCCTACGCCTGCGGCACCGGCGGCTGCAACGCCTATGTGTTCAAGAGCGGTCCCAAGCAGAAGGGTCTGCGCCTGGTGTCACAGATGTCGCTGTTCAAGCCGCCCCTGGTGGTGAGCGACCAACGCCACAATGGCTGGAGAGACCTGATCAGCCGGGTGCGGATCGATGCGGGCCACGGCTACTACACCCGTCTGCCCTACAACGGGCGCAGCTATCCGAGCAATCCTTCCGTGCCGCCCGCCGAGCCCCTGCGCCGACCCGTCTCAGGCGTGGCCCTGCTCGACACCAACGACGACACCAGCTCCACCCATCCTCTGCCCTGCGACAGGCCTGCCATCGCGGCAGCCCTGAGCTCCGTGCTTCTGTCCGGCACCGAGTGGCAACTGGTGGCCATCCAGTCGATGGACGACGCTCAGGGAATCACACGCCCCGCAGATCCATCCCGCTACAGCCTGCGCCTCCAGTCCGATGGCAGGGCCACCCTGCGGCTCGACTGCAACACCGCCACCGGCACCTGGAGCGTGCAACCCAGCGCGGATGGCAGCAGCGGCAGCTTCCGCTTCGGGCCTCTGGCCGCCACAGGGGCCCTCTGTCCACCTCCCAGCCTCGGTGAGCGCCTGGCTGCCCAGGCACCCTTTGTGCGCACCTTCCTGGTCAAGGACGGACGGCTGCATCTGAGCCTTCTCGCCGACGCAGGCATCCTGGTCTGGGAACGGAAGCAACCGCGATGATGGGGGAGCGCTGGGACCTGAAGGGTGGCTCTCCTGGCTGAACTCCTGGTCGCACAGCCCGGACATGTCCTGGTGGTGGCCCTGGGACTGCTGGCGCTCTGGTGGCTGGTGTGCTGGTCCGGTGCCGTCAACCGACGTTCGGCCCGGCCCCTGCTGTGGTCCTCCGCAGGCTGGGGGTTGTATGCCGCCTGGGAAGCGCTGGTGCAGCTGCGCACGCCGGAGGCCAACATCCGGGTCGATCTGCTGCTGATCTGGCCGCTGCTGGGCGCGCTCACGCTGTACGGGTTGATCAGGTGCGCGATCGCTGTCAGACGGTGAGCGGGGGGGGCATGGGAATGGCCGAGCCCGGAATGGTGTGTTAAGACACATTTCTGGGTCGCCCAGCGAAGCGATCCGATCCGAGTTCCGATTCCCTACTTCCCTGATGATCCGCAGCCTTCGTCAAACCTCCGCAGCCCTCGGCGCGGGCCTTCTTCTGTCAGGGCTTTCCGCCCCCTTCGCCCCAGCGGCCATGGCCGAAGTGCTGGTCAGGGCCCAGGGTCGATGCAAGCTGATGAACGGTGGCTATCAAGCCTTCAATGGGCACTGCACCTTCAAACACAAAAAGGCAGGCAACACCGATGCCTATGTCGTGAAGCTTGATGATGGCACAAATTTCAACTTCTCGGGTCCAGGCGTGCAGGCCCTGAGTGTGCAGACCTACGCCGGTGTCCGCAATGTGAAGCACAAGGCTCAGGCGGATCATGAGGTCTTCAGCTGGAACGATGGCGAAGTCCACAGGCTCTCGGTGCGTCTCGACCAGGTCCAGAATCCTGATGCCCGCTTCGAGTCCCCCCCCCAGAAGGCTGACGCCGGTTCCCTGCTGGGTGCGGCGGTGGGTGCCCTGATCGGCGGCCTGATCTCAGGCAAGCCGGTTACCACCACGGAGCCTGCCCGTGTAGGCGCTCCGGTGTCCGATCTGCAATCGCTGGTGGGCGCCAGGGGAGGACAGGCCGAAGGCACTCTGACATCGAAGGGCTACACCTACCGCGGTGGCACCAAGCTGGCCGACAGTTCCTTCACCTACTGGGAGCAGCCCTCCACGAACAACTGCGTGACGATTCGCACCACCGACGGCCGTTATCAGTCGATCACCTACACCAAGCCGAGCGACTGCAACTGAGCCATCAGCATGCTCAACCAACCCCTGGGAGCCATTCAGCCTCCAGGGGTTTTTTTCTGGAGGTTCGCCCTTCAGGCGCGCCTGATCACCCGCAGCACCACCAGAAGGATCACGGCGCCGAGCGTGGCCACCACGATGCTCCCCAGCACACCCCCTCCGACGGCACCACCCAGACCGCTGAAGAGCAGGCCACCGATCAGGGCCCCGATGATGCCGACAACCAGATCACCGATCAGGCCGAAGCCACCGCCTTTGACCAGGACACCAGCGAGCCAACCGGCAATCACCCCAACCAGCAGAAACCAGAGAACGTTCATAAGCTCTTACCTCTGTTCTTGAAGATCAACCAAAACGTAGACGCGATGGCATGCCAAGAGCCATTCAGACTTGTGCTCCTTACAGACTTGTTGCAAATCCTGGCCATTCGCCACACGACACAGCTCAAAGCGTGACGTTTTGGCAACGACCCAAGCGCAGCCAGTTCTTTGTGGCGGGGCTAGACTCAAACCGCCTTGCTTTCGCTGGCACGAAAAACGATACTCTGCGGGAATTCAAGCTCCATAATCATCACCAGCAAACTCATCCTGATTGAGACCCAGCTCCTTTAGCCGGCGCCTTGTCAGACCGAGGGAGACAAGTCAATGAGAGTCCCGCAAGTGATCCTTCAGCTCATCCTCCCCCCGCTACCAGCGAAGTTGTCCCCTCGGTCCGACCGTCCACCGGGGGCTCCAACCATGACTGATGAAACCGCCGTATGACGCCGCCGTGCGAGCCGCGATCCGCAAGCGGATGAGCCCGCCCAAC
>NZ_VNWP01000005.1 GCF_014224355.1 Synechococcus sp. BSA11S | reverse complement strand
GTTGGGCGGGCTCATCCGCTTGCGGATCGCGGCTCGCACGGCGGCGTCATACGGCGGTTTCATCAGTCCTGGGTGGAGCCCCCGGGGGGCGGGCGGACCGAGGGGACAACTTCGCTGGGAGCGGGGGCTCCAGGGGGTTGTTCGAAGGGGTCGCATCTCCAGAGGCAGCGTTTGCGGACCTACGCCTCATCTTCAAAGCTCAAGTCACCTCCGCTTCGCTTCTCACACTCGCGCTCAACTTCAGACCAAGGGCCGTGACCACCTTCAGGATGGTGTCAAAGCTCGGACTGCGCTCTCCAGACAAGGCTTTGTAGAGGCTCTCCCGGGAAAGCCCCGAGTCTCTGGCCACCTGGGTCATCCCCTGGGCCCGCGCGATGTCGCCCAGGGCTTTGGCAATGAAGGCAGCATCTCCATCCGCCTCCTCAATGCAGGCTTCCAGGTAGGCCGCCATCTCCTCAGGTGTTCGGAGATACTCGGCGACGTCGTAGAGGGTGGTCGTGGTTTTCATCAGGTTTCCTCCGTCAGGTTGGCTGCCAACAGAAGGGCCTCATCAATGTCCTTGGCTTGTGAGCTCTTATCTCCGCCAGCCAAAAGGATGATCAACTTGTTTCCCCTCTGCAGGTAGTAGACCCTGTATCCAGGGCCGTAGTTGATCCGCAACTCCGACACGCCCGCCCCAACGGGCTTGACGTCACCAGGATTGCCACCGATGAGGCGCTCGATCCTGGCCAGAACCTTCGCTCGGGCCCTCAGATCACGGAGACCCGCAAGCCATCGGACGAACCGCTCTGTCTGGCGGGCTTCAACCATCCGACAACTGTAGCCTCTTGGCTACGAATGGGCAACGTTGCCTTGCTGGGTCACGACAAGGTCCACACATCCTTCGAACGCTCCAGATCAGAAGCGGGCAGTGAGTCTGGCATAGGCGATACCCTCCGCTCCCGCCTTCTGTATCTTGATGTTAGAAGGTCTACTCATTTGTAGACATCTCTTCTGTGGCCAACCTTCACAACGACGACAACTCGCGTTTCATCATCGACAGAGTAAATGACGCGATAGTTCCCTTGGCGAACTCGATAGAGCCTAGGTCTGCCCGCAAGCTTTTCAGCGCCTAGTGGGCGTGGCCGAGTTGCAAGTGTTTTGATCTTCTCAATCAATCGTTTGAGCGTTGACTTGTCTGATAAAGCCTGTAATTCTTTGGCGGCTGATGGCTTAATCGAGAGGCTATAGTCGACCACTATTCCTCAGACTTGTGACAAGCTCTTCGAAGCTAAAGCTTGGCTCATCTTGCCTCTGATCGGCATCTCTCAAATCATCAGCATCTTCTGCCAATGCCATTCGCACTGCTTCATTGACCATGTCCGATATTGACCGGCTACATGCAGCAGCTCTTAGGCGCAGTGCACGATGAACTTCCGCGTCGAAGTAGATGGTGGCCCGTTTTGTTTCATCCATGCTCCGACACTAGCCCCTTTGACGCCAAAACGTCAAGACGTTGAAGTGCCTGGCTTTCCCTTGATCCTTCTAACGCCCCAGATCAGAAGCGGGAAAGAAGCAACTGGCGAGAATGCAGCCTTCGCTCCCGTCTTCTGCATCTGGATGTTAGCTGTCTGATTGAGATGAACTGCTCATGATGTAGAAGCACAAATCACTTCACTAGCTGGAAATCGCCGGGCTTCCAGGTCTTGTCGAACCATGGCCGAAGCGGCCCGTAGAGACGCAGCAGAACGTTGTAGCTCTTGTCCGGCATCGTCTGGATCCAGTTACCCTCGTTGCCTTTCGGAGCCTTGGGTCCAAACCACACGGTATAGGAACCGTCGGAATTCGCCTTCAAAGACGGGTTGTTGCTGTCGAGGCCGGCCAGCTTTTGATCAGTCTCGAGCATCGAACGGTGCTGCCCGGAGTAGACCATGAACGACCAGAAGTTATTGACCGGAACCGGGCCCGGCAGTGTGACCGAATAGGTCTTGCCGCCATCGAGGTATTCGCCCGTAGAGTCCTGCGCGGCAAATGCGTAGACGGAGCCGGTGCCCACCTTTGGCGCGGCCATGGCCGGAGTAATTCCTGTTGCTACGTAGTGGAAGAAAATGCGGTCATCAAGTACGCGTTCCCCGTTGTTTAGAAACTCTGAGCTCATACCGGCAAACGGTGATGTCCACTTCCGATCCGGATAGAAGAATACGCTTTGCTTGCGCGGTGCAAAACTCAGGGCACGTGCGGTGGCATTTCCCACGGCAACCGCTTCGGTAAGGATTTTTCTCATTCGTGCGTCGGGCGCGAAGGGCTCGCCCTTTTTGATACCGATCGAGGCGAAGAGTCCGACTAGTTCCGGGTCAAATGAGTCGGCCGGCTCGTACTGGATGACAGCATTCAGTTCTTCGAAGAATTGAAAGTTGTTGGCGTGGACGGTGTTCATCTGCTTGCCCGACAAGTTCACGAAACGCTGTTGGGGTGGGCTGACCGCCTTCGCCAGCGGATACATCCGGAAGCGTGCCTTCACGCCATCGGCCGCAGACTTCAAATCGCCATCTTTGACGAACGCACGGAAGAACATCAAGTTACGGTAACTCGGTGTGCGCTGAACAAAGTAGCCTTCGGGAATGGCTCCTTTGTAGTCACGATGCACAAAGAGGTGCTTACCCCCTTTGCCCTGATCCGGACCGGTCGCACCGACATCCGTGACAAAGCGGAAATAAGCGTCATCAACTGGTCCTAAAACGCCTGGCGGGATAATCACGACGATAGGCCCATCTTTGACGTTTACCTCTGCCATGGCGTAAACGGTTGTTGAGTTAGGTGTTAGGAACAGAGATCGGGCATCCATCAGATTCTCGAAAATGCCTAGATCTCCCGGGCTGACACCTGCTTTCTTGAAACCTTCCAACAGCGCATAAATCGATGCAGCAGGTATGCCATCGAGGAAAGCTTGCGTGCCACGGGAAAAGTCAAGGAAATCGTAGGCCTTCTTGACGGTGGCTTTGCTCGGCATGCCGTCAACGAACTCAAGTTCGCCAAGAAGTTCTGTTTGAACCTTGTCCGGCGTTGTGACCGATGCCGGGACATCAGCCTTATATTTTGGTTCCTGTGCTGAAACCGAGGCAGACGCGGATAAAACTATCAAGGACGTGAGCGCGGAGCTTAAGCCAAGTCTGCTGAGTTTCATGGTAAGAAGTTCTGCTTCAGATTATGCTAAGGGATGACAGCTAACGCTGCCATCACCTGGCCGCAGCGAGCTCGGGCAGGAATCAGAAACGCCACGGATGCGGCTCAGGTGAATGGCATGGTTAGTTTGCGTCATGACAGTCATCCAACAACTCGCTGACCTCCGCCTTCAGCACGATCAGGTCTGAGTAGATAAGCCCGAAAACTGCATCGTCATCAACTGCTCCATAGTCATGAGCAAGCAGGTTTCGAAAATCAACGATCGCACGAGAATTGGATATGGAGCTAAACAGCGTTTCATCAAGGCTTCTGACCCTTCTAAGGGCCTCACCAATAATGATGAACTCTCGCTCGACAGCAGATCTCACGGCACGCGTGCTTCGGTAGTCCTCCAACGAGACGCCGCTCATGACGTCTTCAATCGAATTGCAGGCATCAAGGACATCCTGCAAATAGGCGGATTGATCACGCGCCATAAACCAGCTGCTTTGTACGATCAATCTCGCCTGCAATAACTTTATTCTTCACCGCTCCCTGCATCACCAAGTCAACGTCAGACTGAAAGATATTCCTGAACGCCTCGCGAGCGTCAAGGTAAACATGGAATCGCTTGGTGATATCCAGTGGGCCAAACTCAACAAGAAGGTCAATATCGCTCTCTCCAGGCCTAAAGTCCTCTCTCAAAGCTGAGCCAAAGACAAACAGACGCTCAATCCCATATCGCTTGCAAGCTGCGGCGATCTCCTCTAGCTTCTCGTCAATAAGGACTGACATGACACACCTCCTAAGCCCACTGTAACCTGAAACCCAGGCACCCCACCAAGAGAACCTGCATCAAGGGCTTTGCAAGGTCAAACTAACAGTATTTCGACGGGTCCGGTATCCACCCCCTGCCCAGTCCCAGTGGCCGCATAAGAACCCTAAGATCCCCCTATCCGATAGCTGAAATCCCTTCCAGCATAAGGCCCTTTCTGGCATTGCCCCATCCCTCACGGGAACTTAGGCAGATCCGAGAACCAAATGTTTATTTCGCTACAAAAGGTCTGCTGGGCTCATCACCCCACAGGGGCCGCGATTCAGCACATGCGTATAGATCATGGTCGTCTTCACGTCACTATGTCCAAGCAACTCCTGAATAGTTCGAATGTCATGGCCACGCTCCAGCAGGTGGGTGGCAAACGAATGCCGAAATGTGTGACAACTGGCCTGCTTGCTGATTCCTGCGCTAAGCATGGCTCTTTTCACGGCCTTCTGTATCAGGGATGGGTCGATGTGGTGCCTGCCTTCGGTTCGATTCTTCTGATCACGCCATCGATGAGCCTGCGGAAACACCCATTGCCAGGCCCACTCTGAAGCTGCGTTCGGATACTTGCGTCCCAGTGCCATGGGCAACATCACACGGCCCCACCCGGCCGCCAGATCCGCCCGGTGTATCTCCTGGACATCCAGCAGATGGGCCTGGATGGACTCCACCAGACTGGCTGGAAGCACGGTGACGCGGTCCTTATCACCCTTTCCGCTGCGGACGGTCAGCTGCCGGGTTTGGCAGTCCACATCCTTGACGCGTAACCGCAGGGCTTCCATCAGCCGCAGGCCGCTGCCGTACAACAGCTGCGCCACGAGCTGCTCGACACCTTCGAGCTGACTCAGCACCGCCTTCACCTCAGCCACCGTGAGCACCACCGGCAATCGCTTGCGCTGCCTGGCGCGAACCACCCCCTCCAGGTTCCCTACATCACCGCCCAGCACCTGCCTGTAGAGAAACAACAAGGCCGACAGCGCCTGGTTCTGCGTGGAAGCACTCACCTGACCCTCCGTAGCCAGATGAGACAGGAAGGCATTGATCTCCTCTTCGCCCATCTCCCTCGGATGCCGCATGCCGTGAAAGCGCAGGAAGCGTTTCACCCACTGGGCATAGCTGGTGATCGTGCGCCGGGCGTAATGCCTCACCTGCATCTCCTCCCGGAAACGATCCATCAGCCGTGGGCCTGAAGCCTGAGCCATGCGTTCAACGCACATCCACCTTCAGAGTTCCCCGCCCTGTCCCTCCCGCGCCAGCATCTGCTCCAGCTCCCGGCGCCATTCCCCTGCCGCCAACGCATGCCAGCGGCCATGGCCGGGGAGCAGCCAGCGCACGTCGAACTCCAGCAACCGCTCCACGGATCGCAGTTGCTCGTCCCAGTTCCACCAGCAGACCCGCCGTGAGGCCATCACCCCCGGCGGATCCACGCCCCACCAGAGATGGTCGCCGCTGAACAGCACCTGCCCGGCGAACAGCACCGCCACGGAGCCGGCCGTATGCCCTGGCACCGGCACCACCAGCAGGTCATCGTCAAGCGCCAGGGGGTTCGAGCCCTCGAAACGATGCTCCGCCTGCGGTGCCGCATCGGCATCAGCGCTGTGGATCCAGCGCTCGGCCCCGAAGTGCCTGGCCCAGGCGGCGTGGTCGGCCACATCATCGCGGTGGCTGAGCAGGATGCGGCTCACGCCTCCCAGGGCGTCGATCCGGCGGGCCAGGGGGGCGCTCCAGCGCGGGGAGTCGATCAGCACGTTGTTGGCGCGGCCATCGCTGCGGCGGCGGGTGATCAGCCAGCTGCTGGCCCCGAAGCTCCGGCGCGATGCCCAGCCGCAGTAGTGCACGTTGCCCTCAAGCCTGCTCGCCACCAGCGCCGGGAAGCCGTCGGCGGTCGTCTGCTCCAGCAGCTCCCGGGTGGCGCCGATCGCCGCCACCGGACAGGCCTGCAGCGCCAGCAACGCTGCGCGGGTCTCCGTCTTCCCGGCCGGCTGGGCCCGCACGTGCGATGTGCTGCCGGTGGGGGCGAAGTGAGCAGGATCGAACTGCCAGCAGGTGCCACAGTCGATGCAGCTGGCATCCACGTAGAAAGGACCAGCCACATTGGCGGCCAGGCGCTCGGCAGGACGGGCCACGCTCAGTCAGCAGCACCGCTTCAGCCTGGCGGGGACAGGCGTGCGGCGTCCGGGGATCCCCCGACTCGGCATACTTTCTCCATGACCAACTCCGGCACCGGCCTTGCCTTCGGCGGCAGCCCGATCACCACCCAGCTGGGCCAGCAGGGCCTGGGGCAACAGCCCTGGTGGGTGGAGCAGTGGATGGAGCTGATCAACTCCTACCGCTACAAGAAACGTCTCGAGCGCGCCTGGTCGTACGTGCGCGAGGGCAACGTGCTCTCGATCCGCTTCGAGGGGCGGCGGGTGCATGCCCGCGTGCAGGGCACCGAGGCCGATCCCTACAAGGTGAAGCTCTGGCTGGATGTCCTCAGCGACGACGACTGGGGCTACGTGCTCGAGGCCCTCGGCCAGAAGGCCCGCTGGTCGGCGCAGCTGCTGGCCGGCCAGATGCCCCAGGACATCGAGCGCGCCTTCGCCGCCAGCGGCCGCCGCCTGTTTCCCTTCAAGCTGCAGGAAGTGCGCAGCGAGTGCAGCTGCCCCGACAAAGCCAACCCCTGCAAGCACGTCAGCGCCGTCTACTACCTGATGGGTGATCGCTTCAGCGAAGACCCCTTCGTGCTCTTCCAGCTGCGCGGACGCTCCCGCGATCAGCTGCTGGCCGACCTGGCCAAACGCCGACGCAAGCAGCTGGCTGCAGCCGCCAGCGGCCAGCGCCGGGCCGCCGCCCACGTGCCGCACCCCGTCCACCCCGCCGTGAGCGACCCGAGCCGCTGGTGGTCGTACACCTCAGCGCTCGATCCGGATCTGGTGGTGATCACCCCGGCCATGGAGGGAGAGACCGGGCTCGATGAAGCCGGCGAGCTGCCCCTGGCCACCGAACCTCTGTTCCCCGAGGCCAACCACCGTTTCCTGAGCCTGCTTCAGGCCCAGGCCGGCCGGGTCAGCCAGCTTGCCCTGGCCCAGGCGATGGGAGGCGGCAGTGCCGATGCCGGTGACTGAGCCCGGCTCACCCCCCGGCGAAGCCCCCTGGCTCAGCCCCGGAGCGATCGAGCAGGCCACCTGGCTGCAACACTCCCACCAGCGGGCGTTCGGCCGGCCCCTGATCGCCGCCACCACCACCTCCAGCTCCAGCTGGCTGTGCTCCCCAGGCTGCCCAGAGCCCTCAAAGGGCGCTGCCCGTCAGCGGGCTCAGGAGCTGTTTGCCGCCTCCACCGTGGTGCTCGCCCACGACGGCAACGCTGAGCGCCTCGACCACGACCCCCGGCTGATCTACGCCAACCGCGCCGCCCTGGTGCTCTGGCACCGCCCCTGGGCTGAGATGGTGGGCATGCCCTCCCGGCTCACAGCCGAGCCCGCCGAGCGATCCGGCCGCGCCCGCCTGCTGGCCAGCGCCCGGGCCCAGGAAGCGATCAGCGGCTACACCGGCATCCGCATCGACAGCCACGGCCGCCGCTTCGTGATCAGCGGCGCCCGCCTCTGGACCCTGCGCGATCTCCAGGGGCGCGACCGCGGCCAGGCGGCCGCCTTCTCCAACTGGTGGTGGCTGCCGGAAGCACCCTTGCCGGTTCTCCCTCCAGCCCTGGTGTAGAGACCGACTTCTGGGGGTAGACCGTACCGAACCGGACGGTTTCTTCATCCCTTGATCTCATTTGGATCATCCACATTGGCTATGCGGGTGATCCGGAACCACCCGGAACTCTCATTAGTGAAGGACACCACCATGCTGACCCTGCGCCATTCCCCCTTTGATCTGCTCGAGCGTCTGGAGCAACAGGTCAACCAGGCCGAGCGTGTACCAGCTGCCGAAGTGCATGAAACCGATCAGGCCTACGAGGTCGTGCTCGAACTGCCCGGCGTCGACAAAGACTCGATCGAAGTGAAAGCCACCGACCGCTCCCTGCTGATCAGCGCCGAGCGCCGCTCCCAGACCAGCAGCGGCAGTGACGACGCCAAGGAAGGTGGTCCCATCCACAGCGAATTCCGCTATGGCACCTGGAGCCGCAGTTTCCGGTTTGCCATGGGCCTGCAGCGGGAGGGGATCGAAGCCCGCTACCGCGACGGCCTGCTCACCGTGACGGCCCCCAAAGCCCAGACCCACAGCACTGTGGTGGTGAAGGTGGAGAGCTGATCACACCGGAGAGCTGAGAGCAACGCCCAAGGCGTTGATCGAGACAAGAGGACCCAAGCCCCGGCCCCAGCGCCGGGGCTTTTTCTTGGGTCACGCGGACGGGAAAATCCCGGCCATGGATGGGTACACAACCGGGAATCGAATCAGATCAGGCCTGGTGGGGCAAGATCAGAACTTGTGCGCCCGAAGTGCTTCCACCGTAGAGATGTAGGTGATACACGAGTAATCTTCAAAGTATTTCTCCACCACCTTCTCCTGGATCTGATCAGCCAACTCACGGGACGACGTCAACACCTCAAATTTGATATTGGAAAAGGCGTGGGACACACTCGGCTCGCCCGTGGAGCGGACATTTCGGCTGCCTTGGCCTGCCGCCGCCAGAACGGTGTAGCCGCTGGCGCCAGCCTCCTTGATGATCTTGGCGATTTTCTTGAGCAGAATCTCTTCTGTGATGATGATGAGCTTCCAGACTTGCTGGCTCATGATGGTGGCCTCTGAGTGAAAGATGAATGAACAACTGGGCGAGCAAGCTTACGCACCAAGCATGGATTGGGCAATCCCGATGAAGAGCGGGATGCAGATGGCGATCGCCACTGGAGTTCCGATGGCGGTGGAAGAACCAATGTAGGAAGAAGGATTCGCCGAGGGAATGGCTGCACGAAGGGTGGGCGGGCCCGAGATGTCAGAGCTGGAGGCAGCGATCACAGCCAGCACCACAGCACCACCGATGCTGAAGCCGGTGATCTTGTGAATCACCAGGCCCATCCCGAAGGCCAGGAAGCCATGCAGGATCGGTGCAAAAAAGCCATAGATGGCAAACCACTGGGCAACCTTGCGCAGCTCATTCATACGCTGGGCGGCCTCCATCCCCATGATGATCATCAGAATCGAGAGGAAGCCCCGGAACAGCGGATTGAAAAAGCTCTCATACACAGGCTCAGGCTTGGTGGCAACGCCAAGAGCAACGCCAAGCAGCAACGCCGTAACCGCTGAACTCTGCAGACTCTCCTTGATAATCGTCCAGATCTCAACTTTGTCAGATGAGCTGCCAGCCTGTTGCCCTGTATAGATGCTCGCCACCACAATCGCTGTCACCAGCGCAGGGATGTCCATGAAGGGGTACAGGGCGGCGCTCCAGGCTTCGTACTCGATGCCTGCTGAATCCAACTGGGGAAGAACGGCGGCAAGAGTGGAACCACTCACGGCTCCGAACAGACCACCCGTGGCCACAGCATCGACGAATCGGATGCCAGATAGTTTCGCCAGAGTGAACCGAGCGATCAGCACGATGAGGATGCCTAGCACCACCGCCGCCAGGGCCGGCAGAAGCAGCTCAGTCAGGTTGGACTTACGAATGGCGATGCCGCCACTCAATCCAACCTTCAGCAGCAGAAAGAAGGTGATGAACTTGTAGATCGAATCCGGAATTTTCAGTTGGCTTCCCAGGGCGGCCACGACGATGCCACCGATCAGGAAGCCTAGCGTTGGAGACTGAACCTGCTTGAGAAAGAGCGTGAAAAAGTCGGACACCTTTGATCCTCTAGGTGGGCTTGAAGGAGAAAAACCAATGGCAGACAGAACGCTGCCTTTGGTCCAGGAATGAGGCGGAAAGCTGGAACCCAGATCCTCCTGGTGGAGGGGAACGGGCCAGAGACGGAGTCATCAGCACGGTGAGGTGAGCAAGAGAGTGAAGATGGCCTGACCAGCAGGATCACAGAGGAGGGGAAAAGATCCGCTGATCGAAAATCAAGTCAACCGTGATGAGTGGGCCACTGGAAGCCCGGAAATAAACCCCTAGTCCTCAAATTACGGGAGAGAATTTGGCCTGGAATTGAGTCCGCAAAGCCTAAGGCCTGACTGCCGAAATGCGTCCATTGAGGCCTACAGCATCTCAGATTGGATGCATAAGGCAGTGTGATCAGCGCGAAGTGCTGTGGTGGCCCCAACAGCAGAGTGAGTCGTTTTGTTCTGAGTTACTCCAACCAACCGGCCCGAACCACTGATCCTGGAGATCCCGGCCCCGCCAGACACTCCGTTCAGGGATTGCACCAGGGGCAGTGCATCGGATCAGCCTCTCGCCGGCCATCCCGCCGTGGCTTGATTTCGGTATGGCCGCAGGATGAACACCCCAAGCGCTCCTGAGCAACCAACGGCGTGGCCGTACCACAACTGCGGCAGGGCAACCCGGCGATGGTCTCAGTTCGCCCCCAGCCTGGAGAACCGCAGGCCTGGCACTGCTGCCGCAACCGCCGCACCAGCTGGAAGCCGAGCCGGCGGATGCTGGCCATGCGGGTGGGATTGCAGTGGGCCCGCATATCGGTGTCCAGCTGCACCGCGCCATCGGCTGAGCCGGCGGCGCAGCGCCTGATCGCATCCTCCAGGGCGGCGGCGGTGCGGATCCCCTTGAGGCAGGGGCCGCCGCCCGGCGGTGCCGGGCGGGCCATCAAGGCATGGCTTGGGAACTGCACCCGCTGCAACCAGTTGCTGAGCCCGGCGGTGGTGAGGTCCGCCGGCTCCACCGTTCGGCTCGAAAAGGTGGTGCGCAGGTCGAGCAGCTGCTCCACCACGGTGAGCTGGCGTTCCTGATCCAGGAACACCAGCACTTCCTGGCCCGCGGGCAGGAAGGGCATCGCCGGGTGGGGGCCGAAGCTGCCCTCACTGGCCAGACCCAGCCGCAGGCCGGAGGCCTCAAGGCCAAGAGCTGCCTTACGCACGCAGGTGCTCAGCGGGTCTGCCGCACGCTCGATCTCACCGCTGAAGGTGCCGAGCTGGTCGGTATCGCAACCGCAGACCACCAGCTCGGCCCCCAGGCCATGAAAAAAGGGACGAGCGAGAACCCGCTCCTTGCCGTGGAGCGTGGTGAGACAGACCCTCCGGCCCGCATAAACGGAACCCGTGGCCATGGGCCTCAGGTGGGCTGGGTCACCGGCTCCTGCTGACCA
Source organism: Synechococcus sp. BSA11S (assembly GCF_014224355.1). Classification (GTDB taxonomy): domain Bacteria; phylum Cyanobacteriota; class Cyanobacteriia; order PCC-6307; family Cyanobiaceae; genus Regnicoccus_A. Next base: position 218,064 of record NZ_VNWP01000005.1, on the reverse strand, counting down.
CCGATCACCAGCCGCAGCAGGATCGGGGCCAGGAAGGTGGTGCCGATCACCATCAGCAGGATCGCGGCCTCCAGGGATGGGGTGAGAATGCCGGCCTGGGTCCCGAGCCCCAGGAAGATCAGGCCCACTTCACCACGGGGCATCATCCCCAGACCCACCACGAGGCGATTGGTGGGTTCCTCGGTGCTGTAGGTCCAGCCCGCCGCCACCTTGCCGGCCACGGCCACCACCAGCAGGAAGAGGGCCACCACCAGGCCTTCCCGGTTGGCGGGATCGAAGGGGTTGAGCACCGAGAGGTCCATGCCCGTGCCGATCAGCACAAAGAACACCGTGGCGAACAGGGCCACCAGCGGCTTGACGGCCGTGTCGATGTCGTGGGTGTGCTTCGAGGCGCTGAGGATGAGGCCGGCGGCGAAGGCGCCGAGCGCTGCTTCCAGGCCGATGGCCTGGGCAGCGAAGCAGCAGAGGGTGAGCACCACGAAGCTGGCCACCGCCACGTCGCCGGGGGCCTTGAGCCGGTCCACCACCCAGTCGAAGGCTGGGGCAGCGGTGCGGCTGAGGAACAGAGCCGCCGCTACGAAGATCACCGCCGCTGTGCAGAGCTTGAGGATGGGACCCACGCTGAAGGCCCCGCCACCTGCCAGGGAGACCACCACCGCCAGGATCACGATGCCGAGGATGTCGTCGAGAACGGCAGCACCGATCACGATCTGCCCCTCCTTGCGCTTCAGCCACTGGAGCTCGCCGAAGACGCTGGCGGTGATGCCGATCGAGGTGGCGGTCATGGCCGCCCCGGCGAACACGGCGGGAATGAAGGGCACGTGAAAGAAGTAGTAGAGGCCAGCGGTTCCCAGGGCAAAGGGCAGCACCACGCCGGTGACCGCCACGGAGCCGGCCTGGACCCCCACCGCCATCAGTTCACCGAGTTCACTCTCGAGGCCGGTCAGGAACAGCAGGGCGAACAGGCCGATCTGGGACACCGCCTTGAGGTTGGGGAAGGTTTCGATGTAGATCGATTCCACGGTGGCGGGGGTCACATCCGCCAGGGACGCCACCAGGCCGAGCACCGCACCACTGAGCTGGGCCTGGGCCTCGGGGGGCACCACCAGGTGCAGACCGGAGACCCCGATCAAGACCCCGGCGACCAGTTCGCCCAGAATGGTGGGAAGCTGCAGGCGGACCATCAGCTCGGCGATGGCGCGGGCCGCCACGAAAATCACGAGAAACCGGCCAACCCCGATCAGGGTTTCAGCCACTTCAACCTGGTGGCTGCCGATTTCCATCAGCAGCGCTGGCAAAACATCCATCAAGTGCAGAAGAGGTGGCCAGCAGTTTTAGATGGAAATGCCCACGTTTGGCTGATTGCCAGCCCCCAGAACCACAGGAGCCTTGATCGCAGCAATCAGCGCCGGTGATCAATCGAGCCATCCAGCCTGACTTCCAGGCTGTGCATGGACAGCTGACTCAGGCCGTGGGGTTCGGGCAACCGGGCTTGGCCGGGGACAACCCTCTGCTTCCGGTGATGGTCAGCGATGCGGCTGGATCATCCCTGTGGTGGAACCGTCCTGCTGACGCAGCCGCGCCCTGATGGCTGCCATCAGTTTGTCGAATCGTCCTGGCCTGGCCCCGGGAGCCTGTGGAGCCAAGAAAGTCCCCACGGCGTTTCTAGAGTTGTTGCCCACGCAGACGTCGTCGATGACTGTCGCCACCGCTGCACCTCAACGCCTCTCGCTCCAGTGCGAGGCGATCGGGCCTGACACCACCACGATCCGCTCGCTCGACTGGGACCGCAGCCGCTTCGACATCGAGTTCGGCCTGCGCAACGGCACCACCTACAACGCCTTCCTGGTGCGGGGTGAGCGCACCGCCCTGATCGACACCAGCCACCTCAAGTTCGCGGGCACCTGGCTGCCCCTGCTCGAGGAGCAGATCGATCCGCTCGCGATCGATCACCTGATCGTGTCCCACACCGAGCCGGATCACAGCGGCCTGATCGGCCACCTGCTGGAGCGAAACCCCGAGATCGAGATCGTGGCCTCGAAGGTGGCGATCCAGTTCCTGGCCGACCAGGTGCACCGGCCCTTCCGCAGCCGCGCCGTGAAGAGCGGCGAGGAGCTCGACCTGGGCACCAACCCATCCAGCGGCGTGCAGCACCGCTTCGAGTTCCTGAGCGCCCCCAACCTGCACTGGCCCGACACGATCTTCTCCTTCGATCACGGAACCGGCATCCTCTACACCTGCGATGCCTTCGGGCTGCACTACTGCAGCGACGACATCTTCGACGTGGATCCCGGCGCGATCGCCCCCGATTTCCGCTTCTACTACGACTGCCTGATGGGACCCAATGCCCGCAGCGTGCTGCAGGCCCTCAAGCGCATGGACGCCCTGCCGCCGATCCGGATGATCGCCACCGGCCATGGCCCCCTGCTGCGCGACCATCTGGGCCTCTGGACCGGGGACTACCGCGAGTGGAGCAGCCAGCGCAGTGCCGGCGAAACCTATGCCGCTGTCTGCTATGTGAGCCAGTACGGCTTCTGCGACCGTCTCAGCCAGGCGATCGCCCGCGGGATCGGCAAGGCTGAAGCGCAGGTTCAGCTCGTCGACCTGCGCGCCACAGACCCCCAGGAACTGGCGGCCCTGGTGGGCGAGGCCAGCGCCGTGGTGGTGCCCACCTGGCCGGCCAAGCCCGATCCTGAACTGCAGCAAGCGATCGGCACCCTGCTGGCCGCCCTGAAGCCCAAGCAATGGGTGGCGGTCTACGACGCCTACGGCGGCAACGACCAACCGGTCGACAGCGTGGCCGCCCAGCTTCGGACCCTCGGCCAGAAGGAGGCGTTCCAGCCGCTGCGCATCCGCCAGGTGCCCGACGGCAACGACTACCAGCGCTGCGAGGAGGCCGGCACCGACCTGGGCCAGCTGCTCACCCGCGCCCGCACGATCGCGGCGATGAAGTCGCTCGATGGCGACCTCGACAAGGCCCTCGGTCGCCTCAGCGGCGGGCTCTACATCGTGACCGCCCGCCAGGGGGAGCGCAGCAGCGCCATGGTGGCCAGCTGGGTGAGCCAGGCCAGCTTCGATCCGCCAGGGCTCTCGATCGCCGTGGCCAAGGATCGGGCGATCGAAGCCCTGATGCAGGTGGGCGACCGCTTCGTGCTCAACATCCTGCGTGAGGACAACCACCAGGAGCTGCTGCGCCACTTCCTCAAGCGCTTCCCCCCCGGGGCCGATCGATTCTCCGGTGTGGCCACCCTCGATGGGGTCTCCAGCGGCGGCCCGGTACTGGGGGATGCGCTTGCCTTCCTGGGCTGCCGGGTGGCCCAGCGGATGGAGGGTCCCGACCACTGGATCATCTATGCCGAGGTGGAGGAGGGCACGGTGGCCGACAGTGAGGCCACCACCGCCGTGCACCACCGCAAGGTGGGCAACCACTACTGATGGCCTCTTCCTCTCCCGCCGCGCCCGCCACCGCAGCAGCGGCGGCAGACCGGCGTGTGATCGTGCTGCCGATCGAGTCAGGCCTGGTCTGCCTGCGGGGCCTCAGCCCCAACCGCCTCCGCTTCGAAGTGGAGTACGGCCTGGAGCGAGGCACCACCGCCAACGCCTTTCTGTTCGAGGCTGGCGCCACCAGCTCAGGTGCCATGGTGCCGCCGGTGCTGGTCCATCCACCGGGGGCCTCGTTCTCCGGTCCTTTCCTGGAGCGGCTGGGCGAGCTGGTGCCGGCGGACGCGGCGCTGAAGGTGGTGGTGGGCCACCTCAACCCCAACCGGGTGGCCCTGCTGCGGGAACTGGCGTCGCGCTGGCCGGCCCTGATGCTGGTGGCCTCCAACGCCGGCGCCCGGCTGCTGGAGGAGCTCTGGAGCCAGCGAAAGCCCACTGCCGCCGATGCGGAGCCGGAGCCGCCGCTGCCCCCCCTGCCCCCGATCGATGTGGTCAAGCAGGAGGTCAGCCGTGAGCTGGCGCAGGGGTTACGCCTCAGCCTGATCCCCACCCCCACCCCCCGCTGGCCCAGCGCCCTGGTGGCCTTTGAGGAGCGCACGGGCCTGCTGATGAGCGGCAAGTTCTTCGCCGCCCACCGCTGCAGCGAGGGCTGGGCCGAAGCCAACCGCGACAGCACCGAGGAAGATCGCCGCTACTTCTACGACTGCCTGATGGCACCGATGGCCCGCCAGGTCGAAACGGTGGTCGACCGCCTCGATGAGCTGCCGATCCGCACGATCGCGCCCGGCCATGGCCCGGCGATCAGCGAAAGCTGGCGCAGCCTGCTGGCCGACTACCGCCGCTGGGGGGAGAGCCAGGAGAAAGCCCAGCTCTCGGTGGCCCTGCTCTATGCCAGCGCCTACGGCAACACGGCCGCCATCGCCGACGCCCTGGCCCAGGGGGTGGCGCGCACTGGAGTGCGGGTCGAGAGCCTGAACTGTGAATTCGCGCCCCCCGAGCAGCTCCTGCAGACCATCCGTGGCTGCGACGCGCTGATGATCGGCTCGCCCACCCTCGGGGGCCATGCCCCCACACCGATCGTCTCCGCCCTGGGCACCCTGCTGGCGGAGGGCGACCGCGACAAGCCGGTGGGCGTGTTCGGCAGCTTCGGCTGGAGTGGTGAGGCGATCGACCTGCTGGAAAGCAAGCTGCGCGACGGTGGCTTCCGCTTCGCCTTCGAGCCGATCCGGGTGAAGTTCAGCCCCGACGGTGCGACCCTCAAACGCCTCGAGGAAACCGGCACGGCCCTGGGCCGAGAGCTGCAGCAGCGCCACAAACGCCAGAAGCGGGTGGCCGCCGGTGGCCTGAGCGAAAGCCGCAGCAACCCGGCCGTGCTGGCCCTCGGGCGGGTGGTGGGTTCCCTGTGCGTGCTGACCGCCCGCAAGGGTGAAGGGGAGGACGCCCTGTCGGGGGCCATGGTGGCCAGCTGGGTCAGCCAGGCCAGCTTCAACCCACCGGGGTTCACCGTGGCGGTGGCCAGGGACCGTGCTGTCGAAGCGCTGCTGCACGTGGGCGATGGGTTCGCCCTCAATGTGCTCGCCGCAGGCCGTGAAAGCGGCCCGATGAAGCAGTTTCTGCAGCCTTTCCCCCCTGGCGCCGATCGTTTCGCCGGCCTGGAGCTGGAGAACAGCCCGGGGGGGCAACCGGTGCTGCCGGAAGCCCTGGCCTGGCTGGAGGCGCGGGTGAGCCAGCGGATGGAATGCGGCGACCACTGGTTGATCTACGCCGAAGTGAGCCACGGTGCCCTGCTGGATGCCTCCGGCACCACCGCCGTGCACAAGCGGCGCAGCGGGGCCAATTACTGAACCAACCACCCACACAACAGCGACAACCCTGGCCGGTCAGGGGAGCGCAGAAGGGAATGAACAGATCGATGCATTCGGCATGGATCGTTCAGGTGGCCCAGCCGTGACTTCGTAGCTGTTGCTCCCAACCCAATGGGCATGAGCACCAACACTGGAGGGGCACTCACGATTTCGTTTTCGAATGTCAGCCTCATTATCTGCCACTCTGATGGCGGCGAAAAAGGCCAAGGGCATCACCTTCGCCCAGCTCGAGCAGTCTCTGGGGCGCGACGAAGTCTGGATTGCGTCCCTCTTCCACGGGCAGGCTACGGCCTCGCCAGAGGAAGCAGCTCAGCTGGCCGAGATTCTTGGCCTGGATGCCACCACGACCGCGGCCATTCAGGACTATCCCACGAAGGGCTCCCTGGATCCAGTGATTCCGACCGACCCGCTGATCTATCGCTTCTACGAGATCATGCAGGTGTATGGAATGCCTCTTAAGGATGTGATTCAGGAGAAGTTTGGAGATGGCATCATGAGTGCTATCGACTTCACGATTGAGGTGGACAAAGAGGAGAATCCATCCGGCGATCGCGTCCAGATCACGATGTCTGGGAAGTTCTTGCCCTACAAGAAGTGGTAACGGCTTGAACAAGCTCTCATGAAACTAGCCGGGCAGCTTCACACTGCCCGGCCTTTTTGATGATCGATGCCTACGGGGTGAGACCAGATCCCTTGATGAAGCTGCGATCAGCGAGCTCCAAGCTCGGCGGCCAGCTCCCTCTCCAGTTTTTCATCATGCTGAGGTGGCAGCACATTGCTGATCGGCGAGCGGTGCGTGCTGTAGAAGAGCATTCCGATGAAGACCATCCCTCCAACGATGTTGCCGATCGTCACGGGAAGATAATTCCAGAAGGCCACCTGGGCGAAGCTCACGCCGGAGCCCAGCATTGGACCAGTTGTGTGCAGAAACATATTGACCACGATGTGCTCCATGCCAAGGGCCTGGAAGGCCGTGATCGGCAGCCAGCAGGCAAGGATCTTTCCGGGCACACTCTTGCTGACCAGGGCCATGGTGACGCCGAGACACACCAACCAATTGGCGATGACTCCGCGCAGAAAAGCCAGAAAGAAGCCCAGGGCTCCAAGATTCTGATACTTCACGATCACGTTGGCCTTGTTCAGTCCAATGATCTTGTTGGCGACGGCGACCCAGTCACCTGTACCTGAAGCCAGATCCGCAGTGCCGCCACTGGTCAGGCTGATGGCAAACAGGATGCCCACCAGGCCAGTACCGAGGAAATTACCGATCCAGACCCAGATCCAGTTGCGGAAGGTTTTGCTCCAGGTGGTCTTTCCGGCCCATACCGCCATCGGAAGAAGGGCAAAGTTGCCGGTTACCAACTCCATGCCGAACAGCACGATGCTGGCGAATCCGAACGGGAAGATGAGAGAGCCAATCCAGGGGATCCCGGTCTGGACCATGATGGTCAGAGCAAGGCACAAAGCCAAACCAAGGACAGATCCGGAATAAAAACCTCGCAGCAGAAGGTTTTTGATGCTCACCCCGGATTTCTTGCCCCCAGCAAGAATCATGCCGTCGACGAGCTCGTTTGGTAATACGTAGTCCATGGATTTGCTGACGTTTGTGGTTGAACTGGCCCGACAAAGCCGTGAAACAGCTTGACGGCAGATGATTGAGATGAGCTGAACGGGGGACACCCGCTGGATGCTGGTCGGCAAAAAGCCCAATTCGCCTGCGCTGGCAAAGGCCAGGGAGGGCGAATGAAACGCAATATGCTTAGAAGCGCTTCAAAAAAATGCGCGCTTGTATATAAATAATTAATCCACAGACACCGCTCGTCTTCGGTAACAGCGGCTACGAGGTGTGTATCTGATGACATGGTCCGCCCTTGGACTGTGAGCCTCAGCTGCGGTGACTCGTTGAATCCACCATCGCTGCCACCGGCAGAGACCGGGCCGGGCCGTTCCCAGCCAGGGACCGGCTAACCCCACTGCCAGCCCCGCCGCGCCGGGTGCAGAGGATTAGACCATGGAACCCCGACTTCAACGGCAGCCTTCGCATTCCTGCCTCCCCTGCAACCATGAACACTCAAACGGTTCTTCGCCCGGCGGCTGAGCGCTTCCATGGCCGTCTCGACTGGCTCGAGAGCCGGCACACCTTCAGCTTCGGCCACCACTACGACCCCGCCTGGGTGGGCTACGGCCCCCTGCTGGTGATCAACGAGGACACGATCGCGCCGGGGCGTGGCTTCGGAATGCATCCCCACAGGGACATGGAAATCATCACGGTGATGCTGGAGGGGGAGCTCACCCACCGCGATTCGATGGGCCACGGCGCTGCGCTGAGGGTGGGGGAGGTGCAGCGCATGAGTGCCGGCACTGGGGTGGTTCACAGCGAGGTCAACGAAACCGACCGCCCCTGCCGGCTGCTGCAGATCTGGATCGAACCCGCAAGCCGCGGCATCGAACCGGCCTATGAGCAGAAGACGTTCACCGTCGACGACCAGTGGACCCTGCTGCTCGACCCCCAGCAGACGGACGGGGCCATGGCGATCCACCGGCCGGTTCGGCTGTGGCGAGCCAAGCCAGGCGCAGGCGACAGCCTCGAACTACCCGTGGCGAGTGGCCGTCACGCCTGGCTGCAGCTGATCGAGGGCGCCGTGGAGCTGAGCAGCTCCGGGCAGTCCCAGCCCCTGAGCTCTGGTGATGGCCTCGGTTTCCAAGCTGGCGGATCCGACCGGCTCACCGCCAGGGCTGCCGGCACCGATCTGCTGTTGTTCGAGCTGGCATGAGCGGGATGAGCGCCGACGATCTGCTGCATTTCTGGTTCGAGGAATGCCAGCCGAGCCAGTGGTTCCGCAAGGATCCCGTCTTTGATCAGCAGGTGCGTGAGCGCTTCGGGGCACTGTGCGAGCGGGCCCTGGCCGGGGAGCTGCAGGCGTGGGCCGACGAGCCTGGGTCAGCCCTGGCGCTGGTGCTGCTGCTCGATCAGCTGCCCAGGCAGCTCCGGCGCGGGCAGCCTGGGGCCTTCGCCGGGGATGCCGCAGCCCTGGAGCTGAGCCGGCGGGCCCTCGCCAAGGGCTGGGTCGAAGCCGAACCCATGCGCGAACGGCGTCAGTTCTGGCTGATGCCTCTGATGCACAGCGAAGACCTCTCCATCCAGGACCAGAGCCTGGGACCGTTCGAGCGCTTCACCGATGACACGACCACGGCATTCGCCAGGCGCCATCGGGATGTGATCGCCCGCTTCGGTCGCTTCCCCCACCGCAACGAAGCCCTCGGGCGCTCCTCCAGCGCCGAGGAACTGGCGTTTCTGCAGCAGCCGGGCTCCCGCTTCTGAGAGCGCCCCCATTCGTCAGTGAAAAATCATGACCGTTTACTCGAAAGGCAGCACATGATGCTGCTCCGGCGCAGGCCTGCCTCTGCAATGGTCATCGACCGTTCGATGCGCGCCTGGTCATGCCAACCCACGACCCTTACGCCCCTGCCCTTCGCGTGGTTCCCGACCTCGAGCCCAAGCGCTGGATCGTGCGTTATCGCGGCTTCGTGCTGATGCCCCAGGCGGACCTCACCTGGCTGGTGCGACCCGAGCGCAGTCCGATGCCGGTGCTGCCCTTCCGCACGCCCGCCAGCTCCCTGGCGGATGTCAAGGCCCTGGTGGACTGGCGCCTCACCCGGGCAGCCTGAGCAGAGGTGAGCTGAGGACCCAGTGGCACTGGCTCCAGCCAGGGCCCCAGCCCCCAACCCTCAGGCTGCCTGAGGTGGTGTGGGGGTTGGACCACCGCCGGACTGAAAGGGCAAGACCAGGGTGGCCCAACGCTCCGGACGCTCACGGCGATGACGCTTGGCCTGCAGCACTCCGAAGGGAACTCTCAGCACATTGGTGCCCTCTTCCCGGAAGATCTCCCCACGATCGTGGGACTTGGAGAGCGCCGTGGTCAGCGCGGGAAGGGATGGCCCCTGCCTTGACGGAGGCCCAGCTTGGCTGGCCGCCTGGGCGTCAGCCTTCACCAGGCGACGAATGGCCGCGGGACCGGAGCTGTCGTCGTTGTTGCCGTTCATGGAGGGGGTCGGCGAAGCGAATGGGCGGATCGAAGGAAGGGCCGCATCCGGAGCTTCCGGGCGCATTTCCTGCAGATCAATCAAAAGAAGCAACCCTTGATTTCGGAAGAAAACCTTTGGATTGCTGTAGTTGGCCGGATCTTAACGCCCTTGACCAGCCAGGGCTGGTGCGGTGGCTACCCCTTCAGGAGGGGCCTGCAGGGGTAGGGCCGCCGCCAGCTCCTCCACCGATGGGCAGGTGCAGACCAGGTTCCTGTCGCCGTAGGCGTTGTCGATGCGGGCCACCGCCGGCCAGAACTTCGTGGCCTGCTGCCCTTCGCCCGCGGGGAAGGCGGCCTGCTGCCGGCTGTAGGGACGGCCCCAGTGATCGGCCGTGATGGCCGCCAGGGTGTGGGGCGAGCGCTTGAGAGGGTTGTCGAGGGGATCCACCTGCCCTGATTCGATCGCCGCGGCCTCGACGCGGATCGCGATCAGGGCCTCGCAGAAACGGTCGATCTCCGCGAGCGATTCGCTTTCCGTGGGCTCCACCATCACGGTGCCGGCCACCGGCCAGCTGACCGTGGGGGCATGGAAGCCGTAGTCCATCAGGCGCTTGGCCAGATCATCCACCTCCAGGCCGGCGCTGCGCTTCAGCGGCCGCAGATCAAGGATGCACTCATGGGCCACCCGCCCGCCCGGTCCACGGAAGAGCACGGGGTAGTGGTTCTCCAGTCGCTCGGCGATCACGTTCGCCGACAGCAGGGCCACGGCACTCGCCTGGCGCAGGCCGGCACCACCCATCATGCGGATGTACATCCAGCTGATCGGCAGGATGCCGGCGCTGCCCCAGCGGGCCGCCGCCACCGCACCGATGCCCCGGGCCTGGCCCGGCAGGAAAGGCACCAGGTGCTCGGCCACCCCGATCGGCCCCACCCCGGGGCCACCGCCTCCATGGGGGATGCAGAAGGTCTTGTGCAGGTTGAGGTGGCAGACATCGGCTCCGTAGAGGCCGGGCTTGGCCAGGCCCACCTGGGCATTGAGGTTGGCCCCGTCGAGATAGACCTGGCCACCATGGCGATGGATCACATCGCAGAGGCGGCGGATGCCGGGCTCGAACACCCCGTGGGTGGAGGGGTAGGTGACCATCACCCCCGCCAGGGAGGCGGCGTGGGTCCGGGCCTTGGCCTCCAGATCCTCCAGGTCGATGTTGCCCTGCCCATCGCAGGCCACGGGCACCACCCGCAGACCCGCCATCACGGCGCTGGCCGGATTGGTGCCGTGGGCACTGGTGGGAATCAGGCAGACGTCGCGGTGGTCCTCGCCGCGGCTGCGGTGCCAGGCCCGGATCACCAGCAGGCCCGCATATTCCCCCTGGGAACCGGCATTGGGCTGCAGCGACACGCCGGCGAAGCCGGTGATCGCGGCCAGCCAACCCTCGAGATCAGCAATCAGACGGGCATAGCCCAGGGCCTGGGAGGGAGGCACCAGTGGATGCAGGTCGGCGAACTCGCTCCAGCTCACCGGCGCCAGCTCGGCGGCGGCGTTGAGCTTCATCGTGCAGCTCCCCAGAGGGATCATCCCGTGCACCAGCGACAGATCGCGGGCCGCCAGGCGCTGGATGTAGCGCAGCAGTTCGGATTCACTGCGGTAGCGCTGGAAGGCCTCCTGCCGGAGCCAGGGACCCTGGCGCAGGGGCAGCCCCTCCAGCAGATCCCGGTCGCCCGGCAACTCCCCCAGCAAGGCGGTGGCTGAAGGAACAGAGGCAGAAGCAGCTCCCCGGGGGCCGGAGCAGGCCGCGAACACCGCCAGCAGCTGATCGAGCTCAGCGGCATGGCTGCGCTCATCGAGGCTGAGGGCCACCCCCTCCAGCGACCCGTCCGGGGCAGTCAGCGGCCGGAGGTTGAATCCAGCGGCCTCCGCCTTCTCCAGCAGCGCTGCGGCATCAACCGTGAGCAGGCTGACGGTGCCGAAAGCCGGAGCCACCTCGGGCTGGAAGCCGAGGCGGCGCAGCCCCAGGACCAGGGCGGCACGCAGCCGCAGCACCCGCCGGGCCATGGCAGTGAGTCCCTCCGGGCCGTGATGCACGGCGTAGAAGCCGGCCATCACCGCCAGCAGCACCTGGGCTGTGCAGATGTTGCTTGTGGCCTTGTCACGGCGGATGTGCTGTTCTCGGGTCTGCAGGGCCAGGCGCAGGGCCGGCCGGCCCTCAGCATCCAGCGAGCGGCCCACCAGGCGGCCGGGAATCTGACGTTTGTGGGCCTCGGTGGTGGCGAAGAAGGCGGCATGGGGCCCGCCGAAGCCCAGGGGCACCCCGAAACGCTGGCTGCTGCCCACGGCGATGTCGGCACCGAGGGAGCCCACGGGCGCCAGCAGCACCTGGGCCAGGGGATCGATCGCCACGGTGACCATGGCACCCGCTCGGTGGGCCGCCTCGATCACCGGCGTGGGATCCAGCAGACGGCCTCGGCTGCCGGGCAGTTGCAGCAGCACCCCGAAGACATCGTCAGCGAAGGTCAGATCGCCGCTGGTGGCCCCGGCCGCGCCGAACCTGGCTGGATCGAAGGTCTCGATCAGGATCCCCAGGGGTTCGGCGCGGGTGCGCAGCACCTCCAGCGTCTGGGGAAACACCTGATCATCCACCAGGAAACGGCGGGCCTCGGGGCGTCGGCAGGCGGCGGCGCTGAGGGACATCGCCTCGGCCGCTGCGGTGGCCTCATCCAGCAGCGAGGCGTTGGCGATGGGCAGAGCGGTGAGCTCGCTGATCAGGGTCTGGAAATTGAGCAGGGCCTCCAGGCGCCCCTGGGCGATCTCCGCCTGGTAAGGGGTGTAGGCGGTGTACCAGCAGGGGTTCTCCAGCACATGGCGCTGGATCAGGGCCGGGGTGGCGGTGCCGTAGTAACCCAGGCCGATCAGGCTGCGGCTCACCTGGTTGAGCGACGCAATCCCGCGCAGCTCGGCGAGGGCCTCCGCCTCCCCCACGCCCCTGGGCAGGTTCTGGGCGGCGGCGGCAGGCGGAATCAGGATCTCGCCTGGGACCACCTCGGCCACGAAGGCTTCGAGATCGACGCAACCCACCCGCTCGAGCATCAGGGCCTGCTCGGCCGGTGATGGGCCCAGATGGCGTTCCAGGAAGGGTGAGAACTCCTGGGAGTTGTCAACCGGGGCGCTGGGGCTGCTGCACTCGACGCTCACGCCATCACACCCGATTTAGCGGCTGGATCCTAGGGACTTCTACCCGGCTGACCCGCGTCAGGAGCCTTCCAGCTTCGAGCGGTAGCTGGCGGGCTGGAGCAGATCGTCGAGCTGGGCGGGGTCGCTGGGGCGCACCAGCAGCAACCAACCCTCTCCGTAGGGATCGTTCTGCAGTTCCTCGGGGCTGGAGAGCACCGCCTCGTTGCGCAGCTCCACCGTGCCGCTGATCGGGGCGTAGAGCTCCTCGACGGCCTTGACCGATTCCACCGTGCCGAAGCTGCTGCCGCGCTCCAGCACGCTGCCGGGTTCAGGAAGCTCCACAAAAACGATGTCGCCGAGCTGGTCGACGGCGAAGGCACTCACACCCACCCGCACGAGTTCCCCTTCGGGGCGCACGTACTCATGGCTGTCGGCGTAGCGGCAGTCGTCGGGGACCTGGAGGGCCATCGCGGACCGAAACACGGGTGAGTCCCAGTGTGGCTCCCGAGGGGCCACCCCGCTCAGGGAGTGCCGCAGGGAAGGGAGTCTGGTCCCAGCGCCGCCAGGGCCCGCTCCAGCGCCAGGGCCACGTGGCTGCGATGGGTGCCGCCCTGACTGAAGAGCACATAGGGTTCGCGCAGGGGGCCGTCGGCGGAGAACTCGCTGGTGCTGCCGTCGATGAAGCTGCCGCCGGCCATCACCAGCTCGCTGGCATAGCCGGGCATCGGCGCGGGCACCGGATCCAGGTAGCTGCCCACCGGCGAGCACGACTGAAAGGCACGGCACACCCGGATCAGCGGCTCGGGAGCACCGAAGCGCACCGCCTGGATCAGATCGCTGCGGTGATCCCCCACCCTGGGCTGAACGGCACAACCGAGATCGCTGAACACCGCGGCGGTGAGTTCGGCACCGATCAGCGCTTCGGACACCATCTGAGGCGCCAGGAACAGCCCCTGGAAGAGCAGGCGATGGAGATCGAAACCGGTGCCGCCCTCCCCACCGATGCCCGGGGCCGTGAGTCGGCAGCAGGCCTGCTCCACCAGTTCTGCCCTGCCGGCCACGTAGCCGCCGGTGGGGGCGATGGTGCCGCCGGGGTTCTTGATCAGCGAGCCGGCGATCAGGTCGGCGCCCACCGCCGGAGGCTCCAGGGGCTCGACGAATTCGCCATAGCAGTTGTCGACGAAGCGAACGCAGCCGGGCCGGAGGGCCTCCACCCGCTCGCAGAGACCGGCGATCGTCTCCAGGCTGAGGGAGGGCCGCCAGCTGTAGCCGCAGCTGCGCTGGATCAGCACCATGCGCGTGGGCAGAGCCAGAGCCGCAGCCAGGCCGTCCTCATCCACAGCCCCGGCGGCCGTGAGCGGCAGCTCGTCGTAGTGGATGCCGAACTCGGCCAGGGAACCCTGGCCCCGGCCCCGCAGGCCGATCACCTCCTCGAGGGTGTCGTAGGGGCGGCCGGTGAGGGCGAGCAGGCGATCACCGGGGCGCAGCACGCCGAACAGGGCCGCGGCGATGGCGTGGGTGCCACTCACGAACTGCAGGCGCACCGCAGCCGCCTCGGCTCCGAGCACCCGCGCGAAGACGCGATCGAGCACCTCCCGGCCCAGATCGCCATGGCCATAGCCACTGACGGAGGCGAAGTGGTGGGTGCCGAGCCGCTCGGCCGCAAAGGCCTCCAGAACCCGCGCCAGGGCCGGCTGAACCGCCGCGGTGCGGGCATCGGCCACCGGAGCGATCCGCTCGGCGGCGGCGGCCACCCGCTCCCGGGCCCAGCCGGCGTGGGGACCAGCGCTCATTGCCGTTGTCGCCATGGCCAGAAACCGGCTCCTGCCGCCATGCTGCCTGCGGGCTATCGCCACGCCGCTAGATTTCGACCCGATGCATTGGCTACATAACGGCCGGCATCCCAGGTCAAGGTCGCAACTCAGCCTGATGGGTTCCCTGCAACGGGATCACCCGCCGCAGGGGAGATGGCGAACTCGAGCCTGCGCCACCATCGCGAGAGTTCATTTGGTTGCCGCCTCAGATCAAGCTTCCGCTTTGCCCCAGGTGGGGGCTGCCGGCCAGGCTCTGCGGGGCCATGCCGCCGAGCACCAGGAAGCCGCCATCCGCGCTTCGGTGAGCGGACGCCGTCAGCCCCTTCCCCCCAGCCAGCGCAAGTACAAGTTCGGCACCACAGCCTTCATGCTGGCCATCCACGTGGGTGCCGTCTTCGCCCTGCTGCCTCGCTTCTGGAGCTGGCAGGCGGTGGTGGTACTGGCGGTCCTCTACTGGACCACGGTGCTGGGGGTGACCCTTGGACTGCACCGCCTTCTGGCCCACCGCAGCTTCGTGGCTCCCAAGTGGCTGGAACGCACCCTGGTGCTGATGGGCAGCCTGGCCTGTCAGAGCGGGCCGATCGAGTGGGTGGGGCTGCACCGCCACCATCACAAGTATTCCGACCAGCCCAACGATCACCATGACGCCGGCCGCGGTCTGTGGTGGAGCCACAGCGACTGGATGCTGCACGACATTCCGGCGGTGCGCCAGCTGGATCGCTTCACCGGTGACCTTCAGCGTGATCCCGTCTACCGCTGGCTCGACCGTTGGTTCCTTCTGCTGCAGGTGCCCCTGGGAGCCGCTCTCTGGTGGTACGGCGAGCGGGCCGGCGTGCCTGGCGGCGGTCTCGGCCTTGTGCTCTGGGGCATTCCCCTGAGGCTGGCCATCGTGTACCACGTCACCTGGCTGGTGAACAGCGCCACCCACGCCTTCGGCTACCGCAATTTCGACAGCCCCGACCTCTCCCGCAACTGCTGGTGGGTGGCGATCCTCTCCTTCGGGGAGGGCTGGCACAACAATCACCACGCTCACCCGGCCAGTGCTCGCCACGGTCTGCGCTGGTTCGAGTTCGACCTCACCTGGCAGCACATCAAGGTGCTGCGCAGCCTGGGGCTGGCCAAACGCATCCGGGTGGCCCACGTGGGTCAGCCGTTGCCCTCGGCCACCAGCTCCTGACGGATCGCCTCACCCAGATCCTCCCGGCCAGCCCGGTGCTGCAGGTGGGCTTTGTTGCGCAGCACCTCCAGGAAACGGTCGGCGCTGATCTCCTGCTCGGCGCTCCCCCCCAGGCCCACCAGGGTGCGGTGCAGATCCATCAGCTCGGTGTCGAGCTCGGCGGCGCTGTAGTCGCGCTGGCCGCTCATCACGGCCGCGAAGCGCTCCCTGCGCTGGCCTTTCGCGACCGGATAGGCCGAGAGCACCTGGTCGCGGCAGAGCCGCCAGGGCCGGCCGGCGCAGAGCAGCTCCGCCAGGGCGAAGCTGAGGCCGGCGGCCTCAGCTTCGGCAATGCGCAGATCGAAGGCCCGCGGCGGGGGAACGAGGCCCACGAAGATCTCCAGCAGATCACCCGGTCCCAGTGGAACTCCGCTGTCGCTCAACAACGGTTGGCACCCCTGGCCGAGGGCCTCGATCAGGTCGGGATGACCGGAGAGCGAGAGCCCCTGGCCGCCATCGCTGGTCGCCAGCCACTGGTTGATGCGACCGAGGGCGAGGAACACCTCCGGGCCAGGGGAGGCGAGCTTGCGGTTGCGCAGCATCGACACCTGGGAGTTGTGGACACGGCCGAGATCAAGGGCCTCCGCCAGACCAGGCAGGACGCGGTGGGACCAGCCGTTGCGCTCATGCCAGGCCCTGATCAGATACGCAAACGCTTCGCGCCCTGATTCGATTTCAGCCTGATACCCCACTTGATACGAATCCGAACTGCTACCATCTTAAAAGATTGATCAGGAACCAGCCCACATGACCGCCACCGTTCGGCGACCCGCCTCTGCCCCGGCGCCCTCCCTCTCACGGGCCGAGAGGCTGCACCGTCCCCGCCGCGGGGAACCCACCCCCTCGGCTCCTGAGGGGGCCCGCTGGGCCACCATCGGCTTCATGGCCGTGGTCCACGGGCTGGCACTGGTGGCCCTGCTGCCCCAGTTCTGGAGCGTGCCGGCCGTGGCCAGCATGCTGGTGCTCTATTGGATCACCGGCTGCCTGGGGGTCACCCTCGGCTACCACCGCCTGCTGGCCCACAGGGCCCTGCGTGTTCCCCAGTGGCTGGAGCGGATCTTCGCCACCTGCGGCGCGCTCAGCTGTCAGCACGGTCCGATCGACTGGGCCGGTCTGCACCGCCACCACCACAAGTTCTCCGACACCGACGCTGACCACCACAACAGCCACAAGGGCTTCTGGTGGAGCCACATGGGCTGGATGTTCGAGGAAATCCCGGCGATGGCCGCGGTGCCCCGCCTCACCGGTGATCTGGCTCGTGACCCCTACTACCGCTGGCTGAACACCAACTTCCTGCTGCTGCAGATCCCGGTGGCCCTGCTGCTGTTCTGGATCGGCACCGCCACCGGCGCCGGCGGCTGGGCCCTGGTGCTCTGGGGAATCCCCCTGCGCCTGGTGGTGCTCTACCACTGCACCTGGCTGGTGAATTCCGCCACCCATTGCTGGGGCTATGTCACGCATGCCAGCGGTGATCAGTCGCGCAACAACCCCTGGGTGGCGGCGCTCACGTTCGGTGAGGGCTGGCACAACAACCACCACGCCTTCCCCCATTCGGCCCGCCATGGATTCGGGCGCCGCGAATTCGACCTCACCTGGCAGCACATCCGCCTGCTGCAGGCCCTGGGCCTGGCGACCCAGGTGCGCCTGCCTGCCGCCGCCGAGCAGGCGCCGCAAGCTGTGATCTAGGATCGCTGATCGCCTCAGGATGCGGGTCGCCGAGCCGGCGCCCCCTGCCCGATCCCTTGTTCCCGCCGTTCCGTCTCCATGGCCAAGCGCGTCTCCGTCGTCCTCAGCGAGGACGTTTACAGCCTCGGCAACCAGGGGGACCTGGTGGAGGTTGCTCCCGGTTACGCCCGTAACTTCCTGCTGCCCCAGAGCAAGGCCGTTCCCGTCACTCCCGCCGTGCTGCGCCAGGTGGAGCACCGCCGGGCCAAGGAAGCCGAGCGCCAGGCGGCCCTGAGGCAGGAAGCCGAAGCCTTCCGCACGGCCTTAGCCACCATCGGGCGCTTCACCGTCAAGAAACAGACCGGTGGCGACGACGTGCTCTTCGGGACCGTGACCAACGGCGATGTGGCCGAAGCGATCGAAGCAGCCACCAAGAAGGAACTCGACCGCCGCGACATTTCGGTGCCCGAGATCCACCGCACCGGGGCCTACAAGGTGCAGGTGAAGCTGCATCCCGAGGTCACCGCTGAGATCAACCTGGAAGTGGTCAGCCACTGAACCAGGCCCTGACCAGCCGCTTTGAAATTCAGCGCCGGCCCTCTGGGGACCGGCGTTTTGTTTGGCGGCCTCGCACACCGTCGGCGGCCAGACCCGGGCCTAGCCTCAGCCGATGGTGAGTGTTCCCCTGCCAGCCCCTGAAGGAGGCCCCGATCGAGCGAGCGCCGGGGAGGGGAGCGCGCCACCAGCGCCCCCCGCCGCTCTGACTCCGGCCTTTCGCCGCCGCGGCCGGGACCAGGACGAGGCCCGTTTCGAGGCCCTGCCGGATCAGGTGCCGCCCCAGAACCTGGAGGCGGAGGAGGCGGTGCTGGGCGGCATCCTGCTCGACCCCGACGCCCTGGGCCGCATCGCCGACGTGCTGCGCCCGGAGGCCTTCTACCTGGGCGCCCATCGGGAGATCTACCGCACCGCCCTGATGCTGCACGGCCAGGGCAAGCCCACCGACCTCACGGCCATGGCTGCCTGGCTGGCCGACACCGGGCAGCTGGAGAAGGTGGGCGGCAGCAACCGCTTGGTGGAGCTGGTGGAGCGCACGCTCAGCACCGCCTCGATCGACCAGGTGGCGCGCCTGGTGATGGACAAATACCTCAGGCGCCAGCTGATCCGCTCAGGCAACGAGGTGATCAAGCTCGGCTTCGATCAGGCCAAGCCGATGGAGCTGGTGCTCGACGAGGCCGAGCAGCAGATCTTTGCCATCAGCCAGGAGAAACCCTCCGTGGGGCTCACCCCCACCGCCGAAATCCTCACCAGCACCTTCAACGAGATCGAGAGCCGCTCCCTCGGCACCTCGGTGGCTGGCATCCCGGTGAACTTCTACGACCTCGACGCCATCACCCAGGGCCTGCAGCGCAGCGATCTGATCATCGTGGCCGGCCGCCCGGCGATGGGCAAGACCTCGATCGTGCTCAACATCGCCAAGAACGTGGCCCAGATCCACCAGCTGCCGGTCTGCGTGTTCTCCCTGGAGATGAGCAAGGAGCAGCTCACCTACCGGCTGCTGTCGATGGAGGTGGGCATCGAGAGCGGCCGGCTGCGCACCGGCCGGCTGCAGCAGGAGGAATGGCCGCTGCTGGGGCAGGGCATCAACACCCTCGGCCAGCTGCCGCTGTTCATCGACGACAAGCCGAATGCCGGCGTGCTGGAGATGCGCTCCCTCTGCCGGAGGCTGATGGCGGAGCAGGGCAAGGAACTGGGACTGATCGTGATCGATTACCTGCAGCTGATGGAGGGCTCCACCCCCGACAACCGGGTGCAGGAGCTCTCCCGCATCACGCGGGGGCTCAAGGGCATGGCCCGGGAGCTGAACGTGCCGGTGATGGCACTCTCCCAGCTCAGCCGGGGCGTGGAGAGCCGCACCAACAAACGCCCGATGCTCAGCGACCTGCGCGAATCGGGCTCGATCGAGCAGGACGCCGACCTGGTGCTGATGATCTACCGCGACGAGTACTACAACCCGGAGACGGCCGACCGGGGCATCACCGAAGTGATCGTGACCAAGCACCGCAACGGGCCGGTGGGCACGGTGAAGCTGCTGTTCGAGCCCCAGTTCACCCGCTTCCGGAATCTGGCGGCACCTTGAACCTCGCGCGAGGGCGGAAGGCCTTCAACATGGGCGCCAGAATTCCCTCCAGCCGATGAGCGAGCCCCCAACCGACCAGACCAGGCTGCCCCGCGAGGGGGCCGAAGGTCCCGACGACCGTTCCCAGACAGCGATGGGCTGGGTGCTGGCCCTGCGCTGGCCCGTCGCCCTGGTGGCCGCCGTGGGGATCGGGGCGATCTCCCTGGGCAGGGTCCTGCAGGAGCCGATCAAGATCGAGCTGGTGATGGAGCGCCCCATGCCGGTGTCGGCCCAGGTGGATGTGGGCTCGATTCAGACGCCTCTGGTGGTCGAGAAGATTGCAGAACCGATCCGCACCGCTCCGATCAAAACGATTCCGATCACCGCGAACGTGACGATGGCCGAACCTGTCGGGCTGGCCACGCCCCTGGCTGTGAACGTACCTGAACTGAGCCGCGGGATCGGCGTTGCCGTCAAGGGTCCCGTTCAGGCAACGGTCAGTGGCGCGGTGAGCGCCCAGGTGGCCGGTGATGTGGATGCCAGGGTGCGCGGCGATGTCGGCGCCACGGTCAAGGGGAAAGTGGACGCCACCGTGACCAATCAGCTGAATCACCGCCGCATCCGGATCGGGTTCTGAGCAGCCGCGAGCCGGCCGTGGCCATCGTGGCCCGCAACGATCCCCATGAACAGGAGCATGTGGAGCTGCTCGAGAGCCCGCAGCCTGCTTCGAGCGGCGCTCACGCGCCTCGACACCTGGTGAGCAGCCAGGGCATCACCCCCATCAGCCCGAGGGCCACGACGTAGGCGCTGCCCGAGACCGGATCACGGGCGGTGATGGCCTGCACCAGGCTGAGGCCGCGCAGGGGAGCCACCGCAGAGCAGGCGTGGCCCAGGGGCCGGAGGCAGGGCAAACCGGCACACCACAAAGCGGGGTTCCAGAGCGAGAACCCGCACCGTGCCGAGCAGGAAGCCGGCCAGCAGCACCAGAGACCCATAGGAGACTCCTGCCCGCAGCAGCCGCATGGACACCCATCCCACAACCTTCACCGGATCAGAGGCTCCTCCAGCTCCGTCACCCACACCCCCACGCTGAGGGTCGATCCCGATGGCCCCACGAACGCCCCCTCCACCGGCGGCACCGCTTCAGGGTGGCGAGCCACAGCCACCACCATGTGGTCAGGACCGGCAAGGGCGCCGATCGTGGGGTCGAAGCCGGTCCAGCCCGCTCCTGGCAGGTACACCTCCGCCCAGGCGTGGGTGGAGCCATCGACCGCGGCAGAATCGTGCAGGTAGCCGCTCACGAAGCGGGCTGCAAAACCCAGTTGCCGGGTGGCCGCCATGAACAGGGTGGCGAAGTCGCGGCAGGAGCCGGAGCCGGCAGCCAGGGTGTGCTCAGCCGTCTGCACGCCCGGTTCTTCGCGCCGCTGGTAGCGCAGGGTGTTGTGGATGCGTGCACTGATCCGCTCCAGCAGGGCATAGGTCTCCATCCGCTCAGCGCCGCGATGAACCCCGGCCACCCAATCCATCAGCAGCGTCCCACCTCTGACGCCCCCCTCCTGGCGGTAGGGAGCCAGCAACAGCCTGTCTTCAGCGCTGTAGCGGAAGGGGAACAACACCGCCTCTTCGTCCACCAGGAAATCCAGGGGCTCCTGGTGGTACTGCTGGACCACCAGCTCGCTTTCGATCAGGAGCTCGGCGGCGGGGCTGGAGAAGCTGGCCATTGCCACCGAGTTGTCTTCCACATCCCGATGCCAGCGCAGCGTGGCCGGCGGAGAAATCCGCAGGCTGGAGGATTCGATGCGCAGCTCATGGCCCTCCCTGGGCCGCAGCCGCAGCGCATGGGGCTCGAGCCTCACCGCCGCTCCATAGGTGTAGAGGGTGCGGTGCAGGATGCGAAAGCGCTGCATGGCCGTGATGGCTTCGGCGGTGCGGCGTCCCTAGAGTGGGCGCAGACGCTGGAAAAAGGAATACCAAGGCATGCCCTTCGCACAGATTGACACCGAAACGGTGATCCGTTCGTTTGGGAATCGTTCCTTCGCGTTCTATGGACTTGCGTTCTTCGGCATCATCCTGGGACGCTACTTTCTGCTGGCTGGTGGATCCTGGTGGTGGCTCTATGCACGCTCCGCCTCTCCAGAAGCTGAACCCGATCAACGGCAGTCGAACCTCGGCGCCCAAGGCATCCGCGACGACATCCGCCTCTCGGTGTTCTCCGCTGCCGTCTTCGCCCTCGCCACCGCAGGCGTACTGGCGCTCCACAGCCATGGACTCACCGGCTTCTACGCCAGGCCGGACACCTACGGCTGGTGGTACCTGGGGCTCAGCTACGTCAGCGTCCTGATCCTGCAGGACGCCCTCTATTCCCCCACCCCCCGCCTGTTCCACCACCACACCCTCTATGCCTGGTGCCATCACGGCCACCACCGCACCCGCCAACCCACCCCCTGGACCTCCTTCGCCTTCGATCCCCCCGAAGCGATCCTCCAGGCCCTGGTGATGGTGGCGGTGGTGGTGGTGGTGCCGCTGCACCCGGTCCCCCTGATGGCCGTGCTGAGCACCATGACGGTCTGGGCGATCGTGAACCACCTTGGCCTCGATCACCTGCCCCGCCGCTTTCCCCACCACTGGTTGGGCCGCTGGGTGATAGGCCCGGCCCACCATTCGCTCCACCACCGCCACCAAGGCGTGCACTTCGGCCTCTACTTCACGTTCTGGGACCGGATCGGCGGCACGGAAGACCCTGACTACGCCGCGGCCGTGGCTCCCCGCAGCGATCTGGGCGCCATACATTGAAGCGATGGCCTTCAGCGCAGCCCCCACGGAAACCTTTGAGCTGATCGTGGTCGGCGGCGGCCATGCCGGCTGCGAAGCAGCGCTCACCGCGGCTCGCCTGGGAATCTCCACAGCCCTGTTCACACTCAACCTCGATCGCATCGCCTGGCAGCCCTGCAACCCCGCGGTGGGTGGACCGGCCAAAAGCCAGCTGGTGCATGAGGTGGATGCCCTCGGCGGCGTGATCGGCCGCCTCGCCGACGCCACCACCCTGCAGAAACGGGTGCTCAATGCCAGCCGCGGCCCTGCCGTCTGGGCCCTGCGCGCCCAGACCGACAAGCGTCAGTACGCCCGCCAGATGCTGCAGCTGCTGCAGCACACCCCCAACCTGCACCTGCGCGAAGCGATGGTCACGGGGCTGGAGGTGGAGCTGGAGGGGGGCAACCCCACGGAGGGCGGCAACGAAACGGTGGGCCGGATCACCGGCGTGCGCACCTACTTCGGAAGTGTCTATGCCGCGCCGGCCGTGATCCTCACCACCGGAACCTTTCTGGGGGGCCAGATCTGGGTGGGAAACCAGTCGATGAGCGCCGGCCGCGCCGGCGAGCAGGCCGCCGAGGGGCTCACCGAGGCCCTGCGGAATCTCGGCTTCCACACCGACCGCCTCAAGACCGGCACACCCGCCCGGGTGGACCGCCGCAGCGTGGCGCTCGATCAGCTCGAGGAGCAACCCAGTGATGCGGAGGGCCGCTACTTCTCCTTCGATCCAGCCGCCTGGGTGAGCAGTGAGCCGATGGCCTGCCACCTCACCCGCACCACGGCCGCCACCCACCAGCTCATCCGCGACAACCTCCACCTCACCCCCATCTACGGCGGCTTCATCGACAGCAAGGGCCCGCGCTACTGCCCCTCGATCGAAGACAAGATCGTGCGCTTCGCCGACAAGGAGAGCCACCAGATCTTCCTGGAACCGGAGGGCCGTGACACCCCTGAGCTCTACATCCAGGGCTTCTCCACCGGCCTGCCGGAGCGGCTTCAGCTGGAGCTCCTGCGCACCCTGCCCGGCCTGGAGCAGTGCGTGATGCTGCGGCCCGCCTACGCCGTGGAGTACGACTACCTGCCGGCCACCCAGTGCCTGCCCTCGCTGATGACCAAGCGGCTGCAGGGGCTGTTCAGCGCCGGCCAGCTCAACGGCACCACCGGCTATGAGGAGGCCGCCGCCCAGGGCCTGGTGGCCGGGCTCAACGCCACCCGGATGCTGCGCGGCCAGGACCCGGTGCACTTCCCCCGCGAAGGCAGCTACATCGGCACCCTGATCGACGATCTGATCACCAAGGACCTGCGCGAGCCCTACCGGGTGCTCACCAGCCGCAGCGAATACCGCCTGGTGCTGCGGGGCGACAACGCCGATCGACGTCTCACCCCCATGGGCCGGGACCTGGGATTGATCGATGACCGCCGCTGGGGGTTGTTCAGGGCCAAGCAGGCCGCCATCGCCTCCGAGAAGCAACGCCTCGAAACGGTGCGCCTGAAGGTCAGTGACCCGGTGGCGCCGGCGGTGGCCGCCCGCTCGGGGGCGCCGATCAAGGGATCGATCACCCTGGCCGACCTGCTGCGCCGCTCAGGCTTCCACAGCAGCGATCTGGTGGAGCATGGCCTGGCCGATCCCGGCCTGCCTGCCGCTGTGCGCGAGGGTGCCGAGATCGATCTCAAATACAGCGGCTACCTGGCGCGGCAACAGCAGCAGATCGAGCAGGTGCGCAGACACCATGAGCGACCGATCCCCTCCAGCATCGACTACACCGCCATCGCCACCCTCTCCAGGGAAGCCCGCGAGAAGCTCACCGCCGTGCGGCCGATCAACCTCGGACAGGCCTCCCGTGTCCCAGGCGTGAGCCCAGCCGATGTGACGGCCCTGCTGCTCTGGTTGGAGCTGCGGCGGCGGCGGGCCGGGGAAGAGGAGCGTTTGTCGAAACGGAAAACAATGGGTACGATCTCCGCACTTCAGGTCTGAGCCCATCTGCCATGGGCAGTGACCCGCACGCCATCTCCTCCTCCCGGGCCTTCTGGGAGCTGAAAGCCGAGCAGGTGATGGACCGGGTTTTTTCAACTGGCCTGCCGGGCCTGGGGATCCATCCGGGGGAACGGCCGACCCTGGAGGGATACATCCGCGATCCCTATCAGCCGGAGCCGACTCTGGGAATCAGCCCCAGCTCCGATCCGGCACCGATCGATGTGGTGGTGCACGACGAACCGCCACGCCTGAGGGCAGGCCGTACGGCCAACCGTGCCCCCCACCACCGCCGAACGTCGGCGCCAGCGGCAGGCCGCTTGCCACTGCCACGTCCACTGCTGGCGCTGCTGGCAGCCCTTTCGGTGGTGGGAGTGGGGGGCACCCTGGTGGTGTGGCGCGGCTGGACCCAGGCCAGCCTCGCCCTGAAACAGGAGCGCACGCTGCAGCTGCTGGAACGGCTGCGCTCACTGGGCCCCGTGGGGCAAGCCGAGCCGGGAGCGACGGCCGCAGCCACGGCTCAGCCCATTGGCGAAGCGCTGGATGGCAGCGCCGACGGGCTGCCGCCGCCGCCTCCCGAGGAAGCCTGGGTCCAGGAACTGGCGCCTCTGGAGGGTGCGTCCCGTGCCTCCTCCGCCGAGCCGCTATGGGTGCCGGTCAGTGGCACCATCGCCCGTGGCGCCCCGCCAGCCCCCGTGATCCCTGAGCCTGGATTCTCCGTCGGCTCAGGCCCCTCCAGCGGCGGCGGTCAGCCCGCAGGTGCCGAGGGAGGGGACCCCGAGCTGGTGGGAGTCGTGCAGGTGCCTGGCCAGAGCGGCTCCGCCATCTTCCAGATGGGTGGCAGTTCCACCAGTGCATCGGTGGGGGAAGCGATCGGCTCCACCGGCTGGCGCCTGAGCTCAGCCAGCGGCAACTCCGTGGTGATCGAGCGCAACGGCCAGCAGAAGCGGGTGAGCATCAGCGGAGGCTTCTGACGGAAAGAGCGGTCTTCCCGCCCTCCAACCGTCCCGCTGCCCATTGGCGCTCCTTAACGTGGGCCAACCCAGTTCAGGCGGATGGCTGACTCCCTGCTCACCAGGCCATGGGTCTCACCGACGCCGCTCTGGGAAGCCCCGATCACCGAGGTGCTCCAGGCAAGGGCCGGAGGCCAGCTCAGCGGCCCCTGGAAGCTCCTGCTGCTGGGCGATGGGAGCCCGACCCGCCATCTGCAGTTGCTCACGGGCGAACCGATGACGATCGAGCTGATCGCCATGGGGCCGGAGCCTGAGCCAACGGGTTCCGGGGGCGACCCTGAAGCTCCCCGGGGTCGCCCCGCCGAAGTGGCGGAGCTGGCCCTTCCCCTGCTGCGGCGCCAGGTGTGGTTGCGCTGCAATGGCCAGGCCCTGGCCTGGGCCGAGAGCTGGTGGAACCAGGCCGAGGCTGAGGAACACCTGCGCGACCGGCAGCGGCCGATCTGGCTGAGTCTCACCAGTGGGCGGGTGGAGCTGTTCCGGGAGGTGGATGGACTGGCCCGGGTGAACGCCGAATGGCTGGAGAAGGGCTTCGCGGCCAAGGGGCCCTTCTGGAGCCGCCACTACCGCTTTTTCCGCCAGGGACGTGAACTCACCGTGATCCGGGAAGTGTTCTCCCCGGCGCTGGAGCGCTGGCTGGGCCCGAGCCAGCACGACGCAGATCTCCATAAAGTTTCATGAAGTCCTGACGGTCTGTGGCGGTTTCCACTTGACAACTTGCGCTTTTGCCGATCCTGAACAGGATGGCGGCACTGGCTCCACCTGTCCGACGATGACGACCACCTCCCCTGGCAACCCAGGCCATCACCATTCCACCCAAGCCCCGGCCGCAGCCTCCACAGCCGCCTGGGCCGGCGATCAGTGGCTCTCCCTCACCGACCTGGGGCGCTCCCTCGGTCTCTCCGCCGTGAGCTGTGGCCGCCAGCTGATCCGGGCCGGACTGCGTGAGCTCGATGGCAGCCCCAGCGACAAGGCCCTGCACCTGGGCCTGGCCCGGCCCAGCGGCCAGGGGCTGCACCGGGGCCGCGCCACGCTCTGGCAACAGGCGGGCTGTCAGGCCGCCCTTGAAGGCACCTCCCCGCGCCGGCCAAAGCAGTCCAGCCTGATCGAGCAGTGGGCGGAACTGCTCTGGGCCCTGAAACAGGGCTCTCCCTCGATCAGCACCTCGGCGGAGCAGATGGCCGAAGACCTGCCCCAGGAGCTGGTGGGACCCGTGAACCGCCAGCTGCAGGAGAAGGGCTGGGACTTCCAGGTGGTTCACCACGCCACCAGGTCCCAGCCGACCCCTCAGCACCACCGCCAGACAAGCCCGGGCCGCAGCCGGGTCCGCCGCGGCCACTGAACCATCGCCCCTCCGGGCGGCTCAGCTCAGGCGCAGGGCCTCGGCCTGCTTGCGGCTGCGCTCCAGCAGGTCGTTCAGCTGGGCCTCGTCGGTGTGACTGAGGCTGGTGCGCAGGAGCTTGGCATGGGGCGCGAAGCTGCGCAGGCGCTCCACCACCCGGTCGGGCGTGGCATCGCGCACCAGCAGACAGAGGGCGGCACTGGCCTTGGGCAGGGTTTCGCCCACCTCCCGCAGGAATCCGTCGTTGATGCCCAGATCGCTGAGCGCACCCGAGGCCGCTCCCACGCCAGCGCCAACGGCGGCTCCGAGCAGGGGGTTGAGGAACAACAGCCCCACCAGCGATCCCCAGAAGCCTCCCCCCAGGGCCCCGGCGGTGGTGAGGTTGATGGCCTGGCGCAGGTGCACCTGGCCATCGGCATCGCGCTCGACCACCACGGCGTCTTCCAGGGAGATCAGATGCTCCTGCTGGATGTTGACCAGCTCCTTGCGCACGGCCTCGGCCTCATCAACCTTGGGGAAACCCACCACGATCAGGTTGCTCATGGACGCTGGGGTGTGTCGGACAGGGTCTCAGGCTAGGGGCTTCAGGTCCGGCGGGGACGCCGGCTGGAGCGGGGAAGTGGCCGCCCGGCCGTGAGCGGAGCTGAGGACTCAGGCTGGAGCGATGGCGGCTGCTGCGGTGGTGGCTGCTGCGGTGGTGGCTGGCGCTCCGGTGTTGGAGCAGGGGGCAGCAGGGGGGAGGCCCGGCGGGAGATGGCCTCCAGAGGCCGGCGGGTTGCCGGCTCCGGTCGCGGGGCCGGCGCCGGCATCTGAGGCCGCGGCTGCGGCTGCGGCTGCGGCTGCGGCTGCGACGACCATGGCGCCGGCCCTTCAGGCCGCTCCTGCCAGGGCTCCGTCCAGTCGTCATCGCCTTCGAGGAACCAATCGATGCGATTCTCCACCCAGCGGCCCAGACCCTCCAGGCCCGGACGGCCGCCGGCGCGACGCTCGCCACCCCGGGTCTGGGAGCGCGAGCCCGGGCGAGCCCCGGCCACGCCATCCACAAGTTGCCGTCCCGCCGACATCCACTGGTCCAGGGAGCCGCCCGCTCGGCGGCGTCCCCGGCGGGAAGGATCACCCGAACCGTTCATGGCGCTCGCCTGTGCCATCGCAACCGCTGTGATCCGACCTTAACGGCCGCTCAGCGGCCAGACGCCGGCCGGGGGGTGAGGCCGTGATGTCCGAGGCGATGCGCCCGCATGCGGCGTTCCCGGCCCAGTCCCAGCAGGGCAATCGAAACTCCACCGCCCTGAAGCACCCAGAGGAACAGATCCATGGGCCCAGCCCGGTTGGCGGAACCCTAGGCCGCACGGGGCTCGAACACCAGGGCGCAGCTGGAGTCCCAGCGGCCGCCATGCAGCCGCTCACAGCAGAGCCGGCAGGCCAGGCCCCGCACCCGGCGGCGGTAGGCAGCGCTGACGCCGCAGCAGGGGCAGCGGGCGATCCAGGGGGACGAGGCCAGCGGCAGGGGGTAGTGGTGGCGCAGGCTCACCTCGAACTCACCCTGGACGGCGTTGATCCGGGCCATGGCCGCGCGGAACTGGGGACCGTGCACCTCACGCACCTGCAGCACCCGATCGATCCAGGCGTGGATCATCTCGTGGCAGAGCGTTCCCAGGGTGGCACTGGCGGGGAGGGGCGCCAGCACCGGCCTTGAGAGCACGATCTCGCAGAGGGCCGAGCCATCACGTCGGCGCCCGCGGCGGTAGAGACCGGCAGTGCGGCTCATGCGCCCGTCGCTCCAGCGCAGCTCCAGCAGGGGGCGTCCGCCCGGAGCCAGGGCCCCACCGAAATGCTCCCGGTCGAGGCGATGGAACAGAGGCAACAGGGGTGCCAGGGGCATGCCGCAGATGTGTGGGGCCAACCGTGCGCCCAGTGTGGGGCGTTCGCCACCGAAGCGGCAGGGCTGTCGGTCAGACTCTGCAACCTGAACGCGCACATGCAGACGATGGACTGGGGTCTGGCCCAAACGATCGGCACCAAGGCCCTGCTGGCCGGAGCTGGGGCCCTGCTCCTGTATTGGACCTACACGGCTGTGCGCCTGGTGATCAGCGCCCGCGGCATCAACCCGCTGCTCAAGCAGTTCTTCACCCAGGTGGCCTCGGGCCAGATCGATGGCGCCTACCTGCTCACCACCAAGAACTACCGCTCGCACGTGAACCGGCAGCAGTTCATCCGCTTTCTGGCCGGACTGAAACTCAACAAGTACCGCAACCTCAAATCCGGCCGGCCGCGGCTGCAGGAAGGCCAGATCATCCTCACGGTGAAACTGAAGTCGGAAGCGAAGGACGAGCTGCCGCTCGATTTCACCTTCGTGAAGGTGGAGGACGCCTGGCGGGTGGACCGGATCCAGAAGCTGGCCGCGGCCTGAGCAGCGGTGCGTGCCCGCGCCGAGGAGCTGCGGCGGCTGCTCAACCGCGCCGCCCACGCCTACTACGTGCTCGACGCCCCCGAGATGGAGGACGCGGTCTACGACCGTCTCTACCGGGAGCTGCTGGACCTGGAAGCGGCCCATCCGGAGTTGCTCAGCCCCGACAGCCCCACCCGGAGAGTGGGTGGCGCGCCGGCCGACGGCTTCCGCACCGTGGAGCACCGGATCCCGCTGCTCAGCCTCGACAACGCCTTCTCCAGCGAAGAGCTCGAAGCCTGGTTTGCACGGCTGCTGAAGGTCCTGGACCGTACCCCGGAGGCCGGTGAACCCCTACCGCCCCTGCCGATGGTGGGGGAGCTGAAGATCGACGGCAACGCCCTGGCGCTCAGCTATGAGCAGGGGGTGCTGGTGCGAGCCGCCACCCGCGGCGACGGTGAGCGCGGCGAGGAGATCACCGCCAATGTGCGCACGATCCAGGCCGTGCCGCTCCGGCTGCAGCTGGAGCGGCCGCCGGCATGGGTGGAGGTGCGCGGCGAGGCCTTCATCCCCGACGGCACCTTTGCGGCGATCAATGCCGAACGGGAGGTCCGCGGTGAACCCCTCTTCGCCAACCCTCGCAATGCCTGCGCCGGCACCCTGCGCCAGCTCGATCCGGGCGTGGTGGCCAGCCGGCGGCTCGATTTCTTCGCCTACACGCTCCACCTGCCGGACGACTGGAGTCCGGTCGGGGCCGATCCAGCACGGCCCCGCAGTCAGTGGGAATCGCTGGCCTGGCTGGCCGCCGCCGGCTTCCGGGTGAATCCCAATGCCGAGCTCTGCCCCGATCTGGCGGCTGTGGAGGCCTTCTTCAGCGACTGGGAGACGCGGCGGGCGCAGCTCCCCTATGCCACCGATGGGGTGGTGGTGAAGCTCGACGACCTGCGCCTGCAGGCCGATGCCGGCTTCACCCAGAAGGCACCGCGCTGGGCGATCGCGCTCAAGTACGCCGCCGAGGAGGCGCCAAGCAAGCTGCTGCGCCTGGTGGCCCAGGTGGGGCGAACCGGGGTGGTGACACCGGTGGCCGAATTCGAGCCGGTGCCTCTGGCCGGCACCACGGTGAGCCGCGCCACGCTGCACAACGCCGACCGGCTCGAAGAGCTCGATCTCCATGCAGGCGACACGGTAGTGGTGAGGAAAGCCGGCGAGATCATCCCGGAGGTGGTGAAGGTGCTGAGCGAACTGCGGCCGCCGGGAGCCGCGCCGCTGCAGCTACCCCACACCTGCCCCGAATGCGGTTCAACGCTGGTGCGGGAGGTGGGTGAGGCAGCCACCCGCTGCGTGAACAGCAGCTGCCCGGCGATCCTGCGCGGCTCGCTGCGCCACTGGGTGAGCAAGGGGGCCCTGGATGTGGACGGCCTCGGCGGCAAACTGATTGAGCAGTTGGTGGACCGGGGCCTCGTGCGCTCGATCGCGGGTCTCTACCGCCTCGACGCCGCTCTGCTCGCCAGCCTGGAGCGGATGGGGGAAATCTCGGCGCAGAAGCTGGTTGCCGCGCTTGAGGCCTCGAAGCAGCAGCCGTGGCACCGGAAGCTCTATGG
Source organism: Synechococcus sp. BSA11S (assembly GCF_014224355.1). Classification (GTDB taxonomy): domain Bacteria; phylum Cyanobacteriota; class Cyanobacteriia; order PCC-6307; family Cyanobiaceae; genus Regnicoccus_A. The sequence continues at coordinate 187,634 of NZ_VNWP01000005.1, read as the reverse complement.
CCTGGGCATCCACCACGTGGGGGCGGTGAACGCCAAGGCCCTGGCGCGGGTGTTCCCTTCGGCCGAGGGCCTGCAGATCGCCGCGGCGGAGAAGCCTGAGGCGATCACGGCGGTGTTCGGCATCGGCGGGGAGATCGCCGAATCCCTGCGCCAGTGGTTCGCCACCCCCTCCAACCAGGGGTTGCTGGACCAGCTCAGGCAGCTGGGCTTCTCCATGGCCGCCGGCGAAGGTGAGCTGGCGGCCATGGAGAACGGCGGCGTGGAGGCCACGGGCGTCGATGGTCGCTCAGCGCTCGCCGGCCGCACCTTCGTGCTCACCGGAACCCTTCCAAGCCTCAGCCGCAGCCAGGCCCAGGCGCTGATCGAAGCGGCCGGCGGCAAGGTGAGCGGATCCGTGAGCAAGAAGACGAGCTACGTGGTGGCCGGCGCCGAGGCCGGCAGCAAGCTCATCAAGGCGGAGGCGCTTGGGGTGCCGGTGCTGGATGAAGCGGGGTTACGGGCTTTGCTCAGCGCTGAGCCGTAGCCCTGGCGAAGGGGCTTGAACTGAGGAGGGATCGGTGAAAGTAGGAGCGGCAGCCGGGTCGATGGCATCGAGTGACCGGGTCTGCCCCATCGCCAGCCCGCTGACCAGAGGCAACGCGGCCCGCACGCGGCCAGCCGGCTTCGGGTTCACGAAACGGAACTGATGGATGATCTTCTGCCCGCTGGGGTCATAACCGACGACGTTGAAGCTCAGGACAGCGCTGTCGCCCGATCGGAAGCCGGAGAACATCCCGCGCACCATGCCGCTGACCAGGCCCACCGGGGCCGCCACATAGGTGGAGCCCAGGGCTAGCGGTGCCGTGTAGGCCGCGGACGTCATCAACAGGCTGCCGGCGCCTGCAACAGCATTCCCGACCCCGATGCCGCGACGCTGCTCTCTGTCGCTGAACCACTGGGCAATACGGCCGGCCGGGATGAACCCCGAAGGCCCTTCGATCCCGCTGGCATCGAGGCGGATCGTGCAGGGCCCGTCACCGCAGAGGGCCGCGTAGGGGGTAGCCAGCGCCGGTGCTGGCGACAGCAGAACGACGAGGGCAGCTGAGCGGAGGCGCACCAGGAGACGGGGCTGATTCCAGCCGCAGGCAGGTGGTCGCATCCTGCCGGAACTGCCCAGGGTCTGCCCAGAGCAGGGGTGGCGCACGCCAGAGTGGTCCAGAAGCCAGACTTCATCAACGAACAGGCTCTATTCACGAGCCGAATGTCCCCATGAGCGCTCCCGTCACCGAACCGGCGATTCACCGCTGGATCAAATCAGAGTGTGGCCGCGCCAAGTACGCCGAACTGGCCTCCCGCCCTGGGCTGGCAGCGAAGCTGCGGCTGGGCTGGTTCGTGCTGATCGCCGCAATCCGCGACTCGCTGTTGCCCTGAGGGTTGGCATCTGTTCACTGGACAATCATCAAGCCCTGTCCCGATGCGGCCAAAGAGAATCACCTTTCAGACAACCGATTGTCAGGATCTGAGTGGATCACCTGCCTGCATTGTAAAGAGTAAAGCTCAAGACTGGCGCTTGCCCCCCTCCAAGACCCCAACCAAGACGATCACAAAATCAAGGCATTGGACAACGTCGATTTCATCCATTGTTAACCCACCCATAAACAACTACTGCCCCATGATCGTGGGAAACTCTTGCTTTCCTCTATCAGTTCATGGCTGCCCGCTTTGCCACGCCCTCCCAGGGATCGCTGAACTCCGCACAGGACAAGAGCAATGGCAAAAAGCCGATCGCACCACCGCCGCAACAACAGCCAGCCGATCCCCTCCTTGGCCGCATCGATCTGAGCTTCAATTCAAAGGATGAGACCCCCGGTGAAGACGGGCTTGTGGCTGAAATCAGTGCCTCCGTTTACATCGGCAACAAGCTGTACACGATCTCCAGTGGCGGCAGCAATCTCGTCACCCTCACCGACTGGAAGGATCCCTCGAATCCTGAAGTTGTCCAGCAGCTCGATCTGACTGGCTTCTTCACCACCTCGGTGGCCACGTTCGGCAACCTGATCGCCATCGCCGCCACCCCCGACGACTACGACGATCCCGACAACACGGAGACTCCTCAAAGCCAGATTCGCTTCTACAGCCTCAATCCCTCCGGCAAGCTCACTGAAGTGGGCGTGGTGAACAGCGGCTTCCTCACCGATGGCATGCGGTTCAGCGCCGACGGGCGTCAACTTTACATCGCCAATGAAGGTCAACCCAATGACGATTACAGCATCGATCCAGTCGGCAGCGTCTCGATCATCAACCTGAGTGGCCAAGGCGGCAACATCAGCTTTGAGGCCGTGGAGATCAGCTTGCCCGATCTCGATGCTGATGGAGTGATCCTGCAGGGATCGGGTATCCGCTTCAGCGGCAAGACCGGCGTCACCAGCAGCTTCGCTCAGGATGCCGAACCGGAATACGTGGCCGCCGCGGGCGGCTATCTGTTCGTGACCCTGCAGGAGAACAACACGGTCGCGCGGATTGATCTTGACACCAACACTGTAAAGGCCTACATCGGCCTTGGCTGGGTGGATTACAGCAAGATTTCGGTGGATCTAGACGACTCCGATTCAACCTTTGCACCGGTCACGGGACAGAAGGTTGTGGGCCTGCGCATGGCCGATGGCATCGCCGCCTGGGAGCAGGGCGAAGACGTGTACTTCATCTCCGCCAACGAGGGCGATGCCCGGGAATATGGCACATACAACGATGAGCGTCGAGACAGTGGCCTTGGCTACGCCTCCGTGCCGAACCGCCAAAATCTGATTGTCAATGGAAACAACCGTAACGAAGCCCTGGTACTGAGCAATGCCATCGGCCACGCCGATCCCAGCAACGACTTCAGCTTCGAGTCAGGCAACCGAGCCGGCACACCGGTGAGCTTCGGCTCGCGCAGCCTCACCATCTTCGATGGTCTCACCGGCAAGCTGGTCTGGGACAGCTGGGAGACCGACTCGATCAACGGACAGGACTACAACACCAGCCTGGAGAACATCGCCCAGTTCGCCGGCATCCGCGATGATGGCCGCAGTGACAACAAAGGGGTGGAGCCGGAATCGGTGGCCGTGCTCGAGTACAACAACCGCCGCTATGCCGTGGGTTCCCTGGAGCGCACAACCGCGGGCGACAAAACAGTTGATCCGAACGACATCGATCCCGTGACCCAGGGTGGCCTGCTGGTGGTCTACGACGTCACCGACGTCGATAACGTGGACTTCGTGACCTACCAGCAGGTGAGCCGCAGTCCCGAGGGTCTTGAGGTGATCGGGGCGTCGCAGAGCCCCACTGGGCGACTGCTGCTGGGGGTGAGCAGCGAATTCGATTCCAATTCCGTGGAACTGCTCGACTTCGGCGCCCTGCTCGGCAACGGCAATGGTACCGACTATCTGGACAGCACTTTCGCCAATCCCCTCAACTACCAAACCCTGTAAATCAGAGTGTCGGCCCGCCATCCAGGCGGGCCCCGTGGATCTCAGGAGCTGAAAGATGACATGGCAAAGTGATCCAGAACACCCATTGATAGCGATCTTAACGAGAGCTTCGCTGAATTGATAACCGGCTCTTTGCCATCAAGAAGATGATCTGTGAAAGGATCACAGCATAAGCTTTCCTCTCCAGAATTATTCCCTTGGCGTTCATTCTCCAGCTGCTTCATGTCGCTGATGGCGAGGCCGGTCTGCTCGCATCCAACACGGCACCCTATCTGGCCGCCCTGGTGGATGCCTTCGACGACGACTACACCAACACCCTGATCCTGGCCGGAGGTGACAACTACATCCCCGGACCCTTCCTTGCCGCCGGCACCGACCCCTCCGTGATCGCGGTTGTCGGCAAGGGCGACAATCCCGGCGCGGCCGACATCGAGATCCACAACCGGATCGGCGTGGAAGCCTCGACGATCGGTAATCACGAATTCGATCTGGGCACCAGGGCCTTCAGGGACGCCATCGACGACACGGCCTTCCCCTACCTCTCCGCCAACCTCAACTTCTCAGGAGATGGCGACATCTCTGGCCGTTACCTCGATACCGCGAATGTCGCAGGCCTTGAGGTGGCGTCCAACCTGGCGAAGAGGATCGTTCCTTCCGCCGTGGTGACCAAGAGCGGCGAACGCATCGGCCTGGTGGGCGCCACCACCCAGATCATCGAATCGATCTCCTCCACCGGTGGCGTGGAGGTGAAGGGCTTCGCCGGAGACGGTGCCGAGACCAACGACATGGCGCTGCTGGCGGCACAGCTCCAGCCGGTGATCGACGATCTGCGCGATCAGGGTGTGAACAAAGTCATCCTGATGTCGCACCTTCAGCAGATCGCTCTGGAGCAGGAACTGGCCCTGCTTCTGAATGGGGTCGACATCATCCTGGCTGCAGGCTCCAACACGCGGCTGGGCGATGCCAACGATGTTGCGGTGGCCTTTCCTGGCCATGCAGCGAATTTCGCCGGCTCCTACCCGCTCGTAACCAGCGGCGCCGATGGCGGCACCACCCTGATCGTGAACACCGACAACGAGTTCACCTACCTGGGCCGCCTGGTGGTCGAATTCGACCACGAGGGCAAACTCATTGATCCGGGTCTCGACAGCATCCCAGGTGATAACACCGGCCTCAATGGCGCCTATGCAGCGACAGCCGCCAACGTGGCCGCCGCCTGGGGCGTGAACGAAGCCAACCTGGCGACCACCGCCTTCGCCGAGGGGACCAAGGGTGAGCAGGTGGCAGACATCACCGAGGCCGTGCAGGCCGTGATCAACACAAAGGACGGTGAAATCTGGGGATTCACCGATGTGTATCTGGAAGGTGAGCGCAATCAGGTGCGCAACCAGGAGACCAACCTCGGCAACCTCAGCGCGGACGCCCAGCTGGAGGCCGCCCGGGATGCCCTGCCTGAAGGGTCGATCGTGGCATCACTCAAGAACGGTGGCGGCATCCGGGCCCAGATCGGTTCAGTCGACGTGATCACCGGCGACAAGGAACCACCCCTGGCCAACCCCGTTGCCGGCAAGCCGGAGGGAGCCGTCTCGTCCCTTGATATCGAGAACTCCCTGAGGTTCAACAACAAGCTGATGGTGTTCGACACCACCCCGGAAGGCCTCAAGGCGATCCTCGAGCATGGGGTGGCGACTCTGGGCAATCAGGGGCGATTCCCACAGCTGGGTGGCATCAGCTTCTCCTTTGACCCCGACCAGCCGGCCGGCTTGCGTGTGCTCAACGTGGCAGCGCTCGACGCCAACGGAACCCCGGTCGTCCGGATCATCGAGAACGGTGTGGTCAGTGCCGATGCCCCGGCCAAAATCAGTGTGGTGACGATCAGTTTTCTGGCGGACGGCGGCGACAGCTACCCGATCAAGGCCAATGGCGAAAACTTCCGCTACCTGCTCGACGACGGCACCCTGGGAGCCGCTCTCGACGAGACGCTCGATCTCGATTCCAGTGGGAACACTCCTGCGAATGCCCTTGGCGAGCAGCGTGCCCTCAGGGAGTTTCTGGCCGAATTTCATGGGACACCGAACACCGCCTTCGATTCGGCGGACACTCCCGGTGCTCTCGATCAACGCATCCAGGATCTGAACCTGCGCTCGGACGATGTTTTCGGGCCCGGGCTCACTGTTGTTGGAGGAGTGGGTATCAACAACCTCTTCGGTTCCGCCGGAAACGACGTGATGGAGGGGGGAAGTGGAAAGGATGAACTCACCGGCCTGGCCGGCGACGACGTCCTCAAGGGGGGCAACGGCAAGGATGTCCTGCTCGGTGGGCTTGGAAATGACACCCTCATCGGTGGCAGAGGAGCGGATCTGTTCGTTCTGGGGGCAGGCCAAGGAACCGACACCGTCCAGGACTTTGGCAATGGACCCGACCGCATCGGCCTGCTCGGAAGTCTCAGTTACAACGACCTGGTCATCGGGGTCTCCGGGGACGATGCCACGATCAGCTTTGGCGGCGAGATGCTGGCCATCCTGATGGGAGTCGATGCCGGCTCCCTCTCCCAGTCGGCCTTCATCGTTGTCTGAGGGGAAGGATCCCAGAGCTGATGATCCGCCGACCAGCCAGGCCCAGGCCGAGTTCGACGCGGAATTCAAGGTGCAGGGAACAGCCGTTGCCGCAACGCCTCGGCCAGTTGCGGATTGCTGGCAGCCCACTCCACCAGGCCGCGGTCCTGCAGGTAGGCCGGCCAGTCGGCGCTGCCGCTGGGAGAGGCCGCGGTCCCCTCCTGCGGCAGCGGTTCATCCACCGGCCGGCGGGTTTCACCCATGGCCAGCCCACTCACCATCGCCAGGGCGATGCGCACCTGGCGGGCCGGCTTCTGGTTCACGAACTCGAACTGGTGCTCGATCGTCCGCCCGTCCCGGTCCTGGCCCACCACCAGGAAGCGGCGCGGACCATCCTCCCCGTCGCGGCTGGCACCAGCCCCGCGCAGCAGGCCACCGATCAAGCCCAGGGGCGCGGTGATGTACACCGGCACCACGAAGGCCGCCGCCGATTTCATCGTGTTCATGGTGCTGGCGCCCACCACCTCGCCCAGGCCCGGAGGATCTCCCCCCGCCCCGGTGGTGACCCAGCGGCTGATCCCCGCAGCGGGGATGAAACCCGCCGGTCCGGCGATCCCACGCTGATCAAGCACGATCGTGCATGGACTGCCGCCGCAAAGGGCCTGGAAGCTGGTGGCCAGCACCGGGGCTGGACCGATCGCAGGAGATCCGGCCAGGGCTGGCGGCGCGATCAGCAGCAGAGTGGCCAGGGCGCCAAAGGCACTTGCGCCCCTGGCGCCGTGAAGCTGGGAACAATGGATCACGGTGCCAGCCGGTGAAGCCTGGAGTGGATGACACCCATCCTGCCGCTGCTGGCCATCACGCAGGCCCTACGGCCTGTAGATCCGCCAGGATGAATGTGGCGGGGTTGGTGATCCGTTCATCGCGGGTCCAACCGCTCCAGCGCCCGCCGGGCCGCCCGGGCCGCCACCCAGATCGAGCCCGCGGTGGCGATCAGCCCCAGGATCCGCAGCACCCAGGTGCCGGCGTCGGCCTCGCCATGGAGCACCTCCCCGAAGCGGGTGACATCACCGGCCAGCTCGCCGAGGGCGCAGAACAGCACGGTGCCCGGCAGGATCGCGATCAGCCCGATCACGTAGTCGCGCAGGCTCACCTCGCTGAGGCCATAAGCCAGGTTGAGCAGGCTGAAGGGATAAGCCGGCGAGAGGCGGGTGAGCAGCACGAGCTTCAGGCCCTCCCGGCTCACGGCCCGCTCGATTGCCAGCAGCTTCGGAAACGCCTGCAACCGGCGGCGGGTCCAGCCGCGCCACCAGTGGCGGCCCAGCAGAAAGACCGCCAGCGCCCCGAGCGAAGCCCCCACGAACACGAGCAGGCTGCCCCAGACGGTGCCGTAGAGCGCACCGGCCAGCATCGAGGCCCACACGCCCGGCAGCAGCAGCGTCACCCAGAGGGCATAGAGCGGCACGAAGGCCACCGCCCCGACGGGGGAGCGCAGGGCCGGCAGCGCCTGCTCGAGCCAGGGGGACGGATCCATGGGCAGGACAGGGAGCATGTCAACCCTGGCAGAAGCAGCCCGGCTGCCGAATTCAGAGACCGGCGAACCATTCGTAGCCCTTGTCTTCCCAGGTGCCGCGACGCATACCCAGGCTCGAAACCACCCTCAGGCGGGTGACCCATTTGCTGAGCTTGTAGCCGAGCTTGATCGGCGTGGCGAGGCGCACGGGGGCACCGTTGGCCACGGGCAGGGGAGCTCCGTTCATGGCCGTGGCCAGCAGGGTCTGGGGGTGGAGGGCCGAGGCCCGGTCCCAGCTGGAGAAATACTGGTCGGCCGAGCTGATCTCCACGTAGCCCCCCAGGGGCGAGATCCCCGCCAGGGACAGGACATCGGCCAGGCGCACCCCCGACCAGGCCACGATCGCCGCCCAGCCCTCCACGCAGACGTGGCGCATGACCACCCTCTGCTGGGGCAGTGCCGCCAGGGCCTTCAGATCGAGTGCCAGGGGTCGGCTCACCAACCCCTCCACCCGCAGCCGGTAGGCCAGGGGATCCAGCCGGGGCGTGCCGTTGAAGCTGTTCACCAGCAGGGCCTCGGGATCCACCTGATCCCGCCGGAACTCCGGCACCGGGCCACGGCCCTGCATCCAGGCCTCCAGGCGTTCGTTGAGGGGCTGGGTCGCGGCGCCCACCTGCTCACTGAACCCATTGAGGGCGCAGCCCCCCAGCAGCAGGCTCGAGCCGCCGGAAACACCCAGGCCCAGCAGGCGGCGGCGGGTGAGCAGGGAAGCAGGATCCAGGGTGGGGCTCATGGCAGGACTCAGGCGAACATCGAGCGCAGCAGTCGCAGGCCGCCGATCCGCCACGACAGCAGCACGTGGGCGATCAGCAGCAGGGCAATCGCTGGGATCGTGGCGAAATGGCAGACCCGAAGGGTCTGCCAGGTGGTGGCACCGAAGACTTCACCAAAAGCGAACAGGCCTGAGAGCCACCAGAACTGAGCCGGCTTGTACATGGCCAGACCGGTGATCAGGCTGAAGCCCAGCAGGATCAGCATCAAGGTGTACACCACCCGGTGGCTGGCCAGTCGGCGCTTGACCGCATGGGCACTGCCTCTGAGGGTGCTCAGATCACCGGCTTCGGCCAACCGCCGCCGACGCTGAGCCAGCAGCAGCGCCATCCAGAGGCCGAGGTTGAGGGCATAGAGCCCCATGAAGCCGAAGTGCCAGTCGCGGCCACCAGCCAGCCAGCCCCCCAGGGTGAGGAGGTCCGGCACGGTGGCGCCCTCCCGGCCGCCGAAGACCGGATTGGCGTTGTAGATCTGCAGACCACTGCCGGCCATCACCACCAGCACCAGCAGGTTGAAGGCGTGGAAGGCCCGGGTCCACCAGGGAGCGTGCCGCGTTGCCGGCTCGCTCACTTGAGCGAGTGCAGGCCGATCGGATTGCCTTCCGTGTCGATCACCACAGAGATGAAGCCGAATTCACCGATCGGCATCTTCGGACGACAGACCGTGCCGCCGGCCGGCGCCACACGGCCTTCCTCCACCGCGCAATCCACACAACTGAAATACACCATTGTGCCTCCCTTGCCGGGCTCGCAACCGGCCATTTTCATCAACGCTCCGCCAGCGCCCACCTCCCCGTCATCCATCGGGAAGCACCAGTAGGCCATCTCCGGGTTCGACATGTCCTGGAACTCCACCTGGAACACGGTGCTGTAGAAGGCTTTGGCGCGCTCCATGTCGAGAACGTTCAGCTCGAACCAGGTGACGGGATTGGTGGCCATGGGGTCCAGCCAGATGCAGGTAGGGGTCTTGAAAACCTAGACACGGCGACCAACTCGCACCAGCGCCCTGTTGCGGAGCCTCTGAAGGCGTAACCGGATCGCCGGAGCCAAGGTGAAGGCCAAGCCCCGTGAGCAGGTGACAGAGGTATGGGGCAACTCACAGCCTGAAAATGACCGCAATGCATGGTCGCATCATGCCGAACTGCAATGGAACACCCGAACACCCGTGCCGAACACAACAGCACACACTCCGCATGCATCCACGGGTGTTTGGACCAGGCCAAGGGAATGAGCCAGGCCTTCCAAGAGCAAATAGCAAAACAGAATCCGGCTGGCCACGTCAGAATGAGAAGAGCATTCCGGTGACATCCAGAACCCACCAGACAGCTCTCGACCAGCCAAGACTGGCCCGACATTCCCTATCTCGACTGGCAGGAGACGGCCACCACCCTGCAGCTCTGGATGCAGATCATCGGCAAGATCCGCCTGGTGCAAACCCCATGGACCAACCACTCCTGGCATGGACCCCTCTGCCTGAGTGCGCGTGGTCTCAGCACGTCACCCATTCCGCATGGTGGCCGCCATTTCGAGATGATCTTCGATTTCATTGATCACCAACTGGTGATCCAGACCAGTCTGGGTGAGATGGGTCGGGTCGCCCTGAAGCCCCGCAGTGTGGCTGATTTCTATGGGGCGGTGATGGGTGAGTTGCAAGCCCTGGGGCTCGATGTCCGGATCAGGACCACCCCCTGCGAAGTCGCCGACGCGATTCCCTTCGAGCAAGACACGCTGCATCACCACTACGACCCTGATGCAGCCTGCCGATTCTGGAGAGCCTTGCTACAAGCCGATCGTGTCTTCAAGCAATTCCGATCCCGTTTCCTGGGCAAATGCAGCCCGGTTCACTTCTTCTGGGGAAGCTTCGATCTGGCTGTGACCCGCTTCTCCGGGCGGATAGCTCCGGTTCATCCTGGTGGAATTCCCAACCTTCCAGACTGGGTGACCCGTGAGGCTTACTCCCATGAAGTGATCAGTGCGGGATTCTGGCCGGGAGGAGACCGCAAGGATTCTCCACCAGCTCCATCACACCGGCGACAGCCAGCTGGAACGCCACGCTGGGCGAGTTCCTGCTCCCCTATGAATCCATTCAAACGGCCCCATCACCCAATGACATGCTGCTCTGCTTTCTGCAGAGCACCTACGAGGCTGCAGCACAGGGCCTGTCCTGGGAGCGGGGACAACTGGAGCGGCAACCGATCAGGGTCGTTGTGGAGGAAGCGCCATCGACAGCCTGATGGATTCATCATGCAACTCTCTCGATGGAACCTGGGAGATCAGAGCTTGAGATGACTGCCATCGCAGTAGGGCGAGGATTTCGTGGTGCCGCACGTGCAGAGGTAGACCGTCTTGTCTTCGTCCAGGGTCAGGATTTCAGGTTTGAATTCGCTGCCTTGGTGCGAGCCATCACAGAATCGTCCGTTCTTGCTTTGGCCACAGGTGCAGAGGGCATGGGTGCCTGCTGGCAACTCGAGGGAGAGAGGAGTGGGTTGCGACACAACAGCGATGGCAGAGTGGTGGTGAGGTGAGGCCGATGGCCTGTTCCCGCTGAAGAGGAGTGTGATGGAGAACCAGCTCAACGGCAACAACGCACCACCAAGAAACCAACTATCCAGCAGGTAACCATGGCAGCCCCTCTGGGATTTCTGGACTCCCATGACCACACCACATGTCCGGCAAAACTGGCCCTGGAGGTGATGCAAGGCCGCTGGAAGATTCCCGTGCTGCGTGAACTCGCTGAGGGGACCCAGCGCTTCTCAGAGCTCAGCCGCTCCCTCCGGGGCGTCAGCCCCAAGGTTCTGAGCAGCACCCTGCGCGAGCTGGAAGCCAACGGGGTGGTGATCCGCACCGTGGTGCAGAGCATGCCCTTGAAGGTGGACTACCAGCTCAGCCCGCGCGGGCGGGCCCTGATTCCCCTGCTTGAAAGCCTGCATGCCTGGGGACTGCCAGACCGGGGGCCAGACGTCTGAGGGCGAAACCCTGCCGGTCTCCCCAGCGCTGCTGGGTCAATGGAAGGCGGCGATCCAGGTCGTGGCCATCAAGCCCATGCCGTGAAGCCAAGTCATCAGCTGTTGCGATTCATGCCGCCAACGGAGCGGAGCAGACCCGCTTTCATGCGCTGGGTTTGATGCGCATGAATCCCGTGAAGCGCCGCCAGTTGGCCTTGACGACCTTCCACTGCAGCATTGCATGCAGAGTGATGAAGCAAAGAAAGACGTAGGCCAGCCAGAAATGCAGACTTCGACCAATTTCAACCATTCCCTTGCGCTCAGGGAAAACATCAGGCAAGGGCAAGCCAAAGAACATCACGTTGTTCGCCTTGAATGAGTTGGAAAGCAGAAACCCTGCTGCCGGAACTGCCACCATGAAGAGGTACAAGCCAGCATGCAGCGCCACACTCTGCCACCATTTTGGGCTTGTCTTTGGCCAGCGCTTGCTGTATTTCTTCCACCAGACTTGCAATAAGACGAATATCCTCCAGCCCAGCAGGGCCAGAGTCAGCACTCCGATCGACTTATGCACGTCGTACAAGCTGCCGCGCAAGAAGACGCCGCGATCGAGCCGAGCCATGAACGCCCCACCCAGGAACAGCGCCAGGTAACACAGGGCCATCCACCAGTGAATCGACATCAGTCGCTGAAAAGCCGATGTGAGCCTTGGCTTGGATGTGGTGGATTGGGCCCCAGTCATTGGCCTGTGGATTCCATTGATCGCGCCCACACTCTGACCACTTCAGCCTGCAGGTGCCGATTCCCAGCGGCAGCAGTGTGTGATGGCGAACCAGGGAGGCCGTGCTGGTCCCGGGGCACGTCTGGCCTTGAGCCCGCTTGCGAGAGACCCGTGGAGCTCAGCCCAATCCCATCGACCTCAACGGCTCCTACCGTTACCAGGCTGAGCTCGGGAGATTGATCCCCATCGCCCGCCGCACGCGATCCAACTCCGGGGGCGGCAGCCGAAGCGCCGGGCCCGGCACCCGCACTGTGGGCATCCCACCGGCGAGCCCTGAGGAGCAGCTGGTGGCGAAGCTGCGGCGCATCGAAGCCCTGTTCTCCCGGCCGGGCACCGACGGCGAGCGGGTGGCGGCCGAGCGGGCCCGCGAGCGCATCCAGGCCCGGCTGCGGGAGCTGGCGGCCGAGGAGCCGCCGGCGGAGTTCCGCTTCTCCCTCTCCGACCAGTGGTCGCGGCATCTGTTCGTGGCACTGCTGCGGCGCTACGGCATCCAGCCCTACCGCTACCGCGGCCAACGACGCACCACGGTGATGGCGCGGCTGAGCCGCAGCTTCGTCAACGACACACTCTGGCCGGAGTTTCAGGAATTGCAGCAGACTCTCTCGACCTACTTCGATGCCCTCACCGACCGGGTGATCGAGCAGGCCCTGGAGGTGAAAGCGGGCGAAGCGGAGGAGTGCTTCGAGCCAGCACTTCTCGAGCCTCAGGAGCATCAGGGCTCTCTACTTTAAGCCAGCCCGACCTTCCGGCCACAGAGATGACGTCCTGGCCTTCGCCTTCGATCAATCCTTCCCTGTGCTTGCCACCAGGGCCAAAAACCTAAAGGATCGCTGTCGGGTAAGGCCGGCGAGGAGGCGAAGGAAGATTTAAAGATCAATGGTCAGTACGTCGACACACCGGATCAAGGTGTTGTCGGGATTCCCTTCTTCGATGGGTATGTCGAGAAAGCAGCGACTGAGTTTCTCGAGGAGGCTGCCAAGGACGACCAGCCCTTCTTCCTCAACGTCAACTTTATGAAGGTCCACCAGCCCAACCGGACGCACACCGACTTCATTCACCAATCGCCCTCAAAGAGCAAGGACGCGGACTCGATCGTTGAGCTGGACGCCCGGATCGGCGCCATCATGGACAAAGTGCGGGAACTTGGCCTGGAGGAGGATACGCTCGTCTTCTGGACGACCGACAACGGTGCCTGGCAGGATGTCTATCCTGACGCTGGCTATACGCCATTCCGGGGCACGAGGAGGACCGTCCGCGAGGGAGGCAACCACCTTCCCGCCATCTCCTGGTGGCCCGGGAAGATTGCGGCAGGGACGAAGAACCACGACTTTGTGGGTGGTCTTGATCTCATGGCCACCTTTGCCAGCCTCGCCGGGATATCGCTGCCCACCGACGATCGCGAGGGACAACCGATCATCTTCGACAGTTACGACCTGTCTCAGGTGCTGTTTGGCACCGGTAAGTGTACGCGCAACCCCCTGATTCTACTTCACCGAGAATGAACTGACACCGGGCGCCGTACGGGTGAACAATTACAAGGCTGTGTTCAACCTTCGGGGTGACGACGGCGCAACCACCGGAGGCCTAGCCGTAGACTCCACCCTTGGATGGAAAGGAGCAGAGAGCTATGTCGCCGTGGTCCCACAGATGTTTGACCTGTGGCAAGACCCCCGCAGGAACGCCATGACATCTTCATGAATAACCATCCGGAACGCACCTGGATGCTGGTCACCATCGGCGAAACGGTCAAAGAGCTGATGAAAACCCATGTGCAGCACCCACCGCGAAAGCTACAGAGCGAGTGTTACTCTGGCCCGATTACGCTCACCCAGCATGAACGCTTCCAGCATGTCCGGGAAATGCTCGCGAACGAGGGCATCAAAATACCATTGCCCACCGGGAACTAGCCCATAACTTGTGACAACCCGCCATTCGCGCCAGTCCCCACACCCACCGTGAAGCAGCGCACCTGCGAGTTGATGCTCAGACAGATGCGTTGCTTCTTTCATTGATTCGCATTCAAGAGCATGCAAGACAAAACGACGCTGAAGCAAAAACCATTGCTTCAAGATGAAACATGACTGCTTCAGCTCAAGGCTTCGACAATGAAAAGAAAGAGATGGATTACTTTCTCGACATCTATGGAAGGCTGCCACGTGCCGGCCCGGGATCACACGAATGCACCAGACGGGCCTACAAACTGATGCCAGACCTGCCGGAGACCCCACGCATTTTGGATCTTGGCTGCGGACCGGGAGTGCAAGCTGTTGATCTTCTGAAGATTTCAGGCGGACAGGTTCTCGCACTCGATTGTCTTCCTCTTATGATTGAAAGAACCAAGGCCAACGCTGAGATTGCGAACGTTTCGAACAGACTGGAAGTCTTAAAACAGGATATGAGGAAAATGGAGTTTTCTCAAGCCAGTTTCGATGTCATCTGGTCTGAAGGAGCACTCTACAATCTAGGCTTCAAGAACGGCCTAAGACGAATCAAGCCCTTTGTCCGGCCGGGAGGTTATGTCGCTATCAGCGAGGTGGTGTGGCTGAAGCCCGAACCGCCTGCACCGTTGGTTGAGTACTGGCAGCAGTACGACGAGATCGACAAAGTCGAGAACAAACTCGCCGTGATTGATTCCCTAGGGTACCAGCAGGTTGGGCACTTTGCCCTTCCAGAGAGTGCATGGACAGAGGGTTATTACGATCCGATGGAGGCACTGTTGGCTCAGAAAACGGAGGAATGGACTGGCATTCCTGAGGCGCAGGACGTGATCAGAGAGGCCCGCCATGAAATCGAGATTTTTCGAAAGTACTCTAATTACTTTGGCTATGAGTTCTTTGTCATGAGACGTCCAGCCATCTAACCGGTGTCGTCATGTTGGGGAGGGCGGAGTTGGCACCAAGACCGCTGGATTCGGGAAGAAGGTCGAATGACGGATCGTTCCATCACAGCTGCGAGCGCAGCGAGTCTCTTGATCCTGACTGTGGCGATTGGATTGGCTGGTGCGGACAAACGGCCGCCCGCGAGCTTCCTCCTGTTTGTCGGAGTCGTTGTTGTCCTCTCGGTGGTGGCTTTCGCGAACCAAGACCCACTTGGCCGTGAGAACGGCTGGCAAGCATGGTGGCTGACGGGGAGTCGGCCTTGAGGGCATGGCTGCAGGGCTCTCGGCGGTCGTGGTCCTCACGGTTCTTGGCGGAGGCGAACCGAGCCTTGTCGTGTCGGTTCCCAGTCGATTGCTCGGGTTCGGGGGTGCCGCACCGGTGGGTGCGGCATGAGCCCTGCTGATCTGGTCACTTGCTGCCCAGCGGCAGAAGCATTTCGGGCCGTGAGCAAGGCTCTGTCCCAGTCACGGCCATTCCTGCTTCAGCCCAACCCCTCCAGCCGCCCACGGGCCAGCGCCACCTGGGCTTCCGCCTCGGCAAGGTTGGCGCGGCACTCGGCCACCACATCCGGCGGCGCCTTGCCGGCAAAGTTGGGGTTGGCGAGGCGGCCGGCCAGGCCCTTGATCTCCTTCTCGGCCTTGGCGATGTCCTTC
Organism: Synechococcus sp. BSA11S; assembly: GCF_014224355.1. Lineage (GTDB taxonomy): Bacteria > Cyanobacteriota > Cyanobacteriia > PCC-6307 > Cyanobiaceae > Regnicoccus_A. Next base: position 172,029 of record NZ_VNWP01000005.1, on the reverse strand, counting down.
TCCAGGCGACTGCGCAGGGCGCCCAGATCGACCAGGCTCTCGATCGGCAAAAGCACCTGCAGCTCACCGCTCACAGCCGCCAGGCAGCGCTCACTCGCCGCGGCCCCGGGATCGCGCACCTCCACCGACGCGGCGCGGGTGAGGGCGGTGATGTCACCGCTGGCTGCGTTGAGCACAGCCGCCAGCTCCGGCCGGCCGGTGACGAACACCACCGGCGCAGGTTGGGAGGGCTTGAGGCCGGCCAGAGCCCGCAGGTTGCGCACCACCCGGATCGCCTCGATCAGCTCGGTGAACTGGGCTTCAAGGGCGTCATCCAGCGCGGCTTCGTTCGCAGCGGGCCAGGGCTGCAGGGCGAGGAAGGTGTCCTCCGCCTCGCCGGTGACCCCGTGCCAGAGCTCTTCGCTCAGGTGCGGCATCAGCGGATGCAGCAGCACCAGCAGTTCCGCGAGCACCTTGGCGAGCACCTGGCGGGCGACCCGCTGGTCGGCCAGGGCATCGGCGCTGAGCGCCTCCCCCTCCACGGCGGGCCTGGGATTGAGGCGGCGCTTGAGCAGCTCGATCGTCCAGTCGCACACCTCGTTCCAGGCGAACTCGTAGAGCCCCTTGGCCGCCTCACCCAGGCCGTAGCTGCGGTAGCGCTCGGCGCTTTCCTGATTCACCCGCGCCAGGCGGGAGAGGATCCAGCGGTCGGCCAGGGTCAACCCATCGGGATCGGGATCCCCCAGGCTGGCGGGGGTTTCACCGCCCAGGTTGAGCAGGGCGAAGCGGGTGGCGTTCCAGAGCTTGTTGGCGAAGTTGCGCGCCCCCTCCACCGTGGCCGAGGCCCCGCTGGCGCGGTCGTAGTCGAGGCGGATGTCCTGGCCGGCGCCGGCCACCTCCCGCACCAGGGCGAAGCGCAGGGCATCGGCGCCGTAGCGCTCGATCAGGGGCAGGGGATCGATGCCGTTGCCCGCCGATTTGCTCATCTTGCGGTTGTTCTCATCCCGCACCAGCCCGTGGATCATCACGTCGGCGAAGGGCATCCGGCCGGTGAAGGCGCCGGCCAGCATCGTCATCCGCGCCACCCAGAAAAAGATGATGTCGAAGCCGGTCACCAGCACGCTGGTGGGATACCAGGTGGCCAGATCGGCAGCGTTCTCGTCGGGCCAGCCCAGGGTGGAGAAGGGCCAGAGGCCACTGGAGAACCAGGTGTCGAGCACGTCGGGATCCTGCTCCAGCTGCAGCTCCCGACCGGCAGCGCGGGACGCCGCAGCGAACCGCTCCTCTGCCTTGCGGCGCGCCTCGGCGTCATCACGGGCCACCACGTAGGGGGTGGCCTCGGTGATCACCCCGCCCGTTTCACTGACCACGAACCAGGCGGGGATGCGGTGGCCCCACCAGAGCTGGCGGCTGATGCACCAGTCGCGGATGTCGGTGAGCCAGTCGCGGTAGACCTTCTCCCAGCGCTGGGGCACGAAGCGGGGCGCACCGGCATCGAGGGCCTCGCGGCAGCGGGCCGCCAGGGGCTCAGCGCGGGCAAACCACTGGGTGGAGAGCAGGGGCTCCACCGGCACCTTGCCGCGATCCGAAAACGGCACGCTGTGGCGGTGGGGCTCCACCTTCACCAGGAAGCCTTCGGCCTCCATGGCCTCCACCACCGCCTTTCTGGCCTCGAAGCGGTCCAGCCCGGCGAAGCGGCCGCTCGCGGCATTCATCGTGCCGTCTTTGGCCATCACCGTGATCAGCGGCAGGCCGTGGCGAGCGCCGATGGCGAAGTCGTTGGGGTCATGGGCGGGGGTCACCTTGACGCAGCCCGTGCCGAAGGCCGGATCCACGTGCTCATCGGCCACGATCGGGATCTCGCGCCCCACCAGAGGCAGGGTGAGGGTCTGACCCACCAGGGCCGCATAGCGGGGATCCTCGGGATGCACGGCCACGCCGGTGTCGCCCAGCAGGGTTTCGGGGCGGGTGGTGGCCACCACCAGGTGATCGGGGCCGCCAGAAGCTGAGCCCTCCGCAGCAGCCGTGAGCGGATAGCGGAAATGCCAGAGGTGCCCGTCGAGCTCCTTCATCTCCACCTCCAGATCGCTCACCGCCGATCCCGAAGCCGGGCACCAGTTCACCAGGTATTCGCCCCGGTAGATCAGGCCCTGCTCATGCAGGCGCACGAAGGCCTCCACCACGGCCTTGTTCAGGCCCGGATCGAGGGTGAAGCGCTCCCGCTGCCAGTCGACCGAGTAGCCGAGGCGGCGCAATTGGCCCACGATCGTGCCGCCGCTCTCGGCCTTCCAGCTCCAGGCGCGCTCGAGGAAGGCGTCGCGGCCCAGGTCGTCCTTGCTGCCCCCCTCGGCCTTGATCTGCTTCTCGAGGATCGACTGCACCGCGATCGAGGCGTGGTCGGTGCCGGGCAGACACAACACGTTCCTGCCCCGCAGACGCTGGAAGCGCACGATCGTGTCGATCAGGGCGGTCTCGAAGCCGTGGCCCATGTGCAGGCTTCCGGTCACGTTCGGCGGCGGGATCACCACCGAGAAGGGTTCACCCGGCGCGTTCGGATCGGGGTGGAAGGCGCCCGCCGCCTCCCAGGCCGCCTGCCAGCGCGCTTCGGTGCCGGCCGGGTCGTAGGTCTTGGGCAGGGCGCCGTCGGGGCTGGCGGCGGCGGGAGCCTCGGTCACGGCGGGGTGGGGAAGATACAGCTCATGCTCTCAAAGGGGGCGGTGGGCTCAGGCGGCCGCCAGCCGCGCCACGTAGTCCTCGAGGGTGCCGGCATTGATCCAGCCGGTGGCAATCGTCTTGGCGTGGGTGGTGGAGACGCGCCCGCGGTGGGTGTGGGAAGGGCTGGCCGGAAAGATCAGCAGCTTGCCCCGCTCGGCCTGCTCGTGGTGGTCCTGCCAGTGGAACTCGGTGCCACCATCGGGCAGCGTGTTGAGGTAAAGAATCCAGGCGAGCACGCGCCGGATCGGTTCTGTCGCCTCCTCGCTGGTGGTCCAGTCGCAGTGCCAGCTGCGGAATCCTTCCCCCGGCGCGTAGTGCTGCAGGTTGAAGATCGGATTCACGAACAGGGAACGCTCCGGGCACACCTCCAGCAGGAGCGGACGTTCGCTGAGGTAGCGCTGCAGGCCGGCTGACACCCCGCGCAGGATCAGCTCCGCCAGGCCGTGGGCCTCAGGGTCGGTGCGGTCGATCGCCACCAGGCTGATGTCGGTGGACACCTTGGCCGGTTGGGCGGGATCGTGGCCGAAGGCGATGCCCGGGCGGTGCAGATCCACCCGCCGCCCGTAGAAGCCCAGGGCCGCCTCGGCCAGGGCGTCGTAGCCGGGGCTTCGGTAGGTACCGATCAAGCGCATGCTGGGCCTCCCACCGCCAGACACCGTAGGAAGGGGCAAGCCATGAACCGAAACCGAGGGGCAGCTCAGTCGGTTGCCGCCCCGGATGCCCAGGGAATCGCCACCAGGGCGTCATGGCGCTGCCAGCTGGTGGGGTCGCCGCACACCTGCGCCGTCAGACCCACCTGCTCCAGGGCTTCCGACAGGGTGGCGGCGGCCAGCCCAGCCTCACCGCCGCTGGGCTCGAGGGGCAGGGCGAGCACCTGGGGCTCAGCCGGATCCGCCATCAGCTTGAGGTTGATCCCCTCCAGCTCCCGCTCGAAGAACAGCCGTCGCATCCGGACGGTGGTGCGGGAGCCGATCGCGGCGGCGAACGCCTCGAGGCCCTCGCGGCTGCCGTCGGCCCCGCTGTTGAGCGCCAGCCAGATCAGCAGCTTCGCCCAGCTCTCGGTGCTCCAGAGCGGCGGGAAGCTGGCGCGGTGCTGACGGACCAGCTCACCGATGGCGAAGTCGAACAGGCCGGCCTGCAGCGCCGTGGCCTTGGCTGTGCTGTCGCCGTGGCCGGCTGAGATCACGGAGAGGGGGGCTCGACGAGATGAAACCCAGGCTGCCGCAACCGGCAGGGGTGATCAGGAGTTCAGCACAGGATTCGGCGGGGTCAGGCCAGAACGGCGCCAGGTCCACCCTTGGGGGCAGACTGCATGGGCCTGCACAGGACACGCCCATGGCCCTGGATCTGAACGACCCGGAGCTCGAGTTCTCTGATCTGGTCTACGCCTACCAGAGCTGGGTGATGGCGGTGATCAACGACGAGAAGCTCGGCGGTGAAGAGAAACTGCTCAACGACGACATCACCGAGGACGCCCTCAACGCCATGCGCTTTCTGCCCGGTGAGGTGACCTCGGCGATCGAGACCTCCCTGGCGCGGGTCTACGACGTGGATCCCGACGAGCTGGCCGAGCTGCTCTTCCCCAGCGAGGAGTGACCCGCCTCGGTGACCGGCGACACCTATCTGCTCGGCACCGAACCGCTGGAACTGGAGCGGCTGCGGCTTCAGCATGAGCTCTGGCTGCCGGAGGCGCGGCGGGCCAGGTCGGCCCGCGCCCTGGGCCGGGGGCTGAACCAGCTGGAGGTGCGCCGCCTCGACCTCAGCCACGACCCGTTGCCCAGGGAACCTTTCGATCTGGTCTGGTGCCGCTGGGTGCTGATGTTCCTGCCCGAGGTGGAACCGCTGCTCGATCGCCTCGCCGCCTCCCTGTCCCCCGGAGCCCGGCTGGTGATCCACGAGTACATCCACTGGAGCAGCTTTGGCTTGCATCCCCATGGCGAGGCAGTGGGTCGCTTCGGGGCTGCGGCCATGGCCAGCCTTGAGCGCGCTGGCTGGAGCGTTTCGTGACCATCTACGGCGGTGAGCTGATCCGCTGCGGGCAGTGGAGCGAAGACGACGGCCGGCAGGCCGGGGCCGGGATGGCAGCGGCCCGGCAGGACCCAGGCTCCCTCCGGGTGGGGCCCACGCTGATGGAAACGCGCGCGACACGATGGGCAACCTGAGCGGATGTTGCCCCCGATGACCTGGACCACCTCCGACATTCCCGACCAGAGCGGGCGGATCGCCCTGATCACGGGGGCCAACAGCGGCCTGGGCCTGGAGTCGGCCAGGGCCCTCTCGGCCCACGGCGCCACGGTGGTGCTGGCCTGCCGCTCACGCCAGAAGGGGGGTGAGGCGCGCACCGAGCTGCTGCCGACGGCCGCCGCGGGCCTTGAGGTGCTCGAACTCGACCTGGCCGATCTGGCCAGCGTGTGCGCCGCCGCCCGCTGGATGGCCGACCAGTACGGCCGGCTCGACCTGCTGCTCAACAACGCCGGGGTGATGGGCACACCGCGAACACAGACCCGCGACGGGTTCGAGCTGCAGTTCGGCACCAACCACCTGGGCCATTTCGCCCTCACCACCGCCCTGCTGCCCCTGCTGGATCAACGGCCAGGATCCCGGGTGGTCACGGTCACCTCCGGCGCCCAGTATTTCGGCCGCATCGCCTTCGATGACCTGATGGGTGAACGGCGCTATGACCGTTGGAAGGCCTACAGCCAGAGCAAGCTGGCCAACGTGATGTTCGCCCTTGAGCTGCAGCAGCGGCTGACGGCCGCGGGAAGCACCGCCATCTCCCTGGCGGCCCATCCCGGGCTGGCCCGCACCAACCTGCAGCCGGCCTCGGTGGCCGCCAACGGCTCGAAGCTGGAGTCCTTCGCCTACCGGTTGATGGACCCCCTTTTCCAAAGTGCCGCCATGGGCGCTCTGCCCCAGCTGTTCGCCGCCACGGCGCCCGAAGCGAAGGGCGGCGAACACTACGGGCCCGATCAGTGGGGGGGAATGCGCGGCTGGCCCACCCAGGTGCGCCTCGCCCCAGCCGCCCTTGATCCGGCCCAGCGTCGGCGCCTGTGGGAGGTGAGCGAGACGCTCATCTCCAGAGGCCAATGAAGGGCGTGCAACTGCTGGCCGCACTGGCGGTGCTGCTGGCGACGGGCGGCTGTGGCAGCAGGCTCGCCCCCGACACCCTCTACATCTCCATCGAAACCGACATCAACTCCGAAAGTCTCACGGAGCTCTGGGAGAAAAGCAGGATCAGCCGGCCTCTGGTCAACCAGTTCCGTGCCCTCAATCCCGGCGTGGATGTGCATGTCCGCCACCTCCCCATGGGGGAGGTCATGGCCGACACCCGCTTCCGTGACAGCCGTGGCCTGGGCCCTGATCTGATTGTGAGCGACGTCATCACCGCCCTGCAGTTGCAACAGGATGGGCTGATCAGCACCGTGGCCCTGAAGGACCTCTCCCTCTCCCGGTCCCAGCCGCCCCGCTTCGTGAACAACTTCCGGAAGGGTTCACAGGTGTTTGCTGTCCCCGTCCTGGCCCAGCCGCAGGTGGCCTGCTACGACCGGCGACGTCTGGCGGAACCGCCTGGCACCGTCAAGGAGCTGCTGGCCCTCAGCGCCAAGGGCCTGCGGGTGGGCCTGCCTCTGAGGGTGAGCGAGCTGTTCTGGACCACCACGCCCCAGGGGGCCGGCGATGCCGTGCTGCAGCTGCTGAATCAGTCACCGGCCGGGAAGGCCGCCACCTTGTCAACAACCGAGCGCAGGGCGCTCAAGCGCTGGATCACCTGGGTGTACGACTCCAGCCTGCAGAAGAACGTGTCCTTCTCCGATGACCCTTTGGATCTGGTGAGGCAACTGCAGCAAGGGGAGCGCGACTGGATCAGCTGCAGCAGCCTCTGGATCGATGCTCTGCGCCAAAAGCTGGGCGAGAACCTGGGGGTGTCGGTGCTCCCCGGGGGACCCGACGCGCCGGCAGAACCGATCAGCCGGCTGCTGGTGTGGAGCTTCGGCCGTCACTCGAGCGGGCGGCAGCGGCAGGCGGCCGAGCGCTTCGTGGCCTTCTCCCTCAATCAGGTGAATCAGAAGCAGCTGATGCACACGGCGCCCGGCAATCTGCCGGTGAATCCCGATGTCCTGATCCCCACCCGCAGCTCGGCCCTGCTGCGCACGCTCACCTTCAGCCTCGATCACTCCCTCATGCTCGATTTCCGCGATCCCGACGCGGCGATGGCCCGTGGCTCGCAGCTTGAATCGATGCTGAAGAACGTGGTGCAGGGGGAAGTGCTCCCCCCCGAGGCGCTGGCTCGCCTGCTGGCCCCCGCCCCATGAATCAGCTCCTCTACGAGATGGGCGGCTGGCTGGGGTTCCTCAGCCGCCCAGCGGTGCTGCTGCAGTTCCTCAGCAGCACCGCTCTGGTGCTGCTCTACGTCTTGCTGGTGGTGCCACGGCTGAAGAAACAGAGGTATCGCCTGATGGCCCTGGGTTCGGTGGGCCTGTGGCTGGTGTTGCGCCTCAATGGTCTGCTGATCGAGCGCCTGGGGCTTCCGGGTGGTCTGGTGCACTTCTACAGCCAGGTGTGGGGGATGTGGGTGCTGCTGGCCTTGGCGCGGCTGCTGCTGCTGACGCGCTTTCCCGCCAAGCAGATCCAGCTGCTGTACTCCCGGTTGGTGCAGCCCCTGTTCGGACTGGTGGTGCTGGTGGCGCTGGTGAACCAGCTGGGTGATGTGGGCGATGTGGCCGAGATTCCCCTGTTTTCCCTGTTCGGCACCCCACTCACCAGCGGGGGGCTTGCCCTGCTGCTGATCGTCCCCTACTTCCTGCTGGTGGTCTCGGCCTTCCCGATGGTGTGGCTGGGGCACCTGCTGCAGCGGCTGTTTCACTTCTCCCAAGGCACCCGCGACGCCGCCACCCTGGTGATGCGCTATCTGCTGATCGGCATCGGGGTGCTGTGGCTGATGCACAAGGTGGGGCTCAACACCAGCGCCATCGCGGCGATTGCCGGCGGGCTGTCGGTGGGCATCGGTTTCGGGATCAAAGAGGTGTTCTCGAACTTCATCAGCGGCCTGTGGCTGTTGTTCGAGGGATCGGTGCGACCGGGATCAGTGCTGTTCATCGATGGCGATCCCTGCGAGGTGCGCAGCCTGGGCCTGCGGGCGGCCGTGCTGTGGCGCAACCGCGACAATGCCGAACTGGTGATTCCCAACCAGACCTTCTTCACCGACACCACCACCACCTACACCGGCAGCGACCGGCTGCGCCGCAGCGAGGTGCAGATCGGAGCCGCCTACCGCCATGATCCCTCCCAGGTGATCGCCCTGCTCGAGGAGGTGGCCCGCAGCACCAGCGGGGTCTTGCCGGAGCCCAGCCCAAAGGCCTTCCTGATGGGGTATGGCGATTCTTCGATCAACTATTCCCTGCGGTATTGGATCGAAGATCCCCTCAGCAACCTGGCCATTCAGAGCGCCGTGAGCCAGGCGGTCTGGAAAGCCTTTGCCGCCGGAGGCATCGAGATCCCATTTCCGCAGCGGGTGATCAGCCATGCCTCCACAGCGACCTGAAGATCCTGCCGATCGCTGGCGAAGACCCAGGACCGCCGCAGTGGCTTGAGATCAGCCTCCCAGGGGCGGCGCCAGGGCAGTGAAACCAGTGAGCGCCTCGCTGCCATGCCAGAGAATCTCCGCAATGCCACCGGCCTGCAGGCGCACGCCAGGCTCGGCTGTGAACCGTCCGATCGGCTGGCAGAGCAGGGTCGTCGCGGGGCCGGTGTCGCTCGCGGCAACGGCCCGGGCCAGCGCCTCACCGTGCCCCGGCGCCACCGCCAGCAGAAATCCGAAGCTGGGGAAACAGCTCAGCCAGGCCTCCAGCGTCACCCCGCCCGGCGGAGTGATCGCCTCGAGATCCAGCAGCAGGCCGCAGCCGGAGCTCTCGCAGAACATCACGGCGGTGCCCACCAGGCCACCCATGCTGATGTCCTTGGCGGCACGGGCGGCGCCGCTTTCCGCCAGCTGAGGCAGCAACGCCAGCTGACGGCGCAGCAGGGCGGGATCCGCTTCCGTGGCCGCATCCCAGAAGGGGTCGGGGTGGCGCATGCGACCGGACGTGTTCACCAGCAGGACGCAGGCATCACCGGGCCGGGCGAAGCGGGCCGAGAGGACCGGCCCGTCTGCCGTGCCCAGCACCGCCACCGCCAGCGCGTCGTAGGGGCTGCTGAGGTTGGTGTGCCCCCCCACCACCGGCACCCCGAAGCGCGCCGCTGCCGCCTGCAGGCCCGCCAGCACCGGTTCGGCCCGATCAGCCTCGCGGCACCAGAGGCTGTTCACCAGCGCCAGGGGCCGGCCGCCCATCGCGGCGATGTCACTGAGATTCACCAGCACGCCGCACCATCCCGCAAACCAGGGATCACGCTCGATCAGATCGGGGTCCATGCCCTCGCTGGCCAGCAGCAGCTGGCCGCTGCTGGCCGGCAGGAGGGCGGCGTCATCGCCGAGGGCGGCGGCGGGTCCGAGGTCAGCGAAGGGCTGGTGGGGGAAGTGGGCGGCGGGCCGCTGGATGGCGTTCTTGCCCTGAATCCCGCCCAGTTGCCGCAACCGTGCCACCAATGGCGCCAGCTCGATGGAACCGTTGGCAGGCACACCGTTGATGGCGCTCATGCCACCGGGCGGCGTTCCCGCGACGGGACGTAGTAGCTGAGGTCGGCCTCCATCAGGTGGTGGGGCAGCCCCTTGATCTCCACGGTGTCCACCGAGCTCCAGTGCAGGCGCTGGAAGAAGCGCACGTTCTGCAGCTGCACGGTGGCCAGGAAGCGGTCGCAGCCCCAGCCGTTGGCGGTGGTGACCGCCTTCCAGATCAGCCCCTTGCCGATCTGGTTGTGGCGGCGGAAGGCGGCATCCACCCCGAGGCGGCCGCCATACCAGAGGCGCGGCTTCTGCTCGAGGATCCGCACCACCCCCACCACCGGACTGCTGCCGGAGCGGTTGGCGCCGTGGGCGATCGCCGCGATCGCAGTGGCGCTGGCGTCGTGCTCGTCGCGGTCGGAGCTTTCGAACAGGTGCTGCTCCTGACAGAAGATGCGGCTGCGCAACTCCCAGTACTGGGCCAGCAGTGGGGTGCCCGGGCGCAGCAGATGGAAGGAGAAGCGCTCGGAGCAGGCTGAGGGGGAGAGGCGGAAATCCTCGGCATCGATGCCGAGACCCCAGCGCACCGAGGGGGTGAAGGCAGCCGGCGCCGACGTGGGGCTGCGGCCGATGTCGTGGCTGGAGGGATCGATGAAGAACATCAGAGGATCAGGGGGTCGGCCCGGGGACTGGCGCGGCAACTGATTCCGTGGCCGCCTGCTCGAACAGCGACAGGGCGGAGCAGGCGCCGCACTTGGCGCAGCCAGCCGACATCGCCGCCGCGCTGAGATCCGAGGCGGCCAGCAGCTGGCTCACCGCCGTGTAGATCTCCACCATGAAGTCGGTCTCGGGAGCCGGATGGTGCTCCAGCGGCGTGCCGCTGATCGGCACGAACGGCACCACAAACGGATACACGCCTGCGGCGATCAACCGTTCGCAGCAGGCGACGATCGCCGCGGCGCTGTCTCCCAGACCCGCCAGCAGGTAGGTGGACACCTCGCCGCGGCCGAACACCGCCACCGCCTGCTCGAACGCCTGGAAGTAACGCTCCAGGCTGAGCTCCGCCTTGCCCGGAAGGATGCGCCGGCGCACCTCGGGCTCCACCACCTCCAGGTGCATGCCCAGGCTGTCGACGCCGGCGTCCTTCAGATGCTGGAACCAGATCGGATCTTCCGGCGGCTCGCATTGCGCCTGGATCGGCAGGTTCACCCGGGCCTTCACCGCGGCGGCGGTTTCCGCCAGCAGACGGGCGCCCCGGTCGTCGCTGTTGGGGGTGCCGGTGGTCATCACCAGCTGGCGCACGCCATCGAGCCGCACCGCCGCCTCGGCCACCTCCGCCACCTGGGCGGGGGTCTTGCGCACCACGGTGCGACCGTCCTCGAGGGATTGCTCGATGGCACAGAACTGGCACGACTGGCTGCGGTCGCGGAAGCGGATGCAGGTCTGCAGCAGGGTGGTGGCCAGCACGTCGCGGCCATGCAGCAGAGCGATGGCGCGGTAGGGGGTGCCATCGGCGGTGTGGAGGCCGTAGAAACGCGGCTGCGCCGGGGTTTCTACCGTCGCCAACTGGAGGTTGCTGCCGGAGGCCAGCGTGCGGGCACTGGCAGCGGGGGTATCCGCCGGCGCGCTGAGCCGGTAGGGGGAGCGCTGGGCGGCGTGGCTGTACACGGGAACCATCACCGTGGTGTCACCGAAGGTGAGGGCGCGATGGTCGGAGGGACCGGCGCCGCCACGACGGCCGGTGTTGCCCTCCAAAGCTGGCTCGACCACCCCCTGCACCTGCAGGTCGGTGACCAGACGGCCGAGGGCGGAGGGATCGTTGGATTCAGCCATGGGGAACGGGCTCCGGGGCAGGGCTGCTGGGCGTCAGCGGCAGGTGGTCGGGGGGCGCTGCGGTCAGCACCTGCGGAGCCGCAGGGCTGGGGGCGGTGGCGCCGCTGTCCTCCACCTGGCGGGCCGGGCTGCGATCGAGGCGCAGAGCAAGCAGGTCGGGGCGGCTGTAGTGGCCCACGCTGTCCATCATCCGTTTGCGTTTGGTGATCAGGGCCGGGTCGAGTTCGGCGATCGCCAGGCCTTCGCCCTCCGGCAGAGGTCCGGCCAGGTAGCGGCCTTCCGGGCTGATCACGGCGGTGTGACACCCCCCCTGGCAGGCCTTCTGCAGGGCAGGATCGCTGCTGATCCGCTCCACATCGGCGGGATCGAGCCAGGCGGTGGCACTCACCACGAAGCAGCCGGCCTCCAGCGCGTGGTGCCGCAGGGTGACAGCCGTCTGCTCACTGAAGATCGGCCCCACCAGTGAGCCGGGGAACTGGGCGCAGTGGATCTCCTCGCCCTGGGTCATCAGGCTGAAGCGGGCCAGGGGGTTGTAGTGCTCCCAGCAGGCCAGGGCACCGATGCGCCCCAGGGCCGTGGGCACCACCGTGAGTCCGGCACCGTCGCCCTGGCCCCACACCATCCGCTCGTGGAAGGTGGGGGTGATCTTGCGGCGCTTCAGCACCAGCTCGCCGCTGGCGTCGATCAGCAGCTGGGCGTTGTAGAGGCTGCCGCCGTCGCGTTCGTTGATGCCCAGCAGAACGTGCAGGCTGTGTTCGCGGGCGGCCGCCGCGATGCGGGTGAGGCTCGGGCCTGGGACCGTCACCGCCTGCTCATAGAGCTTCAGGTGAGAACGGCCCATCAGGGCCGGAGGCTCCACGAAGGAGAAATAGGGGTAGTAGGGAAGGAAGGTTTCCGGAAAAACGACCAGTTGCACCCCCTGGGCGGCGGCCTCGGCCATCGCCGCCAGCACCCGCTCCACGGACCCGTCCAGGCTGTGAAGCACCGGACGGATCTGGGCGGCGGCCACGACGATCGGGCCGTCCATGCTCAGAGCGTCCAGGTGTCGAGGATGAAGGCACCTTCCTTGCGGTGCAGCAGCACGATGTCGAGGACATCGAGAGGGTTCACCGGAGTGATGCCCGGGATCAGGGCACCCTCCCCGTGGCCGTAGAGGGCCTGCAGGGCGAAGCGACAGGCGTACACCTTGCCGCCCTGGTCCATGAACTTCTGGATGCGGGCGCCGAAATTGAGGTGGCCGTCGAAGGCGGCATCCCCCAGCTTCGGGAAGCCCCGCTGCAGACCGAGCGTGACGCCGGGGCCGTAGAGCAGGATCGAGGTCTCGAAACCCTTGTTGATCAGGCGACTGGCCTGCAGCAGGTTCACCAGACCGATGGAGCCCTCGAAAGCCACGGTGTGGAAGGTGACGAGCGCCTTCTCACCCGGCTCGGCCTTCACGTCGGGGAACACTTTCTCCTCGTAGTCGACGAGGAAGTCCCCCGGTTGATTGGCGGGGCGGGTGACCTGGGGCATGAAGCAGCAACCTCCGGAGGTGGGAAGAGCACGACCATGCCCGAACAAAGTGTGAAGTTGCGTATCTTCCGGCACTGAATCAGCTTCAACCTGGCTTTCGCTTCGGTCTTGCTTGCTACCACCGCAGCCCGTGTCGCGGGTCAACGATGGGCAAAAGCCTGCTCGCCCCATGACCCTGACCCCTGCGGTGGTGGTGATCGGAGGCGGCCAGGCGGGACTGTCCCTGGCCAGCTGTCTGCGGCAACGGCGCATCGAGCCCCTGGTGCTGGAGCGTCACCGGATCGCCCACGCCTGGCAGCACCAGCGCTGGGACTCCTTCTGCCTGGTCACCCCCAACTGGCAGTGCCGCCTTCCCGGCTTCCCCTACGACGGTGACGACCCCCACGGGTTCATGGGCCGCGAGGCGATCGTGGCCTATCTGCAACGTTTCGCCGAGCGGGCGGCGGTGCCGGTGCGGGAGGGGGTGAGCGTCGAACGGCTGCAGAGCAGCGGGGACGGCTACCGCCTGCTCACCAGCGCCGGGGTGATCGAAGCTGAGCAGGTGGTGATCGCCACCGGCGCCTACCACCGCCCTCGGCGCCATCCGCTGGCCGAGCGGCTGCCCGCCACGGTGCTCCAGCTCGATGCCCGGGACTACCGCCGCCCCGACCAGTTGCCGGTGGGCCCGGTGCTGGTGGTCGGCAGTGGCCAGTCGGGCTGCCAGATCGCTGAAGACCTCGCCCTGGCCGGCCGCCGGGTGCATCTGAGCGTGGGCTCGGCGCCACGTTCGCCCCGCCGCTACCGCGGCCGCGACGTGGTCGAGTGGCTGGAGCGGATGGGGGTCTACGACACCCCGATCGATGCCCACGAGGATCCCCGCGCCGTGCGCCACAAGACCAACCACTACCTCACGGGCCGCGACGGCGGCCGTGAGATCGACCTGCGCCAGCGTGCCCGCGAGGGCATGGTGCTGCACGGCCGTCTGGAGGGCATCAGCCCCACGGGTCTGAGTTTTGCCGCCAACCTGGCCGCCAACCTCGAGGCCGCCGATGCCGTCTACCGGCGCATCCGCGGCAGCATCGACGCCTGGATCGCGGATCAGGGACTGGAGGCGCCGATCGATCCGCCTTACGAACCCTGCTGGAGCCCCCCACCGGACGGGAGCGGCTCCAGGCTGGAGCTGGCCGAGGAACCCCTGGCGGCGGTGATCTGGTGCACCGGCTACCGCGCAGATTTCAGCTGGGTGGAGGTGCCGGTCTTCGATGGCGGCGGCGAGCCGGTCCACCAGCGGGGCGTCACCCAGGCGCCTGGTCTCTATTTCATCGGTCTGCCCTGGCTGCACACCTGGGGGTCGGGCCGCTTCTGCGGCGTCGGCGGGGATGCCGATCATCTGGCGCAGGTGATCCAGCGACGCCAGATGCGGCGCGATGGCAGCCAGGAGGCTCTGGAGTGCACGGCGCTGCTGGGCTCATGACGGCGACTGGCCCGGGCCTCGATCTGGCCCATGGGAGAGACAGCCGTGGCACCGGCGGGCTGATTCCCGCAGAAGTGCTGCGCCAGCTCAACGGCCGCCGCGATGGCCCTGCCTGGCGGCAGCTGGCCGGCCACGGCGGGCTGATCCTGGGGGCCGGACTGGTCTGGGGCCATGCCGCCCTGCCCTGGGCGCTGCGGCTGGCGGCCCTGCTGCTGCTCGGCTGGGGCCTGGCCTTCGCCTTCTGCGCCATGCACGAATGCGGCCACCGCACCGCCTTCGCCAGTCGCCGCGTCAACGACACCGTGGCCTGGTGGGCCGGGGTGCTCAGTTTCTACAACGCTGACTTCTACCGCCGTTACCACCAGTGGCACCACCGCCACACCCAGCAGCTCGGGCTGGATCCGGAGCTGGAGTCGGCGCCGCCCGACACGCGGAGGGCCTACCTGCTGTCGCTGAGCGGCCTGCCCTGGTGGATCGACAAGCTGCGCGGCCATGCCCGCGGTCTGGTCGGGGATTTCGCGGGTCGCCCCTACATCCCCCCCGAAGCGGCCCCGGCCGTGTGCGCCTCCCTGCGCCGCCAGCTGGCCGTCTACGCCGTGCTGGTGGCCCTCTCCCTGCCGGGCTGGAACGGCGCTCTGTTCTGGTTCTGGCTGCTGCCGCTGGCAGTGGGCCAGCCCCTGCTCCGTTTCGTGCTGCTGGCGGAGCACGGCGGTTGCAGCACCGCCAGCGACGCGCTGCGCAACACCCGCACCACCCTCACCCTGGTGCCGCTGCGCTGGCTGATGTGGAACATGGCGTTTCACACCGAGCACCACCTGTTCGCCTCGATTCCCTTCCATGCCCTGCCGGCGGCCCACGGCTGGATCGGACCCCGGCTGGTGCACGAGGCCCCCGGCTACCTGGCCCTGCACCGCCGCTTCCTGGCCGATCCCGCTCAGCTGGCGCTGCCGACAGCATGAACGCGGCCGCGTCTCCGACCGGACGGGACGAAACATTCACGCTGGGGGATCTGCCGCTGGCCTGCGGTCGCCTGCTGCCGCAGGCACAACTGGCTTACCGGGTGTTCGGCGAGCTCAACGCCGCACGCTCCAACCTGGTGCTTTACCCCAGTTCCTACGGCGCCTGGCCCGAGGACATCGACTGGGTGGTGGGGCCGATCCTCGATCCAGCGCGTTTCTGTGTGCTGCTGGTGAGCCAGTTCGGCAACGGTCGCTCCAGCAGCCCCAGCAACAGCCCCATGGGCCTGGCGGAGGAGGGGTGGGTGATCAGCCACGGCGACAACGTGGCCGCCCAGCAACGCCTGATCCGGGAGGTGTTCGGCGTGGAGCGCCTCGCCCTGATCTACGGCTGGTCGATGGGGGCCCAGCAGGCCTACCACTGGGCAGCCCTGGAGCCAGGGGCGGTGGAGCGGATCTGCTGCCTCTGCGGCACGGCCCGCACCACGCCCCACAACCGCCTGTTCCTGCTCAGCCTGCGCCAGGCCCTCACCGCCGATCCCGCCTGGGATGGGCGGCGCTTCAGCGCAACCCCCGAGCAGGGCCTGCGCACCTTCGCCCTGATCTACGCCAGCTGGGCCGCCAGCCAGCCCTACTACCGGCAGGGCCGGCACGCGGCGCTGGGCTACTGCAGCGTGGACGACTACGTGGAGCGCAGCTGGCTGCCCGCCTACCGCCGCCATGAGCCCCGTGATCTGCTGGCGATGCTCGACACCTGGCTGGCCAACGATCTCGGCGCCGCCGTGGGGGCGGCCCGGGGGGATGGCACGCCCCTGGAGCTGGCCGCCGCCCTGGGGCGGATCACGGCCCGCACCATGGTGATCGCCGGCTCCCACGACCTCTACTTCCCTCCCGACGACTGCGCCGCTGAAGCCGCCTGCATTCCCGGCGCCCGCTTCGAGCGGCTGGAGTCGGTGCTGGGGCACCGGGCCGGCAATCCCCGCGACGCGCCGTCCGAGCAGGCCCGGATCCGCTCCGCCGTGGAGAGCCTGCTGATGGATTGATCCTCCCCCCTGCATCAGGCCGACCAAGCCCCGCCGTTCCGCCCGTACCCCGCTGAGCCCATGACCGACCTGGCCCGCTACGCCGCCGACCACGGCCTCCGCCATTTCCTCTTCTCCTTCTCGGATCTGTTCGGGGTGCAACGGGCCAAGCTGGTGCCCGCCAGCGCCGCCAACCAGCTGGCCCGCGATGGCGCCGGCTTTGCGGGCTTCGCCGCCTGGCTGGCGATGACTCCGGCCGATCCCGACGTGCTCGGCCTGCCCGATCCCGCCAGCCTGGCTGTGCTTCCCTGGCAGCGCAGCGTGGCCTGGGTGGCCACCGATCTGCAGGTGGAGGGCCGGCCGCTGGAGCAGTCGCCGCGCTGGGTGCTGCGCCGCCAGCTCGAGAGGGTGGCCCAGCTGGGCTACAGCTTCCGCACGGGGGTGGAGGCGGAGTTCTTTCTGCTGCAGCCCGGCGGCACAGCGATCGCCGATACCCACGACACCCAGAGCAAGCCCTGCTACGACCAGCTGGCGCTGATGCGCCAGTTCGAGCTGATCGGCGGCCTGCTGGAGGCGATGGAGGAGCTGGGCTGGGGTCCGTACCAGGCCGATCACGAGGATGCCAACGGCCAGTTCGAGATCAACTGGACCTTCGCCGATGCGCTGGTGACCGCCGACCGCCACGCCCTGTTCCGGGTGATGGCCCAGGCGATGGCCGAACCCCTGGGCGCTCGGGTGAGCTTCGCTCCCAAGCCCTTCCCCCAGCTCACCGGCAGCGGCGCCCACCTGCACCATTCCCTCTGGGACGCCTCGGGCCGCAACCTCTTCCACGACCCCCGCGGCGAGCTGGGCCTCTCGCCGCTGGCCTATCACTTTCTGGGGGGCCTGCTGGAGCACGCTCCGGCTCTCTGTGCGATCACCAATCCCACCGCCGAGAGCTACGCGCGGCTCGGAGGCCAGACCACCAACTCCGGCGCCACCTGGTCACCGGGCTGGATCAGCTACGGCGGCAACAACCGCAGCCACATGGTGCGCCTCCCCGACGACCAGCGCCTGGAGCTGCGCCTGCCCGACAGTGCCGCCAACCCCTACCTGCTGCCGGCGGCGGTGCTGGCCGCCGGCCTCGACGGCCTCGACCGGCAGCTCGAGGCCGGCCCCCGCAATGACGCCAACCTCTACACCGACCCGCCGGCTCCCGGCACCGCGACCGAGCTGCCCGCCAGCCTCGAGGAGGCCCTGGCCGCCTTCGCCGCCGACACGGTGCTGCGCGAGGCCCTGGGGGAACCCTTCTGTGTGGCCTACGAGAGCCTCAGGCGAAAGCACGGCTGAAGGGCTGAGGATGGTGTGCTCAGGTCCCTGGTGTTGCCTCGATGTCGCTCCTCTCCAACGTCATGGTGGCCACCAGCGCGGCGGCCGCCGCAGCGATCGGAAGCCTGACCTTCCCGGCACTGTCGGCGGAAGTTGGGCCCGCGCCAGCCCTGCCTGCCGCTCTGGCGCGACGCCTGGAGGCGGTGACCGGCAAGGAGATGTACCGCCACAGCACCTGGGGGTGGCGGGGGGTGGAGGAGAGCAGCGGCGCGGTGCTGCTGGAGCGCAACAGCGCCCAGATGGTCGTGCCGGGCTCGATCATGAAGACCTACAGCACCGCCGCCGTGCTGAAGGAGTACGGAGCCGACCACCGCTTCCGCACCCCGATCCACCAGCTGGGCACGGTGCGCAACGGCGAGCTCGACGGCCACCTGGTGCTGGTGGGCTCCGGTGATTTCAGCTTCGGCCTGCGCGAGCGGCCCGACAGCAGCCTCGGGTTCAACAGCCTGCCCCAGATCGATCACAACTACGCCAGCACCGGATTTCCAGGCGTGGCCCTGCTTCCCGACAGCGATCCTCTCAGGGCCCTCGACCAGCTGGCGAGCCAGGTGCGCTCCGCCGGCATCCGCAGGGTGCGGGGTGATGTGGCCATCGACGATCGCCTGTTCAACACCTATGCGGGCTGGCCCGATGGCCTGATCGCGCCGATCTGGGTGAACGAGAACCTGCTCGACATCACCACCCGTCCCGGCCGCCCCGGTGAACCGGCCTTGGTGGACTGGCGGCCGCGCACCGCTGCGCTGAGCGTGGTGTCGCAGGTGACGACGGTGGCGGCGGGCACGGCCACCGAGCCGTTGCAGGTGGAGCCGCTCGATGGGGGGCGGGTGCGAATCAGCGGCCAGATCGCCGCCGAGGCCCCGCCGCAGATCAGCACCGCCGAGATCCGCCGACCCGCTGATTTCGCGCGCACTGCCCTGATCGAAGCCCTCGAGCGCGCCGGGGTGGCGGTGGACGCCCCGGCCACAGGGGTGAACCCGGCGGCGATCCTGCCGGCCGGCACCGGAGCCTATGCCGGTGCCCCGAAGCTGGCGGAGCACGTCTCGCCGCCGCTCTCTGAATTCGTGAAGGTGATCCTGAAGATCAGCTACAACCGCGGCGCCGATCTGATGGTCTGCCTGGTGGCGGTGAAGGCCGGCAGCCGCGACTGCCCCGATGGCCTGGCGCGGGAGCTGGAGATCATCAGCGCCCTGGGGGTGTCGCCCGCCAGCACCCTGGTGGAGGACGGGGCTGGCTCCATCGACAGCAGCCGCACCTCCCCGATCGATCAGACCAGCCTGCTGCGCCGCCTGCTGCAGGAACCCTGGGGCGAGGCCCTGCGGCAGGGGCTGCCGGTGATGGGGGTGGATGGCACCCAGGCGGTGAACCAGGTGGGCACCCCGGCCGCCGGCCGGATCCGGCTCAAGGACGGCTCCAGGGTGATGGGCAGCGCCAGCGGCCAGATGTCGATTCCTGCCAAGACCCAGGTGGGCTACATCGTGGCCGCCAGCGGCCGGCGGCTGATCTACGCCCTCTATCTCAACAACGTGCCCACCAGCCCCGCCACCCTGCTGAGCAGCTTCGAAACCGCAGACCGCGATCTCGCCGCGATCGCGGCGGCCTTTCAGGAGGCCTTCTGATGGGGGCCCTGCCTGTGAGGGCGGCACTGTTCGCCCTGGCGCTCGTGCCCTCCGGCTCCGCCGCGCCGGCCCTGGCGGAGAAAGCCCTGGCGGAGGCGGCCCCTCCTGCGGCGGTGGCGGCGGTGATGAACAAGCCGCGTTACGCGGGGGCGAGCTGGAGCCTGCTGGTGAGCGATCTCTCCAGCGGCCGCACACTGATGGCTCTCAACCCCGATCAACTGGCCTTCACCGGATCGGTCCGCAAGCTGTTCTCGGTGGGCCGGGCCCTGCAGACCCTGGGGGCCGAGCACCGGGTCGAGACGACCGTGCTCCGGCGGGGCCCACGGCAAGGGGGTCGCCTGGCGGGCGATCTGGTGCTGGTATCCGGAGGCGACCTCACCTTCGGGGGCCGGCAACCGGCCGATGGCGGCGTGGCCTTCACAGCCTTCGATCACAACGATGCCAACAACCTCGGCACAGCCCTGCTGACGCCGCAGGATCCGCTGCAGGCACTCGACGCCCTCGCGCGCCAGGTGCGGCAGGCGGGGATCAGCCAGGTGGAGGGTGATGTGGTGGTCGACGATCGGCTGTTTCCGGCCTACCGGGTCCCCAACGGCAATCTGCTGATCACACCGATTCTGGTGAACGAGAACATGGTCGACGTGTCGGTGACACCCACAGCCGTGGGGGAACCGGCCCGGGTCGACTGGCGGCCCCGCAGCGCCGCGTTCCAGCTGAAGTCCAGCGTTCGCACCGTGGCGGCGGGGGAGGAGGCCGTTCTCGAGCTCTCCGGTGAGGGGCGGATCGACTGCCGCTGGCGGGAACCCTGCACGGGCACCATCAGCGGCACGATCCCCCTCGACTACCGGGCTCCCCTCTCCGGCAGCCCGGTGGCGGTGCGCACGTTCCGAATCGAGGATCCCGCCTCCTATGCCCGGATCGCCTTCCGCGAAGCCCTCGCCCGGGCCGGCGTGGACGTGCAGGCCCCCCTGGAGGCCCCGAACAATCGTGCCCTTCTCGAGCGAGCCGACCCAGGGGAAGCGGAGCAGACGGTGGCTTCCTGGCGCTCGGCACCCTACGGCGAACTGGCCCGGTTGATCCTGAAGGTGAGCCTCAACCTGGGGGCCAACCTCAGCCTCACCCAGGTGGGGCTGAGCGAGGGGGAGCGCCGCGTCGAGGGGGCGCTGGCCGCCGAACGCCGCGACCTGATCAGGCAGGGTCTGAGCCCCCAGAGCTTCCGGTTTCCCACCAACGGCAGCGGCAGCCCCGACAGCCAGGCCACGGCTCGGGCGGTGGTGCAGTGGCTGGGGATCATGCAACGCAGCCCCCAGGCCGCCGTGTTCCGTGCAGCGCTGCCTGTGCTGGGCGTGGATGGATCCCTGGCGGAAACCGGACGGGACCTGGCCGCCCGCGGCAAGGTGATGGCCAAGACGGGCACCACGATCGATTCCAGCGGCCTCAGGGCCCAGGTGCTGGCGGGCTACCTGCGCAGCCGCAGCGGCAGGGATCTGGCCTTCGCGTTGTTCGTGAACGACGCCGGCCCGGTGAGCGCGATCACCGATGTGGCCGAGGTGTTCGAGGATCAGGCGGTGATCACCGATCTGATCCGCAGCTGGAGCCCCTGATCCCGGTCCCGGCAAGGCCCGCCTGGCTGACGCTCGCTTCATTCGTGAAGGTGATCCTGAAGATCAGCGACAACAAGGGCTCAAGCCACTGGGGCATCTGAAGAGCCAATAAAATCAGCCCAGGTCAAAAACTGAGGCCGGGACACTGATCACTATTCCCAATCACCCTGTCTTCACAGACTACAAGCAGACTTACGCGAATAAGGTTGGTGGCCAATCCTCCCTTTGGAGGGGATGCTGATCAACAACCCGCTGCTTTCGGTTGAGCCAGCTGCACTCTCGACCCTCCTGATCCAAAGCCGATCAAGTCCCCGGCCATGGTCATCGGAACCTGCCGCGGGCACACTGGTGAAGCAGCAACGACAGAGCCACATCGAATCATGGACAACTCATCACCGCGCGATCAGGCCACTCCCATTGTCGTCAGCCAGGGAGGCAACGGCACCGCCATTGGTCTGATCGTGGCCGCCATCATCCTGGGAGGCGCCGCGGTCTGGGCCGTGAGCATCTGGTCCGACACCCAGCTCAAGATGATCCAGGCGCCCGCTGAGGCCATCAAGGAGGGGATCAAGGGAGCTGCCGAGGCCATCACACCCGGCCAGTGAGCTCGCCAGGCTCACACCACCTCCAGAACCCCCCGAACCATCGCCATGCCGCAGTGGAAGGGATACTCCCCGGGCTCCATCGCCGGCAACTCCAGGCTGGTGCGCGCGTTCAGGGGTAGATCGAGGCTGCGCCGGAAGTCGGGAACGATCACCTTGGCCACGCAGCCGCTGGGATCGAGGCGGTGAAAGGTGAGGCGCACCGGGCGGCCGGCGATCAGCCTGACCCGGGCTGGGGAGTAGCCGCCATCAACGGTGATCGTGATCTCCTGCAGGCCACGCTCCCCTTCCCTGGCGGCCACGGCCTCGCCATGGCGGGCGAGAAACCACCAGAGTTCGGCGGCGATCAGCGCCAGGCCGGCGGCGGTCACCGCAAGCCGGAGCACCAGGGGCTGCTCGATCGTGCGCCAGAGCGGTTCGCCGCTGGTCAGGGCTGCGGCAGCGGCAACGAAGCTGGTCATCAGCTGGCGGCAAGGGGAGTGGGCCGGAAGCGGCGCAGCCTCAGGGCATTGCTCACCACCGACACGGAACTGAAGGCCATGGCGCCGCCGGCGATCATCGGGCTCAGCAGCCAGCCGGTGAGCGGGAACAGCAACCCGGCGGCGATGGGCAGCCCCGCCACGTTGTAGGCGAAGGCAAACACCAGGTTCTGGCGGATGTTGGCCATGGTGTGGCGGCTGAGTTCGATCGCCGCCGGCACGCCGGCCAGGTTGCCGGAGATCAGGGTGATGTCGCTGGCGGCGATCGCCACATCGGTGCCGGTGCCCATCGCCAGGCCCACATCGGCCGCCGCCAGGGCCGGCGCGTCGTTGATGCCATCGCCCACCATCGCCACCGGGCCCTCCCCCTGCTCCTGCAGCCGGCGGATCACGGCAGCCTTGTCGGCGGGGCGCACCTCCGCGATCACCCGCTCGATCCCCACCTGGGAGGCCACCACCTCAGCGGTGCGGCGGGCGTCACCGCTGAGCATCACCACCTCAATGCCCAGACGCCTCAGGGCGGCCACGGCGGCAACCGCGCTGGGCTTGAGCGGATCGGCGATGCCGAAGCAGGCTTCGATCCGCCCGTCCACAGCCACCGCCGCCACGCTGCAGGCCGATCCCTCCAGCCGTGCAGCCAGGGGCTCGAGTGCCGTGATCTCGAGGCCAAGCTCGCTGAGCCAGCGGGGGGTGCCCACCAGCACGTTCATTCCGCCGGTGCGGCCTTTGACGCCCCGGCCCGCCACCGCCTCGAAGCCCTCCACGGCGGGCAGCTGCGGATCCTGGAGCTGGGGGCGGCTGAAGGCCACGATCGCCTCGGCCAGCGGATGCTCCGAACGCTCCTCAAGGGCCGCCACGGCGGCCAGCAGGGCCTGGGCCGGCAGCCGGCCAGCGGGCAGGCACTCGAAATCGGTCACCGCCGGCTGCCCGCGGGTGAGGGTGCCGGTCTTGTCGAGCACGATGGTGCGCAGACCGCCGGCGGTTTCCAGGGCCTCGGCGCTGCGGAAGATCAGCCCGTTCTCCGCGCCCTTGCCCGAGGCCACCATGATCGAGGTGGGCGTCGCCAGGCCAAGAGCGCAGGGGCAGGCGATCACCAGCACGCTGACCAGAAACAGCATCGCCAGCACCGGGTTGCCGCTGACCAGGAACCAGACCACGAAAGCGGCGATGGCCAGGGCGATCACCGCCGGCACGAACCAGCCCACCACCTGATCGGCCAGACGCTGCACCCGGGTGCGCGAGCTCTGGGCCTGGCGCACCAGCTCCACGATCTGGGCCAGCACCGTGCCTGTGCCCACCCGGCTGACACGGAAGCTGAAACTGCCGCTGCGGTTCATCGAGGCGCCGATCACGGCGTCGCCGGGCCCCTTCTCCACCGGGGTCGGCTCGCCGGTGAGCATCGACTCCTCCACCCAGGAGTTGCCTTCCTCCACCACCCCATCCACGGGCAGCTTCTCGCCGGGGCGTACCTGCACCAGATCGCCCACCACCACAAGGGCCACCGGGATCTCCTGCACGGCCCCGTCGCGCAGCACCCGGGCCGTGGGCGGCTGCAACTGCAGCAACCGCCGGATCGCCTCCGAGGTCTGGCCGCGGGCGCGGGCCTCCATCAGGCTGCCCAGCAGCACCAGGGTGAGGATCACCACAGCCGTTTCGTAGTACACGTCGGCCGGCAGCCCCTCGTTGGTGAGCAGCTGCGGGGCAAGGGTGGCCACCAGCGAGGTGAGCCAGGCGATGCCTGTGCCGGCCGCCACCAGGGTGTTCATGTCGGCGCTGTGCTGGCGAAAGGCAGCCCAGGCGCCCGTGAAGAACTCCCGACCGCACCAGAGCAACACCGGTGCGGAGAGCACCAGCTGGGTCCAGGGGCTGGTGAACCAGCCGGGCAGAAACGGCAGGGCATGGACGCCGAGCATGTGCGGCAGGCTGGAGAGCATCACCAGAGCGGTGAGCACAGACGCCACGGTCAGCTTGCGGCGCAGAAGGGTGAGTTCATGGGCCAGCTCCCGCTCCATCCCCGACGCCGATCCGGCCAGGTCATCGGCATGGCAGCAGGAGGGGCCGGCAGATGGCGAGCTCATCGGTGGCCTGGGATCAAGGGCTGGTCCATCGCAAAGAGCGATGTCTTCAACCTATGGGCTCCAGCCCAGTGGAGGGTCAAGCCCCTGCCTCAAGTCGTAGCCTCGTTCGAGACCTTGGGTCTTGTTGCTCACAGAGCGCTGACACCACCGGTGGCGATGCAACCAGCTCACAGCCAGGGCTGGGGTGGCCGGGCCAGTCCGGGCCGAATGGGCGCGATGATGGCCTCGATGGTCCAGATCAATTCCCAGCACCTGGAGCTGCGTGCGCTGCAGGAGTCGATGGTGCGGGTGCAGAGCGAGGAGATCAGCCAGATGGAGCAGTGGTATCGCAGCTGGTACTGAGCCGCCATGACAGCCGACGAGGAAGTCCTGCTCGCCGTGCACACCACGGTGGCCCACCACGACGACGCCAGGCGGCTGGCGCGGCAGGTGATCAGGGCCGGGCTGGCGGCCTGTGCCCAGCTGGAGCCGATCGAAAGCCTCTACATCTGGAAGGGGGAGCTTGTGGAGGAGCAGGAGATCCGGATCACCTTCAAAAGCACCCGACAGCGCCGGCAGGCACTGATGGAGGTGATTCGTGAGGCTCATCCCTACGACATTCCCGCGATCACGGCCACACCCCTGCAGGATCCCGATCCCGCTTACAAGCGCTGGGTGATCGAGCAAACGCAGCCCAAGGCCTGAACTTGGGACGTCAGGATGGCAGCCTCGCCGCGATCCCAGCGCCCCGATGAACTCCAGTGCCATCCACGCCGGCCCGGTGATCGGCTCGCCGCCGCCACCCCCCTGGGTGGACGCGCGCACACCCCTGGGCCGGCTGATCGCCGCGGCGCTGGCGGTGGAGCCCTTACGCCAGCTGCTGTTCCTGCAGGCCCGGCGGATGATGATCCGCACCGCCGAAACCAGGGGCATCCCCTGGCGTCAGCGGCGCGAACAGCTGCGCCAGCAAGCGGAGCCACTGCTGAGTGCCAGCACCGAGGCGGCCGTGGTGGCCCCGCCCTATTACCGGGCCCGCTTTCACGCCTATGCCGAGGGGAACCTCTGCTGGGACGCGGCCTGTGAGGCGGAGCAGGCCACCGATTCGGTGGCCCTGCGGGTGTGGAAAGAGGAGAAGCAACTCAGCCCCACAGCCGCCCAGCAACGCATGCGCGACGGCATCTTTGCCGCGATCGAACCCAGCCTCAGGGGCCCGGTGCACGACGTCCTCGACATCGGCTGTTCCGTGGGAGTGGGCACCCTGGCCCTGGCCGACTGGCTGGAGCAGCACGGCCACCGCGGCGTGCGCGTGCGCGGCCTCGACCTCTCCCCCCAGATGCTGGCGGTGGCGCGGGTGCGCGACACCGGCGGCCGCATCACGGCCTGGCACCACGGCGCCGCCGAAGCCACGGGCCTGCCGGCGGGGAGCTTCGATCTGATCACCGCCCAGTTCCTCTGCCATGAACTGCCGGGCGACGCCACCCGCGCCGTGCTCGGCGAAGCGGCGCGTCTGCTGCGGCCCCAGGGTGTGCTGGCCCTGGTGGACCAGGATCCGGAAGCGGAGGCGATCCGCGCCATGCCCCCGGCCCTGGCCACCCTGCTCAAGGCCACCGAGCCCTACCTCGAGGACTACTTCCGTCTCGATCTGCCCGCCGCCCTGGCCGAGGCCGGTTTCAGCGCGATCCGCCGGGTGGCCTCCGACCACCGCCACCGGGTGCTGGTGGCGACCAGGCCGTGATCCGCGTGCGGCTGTTCGCCGGGCTGCGGGAGCGGGCCGGCTGGGGGGAGCAACAGGTGCCCATCCCGGCCGGATCCCCCCTGCCCACACCGGCGCATCTCTGGCGGCAGCTGGCTCTGGGCGAGACCATTCCGCCCCAGGTGCGCGTGGCGGTGAACCAGGCCTTCGCCACCGACGATCAGCAGCTCCAGCCCGGCGATGAGGTGGCCTTCCTGCCCCCGATCAGCGGCGGCTGAGCGGGTGTTGCACCTCCATCCCGCTCGCTTCGATCCCCTCGCCGCCCTGGCCGAATGGCAGCAGGGCCTGACCGCCGCGGGAGCTGAAGCGCCCGCAGCGGAAGCCCATTTCATCGGCCGTGTGCGCGGCCGCACCGCCAGCGGCGCACCGCTCGAAGCCCTGGAGCTGGAGCACTACCCCGGCATGACCGAGGCCCAGATCGAGCGGATCGCCGCCACCATCACCAGCCGCCACGGCCTGTTGGCGGTGCGAGTGGATCACCGGGTGGGGCGGGTGCTGCCTGGGGAAGCGATCGTGCTGGTGGCGGTGGCCGCCGACCGGCGCGGCCCGGCCCAGCGCGGCGGCCAGGAGCTGCTTGAAGCGCTCAAGCACGAGGCCCCCTTCTGGAAACGGGAGTGGAGCGGCGGCCTGGGCACCTGGGTGGAGGGCAACACGGCGTTCTGAGCCAGCAGGACATGCCCAGCAGCGGCCTTCAGAAGATCGGCAGGCGCAGCAATTGCGCCCACAACTCGGAACCGGCCGCCAGCGTGCCCAGCTCCGCCGGAATCTCCAGCAGCAGGTCGGCGCCCTGGAGCGACCCGATGCGGGAGGAGGTCTGGCTGCCCTCCACCCGCGCCAGCAGCTCCCCCTCGGGTCCCACCTGCAGGCGGGCGCGGGCCAGCTCAGGGCGGCCGGCGCCCCGCTTCAGATCGGCGGCCAGGCGCACCTTCAGGCGCGGCAGGGGCTCCACCGGCGCCCCCTCCAGCCGCTGCAGGGCCGGCACCAGCAGCTGCAGGGCCGTGATCGCCGCCGCCACCGGATTGCCCGGCAGCCCGAAGAACGGCGTGCCCAGCAGCTCCCCGAAGGCGAAGGGCCGCCCGGGCTTGAGAAACAGCTTCCAGAAGGCCACCGATCCCAGCTCCGCCAGCAGCGGCCGGATCCAGTCGCTGTCGCCCGCCGACACACCGCCGGTGCTCACCACCACGTCGCAGCCGGCCGCCAGCTCCAGCAGCGCCGCCCGCAGGGCGGCAGGCTGATCGGCCACCAGCCGCCGCTCGGCCACCGCCACCCCCAGCCGCTCCAGCAGCGCCACCAGCAGCGTGCCGTTGCTCTCCCAGATCTGCCCGGGCCCGCGGGCGCTGCCCGCAGGCACCAGTTCATCGCCGGTGATCAGCAGCCCCAGGCGTGGCCTCGGCCGCAGCGCCAGCTCCGCCACCCCGCAGCTGGCCAGTCGTCCCAGGTCGGCGGGACCGAGGCGCACCCCGGCGCCCAGCAGCTCCTGGCCGGCGGCGGCCTCCTCGTCGGCGGCGCGGATCCAGGGGTTGGGCCCCGCCTCGCGAATCAAGCTGAGGCGCTCGCCATCGGCTTCCACCAGCTCCTGGGGCAGCACCCGGGTGGCCCCCTCCGGCAGTGGGGCACCGGTGAGGATGCGGATCGCTTCACCCTCCGCCAGGGGCCGGGGATAGGGGGCGCCCGGCGCCGAGCGGCCCAGCAGGGACCACGAGTGTCCCACCTGCGGGACACTCGCTGCGGCCAGCGCATAGCCATCCATGATCGAGGCCCGAAAGCCCGGCACCGCCTCCGCGGCGAGCACCGGCCGGGCACTCACCCGCCCCAGGGCCTGCTGCAGCGGCAGCATGTCGCTGCCGGCCAGGGGCACCAGGGAGGCGAGCAGCTGGCGGCGGGCCTCCTCCAGGGGCAGGCCTTCGCGGGGGTAGGGCTCTGGCGATGCAGTGCTGCTGCTCATCGGGGCTCTCGGCTCAGGAGGGCACGGCTCCCGGATGGTGCCAGGTGCCATGGCGTCCCCCCGTCTTGCTCAGCAGCCGCACCGGGCCGATGGTCATGGCCGGATCGGCGGATTTCACCATGTCGTAGAGGGTGAGCAGGCCCACCTGCACGGCGGTGAGGGCTTCCATCTCCACCCCGGTGGGGCCGGTGGTGCGGGCTGCTGCTTCGAGGCGAAGGCCGCGGCCATCGGCGCTGGGCTCGATGCGCACCTCCAGGCCGGTGAGGGCGATCGGATGGCAGAGGGGGATCAGCTCCCAGGTTCGCTTGGCCCCCTGGATCGCCGCCACCCGCGCCACCGCCAGCACATCCCCCTTGGGGGCGCGCCCCTCGAGCACCAGCGCCAGCACCGACGCCTCCATGGTCAGGAACCCTTCCGCCACGGCGCGGCGGTCGGTGGCGGGGCGGTTGCCCACCTCCACCATGTGCACCTCACCGCCGGCGGTGAGGTGGCTGAGCCGGCCCCGGGCTGCGTCCATGCCGGCGATCATGGCCGGTCAGGATCACTTCTTCCTCATCGAGTCCTTGTCCATGGCCGAGGCGCCCTGGATCGGCGCCCAGGCCATGGTGGCGTTGAACTTCTCGCACCAGATCAGCACCGACTTCTGCTTGCTGAGGTCGACCGAGGCGGGGATCACGTAGGTCTGGCCACCCTTGCTGGATTTCAGGGGCGCCAGCACCGTGTAGCTGCCGGGCTTGATGGAGAACTTGGGCGGCTTGCTCATCGCCAGCGGGGTGGCTGAAGGGCTGAAGGCCAGCTTCAGATCGGGAGCGGTGTCGCTGGTCTTGAAGTCGCGGCTGAGCATCAGCAGCTGCTTGCCGCCCTCCTTCTTGATCACGAAACTGCCGCTCACCGGCGCTTCGGCCTTGATGAAGGTGCCCCTGTGCTGCTTCATATCGGCGGCCTGGACCACCAGCGTGGTGGAGGCGCCCAGGGCCAGGGCGGCCACGCCGCGAGCCAGGGTGGAATTCGGGAACAACATGACGGGGTGGATTCGGTTGACGCCCCTTCACTACCGCCGAGCCCTGCAATCGGTTTGCCCGGCACCCCACACCATGGCCCCAACCCTGCGCAATCCGAACGGCTGCCTCGGCGGTACACCGCTTGTTCCTGCCCGTTCGGCTCTCCGTTGCGCGTGACCACCCCCGAGCCCGCCGCCGCCGCACCCCCAGGGGGCGGGCTCCCGGGCCACCCCCCGGCGAGCTATCCGGATCTGGCCGGCCTCTACGACGCCTGCGGCGCCCCGGTGTTCCGGCTCGCCCTGCGGCTCAGTCAGTCGCACCAGGAGGCGGAGGACCTCTGCCACGACGTCTTCCTGCGCTACTGGCAGAAGGGTCGCTACGACCCCAGGCGGGGGCCCGTGCTGGCCTACCTGCTGATGATGACCCGCTCGATGGCGTTCAACCGCATCGAGCAGCGGCGCAACCGCTGGCAGCTGGTGCAACGCTGGTCGTCGCAGCTGTTTCCCTCAGCCGTGCGCAGCCCCCAGGAAGCCGCCGAGGCCGACGACCTCTGCCAGCGGGTGCGCGCGGCCCTCGAGACGATCCCCGCCAACCAGCGGCAGGTGCTGGAGATGGCCTACTACGAGGGCCTGAGCCAGTCGGCCATCGCCGAACGGCTGCAACTTCCCCTCGGCACCGTCAAGACCCGCTCCCGTCAGGGTCTGATTCGCCTGCGTGACCAGCTGATCGACAGTCGCCTCCAACCATGAGCCGCCACGACACCCACCCCCACGGACCTGGACCGGAGGCCGAGGCCGACCTCGACATGCTGCTGGCCGGCCATGCCCTCGGTGACCTCGACGAGCAGGAGCGGCAGCAGCTGGCGGAGCTCTTGCAGCAGAGGCCCGAGCTGCGCCAGCGCCTCGACGACTTCAGCACCACCCTCGAGCTGCTGCCCCTCGCCCTGCCCGCCGCCGCCATGCCGCCGCAGAGCCTGCGCCAGCGTCTGCTGGATCAGCCATCGCACCGGCCTGCGTTCCTCCCCTGGCTGTTGCCGGCGCTGATGGGCCTCGGTCTGCTGGTGCTGGGCACCCAGCTGCACCAGACCCGGCAGCAACTGGCCCGGGCCCAGCAGCAGGCCGGGATCAGCGGCACGCTCACCACCGCCAGCCGGGAGCTGCCGCTCCAGGCCATGGGCGGCGAGGGCGGCGCCAGCGGCAAGGTGCTGGTCACCGGCAATCCCACCCACAACCTGCTGATGCTCGACGGTCTGCCGCCGCCGCCGCCCAACACCACCTACCGGCTCTGGGCCAGCGTCGACGGACGTGAGGTGGGCTGCGTTCCCTTCGTGCCCGATGGCAAGGGCCATGTGGCCATGCCGATCCCCACCTACCCCACCAGCCGGGCCACCAGCGTCAGCGTCAGCATCGAATCCATGGACGCGCTGGGGGCCAAGCCCGCCGGGCGCCGCGTTCTCACCAGCACGATCTGATCCCCCCACCGTGACCACTGCCCCCAGCCTCACCACCCCCGGGCGCGACCGCCTGGAGCCCAGGCAGGCCTTCCCGCCCCTCCGGCGCGGACGCCTGGACACCCTGCAGGTGAACCTCACCTACCGCTGCAACCAGGCCTGCGTCCACTGCCATGTGAATGCCGGCCCGACCCGTACGGAGAGCATGGAGACCGCCACCCTGGCGCTGATCCCCCGGGTGCTCGCCGCCCGGGGTCTGCGCTGCCTCGACCTCACCGGCGGTGCGCCCGAGCTGCATCCCCAGTTCCGGCAGCTGGTGCGCCAGGCCCGCGCGCTGGGGGTGGAGGTGATCGATCGCTGCAACCTCACGATCCTGCAGGAACCTGGCCAGGAGGATCTCGCCGGGTTTCTGGCCGGTCAGGGGGTCACCGTGGTGGCCTCGCTGCCCTGCTACCTCCAGGACAACGTGGAGCGCCAGCGCGGCTCCGGGGTGTTCCAGCGCAGCATCAGCGGCCTGCGCCAGCTCAACGCCCTCGGCTATGGCCGGCCCGGCTCGGGCCTGGAACTCAACCTGGTGTTCAACCCCCAGGGGGCTGTGCTGCCGCCCGAGCAGGGCCCCCTGGAGGCCGACTACCGGCGGGTGCTGCAGGCCGATCACGGCGTGGTGTTCAACCGGCTCTATGCCTTGGCGAACATGCCGGTCCAGCGCTTCGCGGCGGTGCTGAGCGCCCAGGGGGAGCTGGAGGGCTATCGGGAGCTGCTGCGCCGCAGCCACTGCGACGACAACCTGGCCCAGGTGATGTGCCGCCAGCTGATCAGCGTCGACTGGCAGGGCTTCCTCTACGACTGCGATTTCAACCAGCAACTGGGGCTGGCGGCCGCTGGCGATCCGGCCGCCGATGCTCAAAGCGGCTGCGGCGAACGCTCCCATCTGCGCGATCTGCTGCAGCGCGATCCAGCCGGTGATCCGATCCAGGTGGCGGAGCACTGCTTCGGCTGCACCGCCGGCAGCGGCTCCAGCTGCGGTGGGGCCCTGGCGGCATGACACGAAATCCCCTTCGCCGCGGACCAAGCGGCGCATCCTCCAGACGCTGGCTGCTGCTGCTGGCCGTGGTGGGGCTGGTGGCCCTGTTCTTCCTGCTGGATCTACCCGGGAAGCTCAGCCTCGAGGCCCTGCGCGAGGCCCACGGCAGCCTGCTGGCCTGGCGCGAGCGGGCCCCCTTCGGGGCCGCGGCCCTCTACGGGCTGGCCTACGTGGTGGTCACCGGGCTCTCCCTGCCCGGAGCGGCGGTGATGACCCTGGCGGGTGGGGCGATCTTCGGGCTGGGGCTCGGCACCCTGCTGGTGTCGTTCGCCTCCAGCGCCGGCGCCACCATCGCCTTCCTGCTGGCGCGCACCCTCCTGCGGGAGCCGATGCTGAAGCGCTTCGGCGCGCGCCTGGCCCCGATCGAGGAGGGGCTGCGCCGCGATGGGGTGCTCTACCTGCTCAGCCTGCGCCTGGTGCCCGTGTTTCCCTTCTTCCTGGTGAACGTGGTGATGGGGCTGACCCCGATCCGCACGATCTCCTTCTATCTCACCAGCCAGCTCGGCATGTTGCCGGGCACCCTCGTGTACGTGAACGCCGGCACCCAGCTGGCGCAGTTGCGCAGCCTCGAGGGCATTCTCACGCCGCCGCTGCTGCTGTCGCTGGCGCTGCTGGGGGTCTTCCCCTGGATCGCGCGTCTGGCGCTGGAGCGCTGGAAGGTCTGGCGGCTCTACCGCCCCTGGACCAGGCCGGCCCGCTTCGATCGCAACCTGATCGTGATCGGCGCCGGGGCAGCAGGCCTGGTCACCGCCTACATCGCCGCAGCCGTGAAGGCCAAGGTGACCCTGATCGAGGCCGAGCGCATGGGCGGCGACTGCCTCAACACCGGCTGCGTGCCCAGCAAGGCCCTGATCGCCACGGCCCGCCAGGCGGCGCGCATGCGCCAGGCCGATCGCTACGGCCTCGAGCCCCACGAGCCCCAGGTGTCGCTGCAGGTGGTGCTGGAGCGGGTGTTCGCCAAGGTGGCGGAGGTGGCCCCCCACGACAGCGTCGAGCGCTACGAGGGGCTGGGGGTTGAGGTGCTGCGCGGCCATGGCCGCCTGATCGACCCCTGGACCGTGGCGATCACCACACGCGATGGCCTCGAGCAACGACTCACGGCTCCGGCGATCGTGCTGGCCACCGGCGCCAGCCCCGTGCTGCCGGATCTCCCGGGGGCCGGGGCAGTCGGCCTGCTCACCAGTGAAACGGTGTGGCAGGCCCTGCGCGACTGCCCCCTGGCCTCACCGCGGATCGTGGTGATGGGCGGCGGTCCGATCGGCTGTGAACTCTCCCAGGCCATGGCCCGGCTGGGGGTCCGGGTCACCCTGCTGCAGCGGGGGCCACGGTTGCTCAGTCGCGAAGACCCCGACGCCGCGGCGGTGGTGCGCCAGGCCCTGGAGGCCGATGGCGTGCAGGTGCTCACGGGTTGCACGGTGCGGGGCTTCGAGCTGCGCCCGGCGGCGGAAGGCGTGGCGGCGGCAACGGCGGTGCTGATCGAGACCGACGGCCCGGAAGGGCCTGAGCCCACCGAGCTGCTCTGTGATCAGGTGCTCTGCGCGATCGGCCGGCGCGCCCGCCTGGAGGGCTATGGCCTCGAGGAGCTCGGCATCCCCACAGGCCGCACGATCGAAACCAACGCCTCCCTGCAGACCCTGTTTCCCAACATCTATGCCGCCGGCGACGTGGCCGGTCCCTGGCAGTTCACCCACACCGCCGCCCACCAGGCCTGGTACGCCGCCGTCAACGCGCTCTTCGGCGACTTTCGACGCTTCCGCGTTGACGGACGGGTGATTCCGCGCACCACCTTCACCGATCCGGAGCTGGCGAGCGTGGGGCTCAGCGAAAGCGAGGCCTCCCGCCAGGGGGTGGCGGTGGAGGTGACCCGATTCCCGCTCCATGAGCTCGATCGGGCGATCGTCGAGAGCGCCGAAACCGGTTTCGTGAAGGTGCTCACCGCCCCTGGCAGCGACCGCCTGCTGGGGGTGACCATCGTGGGCGAGCAGGCCGGTGAACTGCTCGCCGAGTTCGTGCTGGCGATGCGCTGGCGCCTCGGACTCGGCAAGATCCTCTCCACCATCCACGCTTACCCCACCTTCTCGGAAGCCAACAAGTACGCCGCCGGGGCCTGGAAACGGGCCCACGCCCCCCAGCGCACGCTGGCCCTGCTGCAACGCTTTCACACCTGGCGCCGGGGCCATTGACCACGCCGGGCCCATTAACCCGCTCCACCCCGTCCCTTTCCGTTTCGCGATGACCGCTTCACCATCGAGCCCCGGCGTGCGCGAGGCCGTGCAGAGCTATTACGGCAGCACCCTCACCAGCAGCGCCGATCTGCGCACCAGCGCCTGCTGTGATGCCAGCGCCTTGCCTGCCGCCCTCAAGCCCCTGCTCAGCCGCCTCCATCCCGAGGTGCTCTCCCGCTACTACGGCTGTGGCCTGGTCTGCCCGCCGCTGCTGGAGGGGGCACGGGTGCTGGATCTGGGCTGCGGCAGCGGCCGCGACGCCTACCTGCTCGCCCAGCTGGTGGGGCCCAGTGGCAGGGTGGTGGGGGTCGACATGACGGCGGAGCAGCTGGCGGTGGCCGAAGCCCACCGCGCCTTTCACGCCGCGTGCTTCGGCTACGACAACGTCCGCTTTCTGACCGGCTACATCGAGCAGCTCGATCAACTTGACCTGCAGCCCGGAAGCTTCGATGTGGTGATCTCAAACTGCGTGGTCAACCTCTCCACCGACAAGCTGGCGGTGCTGCGGGGTGTGCGGCGGTTGCTGAGGCCCGGTGGTGAGTTCTTCTTCGCCGATGTCTACGCCGATCGGCGGGTGCCGAAGGCCCTGCAGTGTGACCCGGTGCTCTACGGCGAATGCCTCAGTGGCGCCCTCTACTGGAACGATTTCCTGCGCCTGGCCCGCCAGGCGGGCTTCGCCGATCCGCGCCTGGTGAACGACCGCTCTCTGGAGATCACCGATCCTGAGCTGGCCCAGCGCACCGGGGAGGTGCGCTTCTTCTCCGCCACCTACCGGCTGTTCCGGATCGACGACCTGGAGGACGCCTGCGAGGACCACGGCCAGGCCGTGATCTACCGGGGCACGATCCCAGGCCACCCCCACCGCCTCGACTTCGACAAGCACC
Source organism: Synechococcus sp. BSA11S (assembly GCF_014224355.1). Classification (GTDB taxonomy): domain Bacteria; phylum Cyanobacteriota; class Cyanobacteriia; order PCC-6307; family Cyanobiaceae; genus Regnicoccus_A. The sequence goes on along the minus strand of NZ_VNWP01000005.1, from coordinate 137,896 downwards.
ACAGCCTCGAAGCGGGCCGGGTGTTTCCCGTCTGCGGCAACACCTTCCGGATGCTCCACCAGAGCCGGCTCGCCCCCCATTTCAGCTTCATCGGCGCCGACTCCAGTGCCCACTTCGGCCTGTTCCCGGGCTGCGGCAGCGAGATGCCCTTCACCGCCGGTGGTCAGCCCGTGGAGGCCGGCTCGTCCTCCTGCTGTTGAGGACTGGCGCCCAGGTGGCCTTCACTGGCGATTGAGCGACCAGTCGTAGTCGAGGGTGCCCAGGGCATAGCCGCCCTGGGCCAGGTAGGCACGGTCCTCAGGGCTGGCGTAGGCACCGATGAAGGCCAGCACCGCGCTGTCGTTCTCTTGGCCTGGAACCTTCGCGGCCGATGGATCGGCCCGACGCCAGTCCTCGCCGAACCAGCGGAAGATCGCTGAAATCAGCACCCGCTCCCCGGCACGATCGATCCGGAAGCCATGGGGACCTCCCAGCCAGCGCCGCACCTGATCATCCAGTTGCCGGTCCAGGCGGGAGGCTTCGTAGGGCTCCCGGCGCAGGGGCGGGCAGCTGACGGCCGCACACACCAGCGCCGCATGGATGCGTGGTTCGTTGAACTCCCTGCGCAGGATCTGGTGCTCGATCGCATCCAGCGTGCGCGGCTGGCCCACCACCTGGTGACGTCGCAGATTCCACACGCCCCAGATGTCCTTGATGCTGGCCTTCAGCGGTGTCTCCTGGATGATCGAGGCCAGGGTGATGGCGTTGTAGGCATTGAGCAGGAAGGCGATCTGCTCCTCGTCGCTCCAGGAGTCGTAGCGCTCCTGGGGAACGGCCCCGATCGCTGCCACGTAGCCCTGCAGATCAGCCGGCTGGCGCTGCAGGGCCTGGTAATCCACCAGACCTTGGTCGTTCACGTGCTCCTGCAGCACCCGCGCGTAGGCCTCGCTGGAGTAGGGCCGAGCGGCAGCGGCTTTCCGGGCCGCCGTCATCGGCGCGTCAGAGCCCGGCAGGGCGAAGGGCAGGGAGCAACCCACCAGGCCAGTGGTCATACCGGCGAGCAGGAACAGTCTGAGGGGGGTCATGGCACGGACGGTGTGGAGAGATCAGGGGGCTGACGGCCGAAGCTCCGCAACTGGGTGATGGCGAAGCCCGCCACGAAGGGGATCCAGATCAGGGCCCGCTCGATCTCCAGCAGGTTCCAGTGGGGATTCCGGTGCAGCAGCACGAAGTAGATGAAGCCGCTCAGGCTCACCAGCCGCACGCCCCAGTTCGCCGTGGGCACGGCAAAGGGGACGATCCAGCTGAAGTACCAGAGGTGAACGATCGGCGAAAGCGCCAGCAGGGCGAACCAGTAGGCCTGGGCGAATCCCCCGAAGCGGCGGCAGCGCCCCATCAGCACGGCCACCGCCACCAGCAGGGGCAGCAGGTGGATGGCGTTGCTCCCCGCACTGGCCGGCCAGAGCCCCGCCAGCAGATGGGGGACGAATTCGGAGCTGCGGGCATGGGCCACGAAGGCCGATCCCGTCGGGATCAGGGGGCAGCGGATCGAATCGCAGTAGGCCAGCGATCCCAGGCCAAGGGGCAGAAGCCCCAGCAGGGCGAGTCCCAGCGCGAGCAGCCTTCGGCCACGGCGCAGCGCCCGCCAGCAGGGGTAGGCCAGCAGGGGCAGCGAGACCCATTTGATCGCCACGCTCACTCCGATCAGCAGGGCGGCCAGGGCCCAGCGGCCATCGGGTGCTGATCCGGAACCTGATCCCGGCTCTGCTGGGCGGTCGAGCAGGAACCAGGCCGCCACCAGCGGCAGCAGAAACCAGCTGTCGTAGTGGGCGCCCCCGCTGAAGCTGTAGATCACCAGGGGGTTCCAGGCCCAGAGCAACGCGGCCGCAGCCCCGAACCGCCGGCTCAGCAGCGCGCAGATGCCCAGATCGCAGGCCAGAAAAGCCAGCTTGAACAGCAGCACCTGGGCGGGCACCAGGGTGAGCAGACGAAAGCCGAGCTGCGTCAGGGGCGGATAGATGGCCGTCACCGCCGGGTGGTTGATCTGCCCCCACCAGGGGGTCCGCAGGCCTTGCAGCGCGCCGGCGTCGGGCGCCAGCTCGTAGGGATTGAACCCGTGCTGCTGGATCGTGCCTTCCCAGAGGTAACGCCAGACATCGTCCCCCGGCTCCATCGGCAGCAGCAGCAGCCGGGTGGCGATCGCCACCCCCCAGAACCAGGCAGCCGGCAGCGCCTCGAGGCGCCAGGAGAGCGCAAAGCCCAGACCCATCACGGCCACCGCCAGCCAGAACGCCTGCAGGGTCGGCCAGTCACTGAGCTGGCCATGGGGCGCCATCCAGGCGGCTCCACCCACCAGCAGCAGGGCGCAGAGACGCCACAGGTGGTGGTGGCGGACCGGAGGCATCATCGGGCGAAGCGGCGCGGAATCCGGGCGAGGTACAGGCCCCCGAGGGTGCGCAGAATCACCTGTCCGGCCCGGAGGCTGCCCAGCAAGGAGCCGGAGATCTTGGAGCGCCCCCCCTGGCGTGGCCGATAGCCCACCGGCACTTCCAGGATGCGGCAGCCCTGCTCAACAGCCCGCACCTGCATTTCGAGCGTCCAGCCGAAGCCGCGATCCCTCAGGGCGAGAGCTTCAAGGCAGTCGCGGCGGATCAGGCGCATCGGGCCGAGATCGTTGTAGCGGTGACCCCAGCCCAGCTGAATCAGGCGGGTGACCAGCCGGTTCCCGAACCGTTGCAACGGAGTCATCGCCCGCCGCCCCTCGGCGCCGGCCAGGCGGTTGCCCAGCACCAGATCCGCATCCGTCGCCGCCGCCAGCAGCCTGGGCAACGCCGCCAGATCGTCGCTGCCATCCCCATCGCAGAACAGGATCCAGCGAACTCCGGGCGAGAGCCCGCCCAGCCCACGCCAGCAGGCCCGGCCATAGCCCGGCCGCTCTTCGCTCAGCACCTCGGCCCCGGCGGCGCTGGCCACCTCGGCCGTGCCGTCACCGCTGCCGTTGTCGACCACACGGATCCGCACCAGGCCCTGGCCATGCAGCTCCTGGATCACCGCCGCGATCGTGGCGGCCTCGTTGCGCGCGGGAATCAGCGCCTGCAGGCAGGCGGGCTCGGGCCAGGGCGGCTGGTGACGAATGGGTCGGCTCAGGCAGTCCACCCCAGAGGTACCGGTGGGGCAGGCGATCGGATCTGTCGGCCACCCATGGGAAGGTAAAAGGCTGTCGCGGGTCGCCGCCATGGGCTGGTCGCGCCCCTCCACGCGGTTCTGCATCTTCCTGACGCTGCTGAACGACCGCCTCAGCGAAAGCATCGTCTTCCCCCTGCTGCCCTTCCTGCTGGCGAGCCTCACCAGCGACGGGCGCACCCTGGGACTGCTGGCGGGGAGCTATGCCCTGGCCCAGTTCCTGTTCACTCCTCTGATCGGCGCCCTCAGTGACCGGTTCGGGCGCAAACCGGTGATCGCCGGCTGCGTGGCCGGTTCGGTGCTGGGCCTGGGCGGTTTCGCCCTCACCCTGGCCGTGCCCTGGCCGCCGGCCAGCGCCTGGCCCCTGCCGCTGCTGTTCACAGCACGGCTGATCGATGGGGTCAGCGGCGGCACCGCCGCCACGGCCGGCGCCGTGCTGGCCGACATCAGCCCTCCGGAGAAGCGGGCCAAGGCCTTCGGGCTGATCGGCGTGGCCTTCGGGCTCGGCTTCATCCTCGGGCCGGCCCTCGGAGGTCTGCTGGCAGGGGTGAACGTGACCCTGCCGTTGCTGCTGGCGGTGGCGGTGGCAGCGGTGAACCTGCTGCTGGTGCTCACAGTGCTGCCGGAAACCCATCCGCCGGAGGCGCGGCTGGAACTGCCCCGCAAGCGTGAGCTCAACCCGGTCACCCAGTTGATGCGGGTGTTCCGCAATCCCCGGGTGCGGCGCCTCAGCCTGGCCTTCTTTCTCTTCTTTCTGGGCTTCAACGGCTTCACCGCCGTGCTGGTGCTCTATTTCAAGCAGGTCTTCAGCTGGGGGCCGGAACTGGCGGCGATGGCCTTCCTGGTGGTGGGCGTGGTGGCCACGGTGGTGCAGGGAGGCCTGATCGGCCCGCTGGTGCAACGCTTCGGCGAGGGCCGTCTCAGCCTGGCCGGCCTTGGCCTGGTGGTGGTGGGCTGTCTGCTGATTCCCCTGGCCACCACCGCCAATGCCCTGCCGGTGGTGTTCACCGCCCTGGCCCTGCTGGCCTGTGGCACCGGGCTGGTCACCCCCTGCCTGCGCAGCCAGGTGTCCCGCCGGCTGGATGACAGCGGCCAGGGGGCAGCCCTGGGCAGCCTGCAGGGCCTGCAGAGCCTGGGCAGTTTCATCGGCCCTCCCCTGGCTGGGCTGGCCTATGACCTGGTGGGGAAAACCAGCCCGTTCTGGGCCGGCATCGCCCTGTTCCTGCTGGTGGCCCTGCTGGTGAGCTGAGGGGGAGGAGGGGCTCTCCGCCGTCCTTCGGCCAGCAACCCCGACACAGTGCGTTCCAATCCTTGATTGCTACCTTCCCCCCTGCAGCCCCAGCGATGGATCCGGTGATGAATGACCCCGCAGTGGCACCGGAGCTCTACATCAACCGCGAGCTGAGCTGGATCGACTTCAACAGCCGCGTGCTGGCGCAGGCCCTCGATCCCGCCACCCCCCTGCTGGAGCAGGCCAAATTCAGCGCCATCTTCAGCAACAACCTCGATGAGTTCTTCATGGTCAGGGTGGCGTCCCTGAAATCGCAACTGGAGGCTGGCCTCTCCACCCTCAGCGACGACGGCCTCACCCCACGGCAGCAACTGGACGCCATCCAGCTGAAGTTGCGTCCTCTGCTGAAGCAGCAACAGGACCACTACCGGCTTGAGCTCAAACAGGCCCTGTTCGATCAGGGCGTTCAGCTGATCGACTATCAGCGCCTGAACAAGCAGCAGAAGACCTGGGTCAACACCTACTTCCAGACCGCCATCTTTCCCGTGCTCACCCCCCTGGCGGTGGACCCGGCCCATCCCTTCCCGTTCATGAGCAACCTCAGCCTGAACGTGGCGGCCCTGATCCGCGACCCCGACACCGGTCAGCAGCAGTTCGCCCGGGTGAAGGTCCCCACCAAGACCCTGCCGCGCTTCGTGGAGATTCCCACCGAACTTTGCACTCGCAAGCCATCCCCCGTCTACACCGTGGTGCCCCTGGAGCAGGTGGTGGCCTTCAACCTGCAGCTCCTCTTCCCCGGCATGACGATCGAGGGGCATTACTTCTTCCGGATCACCCGCGATGCCGACCTGGAGTTGCGGGATCTCGAGGCCGACGACCTGATGGAGGCCCTGCAGGAGGGCCTGCGCAAACGTCGCCGCGGCGGCGAAGTGGTGCGGCTGGAGGTGGCTGATGAGATGCCCGCCGAGGTGATCGAGCTGCTGATGGACGGCACCGCCGTGGATCCTGCGGATCTCTACCGGGTGAATGGCCCCCTGGGTCTCGACGACCTGATGCACCTGCTGGCGATCCCCCTGCCCCAGCTCAAGGACAAGCCCCACCAGGGCCGCACCGCCGCTGCCCTGGTGCGGGCCCAGAAGAGCCGCCTGGGGGATGGCTCGATCAAGGCGGAGGAGTTCGAGAGCATCTTCGCGGCGATCCGCCGCAACGATGTGCTGCTCCATCACCCCTACGACCTCTTCGCCACCTCGGTGGAGGAGTTCATCAACCAGGCCGCCGACGACCCCTCGGTGCTGGCCATCAAGATGACCCTCTACCGCACCTCCAAGGATTCGCCGATCATTGCGGCCCTGATCCGCGCCGCCGAGAACGGCAAGCAGGTGATGGCCCTCGTGGAGCTCAAGGCCCGCTTCGACGAGGACAACAACATCCAGTGGGCCCGCCAGCTGGAGCACTCGGGCGTTCATGTGGTCTATGGCGTGCTGGGCCTCAAAACCCACACCAAGATCATGCTGGTGGTGCGCAAGGAAAAGGAGCGCCTGCGCAGTTACGTGCACATCGGCACCGGCAACTACAACTCCAAGACATCCAGCCTCTACACCGACCTTGGCCTGCTCTCGGCCCAGCCGGAGCTGGGCCAGGATCTGGTGGAGCTGTTCAACTACCTGACCGGCTTCTCGAAGCAGCAGAGCTTCCGCAGTCTGCTGGTGGCTCCGGTCACCCTGCGCAAGGGAATGGAGGCGCTGATCAAGCGGGAGATCGCCCACGCCCGCGACGGCAGGGGCGGGCACATCCGCGCCAAGATGAATTCTCTGGTGGATCCGTCGATCATCGCCCTGCTCTATGAAGCCTCCCAGGCCGGAGTGGTGATCGAGCTGGTGATCCGAGGCATGTGCTGCCTCCGGCCCGGCGTTCCCGGAGTGAGTGAGACGATCCGCGTGATCAGCATCATCGGGCGCTTTCTCGAGCACTCCCGGATGTTCTGGTTCTCCAATGGTGGCGAGGCGGAGATGTACATCGGCAGTGCCGATTGGATGCCGCGCAACCTCGACCGCCGCGTCGAGGCGATCACCCCGATCAAGAGCCCCCAGCTGCGGGGCCAGCTGGAGCGCTTGCTGGATGTTTACCAGAACGACGACTGTGCCGCCTGGGACATGCAGAGCGACGGCAGCTTCGTCCAGCGCCACCCGAGCGGTGAACCCCACAGCGCCCAGCTCGACCTGATCAAGCAGTGGCGCACGGGGCTGACGGCGCCGGCCTGAGGCGCTGCGACTCATGTGTTCCAAGTCTGGTAAGCATCGCTACACGACCTGGAAATCGGCATCATGGATAACTCAATGAAGAAAAGTTGATCGTCTTCTTCAAGGATTTTTCGGATTCCTGCTGCAGTCAACCTCCGGACCCTGCTATGTTCCGCGCACAACTCATCCGGAGGCTGGGGTGATGGGGACACCTCTGCAATCCACCCCTGCCACAGGTCTCGCTCCCAAGGGTGCGAAGTCAACGGCTCGGGGGGTGCAGCCCAAGACCGGCGGCGGTCGGCTCAGCGCCGACTCCATTGGCTGGTATCTGAGCAACATCGGGCGCGTCCCGCTTCTCACGGCAGCGGAAGAAATCGAGCTCGCTCACCATGTGCAGGCGATGAAGCGCCTGCTTGAGTTGCCTGATGCCAGCCTCACCCCTCGCCAGCGCCATCAGATCCGCATGGGTGGACGGGCTCGAGAGCGGATGATGGCCGCCAATCTTCGCCTTGTGGTGAGCGTCGCGAAGAAGTATCAGAACCAGGGCCTGGAACTGCTCGACCTTGTTCAGGAAGGGGCGATCGGTCTGGAGCGTGCGGTCGACAAGTTCGATCCGGCCATGGGCTACAAATTCTCCACCTACGCCTACTGGTGGATCCGCCAGGGCATGACGCGTGCCATCGACAACAGCGCCCGCACGATTCGTCTGCCGATTCATGTGAGTGAAAAGCTCTCCAAGATGCGGCGCATCACCCGGGAGCTTTCCCACCGCTTCGGCCGCCAGCCCAACCGGCTGGAGCTGTCGCACGCCATGGGCATGGACATCAAGGATCTGGAGGATCTGATCTCCCAGAGCGCCCCCTGCGCCTCCCTCGATGCCCATGCCAGGGGCGAGGAAGACCGCAGCACCCTCGGTGAGCTGATCGCTGATCCGGCCAGCACCGAGCCCATGGACCACATGGACCGCTCGATCCAGAAGGAGCACCTGGGCGCCTGGCTCTCCCAGCTCAATGAGCGGGAGCAGGAAATCCTGCGGTTGCGCTTCGGCCTGGAAGGCAAGGAGCCCCTCACCCTGGCGGAGATCGGACGCAAGATCAATGTCTCGCGCGAGCGCGTGCGCCAGCTGGAAGCCAAGGCGATCATGAAACTGCGGCTGATGAGCAACCTGCAGCAGGCCGCCTGAACCGGAGCGGCTGCCACGCTGGACCTCGTCCTCCGGGATCGAACCGTTGATGGGGGTGGCTCTGGTGCTGCTCTGGCTGGCCCTGGTGGTCGGCCTGGCCTTGGCGGCACGCCGGCGCTGGCCTGGGCAACCCGAATGGAGCCGCAAGGTGCTGCATATCGGCACCGGGCCCGTGGTGCTGATCGCCTGGGCCGTGGCCGTCGATCGCCGCCTCGCCCTGGCAGCGGCGACCCTGGTCACCCTGCTGGCGGCCCTCAACCACCGCTATCGCCTGCTGCCGGCCATCGAGGACGTGGGGCGCCACAGCTACGGCACCGTGGCCTACGGCGCCGCCATCACGGCGCTGCTGGCCCTGTTCTGGCCCTCCCAGCCCCAGGCCCTGGTGGCGGGAGTGCTGGTGATGGCCTGGGGGGATGGTCTGGCCGGCTTGCTGGGCCCCTCGATCCCCTCACCGAGCTGGCTGATCCTGGGCCAACGGAAGTCGGTGGTGGGCACGGCCGCGATGGCCGGCACGGCGCTGGTGGTGCTCCTGCTGTTGCGCTTGCTGGGGGGCGCGGGCCCAGGCCCAGGCGCCCTGGTGCTGATCAGCCTGGCGGCCACCATGCTGGAACAGATCGCCGTGCTCGGGCTCGACAACCTCACCGTGCCCGTGGCCACGGGCCTGCTCTGGAACTGGCTGTCGTTCAGGCCCTGAGCATGCCCTCACAGCGGTGTTGCCAGTCGCTGGGGGTGCCCAGGCCCGCCACCACCAGGCGATCATGCGGCTCAGCCTTGAGGCGCAGCTGCCATTGGCGGATCACCTCAGCGCGCTCCATCCAGGCCTGAAGCACCGTGGCCTGAATGCCCTCGGGATCCCAGCCCCGCTGACGGGCGGAACCGAGAGCCCAGCCGAGCAGATCATCGAGCTGGAAGGGTCGAAAGCCCGCAAAGACAGGCCCCTGCAGCTCCCTGGAAGCCCCACTCTGCTCGAGATAAAAGAGCTGAAGGGGCTCGCTCAGGCCGCAGAATTGCAGGAGATAGGTCATTGAGTCACCTCCTGATGCATCACCGGATGCCTCAAGAAGCGCAACTTAGTGCGCCGACCAGAATCAACTGTTCAACAGGAACATCCTGTCGCAAAAGCATCAGCCTGGCAGTCTCACTCTGGGAGTGCCAGAACTAATCCAATCAGACCGGTGCCAGGCTGGCGGCCTGGGCCTCGCTCACCGCTGCAGCCAGTCCATCGAGCACCTCCCGGGTGGTCTCGAGGTCGATGCAGGCATCGGTGATGCTCTGTCCGTAGGTGAGCTGGCTGAGATCGGAGGGGATCTTCTGATTGCCGGCCACCAGGTGGCTCTCGATCATCACCCCCATCACGTGGCGAGAGCCGCCCCGCACCTGCCGGGCCACCTCGGCGAGCACCTCGCCCTGACGCCGGTAGTCCTTGTTGGAATTGCCATGGCTGCAGTCGACCATCAGCCGGGCCGGGAGACCCTCCTGCTCCAGAGCGGACGCTGCCGCGTCGATCGCCTCGGCGTGGTAATTGGTGCCTCCCTTGCCGCCGCGCAGCACGAGGTGACCATCGGGGTTGCCCGTGGTGGACACGATCGCGGCATGGCCCATCTGGCTGATGCCCAGGAAATGATGGGGCTTGGAGGCGGCCTGCATGGCATGGATGGCGGTGACGGCGCTGCCGTCGGTGCCGTTCTTGAAGCCGATCGGCATCGAGAGGCCCGAGGCCATCTCCCGATGGGTCTGGCTCTCGGTGGTGCGGGCTCCGATCGCCGTCCAGCCGATCAGATCGGCGATGTACTGGGGCACCACCGGATCCAGCAGCTCGGTGGCAGCCGGCAGTCCCATCTCGGCCAGGTGCAGCAGCAGGCCTCGCGCCAGCCGCAGGCCGGTGTTGATGTCGTAGCTGTTGTCGAGGTGCGGATCGTTGATCAGGCCCTTCCAGCCCACGGTGGTGCGGGGCTTCTCGAAGTACACCCGCATCACCACCTCCAGCTGATCCCGGTGGCGGTGACGCACCTCGGCGATGGCCTCGGCATAGGCCCGGGCTGCCTCCACGTCGTGGACTGAGCAGGGGCCCACAATGACAAGCAGGCGGGAGTCCTGTCCGTGCAGGATCGCCTTGATCCGCTCACGGGCGTCGAGCACGGTGCGGGCAGCCGTCTGGCTCAGGGGCAGTTCGCGATGCAGCACCGCCGGAGCCACCAGCGGCCGTGTCTCCACGATGTGGAGGTCGGAGGTGGTGAGCATGCCGGGAGCGGTCGTGAACCGTGGGCCAATCTCACACCCTAGAGACTCCCCGGGCTGGATCTTTGGCAGCGACGGTGACCGAGGAGCGGCCCGCGGCCCGAAAGAATGATGTCAAACCCGACGTTTCACCATGCCCGCTTCAGAGAGTGTCACCGACCTGCTGGCCAGCCACCGCCAGGCCCAGAGGGAGCGTGCGGCCCTGGGCGTACCGGCGCTCCCCCTCACCGCCCCCGAAGTCCAGGCCCTCACCCAGCTGCTGGAGCAGCCTCCAGCTGGCGAGGAGTCGTTTCTTCTCGAGCTGCTGAGCGAGCGTATTCCGCCAGGAGTCGATGAGGCCGCCTACGTCAAGGCCAGCTGGTTGAGCGCCATTGCCCAGAACCACGCCCGGAGCCCCCTGGTCAGCCCGATCGAGGCCACCAGGCTGCTGGCCACCATGATCGGCGGCTACAACGTCGGCGCCCTGATCACCCTGCTCAGCCACACCGACGCCGCCATCGCGGTCGAGGCGGCCGTGGGCCTCAGCCGCACCCTGCTCGTCTACGACGCATACCACGACGTGCTGGAGCTGGCGGCCACCAACCCGATGGCGAAACAGGTGGTCGACAGCTGGGCCGCCGCTGAATGGTTCACCGCCAAGCCCGAGCTGCCGGCGGCGATCACCGTCACGGTCTTCAAGGTGGACGGTGAAACCAACACCGACGACCTCTCCCCCGCCACCCACGCCACCACCCGCCCCGACATCCCCCTGCATGCCATGGCGATGCTGGAGACCCGGATGCCGGGCGGGCTGGAATTGATCGAGCAGCTCAAGGCCAAGGGCCACCCCGTCGCCTACGTGGGCGATGTGGTCGGCACCGGCAGCTCGCGCAAGTCGGCGATCAACTCCGTGCTCTGGCACACCGGCACCGACATTCCCCATGTGCCCAACAAGCGCGCCGGTGGGGTGATCCTGGGCGGCAAGATCGCGCCGATCTTCTTCAACACCGCCGAGGATTCCGGCGCGCTGCCGATTGAATGCGACGTCTCGACCCTCAACAGCGGCGATGTGATCACGATCCGCCCCTTCGCCGGCACGATCGAGCGGGCCGCAGGCGAGCCGAACGCCGGTGAGGTGGTGGCCCGCTTCGCGCTCAAGCCCAGCACCATCGCCGATGAGGTGCGCGCCGGCGGTCGCATCCCGTTGCTGATCGGGCGCTCCCTCACCGACAAGGTGCGGACCCAGCTGGGCCTGGCTCCCTCGGACGTTTTCGTCCGCCCGGCAGCTCCGGCCGACACCGGCAAGGGTTTCACCCTGGCCCAGAAGATGGTGGGCAAAGCCTGCGGCCTGCCGGGGGTGCGCCCCGGCACCAGCTGCGAGCCGCTGATGACCACCGTGGGCTCCCAGGACACCACCGGGCCGATGACCCGCGACGAAATGAAGGAGCTGGCCTGCCTGGGCTTCTCCGCCGACCTGGTGATGCAGAGCTTCTGCCACACCGCCGCCTACCCCAAGCCGGTGGACCTCAAGACCCACGCCGAGCTGCCCGATTTCATCAGCTCCCGCGGCGGCGTGGCCCTGCGCCCCGGCGACGGCATCATCCACAGCTGGCTCAACCGCATGCTTCTGCCCGACACCGTGGGCACGGGCGGTGACAGTCACACCCGCTTCCCCCTGGGCATCTCCTTTCCGGCGGGCTCGGGCCTCGTGGCCTTCTCGGCGGCCATCGGCGCCATGCCGCTCGACATGCCCGAATCGGTGCTGGTGCGTTTCTCCGGTTCCCTGCAGCCCGGCGTCACCCTGCGAGACGTGGTGAACGCCATTCCTTACGTGGCGATCCAGAAGGGCCTGCTCACGGTGGAGAAAGCCAACAAGAAGAACGTCTTCTCGGGACGGATCATGGAGATCGAGGGCCTGCCCGACCTCAAGCTGGAACAGGCGTTCGAGCTCACCGATGCCACTGCCGAGCGTTCCTGTGCCGGCTGCACGATCAAGTTGAGCGAGGCCACGGTGGCCGAATACCTGCGCAGCAATGTGGCGCTGCTCAGAAACCTGATTGCCCGTGGCTACCACGACGAGCGGACGATGGCCCGGCGGATCCAGGCGATGGAGGCCTGGCTGGCCGATCCCCAGCTGATGGCCGCCGATGCCGACGCTGCCTACGCCGAGGTGATCGAGATCAACCTCGACGAGCTGAAGGAACCCGTGCTGGCCTGCCCCAACGATCCCGACAACGTCAAGCTGCTCAGCGAGGTGGCGGGGGACCGGATCGATGAGGTGTTCATCGGCTCCTGCATGACCAACATCGGCCACTACCGCGCCGCCGCCACCGTGCTCGACGGCGCCGGCACCAGCCAGGCCAAACTCTGGGTGTGTCCTCCCACCCGCATGGATGAGGAGATGCTCAAGTCGGAGGGCTATTACAGGATCTTCGAGGGGGCTGAGGCGCGCCTGGAGCTGCCCGGCTGCTCGCTCTGCATGGGCAACCAGGCCCGTGTCGACGACAACACCACCGTGTTCTCCACCAGCACGCGCAATTTCAACAACCGCCTGGGCAATGGCGCCCAGGTGTACCTGGGCAGCGCGGAGCTGGCGGCGGTCTGCGCCCTGCTGGGCCGCATTCCCACCCCGGCCGAGTATCTGGAGATCGCCGCGGCGAAGATCGATCCCCTCTCGGACCAGCTCTACCGCTACCTCAACTTCGATCAGATCGAGGGCTTCGAGGACCAGGGCCGGATCGTGAGCAGCGAGGAGGAGGCGAAGGTGCTGGCGGAAGTGTGACCCTGAGCACGGAGCGTCACGCCACCGCGCTCGTCAAGCCCCAGAAGGAGCGGCTGACCACCTCCACGATCCGCCGGATGCTGGAGGAGCACTGGCTGAAGGTGATCCTGGCCCTGGTGATCACCGGTCTGGGGGCCGCCAGTGCGGCCCTGCTCTTCAAGGTGGGCCTTGATGGCCTGGGACGCCTGCGCATCAGGATGCTCGCGCTCGGGCCCGACTGGCTGCTGCTGCCTGCGATCAGTGGTGGCGGCGGCCTGATCGCCGGCCTGCTGGTGCAGATCGGCGCTCCCGCGGCCCAGGGCTCGGGCATTCCCCAGGTGATGCAGTTCCTGCTGCGGCGCCCGATCCCGATGGGTTTCGAGGTGGCCGTGGTGAAACTGGTGGCGGGGATCGTGGCGATCGGCAGTGGCTTCCCGCTCGGCCCTTCCGGGCCCTCGGTCCAGATGGGCAGCTCCGTGGGCTGGGTGATGGCCCGCCTGCTCAAGGCGCCCAACGCCTTCCTGCGCATGATCGTGGCCGCCGGCGGCGGCGCCGGCATCGCCGCGGTGTTCAACGCCCCGATCGGCGGCTTCTTCTACACGATCGAAGAGCTGCTGCAGGGGGCCCGTCCGGTGGTGATGCTGCTGGTGCTGGTCACCACCTTCTGGGCCGACACCTGGACGGATCTGCTCGGTCTGGCGGGGATCGGCATGCCGACCGCGGGCTGGAGCCTGGGCCGGGGCTTCGCCCTGGAGCGGCAGGTCAGCACCTACGTGGAGGTGTTGCCCCTCGACCTGGTGGTGCTGTTCGGGCTCGGGGCCCTGGTGGCGCTGGGCGCGGAGGCCTACTGCCGCTTCGTGGTCAGGCTGCACAACTGGCGCCGCCAGCGGGCCATCCCTCTGGCGGGAGCCATGGCGGCCGCCGGAGTGGTGCTGGGGGTGGTCGACGCCCTGCTCCCGGTGGATTTCATCAACCGTGCCGGCATCCGCCAGGCGGTGGCGGAAGGCGATCTGGACATCAGCAAAGCCCTGGCCATCTTTCTGGTGCTGTTCCTGAGCACGGGGCTGGCCGCTGCCGCCGGCACCCCAGGCGGGCTGTTTGCCCCGATGCTCACCCTCGGGGGAGCCCTGGGCCTGGCGGCCGCCGGGGTGCTGGAGCAGCTGGGGCTGATCGCGCCCAACACCTCGATCTTCGCGGGCATGGCGGCCTTCATGACCGCCTGCGCGCGCACGCCGATGACAGCCACCTTCCTGACCTTCGCCCTCACCAAGGACCTGCTGCTGCTCAAGCCCGTGCTGGTGGCCAGCCTGGGCAGCCTCGTGATCGCCCGGCTGCTGCATCGCCAGTCGATCTTCCAGCGGCTGATTCCCCACGAGCCGCCCCGGACTCCCTCCGGTCAGGGGGTCGGTGGGCTGCCTGTGCTGTCGGTGCCACTCAGGCCCCGACAGCTCTGATCCGCGCTGAAACCGCCCGCACCTTGGTAGCCAGGATTACAAAACCCCCCGTCGACGGGCGCATCGGGTTCAGCTGCATACCTTGAGGTCCGTTCGCCCGTGGCTGATGAACACCCCTCGAGATCTGATCCGCACCACCTGGAGCGGGGCCCTGGCGGTCTCCCTGCTGCTCACGGGCTGCCAGGGCGCCCAGGAGGGCATGAAGCAGGCCGGGGACGGCATGGGGGAGGCCGCCAAGCAGGCGGCCGGTGATGCCTCCGGAACAGCGCTCAGCCCTGCGCTCGCCCCCCTGCTCGACATCCTCAGGAAGGGTGATGGCCAGATCAAGGCCGGCGACATCCAGGCCGCCGTGGCCACCATGGGTGGGTTCGAGGGGGTCTACAGCAAGGTGGCGCCCCTGATCCAGCCCCTGGCCGGCGACAAGTGGCCGGCCATCGAGGCCGCCGCCCAGCAGGTGATCAGCACCTTCGGGGGCGCGACACCTCCCACCGCCGAGACTGGCGGAGCCGCCATCTCCGGCCTGATGACCCTGCTGAAAGGGCTCAAAACCAACTGAACAGCCACCAGCCCATCAGCCGGCAGCCAGCCGGAGCAACGGCCACCCCCCGGGGGTGACACCCTGGTGACACTGCACTGCCGGCCTTCCCCTGGATCAGGAGACCCTGCTGTTCGAGCCGGCCCAGCCGCAGGCGGATGCCCTGCGGACAGTACTGGCCTTCCCCAGCACCTACTCGGTGGGCATCACCAGCCTGGGCTTTCAGGTGGTCTGGGCCAGCCTGGCGCAGCGGACCGACCTCGACGTGCGCAGGCTGTTCACCGACCGGGGTGACCCCGCCCACCGCCGCTGCGACCTGTTCGGACTCTCGCTCAGCTGGGAACTGGACGGGCCGGTGCTGCTGGACCTGCTGGAGCAGCAGCACATTCCGCTCTGGAGCCGGGAGCGGGGGGAGGAGGACCCGATCGTGTTCGGAGGAGGGCCGGTGCTCACCGCCAACCCCGAGCCGCTGGCACCTTTCTTCGATGCCGTGCTGCTGGGCGATGGCGAACGCTTGCTGCCCGACTTCGTGGAGGCGGTGATCGCCCACAGGAACGCCCCGCGAGCCGAGCGGCTGCGGGCCCTTGCCCAGGTGCCGGGGGTGTACGTGCCGGCGCTCTACGTCCCTCGCTACGGCTCCGATGGCCGGCTGTTGAGCATCGAGCCCATCGACACGGACATCCCGGCCACGGTGGCCAAGCAGACCTGGCGGGGGAACACCCTCAGCCACTCCACGGTGATCACCCCGGAGGCGGCCTGGCCCTCGATCCATATGGTGGAGGTGGTCCGCAGCTGCCCCGAGCTCTGCCGCTTCTGTCTGGCCAGCTACCTCACGCTGCCCTTCCGCACACCTTCCCTCGACGACGGCCTGATCCCGGCGGTGGAAAAGGGGTTGACCGCCACCAGGCGCCTGGGCCTGCTGGGGGCCTCGGTCACCCAGCACCCCCAGTTCGACGACCTGCTGACCTGGCTCGACCAGGACCGCTTCGACGGCACCCGGGTGAGCGTCAGCTCGGTGCGGGCTGCCACGGTGACCCCCCAACTGGCCCGGATCCTGGCGCGGAGGGGCAGCAAATCGCTCACGATCGCCATTGAGAGCGGCAGCGAGCGCCTGCGCGAGGTGGTGAACAAGAAGCTCAGCAGAGACGAGATCTTCGCGGCGGCTCGCTACGCGAAAGAGGGGGGGCTCACGGGCCTGAAGCTCTACGGCATGGCCGGCCTGCCGACTGAGGACGACGAGGACATCGAAGCCACCGCCGATCTGCTGCTGGCGCTCAAGACGGCCACCCCCGGGCTGCGGCTGAGCCTGGGGGTGAGCAGCTTCGTGCCCAAGGCCCACACCCCATTCCAGTGGGAGCCGGTGCGGCCCGAGGCGGAGAAGCGCCTGAAGCGGCTGGCGCGCCGCCTGCAGCCCAAAGGCATCGCTCTGCGTCCTGAAAGCTATGGCTGGAGCGTGATCCAGGCCCTGCTCTCCCGCAGCGATCGGCGCCTGGCCGCCGTGATCATGGCCGTACGGGGCCGCCACGGCAGCCAGGGGGGATGGAAGACCGCCTACCGCGAGGTGCTTGATCAGGGCGCGGATGATCTGGCCCCGCTGCCCCCATGGCACGAGACAGTCCATCGGACCTGGGATCCTGAACGGGTGCTGCCCTGGGATCACCTGGAGGGCCCCCTGACCAAGGCCACCCTGGTCCGGCACCGCCAGGAAGCCTTCGCTCAGGTCTGAGGAAGGGGCTCCGGGCCGAGCGTGTAGGCGCGCAGCCCGCAGAGCAGCACCCAGCCTGCGATGTTGATGCGGCTGTCGTAGAGGGGGATATCGGTGGCGTGAAGCGCCATCAACACCAGGAAGGACGCCCACCAGGCCCGCTCGAACAAAGCGCCGCTGGCCATGCCGAGGCGGGCCGCCTGAATCTGCAGCACCAGCACCAGTCCCACCAGCAGCACGGCCACCAGGGCGCCGTGGCTGACCGCCAGATCGATCGGAAGGTTGTGGGGATGGCCGTGCCAGATGCCTGCCGTGCGCAGGGGATAGATCACGCTGAAGGCGGCGGCACCCCAGCCGAGCCAGGGGCGTTCCGCCACCAGCTGCAGGGCCACACCCCACTGGTTGACCCGGGTGATGGCCAGCGGCCGGCGGCCGGCGAATTCCAGATCACTGAGCCGCTCCCAGATCACAGCGGGAACCAGGGCGCGGGCCTGCTGCTGCAACGTCAGCGGCACCCCGGGCAGGCTGGCCAGGCCCACGGGGATGAGCAGCAACACAAGCAGGGGCAGAAGCCAGATCCAGCGGGCCGGCCCCGCCACCAGGGGAAGCGCCAGCACCAGGGCACCCCAGGCGTTGCGGGAGTCGGTGAGGGCCATGGCGACCACCAGGCTCACCGTGATCAGCAAGGCCGGCAGGCGGCCGCGCCATGACTGGGCCCGCTGCAGCAGGGCCGCCAGGGCGAAAGGCCAGACCAGTGCCAGCCAGGCCCCGGCGATGTTGGCGTAGTCGAACAGTCCGGCCAAGCGCCCGGGCGGATTGCCACCGGCCTTGAGATGCCAGATGATCGCCCCCCCCAGGACCTGGAACGGTCCACTCCAGCCCCAGAACAGTTGCCCCAGGCCGGTGAGGATCACCGGCACGGTGCCGGCCACCAGCCACAGCGCCACGCGGCGCCGGGCTGGCGCCGTGGCCAGGTAGGGCAGAAATCCCCAGAACGCCCAGAAGAACGGCAGCCAGTTGGCCAGGCCCACCCAGGCCAGCCAGCCGCTGGAGGCGGTGACACTGCCCAGCACCATCAGGGCCGACACCAGCAGCAGCACCTGGTTGACCCGATCCTGCAGCCAGGGACGGCGCCCTCGGCAGCCGAGGATCAGGGCAGCCAGCAACAGCACGCCTGCTAACAAAGCCGAACTCGCCAGCAACAGCAACCCCAGCTGAAAGCAGCGCCAGCCCAGGAGCGAGGCGCCCGGGGGCCGCGCAGCATCGAGTCGGCGGAGGCACGCCTGCGTCACGAGAACACGGCGGTGCGACCCCTGTAGACCATCACCTGACGCCGCAGGTGCAGGCGCAGGGCCCGGGCCAGGGCCAGCCGCTCCATGTCCCGGCCCTTGCGGATCAGGTCCTCCACTTCATCCCGGTGGCTGACGGGAACGGTGGCCTGCTCGATGATCGGTCCGCCATCGAGATCCTCGGTCACGTAGTGCGCGGTGGCCCCGATCAGTTTCACGCCCCGCTCCCAGGCCCGGTGGTAGGGCTGAGCCCCTTTGAAGGCGGGCAGGAAGGAGTGGTGGATGTTGATCACCGAGGAAAAGCGCGCCAGGAAGTCAGGGCTGAGCACCTGCATGTACTTCGCCAGCACCACCAGCTCGATGCCATGCTCATCGAGCAGCTGCAACTGCGTCCGCTCGGCCTCGGCCTTGGAGGAGCTCTGAACGGGCACATGCATGAAGCTGGCGCCGAAATCCTCGGCCAGCGGGCGCAGATCGGGATGGTTGGAGATCACCAGCGGCACCTGCATCGGCAACTCGCCGGCCCGGGTCCGCCAGAGCAGATCCACCAGGCAGTGGTCCTGTTTGCTCACGAAGATCGCCACCCGCACTGTGGCGTCGGAGAAATGAAGCTGACCCTCCCCGCCGAGCCGCTCCACCAGGGCGTTCACCGCCGCGGTCACCGCCTGCCGCGGCAGCCCGAAGCCGGCCAGCTGCCATTCGATCCGGCTGAGGAACAGACCCGCTCCGGCGTCGGTGTGGTGATCGGCATGGCGAATGTTGCCGCCGTTGGCCGCCACCCAGCTGGAGAGCTCACTGACCAGGCCGGGACGGTCGGGGCAGATCACCTGCAGAATCGCTGTGGGCACGCTCATCGGCACCGGGGCCTGTCTCGAAGGGCATTGTGCCCGGCGCTCCCCAGGCCAGTCGTCAGCAGGGCAGACAGCCATGCCCGCGCGGCGTACAGTCGCCCCTCACCTCGGAGTTCGCCATGGCCGCTCAGCTGGTTTCCACCTTTCGTCAGGCGCTGAGGCGGCTGGCCCTCGTGGCCCTCGCCGTGGTCCTCAGCTTCGGACTGGTGGCCTGCGATGGCGGCCAGACCAGGAAACCCCCCAGCATCAGCCCCGCCGACATGGCGATCATCCAACGGCAGGCCGAAGGCTTCCTCGCCGCCAAGGACAGGCTGCCCGAACTGGCGTCCCTGGTGAATGAGAGGAACTGGATCTTCACCCGCAACCTCATCCACGGCCCCATGCAGGAAGTGGGACGCGAAATGCTCTACATCAACCAGCGGCTGCTGCCTGCCGACCGCGCCGAAGCCAGCGCGCGGGCCAGCCAGCTCAAGAGCGCCCTCGCCGAGCTCGATGAGGCCGCCCGGCTCCAGGATGGAGAACGGCTGCGCAAGGGCTACATCAAGGTGGCCAGCAGCTTCGGCTCCTATGCCGAGGTGCTCCCCGCCGCCGCTCTGGCCAGCGGCTCCGAAGCCTGAGCTCAACGCCACCGGCGCCGCTGAAGCCAAATGAGTCCCGCTCGATCGGGGTGATCGGCGGCGGCATCGTCGCCCTGGCCACAGCCTGGCTGCTTCAGCGACGTGGCCATCGGGTGCATCTGATCGCCCCGGATGCCCTGGGGACAACCCCCCAGGAGAGCCGCAGCGGCAGTTCCGCGGCCCTGGGGGTGCTGATGGCCCACGTGTTTCAGCGCAGCAAGGGCCGCGCCTGGCACCTGCGGCAGACCTCCCTGGGGCTTTGGCAGCGCTGGCGCCAGGAGCTGAGCGAGCGAGGCTGCCCGATCCCGTTTCAGGCCGGCCTGTTGCTGCTGGCGCGGGACCCTGACGAGCAGAAGCGGCTGCGGCAGCTGCAGGAACAACGCCAGGCCATGGGCTTTCCGCTGAGTTGGTGGGAGCCGTCGCGGCTGAGGGCCATGGAACTCGGGGATCCGCCTCAGGGGATGGGGGGCCTCCACTCTGCCCAGGACGGGCAGCTGGACCCCCTGGCCGCCATGGCGGCCTTTCGGCGCGATGGACTGCGCTGTGGCCTTCAGCTCAGCAGCGACCGGGTGGTGGCACTGGAGCGGAGGCCGGCAGGCTGGAGGGTCCAAAGCCGCTCAGCCGTCACCCCGTTTGAGGTCGACTGGCTGGTGGTCGCCGCAGGCCTGGCCAGCGAGGCGCTGCTGCGCCCACTGGGGCACCAGGTGCCGCTGCAACCCGTGCTGGGGCAGTGCCTGGAGCTTGCACCGGCCACGCCGATCCGATGGCCCTGCCCAGTGGTCTGGCAGGGCCTCAACCTGGTGCCCAGACCCGGCGGCGGACTCTGGCTGGGGGCGACCCTCGAACCAGGAGAGCAGGCCGATCCCGGCCTGCTGGAGCCGATGCGGCAGCTGGGCGGTGCGGCACCGAGCTGGCTGCGGGAGGCGACGGTGATCCGCCGCTGGCAGGGCCTGCGGGCCCGACCCCAGGGCCGACCAGCCCCACTGCTGGAGGAGCTGGAGCCGGGGCTGCTGCTGCTGAGTGGTCACTACCGCAACGGTGTTCTGCTGGCACCGGGGTCCGCCCAGTGGGCCCTCGAGCAGATCGAAGGATTCCTTACCTGCCGTTAACGTATTTGGGGAGATGGCTGGATAGCGTCGCCTGGTGACTGCAGGTCCGAAGCCTTTCCCTTCCATCATGAAATCAAGCCAGACCAAGCCATTCGCCAAGGTCGGAACGGCCCTGGGGCTCTCCTTCACCCTGGCCCTCACCGCCTGTGGGGGAGGCGACGACGGTGGTGGACTCACCGGCAGCCTGAATGGAGCCGGGGCCTCCTTCCCGGCCTCGATTTATCAGCGTTGGTTCCAGGATCTCTCCTCCGATGGCATCAACGTCAACTACCAGTCGGTGGGATCCGGGGCGGGTGTGCGGCAGTTCGTGGCCGGCACCATCGATTTCGGAGCCTCCGACGCACCGATGAAGGAGAAGGACATCGCCAAGGTTCAGCGGGGTGTGGTGCAGGTGCCGATGACGGCGGGCGCCATTGCCGTGGCCTACAACCTGCCGGGTTGCGACCTCATGCTCAGCCAGCAGCAGGTGGCGGACGTGTTCCTGGGCAAGATCAAGAACTTCAAGGAACTGGGCTGCGAGGACAAGGCGATCACCGTGGTGCACCGCTCCGACGGCTCCGGCACCACCTACAACTTCACCAAGAGCCTCTCGGCCTTCAGCGACGACTGGAAGAACGGTCCAGGCTCGGCCAAATCCGTGGCCTGGCCCACGGGCGTGGGCGCCAAGGGCAATGAGGGCGTCGCCGCAACGCTGAAGCAGAGCCCCGGTGGCATCGGCTATGTCGAAACCGCCTATGTGCAGGGGGAACTGCAGGCCGCGGCCGTCGAAAACAAAGGGGGTGAGATGCTCAAACCCACCAACGAAACGGCCAGCGCAGCCCTGGGCGCCATCGACATCGGTCCTGATCTGGTGGGCAGTGATCCCAACCCCTCAGCCGGCTACCCGATCGTGACCTTCACCTGGATTCTGCTCTACAAGAGCGGCAATGGCGAGAAGACACCGCTGCTCAAGAAGGTGTTCGAGCAGACTCTCTCACCCGAAGCGCAGGCACTGGCACCAGAACTCGGCTACGTGAGCCTGCCGCCTGAGGTGGTGACCAAAGCCAAGGAGGCCCTGGCCAGCATCGGCGAATAACTCAAATAACCCGTTGCCGAAGGCAGGTCTTCGGCAACGGGTCGTGCTGGATCAGCAGAAAGCCCTCCATGTGTTGCACATGGAGGGCTGTTTTCGTCGGACCTTGATCACTGCCTGATCATGAACTGATCATTGACGGATCACTTGCTCTCGGTGAACTCCGCATCGATCACATCATCAGCACTGGGGCCAGAGGATGAGGCATCGCCGGCGGCGCCGTTGCCACCGGGTTCGGCGGCGCTGGCACCGGCGTCGGCACCCGCCTGCTGGTAGACGGAAGCGCCCACTTCATAGAGCTCCTTCTGGAGATCCTCCAGACGGGACTTCATGGCCTCGTAGTCCTCCTTGTCGACAGCCTCCTGGAGCTGCTGACGCTTCTCCTGCATCTTGGCCTTGACCTCGGCACTGACCTTGTCACCCAGGTCGGTGAGCTGCTTCTCGGACTGATAGATGAGGGTTTCGGCCTGGTTCTTCAGGTCGATGCGCTCGCGCTTCTCCTTGTCAGCAGCCGAGTTGGCCTCGGCGTCCTTCACCATCTTCTCCACCTCGTTCTCACTGAGGGTGGAGGCGCCGGTGATCGAGATGCTCTGCTCCTTGCCGCTGCCCTTGTCCTTGGCCGTCACGCTGAGGATGCCATTGGCGTCGATGTCGAAGGTGACTTCGATCTGGGGAACGCCACGGGGTGAGGGCGGGATGCCGTCGAGTCGGAAGGTGCCCAGGCTCTTGTTGTCGGAGGCGAGTTCACGCTCACCCTGCAGAACGTGGATCTCCACGTTGGTCTGGCCATCCACCGCAGTGGAATACACCTCTGCCTTCTTGGTGGGGATGGTGGTGTTGCGGGTGATCATCTTGGTCATCACACCGCCCAGGGTCTCGACGCCCAGCGAGAGCGGAGTGACATCCAGCAGCAGGATGTCCTTCACCTCGCCAGCCAGCACGCCGCCCTGGATGGCGGCGCCGACGGCCACCACCTCATCCGGGTTGACAGTCTGGTTGGGGTCCTTGCCGGTGACCCGCTTGACCAGCTCCAGCACCGCGGGGATGCGGGTGGAACCACCCACCATCACCACCTCGTCGAGCTCGCTGCTGGAGAGCTTGGCGTCCTTGAGGGCCTGCTCCACCGGCACGCGGCAACGGTCGATCAGCTTGGAGGCCAGCTCTTCGAACTTGGCCCGGGTAAGGGTGAGATCGAGGTGCTTGGGACCTTCGGGGGTGGCTGTGATGAAGGGCAGGTTGATCTCGCTCTGGGTGGCGCTGGAGAGCTCGATCTTGGCCTTCTCGGCCGCCTCGGTGAGGCGCTGGAGGGCCTGCTTGTCCTGGCGCAGATCGATGCCTTCGTTCGACTTGAAGGTGGCGGCCAGGTGATCGACGATCACCTTGTCGAAGTCGTCGCCGCCCAGATGGGTGTCGCCGCTGGTGGAGAGCACCTCGAACACGCCATCACCGACCTCCAGCACCGAGACGTCGAAGGTGCCGCCGCCCAGGTCGAAGACCAGGATGCGCTCGTTGCTCTTCTTGTCGAGGCCATAGGCCAGGGCAGCCGCCGTGGGCTCGTTGATGATGCGCAGCACTTCGAGGCCGGCGATCTTGCCGGCGTCCTTGGTGGCCTGGCGCTGGGAGTCGTTGAAGTAGGCGGGCACGGTGATCACCGCCTGGGTGACGGTTTCACCGAGGTACTTACCGGCGTCATCGGCCAGCTTGCGCAGCACCTGGGCCGACACCTCCTCGGGTGCGAACTGCTTGTTCAGCACCGGGCACTTCACCTTCACGTTGGCGCCCGCCTTCTCCACGCCGTAGCTGACTTCCTTCGATTCCTCGTTCACCTCATCGACCCGACGACCGATGAAGCGCTTCACCGAATAGAAGGTGTTCTCGGGATTCATCACCGCCTGACGCTTGGCGATCTGCCCCACCAGCTGGTCCTGGTTCTTGGTGTAGGCCACCACAGAAGGTGTGGTGCGGAACCCTTCCGCGTTGGCGATCACGGTGGGCTTGCCGCCCTCCATCACCGCAACGCAGCTGTTCGTCGTGCCCAGGTCAATGCCGACAACCTTGCCCATGGGTTCCCACCTCCTTTGAATTGATGTTTCTGTCCCATGCATCTTCAGCAGTGGGGGCCACCGCAGGCGAGGTGTGGTTTCCGAACAGGACCCGGACGGGTCGCGCCCGGACCCGTACATTTCGCTGCAGGGACCGCCCCAGGCCCGAGCCGCCATGCCCTTCGAGATCTCCGCCCGCACCTCGCTCGTGGCCGTTCTCGGCGATCCGGTGCGCCATTCCCTTTCGCCGGCGATGCACAACGCCGCCCTGCGGGAGCTGGGTCTCGATTGGGTCTACCTGGCCCTGCCGGTGCAGGCCAGCGATCTGGCGGTGGCGGTGCGGGGCCTGGAGGCCATCGACTGTCGCGGCCTGAACGTGACGCTGCCCCACAAACGGGCGGTGGCGGAGCTGGCGGCGGAGCTCACCCCCCTGGCCCGGCGGGTCGGCGCCGTCAACACCCTGATGCGGCGCGAGGGCGGCGGCTGGTTGGGCACCAACACCGATGTGGAGGGGTTCCTCACGCCACTGCGGGCCGCCTCTGGCTCCGATGCCGGCTGGGCCCGACCCCTGACGGGGGGCACGGCCCTGGTGCTGGGCTGCGGCGGCAGCGCCCGGGCCGTGGTGGCGGCTCTGGTGGAGCTGGGGATGGAGCGCATTCAGCTGGCCGGGCGCCGCCCTGAGGCCCTTGGGGCCTTCCAGGAGGAGTGCCAGGCCTGGGCACCGCAGCTGAACGGCCTGGCCTGGCCAGGGCCTGCAGGCGAACGCGCCGGCCTGCGCCGGGCGCTGGCCGAGGCCGATCTGGTGGTCAACACCACCCCGATCGGCATGGGGGCCAGCTCAGGCACCTGCCCTCTGGAGCCTGGCGACCTCGATGCCCTTCGCCCAGGGAGCCTGGTCTACGACCTGATCTACACCCCCAGACCCACCCTCCTGCTGCGGGAGGCCCGCCTGCGCGGCTGCGGCGTTCTGGATGGTCTGGAAATGCTGGTTCAGCAGGGGGCTGCCGCTCTGCAGCTCTGGATCGGAGAGCCGGGCCGCTCCGAGGCCAGGCGGCTGCCGCTGGCCGCGATGCGCCAGGCGGCCCTCGATCAGCTGGGGAGGCCCTGATCGCTGATCTCGGTGCGCGTGGGCAGGCCCCCTAGCCTGGGCGAACTGCAGCGATCACATCCCATAGCTCATGGAAGGCCCTCCAATCTGGCAACGGCTCCTGGCCGTCCTGGCCTATCTGCTGCCCTGGAGTGACGGGGTGCCGTTCGGGGAGGCCCTGTTCGGCCTGGTGCCGGCCCTGCAGTGGCTGGTGCTGCCGGCCCTGCCGCTGATGGCCCTGCAGCAGCAGATCCCCTTCGGAGGCTTTGTGCTCTTCCTGCTGCTGTTCCTGGCGGTGGTGCGCAATGCCCGTGTGCCCTATTTCATCCGCTTCAACGTCCTGCAGGCGATCCTGATCGACATCGTGCTGATCCTGCTGTCGCTGGCGTTCGGCGTTCTGCTGCGTCCCCTGGGGGCCGGCTTTGCCCTGCGCACCCTCAGCAACACCGTGTTTCTCGGCACCCTGCTGCTGGTGGTGTTCTCAGTGGTGCAGAGCATCCGTGGCCGAGAGGCCGACATCCCCACCGTCTCGGAAGCGGTGCGCATGCAGCTCTACTGACCCTCTTCAATGGTCTGAGGATGGGAAGAGGCCTGGAAGGTAGGCTTGTCGATCCGTTGCTGGCAGCGCTCTGCCGCCGGCCTCCCACGAGCCCATCACGGAGCCTCCGTCACCATGTCGCAGAAGCCTTACTACGAAACCATGTACATCCTTCGTCCGGACATTCCGGAGGAAGAGGTGGAAACCCATTTGGCCAAGTACCGGGATCTGCTCACCGAAGCGGGCGCTGAAGTGCTTGATTGCCAGATGCGCGGCAAACGCCGTCTGGCCTACACGATCGCCAAGCACCGTGAGGGCATCTACGTGCAGCTGAACCATGACGGGGACGGCCAGCAGGTGGCGCTGCTGGAGCGGGCCATGCGCCTCAGCGAAGATGTGATCCGCTACCTCACGGTCAAGCAGGACGGTCCACTTCCCACCCCCCGCAACGCTCCCTCGGCCGCTGAAGCCGTGGCCCTCGAGGGCTGAGCCGGCGGCGGGGATCGACGGATCAGCCCCGACCCGGGGATGATGGGAAGGCTAACCCTCGGGCCAGCCATGGTTGAGGATGCATCAGCTGGTCTCCCCAACAGAGTGCCCATTCCGGAACCCGAAGAGCCGGAGACCCGGCTCCGGCTGGCCCTGGCGGAGGCACGCCTGGAGGTGGAGACCACCAGGGCCCAGCTGGTGAACTGCCGGCGGGAGCTGGAGCTGGCGCAGCGTCAGCTAGCGGACCTCGAGGAGCTGATCCGGGATCTGCCCCAGATCTTCGAGCGTAAATTCCAGCAACGGCTGCAGCCGCTTCTCGATCAGCAGCAACTGCTGGCCCAGGACAACCACGCCCTCCGGGAGCAGGCCCGGCGACTTCTCCCGCCCCCACCACCGCCGCCACCCCCTGCGCCTGAGTTCGAAAGCGAGCCTCCCCCAGAGGAGAAGGCAGAGGCCCGCAATCCGATCCCACCCCTGAGAGCCCTGGGACGGCGTTGGCTCAGGCGTGACGCCCCCCCGTAGGCCAGGGCCAGAAACCAGGCAGAAGCCCGACCTCAGCTCTTGCGGTGGGTGGCGGCCCATAGCCGGATCGGCATCCCCCAGACGTAGATGAAGCCTTCGGCCGCGCGGTGATTGAAGCGATCATCACTGCCATAGGTGGCCATGGAGGGCACGTAGAGGCTGTCGCTCGTGCTGGAGCGACCGATCACCATCGCCGTGCCCTTGTGCAGGCGGATGCGCACCACCCCGGTGACCGTGGCCTGGGTGCAATCCAGGAAGCCGTCGAGGGCTTGCTTGAGCGGACCGAACCAGAGGCCCTGATAGACGAGATCGGCCCAGCTGGATTCGATCTGGCGCTTGTAGCGCACCACGTCGGCGGCGAGGGTGAGGCTCTCCAGCTCCTGGTGGGCGCGGATCAGCAGCAACAGACCAGGCGTTTCATAGATCTCCCTTGACTTGATCCCCACCACCCGGTTTTCGATGATGTCCATCCGGCCGAAACCATGCAGGCCCGCCAGCTCATTGGCCCGGCGGACGAGGCTGACCGGATCCAGGCCGATTCCATCGATCGCCACCGGGTTGCCCTGCTCGAAGGCGATCTCCACCACCTGGGACTCATCCGGTGTGTCGCCGATCGCACGGGTCATGGCGAACACCTCCTCGGAGGGTTCCGCCATCGGATCCTCCAGCGGACCGGCCTCGATGCTGCGGCCCAGCAGATTGAGATCGATCGAATAGGGGTTCTTCTTGCTCACCGGGGCCGGGATGCCGCAGCGTTCGCCATAGGCGATCGTTTCCTCCCGGCTCATGGCCCATTCCCGCGCCGGTGTGAGCACCTTCAGATCAGGCGCCAGGGAGCCGATCGCCACATCGAAGCGCACCTGATCGTTGCCTTTGCCCGTGCAGCCATGGGCCACGGCATCAGCACCCAGCTCCCGGGCCACCTGCACCAGCTGGCGGGCGATCAGGGGTCTGGCAAGGGCTGTGGAGAGTGGATAGCGCCCTTCGTAGAGGGCATTGGCCCGGATCGCGGGGAAGGCGAAATCGCGGATGAAGGGATCGATCAGGTCCCCCACCAGCGAGCGGCTGGCCCCGGATTCGAGTGCCCTCAGGCGGATCGGCTCCAACTCGTCCCCCTGGCCGAGGTCGGCGGCGAAGGTGATCACCTCCTCCACCCCCCACTCCCTCTTGAGGTACGGAATGCAGACACTGGTGTCCACCCCGCCGGAGTAGGCCAGCACCACCCGTTTTGCCCTGGCGCCCTGCTCCTGTTCCATCCCCTCAGTCCTGTGCGTGCGAGCTGTTGCAGGATTGTCCCTCGTCGCCGTCTTCGCCGCCCGGGCCGGCAGCCACCGCCGGCACCCGGCCCCAGCGGCTTGCGATCCAGGCCCCCATCAGCAGTGGTGGCGTCAGCACCAGAACCCAGACCTGCCAGGCGACCACCGGCAGGGGATCGGGCCAGTGCCGGCCCGCAGACACCAGCAGGGCACTGATCAGGAACGCCACGGTCCAACCGAGGAGCAACGAGGGAAATTTGGCGGCCGTCAACGGAGATGATCGGAGTGTTGGTTTATGGTGATCGATCGGCGTCCACTGGATGTGCGCTTCCAAGGCTTTTCATGAGCACCCTCGACAGCATCAACCCCTCCCTCACCCGCTACCGAAGGGACGAGCCGGCTCCGGTGCTGCCCCTGCGGGATGAACCCGATCTGCTCACCTGGCTCGAGAGCACCGGCCGCCTGGTGGCCGATGAGGAAACCGCAGCTCCCGATGTGAGCACGGTGGAAGAGGAGGAACTCTCCGCGCTGATGGGTGAGAAGGAGGAGTACAACCAGGCCGATGAGCAATCGGAAGAGAACTGGGAAGACTGAGTCGCGATCCGAGCCGTTGATCGTGGCCTAAGGTCCGCCCGCACCGCCACAGCGCCACGGCGCCGCCTGGAGTCTTGGTCCGAACAACCCAACCGCAGGCCCCCGCGGCCGCTGCAGGTCCTGCCGATGGTCGTCGCAGCGCGCTGGGGCTGGCCTTGGCCATTCTGTTGGCCTGCCTGCTCTGCGATGGCCTCAGCGGGGCTCCCCAGCTCACCCCTCCGCTGCTCGTGGCGGCCTTGGTGAGCTGGTCACTCTGTCGCTGGGGCGTCCCGCGGCTGCGGGCCCTCAAGCTCGGCCAGGTGATCCGCGAGGAGGGCCCGCAGGGCCACCTCGGCAAGGCTGGTACCCCCACCATGGGCGGTCTGCTGGCGGTGCCGGTGGGAGTGATCGTGGGGGGGCTGGTCGCCCCCGGCGACGACCGCCTGCTGGCGGTCGCGGCGATCACCCTGGCCTACCTGGCCATCGGGGGCATCGACGACTGGCGCAGCCTGACCCGCCAGACCAACACCGGGCTCACCCCCCGGGGCAAGCTGCTGCTGCAGGCCCTGGCCGCCGCCCTGTTCCTGGCCTGGGCCCAGTGGGAACAGTGGCTGCGTCCCGATGTCTCCCTGGCTATGGGCTGGGTGCTGCCCCTGGGCCTGCTGATCCTGCCCCTGGGGTTGTTCGTGTTCCTGGCGGAGAGCAATGCCACCAACCTCACCGACGGGCTCGATGGCCTGGCGGCCGGCTGCGGCGCGATCGTGTTCACCGGTTTCGGCGCCCAGCTGATGCTGCGGGGCTCCCTGGGGGATCCGCCCCTGGCGGGCTTCTGCGCCGCCATGGCCGGCGCCTGGCTGGGATTCCTGGCCCACAACCGTCACCCGGCCAGGGTGTTCATGGGTGACACCGGCTCCCTGGCGATGGGGGCGGCCCTCAGCGCCGTCGCCCTGCTCAGCGACAGCCTCTGGCCGCTGCTGCTGATGGGAGGAGTGTTCCTGGCGGAATCGCTGTCGGTGATCCTTCAGGTGTGGGTGTTCAAGGCCACCAAGGGCGCCGACGGCCAGGGCCGCCGCCTGTTCCGGATGGCACCGCTGCACCATCACTTCGAGCTGGGGGGACTGCCCGAGTTGACTGTGGTGGTGCGCTTCTGGGCTGCCAGCGCGCTGCTCGTTCTGCTGGGGTTGCTGGTGTTGCCCTGAGCGATTCGGCAGCAGACTTGGAAGGTGACTGAAGCAACAGGAGTCTGGAGTGGCTTACTTCACCTGGAAGGAACAGGGTCTGACCGCCGACTGCGCCAGCCTCGACGCCATGGCGGCCCGCTTCGAGGAGGCCGCAGAGCTGATGCGGCGCATGGCCGGGGAAGGGTTCAGCCTGGAGCGGCACAGTGACGGGCAGCACATCACCCATCCCGACGCGGGTGTGTTCGAGGCCTACGGGTTCATCAGCGAGGAGCCTCCGGTGCGGCAGCTGGATCTGATCCCTGAACCCTGAGCGTGCGGGGACCCTCAGCGGCGCAGGTAGCCCACCACCCACACGGCCACGAACCCCAGCGAGGAGAGAACGAGATAGATCAGGGCCCATTTCTGAAAGGTGGCGATGTCCTGGCCGAACACCAGGCCGGCGTCGGCATCGCCGGCGGTGGAGAAGGCAAACAGAAGGCTCAGCAAGGACGGTCGGGCACGGATCCCTTCTCTAGCAGGCTTTGCGGGGGACCAAGATCAGTGGGAGATCTCCCTGAGCCCCATGGCCGCCACCCCCTTTCCGCGAACCCTGATGCTGCTGGGCAGCGGTGAACTGGGCAAGGAGGTGGCCATCGCCGCCCAGCGGCTGGGTTGCCGGGTGATCGCGGTGGACCGCTACTCCGGAGCCCCGGCGATGCAGGTGGCCGATCAGGCGGAAGTGATCGCCATGACCGACCCGGAGGCCCTCAAGGCTGTGGTCCGGCGGCACAGCCCCGATCTGGTCATCCCGGAAATCGAGGCCCTGGCGGTGGATGCCCTGGCGGAGATCGAGGCGGAGGGGATCACGGTGATTCCCACGGCCAGAGCCACCGCCGTGACCATGAACCGTGACCGCATCCGCGATCTGGCCGCGGGCAAACTCGGACTGCGCACGGCCCGATTTGCCTATGCCGAGAGTGCGGCAGAACTGGCCGAAGCGGCGGCGCCCCTGGGCTGGCCTGTGGTGGTCAAGCCGGTGATGAGCTCCTCCGGCAAGGGCCAGAGCGTGGTGCGTTCGGCGGAGGGCCTCGCTGCAGCCTGGCAGGCAGCCCTGGACGGGGCCCGCGGCGCCGGCGCCCGGGTGATCGTGGAGGAGTTTCTGCCCTTCGACCTGGAGATCACCCTGCTCACGGTCAGGCCCTGGTCGGGACCCACCCTGTTCTGCCCTCCGATCGGCCATCTGCAGGAGCGGGGGGACTACCAGTGCAGCTGGCAGCCGGCCGCCCTGGGTGAGGAACAGCTGGCGGCGGCCCAGGCCATGGCCCGTGCGGTCACCGACGAGCTGGGCGGCGCCGGGCTCTTCGGGGTGGAGTTCTTCCTCTGCGGGGAGCCCGGCCAGGAGGAGGTGGTCTTCTCCGAGCTCTCGCCCCGCCCCCACGACACCGGCCTGGTCACGCTGCTGGGGCAGAACCTGAGCGAATTTGAACTGCACCTGCGGGCGGTGCTGGGTCTGCCGATCCCGGCCATCCGCTCCAGCAGCGCCGCCGCCAGCCGGGTGATCCTGGCGGATCGGGCCCTCGAGGCCGTGGCCTACACCGGTGTGGCCGAGGCCCTGGCAGAGCCGGACACCCAGGTGCTGCTTTTCGGCAAACCGGATGCCCGCCCCCAGCGGCGCATGGGCGTGGCGGTGGCCGCCGGGGCTGACGTGGCCGAGGCGCGGGCCCGGGCCGATCGCGCCGCCGCCCGGGTCGCGGTGGTCGCCGCTGGCTGAACAGCTCTGCCCACTGGCCTCGCAGAGGTTTCGGTTTTATGGTGCGCCGATCGGGATCCCCCATGGCCCAGGCCCAGCGTCGCTCCAACCGCCCAGGGACCGCCAAGGTCGATGCTGCCAATGAGGCTGAGCGGGTGGCGGCCACCGTCGTGGAACTCAGCCGCCGCCAGGGGCGTGACGAGCCCCGATCAAGACCCCGCGGCCCGCTCCGGCAGATCTTCCGTCCCGCCTCCCTGGCGGCCTTCGCCTGCGGCATCGGCCTGGGCTACGGCCTGGCAGGCCCCCTGCCGCAGCTGATCGGTCCAGCCCTGGCGAGTCTGACCCGCTCGGCGCCGACCCTGGGCAAGCTGGTGCCACCACTTCCCATCCACCAGCCCCGCATCCTGATCCTCGGTTCCGACCAGATCAGCGGCAGCACCGATGTGATGGTGATCGTCGACATCCAGGACGGCACCACACGCCTCACCCAGGTGCCCCGCGACACCTACATCGAATCCGAACGCTTCGGTGTGCTCAAGGCGAACGCCCTCTACGCCTCCGGTGGAGTGGACGCTGTCAAGGAGGAACTCACCGCCCTGCTCACCACTCCGGTGGACCGCTACTTGATGGTGAATCTGGACGCGGTCCAGAACCTCGCCGAAGCCCTGGGGGGTGTGGAGGTGGATGTGCCCAAGCGGATGTACTACACCGACAGCCGCCAGGGTCTCTACATCGATCTCTACCCCGGATTGCAGCTGCTCAAAGGCAACGACCTGGAGGGCTTCCTGCGCTTCCGCAATGATGAGCTGGGCGACATCGGCCGGATGGAGCGCCAGCAGCTGGTGATCCGTGAGGTGTTCCACAAGCTGGCCCGGCCCAGCGCGGTGACCCGTTTGCCGGAACTGCTCCGGATCGCCGGCAACGACATCCGCACCGACCTCTCACCCCTGGAACTGGGGAACCTGCTCAGCAAACTGAGCAGCACCACCCTCAGCACGACGCGGCTGGCGGGCCGGCTCTACTGGCACGACGATCTGAGCTACTGGATGCCGGATCTGAACACCCGCTACGCCGCCTCCCTGGAGCCCGAAGCCAGCGAAGCTGACTTTGACCCGTACCCGTACCCGCCCGACGAGATCCGCTGAAGCCAGCGCTGCACGATCAGGGAGAGCGCAGCTGAGCCGGAGAGATCCCCACCAGGGGAAGGGTCTCATCACCCCAGCCATCGGCAGGCAGCAGCTCAGGAGCATCAGGGCCCGGTGCAGCGGCGGCACCGGCGGAGAAGGCGCCATTCGTCCAGGCCAGCAACAGGCCGCGCAGGGCACCACCACCTCCAGCCAGCTTGGAGCCCAGGTTGAAGTGGTCCCCGCCCTGAGCCAGCACCAGGCGATGGCCATGGCCACCGCGGCCGGCCTCCGTTTGCATCGGCCCGATCGCCTCGGGACCGGGCGGCACCACCCAGTCGCGGGTGCCGCTCACCAGCAGCACCCGGGCGGTCATGTCCCTGCCCGACCCGGTATCGAACAGCAGCGACATCGGCGGGCTCACGGCCACGCCGGCTTTGACCCTCGGATCCACCAGGGCCGCCTGATCGGCCGTGCCGATGAAACTGCACTGCAGCACCCAGCTGATGTTGCGCTCCGGATTCAACACTTCGTCGCAACGTTGGTGGAGCTGGGCGTCGCTGGGCACAGCCCCCGCCAGCTGCAGCACGGTGGTGGCTCCCCACGACTGACCGAGCACCACGACGAAGTCGGTGTTCAGCCCGGCGGGAAGGCCCTTGAGCCCCGCAGCGGCACCATCGATCACCGCTGACACATCCAGGGGCCGCAGCCGCAGTTCCTCCGCCCCGGGGGGCGGCACCTTGCCGGAGAGCATGGCCTGCTGCTGACCCTGATCACTGCCGGGGTGGTACGGCAGCAGCACGGTGTAACCGTGACTGGCCAGATGGCTGGCCCAGCCCTCGAAGCTCTCCGGGGCGTCCCAGAGCCCATGGGAGATCACCACCAGACGGCCACTTGCTCCTGTGCTGGGGCTGATCTGCACCACCTGCAGAGGCTTGGGCCGGTGGGGGGCCGGCAGGGCGATCAGCTTCCGCTCCACCGCAAGGGAACCAGGCTGACTGAGGGCGGAACTGACCCCGGCGGGCGGCTGGGCGGCCACCAGACGATCAGCGGGCTCAAGCTGCCTGGCCAGTCGCCGCACCGCCAACAACGCCCGACTCAGATCCACCGAGGCCGTTGTTCCCGGGAGGGCCTTCATCACGCTGAGCATGGTCAGGGGTCCCTGGGCCGCCGCCTTGTCCAGCAGCCGCGAGAGGTCGTTGCCGTCGAACTGGGCCGGCAGCCCGTCGATCCCGCCCAGAGCAGAAACCAGCAGCAGCGCCTGGTTGAGCATCGGCGAGCCTTCCGCCTCGTTCACCACCGCCGGCACCTGCAGCGGCAGCGGCGCATTGAAGAGGGCCACCAGCCGACGGCCGATCGCTCCATTGCTGGCCTGATCCAGCTCGGCCAGGTCACTGGTGCCACTGAGCAGGCGGGCGGGATTGTCCAGCTCCTCCAGCTTCACGCTGAAGCTGGTCTCGAGCAGGGGAAGGCGCAACTCCACCTGCTCGAGAGCCCGCGCCGGAGCGGGGAGCAACGGTGCCGTCCCCAGCAGGCCACAGAGGGAAAGCAACAGCGGAGCAGCAAGACCGGAACGGGGGGGGCGCACAGAAAAGCAGCCGAGTGTCTCCATGATCTCCCCTGCGGAGCGGTGGGAGGGACCCTCAGGCCCCAGCGGGAACAGGAGGATGCTGGGCAAGCACCTGTCTGAGGTAGCGGCCGGTGTGGCTGGTGGAGTGGTCAGCCACCTGCTCGGGAGTTCCCGTCACCACGATCTCGCCGCCCTTGTTGCCACCTTCGGGCCCCAGATCGATCACCCAGTCGGCGCAGCGGATCACATCGAGGTTGTGCTCGATCACCACGATCGAATTGCCCTTGTCCACCAGCCGCTGCATCACGTCCATCAGCTTGTGCACGTCGTAGAAGCTGAGGCCGGTGGTGGGCTCGTCGATCAGGTAGAGCGTCTTGCCGGTGGCGCGTTTCGACAGTTCCGTGGCCAGCTTCACGCGCTGGGCTTCACCGCCGGAGAGGGTGGGGGCCGGCTGGCCGAGCTTGATGTAGCCCAGACCCACATCCACCAGCGTGCGCAGCCGGTCCGCTGCCTGGGGGATGGCGGAGAACACCTCGGCCGCCTGCTCCACCGTCATCTGCAGGACATCGGCGATGGTGTGGCCCTTGTAGGCCACCTGCAGGGTTTCGCGGTTGTAGCGGGCCCCTTTGCAGACATCACACTGCACATAGACATCCGGCAGGAAGTTCATCTCGATCACGTTCACCCCCTGGCCACTGCAGGCCTCGCATCGGCCCCCCTTGACGTTGAAGCTGAACTGGCCCACCTGGTAGCCACGGGCCTTGGCCTCCACCGTGGCGGCGAACACCTGGCGGATCGGATCGAAGGCCCCGGTGTAGGTGGCTGGATTGGAGCGGGGTGTGCGGCCGATCGGGCTCTGGTCGATCACGATCACCTTGTCGACTGACTGGATGCCGCGCAGTTCCCCCAGACCGGAGGGGAACGGCACCCGCAGGCCGAGCTTGTGCTCCAGCGCTGGATGCAGCAGCTCGTTCACCAGGGTGCTCTTGCCGCTGCCGCTCACGCCGGTGACGGCCACGAGGCGGCCGAGGGGGATGTCGACATCGAGGCCCAGCAGGTTGTTGCGGCGGCAGTTGACCAGGGTGAGCTTGCGGCTGCCGGAGGCACGTCGCTCGGGCGGGGTGGGAATCGCGCGGCGACCGCTGAGGTAGGCGCCGGTGAGCGACTCCTGTGCCTCCAGGAGGTTCTGCAGGGAGCCTTCAGCCACGATGTGGCCGCCGTGGACCCCCGCTCCCGGTCCGATGTCGACGAGATGGTCGGCGGCGCGGATCGTGTCCTCGTCGTGTTCCACCACGATCAGGGTGTTGCCCAGATCCCGCAGCTTGAACAGGGTGTTGAGCAAACGGTCGTTGTCACGCTGGTGCAGGCCGATGCTGGGTTCATCGAGCACGTACAGCACCCCCGTGAGGCCCGCGCCGATCTGGGTGGCCAGACGGATGCGCTGGGCTTCTCCCCCGGAGAGGGTCATGGCCGGCCGGTCGAGGCTGAGGTAATCGAGGCCCACATCCAGGAGGAAGCGCAGACGCATGCGGATCTCCCGCAGCACCAGGTCGCCGATCTGGATCTGTCGCGGGGTGAGCAGGGGCTGGGCACCCTCGGCCACCCCCATCAGGGCCTCGATCCGCTCGAGGGTGTCTGCCACGCTCACGGCAGTGAGCTCATGGATGGCGTAGGGCCCCACCCGCACCGCCAGCGCCTCGGGCCGCAGGCGCAGCCCCTCACAGGTGCCGCAGGGGACCATCTCCAGGTATTGCTCCAGCTTCTGCCGCACCGATTCGCCACTGGCGTCGCGCAACTGACGCTCCAGGATCGGCAGGATCCCTTCGAAGGGTCGCTGATAGACCTGGTTCTTGCGGTACCGGCTGTCGGCCTGGATCGCAATCGGCTCCTCGCTGCCGTGGAGCACCACCTGGCGCTGCTCGTCGGTCAGCTGATTCCAGGGGGTCTTGATTTCGAAGCCGAAGGCCTCGCCCACGCTGTAGAGCAGTGAGAAGTAATAGCTGTTGTCCTTGTCGCTCCAGGGCGCGATCGCCGCGTACACCGGCAGCGAAGGGTCGGGCACGACCCGCTCCAGGGTGAACTGGCGCAGGTGGCCGATGCCGTGGCAGTCGGGGCAGGCGCCATAGGGGCTGTTGAAGGAGAACAGCCGGGGAGAGAGCTCCTCCATCACGGCGCCATGCACCGGACAGGCGAAATTCTCGGAATAGAGGCGTTCACGATCGACGCCGTCGGGCAGCTCCTCGCCGGCCTTGGGCACCACCTCCACCAGGGCCAGCCCATCACCCCGTTTGAGGCAGGTGCGCAGGGAATCAGTGAGCCGCTCGCTGATCCCTTCCCGTGCCACCAGGCGATCGACCACCACTTCGATGTTGTGGGCGTGGTTCTTGTCGAGCTCGATGTTGTCGGAGAGGTCACGCACCTCCCCGTTGATGCGCACCCGGGCGAAGCCCTCGGCCACCAGACCTGAAAGCAGCTTGGTGTGGGTTCCCTTCTTGCCCCGCACCACTGGCGCCAGCAGCTGGTAACGGGTGCCCTCCGGCAGGGTGGCGATCCGATCCACCATCTCGTCGATGCTCTCCGGCCGGATCGAGCGGTTGCACTGGGGGCAGTGGGGCTCACCGGCACGGCCGAACAGCAGCCTCAGGTAGTCCTGGATCTCGGTGACCGTGCCGACTGTGGAGCGGGGGTTGTGGCTGGTGGACTTCTGATCGATCGAGATCGCCGGGGAGAGCCCCTCGATCGCATCGACGTCGGGCTTGTCCACCTGGCCGAGGAACTGGCGCGCATAGGCGGAGAGGCTCTCCACGTAGCGGCGCTGACCCTCAGCGAAGATCGTGTCGAAGGCCAGGGAGCTCTTGCCGCTGCCGCTCACGCCGGTGAACACCACCAACCGGTTGCGCGGCAGGGTGAGATCGACATCGCGCAGGTTGTGCTGCCGCGCTCCGCGCACCCGGATCACATCCTCGAGGCTGCCGCCGCTGAGGAGGGTGCTGGGATCGATTCCGGAGGCCGTGGCCAGCCCGGACAGGGCCTTCGGACCGCCTCCATTCGTGGCGGCGGGGCTCTTCGATCCGGAGCCGGATCTTGCGCGGGGCATTCAGCAACCCTGACAGCCTGGAGTCTACGGGCTGCTCCTGCGGCTCAGGAGACGCCCTGCTGAAGCAGACTGGCCACGTAGCTGCGGGTTTCTCCCGAATCGCCTCCGGCGAGTTCGGCCAGCTCCCGCTCCCGCTCACCGCTGCCCTGCAGAGCCGTCACCCCGGTGCGGGTGAGGCCAGCTTCCACCTGTTTGCTCACCCGGAAGTGGTGCTGGGCCATGGCGGCCACCAGGGGCTGGTGGGTGACGCAGAAGACCTGACGCTGCTCGGCAAGGCGGCGCAGCAGGGCGGCGATGGCGCCGCTGACCCGGCCGCTGACCCCGCTGTCGATTTCATCGAAGAGCAGGGTGACCTGGGGATCGGCCGCGGCCAGGCAGGTCTTCAACGCCAGCAGGAAGCGGCTCATCTCCCCGCCGGAGGCCACCTCCTGCAGGGGGGCCAGCGGCTGGCCGGGGTTGGCGGAGAAAAGGAATCCAATCGCATCGGCGCCCTCATCACCGGCGGGGGAAGGCTCGATCGCGACCCCGAAACGCACCTGGGCCAGCCCCAGCGGACGCAGGGTGTCCATCAGTTGCCGCTCCAGGCTGGAGGCGGCGGCGCGGCGGCGCTGGGTGAGCCCGGCGCAGGCCTGATCCCGCTGCAGACGACAACTCTCCTCCTGCTGTTCGAGCTGCCGCAGGGAGGCCTCCACCCCACCGTCATCGAACTGGCGGCGAAGGTCGTCGCGCAGGGCGATCAGAGCCCCCAGCTCCTGACCATGGCGCCGCTCCAGGGCCTTGAGCTGGGCCATCCGCTCCTGCAGACCCGCCAGGGTTTCGGGATCACTCTCCAGGCCGGCGCCGTAGCGATCCAGGCCCGAGGCCAGCTCCTGCAGGAGCTGGGTCGCCTCGGCACAGCGCTCCAGCCAGGGCTGAAGCCCCGGATCGAATCCCAGCAGATGCTGCAACTCCTGCTCGATGGCGGCGAGGTGATCGAAAACCGACGGGGCCCCGTCCAGCCCCTCCACCAGCCGCCCCGTCGTGCTCATCACCCCCTCCTGCAGTCGGACGGCGTGGGCCAGCCGGTCCTGCTCCCCCTGCAGCCGCTGCCGCTCCTGGGGATCGTCGAGATGAGCCGCCTCCAGATCCTCCAGCAGCTGAAGCCGCCGTTGCCGGTCGAACTGCTGCCGTTGTTGCTCGGCCCGGGCGGCGTCCAAAGCCCCGGCGGCGGCTTTCCAGGCGCGCACGGCCAGGCGAGCCTCCTGCAGGGCCTCGGTGATCGGCTCCCCACCGAAACGATCCAGCCAGCGACGCTGCTGTCCAGGACGCGCCAGCTGCTGGGTCTGCCCCTGCACGGTGAGATCGAGCAGCAGTGGACGCAACTCCAGCAACTGGGAGCGGTTGACGATCACCCCATTGATGCGGCAGCGGCTGGTGACTCGCGCCTCCAGCTGCCGCCACTCGCGGCTGATGATCAGCTCGTTGTCTTCGGGCTTGAGGTCCTGCTGGATCAACCAGGCCAGCGCCGGCTCCGAGAGGGAGAAGCAAGCCTCGATGCGCGCCCGGTCGCAACCCTGGCGCAGCAGCCGCAGACCCTCGCCCCCTTGGGCACCACCGAGCAGGGCATCAAGAGCATCAAGGAGCAGGGATTTGCCAGCACCGGTCTCACCGGTCAGAACGGTGAATCCCGGCCTGAAACTGAGTTCCAGAGCATCGATCAGGGCGATGTTCTCCAGGCGCAGACCCGTGAGCACGCCGGCCTCCGGTGATTGCCCAGACCGTAGCGGCGGTCCCTTTCGTTTAGAAGAGAAACAGTCGAACGCCTCCCTGATGGTCCGCTCGGATCAGGTCACGATCAACGGGGATGCGATCGCGGAGGAACCGATCAGCCAGCCGATGAGCGGTGCGGAGACGTTCCCTGAACAGACTGGCAGCGCCGAGGAGCTGAGCGACTTCATCGAAGCCGCCGGTCTGCTGAGCTACGACCCGCAGACCATTGCGCGGATCTACGCCGGACACCCTCGGCGGCTGCTGCGCCGCGTCTGGCAGACCCTGGTGCCCATCAGTCTGTTTCTGATCGGGGTGGGCTTCGACAAGGTTCTTGGTCTGCTCAGCAACGAGGAGAGGGCACGGCAGCGGGCACAGGAATGCGCCGAGCTGCTGGCGGCCCTGGGCCCGGCCTTCATCAAAGCCGGCCAGGCCCTCTCCACCCGGCCGGACATCATTCCGCCACTGCTGCTGGAGGAACTCGCCCAGCTGCAGGATCAACTTCCCGGCTTCGACAGCACCCTGGCGATGGCCTGCATCGAGGAGGACCTGGGGGCACCGGTGACCAGCCTGTTCCTGCAGCTGGATCGGGAGCCGATCTCGGCAGCGTCCCTGGGCCAGGTGCACCGGGGGGTACTGCTCAGCGGTGAGGCGGTGGCGGTCAAGGTGCAGCGCCCGGGATTGCGGGAGCAGATCACCCTCGATCTCTACATCGTGCGCCTGATCGCCACCTGGGTGAACAGGAACGTACGCCTGATCCGCAGCGATCTGGTGGCGCTGATCGACGAGCTCGGCAAACGGGTCTTCGAGGAGATGGACTACCTCAATGAAGCCAGCAACGCCGAACACTTCGCCCGCCTGCACCAGCAGAATCCCCGCATCGCCGTTCCGCGCATCTACCGGGAGGTCACCAGCCGCCGGGTGCTGACCATGGAATGGATCGAGGGGGTGAAGCTCACCAACCTGGAGGCGGTGCGCGCCCTGGGCATCAGCCCCGACGACATGGTGCAGGTGGGGGTGAACTGCAGCCTGCAGCAATTGCTGGAGCATGGCTTCTTCCATGCGGATCCCCATCCGGGCAACCTGCTGGCCCTGCCGGATGGACGGTTGGCCTATCTCGACTTCGGCATGATGAGCGAGGTCACCCGGGAGGCAAGAACAGGTCTGATCAAGGCGGTCGTGCATCTGGTCAACCGCAACTTCAGCTCCCTTTCGCGCGATTTCGTCAGCCTGGGATTTCTCGGGGAAGAGGTGAATCTCGAGCCGATCGTTCCGGCCTTCGAGAGCGTGTTCGGTCAGGCTCTGGAGATGGGCGTCAGCCGCATGGACTTCAAGGCCGTCACCGACGACCTCTCCGGGGTGATGTACAGGTTTCCCTTCCAGGTACCGCCCTACTACGCCCTGATCATCCGCTCCCTGGTGACGCTCGAGGGCATTGCCCTGAGCGTGGACCCCGACTTCAAGATCCTGGGAGCCGCCTACCCCTACTTTGCCCGCCGGCTGATGGAAGATCCGGATCCGGCCCTGCGCAGCAGCCTGCGCGAGATGCTCTTCGATGGCGAGGACTTCCGCTGGCAACGGCTGGAAAATCTGATCAGCAGCGCCTCCATGCAGGACCAGCTCGATCTCGAGGGCCTGCTCGACCAGGTGATCGACTTTCTCTTTTCCCCCAAGGGTGGCTTGCTGCGCCAGCAACTCGTCGATGCGCTGGTGGACCGGGTGGATGCGATCGGCTGGCAGGCCTTCCGGCGTCTGGGCAGCCGATTGCCCCGGCGCCTGCAACCACCGGGTCTGCGCAGCTCTGGCCTCGAGGGCGGAGAGGAAGCCCTGCTGAGCCTGGAGCCCGTGCAGCAGCTGCTGACCATTCTGCGGGAGCTGCCCGGCTTCGAGCCCCGGTTGCTGCTGAGGCGCCTGCCCCGGCTGCTGAGGGAACCCGACCTGCGCCAGATGGGGGTTCAACTGGCCAGGGGGCTGGCTGAGCGCAGCGTGGTGCACCTGTTGCGCGATGTGCTGGTGGCCCCGGAGATACGGCAGACCACTGTTCTCAGTGCCTCCGGAAGCTTCTAGAGTCGATTCACCACCAGGTGCAGCCCTTGGCCCGTCAGCCCAAACTCTTGGCCGTTCTGCTTGGGGTCTCACTGAGTGCGGGAACGCCAGCTCTGCAGGCAGCCGAGCAGTTGGTGTTCGTGAGTGGAGCCTTCCGGCGCTCGATTGCTGTGGCGGATCTCGAGCACCTGGCCCAGACGGGACAGGCCCGCGGGCTGCTGGGGGATGTGCTGCGCTTCAGCGGGCAACAGCCTGAATCCGCGGCCAAGATGCTGAACCAGCAGCTCACCCTGCCCCTGGTGCTCACCAGCCGGCTGCTGTCCACACGGATCGGAGAAGCACTGCTCCAGCGACTGGCACGGATCATCTCCCCTCTGCGGGCACCCCAGCAGGGGGTCCAGGCCCTCCGCGGCGCTGTCATCACCGGCCTGGCCAATGGCAACGGCAGCCTCACCGCCACTGGGTTCCTGAAGGCTTACCCGGTGGAGGAACTGGCTGTGGACATTCCGGCCCTGATGGGGTTAATCAGCAAAGCAAGTTCGATCAGCGATCTCGTCCGCTTCTTCTCCGAATCCCCCCTCGACGGCCTGCGCGGCGACGAGGCCGTGGAACCGCCCAGCACTGAACAGCCCAGCACCGTGACCCCAACGCCGCCCACACCGGCGCCGGAGTCGTCCTCCCAGGGCCCGGTGCCAGGCCTCTGAGGCCACGGCAGCGGAGCACGCGCTCAAGCCAGACGCGTAGATTCAGGCCTGCCTGCCCCCTGCCGACGTGCCCCTGCTTTCAGCTCTTCGGCGTCTGGGCCAGCAGCCAACAATGCAGGACTGGCCGGGGCTGATCGAAGCCTACCGGCGCTGGCTGCCCGTGAGCGAAGCCACGCCGGTCATCACCTTGCGGGAAGGGGCCACCCCGCTGATCCCGGCCCCCGCAGTGGCCGCCCGGGTGGGTCGTGGCGTCAGAGTCTTCCTCAAGTACGACGGCCTCAACCCCACCGGCAGCTTCAAGGACCGGGGGATGACGATGGCGGTGAGCAAGGCGCGGGAAGCCGGCGCCGAGGCCGTGATCTGCGCCAGCACCGGCAACACCAGTGCGGCCGCCGCCGCCTACGCCCGCCGCGGAGGGATGCGCGCCTTCGTTCTGATTCCCGACGGCTACGTGGCCCAGGGAAAGCTGGCCCAGGCCCTGGTCTATGGAGCCGAGGTGCTGGCGGTGAAGGGAAACTTCGACCGGGCCCTGGCCATCGTGCGCGAGGTGGCCGACGCCTACCCCGTCACCCTGGTGAATTCCCTCAATCCCT
The DNA here is from genome assembly GCF_014224355.1 of Synechococcus sp. BSA11S. Classification (GTDB taxonomy): domain Bacteria; phylum Cyanobacteriota; class Cyanobacteriia; order PCC-6307; family Cyanobiaceae; genus Regnicoccus_A. Next base: position 96,173 of record NZ_VNWP01000005.1, on the reverse strand, counting down.
ATCGCCTGCAGGGGCAGAAAACCGCCGCTTTCGAGGTGATCGATGCCCTCGGAGACGCCCCTGACTGGCTCTGCATCCCGATGGGCAACGCTGGCAACATCAGCGCCTACTGGATGGGTTTCCAGGAGTATCGCCAGGCGGGCCACAGCCGGCGTCTGCCTCGAATGATGGGATTCCAGGCCAGTGGCTCGGCGCCGCTGGTGCTGGGCCACACTGTGGAGCAGCCCGACACGATTGCCACCGCAATCCGGATCGGCAATCCGGCCAATCGTGAGAAGGCCCTGGCCGTGCGCGAGCAGAGCGGCGGGGCCTTCCACGCCGTCACTGACCAGGACATTCTTGAGGCCTACCAGCTGCTCGGCCGTGAGGAGGGGGTGTTCTGCGAACCGGCCAGCGCCGCCTCGGTGGCGGGCTTGCTGCAGCAGGCGAATCACGTGCCGGAAGGAGCCACCGTGGTGTGTGTGCTCACAGGGAACGGTCTGAAGGATCCGAACACCGCCATCGACAACTGCGATGGTGCCTTCCATGCCGGTCTGGCCGCTGATGTGGATGTGGTGGCCAAGGTGATGGGCTTCTGAGCCCATAGGGATTGTTCCGGGACCGTTGCGGATCGCAACGGAGATGGAGTGTCAATAGCCAAAGCGTCCACGGGAAAACCGGGCCACGGAGGTGGAGAACCTGGGACATCACGTGTGCGCTGGAACGCCGGAGTTTTCCCCAGGCCAGGGAAAGAGTGGAAAACATGATTTGCAGCACGCTTTCGGCTGCACTTTCCTCAGCGCTGATCAATGAAAACCCTTTCCAGCAGAGGGCTTTCACACTTTTCCGCGCTTTCCCCAGCCCCTACGGCTACGGACTGGATTTCTTTTCTTCTGATTCAATCCGAATCCAGTAACAGGATGGGGGAAAGCGCGGAGAGACATCGGTTGCCGGCGCCTGGTCCTCGTTGCGCTTCCGTCAGTGGTGTGGAAGCGTGGTGGAGCCCTTGGCGGGCTTTTGTTTCAGGAGTGGTGGTCCCATGAAGCTGGTCTGCTCTCAGGCGGAACTGAGCGCCAGCCTTCAGCTGGTCAGCCGTGCCGTGGCCTCACGCCCCACCCATCCGGTGCTGGCCAACGTTCTGCTCACCGCCGATGCCGGCACGGGCCGCCTCAGCCTCACCGGCTTCGACCTCAGCCTGGGCATCCAGACCAGCCTTCCCGCCTCCGTGGAGACCAGCGGCACGATCACCCTGCCTTCGCGCTTGTTCGGGGAGATCGTGGCGCGCCTCTCCAGTGAAAGCCCGATCAGCCTCAGCTGCGAGGAAGGCCAGGAGCAGGTGGAGCTCACCAGCCGCTCCGGCAGCTACCAGATGCGTGGCCTCTCTGCCGAAGACTTTCCGGATCTGCCACTGGTCCAGACCGGAACTCCCCTTCGCCTGCAACCGCAAGCCCTGGTGAAAGGGTTGCGGGCCACCCTGTTCGCCAGCAGCGGAGATGAGGCCAAGCAGCTGCTCACCGGCGTGCACCTCGGCCTGGCGGATCAGGGTCTGGAGTGCGCCGCCACCGACGGACACCGTCTCGCGGTGCTCCGCCTTGATGAGGCCGTCTCCGGCGTGGAGGACCCCAGCGGCTCCTTTGCGGTCACCGTGCCGGCCCGTTCCCTGCGCGAACTGGAGAGGCTGCTCTCCACTTCCAGTTCCGACGACCCGGTGAGCCTCTACTGCGACCGTGGTCAGGTGGTGTTCCTCTGGGCCGACCAGGTGCTCACCAGCCGCAGTCTGGATGGCACCTACCCCAACTACCGCCAGCTGATTCCCGAGGGTTTCACCAGAACCATCGAGCTCGATCGGCGCGGGTTCATCCAGTCGCTGGAGCGGGTGGCGGTGCTGGCCGATCAACACAACAACGTCGTCAAGCTCAGCAGTGACCCCGGCAACGGCCAGCTGCACATCGGTGCCGATGCCCAGGATGTGGGCAGCGGCTCCGAGGACCTGCCGGCGGTGATCAGCGGCGAACCGATCGAGATCGCCTTCAACGTGCGCTACATGCTCGATGGGCTGAAGGTGATGACGCCCGATCGGGTGGAGCTGCGCTGCAATGCCCCCACCACTCCGGCGGTTCTCACCTCGCCTCAGGATCCGACCTTCACCTACCTGGTGATGCCGGTTCAGATCCGCAGCTGAAGTCGTGACCCTTCCCGAGCAACTGCTGCTCAGTGATCTTCTCCGGCGGCGGGTGCGCTGTGATCAGGGCCTGGACCATGGCCCTGGGCTGCAGGGGTGGATGCACCCCCCCGTGCACCGCCTGCTGGGCTGGTTCAGCAAGCCTGCGGCCTTCGGGTCCCGCCGGTTGGTCTGGCGGTTGAATCAGCTACGCGGTTTCAGTGAGCAGGAGGCCCTTGTGCTGGGCGAACCGGCTGAAACCGACCCCGCCACCCTCGAGCGTCTGCCCACCCTGTTCGACGCTGCCCTGCTGGGGTCCGACAACGGTGTGCTCGGTGTGATCGCCGACGCCAACGTGGACTTGCGCAGCGGTCGCATCCTCGACTATCTCGTCTCCCGCAGCGATCCCCGCCTGCCGGGCAGCAGCCGTTGGCTGCTCTCGCCCGAGCGCATCGTCGATCAGCAGCCGGGGCAGGTGATGACCGGCCTGCAGGGGCTCGATGATCTGCCTCTGGCCCGCGCCAGCGTGCGCCAGGAATTCCTGCGGCGCTCCCGCCGCTGGCGGGAGCAGTTTGAAGAGGTGGGAGGCCGCTTTGAGGAGCGCCTGGAGGGCTGGCTGGAGGAGCCACCCTGGCCGGGACCCCAGCCGGAGGAGCGCATGGAGCGCCGCGCCGGATCCGACCTGACCGAGCCGGACGAGGAGTGGGACGATCCGGACGGCTGGGGAGAGCCCTTGCGCGACGATCCATCCCCGGCCGCCCGTCGTTCAGGCCCCGGCCGCCCCAGGCCCCTCGAGCCCGAGCCGCTCGACCCTGAGGATCCCTGGATCTGAGCTGAGGATCTCCGGGAAGACGGCTAATCCCGCCCCGACAGCCGCCGAGCCGCCGATGCCAGCTTCCGCCGCAGTCGTTGGCGCAACCCCAGGGCCGCGGCGGGAGCGTCGCTGGGATAACTGGCGGCCAGTTTCTGGTAGTAGTCCTGCGGAAGGCAGTTCTGGATCACCAGATGCACGAAAGGGTCGTAGCGGATCACGGCACGGCTCAACCGCTCCAGCACGCTGTGCACCTGGGTCCACCCTCAGAGAAACTGAGACACTGTCGCATCGGCTCGCCGTGGTGAAATCCCCGCCGGACCCTTCATCGTTTTCCCTGCCCGGGGCCCTGCGCCAGGAGGGCCTGACCCAGGCCGACTACGAGGAGATCCGTCGCCGGCTCGGCCGTGATCCCAACCGGGCCGAACTGGGCATGTTCGGGGTGATGTGGTCGGAGCACTGCTGCTACCGCAACTCCAGGCCGCTGCTGCAGGGCTTCCCCACCAGCGGCCCCCGCATCCTGGTGGGCCCGGGCGAAAACGCCGGCGTGGTGGATCTGGGCGAGGGGCAGCGACTGGCCTTCAAGATCGAAAGCCACAATCACCCTTCGGCGGTGGAGCCGTTCCAGGGGGCGGCCACCGGGGTGGGCGGCATCCTGCGCGACATCTTCACCATGGGAGCCCGGCCGATCGCCCTGCTCAACGCCCTGCGCTTCGGGCCGCTCGAGGACGAGCGCAACGTGGGCCTGATGGAAGGTGTTGTGGCGGGCATTGCCCACTACGGGAACTGTGTGGGGGTGCCCACCGTGGGTGGGGAGGTGGCCTTCGACCCCAGCTATTCGGGCAACCCCCTGGTCAATGCCATGGCCCTGGGGCTGATGGAGACCGAGGAGATCGTCTGCTCCGGGGCTGTGGGGGTAGGCAATCCCGTGATGTACGTGGGCAGCACCACCGGCCGCGACGGGATGGGCGGCGCCAGCTTCGCCTCAGCGGAGCTGAGCGCTGCCTCACTGGATGACCGCCCGGCGGTGCAGGTGGGGGACCCCTTCCTGGAGAAGGGGCTGATTGAGGCCTGCCTCGAGGCCTTCCAGAGTGGAGACGTGCTCGCGGCCCAGGATATGGGGGCTGCGGGTCTCACCTGCAGCTGCTCGGAGATGGCCGCCAAGGGGGGGCTGGGCATCGAGCTTGACCTCGATCGGGTTCCGGCTCGCGAGAGCGGCATGTCGGCCTATGAGTTCCTGCTCAGCGAGTCGCAGGAGCGGATGTTGTTCGTGGTCAGGCCCGGCAGCGAGGAGGCCCTGATGGCCAGCTTCCGCCGCTGGGGCCTGCAGGCCGCGGTGGTGGGTCGTGTGCTGGCCGACAACGTGGTGCGGGTGCTGAGGGAGGGAGTGGTCGCGGCCGAAGTTCCCGCCAGTGCCCTGGCCGATGACACCCCGATCAACCGGCACGAGCTGCTCAGCGAGCCACCCGCCGCCATCCAGGCGCACTGGCGCTGGAGCGAGACCGACCTCCCCGTCGCTGCCGCAGAGGGGATCACTCCCGCCAGCGGTCCCCTGGCCGGCCAGCCCCTCAGCTGGGGTGACGTGCTGCTCCGCCTGCTTGATGACCCCACCATCGCCAGCCAGCGCTGGGTCTACCGCCAGTACGACCATCAGGTGCAGGCCAACACCGTGGTCCCTCCCGGCGGTGCCGATGCGGCGGTCGTGCGCCTGCGGCCCCAGCAGGGTGAGGGCGCCCTGGCCGCGGCCAGCCGTGGCGTGGCCGCCTCCGTCGACTGCCCCAACCGCTGGGTGGCCCTCGATCCGGAGCGGGGGGCCGCAGCGGCGGTGGCCGAAGCCGCCCGCAACCTCAGCTGCGTCGGGGCCGAACCCCTGGCGGTGACCGACAACCTCAACTTCCCCTCCCCGGACACCCCCACCGGCTACTGGCAACTGGCCATGGCCTGTCGCGGATTGTCGGAAGCCTGCCGAGTGCTCGACACCCCTGTCACCGGCGGCAACGTCTCGCTCTACAACGAAACCCGACGGCCCGACGGCAGCCTGCAGCCGATCCATCCCACCCCTGTTGTGGGCATGGTGGGGCTCGTCCACGACCTCGATCACGTCACCGGCCTCGGCTGGCAGGCTCCGGGTGATCGCCTCTGGCTGCTGGGGATGCCGCTGGCCGGGAGCGCCGAGGATGGACGGCTTGGTCTGGCCGCCTCCAGCTACCTGGAGAGCGTCCATGGTCTGGCAACGGGCCGGCCTCCCCTGACCGACCTGAGCCTGGAGCGGGCGGTGCAAGGCCTGTTGCGCCAGGGGATCGCCGCGGGCCTGGTGGCCTCAGCCCACGATCTCAGCGACGGGGGACTGGCGGTGGCGGCTGCCGAGGCCTGCATCGCCTCCGGCCTGGGGGCCATTGTTGAGCTGCCCTCCGGCGCTGGTCGTCTGGATCGGCTGCTGTTCGCCGAAGGGGGTGCCCGGGTGCTGATCTCCCTCAAGCCAGAGCAGGAGCAGGCCTGGCAGGAGCTGCTGGCTACGTCACCGCCACCGGGGCCGGCACCGCTGGCCACGCCGATCGGTCGGGTCGCTGAGTCAGCCACCGCCCTCAGTTTCGAGCAGGACGGCACGAACCTGCTCTCCCTGGCGGTGGAGGAGCTGCGGACCAGCTTTGAGGACGCTCTGCCGCGCCGCCTGGCCGCAACGGACTGAGGCACAATATGAAGGTAAAGGAAAGGTGAACGGGCCTGTGGCAAGCGCGCACACCACGCCGGAACGGCCCGACCGGATGGAGGAGGCCTGCGGGGTCTTCGCCGTCTACGCCCCTGGTCAGCAGGTGGCCAACCTCACCTACTTCGGCCTGTACGCCTTGCAGCACAGGGGTCAGGAGTCTGCTGGCATCGCGGTGTTCAACGGCGCCAAGGTGAGGCTGCACAAGGACATGGGCCTCGTGAGCCAGGTCTTTGATCAGGACGTGCTCGAGCGCATGCCAGGCGATCTGGCCGTGGGCCACAACCGCTATTCCACCACCGGAAGCAGTCGCGTCTGCAACGCTCAGCCGGTGGTGCTGATGACCCGCCTCGGTCCTTTTGCCCTGGCCCACAACGGCAATCTCGTCAATGTGGAGGATCTGCGTCAGTCGGTGCAGGCCAGTGAGATCCAGTTCACCTCCACCACCGATTCCGAGCTGATTGCCTTCGCCCTCCAGCACGCCGTTGATGGGGGGCTGGGCTGGGAGGAGGCGATTCGCGATGCCGCTGGCCGTTGTCGTGGGGCCTTCAGCCTGGCGATCGGCACTCCCGATGGTCTCTTCGCCCTGCGCGACGGCCACGGGGTCCGGCCGCTGGTGTTCGGCCACATCGGCGACAAGCACCAGGGCCAGTGGGTGGTGAGCAGTGAAACCTGCGGGCTCGACATCATCGGCGCCGCCTATGACGGCGATGTGGGTCCCGGCGAGCTGATTCGCTTCAGCGCCGGTGATCCGTTGCCGGCCCGCCAGCGCTGGTGCGAGGAGCCCACCAAGCTCTGTGTGTTCGAGATGATCTACTTCGCCCGACCCGACAGCCGTTTCTTCGGTGAATCGCTCTACAGCTACCGCCACCGCATCGGGGAGGTGCTGGCGCGGGAAACGGCCGTCGCGGCCGACATCGTGATCGGTGTTCCCGATTCCGGGATTCCTGCCGCCATCGGTTTTTCCAAGGCCAGTGGCATTCCCTTTGCCGATGGCCTGATCAAGAATCGCTATGTGGGCCGCACCTTCATTCAACCCACCCAGGCGATGCGGGAGGCGGGCATTCGCGTCAAGCTCAACCCTCTGCCGGATGTGCTGGCGGGCAAGCGGGTGGTGGTGATCGACGACTCGATCGTGCGTGGCACCACCAGCCGCAAGCTGGTGCTGGCCCTGCGCGAGGCCGGCGCTACGGAGGTGCACATGCGCATCAGCTCACCCCCGGTCACCCACCCCTGTTTTTACGGCATCGACACCGACAACCAGGACCAGCTGATCGCCGCCCGGCTCAATCTGGCCGAGATCAGCGACCATCTCGGCGTCGATTCCCTCGCCTACCTCAGCCAGGAGGGCATGCTCGAGGCCGCCCACGACCAGGCCTCCCATTTCTGCACGGCCTGCTTCGATGGCAACTACCCGATCGAGATGGATGACGCGGTGCGCTCCAGCAAGTTGATGCTCGAACCCACGGGTCTGGCGGCACGGGTCTGAGGGTCTGAGCCATGCACCTCAGCTGAGCAAGGGCACCAGCTCCACAACGGTTTCAGCCGTTGAACAGGGCCAGAGTGGATCCCTGGGGTCCTGCTCCCCGGTACTCAGCTCCAGACTGTCGACTTCCAGGCGCAGGCTGCGGCCTGTGGAGAACCTCAGGGCCACGATCGAGGTTCCTCCCGCCTGCAGATCGACCAGTTCATCCTGCCGCTGACTGAAGCGCAGACCGATCTGACCCAGGTCGCCGCGCTCGCAGCGGCGCAGGCTCTTGACCGCGAGCCGCCTGAGCTGGCCCAGGCGGCTGACCAGGAGCACATCGGCCCCTGGATCGACGCAGGCAGCCCCCACCACCCTTTCGCCGGGGAGCAGGCGCAACAGCATCGGACCCTGGGCGGCCTTGCCCATCAGCGGCAGGCTGGAGTCGTTGACCGCCAGCCTGAGCAGTCGACCGGTGGTGCTGGCCACCACCAGGTCCTGCTCGTCCGCGCAGGGGACGACCCGGCTCAGCCGCACGCCCTCCTTGAGTTTGAGCACCGTGGCGGCCCGGCCGGAGAGTTCGCGGAAGGTGTCGATCGGCAGGCGTTTGAAGCGGCCATCGCTGCTGAGCAGGCCCAGGGTTCCACCGCTTTGCTCCGGCATGGGCAGCAACTGCACCACCGGATCGCCCACCAGGCTTTCGGGCAGGAACTTCTCCAGCGATCCGGGCTGCTGGGCAGCGAACTCCCAGCGCAGCAGGGCCACCCGTCCACTGGCGCTGAAGGCCAGCAACGCGGGCTTCTGGGCCACGGGCAGGATCAGGCGTGCCGGAGCCGGATGCTCCCCCAGTGGTGCCGCTTCATCCAGGTGCAGCCGCCCCAGCATCTGGGGTGCCACGATCCGCACCACGCCGTCGGCCTGGATCAGCAGCCGTCCATCTCCGGGCAGGGCGTCGAGGGCCTGCTGGCGCTGCAGTTCGGTGTTGGGGCGCACCGCTGCCGCCCGCTGGGCCACCAGCTCGTCGCCACCGGCCACCAGCCGGGTGCGGCGGGGGGTGGCAAAGCGCTTCTTGAGGGTCTTGAGTTCAGCCACCATGGCGTTGAGCAGGGCCTGGCGATCGTCGAGCAGGTGGCGGAGCCGTTCCCGCTCCTGCACCAGGTCCACCGACTCCTGGCGCAGTCCGTCCTGCTCCAGGCTGGTCAATCGGCGCAGAGGCATCGCCAGCACGGCATCGGCCTGACGCTCGCTCAGATCGAAATGCACCTGCAGGCTGGCCCTGGCGCTGGCGGCATCACTGGCGGCCTGGATCCGCTCGATCACCTCTGCCAGGGCTTCGAGTGCCCGGATCAGTCCCTCCACCACCTCCAGCCGGTCCTCGGTACGGCGCAGGGCATGGCTGATGCGGCGGATCAGGGTGTGTTCCCGGTATTCCAGGAAGTGGCTCAGCATCCGGCGCAGGCTGAGCTGCTGGGGCTGGCCGTTGACCAGGGCCAGCAGGATGGCCCCGAAATTGCTCTGCAAGGACGTGCGCCGTTGCAGGTCGGCGAGCACCTTGTCGGCGTCGGCATCCCGGCGCAGCTCGATCACCACCCGCATCCCTTCCCGGTCGCTCTCGTCGCGGATGTCGGCGATGCCGCCGATCTTGCCGTCGTTCACCTGCTCGGCGAGCTTCTCGATCCAGCCCGCCTTGCTCAGCTGATAGGGCAACTCGGTGATCACCACGGCACTGCGCCGGTGCCGACCCTTGCCGGGTTGCACCTCCTCGATGTGGGCGATGCCACGCATCGGAATGCTGCCGCGACCCTGCAGGTAGGTGTCGCGCACGCCGCTGCCCACCAGCACCTCCCCACCGGTGGGGAAGTCGGGTCCGGGCACGAGCTCCAGCAGCTTCTCGTCGCTCAGCTCAGGCTTGCGGATCAGGGCGATCAGGGCTTCCACCACCTCGCCGAGATTGTGGGGAGGGATGCTGGTGGCCATGCCCACGGCGATGCCTGAGCAGCCGTTCAGCAGCAGGAACGGCAACTGGGCGGGCAGCACGGTGGGCTCCTGCTGGGAGCCATCGAAGTTGGAGGCGAAATCGACCGTGTCGTTTCCGATCTCATCGAGCAGAGCCTGGTGGGCGATCGGCGCCAGCCGGGTTTCGGTGTAGCGCATGGCGGCCGGTGGATCGTCATCGACCGAACCGAAGTTGCCGTGACCATCCAGCAGGGGATGGCGGCTGGCGAAGGTCTGGACCAGCCGCACCAGGGCGTCATAGACCGCCTGGTCGCCGTGGGGGTGGTACTTGCCCAGCACATCCCCCACCACCCGGGCGCACTTGCGGTAGGGCCGGTCCGGGGTCAGGCCCAGTTCATGCATCGCGAACAGGATGCGCCGCTGAACCGGCTTGAGGCCATCGCGCACATCGGGCAGGGCGCGGCCCACGATCACGCTCATGGCGTACTCGAGGTACGACCGTTGCATCTCCTGATGCAGGGCGATCGGCTGGACGCGCTCCTCGGCCATCCGGTTCTGAGGTCTGAGGGCTGAAGGCGCTCAGCCTACAGATCCCGTCTGGGGTGGCCCAATCCCACGGCCGGCTTCACTCTTCTCCGGAACCGTCATCCCTGGAGTCTTCACCCTCGCTGCTGCCGGTGGCATTGGCATTGGCGCGGTCGGTGGCGGCTTTGATCGCCGGGTTCTTGAGCAGCAGGCGGGTGCTGTCGCGCAGCCGTGGTCCCCAGAGTTGTTCCTTCTGGTAGGCCTCGAGCACGTAGTTGGGCTCGATCGCCAGAGCCTCACTGGCCATCTCCAGCGCTTCCTTCTGGTCGGCGGGCCTGGCATTCAGCGCCGCCGCCAGGGCCAGCATGGGTTCGGCGGCCTTGGGATTGATCTCCAGGGCCCGACGCCAACGGCGGATGGCGTCGTCGTTGCGGCCGAGCTCGTAGAGCACCAGTCCCTGGTTGTTGATCGCCTCCCAGAAATCCCGGCGCAGCCCCGAGGCCCTCTCGAACGACCTCAGGGCTGCCTGGGGATCGTTCAGGAGCAGGCGAGCGTTGCCCAGATCGAAGTGAGCACCTGGATTCTTGCCGTCGATCCTCAGTCCGGTTTCCAGCAGACCCACCGCCTGGCCCGGCTGACCGTCCCGCAGGGCCAGGGAGCCTTCCGCGAACCAGATGCCGGGATTGCGGGGATCGAGTTCCTTGGCCCGCGCCAGGGACTGGCCGGCGGCCTTGATCTCGTTGCTGCGCAGCTGAGCTTCCGCCAGCAGCACCCAGCCGCGGGGGTCGTTCGGCAACAGCTGCACCGTCAGGGCGGCCAGCCGGGCCGCGTCATCAGCCTGTCCAAGCCGAAGCAGACGAGTGGCCGCCTGGGCGATGCCCAGCCCCGCCGCCTCCAGCTCCTCACCCTTGGGGACGTACACGTAGGGCACCAGGGCCCGCGCCGATGGGGCAGAGCCGATCACCAGGGCCAGGGCCAGAGGAGCCGTCGCCAGACGTTTGAACCAGCGCGGAGCCATGCCAGCCTTCGATCTGGAATGCAGCCTAAGTGCCAGCTTCAGGGGTCTGTCTCCGCCTGGGCTGAGCGCAGATTGCGTCGCCACATCCAGGGTTTGATCCGTCGCAGGGCGGAGCCTCTTAGCCGTTGGTCCCAGTCGGCATCGCTCCAGCACAGCGCCTCGTCGGCGTGCAGGTTCAGCATCCAGTCCCTGGGCTGCAGGTCGGGATCGTCCGAGCTGGGAATCGCCTGCTGGTTCCAGGGGCAGACGTCCTGGCAGATGTCGCAACCGGCCACCCAGGGCCCCATGGCGGCGGCCATCTCCGCGGGCAGCGTTTCGTCCCTGTTCTCAATGGTGTGATAGGCCAGACAGCGGCGGGCATCGACCACGAAGGGCTCGCTGATGGCGCCGGTGGGGCAGGCGTCGAGGCAGCGGCTGCAGCGGCCGCAGAGTGGTTCCGCCGGTGCATCGCCGGGGAGATCGGCCGTGGTGAGCAGGTGACCGATCAACATCCATGAACCCCGCCGGGGGTGGATCAGATTGCCGTTTTTTCCGATCCAGCCGAGACCGGCCTGCTCGGCCCAGGCCTTGTCCAGGAGGGGAGCGCTGTCGACGCAGGCCCGCCAGCCCACGTCGGGGCAGCGGGCCTCCAGCCAGCGCCCCAGCCGGCGCAGGCGCCCATCGATCACCCGGTGGTAGTCCCTGCCCCAGCCGTAGCGGGCGACCGCCAGGCTCCCCGGTGCCCGTCCTGTGGCGACGTGATAGTTCAGGCCCACTGCCAGCAGGCTGCGTACCCCTGGCAACAGGCTGGTGACATCGCGGCGGCGGGGGTCGGCCATCCAGGCCATGCCGGCCTGATGACCGGCCTCCAGCCAGCGCTCCAGCGCCGCATTCCGCAGGGGCAGCCGCCCATCCCCGGGCAGAGCGGCCAGGCCCACCGGCTCGAATCCCAGGTCCCTGGCCTGATCCTTGAGCGCCGTGGCCAGCTCCTGAAGCCGGACGCCCGAGCCAGCCATGGCGGCCGGTCGATGGGGATGGCCTGATCTCACCCGTACAGTTGCCCCTGATCGCCATCCTGCTTTGACCACTGCCCCTTCCGGCCGTCTTGGCTATCTCCTGCGTTGGCTCGGCCTCACCCTCGTCGTGCTGCTGGGGCTGCAGCTGGCCGCCGTTGTCTCCGCCTGGAGCTGGGAGGAGGAAGCCTTTCGTCAGATGGTGATCGAGCGTTTGATCACCCAGTCGCCGATGGCGCTGGTGGGCCTGCTGCTGGCCCTGTTCGGCTCCCGTCTCGATCAGAGCGATGCCCGCACCCCCCTGCGCTGGCTGGTTGCCGTTCTGGCTGCACTCCTGGCGATTGCCCTGGCGGTGTCGGTGCCGGTGGCGATCAGCGGCGACGGCGTGCTCACCGCCAAGACCGAGCAGACCCTGACGGCCCAGCGCAGCCAGCTGGAGATGGCCAGGCAGCAGAGCCAGAATCCCCAGGTGCTCGAGCAACTGGTGCGTCAGGCCGAGCAGTCGGGCCAGGTGCCACCTCAGGCCACCGATGAGCAGAAGCAGGAGGCCGCCCGCGGTTTCATCGACCGCCAGCTTCAGCAGATGGAGCAGCAGGTCGAGGAGGCGGAGAGGACCCAGGCCATGGCGGTGAATCAGCGTCGCTATGCCGGCACCGGCTCGGCCGTGGTCCTGGCGGTGGCCTTCACCCTTCTGGCTCTAGCCGCCCTGATCTGAACCTGCACGGCGAGGAACCGGTCTGAAACTTCTGCCCGCCCTGTCGGCTGGCTAGGTTGCAGGCAGCATTCCGAACAACGGACAACCGGAACCATCCTTGGTGCAGTCAAGCCCCAGACCTGATCAACCGTTGGGGACCCGGCTGCAGCAGGACCTCAAGAACGATCTGATCGCCGGTCTGCTGGTGGTCATTCCCCTGGCCACCACCATCTGGCTGGCGACGACGGTGAGCCGCTTTGTGCTCGCCTTCCTCACCTCGATCCCCAAGCAATTCAATCCCTTCAACACCCTGAATCCACTCCTGCAGGAGTTGATCAACCTGGGGGTGGGGCTGCTGGTGCCTCTGCTGGGAATCCTGTTGATCGGCCTGATGGCCCGCAACATTGTCGGGCGCTGGTTGCTCGATTTCGGGGAGGGAACACTCCAGCGCATCCCCCTGGCGGGCTCGGTCTACAAGACCCTCAAGCAGTTGCTGGAAACGGTGTTCCGCGACAACTCCACCCGGTTCCGGCGGGTGGTGCTGGTGGAATATCCGCGTAAGGGTCTGTTTGCCCTCGGCTTCGTCACGGGGGTTCTGGGCAATGCCCTGCAGGGGGGATTTGATCAGCCGATGCTGAGCGTGTTCATTCCCACGGCCCCCAACCCCACCACCGGCTGGTATGCCGTCGTGCCGGAAACGGCGGTCCGCGATCTGGACCTCTCGGTGGAGGATGCCTTTCGCACGATCATCTCCGCGGGAATCGTCAGCCCTGATGATGAGCGTGAAACCCCGGCCAGCCGAAGCTTCTCCAGTCTTCTCGCCCAGTTGCGCGCCCCGGTGTTCTCCTCCGTTCCACCCAACAAGGCCTGAACAAGCCGGCCTGACCCCCTCGCCCCACCCGATGTCGAGTCGATCCATTTCCAGAGAACTGGCCCTGCTGATGCTGGGCCAGGTCAATGACCGCGTCCCGCCGGCCGATCTGCCTCTCGACAGCCTGTTGCAGCAGGCTCTGGCCAGCCTGGCCCAGCACGTGCGTGAGGCGCTCGACAACTCCGAGCTCGACCTCCAGCAGGCCCAACAGCAGCTGCTTGACAGCGAACTGGTCGATGGGGCCGATCACCTGCCCCAGGTGCGTGATCACCTGCAGCGGGGTCTGGCCCATGCCGAGCAGGCCCTCAATCGGCTCTCCGCCAGCCTGGAGCTGCCGCGGTTGCTGATGCTCGCCGACCAGAGCGAGATCCGTGAGGGGGCGCTGGCCCGCACCCGCGCCGTGCTTCAGGAGCGCGATGCCCTGGATGCCCGGCTCGATGCCGTGATGGAAGGGTGGCGTCTGGGCCGGTTGCCCCGCATCGACCGCGACATCCTGCGACTGGCGGCCGTGGATCTGCACACCTTCGCCACGCCGGCCCCGGTGGCCTGCAACGAGGCGGTCGAGCTGGCCAACCGCTACAGCGATGATCAGGGCCGCCGGATGATCAACGGGATCCTGCGCCGCCTCACCTCGTCCATTTCCTGAGCAAGCATGGTGTTCGACTGGTTCCGGCGCCGCACCACCCCCACCGAGCCGCCGGTCGAGCCTGCTGCGGCCACGGAGGCTTCTGACGCTGACGCCACCCCCGCCAGTGAACCGGCGCCTGAACCGGTGACTGAACCGGCGCCGCCAGCTCAGCCTGCCGCGGTGGCGGTCGATCAGGACGCCCTGGACTGGGCCCGACAGGCCTATGCCCGTCTCAAGGCTGAGCAGGAGCGCAGCCAGCCTGCCGCCGAAGCGCAGGAGCCTGGATCAACCCCTTCAGCGGAGGTTGCCCCAGAGCCTGAACCAGAACCGGTTTCTGCCGCCGAGGCCCCGACCCCACCATCAGCCATGGCCCCTGAGCCATCCCTGCTGGAGCTGGCCGCGGCCAGCCGGGCCGAGCGGCAGCGCACCGTGCTGGCCCCCAGCACCGACCTGCAGGCACCGCTCAGCCCGAGCGTTTCTTCAACGGAAATGCAGGAGCCGGCAAGGGAGCAGGCCAGCCCTCAACTCGGCACCTTCGACGCCGAGTTCACCTGGTCCGCCGAGGTGCTCGCGGCCCAGGGCCGGCGGGCCGATCAGGTGTCGCTCGAAGAGATCGACTGGCTCAGCCGTCTGCGCCGCGGCCTGGAGAAGACCCGTCGTGGTCTGGTCACTCAGCTCCTCAACACCCTCGGCGACGATCCCCTCACCCCTGAGGTGCTCGACGACCTCGAATCAAGCCTGCTGCGCGCCGATGTGGGCGTGATGGCGACCGACCACGTGCTTGAGGCGCTGCGCAAGCGCCTGAACGAAGAAGTCGTGGAGCCGGCCGAAGGTCTGCGCTTTCTCAAGGAGCAGCTTCGCGGTCTGCTCGAGGCACCGATCGAGGCCAGCGGCGAACCCCTGCTGGCCCCCCGGCGTGACCGTCTGAACGTCTGGTTGCTGGTGGGGGTGAACGGGGTGGGCAAGACCACCACCCTGGGCAAGCTGGCCAACCTGGCGGTGCGCAGCGGCTACAGCTGCCTGATCGCCGCAGCTGACACCTTCCGCGCCGCCGCTGTGCAGCAGGTCACCGTCTGGGGCGAGCGCAGCGGTGTGCCTGTGATCGCCAACCCCAGCGCCAATGCCGATCCGGCCGCTGTGGTCTACGACGCCATCGGCGCGGCCCGCTCCAAGGGCACCGAACTGGTGCTGGTCGACACGGCCGGTCGTCTGCAGACCAAGAACAACCTGATGGAGGAGCTCAGCAAGGTGCGGCGCATCGTCGACAAGCTCGCCCCTGAAGCGGTGGTGGAATCACTGTTGGTGCTTGATGCCAGCCAGGGCCAGAACGGCCTGCGGCAGGCGATGGCCTTCGCCAGCTCCGCCGGTCTCACCGGCGTGGTGATCACCAAGCTCGATGGCAGTGCCCGGGGGGGCGTTGCTCTGGCGGTGGCCTCCGAAGCCGGGTTGCCGATTCGGTTCGTGGGCGCGGGCGAGGGTATCCGCGACCTGAGGCCTTTCAACAGCTTCGAGTTCGTCGAAGCGCTGCTTTCCGGCTGAAGCGCCCCACCGCTGGAATGCTGCTACCGTTCGGCCCCTGCGGCCGCCTGTTTCGAGCCGCACGCCAGCCCGCGTGCCCCAGCCACCGCCCCGGCCCCATCAGGCCCTCACGGCGTCGGCTTCGCTGCGGCAACTGCTCGACAGCCTCAGTCGCGAGCAACGGCGCAACCAGGAGCTGCTCGCCTCCCTCGGCTTTGCGCTGCGCAGCTTCACCAACCTGAACCGCTTTCTGGAGCTGGTGCCCCTGGTCTCCTCCCGGCTGGTGGCAGCGGAGGGAAGTCTGTTGGTGGTTTTCCACCCCGATGGGCGCCTCTGGCGGGAGCACACCCAGGCTAGTCCTGCGGCCCGCAGCGCTGAGCTGCTGCGCCAGCTGGGGGAGCTGGATCTGCCCGCCGGTCTGGCTGAAGAGGAGGAAGTCTCCCAGCTCGATCTGCAGGTGCGCCGGCTGCTGGGGGAGGTGCAGCTGTTCGGCACTTCCGTGGTGGCCCGCAACCGGGCGCGCGGTCGCCTCTACGTCTTCGGCAGCGCCGAGGGGCTGACCTGGAGCGATGTCCACCGCCGCCATGTGCAGCTGGTGGCCGACCTCACCGGTGTGGCGATTGAAACCGAGCTTCTGCAGGAGGATCGCCGCCGCCATGAGCGCCTTGATCGCCAGCTCAGCACCGGTGCCGAGATCCAGGCCCAGCTCCTCCCCGACCGCTGCCCGGTGATCGATGGGGTGGAGCTGGCCGCCCGCTGCCGTCCAGCCTTCGAAGTCGGAGGTGACTACTACGACTTCATCCCGACTCGGCCCCGGCTCAGCGGCCGCCGCCGCGAAACCTCCCGCTGGGCCCTGGTGATGGGCGATGTGATGGGCAAGGGGGTGCCCGCCAGCCTGTTGATGACCCTGCTGCGGGGCATGCTGCGGGCCGAGGTGCTCAGTGGTCATGCCCCCGACAGGATCCTGCACGACCTGAACGAACTGGCCCAGGAGGATCTGGCCCATTCGCACCGCTTCGTCCCCCTCTTCTATTCCGACTTCGATCCCCGCAGTCGCGTGCTGCGCTACGCCAACGCTGCCCACAACCCACCATTGATCTGGCGGCACCACCGCCACGGCGTTGAGCGGCTCGATGCTCCTGGACTGCTGATCGGCCTGCAGCCGGAAGCCCATTACGGTTGCGAGCGGGTGGTGCTGGAGCCGGGTGACGTGGTTCTCTACTACACCGATGGGGTCAGTGAGGCCCTCGGCTTCACCGGGGAACGCTTCGATGAGGAGCGCCTGCAGCGGCATCTGGCCGAGGCCTGCCGGGCGGGTAAGAGCGCCCAGGGCGTCCTGGATGCGCTGTTCGAGCGGCTGGACAGGTTCGTGGGCTCCGGCCGCCAGCCGGACGACGATGCCTCGATGGTGGTGCTGAAGGTGCGTGAGGAGGTGATGCTTCCCTCCCTGCCGGGCTGAGGCGACCCCAGGGCTCGGGTGTCAAGCTGACGATTCGTGGCATGGTTCGGCTTCGATGACGGCACAGGCTTCCCAACCGGCGCGATGGAGTGACCGTTTCGAGGAAGGCCTCCATCCGGCCATCGAACGCTTCAATGCCTCGATCGGCTTCGACATCACCCTGCTTCAGCAGGACCTCGACGCCTCCATCGCCCACGCCCGCATGCTCGGCCGCTGCGGCGTGATCAGCGATGCGGAGGCGGATCAGCTGATCGCCGCCCTGGAGACGGTGCGCGCAGAGGCGGCCGAAGGTCTGTTCAAACCTGGGGTGGAGGCGGAGGACGTGCACTTCGCGGTGGAGCACCGCCTGATCGCCCTGATCGGCCCGCTGGGCAAGAAGCTGCACACCGGCCGCAGCCGCAACGATCAGGTCGGCACCGATCTCCGTCTCTGGCTGCGCCAGGCGATTGATGGTCTCGATACCGGTCTGGAGCGCTTCCAGCAGGCCCTGCTCGACCAGGCGGAGACCCACCTGCACACCATGATCCCGGGCTACACCCACCTGCAGCGCGCCCAGCCCCTTTCCCTGGCCCACCACCTGCTGGCCTACGTGGAGATGGCCGAGCGCGACCGTCAACGCCTGGCGGACGTGCGACACCGGGTGAACATCTCGCCCCTCGGGGCGGCGGCCCTGGCCGGCACCCCGGTGCCGATCAACCGGCGCCTCACGGCAGAGGAACTGGGATTCGAGGAGATCTACGCCAACAGTCTCGATGCGGTCAGCGACCGGGACTTCGCCGTGGAGTTCAGTGCCGCCGCCAGCCTGATCCTGGTCCACCTCAGTCGCCTCTCGGAGGAGGTGATCCTCTGGGCCAGCGAGGAGTTCGGATTCGTTCGGCTCACCGATCGCTGTGCCACCGGCAGCAGCCTGATGCCCCAGAAGAAGAACCCGGACGTGCCCGAGCTGGTGCGCGGCAAGGCCGGCCGGGTGTTCGGCCACCTGATGGGTCTGCTCACGATGATCAAGGGGCTTCCCCTGGCCTACAACAAGGATTTCCAGGAAGACAAGGAAGCCCTCTTCGATGTGGTGCGCACCACCGGGGATTGCCTCGAGGCGATGGCGATCCTGCTGGAGGAGGGCATCCGCTTCCGTCCTGAGCGGCTGGAGCAGGCCGTGGCGGCCGACTTCTCCAACGCCACCGATGTGGCCGACTACCTGGTGGCTCGCGGTGTTCCCTTCCGCGAGGCCTACCAGCTGGTGGGTGGGCTGGTGAAAACCTGCCTGGCCGAGGGGCTGCTGCTGCGGGATCTGCCCCTGGAGCGTTGGCGGCAGCTCCATTCCGCCTTCGAGGTGGACATCCACGCCGCGATTCAGCCCCGCCAGGTGGTGGCCGCCCGCCGCAGTGAGGGGGGCACGGGCTTCGAGCGGGTCGCTGAGCAGCTCAAGCGCTGCCGCGAGCGCCTCGCGGCCCAGGCGAAAGCCTCCTAGAGGCCTCGCTGCTCCAGTTCCCTGGCGGCGGCCTCCAGCACCTCGGGGCCTGCGCTGCGCTCCCCCGCCCGTTCTCCCAGCCGGCGGCGCCAGTGCCTGGCCCCCGGCACTCCCTCCACAAGGTGAACGAGGTGGCGCGCGATCGGCCAGAGGCGTCCGCCGGCACCGCACCACTGGCTGGCATAGGGAATCAGGCCACGGACCACCGCTGATGCTGAGGCGGGCTGCCGTTCCAGGCAGCCGAACAGATCCCGGTCGACCGTGGCCCAGCGCAGGGGATGGTCGTAGGCGGCGCGGCCCACCATCACCCCATCCACCTGGGCCAGGTGGTCCCGGCAGTTCTCCAGGCTCTGCAGGCCTCCGTTCAGTTCGATCGTGAGCTGGGGCCGGTCCTGCTTGAGCTGATGCACCAGATCGTGGCGCAGGGGCGGAATCGTGCGGTTCTGCTTCGGGTCCAGGCCATGGAGCCAGGCCTTGCGGGCGTGCACGCTGAACCGGCAGGCCCCGGCGCCTGCCACCGTGTCGACGAAGGCCAGCAGCAGCTCATAGCTGTCCTGCTCGTCGATGCCGATGCGGTGCTTCACCGTCACCGGCAGGGGTGAGGCGGCTGCCATCGCCTCCACGCAGCGGGCCACCCGATCCGGGTCCGCCATCAGGCAGGCCCCGAACCGTCCCTGCTGCACCTTGGGGCTGGGGCAGCCTACGTTGAGGTTGATCTCGTCGTAGCCCCAGGCGGCCGCCAACTGCGCCGATTCCTTCAGCAGGGCCGGATCGTCACCCCCCAGCTGCAGCGCCAGCGGATGTTCCTGGGAATCGAAGTCCAGCAGCGTGTCGCGGCGGCAGTGGTGCAGGGCCTGGGCCACCACCATCTCGGTGTAGAGCAGAGCGCGGCGGCTGATCTGCCGCATCAGCACCCGGAAGTGCCGATCGGTGCAGTCCATCATCGGCGCCACACTGAAGCGGTAGGCCCCGGCAACGGGCGTCGTCGCGTCGTCTCCCTCCCCCATCCGCCCATGCTGCCTGTCGACTGGTCCCTGGTGGTCGCCGGGGGCGGGCCAGCGGGCTACATGGCGGCCATCACCGCCGCGGAGCAGGGGCTGGCGGGGGTGCTGCTGCTGGAGGCCACACCCCAGCCGCTGGGCAAGGTGCTGATCAGCGGCGGCGGGCGCTGCAACGTCACCCATGCCTGCTGGGATCCCCGGGCCCTGGTGGGGCACTACCCCCGGGGGTCTCGGGCTCTGCGCGGGCCGTTCAGCCGTTTCGCCCCTGGCGACTGCCTGGCCTGGTTCGCCGACCGGGGCCTGGAGCTGGTGGAGGAACCCGATGGGCGCCTCTTTCCCCGCAGCAACCGCTCCAGCAGCGTGGTGGCCGTGCTGGAGGCCGCCGCCGAGGCCGCCGGGGTGATCGTCTGGAGAGGAGCCTCCCTGCGCCAGGTGGAGGCGCGCGAGGGTGGTGGTTTCAGCCTGCGGTTGCGCCTGGCCCCGGGGCTCGCTCCCGCTGCCACCAGCACCCTCAGCGCCGCTCGCCTGCTGCTGGCCACCGGCGGCCACCCCAGTGGTCGCCAGCTGGCGAGCCAGTTGGGCCACGGCGTGGTGGCGCCGGTGCCATCCCTGTTCACCCTGGCCCTGGAGGCCAACCCCCTGGCGGCCCTGCGCGGGGTGGTGATGGATCCTGTGGGGCTGGAGCTGAGGCTGCCCTCCGGGCGCTTTCGCGAGCGGGGACCGCTGCTGTTCACCGGGTGGGGCGTGAGCGGTCCGGCCACCCTGCGGCTCACCGCCTTTGCCGCCCGTGCCCTCAAGGACACGGGCTACCGCGCAGACCTGCGCATCGACTGGAGCGGCGGCAGCTCGGCCGATGCGCTGAGGCAGCGCTTTCGGCTGGCCCGCGCGGAGCAGGCCCGCCGCCGGATGCTCAATGCCCGCCCCTGGCCGGAGCTCAGCCGCCGGCTCTGGATCCATCTCCTGGAGCGCCATGGCGTGGCCGCTGACCAGCGCTGGGCCGACCTGCGCCGCCGCGAGGAGGACATCTTGCTCGAAGCCCTGCGCTGCAGTGCCTATGGGGTGGGCGGGCGCGGTCCCTTCGGCGAGGAATTCGTCACGGCTGGTGGCGTCAGTCTGGGGGAGGTGAACCTGGCCACGATGGAGAGCCGCCTGCAGCCAGGCCTGTACTTCGCCGGCGAGCTCCTCGATGTGGACGGGGTCACCGGCGGCTTCAACTTCCAGCACTGCTGGACCAGTGGCTGGCTGGCCGGCGGTGCCATCGCCCGCGAGAGCCACACCTGCGATCCCGTAGGGCCGGGCTCAGCGGATCTTGTCGAAAACCGTGAACATCGGTAGATACATCGCCACGAGGATGGAGCCCACAATGATTCCGACGAGCACGATCATGACAGGCTCCAGAAGAGATGTCAGTGATTTGACAGCCATTTCCACCTCGTCTTCGTAGAAATCGGCGACCTTGGAGAGCATGGCATCCATCTCACCGGTTTCCTCGCCGATTGCCAGCATGCTGAGAGCCATTTCTGGAAACACATTTCTGCGGGAGAGGGCAACACTCACGGGAATTCCATCCTGGATTTCCACACGGCAATCTTCGATAGTATCGGCGAAAATTGAATTTCGTGAGGTGTCTCGAACGATCTCAAGACTCATCAGAATCGGAACTCCTGCTTTGCTCAGTGAGCTGAACGTTCGACAGAATTGAGCTGTTTCAGTTTTCTGGATCAGGTCGCCAAAGAGAGGGGTCTTCAAAATGAACCCGTCCACCCGACGGCGCCCCACGGGCGTCTTGTAGAATCCAGCGAACAACCATCCAGCCAGAATCAGAAAGGCGATCAGAAAGAGTGAGAAGACCGAGCGCAACAGTGCACTCAGATTCACCATCATCTGTGTGAAAGCTGGCAGTTCGGCGCCCAGCTGCTCAAAGATGTCGGCGAAGGTGGGGATCAGGAAAATCGTCATGCCGAGGAAGACGGCGACGGCGATCACCAGTACGATGATCGGGTAGGCCAGAGCTCCCTTGATCTGATTCTGGAGCTTGGCATTCTGCTCAAGCAACAGTGCCAGTCGTTTCAGGGTTTCATCCAGAACCCCACCAAGTTCGCCGGCTTCGATCATGGCGATGGTGATCCGATCGAAAACCTTTGGCCAGCGGCGCATCGCCACGCCCAGGCTCACCCCCTGGCTCACATCGCTGGCGACGGCGTCAAGGGCGCGCCGAAACATCGGTTTCTTCTGCTGCTTCGCCACCAGGGTGAGGCCTCGCACGATCGGCACGCCTGAATTCACCAGGGCAGAGAGTTTGCTGGCGAACAGCGCCTTGTCACGAACGTTTGGTCTGGCTTCGAACAAGGATCCCAGATCCATGCTGAACAGCCCAGCGCTGTTTTTGTTGCCACTGGCCTGCACCGAGCGGGTGGAAGCGATGGGCATCACCGCCGTCGCCGCAATGCCCCGTCGGCGCAGGTCCCGTTTGGCGCTGGCCAGATCGGGGGCGGCCAGCTGAATCACTTTCTGCTGGCCCCGCTGGTTGGCGTAGGTGGCGGAAAAGATCGGTGTGGGCCCATCGCCCGCCGGCACCAGGGACTGGGCCAGGATGCCCTTCCGGCGCAGGTTTCGGCGTGCCGTGGGCAGATCGCTGGCTTCGACCCGAAGCTCACGCTGGTCTCCCTGGGTGCTGGTGTACGTGGCCAGAAAAGCAGGCATGGTGGATCGGATCAGAGAGAGTTGCCAAGCAGCCGGTTCAACTCATCCGGTTTGGTGGATTTCGAGCGGGCTTCCTCCAGGGAGATGTCCCCCTGTCGGACCAGATCGGAGAGGGCCTTCTCCAGCGTCTGCATACCCAGCTGGCCGCCGGTCTGGATCTGGGAATAGATCTGAGCGGTTTTCGCCTCTCGGATCAGGTTCGCCAGGGCCGGGGTGTTGACCATGATCTCCTGGGCCATCACCCGGCCATAGCTGTGGCTGGATGGTGAACTCCGCAGGCAGAGCGTCTGGGCGAAGATCGCCGCCAGGCTCGTGCTGAGCTGGGTGCGGATCTGCGACTGCTGGCCGGCGGGGAACACGTCCACCATGCGATCGACGGTCTGGGCAGCGGAACTGGTGTGCAGGGTGGCGAACACCAGGTGTCCGGTTTCAGCGGCCGTGATCGCCAGTTGAATGGTTTCCAGGTCGCGCATTTCCCCAACGAGAATCACATCGGGATCCTCACGCAGGGCCGCCCGCAGGGCATTGCTGAAACTTTTGGTGTCTTCGTTGAGTTGCCGCTGATGGATCAGGCTCTTGTCATTGGTGTAGGCAAACTCGATCGGGTCCTCGATCGTGATGATGTGCTCGGCCCGGCTGTGGTTGATGTGATCGAGCAGGGAGGCCAGGGTGGTGCTCTTGCCCGATCCGGTCGGCCCTGTCACCAGCACCAGTCCGGAGGGCCGCTTGGTGATCTCCACCACCACCGGTGGCAGGTCCAGCTCCTGCGGTGTGGGCACCTTGCTGCTGAGGGCCCGCATCGAGGCGGCGTAGGTGCCCCGCTGGCTGAACACGTTGATCCGGAACCGGGCCAGGCCCCGCAGGCCATAGGAGCAGTCCAGCTCCCAGGTTTGTTCCAGCTGCTTGCGTTGGGAGTTGGTGAGGATCGAGAAGATCATGCGGTTGCAGGATTCCTCGCTCAGGGCCTGCTCCCGCATCGGCTTGAGCTCCCCGTTGAAGCGTCCGTAGGGTTGCTGACCGGCCGAGAGGTGGAGGTCGCTGCCCTTCTGCTCGACCAGCTCCTCCATCAACTCCTCGATCTGCAGCTCCATCAGGACCGTGCCGGGTTGATCAGAAGTCTGAAGACGGCTTCGGGCCACCGCAACACTCAGCCGCGAGCTGTCAGACAGTACGGGCACTCCAGCCACTCATCCTTCAGGCCGGCCCCACAGCCCTGGCAGGTCAGGGTGGTGAGGGCCTGGGCGCGTCGCTGCATTTCCAGCTCCGTGTCGGTGAGCAGCATCCGCTCCACTTCCGCCAGGGTGGTGTGGCCGTGGCGCACCAGATCGAGGCCGTAGGTCAGCAGGGTCTTCATGCCGGTCTCGATCGAGAGCTTGCGGATCACATCGGTGCTGGCGC
Organism: Synechococcus sp. BSA11S; assembly: GCF_014224355.1. Lineage (GTDB taxonomy): Bacteria > Cyanobacteriota > Cyanobacteriia > PCC-6307 > Cyanobiaceae > Regnicoccus_A. The sequence goes on along the minus strand of NZ_VNWP01000005.1, from coordinate 72,819 downwards.
CTTTGGCGATGGCACTGGCGAGGTTGTCGTTGATCCGTGCCACTTCATAGACACCGATGCGGCCTTTGTAGCCACGACCCTGGCAGGTGGGACAGGTGCTGCCGTCGGCCCTGGCGCCCCGGTGGGCCTTGTAGAACGTGATGGCCTGCTCCTGGCTGGCGAACAGGCCGAAGTGGCCCAGCTCCTCCTCCCCGGGGTGGTAGGGCACTCGGCACGTCTCGCACACCTTGCGCAACAGCCGCTGGGAGACGATCCCGATCAGGGAGGCGCTCACCATGAAGGGCTCCACCCCCATCTCATTGAGCCTGGCGATGGCACTGGGGGCGTCGTTGCAGTGCAGCGTGGTCAGCACCAGGTGTCCGGTCAGGGCGGCTTCGATGGCGGTCTTGGCCGTCTCGCCATCCCGGGTTTCTCCCACCAGCAGCACATCGGGGTCCTGGCGCATGAAGGCCCGCAGGGCGGTGCTGAAGTCGTAGCCCTTGTCGCGGTTCACCTGGGTCTGGGTGATGCCCTTGAGCATGTATTCGATCGGATCCTCAACGGTGGAGATGTTGATGCCGGGTTCGTTCCGCTCCGCCAGCAGGGAATAGAGCGTGGTCGATTTCCCTGAGCCGGTGGGCCCCGTCACAAGCACCATCCCGAAGGGCCTCATGCCCATTGCGCGCACGGTCGCCAGGGAGGCTGAATCGGTGATCAGCCTGTCCAGTCCGAGGCGGGTGCTGCCACTGTCGAGCAGCCGCAGCACCACTTTCTCCCCCCAGCGGCCCGGCAGGGTGCTCACCCGCAGCTCGATCGTGCGGCCGCGAAAGACCCGGCGGATGCGTCCGTCCTGGGGCATCCGCCGCTCGGCGATGTCCAGCTCGGCCATGATCTTGAAGCGGGAGGTGACCGCCGGTGCCAGGGTCCTGGGCAGATGTTCCACCGGGTGGAGCACGCCGTCCTGGCGAAAGCGGATCCGCAGCCCGTCCTCCTCCGGCTCCACGTGGATGTCGCTCGATTCCGAGTCCATGGCCTGGATCAGGATCCGGTTCACCAGGCTCACCACCGGCGAAGCGTTGGAGGCCTTGAGGCTTGCTTCCAGGTCCAGCTCCTGGTCCTGGTCGGCAGGAGCCTCCTCCAGGCGGTTCTCCAGGCTGAGGCCCTCCAGCAGCGACAGACCGGTGGGTCGGGAGGAGTCCTCGCTGGGACGATGGCGACGGTCGGCCATCTTCTGGAGCAGGGCCTCGCTGATCTCCTCCTCAAGGCCCAGGCGCAGCTCCGGGGTGATGCCGTTGGCGCGCACGGCTTCCTCCAGCTGCCGGCGCTGAGGCGCCGGCCAGTGGCTCGGGACAGCGATCAACAGCCGCTCCCCGCGGCGCGTCAGCGGCAGGGCCACCCACTCCCGCCAGCGCTGGGCCTCGATTGCCGGGCAGGATTCGGCCGCCCGTGGATCGGCGAGCTGCAGATCCTCCGGCTGCAGGAGCTTCTCTCCGCTCAGGAGCTCGGCCTCCAGGCGCCTCTGCTGGAGGGTCTCGGCCACAGGGACCGGCCGTGTCGCCGAGAGGGTCATGGCCAGGGCGGGGCAGAAGGAATCAGGTGCGGGCTTCCGCCGCTTGTGGGAGGAGCCCGTCGACCTTCAACATGTTTAGGACCGATAGGCGGTTCAGTCAGCATGAGCGGCGAAGCCACTCCCTTTTCTCAGGATCCCGCAGCCCAGGCGGACTCCCCTCTTCAAGACCCTGTGCCCACTGAGGTGGTGGAGGCTGCATCCGACACCACCTCCGCGCCGGAGCCCTCCTCCGCTGGCCCCCAGGGGTCCCAGGGGTCGTCCGCGGCAACTGGCGAGACGGACCCGGAGCCCCAGGCCGAACGGCTGGCTGCCGAACTCGAGAAGCTGCGCAGCGAACATGAGAGTCTGCGCGGCCAGTACATGCGCATGGCCGCCGACTTCGACAACTTCCGCAAGCGCCAGAGCCGTGACCAGGAGGACCTGCGTCTGCAGATCGCCTGCTCCACCCTCAGCGAGATTCTGCCCGTGGTCGACAACTTCGACCGCGCCCGCCAGCAGCTCGATCCCCAGAGCGAGGAGGCCCAGACCCTCCACCGCAGCTATCAGGGCCTGTACAAACAACTCGTCGATGCCTTCAAGCAGCTGGGGGTGGCGGCGATGCGGGTGGAGGGAGAACCCTTCGATCCCAGCCTGCATGAGGCGGTGCTGCGGGAGCCCAGTGACCAGCTGGCCGAGGATCTGGTGATCGAGGAACTCCAGCGCGGGTATCAGCTGAATGGGCGTGTGCTGCGCCATGCTCTGGTCAAAGTCTCGATGGGACCGGGTCCCGGGGCCTCGGAGGGGGCCGCGCCCCTCTCCCAGGACGGGACGGAAGGTGGTGAGGAATCCAGCTGATGGCCGAGTACTACGACCTGCTGGGAGTGTCCCGTGATGCGGACGCGGACACCCTCAAGCGGGCCTACCGACGCCTGGCCCGGCAGTACCACCCCGACATCAACAAGGATCCAGGCGCGGAGGATCGCTTCAAGGAGATCGGCCGGGCCTACGAGGTGCTCAGTGATCCCCAGACCCGGGCTCGCTACGACCAGTTCGGTGAGGCGGGCGTCTCGGGCGCCGGTGCCCCCGACATGGGCGACATGGGAGGGTTCGCGGATCTGTTCGAGACCTTCTTCAGTGGCTTCGGCGGAGCCGCAGGCGGCGGCGGAGCCTCCCGCCGCCGTGGCCCCCGCCAGGGAGATGACCTGCGCCTCGATCTGAGCATCAGCTTCAACGAAGCGGTTTTCGGGCAGGAGAAGGAGGTGCAGATCAGGCACCTGGAAACCTGTGACACCTGCAAGGGCAGCGGCGCCAAGAGTGGCAGCGGACCCACCACCTGCGGCACCTGCGGCGGCCAGGGTCAGGTGCGTCGGGCGACGCGAACGCCCTTCGGCAGCTTCACCCAGGTGGCCCCGTGCCCCACCTGCGAAGGGACCGGTCAGGTGATCGCCGACCCCTGCGGCGCCTGTGGTGGCCAGGGCGTTCAGCAGGTGCGCAAGAAACTCCGGATCACCATTCCGGCCGGGGTCGACTCAGGCACCCGTCTGCGGGTGGCCGCCGAGGGCAATGCCGGTCAGCGCGGCGGTCCTGCCGGCGACCTCTACGTCTACCTGTTCGTTCAGTCCCACGACAAGCTGCGCCGTGACGGGATCCACATCCACTCCGACGTGGCGGTCAACTACCTGCAGGCGATCCTGGGCGACACGATCGAGGTGGACACGGTGGATGGGCCGGCAAACCTGGAGATTCCGGCGGGCACCCAACCCGGCACCACCCTCACCCTCACGGGCAAGGGTGTCCCCAAGCTGGGCAATCCGGTGGCCCGGGGCAACCATCTCTTCAACGTGAAGGTGCAGGTGCCCACCAAGCTCAGCAACCACGAACGGGACCTGCTGGAGCAGCTGGCGGGTCACCATTCCGCCAAGGACCACCCCCACAAGAGTGGACTGTTCGGCGGACTGTTCGGATAACCCCATGGCCCTGTGACCAGCAGCCCTCCACCGGAGCCTCCACCCGCGGAGCCCGCCCTGCGGCTTGATCTGCGGGGCACCCCCTGTCCCCTCAACTTCATCCGCAGCCGTCTGGCGCTCGAAACCATCGCCGTGGGCGACTGGCTGCAGCTCGATCTCGACGCCGGTGAGCCTGAGCTGATGGTGGGCGAAGGGCTGAGCCAGGAGGGCCACCGGGTGGAGCGTGGACCGGCGACCAGCGCAGGCAGTCAGGAGGCTCCAGGGGAGGAGGGTGTCCGCTTGTGGATCCGTCGCCATGGGGGCTGAGGCTGAGGCCAGCGCTGAACACGACAGGGTGATGGTCAGGGGGCTGGTCACGGCGATTCAGGCCAACTTCTGCCAGGTGAACCTGGAGATTCCTGGTCCCGGAGGCCTGAATCGGCTGCTCTGCACCCGCCGCACCCGGCTGGACCAGGCGGGTGCCCGGATCCACGTGGGTGATCGGGTGGGACTCGAGGGCATCGACTGGCCGGCCGGCCGTGCTGCCGTTGGTGCCCTGCTGCCCCGCACCAGCCTGCTGGGGCGTCCACCCGTGGCCAACTGCAACCGGATCGTGGTGGTTGTGGCCATGGCCGAGCCCGCCCCGGATCCGGAGCAGATCAGCCGGTTCCTGCTCACGGCCGAGCACAGCGGTCAGCCTGTGCAGGTGGTCTTCTCCAAGGCCGACCTGGCCCCGCGCGATCTGCTCGAACACTGGCGGCAGCGGCTGTGCGGCTGGGGCTATGACCCGATCTCCGTCAGCACGGCCAGCGGCGAAGGCCTGGCTCCATTGAAGGAGCGCCTGGCCCAGCCTGGAATCGCCGTGGTCTGTGGCCCTTCCGGGGTGGGAAAGAGCAGCCTGCTCAACGCCCTGGTGCCGGCGCTGGCGCTGCGGGTCGGCTCCGTCTCAGGGCGGCTCAGGCGTGGGCGTCACACCACCCGACACGTGGAGCTCTTTCCCCTGGCCCCGGGGGCTTTGATCGCCGATACCCCAGGGTTCAACCGGCCGGATCTGCCCCGCGACCCCGCGGTTCTGCCGGCGCTGTTTCCGGAGATTGCCCAGGCGCTGGAGAGGGGGGCCTGTCGCTTCAGCAACTGCCGGCATCGTGGCGATCCCGGCTGTCGGGTGGGGACGGCCTGGGACCGCTATGACTACTACCTGCAAGGGCTGGCTGAGTTGGAGCAGAGCCGTGGGACGTCTCTGGCGGCTCGTGCCCAGGGAGGACCGGGACAGCCCTCCCGTCGTCGTCAGCGTCAGGAGGCTCCTGATCCGGGCTGACCCCTTCAGCTCCCCAGGCCTGGCAGGTTCAGTCCGCCGGTGAGTTCTTCCATCCGCTCCTTCATCGTGCCCGTGGAGAGGTCGTAGGCGGCCCTGAGGGCCTCCAGGGTGGCCGCCTCGGTGGCCTCAGCCCCGTCGTTCAGCAGCTCGGGGGCGATCCTCACCTTCAGCGGTTGCTGGTTGCCGGTCAGCCAGACGCTGGCCCGTCCATCTGCGCTGCTGCCCTCCAGCTCCATGGCATCCAGTTCGTCCTGGAGCTTCTGGGCGTCCTGCTGGATCTGCTGGGCCTTGCGGAAGGCTTCGGTCAGCTGTCCGAAGTTGGGGAGTCCGAAGCCTGCCATGCGGAGATCAAGAGCGCCGGCTCAGGCTACGGCCTCCCCTTCGAAGCTCTGGCTCCGCGACCCGGTCCTTCCGGCGGGGAAGGAACCCAGACGCTTCACCTCCGGGTGGAGCTCGATGCCGTGGGCGTCGAAGACCCGCTGCTGGACCAGCTGGATCAGCCGGTCGATGTCGTGGGCGCTGGCGCTGCCGGTGTTGACGATGAAGTTGGCGTGGATCGGCGAGACCATCGCCCCACCCACCGCCAGCCCCTTGAGCCCCAGCTGCTCGATCAGCTGGCCGGCTTTGCGGGGCTCCGGATTGCGGAAGACGCTGCCGCAACTGGGCTGCTGGTAAGGCTGACTGCTGGTGCGACTGGAGAGGTTGGCGCTGGTGCGACGGCTGATCTCGGCCGGATCGTGGCCGGCACTGAGGCCAAACCGGGCCGAGAGCACCAGCAGGGGCTCCCGCTGCAGGCGGCTGTGGCGGTAGGCGAACTCCAGCTCGCGGCTCTGGAGCACGAAAGGCTCACCCCCGCCGGTGGGATCGAGCACCGTGACCTCCTGGAGCCAGTCTGCTGTGCAGCCCCCCTGGGCGCCCGCGTTCATCACTGCGGCCCCTCCAACGGTGCCGGGGATGCCCACCGCCCACTCCAGGCCGCTCAGGCCCGCCCGGGCCGCCTTGCGCGCCAGGGTGGGGATGGGTTCGCCTGCCTGGGCTTCCACCAGTCCCGTGGTCGACTCGATGACGCTGCCCTGCAGCCTGCGGTTGCAGAGCGTCAGTCCGTCGAGGCCGCCGTCGCTCACCAGCAGGTTTGAGCCGGCACCGATCAGGCGCAGGGGCAGGCCCTCCGAGAACGCCCAGAGGGCCAGGGCGATCAGTTCCTCGCGGCTGACCGGTTCAGCGAACCATTCGGCCGGTCCACCCACTTTCCAGGTGGTGTAGTCGGCCAGAGATACCTGGCTCTGGGGTGGCCGGTGGGCCGGGATGAGGGGCACGGCTCAGGCGGCCAGGGGGGCGGGTGGAGCATCCGGGGCATCCGGCGGCTTCTGCTGTGCCAGCGCCTGCAGGCGACCCCAGAGACCGTTCACATCGCCGGCTCCCATCACCAGCACCAGATCGCCGGGTTGGCTGCGGCGCGCCACCTGATCCGCCAGCTGGTCGAGGGTGGCGCTCACCTGAAGGGGCAGTCCAGGACGGAGTTGACGCAGGCGATCGGCCAGGGCCTGGCTGTCGATCCCCGGGATGGCGGCTTCCCCAGCGGCAAAGAGCGGGGCGAGCAGAACCGAGTCGGCCAGGGCCAGAGCGGCGGCGAAGGCGTCCAGGAATTCGGCCGTACGGCTGTAACGGTGGGGCTGGAACACGGCCACCACCCGCCTGGGAGTTTTCGGCAGAGGGCTGCGGCCGCTGGTCACCATCAACCGGGCCATGTGCAGGGTCGCCTCCACCTCGCTGGGGTGATGGGCATAGTCGTCGACCACCTGGCGACCTGCCCAATCGCCCCGGAAGTCGAATCGCCGTCCGGGCGAGCGCAGGGTCCGCATCGCCGCGGCCAGGGCGCCGAAGGGTACGCCCTCCAGCCGGCAGGCCGCCAGGGCAGCGGTGGCGTTGCTGAGGTTGTGGCGTCCCGGCAGGGGCAGGCTGAAGCGCCCCACCAGCTCTCCGTTCTCGTAGAAGTCGGCCAGGGTGCCCCCGCCGTGTTCCTCCACCGCCAGGGCGGAGAAGTCGACGCCGTCGCAGCGCTCGATCGACCACCAGGCGCCGGGCTGAAAATGTTGGCGCAGCACCGGACAATCGGCGTTGGCGAGCAGGGATCCGCACCCTCCCGCGAAGCGTTGGAGGGTCTCGACCAGTGCCTCGAGATCGGGGTAGTGATCGGTGTGGTCGAGCTCGAGGTTGGTGATCAGTCCAAGGCTGGATCGGAATTTGACCAGGGAGCCATCCGATTCATCCGCCTCGGCCACCAGCAGACGGCCCCGGCCGCTGCGGGCATTGCTCTGAAACGCCGGCACGATGCCACCGATCACGGCGGTGGGGTCCTGGTCGGTGGCCGCCAGCAGCGTGGCGATCAAGGTGCTGGTGGTGGTCTTGCCATGGCTGCCCGCCACGGCGATCGAGGGCTGTGCGTTGATCAGCGCCGCCAGCACGTCGGATCGGTGGCAGATCGTCAGGCCGGCCTGGCGTGCCGCCAGAAGCTCCGGGTTGTCCGCGGGCACCGCCGTGCTGATCACCACCAGCGGCGGTGTTCCAGCACCTGCTCCGAGGGCAGCGATGGTGGCCGCCCCCTGTTGGCCGAAGACCCGCACCCCACGACGCCCGAGGGCTTCAAGCACGGGACTCTGCCGCGGATCGGATCCACTGACCTGAAAACCCCGGTCGGCCAGAATTCCAGCCAGCGCCGACATGCCGATGCCGCCGACCCCGATGAAGTGGAGGGGAGCCCGGTGGTCGAGCAGCGGTCCCAAAAGCGTCTCCATGCGGACCCGAAGGTAGGCGTTGACGCTGCCGTTGTCTCTCCCCCTTTAACGCTTGTTTGGCTCTGCGGCTCGGGTGTGTCCAGGGGCCGGCAGACCATTTCTGTATGATCGGCAGCCAAACTCCCCTTGTCAACGGGTTTCCCGTTCCTGCCATGACCCTGCGCGTTGCGATCAATGGATTCGGCCGGATCGGTCGCAACTTCATGCGTTGTTGGCTCAGCCGTGGCGAGAACACCGGCATTGAGGTGGTGGGCCTCAACGACACGTCTGATCCGCGCACCAACGCCCATCTGCTCGAGTACGACTCGATGCTGGGCAAGATTCGTGACACCGTGGTGGGTCACACCAAAGACACGCTCACCGTCAACGGCAAGACGATCAAATGTTTCTCCGATCGCAACCCACTCAATCTTCCCTGGAAGGACTGGGGTGTTGATCTGGTGATCGAGTCCACCGGGGTCTTCATTGACACCGAGGGTGCCGGAAAACATCTCAAGGCTGGTGCCAGCAAGGTCCTGATCACGGCCCCTGGCAAGGGCGATGGAGTCGGCACCTTCGTCGTGGGTGTCAACGACGATCAGTACCGCCATGACGACTACAACGTGATCAGCAACGCCAGCTGCACCACCAACTGCATGGCCCCCCTGGTCAAAGTGCTGGACCAGGCTTTCGGCATCGTCAAAGGCACGATGACCACCACCCACAGCTACACCGGTGACCAGCGCATTCTCGATGCCAGCCACCGTGATCTGCGCCGTGCCCGTGCCGCTGCGATCAACATTGTTCCCACCTCCACCGGTGCCGCCAAGGCCGTGGCTCTCGTCTACCCCCCGATGAAGGGGAAACTGAACGGCATCGCCATGCGTGTGCCCACGCCGAATGTGTCCGTTGTCGACCTCGTGATGGAGGTGAGTCGTGGCACCAGCCGTGAAGAAGTGAATGCGGTGCTCAAGGAAGCTTCCGAGAACGGCATGAAAGGAATCATCAAGTATTGCGATCTGCCTCTGGTTTCCTCCGATCACGCCGGCACCGATGAGTCCACAATCGTGGATGCCGATCTCACGCTGGTGATGGGCGACAACATGGTCAAGGTCATCTCCTGGTACGACAACGAGTGGGGCTACAGCCAACGGGTCGTCGATCTGGCCGAACTGGTGGCCAGGAACTGGAAGTGAGTCCCTGGTTCTGAGCGTTCGTTTGCCGGCCGCTCCCGTTCGGGGGCGGCTTTTTCTTGGGTTCCACCGCCCCAGCGGCCCGCCGGGAGGAGGATTGGCGACGATTCAGTGAAAATGGGTGAAGCCTGCTTCTGGGCCCGCCAGGGGAGATCCCCCATCAGCCCAGCGCAGCTCTCCTGCTCCCCTGGTCAGTGATCCGATCCGTCGTGCTCCCGGCAGGGCCAGGATCAGCCGCTGGGCCCAGTCTGGGTCGAGGGCCAGCACCAGTTCGAAATCTTCACCGCCGTTCAGGCACCAGGATTCGCCTTCATTCAGGGCGGCCATCTCGTGATCGAGGGGCAAGGCCCGCCGCTCCAGCAGGGCATCACACCCGCTGCCCCGGCCCAGCCATCCCAGGGCAGCCGCCAGGCCATCGCTGCTGTCGGTGCCTGCCACGCGCCAGGGGAGGCCGCTGGGCCGGCATGCCGCCAGCACCTGCACGGCATCCAGCCGGGGCTGGGGCCTGCGGTGGGCCGCCACGGCGCGCTCCAGCAGGGATGAAGAAGCCTGGCGCCAGTCAGGGGATGCGGCCGTGCGGGTCTCCTGGAGCAGTGCCGCCAGCCCCAGGCGGCTAAGGCCGTGGGCTCCCGTGCAGACCAGGGCATCGCCGGGGCGACCATCCCGCCGCCGGATCGGCCCGTCCGGCCCCAGCCGTCCCAGGGCCGTCAGAGAGAGCAGGCGCAGGCTGCCCCCGCTGCAATCGCCCCCGAGCAGGGTGCCCCCATAGCGGGCGAGGGCGGCACTCAGTCCCTGATACACCCCCTCCACCCAGGGCCAGGGAGTGGCCGCCGGTGCCACCAGGGCCACCGTCACCCCCAGCACCTCACGGCATCCCATCGCCGCTAGGTCCGAGAGGTTGGCCGCCACCGCCCGCCAGCCCACATCGGCGGCGGCCATGGTGGCGTCACTGAAATGCACCCCCTCCACCAGCACGTCGGTGTTCACCACCAGCGTCCGCTCCGATGGGGTGTCCAGCAGGGCGGCATCGTCGTCTAACTGTCCCGTCGGGGCATAGGCCCCCAGCCGTTTGATCAGTTCCCGTTCCCCCAGATCGGCCAGTGTGGGCGTGCCACTGGAGCCTTCAGGCATGGGGCCGCAGGTTATCGGCCCCTTCCACAACCGTCGCCCTGACGATGCCGTCGTCGGCGGTGAGCTCCTGGAGCACATCGAAGCCGTCGACCACGTACCCGAAGGCGGCGTAGCGGCCGTCGATCAGATTCAGGCCAGCCGGGGTGAGCTCCGCTTCGAACAGGAACAGGAAGAACTGGGAGGAGCCATCATCGAGGGCTTGGTCGGAATGGGCCCAGCCCAGGGTTCCCTTGGTGGCGAAGGGAAGCACAGGGGTGGCCTTGAACAGGCCGAGATCTTCGAACGTCTGGTTGTAGAAGGGCTGGCTCTGGCCCGGCACCATGATTTCCAGCGGCACATGCCGTTCCTGCCCCGAGCTGTCCAGGTAGCCGCTGGCGGATCCTTTCGGATCGCCGGTCTGAAGGACGTAGAAATCCTCGGCGCGGATGAAGGGCAGGTCGTCGTAGAAGCCCCGCTGCACGAGGTCGACGAAGGCACCTGCTGTCAGCGGTGCGTTGTACCCATCCACCACGGCGGTCAGATCGCCCTTGGTGGTGGTGAGCTTGACGGTGGCGCGACCCAGCAGCCTGGGCAGGTCGGCGAACGCTTCGGGTATCTCGAAGGGGAACGGCCCCACCAGCAGGGCTTCCGCTTCGCCGATGGTGCTCAGGGCCCTGCGGCGGGTGGCGAGAAAGGCCTCACGGTTCTGCTGTTCGGCGGCTTCGGCCACGGCCTGCAGCTCGGATTCCAGGCTGGTGAGCAGGGCCTTGGCCTGGTTCCGCTGCTCGGGCTGGAAGGCCTCCAGCAGTGCGGCGCGGCGGCTGCTCAGCTGCGCCTGAGCCCTGCGCACGTTGGCGGTCAGGGCGCTCCAGCGCTTGGCGCGCAGGTCGTCACTGCTGTCTTCAAGGCGATGCTGCAGCTTCTGAAGATCGGGTTGCTCGATCGGCAGGGCATTGCGCAGCAGGGCGGCAGGATCGGTGACGGCATTCCCCGGTGGCAAAGCCGCCGCTACTGGGACGACCCGGACGAGGGTGACGCCGCTGGCCAGCACCAGCGCCAGCAGCAGGCTCCCCAGGGCCTGCCAGGATCCCCTGGGCCGCAGCGCTTGTCGGTGCTGAGGCATGCGTGGGGATTCTGGTTGTAGCCAACTCCTGTCCATGGCGTTCCTGCCGATCAGCGGGCGATCTGCCGTACTTCGGACTTTGGCACAGCTCGCCGGTGACCAGACCCAGGCCGGCAGAGGGGTTCGACGGCCAGCCGTACAATCCCGCTCACCCGTTCCGCCGGAATGATCTCGAGCAACGACTTCCGAACTGGCACCACCATCGAGCTCGATGGACAGGTCTGGAGGGTCGTCGAGTTCCTGCACGTCAAGCCAGGCAAGGGCTCGGCCTTCGTGCGCACCAAGCTGAAGGCCGTGCAGAGCGGCAACGTGGTCGAGAAGACCTTCCGCGCTGGCGAAACCGTTGCCCAGGCCCAGCTGGAGAAATCCACGCTGCAACACACCTACATGGAGGGGGAGGAGTACGTCTTCATGGACATGGCCTCCTACGAGGAGACGCGCCTTTCCGCCAAGCAGATCGGCGAGGGGCGTAAATATCTCAAGGAGGGCATGGAGGTGAACGTGGTGTCCTGGAACGACTCCCCGCTTGAGGTGGAGCTGCCCAACTCTGTGGTGCTCGAGGTCACCCAGACCGATCCGGGCGTCAAGGGTGACACGGCCACCGGCGGCACCAAGCCCGCCATCGTGGAGACAGGCGCCCAGGTGATGGTGCCCCTGTTCATCACCATCGGCGAGAAGATCAAGATCGACACGCGCAACGACAGTTACCTCGGCCGGGAGTCCTGATCGTCATGCAGCTCGACAACGACCAACTGCAGCAACTGCTCATTTTCCTGGAACAGAGCGACATCCAGGAGCTGAAGCTCGAAGGTGACGACTTCCGCCTGGAGGTGCGCCGCAACCTTCAGGCGCCGGCCCCGCCGGAGCAAGTCCCTGCCCCCTTGCCGGCAGCAGCGGCGGCGCCCGCCCCGCCGGCCCAGGGCGCCGCCGCAGTCAGTGCCCCCTCCGCCCCACCGCCGGCCCCGCCGGCGCTCAGGGCCGACCTGCTGGAGATCACCGCACCGATGGTGGGCACCTTCTACCGCTCACCGTCACCCGGTGACCCCCCCTTTGTGGAGCTCGGCAGCCGCATCAGCGTCGGTCAGCCGGTCTGCATTCTCGAGGCCATGAAGCTGATGAATGAGCTGGAATCCGAGGTCAGCGGTGAGCTGGTGGAGATCCTGGTGGAGAACGGCACCCCGGTGGAATTCGGCCAGGTGCTGTTGCGGGTCAAACCTTCCTGACCTCCGCTCAACCCAGTTCCCAGGCGGTTTCCAGGGCCGCCACCATGCTGTCGGAGCGGGCCAGGCCAGCTCCGGCAATGTCGAACCCGGTGCCGTGATCCGGTGAGGTGCGCAGAAAGGGCAGCCCCAGAGTGGTGTTCACGGCAGCATCGAAAGCCAGAAGCTTGACCGGGATCAGGCCCTGATCGTGGTAGAGCGCCAGGTAACCATCGGCGCCCCGTCCCTTCCCCCGCCAGGCTGCCGCTGCCTCCAGCCAGCAGGTGTCCGGCGGTTGCGGCCCCCTCAGGGCCACCGTCGGGTGGCGCCGCCTCCAGCTCTCCAGCAGTGGGATCAGCCAGTCCTGCTCCTCCACGCCCAGTTGGCCGGCTTCACCCGCGTGGGGATTCAGCCCTGCCACCACCAGGCTGGGATGGGGGTGAAACCGCCGGCAGAACCCCAGAAGGACCTCCAGCTGCCGTTCCACCAGGGCGGGGCTGAGCGCCTGGGGCACCCGGGCCAGGGGGATGTGGGTGGTGGCCAGCAGCGTGTTCAGCCGCCAGGTGCCTCCAGGGGATCGGGCCGTGAACAGCATCGAGGCCTGTGTCTGCCCGCAGAGTTCCGCCAGTCGTTCGGTCTGGCCGGGGTAGCGATGGCCGGCGGCATGCCAGGCATGTTTGGCGATCGGCGCTGTGGTGAGCGCCCGGGCCTGGCCGCTGAGCACCAGATCCACCGCCGCATTCAGCCAGCTGAAACTGGCGGCACCACTGACGGCCGTGCCCTGGCCAGGGGCGATCCACTCCCCCAGAGGTCTGTCGAGGATCGGGTAGGAGCCTGGATCCACCAGCGGTGCCCCCCCGCGTCTGCGCAGGTCCATGTAGGTCCGCTCCAGCCAGCGGCGACAGCCCACCAGCCGTACATCGGGGGTCACACCCCGTGCCTCCAGGGCTGCCAGGGCCTTGAGGGTCACCTCGGCGCCGATGCCGGCCGGATCTCCCAGGGCCAGGGCAATGGGCCCCCGTCCGGGTCCCTTCTTAGCGTGAAGGCCAGTGGCCTCGAGAGTCATGATCCGCTGGTTGCTTCTGGGGGGACTGGTGCTGGGCCTGGGTCAGGGTCTGCAGAAGGGTTGGGTGGTGATCGACTGGTGTCGGCTGAAGCGTGACCTGAGCATTCCAACCCTCAACGATCTTCAGCCGCTGGCGACACCGGTCTGTCCCGGGGATGGGGAGCCTGCCCCTCGCTGAAGATCCAGCTCCTCCAGCAGTGAGGCTTTGAACCCTTCCCGGTAGCTGGGGTAGCGCAGCCGGTACCCCAGCTCCAGGCGCAGCCGCCTGTTGCTGGTGCGGCGGTTCTCCCCCCAGAAGCTGCGGGCCATCGGGCTCAGACTCTCCTGGATCCGCTCATAGGGCTCCACGTCGGGCAGTTTGCAGTCCATCAGGTGGGCGGCATAGCCCAGGGTTTCACTCGATGGGCAGGGTCTGTCGTCCGCCAGGTTGAGCAGCGCCGGCCTGCTGCCACCGGGCAGGGCGAGGTTGTGCAGCAGGGCTCCGACGATGTCAGCGACATGGATGCGGCTGAACACCTGCCCGGGTTTGTGGATCAGGCGGCTGATGCCCGCGCGCAGTCCGTTGAACGGGCTGCGTCCCGGTCCGTAGATCGCCGGCAGACGGAACACCTGCAGGGGCAGACCGCTGGCCCGCCAGGCCTGCTCGCAGGCCAGCCGTGCCCGGCTGCGGGGAAGTTTCGGAGCGGGGGTGTCGCTTTCCTGGACCCAGGCGCCGCCCCGATCGCCATAGACCCCGGAGGTGGAGAGGTAGCCCACCCACTGCAAGGGAAGGCCGACCAGGCTGGTCCCAAGACTCTCCAGAACCGGATCCTTGCCCTCGCGGTCCGGGGGAATGGTGATCAACAGATGGGTGACCCCCTCCAGAGCAGCAGGGTCGATTCCCGGCCTGAGCTGGCTGGCGAAGGGCACCGACTGGATCCCCTCCGCGGCCGGGGGATCCTCACCGGGCCGGTGGCTGATCAGCACAGGCATCCCGGTGGCGGCCACGGCGGAGGCGAAGCGCTGGCCGCAGTAGCCGCCCCCCAGCACAAGCATCCGGCCGGAGGCCCCCCTCCAGGGGCTGCTGTTGACAGCAAGAGAAGTCATGAGTACACCTGTATCACTTCTCGGATCCGTTGATGGCCGCCTCCTGCTTCTCTACACCCCGTTTCCTCGCCTCCAGCCTGGCGCGTCCCGGCCAGGTCCGCCCCTGGAGTCGCCCCCGCGTCCTGGGGGTGTTCCCTCTGCTGGTGGTGGTCCTTGTGCTCATGGCCGCCTTGGTGGCGCCCGAGCAGCCCGAGCAGCTCGGAGCCATCTGCGCGCGCCATCACGGACCGGAGGCCTGCCGGGTCTGGTGAGCGGTGTGGCTCAGGCCGCCTGCAGGCTCAGGGCTGCAGCCTGGGGTGCCGGCGCCATCGCCGGCTCAGGGGTGGCCCATTGCAGCAGCCGAACGGCCAGGCGCAGGTCCCCATCCATCCAGGCCCGGATCGCCATTGCGCGGCGTGGGTCGTAAAAGCGCTGACGCCTGTACCAATCGAAGGCGTCGGCGTCGCTCTTGTGGCCGTTGCAGGCCAGGCAGGCCGGAACGCAGTTCTCCGTCACGCTCAGCCCGCCGCGGCAGCGCGGCAGCAGATGATCAATGGATTCGGAGCGATCTCCGCAATAAATACAACGATGTTGAGTCTGTTTGTGCAGGGATTGTCTCCAGCGTCTGACGCGTAACTTTGGGCAGAGATCCTCAAGGAAGACCGCATCCCTGACCTGCATTCCCATGCCTCGGTTGCAGACAGTTTGCCCATGGCTTCTGGTCTGTCAATGTGTCGAGGACTTCAGTTTTTCAAGCTGATCGCGATGGGCTTGTTCGCAGGGCATCGCTGACTAGAATCCAGGTCCACGAAGCGCGGTGGTGTCCCTGCGAGCTTCGCGCACAACACCGTCGCGCTGTCTGCTGCGGCTTGGGTCCTGCGGTCTGATCGAGGTGATCTCCCCGTTCGATCCGGTCACCCAGGCCCAGCTGCGAAGGATCAGGCCGACGGGTCGCTGGCGTGCCCAGGGCCACTGCTGGGAGTTTCCCCTCGAGGCTGCAGGCGCGTTGCAGGAGCTGTTGGGGGCGCGCTTCGCCATCGAGCCCGACCTGGCCCAGTGGATCGCCTGGTTGCGCCAGCCGTTGCCCCCCCTGCCGCCGCACCGCCAGCTGGTGGCGGCGGCCCAGCTGGAGGACCCCCTCCCGGATGGGCGGCAACTGTTCAGCCATCAGCGCACGGCGGCCCGTTGGTTGCTGGCTCGCCGCGGGGCGATCCTGGCCCACGCGATGGGCCTGGGCAAGACCCTCACGGCCCTGGTGGCGGCCCGGGCCCTGTCCCGCTGCGCGCACTGCCGCATCGCCGTGGTGGCCCCCGTGGGTCTTCATGGCCTCTGGCGACAGGAGGCCCTGGCCCTGGAGCTGGCTGTCGAGCTGTTCAGCTGGGCGCGGTTGCCGGCCGAGCTGCCCCCAGCCGGCACGGTGCTGATCGTGGATGAGGCCCACTTCGCCCAGAACCTGGGGGCGGCTCGCACCCGGGCGTTGCTGCGCCTGGCCCGTCACCCACGCCTGCGGGCGATCTGGCTCCTGAGTGGCACTCCCATGAAGAACGGGCGCCCGGTGCAGCTCTTTCCCCTGCTGGCGGCGATCGATCACCCCCTCGGCCGGGATCAGCTCAGCTTCGAGCAGACCTACTGCCAGGGCCACTGGCGCGAACGCGGTGGGCGCCGCCACTGGCAGGCCAGCGGCGCCGAACGCCTGGAGGAGCTGCACCGGCTGATCAGGCCATTGCTGCTGCACCGGCGCAAGCAGGATTGCCTCGACCTTCCCCCCAAGCGGCGTCTGGTCTGCCCTGTGGCCCTCAGCGCCAGCCATGCCCTGGGCTTTGAGCATGAGCTGCAGCAGCGCGTGGAGCACTACCGCCGGCGCGCGGCCAGGGGCGAGGTGCGCCGCGATGCCGAATCCCTGGCGATGCTCACCGCCCTCAGGCAGATCGGTGCTTCTTACAAGCTGCCGGCGGCCGAGGACCTGGTGACGGAGTTGCTGGCTGGCGGTTCATCGGTGGTGGTGTTCACGGCTTTCGTGGCCCCTGCCGAGCGACTGGCTGCGCGCCTGGGCGGTGCCCTGCTCACGGGTCGGCTGAGGCCGCAGGAGCGGCAGCGCCAGGTGGAGCGCTTCCAGGCCGGAAGGGTGCCCCTGCTGGTGGCCACCTTCGCAGTGGCGGGCCTCGGCTTCACCTTGCACCGCGCCAGTCATGTGGTGCTGCTGGAGAGGCCCTGGACCCCGGGGGACACCGAGCAGGCCGAAGACCGTGCCCATCGCATCGGCATGGCTGGGCCCCTCACGGCCCACTGGCTTCAGCTGGGGGTGGCCGATCAGCTGGTGGATGGTCTGATCGCCAGCAAGGCCGAGCGGATCGACCTGGCTCTGGGAGGACGCCTGGCGATCCTGCGCCGTCAGGCCCTGCCCGCCATGGTGCGCCAGTTGCTGGAGGCCTGGTGATTCAGGGGGACGCCGCCGCAGGGATGTCGCGGCAGCTCTCCTGGCGCACCCGGATGTCGGTGACCAGCTGGGGATCGCCCTCCGGCGCCGAAGGCTTGCCGTCGGAGGCTGACCTGAGCAGGGCCGCGGCCTTCTCGATGTCCTGACAGGCCCTGCCGTGATCTCCCCGCAGGGTGTGCAGCACGAAGCGATCGCTGAGCGGACGGGCCGCACGAGGGAAGGTGTCCACCACCCGGTCACAGCGCTCCAGAGCCTGATCGAGCGCATCCACCCTGACCTCATCGAGGCATTGGTCCTCACGCAGCCGTGGCGCGTCCTTGCCCAAGGGCTCTGCGGCGCAGCCGCTGAGCGCCAGGACCAGCATCAGTCCCCAGCCCCGGAGCGCTCGATGCCCATCAACCTGGCGGGGATCAGTAGGAATAGCGGTCATGGCGTGTGGTTCCGCCGCCGCTGGGGAGGGGAACCGGCCCACCGGTGCCGCTGGCGGGGATGTCCGTCTGGAGGGGCGCCGGCTTTTCACTGCCGTAGAGGGCGCCAAGGAACTGGCCGCAGTCGGGATAGGCATCGGGAGACTTGACCACGGCCTCGGTGATCATCACGGCGCCGTGCTCCGGGGAGGTCTTGAACAGACTGGCGCTCTGGCGTTTGATTAAGGCATAGGCGGCGGTCCAGCTCACCTCATGGTTGTTGCCGGCCTTGCGCATGAAGCAGTACACCTCTGCTCCTTTGTGACCCGGATCGCTGGGGTCAGGCTGGATGATCTGGCTGAGCTGCATGGGTTGGCTCAGCAGCGGCAACGGGCTGCTCAGGATCACCAGGGCAGGAGCCAGAACCACGCGCAGAGCCGATCTCAGCCGGCGACCCCTGGCAGTGTCGGCCGACGTCGGGCAAGGGCAGTGAGGACGGGGCGGCATGAATTCAGTCCGGGCAACCAGGCTTCGGGCACCAACGTATCGGTCGTCTCCGGACTGTCGAGGGGGAGTTCTCCGGTGGGTCACCTGGAGGAATGACCAGCTGTGAATGCCAGCACCAGCCTGATCACCACGGGCACCACCACCAGCACCGTGATCAGCCTCACCGCATGCAGGGCGGCCACGGCGGCGCCGACGCCGAATTCAGCACCCACCAGGCTCATGCCGCTGATGCCACCAGGGGCTGACCCCAGCAGGGTGATGATTGGATCGATGCCCAGCAGTCGGCTGCTCCAGAGGCCGACCACAAGGCCGGTGGCCACCAGGGTGACCGTGATCAGCAGCGCCGGCCGCCACAGCTGCCGAAGTTCCGACAGGGCTGTACTGGTGAGGCTGGTGCCGATCACTGTGCCGATGGCGATCTCCAGGCCGGTGCGCGTTCCAGGGGGCCAGTGGGCCAGATCCCAGCGTCCGCTCACGCTCACCAGGCCCGCGCCGAGCAGGGCGCCCGCCAGGGGAGCGGCGGGGATGCCCGTGAGCAGGGCGACCAGGCCGCCCCCGAGGCCGGCCAGGAGGTAGATCGCCAGGGTGGCCAGGCTTGACATGCCCGCAGGTGACGCCAGGACAACTCAGTCTGGGAGATGGGTTGAGCTGTGGGTGGTTCTGTGTTGTGATCGGCCTTCTTGGCGAAAAGGCCATGGCCCCTGAATCGGTGTCGTTCCGCATCACCCGCACCGCGGAGGATCTTGCCCAGACCGTGGCGGCGCTCTCGCACCGGCTGGTGCACCTCGAGCAACGGCTGGGACTCCTGGAAATGGCCGTGGAGGAGGGCGAGCGGCCGGAGCCTGAGCAGCTCCAGGCCCTCACCAATGTGGACGTGCTGCTGCGGGACTGCCGCCAGCTGCTGGAGACATCTGCTCTTGAGGCGCCGTCTCCCCAGGTGGTGGCCGCACCTGTTGAGGCCCTGTCTCCCCCCCGCGATCTGGATCAGGCCGCTTAGCGCTGGAGATCAGGGCTCAGTATCACGCGACCTGGCGGTTGGCTGGTTCCGGGTGGCAGAATGAAAAGAAAAACAACCATGGCCAACACCTATCCGGCCTGCCCCCTGCCCCGCTCCGGGGGGTCGTTGACCCCGCAAACCGCCCCTCACCGCCCTGGGTACATCGAAGGTGGTCACCAGCTTGAGAAACTCGAGTTCGCTCTGGCCATCGCCATCAGCCGCGGCGACAGCAGCCGGGCCAGGCAGTTGCGCACCCAGATCGATGCCCTCGGTGATCCGGGTGAAGAGCCAGGCACCTGACACAGGGAACAGCAACACCCTGTCTGCATTTCTGTCCCTTTCGGGCCAACTTCTCCCACAAGCGATACAATGAGTCCAGATTGATCAGTTGTTGTGCTTGTGGTTCAAACGCGATCGTCGATCGCCATGTCACAGGGATCTGAGCAACGAAGCCAGTATCTCCGGAATGCGGCCGTGCACGAATCTCGGGCCCAGGCTGCTGCCCAGCGGGGTGATCTCACCGAAGCCGCACAGGCGCTTCTCAAGGCTCTGGACTGTGAGCGTCGGGCCGGAAGCGTTGGTCCCCAGATTCTCCAGGTGATCAAGCCGCGATCCTGAAATTGTTGCGATCACCAATCCACACCTTGATCAGGTAGTTCTGAGGGTGATTGCCTCAGCTTGAGAAGCGGGTGACCGGACTCGAACCGGCGACGTTCAGCTTGGGAAGCTGACATTCTACCACTGAATTACACCCGCATTTTTTCACCTTAGCAAAGAATCAACCCCCTCCAGGTCCAGCGGTCCAGGGTGGGTGGCCAGCCCTGGACAACTGGTCTTCGGTTCCCCAGCTGGTCCCTCAGGCGGCCAGTTCCCGGGCTGCAGCGGCCAGGCCGGCTCCCACCGGCTGACGGGCCGCTCCCAGCTCCTGCAGGGTCGCCTCGATGGCCGCCACAGCGGTCAGCACGTCGCGATCGCAGACGAAGCCCAGGTGACCGATGCGGAACACCTTGCCCTTCAGGTGATCCTGGCCTCCAGCCAGCAGGATGTCGTAGCGCTCCTTCACCTTCTTGCGCAGCACCTCGGCGTCGAGACCCTCGGGAGCCACCGCTGTGATCGCCGGGCTGCCGTGGCCTTCCGCGGCGTAGAGCGGCAGACCGATGGCAACCATGGCCGCCTGGGTGGCCCGCTGCAGCCGGTCATGGCGCGCGAAAATCGCCTCCAGCCCTTCCTGCTGCATCATTCCCAGGGCGGCTTCCAGGGCGTAATAGAGAGTCACCGGGGGGGTGAAGGGGTTGCTGTCGGCAGCGGCCGATTTCCGGTACTTGCCCAGATCGAGATAGAACTTGGGCAGATCCGAGCGCTTGTGGGCCTCCCAGGCCCGCTCGCTCATCGCCACAAAGGCCAGGCCCGGCGGCATCATGTAACCCTTCTGGGAGCCGGAGCCCACCACATCGAGGCCCCAGGCATCCACCGGCACCGGGCAGGCCCCCAGGCTGGTGACGCAGTCAGCCACCACCAGGGCCTGGCCATGGGCATGCACGTGACGCGCGATCGTCTCCAGGTCGTTGATCACCCCGGTGGAGGTTTCCGAATGGGTGAGGATCACAGCCCGGATCCGCTTCTCGCTGTCGGCCTCCAGGGCCAGGCGGAAGGCCTCCGGATCGAGGGGCTGGCCCCAGTCGGCGCGGATCACCTCCACCTCCAGGCCATAGGCCTGGGCCACCTTCACCCAGCGTTCACCGAATTTGCCGTTGTCCCCGCAGAGGACCTTGTCACCCCGGCTCAGCACGTTGATGATCCCGGCCTCCATGGCGGCGGTGCCGCTGCCGGTGAGGGCCAGCACATCCCCCTCGGTCTGATGCAGCCACTTGAGCTGCGCGGTGGTGCGTTTCACGATTGCCTGGAATTCGCCGCTGCGATGGCCGATCGGGTGGCGACTCATGGCCAGCAGGACGGTTTCCGGCACCGGCGTCGGGCCGGGGATCATCAGGGTGAGCTTGTCCTGCATGGGGTGCGCTGGGGGGACGGGCGCGGCGGCCCAATCCGCCACCTTAAAAAACCAAGGTCCCCCCACATCACAGCTCCAGTGCCACCTCCCCGTTCAACTCAGCCCCCCAGGCCCAGCCCATGACCACCGCAACGCCGTTCACCCTGCCGGTCTGGGTGGCGGCCGCGGCCCGAGCGGGCCTGGAGGTGCTGCTGGAGGCCGAAGGGATCCCCGCCGCCGGGGCTTCTTCCGGGGTCTCCAGGGAGGTTCAGCCACTGGAGCTGCTGGAGCCGCCCGGAGTCGAGCTGGTGCCGGTGGAGGCGGCCGCCTCCCTCGGCGACGGCCAGGCCCTGGGCATGGCCCGCTGCGATCCCGGCGACGGCCTCGATCTCACCCGGGGTTTGCTGGTGTGGGTGCGGGCGAGCTGGTGGGATCCTCCGCAGGGAGCGGAGCCACCGCAGCGGCTGCGTCTGGAGGCGGGGGAGGGACTGGGGGTCCTGGCCGCCACCCGGACGCTGTGCCTTTCCGCCTATGCCCGCCGCCTGCTGGAGGTCAACCTTCTGCCCCTGGTCCCAGCCGGCCGTGGACTGCAGCTCCAGCTGGTCTTCCCCCGGGGGCGGGAGCTGGCCGTCCGCACCAGCAACGAAGCCTTCGGGGTGGTGGAGGGCCTGGCCCTGATCGGCACCCAGGCCGTGGTGCAGCGCAGCGCCTCCCCGGATCGCCTCGAGGAATGCCTCGAGGCCTTGCGCCAGCGGCCGCACTCGCCCAGTCCGGCCGATCTGGTGCTGGTGATCGGCGAGAACGGTCTTGATCTGGCTCCCCGCCTCGGTCTGCCTGCCCACCTGCTGCTCAAGGCCGGCAACTGGCTCGGGCCCCTGATCGTGGCGGCGGCCGAAGCCGGCGTCGAGCGGCTGCTGCTGTTCGGGTACCACGGCAAGCTGATCAAACTGGCGGGGGGGATCTTCCACACCCACCACCACCTGGCCGATGGTCGCGCCGAGGTGCTCACGGCCCTGGCCGCCCTCGAGGGGCTGGCTGGCCCGCCCCTGGAGCGGCTGTTCGCGGCGCCCACGGTGGAGGCGGCCCTGGCCGGCTTGCGGGAGCTCGATGCGCCCCTCTCCGCCCGCATCGAGGCCCGGCTGGCCCTGGCGATCGAGGCCCGCAGCCAGGCCTACCTCGCCCGCTACGGTCGTTTCTCGATGCGGATCGGGGCTGCCCTGTTCGATCGACAACGGCAGTTGCGGGTGGCCGGTCCCTGCGGGCGGGAGCTGCTGGAGGCTTTCCGGCACGGCCTAGGGTGAGCCCAAAAGGCCCGGCAGGCCGTCATTCGGTCGTTATGTCCCACCCGTCCCATTCGACCGAGCAACCCGAGAGCTCCCGCCTGCCGGCGATCGTGATCCTTGATTTCGGCTCCCAGTATTCCGAGCTGATTGCCCGTCGGGTGCGGGAGACCGAGGTGTATTCCCTGGTGCTGGGCTACGCCACCAGCATCGAGGAGATCAGGCGTCTGGCCCCGAAGGGAATCATCCTCAGTGGCGGCCCCAGCTCCGTCTACGACCAGGGGGCACCTCGCTGCGATCCCGCCCTCTGGAGTCTGGGGATCCCGGTGCTGGGGGTCTGCTACGGCATGCAGCTGATGGTGCAGCAGCTCGGCGGCCAGGTGGAGGCGTCGGGCCGGGGTGAATACGGCAAGGCTCCCCTGTATGTGGATGACCCGATCGATCTGCTCACGAACGTGGAGCATGGCTCCACGATGTGGATGAGCCACGGGGATTCGGTTCAGGCCCTGCCGCCTGGCTTCAGCCGGCTGGCGCACACCGACAACACCCCGGAAGCGGCTGTGGCCGACCATGAGCGGCGTCTGTATGGGGTGCAGTTCCACCCCGAAGTGGTGCATTCCCGCGGGGGGATGGCCATGATCCGCAATTTTGTTTATCACATCTGCGGCTGCGAACCCGACTGGACCACGGCAGCCTTCATCGATGAGGCACTCGCTGATGTGCGTGAGCGGGTGGGGGACAGGCGGGTGCTGCTGGCGCTCTCTGGAGGGGTCGATTCCTCGACCCTGGCGTTCCTGCTGCACCGGGCGATCGGTGATCAGCTCACCTGCATGTTCATCGATCAGGGGTTTATGCGCAAGGGTGAACCTGAGTTCCTCACCGAGTTCTTTGCCGCTCAGTTTCACATTCGGGTTGAATACATCAATGCCCGGGATCGCTTCCTCGCCAAGCTCGATGGCATCACGGATCCCGAACAGAAGCGCAAGATCATCGGCGCTGAATTCATTCGCGTGTTCGAGGAGGAAAGCAAGCGGCTCGGTCCCTTCGATTACCTCGCCCAGGGCACCCTGTACCCCGATGTGATCGAATCCGCCGGCACCAACGTCGATCCCAGGACGGGTGAGCGGGTGGCGGTGAAGATCAAGAGTCACCACAACGTGGGCGGCCTGCCCAAGGATCTGCAGTTCAAGCTGGTGGAGCCCCTGCGGCGCCTGTTCAAGGACGAGGTGCGCAAGGTGGGACGGAGCCTCGGTCTGCCTGAGGAGATCGTGCGCCGCCACCCTTTTCCCGGGCCTGGTCTGGCGATCCGCATCCTTGGAGATGTGACCGCAGAGAAGCTGAACATCCTGCGCGACGCCGATCTGATCGTGCGCGAGGAGGTGCAGGAGGCGGGGCTCTACCACGAGATCTGGCAGGCCTTCGCCGTTCTGCTGCCGGTGCGCAGCGTCGGCGTGATGGGGGACAAGCGCACCTATGCCTATCCGATCGTGCTGCGTTGTGTCTCCAGCGAAGACGGCATGACCGCCGATTGGTCCCGCCTGCCCTACGACCTGCTGGAGCGCATCTCCAACCGGATCGTCAATGAGGTTCACGGGGTGAACCGGGTGGTGCTCGACATCACCAGCAAACCCCCCGGAACGATCGAGTGGGAATAGGTCAATAGGTCAGGGCCAGGCCACGGGATGAACGTGGCCCTGGAGCTGGCCCCGCCGGTCGGCGTTCGATACCATCGGCTCCCGGCCTTTTCCCCTTGACCGCCGTCACCCAGCAGGATCCCCAGGTGCAGCGCCGTCTGCAGCAGGACAGCATTCAGCTGGCGGGGAAAACCATCTTCCTCAATCCCTTCCTCTACTGGCGTCGATTCGATGCCAACACCGATCGCTGGCTGCGGGAACCCGGCCAGCTCCAGGAGGAGCAGATCCTGGCCAACCGTGGCCGGTTCTACCCGGAAGTGCACTGGGGGGAGATCAGTGACACCGAGCGCCAGATCAAGGACGGCGCCGTGGAGATGTTCATCAAGAGCCTGGAGCTGATCAGCACCTTCCATCCCGATCTCAGCGCCGGCCACCTGCTGGAGGTGGAGCGCAAGATGGCGGTCACCAAGAAGCGGGCCTTCGAGCGCTGGGTGCAGAAGTCCCTGCAGCGTCGCCAGAGGCAGGAGCTGCGTGAGCGCCGCCGCTTCGATCGCGAACGGGCCCTCAGGGGGTGGGGCGAGTGGTTCAGTCTCGACATCACCCGCCAGGCCCTGCTGCCCTTCACCGCAGCCCTGGCCCTGGCCGTGGTGGGCGGCTGGTGGGTGGGCTCCCGGGAGTTCTGCCGTGCGGTGATTCTCGAACCCGGCATTCAGCGCACACCCTGAGCCATCCTCCGGCCTCCTGGACGCCAGACTGGGGGAACAGTCCGGTGGTGCTCGCCAGCGGCCTTCGCTTCAGGAGTCCTGCCATGGCTGCCGATCCGTTTGACGCCCTGCGGCTCACCCTGATGGAAGACCTCCTTCCTGTCGGGATCGCTTTGGTCGATCGCGCCCGCCGCGGTGGTCCCCGCCAGGTGGTGGAGGCCTTCACCGCCTCAGGTGACCCCCTTTCGCAGCTGCGTCAGGAGGGAGATGCGGCCGCCAGGGCGGTGCGCGAGAGCCTCGATCAGGTGCAACCGGGGCTCGGCAACCCTGTGGTCAGGGTGGAGGTGCGCGACGTTCCGCCCGACCCCCCCGCTGATCCCGCTGGCCCGGAGGAGCGCCAGGCCCTGCAGGAGGCGCTGGCGCGCATGTCCGAGCGGCTGGAGCAACTCGAGCGTCGTCTCGGGGACTGAGGCGATGGCCAGCGGATTCCTGCCCGGCACGTCACGGCAGTCGGGAATGAGCCATCAGCCCGCCTGGTTGCTGGCCGTGGTGCTGCTGGCGGCCTCGGCGATGGGGGCACGCCTGGCCTGGCTGCAGCTGGCCCAGGGTCCCGAGAACCGCCTGCGGGCCGACCAGAACCGCATCCGGCTGGTGCCCCGTCACCCTGTTCGTGGCCGCCTGCTCGATCGCCATGGGGAGGTGCTGGCCACCAGCCGCCTCACCTACAACCTCTACCTGCAGCCGCGGCTGGTGTCCCAGGACCGCTGGCCTGACCTCCGTGACAGGCTCTCGGCGCTGCTGGGGCTGCCCTCCGAGCGGCTCGAGCAGAACTACAGGCAGGGACTCCAGGGTGATGCGGGGTACCGGATCGAGCTGGCGGACTCCCTCAGCAGTGTCCAGGTGCTCCGCTTCCGTGAACAGGCTTCGGCTCTCGATGGCGCCGAGGTCGATGTCGATTATCTGCGCTCCTATCCCGGTGGCCGGCTGGCGGCCCACGTGCTCGGGTACACCAGCGGCATCACCGAGGAGGAATACGACCGCCTGGGTGACAAGGGCTACCGGGTGCAGGACCGCATCGGCCGCACCGGCCTTGAGCGGGTGTACGAATCCCACCTGCGGGGTGAGTGGGGCGGTCAGCAGCTGGAGGTGAATGCCGCCGGCCAGGTGCAGCGGGTGCTCGGCGACAAGCAGGCCCGTGCCGGCAAGGATCTGCGCCTCACCCTGGATCTCGAGTTGCAGCGCACCGCCGAGAAGGCCCTCGATGGGGTGGCCAAGGGGGCGATCGTGGCCATGGATCCCCGCACCGGCGCCATCCGGGCCATGGCCAGTCGCCCCAGCTTCGATCCCAACATCTTCTCCACCGGACCGACCACAGCCCAGTGGAACGAGCTCAACCGCCCGCAGGCCCCCATGCTCAACCGGGCGATGCGGGCCTTTCCCCCAGCCAGCACCTTCAAGCTGATCAGCGCGATCGCCGGGCTGGAATCGGGGCGCTACGGCCCGGGCTCCACCATCCCCACGTCCAACTCCTTCTGCTACGACGGCCAGTGCTACGCCGACCACGGCAGCTACGGCAGCATCGGCTTTCCCATGGCTCTGGCGGTGAGCAGCAACAGCTTCTTCTACCGCCTGGGTCTGAAGGTGGGCTCCGAGGAGTTGTTCAAGGCGGCTCGCCGCCTGGGCTACGGCAGCCTCACCGGCATTGAGCTCAGCGATGAGGAGAGCCCCGGGCTGCTGGGGGACAAGGCCTGGAAGAAGAAGGTGCTTGGGGAGCCCTGGACCTCGGTCGACACGATCACCTCCTCGATCGGCCAGGGGGCCGTTGCGGTGACCCCGCTGCAGATGGCACGGCTCTACGCGGCCGTGGCCAATGGCGGCTGGCTGGTCACGCCCCACCTGGTGGAGCAGGACGCCCCCCGCACCTGGATCGGTCTCAAGCCCACCACCATCAAGGTGCTGCGCCAGGGCCTGCGGGAGGTGGTCACCAACGGCACGGCCACCACGCTCAACGATCCCAGGCTGCCTGCGGTGGCCGGCAAGACCGGCACCGCCGAAGACCCGCCCCGGCCGGATCACGCCTGGTTCGGCGGCTATGCGCCGGCCGGCAACCCCGATCTGGTGATCATTGCCTTCGGTGAGAACAGTGGTGGCTACGGCGGCACCGTCGCTGTGCCGATGGTGAAGGCCCTGCTGGCCACCTGGTTCAGACCGGCTCAGGCCGCCAGCTGAAGATCGGCTCCGGCCACATCGCGGTAGAAGCGGCGAAGCTGGGCTGTGGCGCCGGCCCAGCCCCAGCGCTCGGCCTCGTGGCGGGCCGCCAGCCTCAGTTCCTCGCGTCGCTCGGGGCTGGCCAGCAACCGCAGGGTGGCGGCGGTGAGGGAGGAGTCGTCGTCGGGGTCGTAGAGACAGCCGTTGACCCCATCGGTGACGATGTCGGGGATGCCGCCCCGGTTGGCACCCACCACGGGGCAGCCTGCCGCCATCGCTTCCAGCAGCACCAGCCCCAGGGTTTCGGTGCTGGAGGGGAACAGGAAGGCATCGGCGCTGGCAAAGGCGCTGGCCAGTTCCTCGCCGCCCAGGTAGCCCACGAAGGTGGTGGCGGTTCCTTCGAAGACCTTCTCCAGCTGCGCCCGGTGGGGGCCGTCGCCCACCAGAGCCAGCCGGGCCTGGGGCAGGGCATCGAGCACCGGACGGATCCGCTCGATCTGTTTCTCAGCCGAGAGCCGACCCACGTAAAGCAGCAGGCTGTCGCTGTCGGGATGGTGGCCCATCAGGCGGCGCCGCATGGGGTCCGAGCGCAGCTGGGGGCGGAACATCTCGGTGTCGACGCCCCGTTGCCAGAGGGCGGTGTGCTGGATGCCCCGCTGGCTCAGTTCCTCCACCATTGCCGAGGAGGTGCAGAGATTGAGCACCGCCTGGTTGTGGGCGGCCTTGAGCAGCTCCCACAGCAAGGGCTCCAGCACTCCCATGCCGTAGTGCTCGAGGTATTTGGGCAGGTGGGTGTGATAGCTCGCCACCAGGGGGATCTGGCGGGTTCGCGCCATCCAGATGCCCCCCAGGCCCAGCACCGCCGGGTTGACCACGTGCACCACATCCGGCTGGAACGCTTCCAGGGCCTCGGCGACGGCCGGACGGGGCAGGGCGAGCTTCAGCTCCGGGTAGAGCGGCAGGGGCATGGCCGGCACGCCGATCACCCGGGCGCCCATGTAGATGGCCGGGGCCCCTTCGGGGCAGAACAGCAGCACCTCATCTCCGGCGCCCACCAGGTGCTCCACGGTCTTGGTGAGACGCGTGACGATGCCGTCGACCTTGGGGAGGAAGGTTTCGGTGAACAGAGCGATCTTCACGGGAGCCGCTGGTGGGGCATGATCCTCGGCTCAGACCGTGGCCTTGAGGGCCGCGGCCTGGGTGGTGGTCCAGGTGGACACGCAGGGGATGCGGGAGCGGTCGCAGCGGTCAGCCCAGCGCCGGGCCACGTCGACCACTTCACTGAGCAGGCCGTCTTCCAGGGTGGTGGGCTTGAGTCCGAGCTCGATCAGGCAGCGGTTGTCGACGATCAGATCATTCTCGATCGCCTCCTTGCGCGGGTTGGGCAGGTGGCTGACCTGGGCGCCGGTGACCGCCGCCACCTTTTCGGCCAGGTCCTTGACCTTGTGGCTTTCGGTCATCTGGTTGTAGATGCGCACCTTTTCGCCGGAGCTGGGCGGGTGGTCGATCGCCAGCTCCACGCACTTGACCGAATCGCGGATGTGGATGAAGGCGCGGGTCTGGCCGCCTGTGCCGTGCACCGTGAGCGGATAGCCGATGGCGGCCTGCATCAGGAAACGGTTGAGCACCGTGCCGTAATCGCCGTCGTAGTCGAAGCGGTTGACCAGGCGCGGATCCCGGTCGGTGAGATCGGTGTTGGTGCCCCAGACGATGCCCTGGTGCAGGTCGGTGACGCGGATGCCGTCGTTCTTGTTGTAGTAGTAAAAAAGCAGCTGATCCAGCGTCTTGGTCATGTGGTAGACGCTGCCCGGATCGGTGGGATGCAGGATCTTCTCCCGGAAGCGGCTGCCGTCGGCCTGGGGCACTTCCACCGTCAGGTAGCCCTCGGGAATCGTGGCGCCACGGTGGGAGCCGTAGCCGTAGACCCCCATGGTGCCCAGGTGCACGATGTGGATGTCGAGGCCGCTCTCCACGATGGCGCAGAGCAGGTTGTGGGTGCCGTTGACGTTGTTGTCGACCGTGTAGCGCTTGGTGGTGCTCGATTTCATCGAGTAGGGCGCCGCCCGCTGCTCGGCGAAATGGACCACGGCTTCCGGGCGCTCGCTGCGCAGCAGCTCCAGCAGCAGCTGGTAGTCCTGGGCGATGTCGAGGCCCACGAAGCGGATGGCCCGGCCACCTGTTTCCTCCCAGGCCCGCAGGCGATCGCTGACGGTGGCGATCGGAGTCAGGGATTCCACCCCCAGATCCACGTCGATCTTGCGGCGGCTGAGGTTGTCGACCATGACCACGTCGTGCCCGGCCTCGGCCAGATTCACGCAGCAGGGCCAGCCGCAGAAGCCGTCGCCGCCGAGAACGAGAACCTTCACGTCTGAACTCCTGCTGAACGAGCCGATGCTCCTCGGGGCAAGCTACTACAGGCGTTCCGTCACCCCCTGGCGAAGGGATGGGATCAGGGAGCTCAGCTGATGCCCGCCGCCACCGCCACCATCAGCAGCACCAGAACCACACCGCCGACGAGCAGCAGGGTGGTGGATCGGCTGCGCCCAGTGCCCGTCTCGATCACTTCCATGCGGGGCTCCCTGGCGAAGGCGTTGAGTTTGCCGCCGTCTTCCTCGGTGACCGACATGGCTGGGGCGCAAAGAATGCCGCAAATTACCGGGGGTCGCCGGCCTTGCCCCTGCCCTGAGAAGGACTGTTACGGGACCGGGGGCTGAGCCGGGGAGCCGACGCGACCCTGCTGCGGCGAACTGGCGCTGGCCTCGGAGCGGACCGGCAGCCGCCCGGCCAGGTAGGCGGTGCGACCCGCCTCGGTGGCCATGGCCATGGCCATCGCCATCGCCGCCGGATCGCCAGCCATGGCGATGGCGCTGTTGATCAACAGGGCGTCCGCTCCCATCTCCATCGCCTGGGCTGCCTCGCTGGGCACGCCGATGCCGGCATCCACCACCACCGGCACCCCGGAGTTTTCAATGATCAGCGCGATGTTGGCGGCGTTGCGGATTCCCTGGCCGGAGCCGATCGGGGAGCCCAGCGGCATCACCGTGGCGCAACCGGCCTCCTCCAGCCGCCGGGCCAGCATCGGATCGGCGTTGATGTAGGGGAGCACGGCGAAGCCTTCCTTCACCAGGGTTTCCGCGGCCTGCAGGGTGCCGATCGGATCAGGCAGCAGATGCCGGCTGTCGGGGATCACCTCCAGCTTCACGAAGGTGTTGTCCTCCTGCCCGGCCAGACGCGCCAGTTCCCGGCCGAGCCGTGCCACCCGCACCGCCTCTTCGGCGGTGGCGCATCCGGCGGTGTTGGGGAGCATCCAGTGGCGGCTCCAGTCGATCGCCTCGATCAGCCCCTGATGCCCGGCGGCCAGGGACTGCACCCGGCGCACCGCCACGGTGACGATCTCGCAGGAGCTGGCCGCCAGGCTGGCGGCCATCGCCGCCAGGCTCGGATACTTGCCGGTGCCGGTCATCAGGCGGCTGCGGAAGGGCCGTCCTGCGATCACCAGGGGGTCGCTGTCCATTCGGATGTGGTCGAGGCCTCAGCCATGTCGCGAAACTACCGCGAACGGTGGCCGCAGCGGCTGTTCCAGCCCGGCCGGCAGGGCTTCACCCCCTTAGCCTGCTCAGACGTGCTCCCGGAACACTCGCGATGCCGCTGCTCCTGCCGTTGCTGCTGGCTGCCGCCGACCCCCAGCTGGCCATGAATCCCCTGCCGGTGGGCAGCGTCGTGCCCTTCGGAGCGCCGCCGTCGTCATCGATTGAGGTGTTCGAGACCGAGCTGGGGCCTGTGGAAACCTTCGATCCCAAGGGCCGGGCCGTCGAACTGGCCCGCGAGCTGCCCAGGGTCTGGTCGGGCGTCTACCGCTCCTTCAGTGGAGGTGCCCCCCAGCCGGTGCTGCTGCGCCTGGCCGAAGCCACCCCGATGGGCCAGATGGTCGACCTGCGCGGCGAGATGCAGGTGGGTGAAACCACGGTGGGGGTGCAGGGCAACCTCAACGCCAAGTCCGACCAGCTCGATCTGCTGATGCTCTGCGATTGCGAAGTCGGCGGGATGGAGTCGGGCGGGGAGATCAGCGGGGTGCAGGGGCTGGAGCTGGCGGGCTGGGTCGCGCCGCGCCTGACCAATCCCGGCGGTCGCTTCGACCTCCGGCCTGTGGTTGAGGAGGCAGCCTCCCCTGCAGAAGCTCCTGCCACAGGAGCTCCGATTCGTGGTCTCTGGTGAGCCGCTGGTGTCTGGGGCCCAGGCCGCCTCAGGCGGCTTTCTTCGGCCCTGACTCCTTCTTGGCGGAACTGGCGTTGGCGGCCGTGCCCGGACGTCCGGCGGACGGGGCCATCCCCTTGGCTCCAGGTTCGGCTGAATCAGCGGGGAAGCGGCGATCCAGCAGCTTCAGGCGCTTGCTGGTGGTCTTGTTGGAGGGATCGAGGGCCAGAGCCTGGTTGTAGGCCTGGCGTGCCTCCTCGTGGAGAGCCTGCCTCTCGAGGGCATAGCCCAGGTTGTTGAGGGCCACGGGGTAATCCGCCTTGGCCTGCAGGGCCAGCTTGTAGTGACGGATGGCCGCGGCATGGTTGCCCTGAGCAGCCAGAGCGAAGCCCAGGGCGTTCTGCATCAGCGCCCGCGCTTCACCGGGTTCGCCATCCGAGCGCTTCAGAGCCAGCTTGAGGGAGTCGACGGCCTGGTCGTAGAGGCGTTTGCGCAACTGCACCGAGGCCAGCTCGTAGAGCGTGGCGGCGTCCTTCGACTCCTCCTTGACCTGGTTCTCCAGCTTGGCCAGACGAACCTCATCGGCCCTCACGCGCCAGACCTGCAGCCCGATCACGACGGCGGCACCACCCAGCAGAACGATCAGGCCGATCAGATAGGCCTGTGGAAGGAGAAGGTCCATCGGGCCTGCAGGGGGGTCAGCGCGGAGTGGGTGCGGCGTGGGTCAGATCAGGAGCGGGCGGCGCCCACCACGTCGCTGAAGCTGCCGGGATCAGCCAGGGCCAGCTGGGCCAGCATCTTGCGGTTGAGAAGAACGTCAGAGCGCTTGAGACCACCGATCAGCCGGCTGTAGCTGAGGCCGTTGAGGCGAGCGGCTGCGTTGATCCGGGCGATCCAGAGGCGGCGGAAATCGCGCTTGCGCCGGCGACGGTCGCGGTAGGCGTTGCAGAGGGCCTTCATCACCCGCTGGTTGGCGGTGCGGAAGAGGCTGCCGTTGCTGCCCTGGAAGCCGCGGGCGAGACGGAGGATCTTGTTGCGGCGTTTGCGGGCGACATTGCCCCTCTTGACGCGGGCCATGGAGAACTCTCGGTTGGACTGTTGAAATTCAGGAGCAGCTGGCTTTCGCCGGGCCTCAGCCTGCGTAGGGGAGCATGAGGCTCACGTTGTCGGCATCGCGCTCATCGACCACCGCCATGGTGCCGAGGTAGCGCTTGCGCTTGGGGCTCTTGTGATCGAGCAGGTGGTTGTGGAAGGCGCGGCGACGCATGAACTTGCCACTGCCGGTCATCTTGAACCGCTTGGCAGCTGCTTTGCGGGTCTTGAGCTTCGGCATGTCTGACGCCCGTTCACAAACAACCAAAGTACGACGTTGATGCCCCTTCCGCCAACTCCTTCAGGATCTTCCCCCCGGCCGTACGGTTTTGCCATGCGTTTCCTCGCCCCGTCCTTCCCGCGGTCGCTGCCGCGCCTGACGCCGCTCGCCCTGGGCTTCGGCGGCTCTCTCCTGCTGGCCCCGGGCTGCCGCGCCATGCCGGCCGTCGCCCTGCACTGGCCCACCCCATCCCGCCCGGCGATCGAGCTCACCCGGCCGGTGCTCTGGGTCGCCCTGGGCTCCCGGCTCGGCCCGGCCCCCGGCGTGGCCGCGGCCAAGGCCCCTCCTCTGCAGCTGAAGGCGGCCTCCGGTCGCCTGGAGCTGGAGGATGCGAGCGGCAGAACGCTGCAGGGCTCCACCCTCAGCCTGCGCTGGCGGGAGCGGCCCCTGCAGGAACCCCTGCTGATCGAGCGCAGCGTCCTGGGCCCCTTCTCCAGTTTTGAAACGGCTGATCAGGCAGCCCAGGCCTGGCGCCGGCTCGGTGTGGAGCCCGTGATCGCCCATCCGGCGGAGTGGGAGGTGTGGGCTCCTGCCGGGACAGCTCCCCCTGAAGGCTTTCAGGTCAGGACCTGGCGGCGGGAGGTGACAACCCGCCTGGAGCTGGAGGCCACCGGCGCTGATGGCAGTGTCATCGCGCTGCAGGGCCCCCTGCGCCTCAAGGCCCCGGCTGGGTTGCGCTGGGGCAAGGGGGTGTTCCAGGGGCCGTTCCGCTTGCAGCCCAATGCCTACGGCGGCTGGAGCCTGATCGAGCAGGTGCCCCTGGAGCGCTACCTGCTGGGAGTGGTCCCCCATGAGATCGGTGCGGGCTCTCCCGCGGCGGCCCTGGCCGCCCAGGCCGTTCTCGCCCGCACCTGGGCCCTGCGCAACAGCCATCGCTACGACGTCGATGGCTACCACCTCTGCTCCGACACCCAGTGCCAGGTGTACGCCGATCCGCGCCTGGCCGGTGGCGCCGTGCGCCGAGCCGTGCAAGCCACCCGGGGGCAGGTGCTGAGCTGGCAGGGGCAGCCGATCCACGCCGTCTACCACGCCAGCAACGGCGGCATCGCGGCCGGGTTCGAGGAGGCCTGGAGCGGCGCGCCCCTGCCCTACCTCCAGGCCAGCCCCGATGGCCCTCCGGCCTTTGCCAGGCGGTTTGCCCTGCCGCTGCCCGCCGCCAGCCTGCCCGCGCTGCTGCGCGATGGCAGAACCGCCTACGGCGCCGGCCATCCTCTCTTTCGCTGGAGCCGCCAGCTGAACGCCACCCGGATCCGCCAGGCCCTTGAGAAAGGGCCCGGGGGTGTGGGGCAGCCCACTGCACTGAAGGTCCTCGAGCGCGGTCCCAGCGGCCGGGTGCTCGCCCTTGCGGTGGTGGGCAGCACAGGGCAGCGGGTGCTGCGCCTCGACGCGATCCGCCGCACCTTCCGCCAACTCCCGAGCACTCTGTTTGTGGTCAGGCCTGACGGGCCGGGCCGCTGGAGTTTCAGCGGGGGTGGCTTCGGCCATGGCGCAGGCCTCTCCCAGCAGGGGGCCATCGATCTGGGAGGGCGTGGCTGGAGCCAGCAGCGGATCCTGGCGCACTATTACCCGGGCACCGAGCTGGTGCCCCTGGAAGTCCTCAGTGGGGGCCTTTAGAGTTCGCAGCGATGCGGACCAGCCAGGCCGGCGCGGTTGCCATGACGGAGTTGCCATGACACCCACCGGTTCCAGCTCCGAAGGCCGTCGCGGCAAAGCCGCCCTGTTCGTCGTGCTCTGCGGCTGGGCCGGGGTCGCACCCCACTGGCTGGAGCCGCCCCGCAATCTTCTGCCCGCCGCCAGCCTCACCCTCCTGCTCGGCGCCTACGTGGTGCGCACCGTGCTGGGACAGCTCTGGCGTCGCTGCCGGCCCCGGTCTTCAGCTGACGGCGCCATTCCTGAGACGTTGGTCGGCGAAGGCTCCTGGCCTGGCCCCTGGCCGGCAGTGGATGTGGTGGTGGCGGCCCGTGATGAGCAGGCCGTGATCGGTCGTCTGGTGGAGCGGGTCAGCCGTCTGCGCTACCGCCATGGGGTTGTCCGCCTCTGGGTGGTGGACGACGGCAGCGAGGACCGCACTCCTGAGGTGCTCAAGGCCCTGGAGGCCAGCACACCGATGCTGCAGGTGCTGCGACGGCCCCGCCATGCCGGCGGTGGCAAGTCCGGCGCTCTCAATGCCGTGCTCGGGCGCCTCGAGGGCCGTTGGATGCTGGTGCTCGACGCCGACGCTGGCCTTCAGGAGGATCTGCTCGAGCGGCTGATCCCGCAGGCGGAGCAGGGCGGCTGGTCGGCCATGCAGTTGCGCAAGGCTGTGGTGAATGCGGGCTGCAACCTGCTCACCCGCGCCCAGGCCATGGAAATGGCCCTGGATTCGGTGGTTCAGGAGGGCCGGCTGGCCAGCGGTGGCGTGGCGGAATTGCGGGGCAATGGTCAGCTGCTGCGCCGCGAGGCCATCACCCGGGCCGGGGGGTTCAACGAGGACACCGTCACCGATGACCTCGATCTCAGTTTTCGGCTGCTGCTGGCCGGCGAGCCCGTGGGCATCCTCTGGGATCCCCCGGTGGAGGAGGAGGCGGTGCTCACCCTCCCCGCGCTCTGGAGGCAACGTCAGCGCTGGGCGGAAGGGGGCCTGCAGCGCTTCTTCGACTACTGGCCAGGGCTGCTCTCCAAGCGCCTGAACCCCTCCCAGAAACTGGACCTCACCAGCTACTTCCTGCTCCAGTACGTGCTGCCGATGGTCTCGGTGGTTGACCTGCTCACGGCGCTGATCACCCGCACGCCCCCCACGGTCTGGCCGTTGTCGCTCGTGGTCCTCGGGCTTTCCGGCGCAGCGATCGTGGCCGGCTGCCGCCGACCCAGCGATGGCCCTGCTCTACCGGCGATGAATCCCCTGGCGGCTGCGCTGGGCATCGCCTATCTGATGCACTGGTTCGTGGTCATCCCCTGGGTCACCCTGCGCATGGCCCTGTTGCCCAAGCGTCTGGTCTGGGCCAAGACTCAGCACCTGGGCGGCGAGAGCGGCAGTGAAGGGGAGGGTGATGACCTCATTGCCGGCAGTGACCCGCTGGCGGATCCTTCCACCCAGGCCTCCTGAACCGGCCTGGTTCATTCCTCCAGGCTGACCACTTCGCCGTTGAAGAAGTCGGCCAGACGGCGGGCCTGATCGTCGAGCGGTTGCCGCTCTGATCGCTCACCGGGCTCCCCGGTTCGCGGTGGCTCAGGTGCCGGGGTTGGTCCTGGAGGTGGAGTCGGGACTGGCGGGGCTGGCACCACCGGCTCCACCGGGACCACAGGCACCACCGGTACCGGCACCAAGGGTGGGGACACGACCGCGGCCGCCACAGGACTGCTGCCGGACTGCTCGGACGCTTCCAGCAGCACCTGGCGGGGGCTGCCCAGGGCCTGGAGCAGGGCGGTCTCCAGCAGGGGAAGCCGGCTCTGCACCATGGCGATCCACTTGCCGCTGACCCGCACCACGGCCCGTTGACCATCAAGGCGCAGCAGAGAGGCCTGCTGGGAGAGCAGCATCCGGGTGGAGGGCAGCTCCAGGCTGGAGAGGATCTGCTGCCAGAGCTCCCCGAGATCCTGACTCTCCGGGCCAGCAGCAGGGGCTGGCGGCGCGGCAGGGGGCGCAGCCGCTGGCTGGGCCTGGGGCGCTGCTGCGGTTGTCTCTGGAGCCGGGGGCGAAGCGGGCGGTGCTGCTGGCTTCGCTGCCGGCGGTGCTGGAGGACTGGTGTTGGACCTCGCGGCCTCGGCGATCAGCCCCAGCAGCAGCACCTCCAGCCAGAGCCTGGGCTGGGCGCTCTGGCGCAGTTGCTGTTCGCTGCCCTTGAGATGCGCCTGCCAGCTGAGCAGCCTTGCCTTGCCGATGCGGCGGGCCTGCTCGGGTAACAGAGGCTGCAGCTGGGCACTGACCGCGGTGAGTTCCAGCCGGTCCGGGGCCACCCCGGCCAGCACCAGATCCCGCAGCAGACTGGCCAGACCCTGCAGCAGGGCTCCCGGCTCCCGGCCCCGATCGAGCAGGCGGCGGCAGGTCTCGAGGATTCCCACGGGATCACCCGCTCCCATGGCCGCCACCAGGTCCAGAAGCTCCTGCTCTGGCACGGCGCCGAGCAGTTCCCACACCGCCGCAGCCTCGATCGGTGCGCTCAGCAGGCTGAGCTGGTCGAGCAGGCTCTCGGCATCCCGCAGGCCCCCCTGGGCCCGCAACGCCACCACGTGCAGGGCCTCCGGGGTGATGCCGATCTCCTCTGCGCCGGCGATGAAACGCAGGTGGCCCTCGAGGGCCTCCAGGGGAATCCGGCGGAAATCGAAGCGCTGGCAGCGGGAGAGGATCGTGGGCAGCACCCGCTGGGGATCGGTGGTGGCCAGCACGAACACCACCCGCGGCGGGGGTTCCTCCAGGGTCTTGAGCAGGGCGTTGAAGGCGGCGGTCGAGAGCATGTGGCACTCATCGATCACGTAGACCTTCCAGCGGGCCTGCACCGGCGCGAAGCGGGAGCGCTCGATCAGCTCACGGATGTTGTCGACACCGGTGTTGGAGGCGGCATCGATCTCGATCACATCCAGGGCGTTGCCGGCGGTGATCGAACGGCAGAGCTCACAGACCCCACAGGGTTCGGGAGTGGGTCCTGCCGCTTCCAGGCAATTGAGCGACCGCGCCAGGATCCGGGCGCTGGAGGTCTTGCCCGTGCCCCGGGGTCCGCTGAACAGGTAGGCCGGTGCGATCCGGTTCTGGCGCAGGGCACTGCTGAGGGTGGAGGCGATCGCTTCCTGCCCCACCAGCTGGTCGAAGCGCTGGGGTCTGTATTTCTGGGGCAGGGGCAGGTAGGCACGGGCCTGGGTCATGGCGGGTGCTCCCCGGACGGCCTGGGCCATGAGGCTACTCAGAGGGTTTCGGGGCCAGCAGCCGCTCCAGGCGGTCCTCCATCTCCTCCACCTCTTCCAGCTGATCGGCCAGGTTCTGGGCCGCCAGGCGCAGGGTCACGAACTGCTCGGAAGCGCCGTCTCTGCCCTCCCCCCAGCGCGTTTCGGCCCGGGCCAGTTCCGTCTCCAGTTTCTGCTGCAGCTTCAGGCGCAGGCCATCGAGTTGCTCCAGGCTCTGCTGCGCCAGCACCCGGCCCTTCTCCAGCTGCGCGCCATCCAGGCTGAGGCCCTTCCGGAGCAGCAGGCGCACGCCGGTGATCAGGGCCGCCGGCACCAGCTGACCAAGCATCAAAGCGCCCAGGCTGCCGGTGTGGAGCCAGCCCTCCACCTGGGCGCTGCGGTGACGACCGGTCTTGCACCAGATCGCGAAGTGTTCGCAGTTGTTGAAGATCAGGTTGTAGCGCTGCTCCCCCAGCCGTCCCATGGCCCGGCGCAGGGTCACCCCCGGCGGGGAGATCTCGGCCGGGTCATAGGCCACGGGCTCCACGGTCTCGCCGCGGCTGAACTCATCGAGGGGAGAGCGCAGGATCTGGCGTCCCTCGAGGTAATGGGCCACGGTGCCATCGCCCAGGTCGATGCCGTGGTGGTTGAACAGCCCGTGCTGCCGGGGCACCTCCAGATGGTCGGCGGCTGCCATGGGCTGTGATCGGGAGAAAGGCGGTACTGATTCACCCTGCCGCCGGGACCTCGTGCCGGGCAAGGTCGGTCAGGGGTGGATTGCCGCTCAGGTCAGGCCGATTCCTGCTGGCTGACCACGCTGGGATAGGGGAGCACCTTGGCCTTGCTGCGCTGCTCCACCAGCTCACGGGTGATCGTGTAGGTGGTGACCTCGCTGTCGGAGGGGAGGTCGTACATCAGATCCAGCATCAGCTCCTCAACGATGCCGCGCAGGGCGCGGGCACCGGTGCGGCGCCGATGGGCTTCGAGGGCGATCGCCTCGACGGCCCCGGGTTCGAACTCCAGGCGCACGCTGTCCATGCTCATCAGCGTCTGGAACTGCTTGATCAGGGCATCCCGCGGTTCGGTGAGGATCGACTCCAGGGAGTGCACGTCGAGGGGCTCAAGCACGGCGCTGACGGGCAGTCGGCCGGTGAATTCAGGGATCAGCCCGTAGCGCACCAGGTCGTCGGGTTCGAGGTGGCGCAGCACCTGGCTGGCCTTGAGTTCGCGATGGCCGCGGCCGCGGCCGTCCGCTGGGATGAAGCCGATCGAGTTGCGGCCCAGCCGCCGTTGCACCACGTCGTCGAGGCCAACGAAGGCACCGCCGCAGATGAACAGGATCTGGCTGGTGTCGATCTGAATGCAGTCCTGGTAGGGATGCTTGCGCCCCCCCTGGGGCGGCACGTTGGCGACGGTGCCCTCGAGCATCTTGAGCAGGGCCTGCTGCACACCTTCACCGGACACGTCGCGGGTGATCGAGGGGTTCTCGCTCTTGCGGGCGATCTTGTCGATCTCGTCGATGTAGATGATGCCGCGCTGGGCCTGCTCCACATCGAGGTCGGCCTTCTGCAGCAGACGCAGCAGGATGTTCTCCACGTCCTCACCCACGTAGCCCGCCTCGGTGAGGGTGGTGGCGTCAGCCACCGCGAAGGGCACGTCGAGCAGTTCAGCCAGCGTCTGGGCCAACAGGGTCTTGCCGCAGCCGGTGGGGCCGATCAGCAGGATGTTCGACTTGTGCAGGCGGGTGGCGGAGTGGTCAGCCTCGCCGTTGCCGTCGCCTTGCCAGGCCAGTCGCTTGTAGTGGTTGTAGACCGCCACCGAGAGCACCTTCTTGGCCTCGTCCTGACCCACCACCTGCTGGTCGAGGAAGGCCTTGATCTGCTGGGGCCTGGGGATGCTCGCCAGTGTGGGGGCCGGTTTGCTGCTCTTCTTGACGGCCGGCTTGCGGGCAGGATCGCCGTGGGCCCTGGCACTGCCGTGGCTTTCGACCAGCTCTTCGTCGAGGATCTCATTGCAGAGATCGATGCACTCGTCGCAGATGTAGACGCCAGGGCCGGCGATCAGTTTGCGCACCTGCTCCTGAGACTTGCCGCAGAACGAGCACTTGAGATGGGCGTCGAACTTGGCCATCGGGCTGGGGCGTCCTGGTCAGGGGGTAGGGCATGGTCCGGCGCTCCAGGATCGGCCGGAACCGGAGGTTCGTCAGCAGACCTTAAGGATCAAACCGGAGTGGTGTCATCAACGACACGATCGATCAAGCCGTAGCTCAGGGCCTCGGGCGGAGACAAAAAGTAGTCGCGGTCGGTGTCTTCCGCAATCTTCTCGAGGGGCTGACCGGTGTGCTCGGCCATCAGACCGTTGAGGGTGTCCTTGAGAAAGAGGATCTCCTTGGCCTGGATTTCGATGTCCACCGCCTGTCCCTGGGCGCCTCCCAGGGGCTGGTGGATCATGATCCGGGCGCTGGGCAGGGCCATCCGCTTGCCCTTGGTGCCGCCTGAGAGCAGGAAGGCCCCCATGCTGGCTGCCAGGCCGTAGCAGATCGTCACCACGTCAGGGGCCACCTGCTGCATGGTGTCGTAGATGGCCAGACCCGAGGTGACGGATCCCCCGGGGGAATTGATGTAGATCTGAATGTCCTTTTCGGGGTCCTCCGCCTCCAGGAACAGCAGCTGGGCCACCAGGGAGTCGGCCACCTGATCGTCGATGCCGGTGCCGAGGAAGATGATTCGCTCCCGCAGCAGGCGGGAATAGATGTCGAACGCCCGCTCCCCTCGCCCCGACTGCTCCACCACCGTGGGCAGCACGCCGGGTGAGGCCTGCCAGGTGTTCTGGATCGGGTGGGAGCGAAGGGCTTCGATCACGCGGCCGGGGCAGGGGAAACGGTGCAGGCGTTCAATCTATGGCGGCCTCAGGCCTGGTCGTCGGCCTCGGCGGCCGGCTTGGCTTCAGGCGCTTTCTCGCTGACGGTGCTGTTGGCCTCGAGCCACTCCAGCAGGGTCTCCCGCAGCAGGTCTTCGCCCACGGCCTCGCGCAGGCGAACCGGATCGATCGAGCTGGTGTCGCTCAGGCCCTGGCTCACTTCCTTGACCTTGGCCTCGATCGCTGCGGCTTCAGGCCGGATGTCTTCCGCCTCGGCCAGGGCCTTGAGGGCGAAGCTGCGCCGCAGCCGCTGCTCGGCCTCGGGCCTGGAGCTGTCCATCAGGTTGCGCACCAGGTCGGGGGTGAACAGCTTCTTCACATCCATCCCCTGCTGGGCGATCTGTGAGGCGGTCTGCTCGATCAGGGAGCGGATCTCCTGCTGGATCAGGGTCTCGGGCAGATCCACCTCCAGCTGCTCCACCAGCGAAGCGAGCAGGGCGTCGTGGCGGCTGCGGCGGGCCCGCTGCTCGGTGTCCTCCCGCAGGCGGGTCTCCAGATCGGTTCTGAGCTCCGCGAGGGTCTCCTTGTCGCTGGCCTCCTTGGCAAAGGCGTCGTCGAGGGCGGGCAGCTCGCGGGCCTTGAGCTCCTTGAGGGTGATGGTGAAGCTGGCCTCCCGTCCCTGGGCCGCCTCCTGGGGGTAGTCGTCTGGGAAACGGCAGCTCACCTGTCGCTCCTCACCCACGGCCATGCCGAGGATGCCCGCCACGAAGCCGGGGATCATCCGGCTTTCCTCCAGTTCCACCTCCATCGCGTCGGAGCTGCCGCCCTCGATCGCCTCATCGGTGTCGACGAAGGTTCCGCTGAACGCCACCACCGCCAGATCGCCGCTGGCCGCGGGCCTGTCCTCCACGGGCACCAGGGTGGCCAGCTGGCGGCGCGATTGCTCGAGCATCTCGTCGACCCGAGCGGGGTCGTAGCTGATCAGCTCGGCCTCGGCCTTGAGCCCTTTGGTGGTCTTGAGGCTGGGGGTCGGTTGCACGTCCAGCTCGAGGGTGAGGGTG
Organism: Synechococcus sp. BSA11S; assembly: GCF_014224355.1. Classification (GTDB taxonomy): domain Bacteria; phylum Cyanobacteriota; class Cyanobacteriia; order PCC-6307; family Cyanobiaceae; genus Regnicoccus_A. The sequence continues at coordinate 31,993 of NZ_VNWP01000005.1, read as the reverse complement.
AGGTCCTCACCGGGGCTGAAGCGCTCCAGCAGCGCCTCGAAGCCTTCGCTCAGCTCCGGGCTGCTCAGGGCTTCGATCTTTTCCTGCTCCAGGGCGTCCCGCCAGACACTGTCGACCAGGTCTTCGAGGGCGGTGGCGCGAATCCGCAGCGGGCCGATCTGCTGCAGCAGGACCGGACGGGGCACCTTGCCCTGGCGGAATCCGGGCAGCCGCACGCTGCGGCTCAGCTTCGCCACGGCGGCCTCGTAGCTGGCCTGGGAGCGGCCTCCGGGGACGGCCACCTCCAGCGCCAGCCTGCTGCCGGGACGGGGGCTGGTCTTGACCTTCAAAGCGGAGCTCATGGAGAAACGGCCGGGACCGCGGCGATGCAGCCCGCGATCCTAAGAACTCGTGCTCCTGGGCCTCCTCCCAGCCTTCCAAGGGCATCGCCAGCTCCCGACGGCGGCGCGGGCAGCGTATTGTGTGGGAGACGACATGCGGTCGTTGATATCCCCTGGACCATTCGGTTCCGCTTCGAGCCTTCGGTCCACCGTGCTCAGCTCCCTCCTCCTCACGGAGCGTGACGCTGGCCCAGGCTCATCCAGTCTTTCCCGTTCCCCCGCAACTCTTCCAACCTTCCCCCAGCCCCTTCTGATGGCTCATCCCGGTTCACCGGAGCCATCCCCATCCGCGCCAATGGCGTTTGCCTCGACCCACCCCGGGTTCCCCCTTGATCGGGTCCAGGCCCAGCCACCAGGACCAGCGTTTTCACCCCCTGTTGCCGTTGTCAACCACCGCCACCGTTCAACCTCTGCCGAGGCGGCCCCTGACCGTGGCCGTGCTCGGAGCCACCGGTGCTGTGGGCCAGGAGTTGCTGGCGCTTCTGCACGAACGCCGCTTCCCGGTCGGTGAGCTGCGCCTGCTGGCGTCCCCCCGCTCCGCCGGACGACGGCTGATCTGGCAGGGCCGTGAGTACGGCATCGAGGCGGTCGACGCTGCCTCTTTCCAGGGGGTGGATGTGGTGCTGGCCTCCGCCGGCGGCTCGATCTCCAGGCGCTGGGCGCCGGTGGCGGTGGCGGCCGGTGCCGTGGTGATCGACAACTCCAGTGCCTTCCGCCTCGATCCCGAGGTGCCGCTGGTGGTCCCCGAGGTGAATCCCGAGGCGGCCCAGGGCCACCGGGGAATCATCGCCAACCCCAACTGCACCACGATCCTGCTCACCCTGGCCCTGGCGCCTCTGCAGTCCCGTCGTGCGATCCGGCGGGTGGTGGTGAGCACCTACCAGTCGGCCAGTGGTGCCGGTGCCCGGGCGATGGAGGAACTGCGTGAACTCAGCCGCACCGTTCTCGATGGGGGGGAGCCGGTGAGCGAGGTGCTGCCCCATTCCCTGGCCTTCAATCTCTTCCTGCACAACTCACCGCTCCAGCCCAGCGGCTACTGCGAGGAGGAGCTCAAGATGCTGCACGAAACCCGCAAGATCATGGGCCTGCCGGAGCTGCGGCTGTCGGCCACCTGCGTGCGGGTGCCGGTGCTGCGGGCCCACTCCGAGGCGGTGAACATCGAGTTCGAGCACCCCTTCCCCGTCGCGGAGGCCCGGGCTCTGCTGGCGGCGGCCCCGGGGGTGGAGCTGCTCGAGGATTTCGCCGCCAACCGTTTCCCGATGCCCACCGATGTCGCCGGCCGTGATCCGGTGGCGGTGGGACGCATCCGCCAGGACCTCAGCGAACCCAACGCCCTCGAGCTCTGGCTCTGCGGCGATCAGATCCGCAAGGGAGCGGCGCTCAATGCTGTTCAGATCGCCGAGTTGCTGCTGGATCCAGCCCGGCATGAGGCTGCTGCCCAGCCTGCCGGGGCCCCGTCCGAGTCCGCTGTGGGAGGTGCGGTTTGAGCGCCATGGGCCAACGCCAACCGCCCTTCGGTCGGGTGCTGACCGCGATGGTCACCCCGTTCCGTCCGGATGGAGCGGTCGATCTCGATCTGGCGGCCCGTCTGGCGCAGCACCTGGTGGATCACGGCTCCGACGGGCTTGTGCTCTGCGGCACCACCGGCGAATCCCCCACCCTGAGCTGGCAGGAGCAGCACGATCTGTTTGATGCGGTGAAGACCGCGGTGTCGGGGCGAGCCACGGTGCTGGCCGGAGCTGGCAGCAACAGCACCTCTGAGGCCATCGAGGCGATCGGGCGGGCGGCCGACGAAGGCGCCGACGGCGCCCTGGTGGTGGTCCCTTACTACAACAAGCCGCCCCAGGAGGGGCTGGAAGCCCATTTCCGGGCGATCGCCCAGGCGGCCCCCCGCCTGCCGGTGATGCTTTACAACATCCCCGGCCGCACCGGCTGCAGCCTCGAGCCCAGTACCACGGCCCGCCTGCTCGATCTCCCCAATGTGGTGAGCTACAAGGCCGCCAGCGGCAGCACCGCGGAAGTCAGCCAGTTGCGGCTGCTCTGCGGCGACCGTCTGGCGATCTACAGCGGCGACGATGCCCTCACCCTGCCGATGCTGGCCGTGGGCGCCGTCGGCGTGGTGAGTGTGGCCAGCCATCTGGTGGGGCCCTTGATCCAGCGCATGATCTCCGCCTTTCTGGCCGGCGAGCTGGCCACGGCCCTCAGCCTGCATGAACGCCTGCTGCCCCTCTGCCGGGCTCTGTTCTCCACCACCAATCCGATTCCCGTCAAAGCCGCCCTTGAACTGGAGGGCTGGCCCGTGGGGTCCCCCCGTCTTCCGCTGGTCTCCGCCGACAGCGACGTCCGTGCCCGATTGACCACCGCCCTGGCTGCCCTGCGTCCCACCTGACGCCATGGCTCGGCTCCGGCGCTGTGCGGCCTGGAGTTCTCGCAACAGCAACACCAGATTCCGTACGACTTTCCTTCAATCCTTCGTTCCACACCCCATGAGCTCAAGCAACAACAAGAAGGCCACCGCCACGAACCAGCCCACCCTGCGGGTGATTCCCCTCGGAGGTCTTCATGAGATCGGCAAGAACACCTGCGTGTTCGAATACGGCGATGAGCTGATGCTGGTGGATGCCGGACTGGCATTCCCCAGTGATGGCATGCACGGCGTCAACGTGGTGCTGCCCGACACCAGCTACCTGCGTGAAAACCAGAAGCGCATCCGCGGCATGATCGTGACCCACGGTCATGAAGATCACATCGGCGGCATTCCCCACCACCTCAAGAACTTCAACATCCCGGTGATCTATGGCCCCAGGCTGGCCATGTCGATGCTGCAGGGAAAGATGGAGGAGGCCGCCGTCACCGACCGCACTGTGATCCAGACGGTGAGCCCACGGGATGTGGTCAAGGTGGGCCAGCATTTTCAGGTGGAGTTCATCCGCAACACCCACTCCATCGCCGACAGCTTCAGCCTGGCGATCACCACTCCCGTGGGAGTGGTGATTTTCACCGGAGACTTCAAGTTCGATCACACGCCTGTGGATGGTGAATACTTCGACATCCAGCGGATGGCCCACTACGGCGAGCAGGGCGTGCTCTGCCTGTTCAGTGATTCCACCAATGCCGAAGTGCCTGGCTTCACCCCGCCGGAGCGGGCGGTGTACCCGAACCTCGATCGCCATTTCGCCAATTCCGATGGCCGCGTGATCGTGACCACCTTCGCCAGTTCCGTGCACCGGGTTTCGATGATCCTGGAGCTGGCCATGAAGCATGGCCGCAAGGTGGGTCTGCTGGGCCGCTCCATGCTCAACGTGATCGCCAAGGCCCGGGAGCTCGGCTACATCCGCTGCCCCGATGAGCTGTTCGTGCCGATCAAGCAGATCCGCGACCTCCCTGACCGCGAAACCCTGCTGCTGATGACCGGAAGCCAGGGCGAACCCCTGGCCGCGCTCAGCCGCATCTCCCGCGGTGAACATCCTCAGGTGCAGGTCAAACCCACCGACACGATCATCTTCTCCGCCAGCCCGATCCCCGGGAACACCATTTCGGTGGTCAACACCATCGACCGGCTGATGATGATGGGGGCCAAGGTGGTCTATGGCAAGGGCGAAGGCATCCACGTATCGGGCCATGGCTGCCAGGAAGACCACAAGCTGATGCTGGCCCTCACCAGGCCGAAGTTCTTCGTGCCGGTGCATGGTGAGCACCGCATGCTCGTGTGCCACTCGCGCACGGCCCAGTCGATGGGGATCCCCGCCGACAACATGCTGATCATCGACAACGGGGATGTGGTGGAGCTCACCCCCAGCTCCATCCACAAGGGGGATCCCGTCAAGGCCGGCATCGAGCTGCTCGATGCCTCCCGCAACGGCATCGTCGACACCCGGGTGCTGAAGGAGCGGCAGCAACTGGCCGAAGACGGCGTGATCACCCTCCTGACCGTGATCAGCACCGACGGCGTGATGGGTGCTCCGCCACGGGTCAACCTGCGCGGTGTGGTCACCACGGCCGATGCGCGCCGGCTCTCGATCTGGGCTGAGAGGGAGATCGGCTGGGTGCTCGAGAACCGCTGGAAGCAGCTGGCCCGCAACACCGGTGGCACGGCCCCCGATGTCGACTGGGTGGGCGTGCAGCGGGAGATCGAGGTCGGTCTGCAACGGCGCCTGCGCCGGGAGCTGCAGGTGGAGCCTCTGATCATCTGCCTGGTGCAGCCGGCTCCAGCCGGCACCCCGGCCTACAAGGGACGTGCCGATGCCGAGCCCGACAGCCGTCCGGCCCCCCGTGGTGGCCGCCACGGTGGTCGCGATGGGGGAAGCCGCGAACCTGTGATCCGCAACCACGCCCCGGCTCCCCAGCGCGTTCAGCCCGCCGGCGCTGCTGCCTCCACGGCCACGGCACCCGCCGTCGTCAAGACCCCCACGCTGGCACCTGTCGTTGAGGCCGCAGCGGCCAAGCGTGAGGAACCCGAGATGCCCGCCAACCGCGTGCGCCGTCGGCGTTCCACCGCTTCCAACTGAGCGCTACGGGCTGGGGGCTGCCCTGCCCTCAGCGCAGCACAACCCGCAGCAGACCCTTGGCCAGCTCCGCTTCCTCCTCTGAGCTGAAGCGGGGCTGCTCGCTGGGGGTGGTGGCCCCGGTGCCTGGGGGTTCGCTCAGCACCTCCACCCGGACCGGCTCCACGGACTGGCTTGAGGTGTCCTCATCCTGGCCGAGCTCTGCCTCCAGGCCCGCGTCTGGCGGAGCCGGAGCCAGCGACGGGGGCGCCATGCCCTGGCCGGTGGCCGGCCCACTCGGCTCGCAGAGGGCCAGTCCCTCGGCGGCCAGATCGCTGTAGGTGCTCTCCCCGCTGGCGTTGCGCAGCAGCTGGCGGTAGAGGTCTCCTGCTTCCCGCGGCTGGCGCAAGCCGTAGAAATGAATGTGTCCCAGCAGCAGCTTCAGCCGCAGGCTGTGGGGGTCCTCTGCTTTGAGCTGTGCCTGCTGAAGCAGCTCCTGCCCCTGCCGGAGGGCCTCCTCGAAGCGTCCCTGGCTGTAGGCCAGCTCCACGCTCTTGTAGGCCTGATCGAAGCCGCTGGGTTTCATGGCTGGCAGGGGTTGGGTGCGCTCATGGTCCGGTGCAGGCGCAGGGTCTGCCGGTCCCAGAGGAGGCTCCTGCCTCCGGGCAGGTCCAGGCTGCCAGGCCCCCGGGCCAGAGGCAACCGCTGCCGCAGGGCCCCAAGGCCCGCTGACCCCAGGCGCACTCCGGCGTTGCGCTCCAGCCAGAGATCGAGCAACAGCTCCTGGGTGCCGGGCGAGAGCTGGCTCAGCCCCTGACGCCGCAGGCCTGGCCCCTGCTCTGGCCAGTCTGCGCTGGCGGCTGGCCTGGGGGCCTCCAGGGCCGCCAAGGCCAGCAGCGCCAGCTCCTCGCTGAGCTGCTGGGTCGATTCCAGCCGCTCCGCCAGGGCGCCCATGCGCCGCCAGGCTCCGGGGTGGAGGTCCTCGAGCACCGGCAGCACCTCCTGGCGCAGGCGATTGCGGCTGAAGCGGGGGTCGGCATTGCCCGGATCCAGCCAGAGGGGTAGCTGGTGCTGCTCACAGAAGGCCGCGGTCTCGGCCCGGGAGAAGCGCAGCAGGGGCCGCACCAGCTCGATCGGGCCGTGGAGGGGCCGCCGCGCGCGCAGGCTGCTCAGGCCCCGCAGACCACAACCCCTTGCCAGGTTGAACAGCAGGGTCTCGGCCCGGTCACTGCCGGTGTGGCCGGTCAGCACATGGAGGCTGCCCAGACTGCGGGCCTGGTGACTCAGCCGCTCGTAGCGCCAGCGGCGAGCGGCTTCTTCCGCGCCCCTGGTCAGGTCGGCCGACCCTGCCGGGGCCCGCTCCACCAGCATCGGCAGGCTCCGGCCCTCCGCCCAGCTCGCCAGGGCAGCGGCCTGGGCGCCCGCCTCCTGCCGCCAGCCGTGGTTGCCGTGCCAGAGGTGCAGCTCCCAGCCATGCAGACGCCGCAGCTCCAGCAGCAGGGCCACCAGGGCCATCGAGTCCTGACCACCGGAGACGGCCAGCAGCAGCCGCCTCCCCGGTGGGAGCAGCTTGGGATCGGCCAGCAGCTGCCGGTGCAACCGGTGCTGCAGGGGACCCCATGGGAGAATCGCCTTCATCTGCCCTGCCCGCCGATGTCGCGCCTCACCAGCCTGCCCACCCCCCTGCAAGCGGCGCTGCAATCCCGGCGGTTGCTCAAGGTGATCGCCGGTCTGCGCAACTTCGAGGCGGCCAGCGTGGAGAGGATCTGCCGTGCCGCCGGCGCCGGTGGCGCCGACCTGCTCGATGTGGCTTGCGATCCGCAGATCGTGCGCCTGGCGGCGGCCGTCTCTGGCCTGCCGATCTGTGTTTCGGCGGTCGATCCGGAGCTGTTCCCCGAGGCCATCGCCGCCGGGGCCGCGATGGCCGAGATCGGCAATTTCGATGCCTTCTATGCCGAAGGGCGGATCTTCTCCGCCCACGACGTGCTCGCCCTCACCCGCCGCACCCGTGAGCTGCTGCCGGAGGTGGTGCTCTCGGTCACGGTGCCCCATCTCCTGCCGCTCGATCAGCAGGAGCAGCTGGCTATTGATCTGGCCGCCGCCGGTGCCGACCTGATCCAGACCGAAGGGGGCACCGCTGCCCGCCCGTTCAGTGCGGGGACCCTCGGCCTGATCGAGAAGGCGGCGCCCACCCTGGCGGCAGCCCATGCCATCAGCCGTGCCGTGGAGCTGCCGGTGCTCTGCGCCTCCGGGCTCTCGGCTGTCACGCTGCCCATGGCCATCGCCGCCGGTGCCCATGGCGTGGGGGTGGGTTCCGCCGTGAATCGCCTCGACGACGAGCTGGCCATGGTGGCGGTGGTGCGTGGCCTGCGCGAAGCCCTGGCCCCTGCCGCCCCGGCTGTGACAGTTCGGGGCACCCGTCTTGGCCATGGCGGCAGCTCTGACTAACTTTGAACGGTTGCCGCTTCTTCCGTGATGGGCCCGTTCATCTGGCTCCTGCAATGGCCCATCCGGGCTGTGGTCCTGCTGATCGTGGGGGCCTTGCCCCTCGGTGTTGAGTTCAGTGGCTTCGGCACGGCGCTTCTCTCCGCCCTGGTGATCGGGCTGCTGGGCACCCTGCTGCTCTGGCCGCTGAAGCTGGTGCTGGCCTTGCCCTGGGCCATCACCAGCCTCGGCGGCATGGTCACCCCGATCACAGCGGTCTACAACTGGGTGATCACGATCATTCTGTTCGCTCTGGCGGCCTGGCTGATTCAGGGCTTCCGCCTGAAGAACGGGTTGCTGAGTGCAGCCCTCGGCGCCATCGTCTACAGCGTGCTCAGCACCTTGATCCTGGGCTGGCTGGGCCTGGATGTGAGCTTCACCAGAGCAGCGGCCGCTCTCTCGGCGTCGGTCGGCGTGGGGTGAGGATTCCCGGCCGGAGCCCAATGCCGCGATCTCGACAGGCGCAGCCTGTGGCTGATTCCTAGGATTGTGGCTGTCTTTGTCCAGGGTGCACCTGGATCCTGCGGCCATGGCGCGCTACGAGCTCCAGGCTCCCTATGAGCCGAAGGGCGATCAACCCACGGCCATCGAAGCTCTGGTGCAAGGGGTCGATCGCGGTGATCGTTACCAGACCCTGCTGGGGGCCACCGGCACCGGCAAGACCTTCACCATTGCCAATGTGATCGCCCGCACCGGCCGTCCGGCCCTGGTGCTGGCCCACAACAAGACCCTGGCGGCGCAGCTCTGTAATGAGCTGCGGGAGTTCTTCCCGAACAATGCCGTTGAATACTTCATCTCCTACTACGACTATTACCAGCCGGAAGCGTATGTTCCGGTTTCCGATACCTACATCGCCAAGACGGCGTCGATCAATGAAGAGATCGACATGCTGCGCCACTCCGCCACCCGCTCCCTGTTCGAGCGCTCCGATGTGATCGTGGTGGCCTCGATCAGCTGCATTTACGGCCTGGGGATTCCATCGGAGTACCTCAAGGCTGCGGTGCCCTTTCAGGTGGGAGACACGCTGAACCTGCGCAGGTCCCTGCGCGAGCTGGTCAACAACCAGTATTCCCGCAACGACATTGAGATCGCGCGCGGGCGCTTCCGGGTCAAGGGGGATGTGCTGGAGATCGGTCCGGCCTACGAAGACCGCCTGGTGCGCATCGAGCTGTTCGGCGATGAGGTGGAGGCAATTCGCTATGTCGATCCCCTCACAGGTGAAATCCTGCAGAGCCTGGAAAAAATCAGTATCTATCCCGCCAAGCACTTCGTTACCCCCAAGGACCGGCTCGAGGCGGCGATCACGGCCATCCGCGAGGAGCTGCACCAGCGCCTGGAGCACCTCCATGGCCAGGGCAGGCTGCTGGAGGCCCAGCGGCTGGAGCAGCGCACCACCTACGACCTGGAGATGCTGCAGCAGGTGGGGTACTGCAACGGGGTCGAGAACTACGCCCGGCACCTGGCGGGACGCCAGGCCGGCACACCGCCTGAGTGCCTGATCGACTACTTCCCGGATGACTGGCTGCTGGTGGTGGATGAGAGCCACGTCACCAACTCCCAGCTCCACGCCATGTACAACGGCGATCAGGCCCGCAAGCAGGTGCTGGTGGAGCATGGCTTCCGGCTGCCCAGCGCCGCCGACAACCGCCCGCTCAAGGCCGAGGAGTTCTGGTCGAAGGCCCGTCAGACCATCTTCGTGTCAGCCACCCCTGGGGCCTGGGAGCTGGAGCAGAGCCACGGCCATGTGGTCGAGCAGGTGATCCGACCCACGGGCGTGCTTGATCCGGTGGTGGAGGTGCGGCCCACGGAGGGCCAGGTGGATGATCTGCTCGGAGAAATCCGGCTGCGGGCGGAGCGGGATGAGCGCACCCTGATCACCACCCTCACCAAGCGGATGGCCGAGGACCTCACCGATTACCTGGCGGAGAATGGCGTGCGCGTGCGCTATCTGCACTCGGAGATCCATTCGATCGAGCGGATCGAGATCATCCAGGATCTGCGCAACGGGGAGTTCGATGCCCTCGTGGGGGTGAATCTGCTGCGGGAAGGCCTGGATCTGCCGGAGGTGTCCCTGGTGGCGATTCTCGACGCCGACAAGGAGGGATTCCTGCGGGCCGAGCGCTCCCTGATTCAGACCATCGGCCGGGCGGCCCGCCATGTTGAGGGGGTGGCCCTGCTCTATGCCGACAACCTCACCGATTCGATGGCCCGTGCCATCTCCGAAACCGAGCGGCGCCGCGGGATCCAGCAGACCTACAACGAGAGCCACGGCATCACCCCCAGCCCGGCCGGCAAGCGGGCCGGCAATGCCATTCTCAGCTTTCTGGAGGTCTCCAGGCGTGCCCAGGAGGATGCGCCGCAGCCCGAGGCCGAACCTGCTTCCTTCGCGATGGTGCCCCTCGATGCCCTGCCGGAGCTGATCCAGGAGCTGGAGGACAAGATGAAGGCCGCGGCCAAGAAGTTGGACTTCGAGGAGGCCGCCAATCTGCGCGATCGCATCAAGAAGCTGCGCCAGAAACTGGTGGGGAGGGTCTGAGATCAGGGTCGCCGGCTGCCTGTCGGTGGAACAACGTTGACGCTCAGCGCCCGGCGGCCTTGAGCACGATCTTGATCGTCTTGAACAGGATGAGCAGATCCAGCCAGACACTGCTGTTGCGCAGGTAGAAGAGGTCGTAGCTCAGCTTCAGTTCGGCATCCTCCACCGTGGAGGTGTAGGGCATGTTCACCTGGGCCCAGCCGCTCAGGCCCGGCCGGATCCAGTGGCGCAGGCGGTAGTTGGGGATGCGTTGCTCCAGGTCCGTCTCCAGCTCGGGCCGCTCCGGCCGTGGGCCGATCAGGCTCATCTCACCCCGCAGCACGTTGATCAGCTGGGGCAGCTCATCGAGCCGGGTGCGTCGCAGCCACTGGCCCACCGGGGTGATCCGCCCGTCGTTCGGCCCCGACCAGATCGCCTCCCCCTTTTCCTCCGCATCGGGGACCATCGTGCGCAGTTTGATCACCTCGAAGCGCTTGCCCTGCAGCCCTGTGCGCCGTTGCCGGTAGAGCACCGGTCCGCCATCCCCCAGGCGGATCAACGCGGCGGTGATGGCCAGCAGCGGTGAACACAGCAGCAGCAGCAGAAGACTCACCATCACGTCGGCATAGCGCTTGAGCTGTCGCTCGAAGCTCCCAATGCGCTGCGCGGAGCGATCGGAGAACAGCAGCCACTGATCCACCACCCAACGGGGCGGAATCCGCTGCAACTCCTGCTCGGCCGCCAGCGCCAGGGAGGTGACGGGGCGGCCTTCCTCCAGGGCGCGGGCGCAGGACTCGAGTCCACCTGGGAGGTTGAGCACTCCCTGGCTGAGGGCGAGGCCGCTGCTCTCGTTCTCCGTCGGGCTGCTCTCCAGTGGGTTCAGGCCAGGGCTGAGGCCGAGGGCATGGATGGCGGGAGCCCGCACGGCCCCGATCCGCTCCCATTCACGGCGGATCTCCTCCTGCTCGCCGGGAAGGCTGACGATTTCCCACGGATCCTGCCGGGTGGAGTGGGCCAGCTGGCGCAGCAGCAGCCGCACGCCACCGCTCCAGAGCGCCGCCAGAGCGAAGAGCGGCAACAGGCTGCCGCGGTGCAGCAGCGTCACCTCCGGCGCGGCGCGCAGCAGCCAGCCCACCACGGCGCCGGCGGCCGTGGTGGCCGCACTGGTGATCGCCAGCCGCACCACAAGCTGGCTCCAGCGCAGGCGCCTGGTCTTGAGCAGGGTGAACGACCCGAACAGCCAGCCGAGGCTGAGATAGATCACCACCAGCATGGCCAGCAGGCCCAGCTGATTGTCCAGGTAGCCATTGCGCTCCCGGTCGATCCAGGCTGCCAGCAGGCAGATCCCGAGGGCGTCGAGGCCCGCGGCGAGGGCCAGCCAGCGGCGGTGACGCAGCCAGTGCACTAGGTCATGGCCTCCACCGCCCCGGCGGTGCTGCCGCCCAGCTGGAAGCAGGCGTGCACTGCCTGCAGGGCCCTGACCCCATCAGCTTCCGCCACCACACAGCTGGTGCGGATCTCGCTGGTGGCGATCATCTCGATGTTCACGCCGGCCTCCGCCAGGGCCCGGAACATGCGGGCGGCGGTGCCCGGGGTGCAGGGCATGCCGGCGCCGACGGCGCTCACCCGGGCGATGGCCAGGCCTTCTTCGAAGCGTGCGTCCGCCCAGGGGGCCAGCACCGCTTGCAGGGCGCCGCGGGCTCGGGTGAGGTCCTCGCGACGCAGGGTGAAGCTCATGTCACGGCTGAGCTGGGGGCCCGAGCCGTGGGTGCGCTCCGACTGGACGATGGTGTCGAGGCTGATGCCGGCATCGGCCAGGGCACGGCAGACGGCGGCGGCGGTGCCGGGGCGATCGGGCACCTGGCGGACCACCACCTGGGCCTGGTCGCGGTCGAGGGCCACCCCACGCACCGCCGGATCATTGACGTCGCAGGGGAGCGGGTTCTGGCGCAGCTGGTGCTCCTGCAGTTCGAACACCTCGGCGGCGGCGCGCAGGGCCCGTGCTCCCTGGGTGCCCTCCACCAGGCAGCTCACCTTCACCTCGCTGGTGGCGATCATGCGCAGGTTGATGCCGTAGCGGGCGAGGGTGTCGAACAGGCGCGCGGCGATGCCGGGCCGCCCCATGATCCCGGCCCCGGAAATGCTGAGCTTGGCCAGCCCCGCCTGGGTGCTCAGGGCGCTCTCCTCCACCCCCAGCTCCTGGAGCAGGCCCCGGCAGACCTCTCGAGCACCCTCCAGCTGGCTCTCCGCGAGGGTGAAGGCGATGTCGTTGCTGGAGCCGACATGGGTGGCCTGCACGATCAGATCCACATTCAGCTTCGCCGCGGAGAGGGCCTCGAACAGCAGGGCGGCCACCCCCGGGTGGTCGGGCACCCGGGTGAGGGCCAGCACCGCCTGCCCGTTCTCCAGATCCGCTCCGTCCACCGGGCGGCCGAGCTCCAGCCCCTCGCTGCCGATCGGCCGGGGTTCACCACTGGTGAGCCTGGTGCCCGGGGCCTCGCTCCAGCTGGAGCGCACCACCAGGGGAACGCCGTAGTTGCGGGCGATCTCGACGGCGCGGGGATGCAGCACCGCCGCGCCGAGGCTGGCCAGCTCCAGCATCTCGTTGCAGCTCACCTCCTCCATCAACTGGGCCTCGCTCACCTTGCGCGGGTCGGTGGTGAGCACCCCGGGCACATCGGTGTAGATCTCGCAGGCGTCGGCCGCGAGGGCGGCGGCCAGGGCCACGGCGGAGGTGTCGGAGCCGCCGCGGCCGAGGGTGGTGATCTCGGGGGTGCCGCCACTGCCGCTGCTGGTGCCCTGAAAGCCCGCCACCACCACCACCTGGCCATCCTCCAGGCGGCGGCGCAGGCGTTCGGTGCGCACCTCGAGGATGCGGGCGCGGCCGTGGGCCGATTCGGTCACGATGCCCACCTGGGGGCCCGTCATCGACACAGCCGGCACCCCGAGGCTGTGCAGGGCCATCGCCAGCAACGCGATCGACACCTGCTCGCCCGTGGCCAGCAGCATGTCCATCTCCCGCTGGGGGGGCTCGGTGCACAGCGCCCGTGCCAGGGACGTGAGCTCATCGGTGGTGTGGCCCATCGCCGAAACCACGATCACCAGGTCGTGCCCCTGCTCGCGGCTGGCGGCGATCCGCCGGGCCACCGCCTGGATCCGCTCCACACTGCCGACGGAGGTTCCCCCGAATTTCTGAACCAGCAGGGCCATTCCGATCGGCAGGCGCGGTGTGATGCCGCGATTATCGGGCGGTGGCCAGCAGCATCCCGTCGCGGAAGGCCTCACCGGCCTCGGCGCCCCGTTTCAGGGCGGCCTCCACCTCCAGCACCCGGGCCAGCAGGGTCAGCAGACGGGCCGGGGTTCGTCCGCGGATCTGCCGGCGCATCACGTAGATGCGTTTGGGGTTGCCGATGCCGGCGGCCTTGGCGATCACGGCCACGTCCTGCTCGCCGCGGCTCTCCAGCAGGCAGACCCACAGCCAGCCGCGGATCTGGCTGGTGAGGGAGGCCACCAGCCGCAGGGCCGGCTCGCCCGCCTGCAGCAGTTCGTCGACCAGGGCGATCGCCGCGCCGGCATTGCCCTCCAGCAGGGCATCGCCCACCGCCAGGCTGGTGGTGCTGTGTCCGCCCACCAGGGCCGCCACGGCCGCCGCCTGCACCGGTGCCTGGCCGCTGTAGAGGGCCAGCTTCTCCAGCTCGCTGCTCAGCCGGGCACTGTCGCTGCCGATCGCTTCCGCCAGGGCTTCGGCGGCCCCGGGCGCCAGGGTCACCCCCAGCTCCCCTGCCGTGCGCGTCACCAGCGCCACCTGGCCGGCCCCATCCCAGGCGGAGGGGAGCTGAAAGCTCGTCTCCTGGGCCCGCTGCCGCAGGGCCTTGGTGGTGCGCAGCCGGGCATCGGGTTTGCCGCTGCTCACCAGCACCAGGTGGCAGCTGTCGGGAATCAGCTCCAGGCAGGCCTCCAGCTGCTGGGCCAGCTCGGCGGGGCAGCTGCTGGTGAAGGGGCTGCGCTGCAGCAGCACCAGCCGGGCACCGCTGCCGAAGGGCGGGGTGCGGGCCTCACTCAGGGCCTGTGCCGCCTGGGCGGCATCGGAGCCATCGAGGCGGCTGAGGTTGATGCTGTGCCAGGCCGGGTCCACCTCCTTGCTGATCAGCTGCTCGATCGCCCGGGTCCGGGCGGCCTCGTCGTCGCCCCAGTAGAGATGGATCGGCATGGGGCCCGGCGTGGATCTGGATCATCCGATCTTCACTGAAAGTGTGCGGCGCATCCGCCAGTGGCTCGGGCCCACCGGCCTGGATCCCGTCGAGCAGGAGGTGCTGGAGCGCCTGGTGCACAGCAGTGGCGACCTCACCATCGCCGCCGATCTCCGTTTCAGCGCCGGCGCCTGCGCACGGGGACAGGAGGCCCTGGCCGCGGGGGCGGTGATCCTCACCGACACGGCCATGGCGGCCGCGGCCGTGTCGCCGATGGCCGGGCGCACCTTCGCCAACCCGGTGCGCAGCATCCTGGAGTGGGCGCCGGATGTGGCGCCGCCCGGCGGCACCCGCACGGCCGAGGGCATGGCGGCGGCCCTGGCGGCCTGCCCCGGGGCGGTGGTGCTGATCGGCAGTGCCCCCACCGCCCTGGAGCGCCTGCTCGATCAGGCCGGCGGCCCGCTGCGGCCGGCCCTGGTGATCGGCATGCCGGTGGGCTTCGTGGGGGTGGCGGAGAGCAAGCGGCGGCTGGCTGCCAGCGATCTGCCCCAGATCCGGCTCGAGGGGAGCAGGGGTGGTGCGGGCCTGGTGGCGGCCTGCTGCAACGCCCTGCTGCGCCGGGCCTGGCTGGATCAGGCCGCGGCCTGAAGCCCCACGGCCACGTGGCTGTTGGCCTCGATCCTCCCCAGCACCTGGCGGGCCCGCTGCACCACCTGGGGGGGCACGCCCGCCAGCCGGGCCGCCTCGATGCCGTAACTGCGGCTGGCGCCGCCCGGACGCACCTGATGCAGAAAGAGCAGGCGGTCGCCCGTTTCCTCCACCAGCACCTGATAGTTGGCGACGCCCGGCAGCAGCGAGGCCAGTTCGTTGAGCTCGTGGTAATGGGTGGCGAACACCGCCCGGGCCCGCAGCCCGGCCGCCAGATGTTCCGCCACGGCCCAGGCGATCGAGAGGCCATCGAAGGTGGCGGTGCCGCGGCCGATCTCATCGAGCAGCACCAGGGAGCGGTCGGTGGCGTGGTGCAGGATGTTGGCGGTTTCGGCCATCTCCACCATGAAGGTGGACTGCCCGCTGGCCAGATCATCGACGGCCCCCACCCGGGTGAAGATGCGATCGGCCAGGCCGAGGCGCGCCGATCGGGCCGGGATCCAGCTGCCGATCTGGGCCATCAGCTGCAGCAACCCGTTCTGGCGCAGGTAGCAGCTCTTGCCGCTGGCGTTCGGCCCGGTGAGCACCACCAGGTCGGGGCGCCCCTGCTCGCCCAGGTGCAGGTCGTTGGCGCTGAACGACTCCTCCACCAGCAGTTGCTCCACCACCGGGTGCCGTCCCGCCTCCACCTCCAGGCAGCGGCTGTGCTCCAGCTGGGGGCGGCAGTAGCCGAAGCAGGCCGCCACCTCCGCCAGGGAGGCCAGGGCGTCGAGGCCGGCGACATGCCGGGCGGCCCGGCGGATCGGTGCGGCCAGCTCCCCCACCTGCTGGCGCAGCTGGTTGAACAGCTCGTATTCCCGCTGGGCCGCCCGGGCCCGCAGCTGCAGGATGCGACCCTCGCGGGCCTTGAGCTCGGGCGTGACGAAGCGCTCCTCGTTGGCCAGGGTCTGACGCCGGATCCAGTGCTCGGGCACCCGGGCGGCCCTGGCCCGGCTCACCGAGAGGAAGTAGCCGAAGCTGCGGTGGAACTGCAGCCGCAGGGCGGGGATGCCGCTGAGGCGGCGCTCCTCCTGTTCCTGGGCGGCCAGCCATTGATTCTGGTCGTCGAGCCGGTTGCGCAGCCCATCGAGGCGGTCGTCGACTCCATCGTGGATCAGCCCCCCCTCGCTGAGGCTGAGCGGAGGCGCGTCCCCCAGCGTGTGGCGCACCAGGGCCGCCAGCTGCTCCAGCTCCGGATCGGCCTGCCGCAGGGGTCCGAAGGCGGCCGCGGCCACGGGATCCAGCAGGGCGGCGAGGCGGGGCAGGCGCTCCAGCCCATCGGCGAGGGCCACCAGGTCGCGGGCGGAGGCGCTGCCCGCTCCGGCGCGGCCCGCCAGCCGCTCCAGGTCGCCCATGGGCCGCAGCAGCCGGCGCAGGGCCAGGCGCAGGCTGCGCTCCTGCACCAGCACTCCGATGCCCTCCTGGCGCCGCTCGATCGCCTCGAGATCCATCAGCGGGGCCTCCAGCCAGCGGCGCAGCGCCCGGGCGCCCATGGCGGTCATGGTGCGATCCAGGGCCCAGAGCAGCGACCCCTGAAACTGTCCGTCCCGCTGGGGCTGGGTGATCTCCAGGTTGCGGCGGGTCTGGGCATCGAGCACCAGCTGATCGCTGCGCTGGCGGAGGGTGGGCCGATCCAGGGGGATGCGGCCGGCGGTGGTGGCGGCAGCCGGGTCGTCCGTGGCGGGCTGGGTGTCATCGAGGTAGCGCACCAGACCGCCGGCGGCCCTCAGGGCCAGGGGCGCCTCGCCAAGACCAAGGCCCTCGAGGCTGGCCAGCCCGTAGCGCTCCAGCAGGGTGCGGCGCGCCTCCGGCAGGGTGAAGGGGGTGAGCGGCAGCGGCGTGCGCTGGATCGACTCCGGTGCCCAGGCCGGCTCGCCCGGCTCGAGCGTGGGCCAGAGCAGCTCGGCCGGCTGCCGCTGCAGGAGGTCCTGGTGCAGCTGATCGCTGCCGTGGCCCTGGATCAGCTGGAAGTCGCCGGTGCTCACGTCAGCCACCGCCAGCCCCCACTGGCCCTGCTCCAGCACCACGGCCGCCAGCCAGTTGTTGCGGCGGGCCGCCAGCATTCCCTCCTCCAGCACGGTGCCGGGGGTGAGCACGCGGGTGATTCCCCGCCGCAGCAGGGCGCCCGGGGCCGGGGTGCTCTCCAGCTGGTCGCAGAGGGCCACGGCAAGGCCGCGGCGCACCAGCTCAGCGCAGTAGCGCTCGGCGGCGTGGTGGGGGATGCCGGCCATCGGCACCCGCCCGATCCGCTTGCCCCCCTCCTTGCCGGTGAGGGTGAGCTCCAGCAGCCGCGACACGCGGATGGCGTCCTCGAAGAAGCACTCGTAGAAGTCGCCGAGGCGGTAGAGCAGCACCCTCTCGGGGTGGGCCAGCTTCAGCTCCACGTAGTGGCGCAGCACCGGCGGCAGCGCCTCGGGATCCACCAGGCCGTGGTGGTGCCAGGGGGGCAGTGGCTCCGTGGGCTCCGCCGAGTCGCTGGACTCCCCGTCCTCCTCGGCGGTCCCGGCGCCGTCCTCCCTGGGAGCGGCCTGCCTGGCCGGACGGCGCCGGGGCCGGGCGGCGGCCTCCGCCACCAGCGCGTCGTCGTCGCTCTCGCCGGCAAGGCTGCCTGAGGCGGCTGTCGGGGCCTCCAGGCCCAGGGCGGCCACCAGCGAGAGCTGTTCGTCCGGCGGCGCGGCCACGGCGTGCACAGGGGCTGGGGCGATCGTAGGAGGGCCGCGCGGTCAGCTTCCCGGGCGGCTCCCACAACTTGTGAAGGATGGCCGGGGCGGGCCAGGAAATCCCGGAAGCCCCATGGGAGAATCCAGCCACTGCCTGCCCAGGCCCGTGAGCCAGGGACCGCGCACCCCGACCTCCCAACCATGCAGATCCTCAACACCCTCACCGTTCTGGCCCTGGTGGTGATGTCGTTTGCCCTTGTGGTGGCAGTCCCGGTGCTCTACGCCAGCACCGACGACAGCGGCCGCTCCAACCGTCTGATTCTGCTGGGCGGTGCCGCCTGGGTGGCCCTGGTGCTGCTCAACTGGGGCATGAGCTATTTCGTGGTCTGAGTCCATTGACCGTTTTTGAAGGTCGCTTCACCGACGTCAGCGGCCTGCGCATCGGCATCGTGGTCGGTCGTTTCAACGACCTGGTCACCGCCAAGCTGCTCAGCGCCTGCCTGGATGGCCTCTCGCGCCACGGCATCGACACCGGCCCCGGCAGCGAGCAGCTGGATCTGGCCTGGGTGCCCGGCAGCTTCGAGATTCCCCTGGTGGCCCAGCGCCTGGCGGCCACGGGCCGCTACCAGGTGCTGATCACCCTCGGGGCCGTGATCAAGGGCGACACCCCCCACTTCGACTACGTCTGCGCCGAGGTGAGCAAGGGGGTGGCGGCGGTCTCCCGCAGCACCGGCGTGCCGGTGATCTTCGGTGTGCTCACCACCGACACCATGCAGCAGGCCCTCGAGCGGGCCGGCATCAAGAGCAACCTGGGCTGGAGCTATGCCCTGCAGGCCCTGGAGATGGGCAGCCTGATGCAGGTGTTGCCTCCCGTGGCTGCCCTATGAGTGACATGGTGACTATCCCTGTCGACCAGCGGTCCCCTGCTGCCATCAACGATCAGCCGCTGGTTGAGCTGGACGGGGTCTGCCTTGACATTCCCGTGGAGGGCGTCGGCAGCCGTTCTCTCAAGGCGGCACTGGTGGGTGGCCTAACCGGAGGGCTGCTCAACCGCGGTAAGAGTGGTGGAGTGTCGGTTCGCGCCCTCAACGACCTCAGCTTCACGATCCACAAGGGTGAGCGGGTGGCGCTGCTGGGCCACAACGGAGCGGGTAAATCCACCCTGCTGCGCCTTCTCTCCGATGTGTACCGACCCAGTAGCGGACGCATTCGTCGTTATGAGCAGGTGGTGCCGCTGATCAACAAGAGTTTCTGGGTCGACACTGATCTCAGCGGCCGCCACGCCGCCAAGGCTCACTACCTGCTCAATCGCAACACGATCGAGGGATTCAGCTGCTTTCTTGAAGAACTCACCGCGTTCACCGAACTGGCTGATTTCATCAATCTGCCGATCCGCACCTACAGCGATGGCATGCGCACCCGCCTTCAGTTCGGCCTCCTCACCGCCTTTCGCCACGAGGCCCTCGCTCTCGATGAAGGGATTGGCGCCGGTGACCAGTGGTTTCTCTCCAGGGCCAAGCACCAGCTCACCCGCTTTCTGGGGGAGGTAGGCACCTTGATCCTCGCGTCCCACTCCAACGATCTTCTCGCACAGTTCTGCAGCCGCGGACTGGTGCTCAGTCACGGCCACCTGGTGTTCGATGGTCCTCTGGACCAGGCGATTGAGGCCTACACCCAGAGGCCAGGCTGAGCGATGCAGACACCAATCCCTGGGGACATGGGCCTGCGGGAAGCCAATCCGGCCACGGGTCAGGGCCTTTTCTTTGCGTTTCGAACGGCACGGGCCTGGTGGTACAGCGCTTGGTTGCGAACCCTGGCTCGGTTTAGCCGTACAACCCTTGGCAGCTTCTGGATGGGGCTCAGCAACCTCCTCAGCGTAGGGGTTCTTGGGGTAGTCTATGGCACGGTTTTAAATGTGCAGGACCCCATTCGCTACATCATCTATCTCGGATTAGGGATCACGATCTGGGGTCTGATCAGTATGACGTCAGTGGCTGGCAGCACGTTGTTCATGCAACGCCGTGACCAGTTGGTGAACAATGCACTACCGAGTATTTTTTACTGTCTGGAGGAATGGGCGTTCCAGCTACAAACCTTTGCCCAGGCCTTCGTGGTGATTCTGGTGGCCTTTGCCTTTTTGGATCCCGCACTCCTGCTCAATGCAGTCCGCTTCATCTGGCTGCCGATGCTAAATCTGTCGCTATTCGCGTTCTGGATCCTTGTGTTGATGGCCCTGCTTGGGGCAAGATTCAAGGATTTCGCCCAACTCATGCCTATTATCCTGCAGCTTCTTTTTTTGGTTTCTCCGATTCTCTACAAGCGGGAGGGGCTAGGCCGTCTTGGCTTGCTTGCCGACTTCAATCCTTTCTACCAGGCGCTTGCGCCTCTAAGGAATGCTTTGATCGATGGGCGGCTGCAGCTGGGGAGCGAAGTAATGTCGCTCGTCATCAATGGGCTGGGAGTTATGCTGGCGGTGTGGGCGTTGAGGCGACTCCGCTATCGTCTTCCCCTTTGGATCTGAGGTATGAAAGCGGTGATACTGGCTGGCGGGCTTGGAACCCGCATCAGCGAAGAAACTCACCTGAAGCCGAAGCCCATGGTGGAGATTGGCGGCAGACCTATCCTCTGGCATATTTTCAAAGTCTATTCGCAGCATGGAATCAATGATTTTATTGTCTGCTGCGGTTACAAGGGTTATGTGATAAAGGAGTATTTTGCTAATTATTTTCTTCATAGTAGTGATGTCACTTTTGACATGGCTACAAACAGCATGGAGGTGCACCAGCAAAACGCTGAGCCTTGGCGTGTAACCTTGGTGGATACGGGTGATTCCACTCTGACTGGTGGACGACTCAAGCGGGTGGCCAATTATCTCAACGACGGTAGTTTTTGCTTCACATATGGCGATGGCCTTGCCGACGTCGACATCACGGCCTTGATCGATTTCCACCGCCAGGAGGGCCGTTGGGCCACCCTCACCGCTGTGCAGCCTCCTGGACGCTTCGGCTCAATTGCCTTTGAGCGCGGCCGTGTGCTGTCTTTTGAGGAGAAGCCACAAGGGGATGGGGGCTGGATCAACGGTGGTTTCTTTGTGCTCGAGCCGGAGGTGCTCAGCGCCATCAGTGGCGACGACGATGTCTGGGAGCGCGACTGCCTGCCCCAGATCGCAGCTCGCCACCAACTCAACGCCTTTCAACATCACGGTTTCTGGCAGGCCATGGACACCCTGCGGGACAAGGAACTGCTCGAACGTCTCTGGCAGGAGGGCACGGCCCCGTGGAAAACATGGTGATCAGCCCCTCCTGGACCCCCGACTTCTGGCGCGGCCGGCGGGTCTGGTTGAGCGGACACACTGGTTTCAAGGGCAGCTGGTTGGTGCTCTGGCTGCTCCACTGGGGGGCAGTGGTGGAGGGCTATGCGCTGGATCCGGAGCCCCCGGTGGGAGGCCCCATGCAGCCCCTTTTCACCGAACTGGGTTTGGAGGACGCGCTGGAGCACGATCAACGCGGCGACCTGGCCGACCTGGCGCTGCTGTGTGCCCGGCTGAGGGCCTTCCGCCCCGAGGTGGTGTTCCATCTGGCCGCCCAGCCGCTGGTCCAGCGCAGTTACCAGGAACCGCTGCTCACCTGGTCCACCAACGTTATCGGCACCTGTCACGTGCTTGAGGCCCTGCGCCAGCTCGACCAGCCTTGTGTGGCGGTGATGATCACCACGGACAAGGTATACGACAACCGGGAGTGGGACTTCGGATACCGCGAGGAGGATCCGCTCGGCGGCCACGACCCCTACAGCAGCAGCAAGGGAGCGGCCGAACTGGCCATCGCCAGCTGGCGCTCCAGCTTCTGCGGCAAGGCGCCCCACCAGTGTCCCGGTCTGCGGATCGCCTCGGCCCGGGCCGGCAACGTGATTGGCGGAGGCGACTGGGCTGAGGACCGTATTGTCCCCGACGCCATCCGCGCCTTGATCGCCGAGCGCCCGATTGCAGTGCGCTCCCCCACCGCCACCCGGCCCTGGCAGCACGTGCTTGAGCCCCTTGGCGGCTACCTGTTGTTGGCGGAGCGGCTGCAGGGCCAGGCAGAAGGCGTCGGAATCGCTTCCAGGCCGGAGCAGGGCTCTCGCCTCGACACCGCCTTTAACTTCGGACCCGATCGCCAGTCCAACCAGCCCGTTTGCAATCTGGTGGAGGGTCTCCTGCAGCACTGGCCCGGTCGCTGGGAGGACCATTCCGATCCCCAGGCCCGCCACGAGGCCTCACGCCTGGATCTGAGCACCGACCGTGCCTTCCATCGCCTGGGCTGGATGCCGCGCTGGAACTTCGCAGACACGGTGGCCCAAACCGCGGGCTGGTACCTGCGCTTCAAACAGGGCGAATCGTGCCGGGCCCTGTGCCTGGAGCAGATCGAATCCTATCTGGGCTCCTGATAGGTTGCCCTTGCCTGCCGCCGCAGCACTTTGCCTTCCAGCAGCGACACGCCCACCGGCAACGAAATGCCGCCGAGCTTCGCCCAACTGGACGACCTCAAGCAGGACATTCTGCGGCTCACCCGTCAGTATGCCCGACACGCCCACCGGGCCTTCCGACCGGGCTGGGATTCCGAGCGGACCGCCTTTGATCCCGAACGGGGCGCCATTCCCTACGCGGGCCGGGTGTTTACCGAGGACGAAGTCGAAGCAGCGGTGGGCAGCACGCTGGATTTCTGGCTCACCCTCGGCGCCGAGGGTGAGGCCTTCCAGAAGGAACTGGCGGCCTTTCTGGGGGTGAAGGCTTGCCTGGCCGTGAACTCCGGCTCCTCCGCCAACCTGCTGGCGCTTTCGGCCCTGACCTCCCCACTGCTGCCCGCCGAACGGCGCCTGCAGCCCGGTGATGAGGTGATCACCTGCGCGGCCGGCTTTCCTACCACCGTCACGCCGATCCTGCAGAACGGCTGCATCCCGGTCTTCATCGACAACGACCCCTGCACCGGCAACCTGCTGGTCAGCCAGCTGGGCCAGGCCTACACCCCAGGCAGGACCAAGGCGGTGATGGCGGCCCACGCCCTCGGTAATCCCTTTGATCTGGGTGCGGTGCTGGCGTTCTGCCAGGAGCACCAGCTCTGGCTGGTGGAAGACAACTGCGACGCCCTCGGCTGCAGCTACGCCATGCCCCGGGCCCAGGCCGAAGCGCTGGGGTTCAGCGAGAACAGCCCTGGCCTCGACGCCGGTCCCAACCGGGTGATCCGCTGGACCGGCACCTGGGGCGACCTGAGCACCCAGAGCTTCTATCCGCCCCACCACCTCACGATGGGCGAAGGCGGTGCGGTGAACATCACGCGCAGCGGCCTGCTGCGACGGATTGTTGAAAGCTTTCGCGACTGGGGGCGCGACTGCTGGTGCCCCAGCGGCAAGGACAACACCTGCGGCAAGCGCTACGACTGGCAGCTGGGGGAATTGCCTCAGGGTTATGACCACAAGTACATCTATTCCCATCTGGGCTACAATCTCAAACCTCTCGACCCCCAGGCGGCGATCGGTCGGGTACAGATCCGGCGGCTGCCGGAGTTCATCGAGGCGCGCAAGCGCAACTGGCTGCGGTTGCGCCGGGGCCTTGATCCGCTGAGCCATCTGTTCCGCTTCTGCCTGCCCACCCACGCCACCGGGTTCGATGCGGCCAGCGGCAGCTTCCAGTGGGATTCCAGCGGCGCCTCCACCGACTGCAGCTGGTTCGGATTCCTGCTGCTAGTGCGCCCCGAAGCTCCGTTCAGCAGCTCCGACCTGGGCCGCCACCTGGCCGATGCCGGCGTGGGCACACGCATGCTGTTCGGTGGCAACCTGCTGCGGCAGCCGGTGTTCGTGCAGCTGCGCCACGACCGCCCCGAGGCCCTGCGCCTGGCGGTGAGCGAACTGCCAGGCGCCGATCAGTTGATGAATCAGGCCCTTTTCCTGGGTACCTACCCGGGACTCAGCGATGCAATGATCGACAGGGAGATCGCTTACATCAAAGCCTTCGTGAGCGGATTCGTTCCCGAAGTTCGATGAATCAGAATGTGCTGGTCTTCGGTGCCGGCGGTGCCCTGGGAGAGTCGATTCGACTGGCTTTGCAGGCACTCTCCTGGCAGGTCTTCACTGCCGGTCGGCCGCGCGGTGCTGATGCCGAATCCGGCCAACACACCGTGGTGGACTATGCCTCCGATCCGGATTCCAGCATCTTCCAGGGCCTTCCAGAACTCCATGGTGTGGTGTGGGCCCATGGACTCAATACCAGCGATAAAATCACAGAATTCGACGCTGGGGCGTTCGCTGATCTCTGGCAGGCCAATGTCGCTTTCATTGCTTCCAGCATGGCTGCCCTGTTGGGTGCCGGCAAACTCCATGTTGGTGCGAAGTTGTGTGTGATTAGTTCGATCTGGCAAATGGAAAGTCGACTCAGCAAGTTCTCCTACACCGTGTCAAAAGCCGCGCTCCAGGGTCTCGTCAAATCCTGTGCGCTGGATCTCGGTGAACGGGGGATCCTCATCAATGCGGTCCTGCCCGGCGTCGTCGATACACCCATGACTCGTCAGCATCTGTCCGCTGATCAGATTGACGGCTTCATTCAACAGACCGCACTTCTGCGCTTGGCGGAGCCCGTGGACATTGCTGCTGCAGTGGCATTCCTGATCGGACCGAGCAACCGTGTCATCACCGGTCAGTCCCTGATCGTGGATGGGGGCTTCCTCGGCCTCCGCCGCACCTGAACGTTCTCCGTTCCCTTCCCGTCCATGGCTCTGACCCACTCCCCGCCAGGTTTGCCGACCATCAAAATCCGCAGTTCAATGGCGGATTATGCTGTTGTTGTCCATGCATCCACGGATCTTGCCGCCTGGGAGCCATCAGGGGATTTCCTAGTGGTGGATGCATTTTTTCAGAATCGCCTCCAGGTGCCTCCGGGAGTGCCTGTTGTCTATGTGGAGGCAACGGAACAGGCGAAGTCCTACCACGCTGTTCTCACTATCTTTCTGGCTCTCAAGGAGGCTGGGCTGTCCCGATCCTCCACCCTGATAGCCATCGGCGGTGGCGTCATTCAGGACATCGCCACATTTGTGGCTTCGCTCTATATGCGTGGGATTGTCTGGTCCTATGTGCCCACCACGTTTCTGGGGATGACGGATTCCTGTCTGGGCGGGAAGAGTTCGATCAACGCAGGTCCGTATAAAAACCTTATCGGTAACTTCCATCCCCCGAGGAATATCGAGATTCTGCCCGGATTTGCGCGCTCCCTACCGCTTGTGGAAATTCGCGGTGGTGCTGCTGAAGCGGCCAAGATCGCCTGGTGCCGAGGCTCTGCCGCCTTTGAGGCTCACAGGCGCCTTGCCGAACCCCTCCTGTCGGGCACCTGGGAGGACAGCGACCTGGCAGCGCTTGTGCATGCCACGCTCACCATTAAACAGTGGTTCATCGAACGCGATGAGTTCGACAGAGCCGAGCGCCGACTCCTCAACTTCGGCCATACCTGGGGTCATGCTCTGGAATCGGCGACGGGATTTGCGGTTCCCCACGGACTTGCCGTGGCCATCGGGATGCTGGCGGCAATCGAGTTCTGCGGCCGCTCTGTTGAGCAGGAGCCATTACGACGCCATTCGCTCACATTGCTCGATGGTGTTGTGAGTTTTGCCCAGATCGACTGTTTTGATGAAACGGTCTTCAGGCAGGCCTTCAGAGGTGACAAAAAACATAGTCCCGGAATCCTCCACGTCATCGTCCCTCAGATCACTTCCAACACTGATGACCTGGGGGTTGTGGAGCGCAGGTTACCCGACGATCCGCAAAGCCTCGATGCTGTTGTAAAGGCCATGATCCGAGCTTTGCAGGATGTGGCCACTTTGGCTTCGCACCTATGAAGTACTCCGATTGCCTGTTTGATTGGCTGGTTGATATCGGCTATTCCCATTGTTATTTCGTGGCAGGGGGAAACATCATGCATCTGCTGAATTCAGCACGCCAAAGAATGGTCTGTGTGCCAACCGTTCACGAGGTTGCGGCGGTGATTGCTGCTGAGTATCACAACGCTACTCTCGATACAGGTACGGCAGCCCCGGGTGTGGGCCGGTCCCTGGCTTTGGTCACTGCGGGCCCGGGGCTGACGAACACGATTACAGGATTGGCAGGCGCCTACTTGGAAAGTCGGGAACTGCTTCTGATCGGAGGCCAAGTGAAAGTGCAGGATCTGGCTCCAGCGGGCCTCCGTCAGCTGGGAATTCAGGAAGTGGACGGTGTCTCCCTCGCGGCTCCGGTGTGCAAGGTCAGCGAGTGCCTCCGTGAACCGTTGCAGCGCGAGCCGTTTGAGACCCTTGTTCGCCAAGGCATGAGCGGCAGAAGGGGCCCCGTCTTTCTGGAGATCCCTCTGGATGTGCAGGCCGCCCAGTTTTCCTCAACGGAGTTTCGGCCTGCCCCTCTGGAGTCTTCAGCCTTGCCTGCATCCTCCAAGGATCCACCAAAGGTGTCTGCAGATGTGACTGCATCGCTCCAGATCGAGGACATTGCTTCCCGAATTTGTACAGCCAGACGTCCTGTGCTTCTGATTGGAGGGGGTGTCAGTCGGCCGTGTGCCATGCGCCTCAGGAGTGCTCTGGCATCGGTCAGCCTGCCCATCATGACCACATGGAATGGAGCGGATCGCTTCGGATCAGACCAGCCCAACTACTTTGGGCGCCCCAACACTTGGGGAATGCGATACAGCAATATATTGATTCAGCAATCGGATCTCCTGATTTCCGTTGGAACGCGTCTGGGTCTGCAGCAGACAGGGTTCAACTGGCAATCCTTCCTTCCGTTGGGAGAGATCATCCAGGTTGAGCTTGATCCGTTTGAATTGGAGAAGGCCAATCCCACTGTTGACCTGCCGATTGCTGCAGATGCAGATCTCTTTCTGGAAGCACTGATGGGGTGTCAGCTAGGTGATCACAGGGAGTGGCTTGGATTCTGCATTTCTGTCAGAGACAGGCTTCCCCTTTCTGAAGACTGTAATCTTACGCCTGAGGGGTTTCTTAATCCCTATGACTTTGCACTGACTCTTTCTCAGATCACAGGTCCTGAGGATCACATTGTTCCTTGCAGCAGTGGTGGGGCTTTCACCGTAATGATGCAGGCTTTCGAAATTCGTCATGATCAGACGATGCTGACCAACAAGGGCCTGGCCAGCATGGGATACGGACTTGCGGGAGCGATTGGTGCCAGCTTGGCGGACCCTCTTCACCGCACAGTACTGGTTGAGGGGGATGGAGGCTTCACGCAGAATCTGCAGGAGTTGGCTACGGCGTCAGTCAATAAACTGAATCTGAAAATATTTCTTTTCTGCAACAATGGCTATGCTTCGATCCGCATGACTCAAAAAAACTACTTTGATGGGGCCTACCTTGGTTGCGACATCAGTAGTGGGCTGGGTTTTCCTGATTGGCGTATGCTTGCTAAGGCCTATGGGCTTAATTGTTATCAGCTTTCGAGCGAATGGCAGGGCGATCCCAAGTTCCTGAGGCGTTGGACTCGTGAGGGTCCTGACATCTTTTTGGTTCCGCTTCACCCAGAGCAAACCTATTTCCCCAAGATTGCCAGCCGCGTCAGCGTCACTGGAGGAATGGAGTCTAACCCTCTCCACCGCATGACACCGGAACTTGATCAGGAGTTGAATTCAGTTGTTCTTCCTTACATCAGCGCTGGGTCCTGAAAAGGCTCCGCTTATGTTAGCATTCTACCTTAGCCGTAGCGCAGTTCAATGAACACGTACGAGCGGAAAATGCTTGATCTCCTCAAGTGCGGACGTGAGGAGTTTGGGGTGTTGGCCGCCAAAGCTGAATTCGAGGCGGAAGGAACCCGTGCCGATGAATTGCTGCGACTGCTTGAAATTGTCCACAAGGCCGGTGTTGGGCTTGCCTTGAAAATTGGCGGCTGCGAAGCCATCAGAGATATGCTGGAGGCCCGTCAGTTCGGGGTTCGTTACATCATTGCTCCGATGGTGGAAACTCCTTACGCACTAAGCAAATATATCGCTGCCGTCAATAAGGTGTTCACCCTTGAGGAGCAAGAGGATGTGACCTTCCTCTTCAACGTGGAAACTGTTACGGCTTTTCAGAATATTGACACTTTAGTGGACATTGCCTCCGGTAAGCCTGGTTGCGATGGCATAGTGTTTGGGCGTGTTGATTACAGCGGATCGATAGGAGTCGGTCGTGCTGGTGTCGAGTCTGAAGAGGTTACGGCGGTTGGAGAGAAAATCGGCCACCTCTGCGCAAAGCGAAATCTGGATTTTGTTGTTGGCGGTGCGGTCTCCATCGATGCTTTTGACAACCTTAGGCGTTTTGAGGCTGCCCACCTGAAGAGGTTCGAGACAAGGAAGGTTGTTTTTGATTCGTCTGCTCTCTCCATTCTAAACCTTTCTCAGGGCCTTCGCAATGCAGTTCACTTCGAGTTGCTCTGGCTTCTGAATAAGCGTGAATATTACGGACTGATGTATAAAGAAGATGATGCCCGCATTGATATGCTTGAAAGTCGCTGGAAGATCCTGGAGGGAGAATAAGTCCTTTGCTGTCTGATTCTGGTTTGATTGTGGTCTCGGGGGCCACTGGCTGGGTTGGGCGCTCAGCGCTCCATGCTCTTCAGCGGCGGATGACTCCGGACGAATTCATGCAGCGAGTGCGTGCTTTTGCCAGTCGATCCAGCACACTTCCCACCACAGCGTATCCAGATCAGCTGCAGTTGAAAATTCCCGTTTATCCCCTCTCGGACCTGCCTGATCTGGCGATGAGTGGCCGGATCAGTGCCTTTTTTCATGCGGCCTTCCTCACCCGGGATCGTCTCGGCTCGATGGAAAAGGAACGATACGTTGCCATCAATCGCGGCATCACTGCACAGGTTCTCCGGGCTCTCGAACTGGCCCCTGCTGCCAGGGTTGTCGTCGTCTCCTCTGGAGCAGCCGCAGTCCATGCCTCATGTTCTGATCCAGAGAGGAGCTTGCTCGACGACCCCTATGGTGTGCTCAAGCTAGAGGAGGAAAGGCTTCTGGCTCGGAACCGTTCGGCTCTCGTTCTGCGGATTTACGCCCTTTCCGGTCGTTTCATCCGAGATCCGGCGCGTTTCGCCCTTGGCGACTTTCTTCTCAAGGCGCAGCAGCGCTTACCGATTCGCATCAACTCACCTGCTCCGGTGTGGCGTAGTTATGGAAATGCCGGTGATATCACCGCTTTGGCTTGGGCCTGGTTGCTCTCTGCCGAGCCCCCTGCGTTGGGGCAACTTGATGCTGTTACGCATCATGTAAGTCTGGAACAGCTGGCGGAATCGGTGTGCAGGATCTATCGTCTGCCCCCTGTGATTTCCCGGCTCGACACTACCGCGCCTGCCCAGAGCTATGGGGCCGACACCGAGCCGTTCCTTGCAGCTCTGACCAGATTTGATCAGAATCCCCACAGCCTCGAAGAACAGATCATTGATACCGGTGTGGGTTTAGGGCTGGCCGCGCCGCCTTGGCCAGAGAACGGGCGACCCACTCCCCTAAGCTGTTCCCCGCTTCGTATCGATCTCTGAAGCGATACAACGGCGGGCATCCTGGCTGTGCTTCATCCACCCTGTAGCAGTGTTGACCGTGAGTTTGCCCCGCAGTATCGTTTTCCTCTCACCGACGGAACTGAATCCCCGCAGTAACGGTCACTCCTGCATTCTCACATTGGCCATGGAGTTGAAGGACGCCGGGCACGATGTCTGCCTATTGCCTTATCAGCCTTATCGCTTTTACCGACGTTACTGGCCAAAGCTCCACCAACGCTTTCGGCAGTTTCGTTTCATTGCCCATTTCCGGGAGGCGCCGGAGGGGAGCCTCCTGGTGGTGCCGGAATCTGCCCCGAGGGGTTTGCTCAAGAAGGCTCGACCATATTTCCAGCAGGTGCTGTGGTGGGTACTGGCTCCCAGTGGTCTGCTGACCACCTACAAGCCAGCGATGCGTCCAGGGGATCTGATGCTGCCCTTTTCTACTTTTGCGTTTCCTTGTCACCCGAACTACCTGTTCATTCATCCCCCTGCCGATGCCGAACTCACCAAGGCGAATGGCTCCTATCGCCCCCATCGCCAGCAGCTCAGATCTGTTTGCTTCTATACCGGTAAGGGCAGGCTTAAAGCCCTGCCTAGGCCCCTGCATCGTGCCCTGCTGGGATTGAACATACGGTTGATCACGCGGGACTATCCCTCTACTCGGAAGGGACTGATTAACTTGATGGCTGATTCGCGGGGGTTGATCAGCTTTGATCCGCTCACCAACATCTTCCTGGAGGCCGCGAATCTGGGCCTTCCTGTGTACCTGACGAGCAATCCGTTTCCCCCGTCCTGCTTCAACGAGTTTCTCGTGGATCTCTCCACCTATGTCACCGATGATGCCGAGTGCTTCATTGATAGGCTGGGTGCCGATGGCCCTCCCCAAAAGCTTTCTCTGCTGCGCTTCCGTTCTGTGAATCGAAAGGCAGTTGCTTTGATTCAGCAGCTATTCACTGATCCGGTGCTGATGGAATCGCTGCGTATCGGCCCGGACACACTTCAATCCATCGATCATTACTGCCAGTCGATCAAAGATACCCGTACGATTCAGACGGTGTTCAACGGCACAGCACTTTCCTCCGGCTTCGCCCGCCTGTATGTACGCACACTCAAGCTGCCCTACTGGACCCATAGCGCTCTCTGCCTGCTGCTGAATCTGATCGATCGGGTGGCGGATGTGCTGGGCGCCATCGGCCTATTCCGGTTGCTGCAGCCGTTCATCGTCTTCTTCAGCACCCGCCTGTTCAGCTTCGGTTCGAGGCTGCGCCGCCTGCCGCCGATCTCCTGGTTCTGACCCCTTGTCCAACCTCCTCACCATCTGGATTCCCACGTATCAGCGGGAAGCGTCGTTGCTGGAGCTGCTGCATTCCCTCGAGCAGGCGGGACTGGCAGCAATTGCTGATGTGATTGTGTCAGACAATGATCCGGTCTCGAGTCTTGGCCATTCCCTGCAGTTCCAGGGGCACTCGCTCAGCTATCGGCGCAACGTCGCCAACCTCTCGGCGGGGGTGAACTTCCTGCGGGCTTTTGAGGTGGTGACCACCCCCTGGTTGATGATCGTGGGCGACGACGACTTCTTCACACCAGCGGCGCGGGACATTCTCATCCAGACGATCGACGACCTGCCGGAGGACATCACCGCAGTGAAGTACGACTCTGGATTGTTCGGTCGTCAGTCTGCCTGCACGGTGACGGCCTTGAGCGGATACCTTGACACCATGTTGGCCGCTGATTATCCACAGGCGTTCAATAATCTGTTGCTGGTGTCTAACTGGCTGTTTCGCACAGCCCCTTGCCGCCGCCATCTGGCCACGGCCTATCTTGGCTATTCCACCAAATTTTCCCACCTGCTGCCGCCTCTGAAGGCCTGTGCCCAGGATGGTTATCGGCTGATGTTCTCGCCGCTGCGGCCGGTGTCCCACGGTGTATCCGAAGCCGGCTGGCCAAAGGCGGCCACCTGGTATGAAATGGCGATCTCACTCTCCACGTTCTGTGGCATCATCGACGCGGAGAATCGCCGCGCCCTGCAGCGGATGTTGTTCCACAGGGATTGGGCTCGCATGGTGGTGAAGTGTCTGCGGGTGCGGCCCTTCTACGGATCGCGCTCCCAAGGAGTGCGGCCTCTGACGATCCATCTGCACCTGGCTCTGTTGTCCTGGCACTATGGGCTGGTGATGGTGTTACTGGCTCCACTCCTCTGGATTCCCCAGGCCTGGTACCCCCGGATTCTGCGCCAGAAGCTCGGCGACCCAGGTCGTGTCGAGCGGTGGTGAGCAGGCTGGATAGGAGGGCGAACAGCTCATCCTGCTTCCCTTCATCTGGCGGCGATAGAAGCAACGCTCCTGCCGTACACATAACTTCAACCGCGCTTCAGGCGTTACTGCCCTTTCACCCGTGCGACCACGGTGGCCAGGAGCAGATTGAGCAGGCCAGAACCATGCGCTGCAATCCTCACCTCAGCAAAGGTCCCAGTATTCGAAGGCGAAGGCAGGCGAGAGCCGCCGGCCACGAGCAGGGCCTGCTGGCACAGCCCCACCGTCTGGTGGGCTCAGGGGGGGCAGGGCAACCAGAGCCTGAATTCGGCTGGATCGGCGGGCGTGCGGTGGGAACTGAACCGGCCACTGGCTTCATCCAACTCGATCGACTGTCAGCCGACCACCGCGGCCTCCGGATGGACCTCCAACCCTTCGACTACGGCCGCCGTGTGATTTCCGGGGTAGAGATTGTCGCTGTCAGTCCTGAGGATCCAGGTTCCGAGGCCCAAGGTGGCCACGATCTGAAGCGGTGCACCGATCCTGGCCGATTGGGGTTGGTTCCAGCAGCCGGATCGGCAGGAGACTGTTGCCGATCCAGGGAGCCCAGGGTGGTGGCGAGAAAGACTGGCCACTCCGAGAGGGCCAAGGGCATCATCCAGCTAAACAAAGGTTGGCCGGTGTGAGGTGGGTGCCTTTTACTGGACAGTTCTGGCCCCTGACATCGTTAACTCCGGACGGGAGGAACAGGGTTTGGTCTCAGTATAGACCTCATTGGGAGTCTTGCCTCCAAGGGAGCTATGAGGCCT
>NZ_VNWP01000042.1 GCF_014224355.1 Synechococcus sp. BSA11S | reverse complement strand
GCCGCTACTGCGTTTCACATCCGAGTTCGAGATGGGTCGGAGTGGGTCCACAGTGCCATGAACACCAGGAAAGATTCTGATCGCTCTCAGGTGAATCCTGAGAACTACATAGGTAATGGTTCAAGCTCTCGCCTCAACTGTCTGTAAACTCTTCATCTCACTCTTGTCTTGAGCAAGGCCAAGTGTTGGTCAAGCCCTCGGTCTATTAGTACTCCTCCGCTTCACGCATTGCTGCGCTTCCACGTAGAGCCTATCAACGGGTGTTCTTCCCGTGACCTTACTGGCTTAAGCCATGAGAACACTCATCTTCAGGTGGGCTTCCCACTTAGATGCTTTCAGCGGTTATCCTCTCCGCACATGGCTACCCAGCGTTTACCGTTGGCACGATAACTGGTACACCAGAGGTGCGTTCCTCCCGGTCCTCTCGTACTAGGGAGAACTCCTGTCAATGTTCTTACGCATGCACCGGATATGGACCGAACTGTCTCACGACGTTCTGAACCCAGCTCGCGTACCGCTTTAATGGGCGAACAGCCCAACCCTTGGGACCGACTTCAGCCCCAGGTTGCGATGAGCCGACATCGAGGTGCCAAACCTCCCCGTCGATGTGAACTCTTGGGGGAGATCAGCCTGTTATCCCTAGAGTAACTTTTATCCGTTGAGCGACGGCCCTTCCACTCAGAACCGTCGGATCACTAAAGCCGACTTTCGTCCCTGTTCGACTTGTTGGTCTCACAGTCAAGCTTGCTTCTGCTTTTACACTCGTCGGCTGATTTCCAACCAGCCTGAGCAAACCTTTGCGCGCCTCCGTTACCTTTTAGGAGGCGACCGCCCCAGTCAAACTGCCCACCTGATACTGTCCCCTCCCCGGATAACGGGTGAGGGTTAGAACCCTAGCTCTGAAAGAGTGGTATCTCACCGTTGGCTCACCACTACCCACAAGCAATGGATCAAAGCCTCCCACCTATCCTGCGCATTCAGAGCCCGGGCACAATACCAAGCTACAGTAAAGCTTCATAGGGTCTTTCTGTCCGGGTGCACGTAGTCCGCATCTTCACAGACAATTCTATTTCGCCGAGCCTCTCTCCGAGACAGCGCCCAGATCGTTACGCCTTTCGTGCGGGTCGGAACTTACCCGACAAGGAATTTCGCTACCTTAGGACCGTTATAGTTACGGCCGCCGTTCACCGGGGCTTCAGTCGCTAGCTTCGCTTGCGCTGACCAGCTTCCTTAACCTTCCGGCACTGGGCAGGCGTCAGCCCCCATACATCGTCTTGCGACTTAGCGGAGACCTGTGTTTTTGGTAAACAGTCGCCTGGGCCTCTTCACTGCGACCACCTTGCGGTGGCACCCCTTCTCCCGAAGTTACGGGGCCATTTTGCCGAGTTCCTTAGAGAGAGTTATCTCGCGCCCCTCGGTATTCTCTACCACCCCACCTGTGTCGGTTTCGGGTACAGGCCGTCATGCCTTAACGGGTATAGGGCTTTTCTTGGAAGCTTGACATCACCCACTTCGCTGCCGTAGCAGCTCGTACTCACGCCTCCGCTCAGGGTGTTTTCACCACCCCTCAACGCCTCGAACGCTTGAACCAGTAACCAACATCTGGCTGGGCTAGCCTTCTCCGTCCCCCTTCCCAAAACATGACAGGTACAGGAATGTTGACCTGTTGTCCATCGACTACGCCTTTCGGCCTCGCCTTAGGTCCTGACTAACCCTCCGCGGACGAGCCTGCCGGAGGAACCCTTAGGGTTTCGGGGCATGGGATTCTCACCCATGTTTTCGCTACTCAAGCCGACATTCTCACTTCCATGCAGTCCACGCCCGCTTACGCTAACGCTTCACCCCACATGGAACGCTCCCCTACCATTTGAATGTTCCTAAGAACAATTAAATCCGCAGCTTCGGTACAATGCTTAGCCCCGTTCATTTTCGGCGCAGGATCGCTCGACCAGTGAGCTATTACGCACTCCTTTGAGGATGGCTGCTTCTAGGCAAACCTCCTGGTTGTCTGGGCAATCCCACCTCCTTTATCACTCAGCATTGATTTGGGGACCTTAGCTGGCGGTCTGGGCTGTTTCCCTTTCGACCATGGAGCTTATCCCCCACAGTCTGACTGCCTAGTTTCACACAGGGTATTCAGAGTTCGTATCGATTTGGTACCGCTCTCGCAGCCCGCACCGAAACGGTGGCTTTACCCCCCTGCTATAGCACTAGACGCTACGCCTCAACGTATTTCGGGGAGAACCAGCTAGCTCCGGGTTCGATTGGCATTTCACCCCTAACCACAGCTCATCCGCTGATTTTTCAACATCAGTCGGTTCGGACCTCCACTTGGTATCACCCAAGCTTCATCCTGGCCATGGTTAGATCACCCGGGTTCGGGTCTATAAACACTGACGATCGCCCTATTCAGACTCGCTTTCGCTATGGCTCCACCATTCCCGGTTTAACCTGCCAGTGCCTATAAGTCGCCGGCTCATTCTTCAACAGGCACACGGTCACCCGATCAGTCGGGCTCCCATTGCTTGTAAGCTCACGGTTTCATGTTCTATTTCACTCCCCTCCCGGGGTTCTTTTCACCTTTCCCTCGCGGTACTGTTGCGCTATCGGTCACACAGGAGTACTTAGCCTTACGAGGTGGTCCTCGCAGATTCATACGGAATTTCACGTGCTCCGTACTACTCGGGATACAGCTAGGTCAGATTCGCTTTCGTGTACGGGGCTTTCACCCTCTATGGCGCGCCATTCAAACGCTTCCACTAACGGCACTGATCCACGTTGCTGTCCCACAACCCCGATGGTCGAAACCATCGGTTTAGGCTCTTCCCCGTTCGCTCGCCGCTACTGAGGGAGTCGTTTTTACTTTCCTTTCCTCCAGCTACTAAGATGTTTCAGTTCGCTGGGTTGGCTCGCGCCACCCTATGGATTCAGGTGGCCGTTCTAGGGGTTGCCCCATTCGGAAATTCCCGGATCAAAGCGTGTTTCCAGCTCCCCGAGACTTATCGCAGGTAACTACGTCCTTCATCGCCTCTGTGTGCCAAGGTATCCACCGTGAGCCCTTTGTAGCTTGACCAATTTATCTCCATATCACCTTGCTGCGGTTGTACGCAGATTCTCTGGCTTTCATCGTCAACAGCTCAACCAACTGGATTTCTCCATTCAGTCTCGCATTGATGCTGAAAACAAGATCAAACCCAGTTCTTTTGGCAAGAACCAGGAGCAATATGGAGTCTCGGCTCCTACTCTAGAATTGCTCCAAAAACAACACCAGATCTCAGTGGCATAACCACCAAAATCAGTTGCTGCTGCTGAAGCATCCATGAGATGCTTTATTTACAGACTTACCTATGCAGTTGTCAAGGTTCTACTGAACACAGCTGCATCAACCTCTCAGCTGATGCTACTGGAGTCCAGCGTCTTTTCAATGACGGTCATGACAACACTTGATTTCAGTCAAATTGTTGCCACCGTAAAATGAAAGGAAGCTAGAATCCTTCTTTCAGTACAATCGTCTAATTTCACCGCCGCAAGCTCTCTCCCGTTGCTTTCGCGAACCTGGTGGGTTGGTCAGTGGAGGTTAGCGGACTCGAACCGCTGACATCCTGCTTGCAAAGCAGGCGCTCTACCAACTGAGCTAAACCCCCAAACACGAATGGGCCATCCTGGACTTGAACCAGGGACCTCACCCTTATCAGGGGTGCGCTCTAACCACCTGAGCTAATGGCCCAGGGATACCCTTGCGGGGTGACCTAGACAAAGTTTAGGAACTGAAAAGACATCCACGACAGCACATCTGCTCTCCCATTGCTGGAATACCATCTGGCTTCGTTTTTGTCGGTTGAGGTACCGATTAACCATCGAGATGACAGGATCATGGTCTAGCGATAAAATAGCCAGACATCACAATCAGTTGTTGTCTCCCTGTTAGGAGGTGATCCAGCCGCACCTTCCGGTACGGCTACCTTGTTACGACTTCACCCCAGTCATCAGCCCCACCTTCGGCGTCCTCCTCCCTTGCGGGTTGGAGTAACGACTTCGGGCATGGCCAACTTCCATGGTGTGACGGGCGGTGTGTACAAGGCCCGGGAACGTATTCACCGCAGTATGCTGACCTGCGATTACTAGCGATTCCTCCTTCACGTAGGCGAGTTGCAGCCTACGATCTGAACTGAGCCACGGTTTATGGGATTTGCTAGCTCTCGCGAGTTTGCTGCCCTTTGTCCGTAGCATTGTAGTACGTGTGTAGCCCAGGATGTAAGGGGCATGATGACTTGACGTCATCCACACCTTCCTCCGGTTTATCACCGGCGGTCTCTCTAGAGTGCCCAACTGAATGCTGGCAACTAAAGACGTGGGTTGCGCTCGTTGCGGGACTTAACCCAACATCTCACGACACGAGCTGACGACAGCCATGCACCACCTGTCACTGCGCTCCCGAAGGCACTCCCAAGTTTCCAAGGGATTCGCAGGATGTCAAACCCTGGTAAGGTTCTTCGCGTTGCATCGAATTAAACCACATACTCCACCGCTTGTGCGGGCCCCCGTCAATTCCTTTGAGTTTCACACTTGCGTGCGTACTCCCCAGGCGGAACACTTAACGCGTTGGCTACGACACCGAAAGGGTTAATTCTCCCGACACCTAGTGTTCATCGTTTACGGCCAGGACTACAGGGGTATCTAATCCCTTTCGCTCCCCTGGCTTTCGTCCATGAGCGTCAGTTATGGCCCAGCAGAGCGCCTTCGCCACTGGTGTTCTTCCCGATATCTACGCATTTCACCGCTACACCGGGAATTCCCTCTGCCCCTACCACACTCTAGCCTTGTAGTTTCCATTGCTGAAATGGAGTTGAGCTCCACGCTTTAACAACAGACTTTCAAGGCCGCCTGCGGACGCTTTACGCCCAATAATTCCGGATAACGCTTGCCACTCCCGTATTACCGCGGCTGCTGGCACGGAATTAGCCGTGGCTTATTCCTCAAGTACCGTCATGTCTTCTTCCTTGAGAAAAGAGGTTTACAGCCCAGAGGCCTTCGTCCCTCACGCGGCGTTGCTCCGTCAGGCTTGCGCCCATTGCGGAAAATTCCCCACTGCTGCCTCCCGTAGGAGTCTGGGCCGTGTCTCAGTCCCAGTGTGGCTGATCATCCTCTCAGACCAGCTACTGATCGATGCCTTGGTGCGCCATTACCACACCAACTAGCTAATCAGACGCGGGCTCATCCCCAGGCGAATTTCGTTTCACCTCTCGGCATATGGGGTATTAGCGGCCGTTTCCGGCCGTTATCCCCCTCCTGAGGGCAGATTCCCACGCGTTACTCACCCGTCCGCCACTAGCCCGAAGGCTCGTTCGACTTGCATGTGTTAAGCACGCCGCCAGCGTTCATCCTGAGCCAGGATCAAACTCTCCGTTGTAGTCATCACTCCTGTAAACTTCAATTAACTTAATCCTCGCTTACGCTGAAATTAATGTCAACTGTCATCGCAAATGATGTCGCCTTTGCCCAATCGCTCAACTTTCATCGAGAATCAGTCAAGGCCTCCTTCTAGCCAGAAGGGTTCGAGAGTGCATCACACAATCACCAATCTCTTCCGCAACAACCTTCACAGACAACCTCTCGCGCTCATCTCCCGCCAGGGTCTCCCCTGACAATCGAGTTTCGATCACCCATCCATGCGGCCCTCGCGACGTCCTTCGGCTGCTCGTGCAACGACTTTCCAAATCACTCAGATCCGGTCGCACCGTCACTCACCTGAACATCCATTGAGCTGATCACCCGTGAAAGTGCTCCGCTCAAAACTCAGGCAAGCTCCTGATGCTTGTTTCTTTTGACGGGACCTCACACCTTTGCTGCTATCTCGTCTGACACCTCT
>NZ_VNWP01000041.1 GCF_014224355.1 Synechococcus sp. BSA11S | reverse complement strand
GGAGGGTGCGGAGCAGTTGCTGCGAGGCACCGTCAGCGCCCAGTGCCAGCACGCTGAGCGCGAAGTACAGCGAGGGGGATGACACCATCGCGTTGTCGACACCGTTGTTGCGCAGGCGCGAGGTCAGCAGTTCGGGGCCGATGGCATTGAGTGAGGTGCGCGCCCTTTGAAGGGCGGGCTGCTCAGCCGAGGCGGCGGCAGTGGCTGTGGCAGTGGCTGTGGCAGAGCCGAATA
The DNA here is from genome assembly GCF_014224355.1 of Synechococcus sp. BSA11S. GTDB lineage: Bacteria > Cyanobacteriota > Cyanobacteriia > PCC-6307 > Cyanobiaceae > Regnicoccus_A. Next base: position 5,671 of record NZ_VNWP01000041.1, on the reverse strand, counting down.
CAAGGAAGAACAGGATGACGAGCCTGTGCACAGGGGTTTTCTCCGCACTTCAGTAAAGTGGACGGGTGATTATTTCCCCCCCGCTACGGCCCTGACCATGGGGTGAGCACCCCATTTTCGCCTGGCAACGAGCGCGACATCACCTGACCCGATGATGAATCCCGAGCCGACCGGAAAGACCTGCTCGGTCATCATCGCTGACGATCACGCCATCATCCGTGAGGCCATTCGTGATCTGCTGGACAACAGCGCCGCAAACGACAGCCGTCCGTACACGGTCGTCGCAACCGCTGAGAATGGTCTGGAAGCCATCGCTGCGGTGAAGGCCCACCAGCCGGATCTGTTGTTCCTGGATATCTCCATGCCGCTCGCCAGTGGCGCGGAGATCATCCACGATATCCGGCGCTGGAGCCCGGACACCCGGATCGCGGTGTTCACCGGCATCTCCGCCGCCGGGGTCCTGGCGGGGGTCGTCGAGGCCGGCGCCGATGGTCTGTTCAGCAAGGCGCTCCCGGCCCGCGACATGGTGACGAAGCTGCCCCTGCTGCTGAGCGGCGGCCGCTACGTCGCTCAGGAGTTCGCTGAACTCCTCCGCCGCGGGCAGCAATCGGGGGCGCTCACTGCCCGCGAGCGCCAGGTCCTCAACATGATCGTCGCCGGCAAGTCGAACAAGGAGATCGCCGGCGAGCTGTACATCAGTCCAAAGACCGTCGAGAAACACCGCGCCAGCGTGATGAACAAGCTTGAGGCGCACTCGGTGGTGCAGTTGATGGCCCGCGCCCTCCAGGACGGCCTGATCGATCCCTCTCCCGCATCCATGGGGTGAGAACCCCATGGGCATGGGGGGCTGGCTTCAGGAGAATGGGAGGCTAGGACGTTGTCGGCAATGCGCATGGATCCACCCGCGAGCGCCATCGCCCTCTGGCGCCATCGCCCGGGCCTCCCGGTGCTTGCCGGCATGGCGCTCGCGGCGGGCGAAGCCCGCGCGCTGACCATGGGCCATGTTCCCGACACCGGGGACGCCGTGTTCTATACCTTCTTCCTCACCGCCATCGCCTTCGCGGCCGCGATCATCACCGCCTACCAGGAATTCAGGTGGTTGGTCTATGTGCTGTTTTCCCTGCTCCTGTTGCTCAGCGTCGCGAGCCAGGACGGCACCCTCGCCCACCTGCTCGGGGGCGGAGATTTCGTGCTCTGGGTGGTTCCCTACCTGTGCCTTTCGACAACGACGGCCTTCGGCTACCTGGTGGTCGCCCTGCGCATCGAGGCACCCCACCCCCTGGCGCGCCTGCGCCCGCTCTTCCGCTGCCTGGCCCTGCTCACCGCCCTTCTGCCGCTCAGCAGCGTGCTGTGGCTGCAGCGGATCTCCCTGGTGACCATGTGGATCCCGTTGAACCTGCTGTTCTTCGCGATGCTGTTCACCCAGGCGCTGCCGCCGCTGACCTGGTCTGTCCGGGACCGCCTGCAGCGGCGGCTGACGCGGACCTTCCCGGTCGTGGTGGGCGGCTTCGCGATGGCGCTGCAGGTGGCCCATTTTTCCGGAGTGGGCTTCTCGCGTCCCCACATCAACCAGCTCAATCGCCTGACCCTGCTGCTGTTCGCGGTGTTTTCCCTGGCCATCGTGATCTGGCAGGTCGTCGCCGTCACCCGTGAGAAGACCCGCGCCGAGCGGCAGTCGCTGGTGGCGGAACGCAACGAGGCCCGGCTGAAACTGGCCCTGGCCGAGGCTGAAGCGGACTACCAGGCGGCCCTGTCCACCGCTTCGAGGCATCGATCCAGACTCGCCAGCGTGTCCCATGATCTGAAGCAGCCGGTCGCGGCGCTGCGCCAGGCGGTGGATCAGATGCAGCGCGGCGGCCGGGCACAGGACGCAGACAGGCTGTCGAGGGCGGTGGACTACGTGGCCAGCCTGGCAGGGGCCTACACAAGCGACAGCCGGGACGAACAGGATGGAGACCCGCCACCGGACGGGCCCGCCAGCGGGTCTGAGGTCGTCGCCGCCGGTATGTTCGCGCGCACCCTCGAGCAGATGTTCTCCGCCCAGGCTGTGGAACAGGACGTGCGCCTGCGTTTCATCTGCCCGGACAGCAGGGTCTGCGTCGAGCCGCTGGCAACGATGCGCATCATGGCCAACCTGATCGCCAATGCGCTCGCCCATGCCAGACCGACACGGCTGCTGGTCGGCTTCATGCCCCGCGGCGAGAACGTCGTCTTCCAGGTGCACGACGACGGCATCGGCATGGATGCGCCGACCCTGGCCAGGGTGAGGCAACAGGGCGTCAAGGGGGCGGACTCCGAAGGCGATGGCCTCGGACTGAGCATCGTCCAGGCGCTGTGCCGTGCCCAGGGGATGGCGTTCGAGTTGCGCTCGACTCCCGGCCGGGGGACCTCGGCCTACGTATCGCTGCCGAAGCATCAAGGCCACCACTGAGCGCCTGAACGGAAACGTCTCAGTGTTTTCTGGCCGACTTCAAGACAAGAATGGGGTCAATACCCCATTTTGCTCTCCTGTGGCCTTGCCTAGTTTGTGGAAGTGATTCGGGCAGGCCTGTGTTTTCGAACCCAGCCGGCAACGGACGAACTCAGATCAAGACCAAGGATTGAAGACATGATCGATTCAACGCGTTCTCGCTACCGGTTCATCACATCGGGAGTTTGTGCAATGAGCTTTCTCTGTGGGACATCGCAGGCCATGGCCGTACCACTCGATAACAGCCACATCGCACAGATCCGGGCCTTCCTGCCGATGGCCAGCGCTGTCCCCATGACTGAAAGACTGCCGATCGACGGTGAGTGGATGATCAACACCATCGGCAAGCGAATCCGGATCGAGGGCGGACGGGCCTATGCCATCGATCCCTGGGTGCACCTGTTTGTGCTGAAGATCCATCCCTCGATGGTGGTCCTCAAGGACATGCAAAGGACAGGGCCGGGTGAGTACGGCGGATACGATCTGCCGCTGATGGGGAGCTTCACCGGGCGTCTGCAGCCCGATGGTTCACTCAAGGTTTCGGTGCAGGGCACAATGATGCCGGCCCAGTACACGTTGCGTCCGGTCCGCATCGACGACCCAATGTCCTTCGACATGGAAAAGAGCGGGCAGTACGACGGACCGGGCAATGAAGAGGATCCCGGCTACGGCTATGAGCCGGAGCCGGAGTATGAACCGGAACCCGGGATGGGCGAGCCACCGGCCGACCCTGATGCCGGCGAAGCACCGGTCAGCCCATGGTGACTCCAATCGAACGAAATCGATCCCAGTGACAAGACCTGCAAAGAGCGCAAGAGCCGGCCAGGAGCGCCCACGGAGCAAGGCGTAAGAGGAGCCATGGCCACCACGACCCTGAAAAAGTTCACCACCATCCAAGAAATGTTCTCCACGACCCCGATCAAAACCGCCTTCCCCGTCTTCGCGGGCCTCCTGGTCCTGTCCCTGGCAGGCCCAGCCCAGGCGGGCAAAGACTGCGGTGGCCTCAATCAGAAGAGCTGCTGGAACATCAACCCCGCCAAGTGGTGCAACACCGGGCTCAAATACGTCGGCACCGGCAAGCCCGGCGACGGGCGCTGCGTGAAGCCCCGATCCAAGCCGGATCCCGTGGTCCAGCCCAAGCCCGAGCGGAAGCCGGCCTGCGGTGGCCTCAATCAGAAGAGCTGCTGGAACATCAACCCCGCCAAGTGGTGCAACACCGGGCTCAAATACGTCGGCACCGGCAAGCCCGGCGACGGGCGCTGCGTGAAGCCCCGATCCAAGCCGGATCCCGTGGTCCAGCCCAAGCCCGAGCGGAAGCCGGCCTGCGGTGGCCTCAATCAGAAGAGCTGCTGGAACATCAATCCCGCCCGATGGTGCGACACCGGGCTGAAATACGTCGGCACCGGCAAGCCCGGTGACGGACGCTGCGTGAAGCCCCAACCCAAGCCCGAGCGCAAGCCAGCCTGCGGGGGCCTCAATCAGAAGAGCTGCTGGAACGTCAACCCCGCCAAGTGGTGCAACACAGGGCTCAAATATTTCGGCACCGGCAAGCCCGGCGATGGGCGCTGCATCAAACCTGGAAGTGATCCCACGCCCGATTGCGGCGGCGAGAATCAGAAGAGCTGCTGGAACCCCAACCCCAGGCACTGGTGCGATGACGGCATGTCCTACAGCCCGGGCGTGCTACCGAACCAGGGCACCTGCTATCGCAAGCTGAGCAAAGCGGAATACAAGGCAGCCGCTAAAAGAATGTACGAAATCGTGAAGGCGCTGGGCGTGGAAAACCCGGCGTTCCGCCTGCGGACCTGCCTGCTCGTTCCAGGCAACCTGAGCCAGCTGAAAAACGCCATGAAAGAACGCTCGGAAAACGGAATCAACCGCATTCTTTCCATCTGCGGTGTCTCTCCCCAGGCCCTGAAATCCTATGGCGAGAGAGTTCTTGGCGCTCCACCGAGAACACTGGAGATCGGCCTTTCCGGCGGCGTGATGGCCGGTGCCGGGATCGAGGGCTCGATTTCCTACGCGATTCCGCTCGTACCCCGACCCGATGGCCGGTTCTTCCTCACCAATGGCCTCGGGGGCGGTGCCGGGCTGGCCGGTGGCGTGGATGTGACCGTCGGTCTCACCGTGGAAGAGATGCCGATTGAAGACTACGTTTCAGAGAAAGGCCGCAGCATCAACTTCTCAGGCAAGGCCCTCGCCGGAGGTGGCGTGTCGATCGATTTCCCCGAGCGCGACATCACACCGCACGGCTTCACCATCAGTGGGGGTGTCGGGGCCGGCGCGGAGTATGGGACTGTGATCTTCACGCGCGATGAGTACCTGAAAAACTGGTAACTTCGGGGTTGGGAATTGGCATCATGCCTGCCAGCAACCATCGGAGAGCGCCTGGCGATGGGGCTCGAGGCATTCATCCGGGGCATGGGGATGGAGGCCTTGGCCGGAGGTTACGTCGAGAAGTGGAATGATCGCTCCGAAAGGCAGAGCCTCCAGCGATGGAGACAGCATCGGCTCAGGCCGTTTTCGACCTAACTCGAAGCAGCCTGACGGCCTGATAAGGGGCTTAGAAACGCGACATTCCACTCACCCACAAGACTCCGATTCTCATCAAGCGTGAGGGGAATGGGCGGGAGACGAAGCCGCACGGCACCGCTGAGCGGTGCGTTATGGATCTTCACCGGGACGCTCTGCAAAATGCATCAGGACTCCCGCAGGATCCCAGACATGGGTGATAAGCAGGCCCCACGGCTTGAGATCCGGTTCAGCAACCTTTGTCCCCGGAAATTTTTCAACCAGCCCAACCGCCTGAAAATGGTCATACCACGCCTGGGCAGAATTGACCATGAAGTGCAGCATCAGACTATGAGCATAGTTATTGTGTTTTTTTTGGCAGCAGCAGAAAGCGGTAACCGAACAAGGTGTCGATTTCGCAAACTTCGCTGTCATCCCAATTGACGCGAAAACCCATGCTGGGGTTCCCCCGATTTCGTGGACACCGATCAAGGGTTCACGGGAGTGAGTGTAGGGGCAACGATGCATCGCTGCTCAAAGTCGATCGGGCTGATGTAACCGATCGTTGAATGGCGGCGCTCGCGGTTGTAATACCCCTCAATCCAGAAGGCAAGATCGCGCTGCTGCTCTCGGGGTTGAGATCAGGACTTCTGACTAAAACTGTTACCCCTTGGGTGTGGGGCTTTCACA
>NZ_VNWP01000040.1 GCF_014224355.1 Synechococcus sp. BSA11S | reverse complement strand
TCCAGAAAACGAACATGACTATGTCTGGGCAGACTCAGCTTATTCAGGTGAATGCTTTGAGGATCTTCTGAGTCTCGGTGGCTTCGAGAGTCTGATCCACGAAAAAGGAGCTCGCAATCATCCGCTCTGAGGTGGGTGCCTTTTATTGGACAGCCTGGGCCCCTGACATCGTTAACCCCGGACGGGAGTTACAAAGTTCGGTCTCAGTGTAGACCGCATTGGGAGTTTTGCCTCCCAAAGAGCTGTGTGGCCTTACATGGCAGTACCTCCACAGGAAGCGGGCCAGGCTGATCTCTGCATCCCAGCCATCGCTGTAGGCACGCAGATACACCTCCTCATATTTAACCGTCCGCCACAGCCTCTCCACCAAGATGTTGTCGTAGCAGCGCCTTCTGCCTGACCAGCTGATTTTGATCTCCTCTTCCTTGAGTCGCGCCACATAGTCACCAGAGGTGAATTGACAGCCTTGATCGGAGTGGAAGATTTCTGGCCTACGGCCACCAGAGAGGGCCATCTCCAAAGCCTCCAGACAGAACTCCGTGTCAAGGCTGTTGGAGAGCTTCCAGCTGAGAATATTCCTGGAGAAGAGATCCACGATCGCCACCAGGTAGAGAAACCCTTTCTGCAGTGGGATGTAGGTGATATCGGTTGCCCACACCTGATCCACGGCCGTGACCTGTTTGAGATCCACCAGGCAGGGGAAGCGCTCGGATGGATCGCCTGGAATCGTGGTGCGAGGCTTCTGGTAGATCGCCCGTAAACCCATGCGGCGCATGAGGTTTCGCATGCGGTGTCAAGCGACATCCGGAATTGGTCCTCCGGCGACACGAAATCTGGCCCACCCTGTGAGGCTGTAGCCCCGGCTTGTTGACGCCGTGGCCGGCGTCGGTTGGTCTTGCTCATCAGTCGTTGGGAATGGGGGTGGATGGGGAGGGGCGGGATGCTCATGGGCTCCCTTCCTCCCCGGTGGCGGGGATGGTGCTTACCGCACTGCTGCTCTTGATCAGACCGGAGCGGCGTTTCTCACGCAGGCGGTAGCTGTCGCCCCGCACGGTCAGCACATGGCTGTGGTGCAGCAGGCGATCGAGGATCGCGGTGGCGACGACCTGATCACCGAACACCTCACCCCACTCCATGACGGGGCGGTTGGAGGTGATCAGCACGCTGCCGCGCTCGTAGCGGCGGGAGATCAGCTGGAAGAACAGGTGGGCCGCATCGGGCTCCAGCGGCAGGTAGCCCAGCTCGTCAATGATCAGCAGCTTGCTCTTGCCGTACTGGCTCAGCCGGTTCTCCAGCGCCGTCTGGTTGTGGGCCCGGGCCAGGGTGGAGATCAGCTCCATCGCCGAGACGTACTGCACGGTGTAGCCCTTGCTCACCGCCTCACGCCCCAGGGCGACGGCCAGGTGGGTCTTGCCCACCCCCGGCGGACCCAGCAGCAGCAGGGTGTCGCCGTTGGCCACCCAGCGGCAAGTGGCGAGTTCCCGGATCTGGCCTGGATCGAGCGAGGGCTGGGCCTCGTACTCAAACCCCTCCAGGGTCCGCACGAACGGGAATTTCGCAATGCTCATCGCCATCGCGATTCGCCGCTGGTCCTTGCGGGCGATCTCCGCAGCACACAGCCAGGCCAACGCCTCGCGCAGGTTCAGCTCCTTGCGGGCCGCCTCCTCGAGCAGGTTGTCGAGCTGGTCGCGGATCGCGGTCAGTCGCAGGCGGGTGAGCATGTCGTCGAGCTCCAGGGCGGAGACCGGCGGTGTCGTGACCATCAGCTCCTGACGACGATCTGGTTGACCGGTTTTGGCAGGACTCATGCCGCCACTTCCTCGCCCACCTCGGCGGCATAGACCGCCAGGGAGCGGGCCAGTTCTGAGCTGCGCACCACCGGTGCCCGCCGCCGCGTTCCGCCCCCACAGGGCGGGGACGTGGTGGAGGCGGGCCCAACGCAGAGCGCGCCATCGGCTGACGGCAATGACTGTTCGGCCAAGTCCTGCTGCGGTGCTGGCACCAGGCCGTCCCAATGCCCCCGCAGCACGGAGCGATGGCGCCGATTGGCTGCCACGCGCCCATGCCGGGCAACAACCCGGCCGCCATGGCGGATCTGCACCTGCTGATCCCGCACCAACACGCTCACCCGCTGCTTGAGCAGTGCCCAGGGCACGCTGTACCAGTTGCCCTCCACCTCGACGCAGGCGTCGTTGTGGACCACCCGCACCAGCTCCCGCTCCGCCAGGAACGACGGCTTATGGGGCAACGGCTGCAGGGCGGCGGCCTCCTCCCGCTGGAAACGCACCACCGGCTGTTCACCGGTCGTTCCGTGGATGCGAACATCGGCCACCTCCCGGCTCCAGCGCTCCAGGTGGGCTTCCAGCGCCTCCCAGCTGGCGAACTCACGACCGGCCACCGCATTGGTCTTGACGTAACCGACGCCGCGCTCGTCCTTCCCCTTGGTCCTGGCCCGGTAGGGCCGGCAGGCTTTGGGGAGGAACCTCCAGTAGCGGGCAAAGGCGTCGAGCCGTTCGTTGAATACCAGCACCTGGCGAGCCGGATCGTGCTCCTTGACCAGGGCACGGGCGTTATCGAACAGCACCTCGGCCGGCACCCCCCGCCAGTAGCGGAAGGCCTCCTCCATCGCCAACAACCAGTTGACCTGGCGCTCATGCCGGTAGGCCCGCACCACCAGCCTCCGGGAGTACCCCAAAGTCAGCACGCACAGGTGCACCTTGGCCCTCTCACCGGCGATGCGGGCGTAGGTCTCACCGAAATCGGCCTGCAGTTGCTTGCCCGGCGGCGTCTCAAACCGCACCGTTGCCAGGGCAGCGGCCCGCAGCTCCTGCCGCCAGGGCCCCACCGCCCGCTCCACGGTGCGCAATGACACGGCGATGCCCTTCTCGCTGGCCAGCTCCTGGCGCACCACATCGGCATTGCCGTTGTGGGCAAGGAACCGCTCCCTGATCCAGTCGCACTGACCATCGAGGACGCCAATCCTCCGGGGCTTGCCGTAGGCCTCCCAGCCGCCTTGCCGCCGGTACTTGCGGACGGTCTCAGGCGAGCAGCCCAGCTCCTTGGCAATCCGTCGCCGGCCCCAGCCAGCTGCGGTGAGGCCAAGGATCGCCTGAACATCCTCTGGGGTTTCCAACGCCGCATCCCGGGAGCTCTGCTCCAGAAGTGACAGCACCGCAGGCTGCGCGCTGGCCCTGGTTAGTGGATCGCGGAGGGGGGCCAGATTTCGTGTCGCATCTGGGCCAGTTTTCGCTGTCGCCTGACATGCGGTCGCGGCTGATCGGAATTCCTTCTCTGGCCAGATAGTCCACCATCCGGCGACTGCCGCTGCAGGGGTCCTCCAGGTAGAGAGCGTCAATCCTGGCCATGAGCCGCAACGTCGATTCACGCACCGGAGTGGGCCGGTAGTAGAGCGTGGATCGAGCCAGGCCCAGCAGTTCGCACTGGCGGCTGACGCTGAGCTCAGGGTGGTCATGATCGACCAGCTTTCGCAGTTCATGGGCATCACAGCAGCTGTGATTTTTTTTTGAGCCACTCCAGCTCCATCTGGAGCTTGCCGATCTGCTGGAACAGCTCGGCCTCCTTGGCCTGGCTCTCGTCCTTAGCCTGCGTCTTCTTCCCTCGCGTGAACAGCTCGCTGGCACCTTCCAGCAGCTGTTTCTTCCACTGGCTCACCTGGATCGGATGCACCGCGTGATCGGCGGCGATCTCCTGCAATGTCTTACGGCCGCTGATCGCCTCCATGGCGACCTTGGCCTTGAACTCGGGGCTGTGGGTACGGCGTTTGCTCATCGATGGGAGCCCCATTCAGGGGCGGTGCCCCGCCTCAGAGGTTAACGATGGGCCCTGTCCAGAAAAACCAGTCCACCTCACTCAGCGACGCAGCCAGGGAACTGAATCGTGTCAAGTCGTCAATCAGAGCTTGCGTGGAGCATGTCTTCGGCTGCATGACTATTTCCATGGGTGGAAAGCTGACAAGAAAGATTGGGCTAGAAAGGAATGAAGCTTGGTGGGGCCTCAAGAACCTTACCTTCAACTTTCTTCGTTATCTCCAGCGCTCTTCCCTTATAGCAGTTGTTGCATGAATCCGCCGGAGAAGCTCCCATAGTCCGAGCAATCTCGTCAATGGTTGAGAAAAGATTCCCTTGCTTTGCCGCCTCTTCGGCGGCTTCTTTGTGTCCGCAAAGCCCCTGTAAATTACTGATTATTCGAGGTAACCTTATGCCTGAGCCAAGGCTCCCTTGAATAAACTTATTTTAATGGAAAAGGATATATTACTGTGTTAACGACATCCACGGTAGCGTAATTGCAGCATATTGCCGCCCTTTGGGCTTGCAACTTCATGTAGACAGGCTCCAGTTTTGTGTTGACCAATAGCTAGCAAAAAGTTGCTATCCCCCTTTTTAATTGCATTCACGTATGCCCTTTTGGAGTTTAGACATAGAAAACAGGCATGCATCTAATCTCCATTGTTGATTTGGATAGAGTTGAAAAAAATTCTTTTGTAGACCATTCAAGATGACGTATCCAAAAATGGAACAGCATTATTCTGGCGATTGCGCAACCATGAGGCACATTTGGAGTCTGCTGTCTTATCCGGATTGCGAAATTCTAAATGCAGGCACTCCAATTCGTCTATGAGACGTTCTATGGCTTGATAAGTATCACGCATGCGTTGTGCTTCTTGATTGCTAAATGTGTTTCCAGGCTCTAGATAATTTGAGAACTGATACCCGTGATTAATGACTTCATCAAGAAGAACACGACTGTGATTGCCTCGCATCTGCCACTGTTCCCTCAAGAAGAGTATGTCTTTTTCGGTCATGACATGCCCGGCTGTAATATGGGATGGTAAAGGCTCGTCAACATACACAGTAGAGCGATTGAGAGCGGTGTCGTCTGAAGGCGGTTGGAGAGTATAATAATAGACTGCAATCGAGCGTCTTGTTAAGTGCCGTTTGTCATGTGGCAATTCGATTGCAGGAAAGCCATGCCAAGAAGTGGAGGTGGTCTCTAGAAGCGTGCAGTTATTCATGCCAGCTGAACAACGAGTAATCTGGTCTTTGTCTGGGGTTAAGGGGTCAGAATGGAGCTCTAGCTGGCCTCCCCATTCAGCTTGCCACTCAGGATTAAGGTAGATCAATAGATTTAGTCTTCGGTACCAGCGGGTGGTGGGATGATAGTTGTAGTCAATATGCGGAAGTAAGCGTTCTCCATTGAGACTCTCGTGACTCCCTCCGCCATAGTATTCCGGATCATAGATAAGATTTGAAATGCCAGTAATACGAGTAAGTATTTCCAAGAATTCTTTTGATTGAACAAGGTCGTCAAAGGCGCAGAATGAATCGCCTAATTCCCTTATCCTCTGATGCTTGGTCTTGCCACCACGCATCCCATTGGCATGGAACTTTTCAAGAACACTTGGGTCACATGCTGGGAATTCAGAGATCAGCCGGCGACAAAAGTTGTGCTCAAGCAAGCTTTGGACAGAGACATGTGGGCAAGGAGAATTCTTCTGAAACGACTGAGAAAGCCTTTCGGTGCTATTCTTAAATTCTGTTGATAGAAGTTCAAGCATGGATGGTGCCACTGGTGTGGAAATTGAGCGGTTTCGCTGGGCCTGATCCATTCGATAGCCCATAGTCAACTGTACTGTATCGCATTATTGAATAAGTCTGCCAGCCTGAAAGGCTAGAAGTTATTGTCTTTATGTTACTCAGCCATCCTAATATGAGGTGGTCTGGTTTTTCTGGACAGGGCGCTCTACGCCTTAGTGATGGAGGCCTACACCGGGGGCATTTCCACCCGTAAGGTCGACGCCCTGGTGGAGGCGCTGGGCGGGGCCAGCGGCAGGGCTGATTCAAAGTGTGCCACAGGTGCCCTGGCCTGGGCTGCCTGCATGGGGTTTGCTCGGTGGTATCGCCTCCTCCCTGTGCCCGAAACCGCTTCTGCCGCAACTGATCTTGATCTGATCAGC
>NZ_VNWP01000004.1 GCF_014224355.1 Synechococcus sp. BSA11S | reverse complement strand
TACAACACCTACAGACCGCATTCAGCGCTCCAGGGGCGTACGCCCCTGGAGACCCTCCAGCAGTGGAGAGCGGCCTGACCACCCACCAGCTCTCACGGGAACTGGACCAGCAATGGGGGTCACGTCACCCCGTCGTTATGTAAATGTTGTCTTCACTGTGCGATGACCTTCACTTTCCGTCCCTGCCAGCAGGAGCTTGTCAACACCACCACCATCCGAATCAACACGATCAAATCCTTCCTTCTTAGTGCTGCTGCCTTGCTCATCGCAGCCCCTGTCGGCGCATGGGAGTGGACAGGCGGCTGCGGAGTAACCAAGGCGTCTGTTACGTCTTGCACCTTCATCAAGGGTGACGCCGCCCTTGATGGCATCACCGGCATGAACTACACCTACGTGCTGCCATCGGGCGACAGATTCCAAAGGTTCAGCCCCGACGGTGAAGGCGGTATCTGCAGCGGCAATGGCCTAATGCGCAAGAATGAAGGCGCATGGTTCAAGGTCAACACGAGCTGTGATGGCGGTTACATCATTCACTCACTGCCTTCCGGTCATTCGATGCTTATCGAAATTTATGCGACACCCTAAATCAGTCATGACCTGCACCCATCGCCCTTACCTCCTTTGCACACGCCACTTGAGGAAGAACATTCTTTTTGCTGGTGCTACTCTGCTGATCGCAGCACCAGCACACGCTGAGGACTACAACTGGAGAGCTTGCATGTTTAACGGCACTTCGGACCCCTGCGACCTCGCAGGCAGCAGGTATTCCGCGACTCTGACCTTCCGAAAAGATGGCAAGCGGATTCGTGTAGAGAAAGTCGGAGCAGACTACCCATGCGGAGACGGCAGTGCTGATGAGTGTGGCAAGGCTCTGATCACTGAAACGAACGGTCGCTCCACGTGGGCGTCCTATCGCTTTGCCAGTGACTCCAGCACTTGGTCATTGCGCAGCACACGAGGCAACATCTATGTCATACCTTACAACTGACTCCACACCACATCCAATCCAAAGAAATCAAATCATTTTGCTGCTGCTGCCCTGCAGATCGCTGTTCCTGCCGCGGCCCAACCCTTCAATCAGGTGCACACCAGTTCAATGAACGGCATCGAGTGTCGTACCACACTCTCCAGTTCTGGAGGCAGCTTTAGCAACTCCCGCACAATCTGTATGACGTATGCACAAGCTGACGCCATGCGCGCCAATGCCGAGAGGGTTCAATACGAAATCAAGGTCCGCCAAAACCACGCCTACGCAGGAGCAACGAAAGCTCTTGGTGTTCCAGCAACCTGCCACGAAGAAGCCCAACGTTCGGCTCTGGAGGTACCAGTCAATAGCACCATCACCAGGTTTATTTACGACTTGAGATCCTCCGTCTGCAAGAGCGCCTTCCTGAAGGCAGCCGGCGTCGATTACTGATTACCCACCGGCACCACCCGTGATGAAACTCCTCCCTCTTGCTGCTGCTGCCCTGCTGGTGGCTGCTCCTGCCCAGGCGTCTGACGCCTGCCTGCTGAAGTTCCTCCCCGGCAACCCCGACGGCGTGAGTGCCGGTCGTGTGGAGCAGGCCGGCATCCGCTTCGTTGAGAACGGCGTCACCTACTTCGGTGTGCGTGGCGGCAGGTTCAATGCTGCCAGCGTCGAGGTGCTGACGGCGGCGTGCGACACGCTCACAGACGAAGGCACACCCTGACCACCCCGCATCCCATCCCATCCCATCCCATCAATTCCTCCGATGAAGCACCTACTACTTGCTGCCGCTGCCCTGCTGGTGGCAGCGCCTGCGCAAGCTCAATCTCAACTTGTAACCCTTTATTGTTCTGCCCCTAACGGTGGCAGAAGGTAGTAGATTTCACAAGAAATTACAAGGACTTAGCTGGGTTCGAGAAAGATACATGTTTTCAATCCCAGAATATGGGACCTGCTCAGTAAGTGGATACTGCAACTTTATATGGCGCAACGCAGACGGAAAAAAAGTCAAGATAACTACATTTGGCTATGGGCATCCCCTTCTGAACTGGTCTTTAGAGTGACGCCAGAAAAAGACCTTCTATAGGGCATCTCGAAAAATGCCGGTTTATCCTAGAAACACCGATTAATACTCATGTCCTAGCCAACGTCGGCCTTGGCCAGTGGTCGCGGCAAGGCCATCTTCTCGAGGTGCTCTGAGGCCACTATCTTGAAAAGTAGATAAAGCAATGTGATCAGGTTAGCTCCATGGGCTAGAGACTCGCCAGTTGATTAGCCTATGCTTCTTGCCAGATGGACCGGACTACGTGAAAAGGGTTCTCACTTCTTCCTTAACTGGCCTTGCGGGACTGCTGTTACCTATAACAGCAACAGCGAGCCCTTGCTTTGATATTGCTGTCCAGCAGTACAGCAAGGCGAGGGTCGTCTTGGAGGCACCATTTAATTATGCGCAAGCAATCAGGACCCAAAGCCCTGTTACAAAATGCATAATAGACGACCTCTATCTTGGCGATTACTATTTGAAGATCAGCTGCCTTGATGGCTACAAGTATGAGATCGGAACCTCAGGGTATTGTGGAAGAAGTGGACCTCCAAACTGCGAAAAAGCAATCGTGACCTCCCCATCTGGGAGGAGATCTTTCCATCCGGTCTCCGCGTTGGGTGGCCAAAAGTCCTGCACTCAGAATGGCGCCCAACTAGTAGTCACAAACAAGATTATCTACGATGGATTTGACATCCTGATCGTAACTACGCATCAATTCAGATCAGGCGAATAGACATCAGCCTATCTTGTCATCAATTCCCTGACTGCCAAGGCGCCGCAACCTAGAAGGCCCACCTGTGGATCGGGTTAATATCGTGACTTTAAGCAGTACATCTTTATTGACCGAGTTTGCTTAGCACAAGTTTTGCTTGTGTTCTCAGAACAGTCATGGTGCTGGTTCTTGGATTGAGGTGGTCTGGCTTGTCTGGAAAGGACCCATCGTTAACCTCTGAGGAGGAACACAACGCTCGTGTCACCAATCAATAAATCCTGAAGCTCGTCGGTCCACACCTTGGCCTTGCCTGATACCAGGTGATCGCATATCGCACCGCATCAGCCGCATGGTCACAGCATCCGTCCGCCACGATCTCTGGATCTCTTGGGTGCCGGGGCAGGCTGGGGACGGTGGCCTCAAAGCCCTCGCAGGCTGGTGACCAGAGCAGCCATGGCTGGGTCTGATCCCTGCGGGTTGCATGCAGTCTGTTCCTGACCATGTTCCAGCCCACCGACACTGGGGTCTTCGCTTTCTCGGCACGCTGGAGCCGTACTCCGGCATGACTAAACGGTGACACACGAAATACATCCGCCACGGCACCACCACCCTGTTCGCCGCCCTCGACGTGGCCACCGGTGAGGTGTTCACGCAGTGCAGACCACGTCACCGGCACCAGGAGTTCCTGGGCTTCCTGCGCCAGATCGAGAAATCAGTGCCGGATGACCTGGACGTGCACCTGATCGTGGACAACTACTGCACCCACAAGCACGCCAAGGTCCGCTCTTGGCTGGCGCAGCGCCCCCGCTTCCACGTGCACTACACGCCCACCTACGCCCCCTGGCTGAACCAGGTGGAGCGCTGGTTCGGGATCATCACCCAGCGGGCCATCCGGCGGGGCAGCTTCTCCAGCGTCAAGGAACTGATCGCCAAAATCGAGCAGTTCGTGGGGGCCTACAACAAGACCAAGGCCCCGTTCAACTGGACAGCCACAGCGGATTGAATCCTGGAGAAGCTCCAGCGACTTTGCTCGCAAATCTCCGGGACGGGACACTATTGGGTCAAGCGACTGTCCCCGCCCCTGCGAGACTGCCACGCTTCATAGGACGCGGCCGGATGCGCACAGGCATGCCGTCGACGGGATAAATGAGCAGGTTCTGCTCTTGGTCCTCCAGGGAAGCCTCCCCGTTGACCAGCTCCCAATCGTACAAGCGCAACAACTGGGCCAGCATCACCGTGGCCTCCAGCATCGCCAGGTGTTCCCCGATGCAGCGGTGGGGGCCTGAGCCGAAGTCAATCATCGGTGGTGCAGAACGTTCGCCGCCGTCATGTAGCCAACGTTCCGGCAGAAACTCCAGCGGCCTGGGGTAGGTCTGAGGATCCCGCCCGGCCCCCAGCATTGACCAGATCAGGCTCGTTCCAACCGGAATCCGGCCGACGCCTTCAACCGAGGTCTCCTTCACCGCCTGCAGCGAGGTGGATCCCGAAGCCACCGAGAACAGCCGCAGCGTTTCCTTGATGACACCACGGACGTAGTCCAGCGCGCCGATGCACGCTGGCGTCAGCCCGCCATGTTCATCCCAGGCCTGGTCGACCTCCTGTCTGGCCAGGGCCAGCACCTCGGGATGCACGGCCAGAGACCCGGCAGCAAAGGAGAGGGTGTGAGCGGTGGTGTCGGTACCGGCGATCAGAAACTCGATCGCCTCGGCGATCAGGGAGTCCTGGTCGTAGCGAGGCTCCTTTGCCGCCATCTTCATTAGCAGCGACTGCCGAAACAGAGGCGTGATGGGGGTGCCGTCGCCGACGTCCCCCTCCCGCATGCGCAGGGCGAGGGCCACCCGGGGGGCGATCAGGTCCTCCAGCCGCCGGCGGGCAACCCAGTACTCACGGGAGGCTCGCGTGGGGAGGAACTTCATCCATCGGCTCTCACCGGTGGCAAGGCGGAGGAAGCGGTACCCGAGCACCCCCATGGCCTGATAGTCACGGGCAACATCCAAGGGTGGGCCCTCGGGACTCTCGGCCCCGTCCTGTACAGGAATACCCAGCATCAGGGCCGCGATGACCCGCATCGCCATCTCTACGAACAGGGGATCCAGGGCTACGGCCTCGCCGGGTGACGCCTGCCGTATCCGCTCGATGACCCCTTCGCTGGCCTGCAACAGCAGCGGCAGATGGGCGGCGGTGCTGGCGGTGGTGAACTCGGGATTCCAGGCCCGTCGCCGCCACTTCCATTGCGCGCCCTCCTCACCGATCAGGATCGGGCCGTGCATGTCGTTCCAGGCCCGCCGCGTGCCGGGGGAGCGGACCAGGCAGCCGGAACGCATCCCCTGCACGATTGTGGTCTCGATCAGGGCAGGCCTACAGAGCACGATCACGGGCTTGCCGGCCCAGTACACGTACACCGGCCCATGGGTCTGGTTCCAGACATGCAGGAGCTGGAAGAAGCGCTTGTGGCGCACGGCGTCGAGCAGCTCGGGGATGTTGCCGAGCAGGGGCATCCCCCGCGGCCCGGGCAGCTGTCGCAAGGGCGCAAAGTGCCGGCGTCGCCGCCAGGCCCACCAAGCAAGAAGCCCTGCAACGCTGAGGAACCAAGGAGTCAGCAGAGTGATCAACGGCTAAGGGGTCGAGATGGTGGGGTTCCCCCGATTTCGTGAACACCGATCAGGGGTTCACAGGCGTGAGCGTACAAGCGGCGATGAACTGCTGCTCGTAGTCGATCGGACTGACGTAGCCGATCGTTGAATGGCGGCGTTCAAGGTTGTAATACCCCTCGATCCAGAACGCCAGATCGTGCTGCTGCTCTCGGGGTTGAGATCAGGACTTCTGACTGAAACTGTTACCCCTTGAGTGTGGGGCTTTCACAAGCATCCCTAGCTCAGCGGCTCCAGATTGCACCTGCAACGTGGATGAGCAGGGATTGGTGGGAAGGCAGTGCGATCAGCTGCTATCCGTAGATGCAGTGGCCGACAGATTGAACACACCCCTTCATCTGCTGTTGTCACCCATTGCCAAGCCCTTGGCTGCACCATTGACGGTGCGGTATTCCAGGTGATCTCCTGCTGGGTCTGTGCGTGCTGCCAGAAGGCGCTGTCCACGGTGACCTGCAAGGCATTGCGAACAGTGGCGCCGATTGCGGCGGCCGCTTCACTGGCCAGTGCACGAGCGCGTTGGTCACGCTCCCAGCCAGCCCTGGTGGCGGTCTCCACCCGCCGGAGCAGCTGCTCCATCCAGCGGGAGGGGCTGGCTCGCCTGGTCCAGTCCGCAAGGCTCTTACCGTCCACTTCCACCGCTCGCAGCAGCATCGCTGCATCCAGCTGCGGAAAATCGGTGCGGCTGCCAGGCAGGCGACCTGCAGCGCGGCGGCGGATTTCAGGCGTTGAGGCCGCCAAGGCCCTGCTCAGTTCAGTCGCCAGCGCATCATTGATGGGGGCCAATATGGCTTCGGCTGGCCCATTCACTGCCACCAGTCGCTGTAGTGCCGATTCACGGTCAAGCTTTCCATCAGGCAGTGCGGCGATCAGCTCTTCCAGCTTTCCGATGGCATTGACCACCACAGGCTCCAGTGCTTCGAGGACCAGCTGCTCTCGGCTTTTGACGTAGAGGTCCAAAGCTTCACCGTATTCGCTCATCGTGGCCACCTCAGCGCCTGCTTGTAACTCAGAACAGTTTGCTGTTTGATCTCAACAGCCTGTCGCTCAGAAGTGCTCCGTAGGGCGAAGACGCGCCAGCTGTAGCCGTCTTTTGGTGGCATGTCTGAGGTGCTCAGAGCCTCATTCTAAAGCCAGTGATGAGCGCTACGAATTGCCAGCTATTCCCAGAACTTCTGGTGGCTCAGCACAGCCGCACCTGCTCGCCGAGCACATTCACCTAGCAGCTGGTTCAGAGCTCAGACCAGTAGTTGCTTGGCTGGGTCGGGCTTGGCTGCTCGAGCCGCTCCGCACGGGCAACTGCCCCCCTCCCTATGTCGCGGGCATCCCACACGCTGATCCCTTCCGGTTGGCTGGCTGCGATCTCTGAGCGGTGAGCCCTGACCAACTCGCAGATGGGTTTGTTGCCCCCTCGGGCGGTGATATCTCGGTAGACCCAGAAGATACGGATCAGGCCGTGCTCACCCTCGACTCTTTCCAGAATTCCGTCGATGGGCACAACACCAGAAGGCCGGCAGACAATTTCTCCATAGAGCCGGCGAGAGGCCTGCTCGGTGAGCCGCACGCAGCATCGAGGAGCCAGCGACCTCCACAGCTCACGCAGCCTCAAGGCCTCTCTGCGGCGGTTCTCGTTGAGCTGACGGATACCAGGCTCTGCCAGTCGGGCCAGGGCCTCCTGCTGGCCCAGCAGGGCGGTGTCGGACCAGTTGAGGCTGTTACGCAGCCCCATCACCAGACCCTGTAGTTCGTGGAGCCGCTCGTGTACCTGCTGCCGTACCAGGCCACCGCGTACCTGACCGCATCCACGGCATGGTCAATTCCGGTGCCGTCGGCGATCACCTCCACGTCCCGGGGGTGCGTCGGCAGGCTCGGCATGGTGGCCTCCAGGCCCTCGCACGCCACGCTCCACATCA
Organism: Synechococcus sp. BSA11S; assembly: GCF_014224355.1. Classification (GTDB taxonomy): domain Bacteria; phylum Cyanobacteriota; class Cyanobacteriia; order PCC-6307; family Cyanobiaceae; genus Regnicoccus_A. The sequence continues at coordinate 227,635 of NZ_VNWP01000004.1, read as the reverse complement.
GCCACGGGCGCTCGTGATCCACCCCGGTGGCCTTCAGCCTGTTTCGCAGCATCGACAAGCCCACATTCACCGGGGTGCGTGCCTTCTCCGCCGGCAGCAGCCGCACACCGCCGGCCCTGAAGTCCTCAGCCGTTGATCCCTTCTCACTGCCCGTCCGGTTGAACACCGCGTCATCCGCCAGGACCTTCAGATCCTCAGGCTCCACACCCCACCGCTGCAGCCACTGCCGCAGCACCCCAGCCTGCTCCGCTGAACTCAGGCACGGCCCCCGCCGCCAGTCCCGCCGGCCGCCGGCCCCAGGTGCCGCCAGATAGAGCTCATCAGCCAGCAACAGGCTGCCCTTCGGGCAGTCGATGAACGGCGGATCCGGGATGACCAGATAGAACACCGAAGGGGCCGAATAGCCGAAGTCGCCGCACACGAAGGCCCTGGGGCTGTGCGTCTTGAGGTTGATCTGCCCGGGCCTGATGTCCACACGACACCGCGCCGGACTCCAGCAGCTGGCGAAGAACGACCCGCCCAGGTCCAGATCCCACCGGCCCTCCAGCAGCGCCGCCAGCATCGCCGGGTCTCCCCCGGCCATCAGCTCGACGTTGCGCTTGTATGCCTCCCAGTCGATGTGCGGGTTGATGCTGGCGTTGGCCGTGACAAACACCACCCACTTCTCGTAGGTGGCGCTCCAGAACCGCTTTGGCTGCATCGGCCCAGGCAGCCCAGCAGGTAGCGCAAACCGCTCCTTCAGCCAGACGTGACCCGGGCCTCCGGGGTTGGCCAGGAAGATTTGCCTTGTCTGTACCCCAGGCTTTGCTCTGATGATGCCGGCGAGGGTGTCGTAGAAGTCAGGTGAAGGCATCACACCTACCTCATCATGGATGGCCACGCACTTACTGCGGCCCTGCAGCCTGTTCTGTGCCCTGATCTGCTCTAAAGGGCTGCTGGCGGAATAGGCCAGCTCACATGTGCCGTACGGTGCTGACTTGCCTCCAATGCGGAATGTGTTCTCTCCCGCGTTCCATGTGGTGCCCGGATAGGCCAGCGTGAGGTACTTGTAAAGCAGTGTCTGCAGCTCTTGTAGTGCCTGGAATGTGCTACGAGTGATGAGGCAGTGGTACTCATCCTTGAGGATCTTTGCGTCCCTGATGACAAGCAGCACAATGCCGAAGGTCTTGCCTGTTGCTTTCGCGGTGGCCGCTACCAGGATGTGATCCAACGGCACATCCAGCATCAGCTGCTGCAGTTTATTGGGCTCCAGCACCGCCTTGCTAATTGGACCTGGAGGTGCGGTGGCGATCATTTCTACAGGTCTGCTGTAACAGCAGCGTGGTTCTTTCTCGTCTTTATGAGACTAACCATGGAGCGGCTGCACGGGAAGCGAGCGGCGATCTCCTCGCAGGTCCCCTCATCCAGAAAGATCGCCCGGATCTCATCTTCAGTCAGCCGCCGGCGTCGATCCCGGCGCTCAACCTGCAGGTGGCCCCAGGCCCGCCCGCAGCGGATGTTGCTGATGTGCTGCTCGTGTACCCCGTACCGCACTGCCAACGCGGCCTGAGGCTCTTCGCTCGCAAGTATCGCACGCACGTCCACCTCCGTCAGCACACTCTGGCTGTGAAGTTCGCCCTTTGGCTTGTGCGTCCGTCCTCGCTCATCACGATCTCGCACATTGTCCCCACCCATCCCATACTCCAGATGCCACGGGTTGCAGCATGAAGGGTTGTCGCACTTGTGACGTATCACCAGCTCACACGCCAGTGTCTGCCCATTTGCCAGTACCCACGCCACTCTCGGGGCCTTCAGGTTCTTGCCCGAGTACCAGAACTGCCCGTAACCGTCGCGGAACTTGCCCGCCTGCCATTCCCAGCACTCATCAGGCTTACCCAGCCTCACCTTTGCCCAGAACCTTCGCTCTGCAGTCAGCTCCTGGCGCCTTACGCTCTTACCCATCAGTCGCACCTCCATGCGGTTGGTCATGCTGCGGGCACACCCCTGCGCCGCAGCACCCCAATCCTAAAGCCTCTCTATGTGTCACAGGCAGCCTGAACGAGTTGGGCAACTTAATACACGCACAGCCGCAAACTCTCCCTCAGCGATTGAACCCCTGCCCCGCTCTATATGTGGCACAGTGTAGGCTGAAGGGGGCGTGTATTGGTTGGGGACCTAGTGGGACCGGTACCTCGCGGCTGGGTAATCGCTACCATACCCCGGGTCAGTCGTGCCCACCTGTGGTGTGTTCGTGGGTTGCCATCCTGCCCACCAGGTCAAAACAAAAGCGGCCCGATGTGGACCGCCTGGGCGTGAGAATTATCGTGATTCTCAGGGGTCGAAGCTGAGGTGCCGTAGCTTCAGCTTGCTGCAGGCTGAGGTGAGCCCGGCCAGTGCGTTGAGCTTGGCTTCATCATCAGCAGCACCGCGCACCAGCTGCACGTACTGCTCGGCGATGAACTCGCCCAGGTCGAAGCACTGACGGCAGGTCCGCTCGGCGCCGGCGTCGGACTCGGCCTGTGCCAGCCGCCGGTAGGCGGTGGCCTGGCTGATGTCGAACTGCTCGGCCAGCCGGTCGGCCGCATCCTTGCGGGGCACGCCATCGGCCAGCAGTTCGGCGGCGGTTGTGAGCTGATCTTGGGGGTGCTCCATGACAGATCAGCGGTCAGGGTTGATCTCGTCCAGCAGCAGCCGGGCTCCCCAGGTCATCGCCAGATTGACGTAGGCGGCTGCCATGTCGTCGGGATCTTCGATGGTCTGGCCTTCCAGTGCTTCCAGAGCGCTGGTGCAGCCGATGGCCTCGCAGTAGTCGTCGAACAGTTCGCGGATGTCCGACTCTTGCTGATCCCAACGGCGCAACAGATCACGCGTGTAGCACTCCGCCAGGTTGACCCAGTCGGAATGGTCAAAGTCCTGCAAGGATTCTGGGCAATCATCGAAGCGTTCGATGATTTCGTCGATGGCATCGTTCTGGCTGCGCTTGTCCCAGTCGTCAGCAACCCAACGGCTGCCAACGGCCTGAAGCTGAGCCCGCAGGCTCACCGGCTGCCAGCACAGATCGGAGCCGTCACCTTCAGAGAAGCCCAGGCGCCAGCCGTCCGGTGCATGGTCGTTCAGTGTGTCGATGGCGTTCTCGACTGTTTCGCTGGCTGTTTCTGCCAGATCGTCGGACAGGTCTTCAATGGTCTGGGAGCTGAAGCAGGCGAGACGCTGAAGCTGATAGGTAAGCGGATCGCTCTCCATGGCTGGGCCGAAGCCCAGACGGTCGAATTCACCCAGCAAGGCATCCGCCAGGTCAGATGACCGGAGCGTGCGAATACTGACGCTGAAGCCTGCCTCCAGGTCGTCAACGTCGATCTGACCGAGGGTCGCAGTGGTAGTCATGGTTCGGGGCTCCCTGGCGGGGAAGGTCGAATGTTTCCGCCAGGTCCCCTCCAATCTACAGCCGACTTGTCGTTTTGTTGGAGCTGCGACCACCAGGCAGACCGCTTCTGTCACAGTCCACTTGTCGTATTAGATAGAAGGTCAACGGGCAGACAAGTCAGGGTGAGCAGGTGAGCCGCTCAGGCGAACGTGCAGGCGGCGGCTCAGGCACCCCTAGGCGGGCAGGCAGGCACCCCCAGACGGGCAGGCGGGGTGCTGGCCCGCAGGCGGCACAGGCGGGCGGCTACCGCCAGCTCAGGCAGCAGCCACGCTGGACGCCGGCCCGTGCCAGCCGTCGCCTTGAATGGCTCGCCCTGAGTGGCCGACTTGACGCTGACTCAATCCCTCAGAGCACCTGTTGAATGGCTTGACTTGTCGTAAGCTGAATGGGATTCAGCAGACAAGTCGGCATCATGCCCAAGACCAATGGCAGCGGTCAGGCACGCACCCTCACACCCGATGACCTAGAGCGGCTCTTGAATGCAGCTCCATCACCTGAACAGCGCTGCCTGTGGGCAGTCATGCGCTGGACAGGCAGCCGCGTCACAGAAACGCTCAAGCTGCGCTGGGGTGCCATACACGATGATCACATCGTGTTTGTCAAGCAAACCACCAAAACACGCAAGACCCGTGAAGTGAAGATTGGCGAACGCTTGAATGCAGAACTACAACTTTATCGTGAACACTGGGCACAAAGGCATGGACGGCAGCCAAGGCCAAAGGATCTAGCCTTCCCTGGCAGGTTCGGCCTGGCTGAACCTATGACCAGACAGGCAGCTGACCTAGCACTACGGCAGACATTGAATGGACTTGAACTGCCGACTGGCATCAGTCTGCATAGCTTCAGGCGCAGTCTGGCTACAACAATGGCGCAGGGTGGTGCCAGCCTGCGGACAATCTCACGCTTCACTGGTCACGCATCACTAGACCAGCTTGCTCGATACGTTGATGTCACGCCTAATGATGAGCTGGCGGCACTGGCGCTGATTGGCGGTTGATGCCAGGGGCGGTATCACCACGAACCGGGCCGACCGGCTTGGAATGCCTGAGCGGGTGCCGCGCCCGCCTGAATGGCCATCTAGCCGCCCTCAGGAGAGCTGGGCGGGGGCATCCACCCCTGAGCTGCCCTGAATGGTTGCTGTAGGGGCTACTGAGGGGCTCTCGCTGGCCTTGGCGTCCACCGTGGCGGCGTCGGCCCAGCGAGCATCGAAGCTGGCGCCATCGCTGGGCGCGGCCAACGTGATGTTCGTGATCTGGCTGCCGCCACTGCCCTCGATGGGGCCGTCGAGCAAGCCAAGCAACCTGGCGGCCCGGTCCAGGCACCGCCCGGCCTCGCCGATGAGCTTGGCGTCCAGCGGCTTCACCGTTGTGCGGATGGGCGTGCCATCAGGCGCCAGCTCCACCACCCGCTGCCCGTTCTGGCGCTGCTCCTCGATCTCACTCAGCAGGTGATTGAGTAGGATCCGGTGACCACCAAGCAGCTGACTGCGGGCGATGGATGTGTCATCCATCAGTGCCACACCATCAGGTGCTTCCTGACAGTCACGCCAAGCAGTGTTGGGACTGATGCCCATTTGCGCTGCAATAGCGCGGAAGCTGTAGCCCCGGATGCGAAGTGCCCACACTTCCTGCATTCGATCAAGGGTCTTCAGCTCGCTGCCATAAGTGCCCTTATCGGTCTTTGCAGGGTTGGTTCTACCGCGTCGTGTCCGATTTGTCTCTGCCATAGCCATCATTCTGCCGCAGCGAGTCACGGGTGGCCGGGCAAGTCACAACAGCTCACCTTGATCTGAGCGTTCTTCCTGTCGGAGCCGCTCCAGGGCGAGGTCGATCTGGTTCTTGCTGATGCCGGAGTCCTTGAGGGCATCGTGAGCGATGCGTGCCGCTGAGGGGTGCAGCGGGCCGGTGCGTGCCTGGTGAAGGGCTGCTTCAACCTGATCGGAGACGGTGTGCACTGGCGCTGCGTCCCCTCCTGAAACGGGGCCGCCGCCGCCGCTGTTGGTGGTTTCTTGCGGGCAGGTGGACGCCTGGACGCGATTTGAGGGGCCTGAAAACTCTTCCTGCTCTGGGGCGCCTTCTGGCGGCCCTTTTTGCTCTCTATTTGCCTTTTGTCTCTCCCCTTTGTTTTTCAAGCAAGAAAAGGCGTCCACAGGGGTAGGAAGTGAGTCATAGCAGTGGTTTTGGGTGGACGGCGGGTGGACATTGAGTGGACGTTGAGTGGACGTTGAGGGGGTGGCAGTGGCGTCCACCCCCTGCGGGTCGGAAGGGCGGGTGGTGTCCCATGGCGTCCACTCAACGTCCACCTGAGACGCGTCAACGTCCCCGGTGGACGCGGTGTCGTCGCGTTCAGCGATGCCGATGTGAGCAGCCCAATCGAAGGTGCTCATGGGCGGGATCTGGTAGGTGGTGACCTTGCGACGGCCGGCGCGGCGAGAGTCGCCTACGACCTTGGCCATGTTGTTGGAGAAGGATTTGATGGAGCCTGGCTTGTGGTTGTTGTCATCGCACCAGCCCTTCCAGCGAGCGAAGGCGCTGTTCACTGCGATCAGCTCACCTTGAGGGAACAGCTCATCAAGGAAGGAGTAGATGGGGTTACGGCTGAAGGCGGACGAGATGGCAGCTTCAGCGATCTCATGATGCTTTGCGGCATTAGAGAGTGAGTGCATGGCCTGGCCGATGTTGCTGTTCCACACCCAGGCGAAGATGCCCGCGAGTTCAGAGAGCAGCTTGGCCTTGAGGGCAAGGTCACGTTTGGCGGGCTTCCTGTCAAAGACGAAGGTAATGATGCGGCGGCCCATGCCTTCCTCACCGCCACCGCTGACGGTGATGTCATCATTAAAGAAGCGCCAGAACACGATGCCGAGCCGCAAGGTCTGCTCGTTGCAGTACAGCTTCTTCACCGTGACGGGCTCATTAGAGACAATGGCGTTGAAGATGCCAGCGTTGGCGATGTGCCCTGATGCGTCGGGATCGATAGCAAGGCGTTTGCCGAGGAGTTGGTAGAGAGCGGCGGGCCGATCAAGGGAAGCGGAATCGAGCCGTGCGACACCGTTGCCGATGCCACCGAGCAGGCCCATGAGCACTTCAGCCAGGACACCCTTGCCAGTGCCGCGAGGTCCGAACACGTCAAAGCAGAGTTCAGCGGGGAAGGGCTGTGCAGAGTCTTTGGGCTCCAGGGTCCAGCGGATGGCAGCGCGTAGCAGCTCGATCAGGCCCTGATCGCCGCCGAGGGCTTCATTCAGGAATGCATGCCAGCGTGGGCAGGAAGCGCCTGGGTCGAAGTGAAAGGGCAGGCAAAGGGTGATGTGATCATCACGGCGGTGAGATGGCGTGAATGCGCCTGTGGCGGCATCAAGGGTGCCGTTGGGGAAGGCGATGAGATTGGGCGGATCCCAGCCGGCGGTGGTTCTGAGTTCAGCCTGAAGCTGCTTGGGGACGGCGCCGAGGCCAGTCCGCGTCCAGCCCATGGCATCACACCAGTTGAGGAAGGGTTTAGCGAGGGCGTCTTCTGGCTTGCCATCAAGTGCCTGCCAATGAGTTCCGACCCAGTGCAACAACCCACGGGTGGGATCAACAGCACAATAACTCTTAAAGACAGTCCAGGCGATAAGGGCCTTGTCCCTGACAGCTTCCCTGTCAGGTTCTGGAGTCCAGCACCAGCTCAGCTCAGTCTTCCCCGTGTCGGGGTCCTTCTCCTTCGCCACGCATGGCCTGGCAAGGCGACGCAGGATGCTGTAGGAATGAACACCAGCTAGTGCGATGAAATCATCAAGGCCGTTCTTCCAACGTGAAGGCGTTGGATTACCAGGCCCGTCAGGAATGTTGCAAGGGATCTGGGTGATAAGCACCTTGGCACCCAGATTGGTGAGAGCAAATGCCAGGTTACGGGTAGCTGATTTCACGCTGGCCTTTGATGCGATGTCAGAATCAAAGGCGATGCGAACAGTGCGTTTGTTCCAGTTGATCGCTGCAAGTTCAGGCAACATGGCACTGGTGCCAGTGCGCTTGTCGCGCCAGCAATCAACACCGCTCAGTCCGATGGTGGGGAAGCCTGCAGCACAGGCGGCATCAGCCTTCTTCTCACCTTCGGTGATGTCGATGTCGCATCTGCTGTTCGGTTTGCGGGCCTCAGCGGACAGGAATGGGCTGAAGTAGGGGCGGCAGCCGGCACCTTTGGCGGTGAGGTACTTCGGCGGATCAGTGCCGTTGCGTGCCTCCAGGGCAGGGACAGGCTTGAAGCGAACGAACGGTGCGCTGCCAGGACCGTTGACCGTGAGCGGTGTGGCACCATCGAGTGCCGTGAACCGCACTAGCCAGCCAGGCCTTGCGACACCAACAGCGGCCTTAGCTTCCTCAGCTGTGGCCATCCTGTAGTGACCGCTTGCGATCAGCTTGTTAATATCTTCAACAGGGATCCCCGAACCACGAAGCTCATCGCTGAGGGCTATAAAGCAATCAGTGTCACCGCCTTGACCTGGCTTCTCCTGTTGAGGATTGCTGTAGTCGCTTGATGTCACTGCGAGTCGGTGATATCCCTGATGCCCCGCATCTCAGGCATTGAGGCAACAGGGCTGGGAAAGGGTTGGGTGCTAATCGTCCCTTTTTCTTTTATTTCAGCCGGATCTGGTATTGTGACTGGCATAGCCAGCGGACTGCACTAGGTCGAAGCTAAGCTGGTTTTCCATACGAAGAGAGGGCAGCCTCCGTACTCTCTTCACTCCCAATGCCAACTTGGTATCTACCGAGACTCGGAAGAGATTGCATTTTTGCCTGCGATGAAGGTCTTTCGGAGTGCCTCGGCCAAGGATGGGTAGTCCTCCTTTGCGATTAGCTCCTGAATCCAGGCATAGTCCGATGCTGTTAGTCGGAAGCTGCACGGTATTGGACGTTTTTCAGGGGGAATCATCTTGAACGCCTGGCGTCTTGAACGCTTCACTACGCTCACAGCCTATGGAGATAAGCGGCACGTAAGCTGTCTAGATATGACACTTACTGTTCAAATGCCTGGCCGTTTGTCCAGAAGAGTCCATCTGAGTCCATTAGGGCTGACTACGATCAGAACTGGCACAGTGCATAAATACTTAGACGGACTGATTGGGACTAGAAAGCCCCGGTGGTTTACCGGGGCAATGGTGATCAAGCAGTGTCTTCGTCTCTGGCCAATTCCTGGATGGCGTCTTCCCAGCTCAGCCCGGTTCCTGTGATCCTTGCGAGCACCTTCGACCCCAGTTGATCGGGGGATGTAAGAAGTGCTGGATCACCGTCAGCCTGCTGCTCCTCCAGCAGGACTTCCACCGCCGCTTTCAGTGCATCAGTGCGGCGGACGTGCTGGTAAGCAGCGGCAAGGGTCGCCTCGTCCGGCACCACCTTTTTGACGCCGTGGGCATCGAGCTGGCCATGGACGAACTCGATGAACTGCGGTGCCGTCATGGCGTTCAGCTCCACCCGCAGGCCCTTCCACCCGCCTGTAATGGTGTCGCCCTCCTCGACCAGAAAGTCAATCTCATCCTCAGTGGCTCCGCATTTACGCAGGTTGCCGCGAGGATCTGTCTTCTTCTGTCTGGCCGGAAACCGGAACTCCTCACTCTCTAGCCCCATCTCCTGCGCCTGCTTCAGCCTCAGGCCAAGGTCCACCACATTGGGTGGAGTGTTGAACTTGTACCGGCGGCCATCGGTCTGGATCGTGTTGGCGATGGCCATACCAGCAGCATCAAAGTCATGCAGCAGGTAGATGGTGACGCCTTCTGCGCTCAAGCGGTCCACCAAGCGCCGTGCCGCCGTAGTGGACATCCCCTTGGTGCTGAAGATCGCTACGTCGTACAGCTCGGACGTTCGCGCCGCCTCAAACAGTGCAGTGAAGCCCTCCTTCTCGATGAACAGCGCCGCATGGAAGCGACCGCGGGGGCCGTTGGTGCTGATTCTGACCGGAACTGTCGCCTCCACATCACCGATGACGGGGTCCCTCCAACCCTGGATGTAGGTGCGAACTTTGACGGTTCCGATCGGGATGCGGCGACCCGTGTGAGGTTCGATCAGATTGCCTCGATCGTCATAGACCACATCCCAGCCCTCAGTGAGTTGGAAGTTCTCGGCCTGGAAATCCGGTAGCAGGGTCTGGGTGAAGTATTGATCATCCAGTTGCTTACCGGTCATCTCCTGGATCTGACCACGTGCGGCATACATCACCTGCCGAGCATTGGCGGGGAGCCTCCCACCGCCGCTTGCCTTTAGGTAGGCATCCTTCATCAAGGCCCAGGCTGCTTCCTTGATGGTGACGCCACGATGGCGAGTGAGCTTCTCCAGTTCACGTCTGGATGCCTGCTGATCACGATGCATCCGTGCCTTGATGCCCTTCCATTTGGCCAGCACTGAGTCCAGCACTATCCTAATCGCCTCGTGCTGTGCGGCGCTGAAGTGGATGCGCGACTTGCCTCGATCGATGTAGTCAAAGACAGGGCAACTCAAGTGCAGTACCACCATGATCGGATCGAGCTGATCTGCGTTGTTGTCCTGCATTGCATCCCAGATCAGATCCGAAGGACACTGCAGCACTGGCGAATGGTTCAATCCCACCATCAAAAGGCGGCCACCTTCAGCTGGATCCCTGCCAGCGAACCATGCCTCAACGACAAACGGCCTGGTGTCGTCCTCCACGATCGCTTTCTTGTAGGTGAAGCTGTCGGGTCTGACGCCCGCCATTTCTAGGCGCGGCAGGAGGTCTTTCCCGATAGGCCCAAGGCGACCCGCCTTGATCGAGGTGCTCCATAGAACGATGGCACCATGAAGTCTCTCGACTCCCTCGGTCAGCACCTCGCCATCTGCAGTAAAGGCATCAGCGATGGTGGTGCGCTGCAAGCCCAGCTCGTCCAGGATTGCCTTCTGGGTGTAGCTGGCGCTCATCCCATGAAACTGTTGGATGAAGTCCCGGGCGTACATCTCGGGATTGGTCGCTAGGAAGGCGCAGAGCAGCTGCTGGAACTGCTGGGGGTGGAACCACGACGCAGATGGCGGGGCGCTGGGTTTCCACTTGCGGAAGTTGAAGTCCCGATCAGTGCCCGGTGAGGCCGGCCACTGTTTGGCCTGGTCTGTCCCGACAAGCGTGATGGTGACGTGGGGGTTGCAGAGCCCATAGCGCCAGGCCAGCCAAAAAGCCGATGTAAGCGTTCGGTCCTCGAGCCTGCTTGCTGCACCGGGCCAGGCGATCCTTACAATGGTGCCTACGGCGGTGTCGCCCAGCGTCGTGTCATGGTCCAGCGTTGGCTCGTTGCGGATCTGGTCGAAGCCGATCGTGATGTGATGCTGGATCCCCTTGGCCGTGATGGTCACATCGCCGCAGCTATGGCGGACGAATCCAGCGGCATAGAGGCACTTCAACGCATTGCCGAGCTGGCCCCTGGTGGGGGAGACGTAGAGGTTGTTGGAGCTGGTCCGGCTGAGGTAGTCGAGTGACTTCTCGACCGTCTCTGGCGGGATGCCAGGGCCGTTATCGGCAACGATGAAGGCATCCTCCTCAAGGGTGATCGTGATCTCAGGGAGCGCGACTCCGGAGCCTTCTGCCGCATCAAGGGCATTGTCGATCAATTCCTTGAGCAGCATCGGGAGCCAGCTTTCACGACTGGCACCCATCTGCATCTCGAGTTCCTTCTCACTGAAGAACTCGGCCGCACGGCTCACCGTAAAGGTGGTACGGGTCATGCCGCACCTCCTTCCCCGGGCAGGTCGCTATAGGTCTCGGGAGAGGCATCGGGAGTACGGGACTCCTCTATTTGCCACTGCCGAATCGCCGGGACTGACCAGAGGATCCGACTGCCAGATCCGCTTGCATAAATAAAATGCTGGCCGGCTTTGAGGATGCTGGACTGCTTTAACTGATAGAGCCGAGATCGGCTCATAAAGAGTGTCTTGACGGCGAGATCCGTCGGCACCCATTCAGGCTTTGGACAAAACATGAAAACCAGTCAGGTGGACTGGCTGTTACCCCTTGTCGTTGCGCCGCATCTCCCTAGCCTTAAACCAAGCGCGATCACGACGAACGAGATAGTCCATCGCGTGGCGTGGCATCTCGTAAAAAGTGATGCCTGTGATCGCCCACCTGTTGCCTGTGCCTATTGGCGGGATCCACTCATCCATCAAAGCTTCCAACTCTTGAGCAGAGTAGGGAGCGTTCTTCGGGATCCTTGTTTTTCCCAACTTGGAGGTTGAGCGGAAGCGGGCGGATCTGGGCACAGCTGACGTGGAGCAACGACGTAGCGGCAACCCCGATCCGATTCCTGACCGGGTGCCATCCACGGTCGGCTCAGCTTGGAGGCGGGGGCCGAAGCGCTCACCCCATCGGTGTATCAATCGTACCACCTGAGTCCAGATAGTGGCAGCTGAACCAGAGAATCGTGGGAAGTCCGGGGTTACGCCAACCAGGAAAGGGCTAAGTGGGGGCAGTGCTTCCCACGAAACTTCCCACGCGGGCTTCTTAGGGCAAGAAAAAGGGCTCTCGGGATAGCCAAGAGCCCTTGGTATAACTGCAGTCGGGGCGACAGGATTCGAACCTGCGACCTAGTGCTCCCAAAGCACCCGCGCTACCAAACTGCGCCACGCCCCGTCGAGGCGGACTCTAACTGCCGATCCCCCAGTGCTTGTGTCACCTCCGAGCGGCCCATCCGGCTCCGGTCAGGCCAGAGCGTTGGTTCCCAGCTGCACCCGCGAGCCCTGATCGCTGGAGAGCACCTCGATGCCGTAGCGGATGCGTTCCTTGAGGGCTCCCACATGGCTGATGATGCCGATCATGCGGCCCCCCTCCCGCAGCCGATCGAGCTCGTCCATCGCCAGCTGCAGGTTGTCGGGATCGAGCGTGCCAAAGCCCTCGTCGATGAACAGGGCCTCGAGGTGCACGCCACCCGAGTGGGCCTGGACGGTGTCGGCCACCCCCAGGGCCAGGGCCAGGGAGGCCTGGAAGGTTTCGCCGCCCGAGAGGCTGCTCACCTCCCGCTCCTCACCCGTGTAGGCATCGAGCACCCTCAGACCCAGGCCCGCCTGGCGGCCGCCACGGCCCCCTTCATCCGTGAGCCGCAACTGGTAGCGGCCTGAGGTCATCAGCTCCAGCCGATGGTTGGCGTAGCGGCAGATGTCGGCCAGGTAGGCCGAGAGCACCCAGCGCTGCAGGGAAATGAACGGAGCCGCCCTGCCGCAGCAGCGATCGGCCAAGGCACTGAGCAGCTGCGCACGCTCCCGTCGGCTCGCCAGCTCGCCGGCCCCGGCCCGATGCTCCCGGCCCAACCGCTCGATCTCCGTCTGGGCCCCGCGGGCTTCGCTGTGGCGTTCCACGGCCCCCGTGCGGGCGGCGTCAGCGGCGACCACTACCTCCTGGGCGGCCATGGTGTCGGGCCGCTGCTCAGGCAGGTCCGCCAGATCGGGTGAGGCCAGGAGGCCCCTCAGTTCGATCACGTCCGTCTCGAACGCCCTGATCCGCTGCGCCCAGTGCTGACGCACCCTCTCCTCCTTCAGAGCCGCCTCCACGGCCTGGCCATCAGCAAAATCCGATTCGGCCAGGTCCCTCGCCAGACGGGTCGAGGCCAGCTCAAGCCCGGCCGAGCTTCTGGCACTGGCTTCGCAGCTCTTCGAAAGAGTTTTCAGCGCGACCTCCAGGGGCTCGAAGCTCTTCAGCACCAGTCGTGGATCAACGCCGTCCCCAAGCTTCCTGGCGATGTCGGCGGAGAGGGTCTGAGCCCGTTGGGTTTCCTCCTCGGCGGCCCTGGCCTGGATCGCCTGCTCCGTGCTGGCCGCCTGAATGTTCTGCTGCAGCGTCTGGAGGGCCTGGTCGTGATCGCTGATCGCCTGCTCCAGGCTGCTCACGCGCTCGGCCAGGGCCTTCGCCGCCGCCAGTGCCTCGTCTGCCTTCTGAGCCGCCCCGCGCGCGCCCTGCGGGTCGCTGGCGGCAGCGCCTGCTTTCTCGATCAGCGCCTTTCGTTCTCCCTGCACTTTTTCCACGGCCACCGCAGCCTGCTGGGCCGCGCCGGTGGCCGCACTCAACTCGCGCTCCGCCGCTGTGATCGCGTCATCACTGACGGCATCCTCCGAAGGCTGGGCCGGGGCCGGATGGTGCGCCGATCCGCAGACCGGGCAAGGGGCTCCGGGCTCCAGGCCCCTGGCCAGCCGGGCCGCCATGCCGGCGATCTGCCGTCGCTGAAGATCGAGCAGGACCGCATGGGCCTGGTGGAGCCGCCCATCGGCGCCGGCCTTTGCAGCCATGCTCTCGTTCTGCCGCTGCCGGGCCGGGCCGAGGGCCTCCACGGCCAGGGCGCGATCAAGGGCCTCCTGCGCCGCCCGCCGCAGGCCATCGAGCTGGTCACGGGCGGAGCAGGCCTGGATGAAGGCAGCCCCGGCCGCCTGCCGCGCCAGCTGCCGACTCTCCCTGGCGGCGGTGCTAGTGCTCAGCCGCTCCTCCGCTCCCCTGGCCAGTGCCGCGGCTGTGGTCGCCCTGGTTCTCGCTTCGCTGGCCTTGATGGCTTGGTTGACCAGGGCATCCACCTCCGCCCGTCGTGCGGCCAGATCGTTGCGCGCGCCGGCCAGCTCCTCGAGGCTGGGCAACGCCATCAGATCGAGCAGGACCACCGAAGCCGGCAGAGATGGTGCAGCATCCCTGGCCCGGTTTGCGCCCAGCAGTTGCCCTTTGACGGCGGCCTGAAGCGCGCTCAGATCCTCACGAGCTGCCCGCTCGGCCTCCAGGCTGGGTCTCAGGATCTCGGCCCGCTCCGCTTTGCTCAGCCGCTGTCGGAAATCCTCCACCACCTCATGCTTCGCCTCCAGTTCCGTGAGGCGGGAGGTGGCCGCTGCGCGTCGATCCCAGCGGTCGGCCAGCTGGTCGATGGCAGCCTTGGCCTTCTGGGCTGAATCCAGGCCAATGCTGGCCTGCTTCAAGGCGCGCTGCGTGCCCGCCACCACTGCAGCGATCTGCTCCACCAGCTGATCCAGCCCGGCCTGATCGCCGGGAGCCTCCACTGGCTGGATGGCATAGGGGCTCCACTCATGGGCCGCCTGGTGGCGCAGCACCTCCTGGGCCCGGTTCTGCTCAGCCACCTCGGTGCGCGCGGCCTTGGCCCGCTCCTCCAGCCAGCGGCCCGCCTGCTCATAGATCACCGTGTCGAACAGGGTCTTGAGCAGGTCCTCCCGCTCGTCGGCCCTGGCCCGGAGCACCTCCGCAAACTTGCCCTGGGGCAGCAGAATCACCTGGCGGAACTGGGCGGCATCAAGACCCACCAGCCCCTGCACCTCACGGGTGACCTCCGTGGTTCGGCTGGCGATCGGCTCCCAGTCGCCGCTGAGCAACCGGAACAGCACCGCCTGTGGTGCCTTCTCGGTGGTCCCCTCCCCCCGGGTCTTGAGGGCGGTGTAGGCCGGGGAACGCTCCACCCGGTAGCGGGTTCCACCGGAGGAGAACTCCAGGCTCACCCGTGGCACCGCCGCGGGTTCGGCGTGATCCGATTTCAACGCCTTGACGCTGCGATCACCCGACACCTCGCCGTAGAGCGCAAAGCAGAGGGCATCGAGCAGGAAGGTCTTGCCGGCACCGGTGGTGCCGTGGATCAGGAACAGGCCTTCCTGGCTGAGCTCATCGAAGCCGATCTCCACCGGCTCGGCATAGGGCCCGAAGGCCTCGATCCTGAGCTGGTGGGGCTTCAACGCTCCCCTCCCCGGCCAGCCGCCGCCAGCGCTTCCCGCAGCAGCTCGGCCTCGTCAGGGCTGGCGGCGCGCCCCTGCTGATCCGCGAAGAACGCCGAGGCCAGCTCAAGGGGCGAGGCCGCCTGCTGCACCTGCTGGTTGCGCTCGCTGGCGGTGGAGCGCAGCACCTCAGGCGGACGGTGCCGCAGTTCGGCCACATGCGGGAAGCGCCGACGTAGGCGGGCCATGGCCTGCAGGGGCAGCACCTCGTCGCTGAGGATCACCCGCACGCGGGCCTCCTCGGCCGAGGTGAACTGCGGATCCCTGAGCAGTGGCTCGATCCCGCCCTCGATGGTGCACAGCGTCCGCCCCACCTGCAGGGGCACGATCTCCACGGCTGCGTTGCCAGCGGCATCCAGCTCCACGATCCGCACCGACTTGGTGTGGTGCTGCTCCGAGAAGGAATAGGGCAGGGGGGTGCCGGAGTAGGCCACCCGGGGGCCATCCAGCTGCTGGGAGCCGTGCAGATGGCCCAGGGCCACGTAGTCGAAGCCGGCGAAGGCCTCCACGCTCACCCGATCGACATTGCCGATGGTGAGTTCCCGTTCGGACTCGGAGGTCTCCCCGCCAGCCACGAAGGTATGAGCCACCAGCACCGAACGGTGATTGGGCCGCCCCTGCAGATCCCGGCGGATCCGCTCCAGCGCCAGGCGGGTCACGTCTTCATGGCGCAGGCGGGCCGGAATCGTTGCAGCTCCCTCATCTTCAGGACTGGCCAGGCCGGGGCCATCAACTGCTGGCTCCAGATAGGGCAGCGGGTAGATCGCCACTGGGGCGCCGCCCAGCCGGGGGCTCACCAGCACAGGTTCGTGGGCCCGACGCACCTCACCCCGGATCGTCACCCCGAACGAGGCCAGCAGCGGGTCGTACACCGACACCCGCACATGGGAATCGTGGTTGCCTGCGATCGCCACCACCGCGGCTCCGGTCTCTCGCAGCTGGGCCAGGGTGTCGTTGAACAGCTGCACCGCCTCGGCCGGCGGGATCGCCCGGTCGTAGAGGTCGCCGGCGATCAGCACCGCATCGACGGCCCCGTCCCTGGCCAGTTCAACGATCCGCGCCAGGGCCACCGCCTGCTCCTGGAGCAGCGAGGCCCCATGGAAACTGCGTCCCAGGTGCCAGTCGGAGGTGTGAAGCAGGCGCATCGCCAGGAGCTCGCGCTCAGTTTCTCCCTGGCCTCGACGCTACGCGGACGTGCGCTCCGGCCTGCGGGCGCCAGACTTGAACCCAACAAGGGTCACGCCGGCGGGGGCAACCGTGATCAAAGCTGTGTTGCTCGATCTCAACGGTGTCCTCTTCGAGGACGGCAGCCCCTGTCCCGGGGCTGAGACCACGGTGGGCTGGTTGCGGCAGAAGGGGTATCGGCTGCGCTTCCTCACCAACACCGCCAGCCGCTCGCGTGAATCGCTGCAGCGGGATCTTGAGCGGATGGGCCTGGGGCCTGCGGATGACGAGTTGTTCACCGCGCCGATGGCGGCGCGGACCTACCTCATGCGCCATGGCCTGCGCCCCCACAGCCTCGTGCATCCGGCCATCGCCCCTCTCTTTGCTGATCTTCAGGCTGATGATCCGGAGGGACCTGAGGCGGACAGCGTCGTGCTCGGCGATGCCCGCGACGGTCTGAACTACAGCGCCCTCAATGCCGCCTTTCGTCTGGTGCGCCAGGGGTGTCCCCTGGTCGCCATCGGCATGAACCGCTGCTTTCGTGAGGGGGGCGAGTGGTTCCTCGACGCCGGAGCCTTTGTTCAGGCGATCGCCTGGGCTGCCCGGGTGGAGCCGATCGTGATGGGCAAACCGGCGGCACCCTTCTTCCTGGAGCTGTTACACCCGCTCGGCCTCGCGCCAGACGAGTGCCTGATGGTGGGCGACGACGTGGAGGCCGATGTGGCCGGAGCGATGACCGTGGGAATCGCCGGGTGCCTGGTGCGCACCGGCAAGTTCGAGGCGAAGGATCTGGAGCGCCTGCCAACCGGTGCTGCGGTGATCGGGTCGATCGCTGAACTGCCGGATCTGCTCAGCTGCCTGGCCCAGTGAAGCCGATCAGGGCGTCCAGCTGCAGTGGTTTCCGGGATAGCGCAGGGTGCGCCAGTCGCCTCCGGGTGTGCTCACCTCCACGCCGATACCGATCGGGTCCTCGCGTCCATTGCTGTGCATCTGCCACCACTTCTGGGCGGCGTCCCAGGCGGCATCCATCGAATCGAAATGGTCGTCGAGGACAGGATGGGGACAGCAACGCTGGTCGACCAACCGATAGAGGCGCACCCCGGAGGCCTGCTGACCGGCAGGGACGGTACGGAAGGAAGAGAACGTCATGGTCCGCACATCGACAACCTCCCTATGCTGGCTGCTGTGACAGCTGTTGACTGTCACCTTCATCACAAGTCACGGATCTCAAAGGATGCGTGCTGGATCCACGGGGGCAAGGGGGACGGCTGGGCCGGTGGCCACCAGCCCTCAGCCCATCAGGGCGATGCAGTCGATCTCGACGAGGGCTCCCTTGGGCAGTGCCGCCACCTGGACGCAGGCCCGGGCCGGCGAGACCCCGGCGGAGAAGAGCTCCGCGTAGAGGGCATTCACCTTGGCGAAGTCCGCCAGGTCGGTGAGGAACACGGTGGTGCGCACCACCTGCTGGGCCGTGCAGCCCGCCGCGCTCAGCACCGCCTGGAGGTTGGCGAGCACCTGCCGGGTTTCCGCTTCCACATCGCCTCCGCCCACCAGGGTGCCGGTGGCCGGATCCAGGGCGATCTGGCCCGAGCAGAACAGCAGGCCGCCTGCCTTGACCGCCTGGTTGTAGGGACCCACCGGTGCCGGTGCTGCGTCGGTGGTGATCGCCTCGGCGCCGGTGCCCATGGCAGGTGAAAATGGGGATTCGAGTGTACGGACCAGGCTCCATCGCCACTTCCACCCCGGCTTCACGTCCCGCGCCGATCACCCCCCTGGTGGAGAAGCGGCCTGACCCGGTGCGGCTGGAGAACGTGTGGCACCGCTATCCGGTGGCCCGCGGTGGTGCTCCCAGCCAGGACTGGACCCTGCAGGGGGTGAACCTGGAGCTCCATCAAGGGGAACTGGTGGGCCTGCTGGGCCCCTCCGGTTGTGGGAAAACCACCCTGCTGCGCCTGATCGCCGGCTTCGAGCGCCCGGCCCGCGGCCGGATACTGATTCATGGCCAGGAGGTGGCCGGCCCCCATGGCTGGCTGGCGCCCGAGCGGCGCGGGGTGGGGATGGTCTTTCAGGACTACGCCCTCTTCCCCCACCTCGATGCCTGGAGCAACGTCTGTTTCGGCCTCAAGCCCCATCAGGACCGCAGCCGCGCCACCTGGCTGCTCGAACTGCTCGGTCTGAATGGGCTGGAGCGCCGCTATCCCCATGAACTCTCGGGCGGCCAGCGTCAACGTCTGGCCCTGGCGCGGGCCCTGGCCCCTGGGCCGACGCTGCTGCTGCTGGATGAGCCCTTCTCCAATCTCGATGTGGAGGTGCGGCTGCGGCTGCGGGCCGAACTGCCCGGGGTGCTCAGCCGCTGCCAGGCCAGCGGCCTGATCGTGACCCACGACCCCGAGGAGGCCCTGGCCATCTGTGATCGGGTGGCGGTGCTCCAGGCGGGCCACCTGCACCAGTGCAGCAGTCCCCGCGAGATGGTCCGGGCTCCCGCCTCCGCCTTCGTGGGCCGCTTCGTGCTGCAGGGAAACCTGCTCGATGGCCACTGGAGCGGAGATCACCTGCTCACGGCCCTCGGTCCCCTGCGTCCGGAGGAGACAGGATCGGCGGCCTCCGCCGGCCATGGTCCCGGTCCCTGGCAGGTGCTGCTGGGCCCCTCGGCCTTCGATCTCAGCCCCGACCCGAACGGCACCGGCGAGGTGGTGGCGCGGGAGTTCCTCGGCCGTGAGTGGCTCTACCAGGTGCGGCTGAAAGCCACCGCATCGGCGGCGCCGATCGATCTCAGGTTCCGCCTGCCGCTCGAGCGCGACTATCCCCTCGGCCTTCGCTGCCGCCCCTGGCTGCGCCCCGGCGAGCCCGCCCGCCTCTTCCCCTCCGGCCTGAGCCTCTGGCCTGTGGTGGCCCACAGCCCTGAGGGTCCCTGATCACCCCTGCCAGTGGTCCTTGCTGCGACGCCGGGCGGCGAAGACCTCGGCATCGCCAGCCCTGAGCATCAGGTTCGTGGCCCGCTCCAGCGCGATCGTGCTGGGGATGGTGGGTTGCTTCCGGCGCCGCAGCTCTTCCACCGCAGCCAAGCGCTCCAGGATCGCCTGCTGCTCCGCTCCCGGCTGCGGGCTGTTCGCCGCCGCCCAGCGCAGGTTGGAGAGGGTGTACTCATGGGCACACCAGACGCGGGTGTCGCCGGGCAGGGCCCCAAGCCGCTGCAGGGAATGGTGCATCTCGCCGGGGGTTCCCTCGAACAGGCGCCCGCAGCCGCCCGCGAAGAGGGTGTCGCCGCAGAACAGCTCTCCGTGGCCTCCGGGAACGGCAGGAAGATGAAAGGCCAGATGGCATCTTGTGTGCCCGGGCACCTCCAGCACCGTCATGCTCCGCCCCAGCAGCTCGAAGTGATCGCCGTCCTGCAACGGCACGGTCTGGAAGGGGATGCGGGCCCGGTCGGCGCCGGAGGCCAGCACCGCTGCGGCCGGCCAGCGACGCAGCAGCCCCGGGGTTCCGCCGATGTGGTCGGAATGGTGGTGGGTCTGGAGCACCGCCACCAACTCCAGCCCACGCGCCTCCAGCCACTGGATCACCGGTTCAGCCACAGCCGGATCCACCACCACCGCCTGCACCCCGTTGTGAAGGACAGCCACGTAGTTGTCGTGCAGCACCGGGATCAGATCCACCTCGCTCTGGCTCGCGCCCATCGGTACAGTCCAGGTTGCGGTGCAAGTCCATGATCACCGTCGCTCTGGCCAAAGGGGCCCTCCTCAAGGATTCGGTGCGCTGCTTCGCCGCCGCCGGTCTCGACTTCAGCGCCCTGCTCGATGCCGACAACCGCCAGCTGATGGTGCCCAGCCCCTGCGGCAGGGCCCGGGCCCTGCTGGTGCGCAATGCCGATGTGCCCGTCTACGTGGCCTACGGCCAGGCGCAGCTGGGGGTGGTGGGCGACGACGTGCTGCGCGAGCACCAGCTGCCGGTGGCACCGCTGCTGGATCTGGGCTTCGGCGGCTGCCGCATGGCCGTGGCCGTGAAGGAGAACAGCGGCTACAGCCGAGCGGCGGAGCTGCCGGCCCACTGCCGCGTGGCCAGCAAGTTCGTGCGCTGCGCTGAAGCCTTCTTCGCCGGGCTGGATCTGCCCGTGGAGCTGATCCATCTCACCGGCTCAGTGGAGCTGGGTCCGATCACCGGCATGTCGGAGGCGATCGTCGATCTGGTGGCCACCGGCCGCACCCTGCGCGAGAACGGCCTGGTGGCCATTGATGAGTTGTTCCACAGCACCGCCCGCCTGATCGGCAACCCCCTGGCGCTGCGTTTCGATCTCGGTGACCTTCAGGGGATCGTCGACCGGGTCGCCACCACCACCACAGCGGCCGCGTCCGTTTCTGCCCCCTCCCTGCGCTGATGGCCGCTCTCGACCGACAACGGCTCCGGCGTCTGCTGCCCTTTCTCCGCCACGACCGGCGCCGCCTGATCCTGGTGGTTCTACTGCTGATCCCTGTGGCTCTGGCCGCTGCGATCCAGCCGCTGTTGATCGGCCAGGCGATCGCCGTGCTGCGCGGGGAGCCCACCGCTGCCTGGCTGGCGGGGCAGACCGTCTCTCAGGCGATGCGCACCCTGGTGCTGATCCTGTTCGGAGCAGTGCTGCTGAGGCTCGCGTTGCAGGGCGCCCAGACCTACAACGTCCAGGCCCTGGGCCAGCGGCTCACCGCCCGGATCCGCGACGACCTCTTCCGCCACGCCCTGGCCCTCTCCCTGCGTTTCCACGACCGCACCCCGGTGGGCAAGCTGCTCACCCGCCTCACCAGCGACGTGGACGCCCTCGCCGAAGTGTTCGGCAGCGGCGCCGTGGGGGTGCTGGCCGATCTGGTCACCCTGCTGGTGATCGGCGTCACGATGGTCAGCATCGAGCCGCGGCTCGGCGCCCTGCTGCTGGTCAGCCAGGTGCCTGCCACGCTGGTGATCCTCTGGCTGCAGGGCCGTTA
This sequence comes from Synechococcus sp. BSA11S, assembly GCF_014224355.1. GTDB lineage: Bacteria > Cyanobacteriota > Cyanobacteriia > PCC-6307 > Cyanobiaceae > Regnicoccus_A. The sequence continues at coordinate 206,402 of NZ_VNWP01000004.1, read as the reverse complement.
CCGCAAGGCCAACTACCGGGTGCGCGAGGAGCTCAGCCAGCTCAACGCCGATCTCCAGGAGAACCTGCAGGGACTGGAGGTGGTCCAGATGTTCCGGCGCGAGGCCACCAACAGCGCCCGCTTCGCCGTCACCACCAATGCCTACCGCCGTGCCGTCACCGGCACGATCTTCTATGAAAGTGCCGTCTCGGCCTTCATCGAGTGGGTAGCCCTCACCGCCGTGGCGGTGGTGCTGGCCCTCGGCGGCTGGATGGTGCTCGCCGGCACCATCGGACTGGGCACCCTCACCACCTTCATCCTTTTCTCCCAGCGCCTGTTCGACCCTCTGCGCCAGCTGGCGGAACGCTTCACTCAGATCCAGGGAGGTCTTACTGCGGTGGAGCGGATCGGTGAACTGATGGAGCAGCCGATCGAGATTTCCGACCTGGAGCTGCACCAGCGCAGCCCTGCCGCCCAGCGCTCCGGGCAGCAGCGCGCCAGCGCCGGCGAGGTGATCTTCGAGAACGTGAGCTTTGCCTACCGCCCTGATGATCCGATCCTCACAAACCTGAGCTTCCGCATCGCCCCTGGGGAGCAGGTGGCCCTGGTGGGTCCCACGGGCTCCGGCAAGACCACGATCATCCGGCTGCTCTGCCGGCTCTACGAACCCCAGAACGGCCGGATCCTGCTCGATGGCATCGACATCCGCGAGCTGCCAAGCACCACCCTGCGTCAGAGGCTGGGGGTGGTGCTGCAGGACACCTTCCTGTTCAGCGGCAATGTGGCCGACAACCTGCGCCTGGACGCCCCGATCGCCCAGGCCGAGCTGGAGCGGATCTGCGCCGAGCTGGGTCTGGATCCCCTGCTGCGCCGCCTGCCCGACGGGCTGGCCACGGAACTGCGCGAGCGCGGCGGCAACCTCTCTTCTGGCGAACGGCAGCTGCTGTCGGTTGCCCGGGTAGCGATGCGTGATCCCTCGGTGCTGGTGATGGATGAGGCCACCGCCTTCATGGATCCCTCCACGGAGGCCACCCTCCAGCGCGATCTGGAGCGGCTGCTCACCGGCCGTACCGCCATCGTGATCGCCCACCGCCTGGCCACGGTGGAGGCGGCCGATCGCATCCTGGTCCTGCGCCGCGGACGGCTGATCGAGCAGGGCACCCACCGGGAGCTGCGGGCAGCCGGCGGCCTCTACGCCGAGCTGGCGGATCTCCAGGAGCGTGGGCTGGCCCGCCTCTAGGGATCAGGGAAGCCGCTCCAGCCAGGCATCGATCAGAGCAGCCAGCTGGCGGGGGCTCTCCCGCATCGGCAGATGGCCGCAGTCCGGAATCATGGCCAGCTCGTGGTCGGGCGCGTAGCCGGCCAGGTGGCGCACGTAGCGGGGGGCCATCACCTGATCCTGGCTGCCCACGATCCAGAGGCTCGGCACCCGCAGGGTCGCGGTGAGCGAAGGCAGCTGACTGACAGCGCCGCGGTTGGTGCTGCAGGCCAGCAACCCACGGGCTGCGTGTGTCTCCGCCACCAGCGGGCTGCGGATCGCGGCCGTACCAGGCAATCGCGCCAGCCAGCCCGGGCGGAACCGCAGGAACAGGGAGCCACCGCGACGCACCCGGGCGAAGGCCCTGGGCTGATACACCCCGCCACCGGCGGCGATCTGGATCACCCCCCGCAGCCGACTCCCCAGGGAGCTGGCGGCGTGCAGGGCAATGCTTCCTCCCAGGGAGTGGCCCATCAGCACCATGGGCGAGTCGGGATCGATCCGGTGACAGGCTTCACCCACCCAGCGCCCGTAGCTGGCCAGGCTCGGTTGCAGGCCGGCCGGCCGGGGCTCCGATCCGAAGCCAGGCAGGTCTGGACACCAGAGGCGCCAGCGGGGTTCCAACTCGGCCGTCAGCGGATCCCACAGCCGACCGGAAAGCATCCAGCCGTGCAGAGCCACCAGCAGCAGCCTGGGCGGATCGGGATTGAAGGCCTGGGCGGGTGCAACCAATCCCATCAGGGGGTCAGACTCCAGCCTGCCCCGGAAGGCCCTCGATCGGGCAGGATCGTGCCAATGCGTTGCCTCGGCCGTCTGGTTTGGACACTGACCCGCTCCTCGCCAGCTTCTACGGTTCGGGCTGGCGGCGTTGCCCCAGTCCGAACCCCCAGCTGGAGCTCGTGCTCAGCCTGGAGCGGGAGATCGATCTGGTGGAACTCGAGCAGCTCTGCGATGCCGTCGGCTGGAGCCGTCGTCCGATCCGGCGGGTGCGCAAGGCCCTGCAGCACAGCCTGCTGCGGGTGGGCCTCTGGCGCCATGACTCCAGGGTGCCGCGGCTGGTGGGATTCGCCCGCTGCACCGGTGATGGGGTGCTGGAGGCCACGGTCTGGGATGTGGCCGTGCATCCGCTCTATCAAGGGGCCGGCCTGGGCCGGCAGTTGATGGACTATGTGCTCGAGCAGCTGCGCCGGATGGAGGTCGACCGGGTCAGCCTGTTTGCCGATCCTGAAGTGGTGGGCTTCTATCAGTCGCAGGGCTGGGAGCTGGAACCGCACCAGCGGCGCTGCGCCTTCTGGTATTCCCCCTGAGGCAGGCCTGCCCGAAGCCTCCCGCGGGCTGATCAGGCTTGGTAATAGCGCTCCGCCAGGATCGAGGGATCGACACCCCGGCGCCAGGCGCGTCGCAGCCGGGCATTGCGCCAGGCGGCGCCCCAGACCCCCAGGCGCTGCCAGCGGCGGCCATCCACCTGCACCGACAGGCCCAGGTCGCGGATGGGCCCCAGACGGCGCAGGCGCAGCACCAGCTCGAGATCCTCCATCAGCGGCAAGGCCCGCAAGCCGCCGGCGCGATCCAGCAACCGGCGTGGCAGCAGCAGCCCCTGGTCGCCGTAGGGCAATTGCCCGGGGCCGCTGCGCAGCCTCACGCCCCACTCCACCAGACGCAGGGCCGGGGAAGCCCCCTGGATCCCGAGGCGAAAACACCAGGGAGATTCAGGGCCGGCCATGGCCTGCTCCACAGCCGCCCACCACTGGCGCGGCAGTCGCAGATCGGCATGCAGCAACAGCAGCCATCGGGTTGTGCTGAGCGCCACTCCCCTCACCAGCTGGCAGCCCCGGCCGCCCGCTGTGTGCACCACCTGCGCACCTGCCAGAGCCGAGAGGCATGGGCTGCCGTCGTGGCTGCCTCCATCCACCACCCAGGTCTCGATCAGTCCGGGGGGAGCCATGGCCAGGTCCGCCAGCAGGGCCGGCAGGTGCGCGGCCTCGTTCAGCGCAGGGATCACCACCGCCAGGGGAGCAACGCTGCGATGGCCCACAGACCGCGTCTTCACCCCAGCCAGGGCTCCAGATCCCCAGGTCGGTCGAGATCCTGCCGTTGTGCCAGCAGCACCGGCTCCAGCCCCAGCTGCTGTGCCCGCTCGAGGGTGAGGCGCAGCACATCGGCGCTGCCCCAGGGGATTCCGCTGAACAACCCGGGCTGAGGGCCCGTCAGCCCAATCAGCCAGTAGCCGCCATCGCTGGCGGGACCGAGCACCAGGGAACGGCTTGCGAAGGCGGCGAAGGCCGACTCCAGATCGGCGGTGGCCAGCAGGGGCAGATCGGTGCCGATCAGCAGCACCTGCCGGGCCCCCTCACGGCAGGCCCGCGCCAGCTGGCGCACCATCCGGCTGCCCAGGCCACCACCCCCCTGAAGCACGGCCCGGTCGGCCCCCAGGCTCTGCCCCCAGCGTCTGGCCCCCCGGGGACCCAGGCCTCCCACCGCCAGCACCAGCTCCGTGCCCCAGCCAGGCTGGTGCTCCCTTCGTCCCAGGGGCCTGGCCGCCGCCAGGGTGTGCTCACTCAGGCGCCGCTGAATGCCGGCAGCCGCCGCCAGGCCGATGCCCGCTCCCAGGCGGCTCTTGCACCGACCCCTGGCCGGCCAGCGGGCCATCACCACCACCTGACGCCAGGGCCGACGCACCGTCGCAGGGTTCACTCTCTGGATGGCAGCTCCGCCGGCTCGAGGGTGATGCTGCGGCTGCCTGAGCCCCGCCGGATGGTGATCGTCAGGGGTTGGCCGACCTTGCCCTGATCGACGGCCACCTGAACCTCGGAGGGGTTCTTGACTGCCTGGCCACCAACGGTCTGGATCAGATCACAGGGTTGCAACCCCGCCTTGGCCGCCGGACTGCCGCTGAGCACCTCCACCACCACGACCCCATCGGTCTCCGGCAGGCGGCACTCGCTGGACGTGGCATTGATCTCCCGCGCCAGCTGGGGTGTGAGCGCCTGAAGGCGCACACCGATGTAGGGGTGGGAGGCGCGCCCCTTCTCCAGGATCTGAGCGGCGATCTGCTTGGCCTGATTGATCGGGATCGCGAAGCTCAGGCCTGCCCCCGGAGCCTGGCGGATGGCGGTGTTCACCCCGATCACCTGGCCGCGGTCGTTGATCAGTGGGCCGCCACTGTTGCCGGGATTGACCGCTGCGTCGGTCTGGATGTAGGGCACCCGCTGGCCTTCGCCGATGGCGTTGGTGCGCTGGATCGCGCTGATGATGCCAGCGGTCACGGTGTTGTCGAGGCCGAGGGGGTTGCCGATCGCGATCGCCCACTCACCGGGGCGCACATTGCTGGAATCCCCCAGGGGCGCCACCGGCAGCTTCTGGGCCACCACCCGAACCACGGCGATGTCGGTGAGGGGATCGGCGCCCAGCACCTTGCCGTTGAAACTGCGGCCGTCCGGCAGGGTCACCGACACCTCACTGGTCCCCTCCACCACGTGGGCGTTGGTGAGAATCACCCCGTCGGAGCGGGTGATGAAGCCTGATCCCTGGCCCTGCTGCTGCTGGATCGAGGGACCACCGCCGAACAGCCCCCCCAATGGGTTGATCACCCGCTTGACCGTGTCGATGCGTACCACCGCCGGACCGACCTTCTCGGCAGCGCTGACGATCACGTTCCTACCGGCCTGCAGGGGCGCTGCGGGGAGGGCATCACTGACCCTGGGACCCGGAGCATCTGGGGCGCGCTTGGGCAGACCGGGCATGTTCGGCAGCTGGAACCCGCAGCTGCCCAGCAGGATTCCGCAGAGCCCCGCAGCGGCCAGAGCCCTCAGGCGCACGGGAAGGCCATCGGGCCGGTGGGGAGTCATGGCATGGAAGCGGAGCTGGGCCGCAAAGCGCTTCATTAAAGACTGAGCCCGTCGGTGAAGCTGCTTATATTCGGCCACTGGCTGAGAGGGGGGTGGACGGTGCAGCAGGGACAGGAGCTGTGGCACCGCGTCCAGGAGGCACTGCAGGCCAACCTCAGCAAGCCCACATTCGAGACCTGGATCCGCCCGGCCCGCTGCACCGGCTATGCCGATGGACAGCTGCAGCTGGAGGCTCCCAACAGCTTCGCCAGCGGTTGGCTGCGCAAGAACTATCTCGTCATGATCGCAGCGGTGGCTACCGACCTTGCCGGTCAGGCCATTCAGGTGGAGGTGGGAACCGCGGCGGTGCAGGAGATGGATGCGGCCCTCAATGGGTCCGCCCCCGCCGAGCGTCCGTCCAGCGCCCAGCAGACCGTGGCCGGTGCCTCGCCGGGGGCGGTGCTGCGAGCCACAGCTGGCTCCGCCGGCCCCACCGCCAGCGGCGAGACCCCCCGCCGTCCGGCTCCCGGTCTCAACCCCCGGTATGTCTTCAACCGTTTCGTGGTGGGTCCCAACAGCCGCATGGCCCACGCGGCGGCCCTGGCGGTGGCCGAGGCGCCCGGACGTGAGTTCAATCCGCTCTTCCTCTGCGGCGGCGTCGGCCTGGGGAAGACCCACCTGATGCAGGCGATCGGCCACTACCGCCTGGAGATCGATCCGGAGGCCCGGGTCTTCTACGTGTCCACCGAAACCTTCACCAACGACCTGATCCAGGCCATCCGCAAGGACGGCATGCAGAAGTTCCGCGACCGCTACCGCGCCGCGGATCTGATTCTGGTGGATGACATCCAGTTCATCGAAGGGAAGGAGTACACCCAGGAGGAGTTCTTTCACACCTTCAACGCCCTGCACGAGGCCGGCCGTCAGATCGTGATCGCCAGTGACAGGCCCCCCAGTCAGATTCCGCGGCTGCAGGAGCGGCTGATCTCTCGCTTCTCGATGGGCCTGATCGCCGACATCCAGGCGCCGGATCTGGAAACGCGCATGGCGATTCTGCACAAGAAGGCAGAGCAGGAACGGATGGCCCTGCCCCGTGACCTGATCCAGTATCTGGCGGGCCGTTTCACCTCCAACATCCGCGAACTGGAGGGCGCCCTGACAAGAGCGGTGGCCTTCGCCTCCATCACCGGTCTGCCGATGACGGTTGAATCCGTGGCGCCGATGCTCGATCCGGTGGGCAATGAGGTACAGGTCACCCCTCAGCAGGTGGTGGAGAAAGTGGCGGAGGTGTTTGGCGTGAGCGGCGAGGAGATGCGCAGCAGCAGCCGCAAGCGGGCGGTGAGCCAGGCCCGCCAGGTGGGCATGTACCTGATCCGGCAGAGCACCGATCTGAGCCTGCCGCGCATCGGCGATGTCTTCGGAGGTAAGGACCACAGCACCGTGATGTACGCAGTGGAGCAGGTGGAGAAGAAACTGGCCATCGATCCCTCCCTGGCCCGTCAGCTGCAGCAGGTCCGTGATCTGCTTCAGATCGACAGTCGCCGCCGGCGCTGAAGTTCAGGTGAGCGGCAGGCTGGGGTCGAGCCCCTCCACTTCCCCCTGAAACACCCGGCTGGCGGTGATGTCATCGGCCTGGATCGTGATCAGATCCAGCTTGGTCAGGCCACGCCCCATGTGGTTGAAGAGCCGGTTGGCCTGACGCATGCGCGCCCGGTCGATGGCATTGCGGATCGAGCGGGCATTGGCGAAGAAGGGCAGCTGCATCCGCCGCTGGATGTATTCATAGAAGGCGGCCTTGGCCTCATCGCCGAAGCGGTAGCTCTCAGCGGCGAGGATCAGCTGGGCAATGGACAGCAACTCTGCGGCGGTGTAGTCGGGAAAGTCGATGTGGTTGGCCACCCGCGAGGAGAGCCCTGGATTCGATTGATAGAACACATCCATCTTGTCCTTGTAACCAGCGAAGATCACCACCAGATCATCGCGATTATTCTCCATCACCTGCAGCAGGATCTCAATCGCTTCAGAGCCATAATCCCGTTCATTCTCTGGCCGGTAGAGATAGTAGGCTTCATCGATGAACAACACGCCACCCATCGCCTTCTTGAGCATGTCACGGGTCTTTGGCGCGGTGTGGCCGATGTACTGACCCACGAGATCATCCCGGGTGGCGGTGACGAGATGGCCCTTGCGCACATACCCCAGCCGGTGCAGGATCTCGGAGATGCGCTCAGCCACCGTGGTCTTGCCGGTGCCCGGTCGACCGGTGAACGACATGTGAAGGCTCGGGGCCGTAGTAGGGAGCCCCACCTGCTTTCGAGCCCGCTCGACCACCAGCAGGGCGGCAATCTCACGGATTCGGGTTTTCACCGGGCGCAGTCCGATCAACTCGCGATCGAGTTGATCGAGCACCTCACTCACTCCGGTGCCGTCGTAGGCGGCGCGCAGATCGACGGGGGTGTCATCGGCGCTGACCTCCGTCATGGCAGGAGTGCATCGATGGCTGCTGCGATGGAATGGTCAACGGCCTCGATGGTGCCGTCCTCCTGCTGGGGCCTGAGGGTCAGGTTGACATAGGTGCGGCCGAAGCTGATATCGGGATAACGCTTCTCCTGCTCGGAGAGATCGTTGAGCCGCTCGAGGAAGACTCGGGTGGTTTCGTAGTCGGCGAACTCGATGCGGCGCTCCAGCCGTTCGGGACGCTGCCGGTGGGTCCAAGGCTGATCCATGGTCGAAACCTAGCCCAGCCTTTGGTTTGCCTCCAGCTCGATTCCATCCTGGGCCAGAGGCTCCGGCGCCACGACCCCGCTGGCGGGAAGGCAGTCGATGCGGGCGATTCTGAGACGCTCCACCCAGGCGGCGGCATAGGCGTGGTTGGCCTCGCGCTCGAGCGGATCATCGCTGGTCAGGGGGTGGGGGAAGGTGCCGGCGATGGCGGCATTGGTGACACAGAACATCGCCTTCTGGAAGCTGGTGCAGATTTTCACGTAGAGGTCGCCCAGGCCCCGCCCCTCCCGGGCGTAGTGCTGCTCCAGCTCGGGAGGCAGGTGACGGCGCATGTCCTGCATCAGCAGGCTGGGGGGGATGCCCGCCCCCATGGTCGGCAGAGGATCGGCATAGAGGGCGCCGTAAGTGAACTGGCTTTGGTCGTGGGGAATCTGACGCGCCTGGGCGTTGAACGACACGGTGCCCAGAAAGGGTGTGCCCCGCAGAAACACCGCTTCGACGTAGGGGACGGCCACATCCACCAGGAAGGTGAGGCCGGCCTCGGGCGGAAGGATCCCGAAAGCCACTCCCCCCACGTCGACGGAGTAGGTGATCGGTGCGCCGGCGGCGGCCACCAGCCCGTCCTGGATGAAGCGCACCACCGCGGCGATGGAATTCACGGCTCCGCTGCGCTGAGCCCTGGCCAGATCCAGAAACAGATCGCTCATCACCCGCCAGAACTGCCCGAGGGCGCTGGCGGTGGCGGAGGAGCGAATCTGCTCCGGCAGGAAGCCCGGGAAGCCCCGCTGCAGGGCCGCCAGCAACGGGTCGCGCCGGCAGCGCTGACGGATCACCCTGGTGCAGGTTTCGAGGAAGGCCTCGCTGTCGAGGTAGGTGTCGAGGCCGCCGGTGCCATGCCAGAGCATCGAGCGCTGGCAATACTCCGCGTACTCGAAGTTGATCCGATCGTGCAACAGATGGCGCCAGAGCCGTGCCGGGGTGAGGGCGCCGTTGAAGAAGCGGAACACCGGCAGCGGGTTGAGGAACTCACGCTGGGCCTGGTGAATCAGGTTGAGGCTGTAGGCATCGAGCACGTGGCCATAACTCTCGAGCACGGCCACCACCTCCAGCACATGGTCGCTCGACTCCTCCAGCAGGGTCGTGCCGCTCAGCAGCCGCTCCAGCAGCAGCTGGGCATCCCCTTCCGGGCCCTGAAGCTGGCCCTGGCCCTGGGATGGGCCGCAGTGGTGCGGGAGGCCGGGGGTGGGCTGGTTCATCCCTGCTCCAGGCGGATGGCGGGTGTTGTGGTGGCTGAGGAGATGGCTGAATCGAGGCTGGCGGCGATCACCCGGGGCGGCAGGGTCAGAGCGAAGGAGCTCCGCTCCATCAGGCTGCCCAGACCCTGGGGCAGCAGCCCGATGGCCAGGATGGCCACGGCCAGGGCCATGGCAGGAATCTGATGGCCCAGGGGGATCGAAGGCAGCACAACCTGCTGGGTGGTCGGGGGGGTGTCGAGGCGCCCGAAGAAGGCCCGGTTCACCAGCAGCAGGAAGTAGACCGCCGTCAGGCCCGAGCCCACCATGCAGAGCAGCGTCTGTAGAGGGAAGGCCACCAGACTGCCGCGGAAGACCAGAAACTCCGCCACGAAGCCGGCCATGCCGGGGATGCCGGCGCTGGCCATCACGCCCACCACCATCAGCGAACCGGTGAGGGGAAGCCCCCGCTGGGGATTGAGCAGCCCCCGCAACACGTTCATGTCGCGGGTACCGGTGGCGCTGTAGACCACACCCACCAGCAGGAACAGCAGAGCGGAGATCAGCCCGTGGCTGATCATCTGGAACAGGGCCCCCTGCAGGCTCACCGGAGTGGCGGCCGCCGCCGCCAGCAGCACATAGCCCATATGACCCACCGAGCTGTAGGCCACCATCCGTTTCATGTCCTGCTGCTGAATCGCCGCCAGGGAACCGAACAGCACCGACAGGGCCGCCCAGCCCGCCAGCCAGGGGGCCATCACCCCCCAGGCCTCGGGGAAGAGGCCGAGGCAGAAACGCAGCAGGCCATAGGTGCCCAGCTTGAGCAGCACCCCGGCCAGCAGCACCGACACCGGAGTGGAGGCTTCGGTGTGGGCATCCGGCAACCAGGTGTGAAAGGGCACCAGTGGGATCTTGATGCCGAATCCCACCAGCAGCGCCCCCAGCAGCAGCAGCTGGACCCCCAGGCCCACGTCCTGGGCGAGCAGGGGGTTGAAGCTGAAATCGGCACTGCCCGTGGCCAGGGCCAGCCCGAAGAAGGCCCCGAGAATCAACATCCCCGAGAGGGCTGTGAAAATCAGGAATTTGGTGGCGGCGTAGGCACGGTTGCGGCCGCCCCAGATGGCGATCAGCAGCCAGAGCGGGATCAGCTCCAGCTCATAGAACAGGAAGAAGAGCAGGGTGTTCTGGGCCAGAAAAGCCCCGTTCACCGCTCCGCTGATCAGCAGCAGCAGGGCGTGATACAGACGAGGACGGCTGGTGTCTGCCGCCGTCACGGCCACGGCCACAAAACTCAGCACACCATTGATCAGCACCAGCGGCAGGGAGAGGCCATCCACCCCCAGCCGGTATTCGAGTCCGAGCGTTCCCACCCAGGGGGCCACCTCCAGCAGCTGGGCCCCGCCGATCGCTGGATCGAAGCGCAGCAGCACCGCCAGCGACCAGAACAACTGCAGCCCCAGCAGGGCCAGGGTGGCCCACCTCCACCGCTGAGACTCAGGGTCTCCAGGCCAGACCAGCAGGAGCAAGGCCCCCACAAGGGGGATCAGCAGCAGGGCGCTCAGCATCGGCTCGCTCCGAGAGTGGTGGCAGTCATCGCACCAGCCAGGACATCGAGGTGAGCAGCAGCACGATCGCCACCACACCTGTGAGCACGTACGTCTGCATCTGGCCGCTCACCCCCAGCCGCAGTCCCTCGGCACTGGCCAGCGACAGCCGCCCCAGCCTGTTGACCAGCCCATCCACCACCCTGCGGTCGAACCAGTCGATCGCCATGGCCAGATTGGCCACCAGAGCCACGATCGTGACCCGGTAGATCCGGTCGGTGTAGAAGTCGAAGGCCAGCAGGTCCTGCACCACCCGCCAATAGGACTGGATCGGCCGCGACCAGGCCTTGTGCAGGGGAATCCTGCTGCCGATCACCAGCCCCAGCACACTGCTGAGAATCAGCCAACCGAGCACCTGGGGAGAGAAGGAGGCCAGGCCAGGGACCGGATCGATGCGGGCCATGATCCAGGGGGTCACCAGCACCAGCACGGTGAGCGCCACCATCGGCACGGCCATCGACCAGTTGGCTTCAGGGGCGCGTCTGGTTTTGGGCTGGGAGGGACCCAGGAACACCAGCCTGAACACCCGGGTGAGATTCACCAGGGTGAGACTGTTGGTGATCAGCACGATGGCGGCAAGGGCCGGAGCCGTCCGCCCCAGCGCCTCCACAGTCAGGGCGAACGCCCAGAAGCAGCCCAGGGGCACCAGAGCCGTGCATCCGGCCCCACCCACCAGGAAGGCCAGGGTGGTGGCGGGCATGCGGCTGCCCATTCCCCCCAGTTCCGAGAGGTCCTGGCAGTTGGTGGTGGCGATCACGCTGCCCACGCTCATGAACAGCAGCGCCTTGGCCACGGCATGGGCAAAGAGCAGCAGCAGGGCGATGGCGGGCAGCTGCAGGGCGATGGCCACGAACACCAGGCCCATGTAGGCGCTGGTGGTGTAGGAGAGCGTGCGTTTGATGTCGGCCTGGGCGATCGCCACCAGCGACCCGCCCACTGCTGTGATCGATCCCAGCGCCACCAGCACCGCCAGGCTCAGGGGCGAGAGCTGCAGGATGGGCATCAGCCGCAGCAGCACCAGGGCCCCGCAGGTGACCACGACCGAATTGCGCAGGATCGAGGCGGGGTTGGGGCCCTCCATGGCCTCATCCAGCCAGAGGTGCATCGGGAACTGGGCGCATTTACCCAAGGGTCCGGCGATCAGCCCGAGACCGAGCAGATTGCCGGCCAGAGGAGAAAGACCGGCCTGGGGGACCCAGCTGTAGAGGTCCTCGAACGTCATCACCCCGGCCCAGGCCGACAGCGCAACCACGCCCATCAGCAGCAGCACATCGCCGACCCGCTTGGTGAGGAAGGCATCGCGGGCAGCGGTGACCACCAGGGGCTGGGCATACCAGAACCCCACCAGCAGGTAAGTGGAGAGCGTGAGCATCTCCAGCAGGAAGTAGGTGAGGAACAGGGAGCTGGAGAGCACAACACCGGCCATGGCTCCTTCAAAGAAGCCCACCAGCGCGTAGAACCGGGCCAGCGACCACTCCTTGTCCAGATAGCCCAGAGCGAACACCTGAGCCAGCAGACTCAGCCCCGTGACGAGCTCCAGGCTGGCCAGGCTGGTGGGAGAGAGTTCGAAGCTCAGCCGCAGCTGCAGATCAGCGGTCTGAAACCAGTCGTGGCTGAGGCTGTAACTGCCATCGCGCAGCACGATCACCATCAGCAGGCTGCCGTGCAGAAAGGCCAGCATCGTGACCAGGATGTTGAGGTACGCGGCGGGCCTCGGTCCTGTGAGCCGGAACCAGCCGCAGGCCCAGGGCAACGACAGGCCCACCCCGAGGAAGCCATAGATCGGAATCAGCCAGGCCAGCTGAACGGGCAGGGGGAGAGCCGTGGGCAAGGAGAACTGAAACGACTGCTGGCCGACAATTCAAGGCCAGGACGCCAGCGGAATCCAGTTGTGGCGCGCTTCGTCGTGCACCGTCACTGATCCGAAGCCGAAACCCCGCCTCCCAGGCACCGGACAGGAGGCTCAGAAGGTGACCCGCTGGGAGGTCCTGGAACGCTCCAGGCCCGCCAGGTCCCGGACCCAGGCCTCAAGCTCCTCACCATGCTGGGCCTCCTCCTGCCAGAGGTCGTGGAAGAACTGGGCATTGGCCTGATCACCCACCAGCAGGCAGAAGCGGTTGGCCTCGGCGTAGTGCTGGATCAGTTCGTCCTCCAGCACGATGTTGAGGCGAAGCAGCCCGATCAGATCGCGGGCGGTGCTCACCGGCTTCAGCTGGGACGCGGCCGGGGCCACGCCGAGACGCAGCATCTGCTGCACCAGCCGCTCGGCGTGCTGCATCTCCTCGACCGTCTCCTGGCGGAAACGGTCGGCGGAGGCGGCATCCCCCCAGAGCGCAAGCAGGGAGGCCTGGGTCATGTACTGCTGAACCGCGGAGAGTTCGAGGCTCAGCGCCCGTCCCAGGTAGCCCAGCACCCTTGGGTGAACGGTCTCCATGCCGATCAGCTCCTGCGCTCAGCGCCACTGAAGGCGAGCACCGGCTCCAGCTCGCTGTGGGGGCGGGCAATGATGTGGGCGGCCACCAGGCCGTCGCCGACGCGCTCACAGGCATCGGCACCGGCGCGCACCGCGGCGTTGACCGCGCCTGTTTCGCCCCGCACCATCACGGTCACATAGCCGCCACCCACGAATTCACGCGAGATCATCGTGACTTCAGCGGCCTTGGTCATGGCGTCCGCCGCCTCGATGGCGGGGACGAGGCCACGGGTTTCGATCATGCCGAGAGCGATGCCGTGCGGGGTCGAAGCCATGGCTTTGGGAGAGGAGGAGGACTTGGAGGGAGGGGTCGAGCCGCCGGAGCTGCCGGTGGCCTTGGCCGCCGGTGGACCAGCGGATGTGGATGAACCTGAGGCGGTAGGCGGGTCCACGGGGCTGTCGGCAGGGGGAGGGGTGCTTGCTGAAGCGGGAAGAGCCTTGGCGGCTGCAGCTCGGCTCACACCACTGCTGGCACTGGTGCGCCGGGAGGAGGGTTGGCGGGAGGAGGGTGTGGCCATGGATCGAGCTGGGGGGACGACTGCGGAGAAAACGGGCGGGCGAAGGGGATCAACCGTCTGGATCCCAGAGATCAATGATCCCCGCGATGGTCAGGTCGGTCTGGGTCTCGGGGTTGCCGGAGGCGAAGCGGGCGGCGGAGCCACTGGCGGTGAACACCCAGTTGCCGGGTGAGGCTCCGACCGGGTCGACGGCGACCATCAACTTGCCCTTGTTGGAGCGCAGGATGCGCAACTGCCAGTGGAGCAGGCCCTCAACACGTTGGCTGCAGACCAGGGAGCCGGTGACTTGCATGATTTCCATCAGCCTGCTCCAGGAGCGGGTGCCGGGTTGGGTTTGCCCGCATCGGGATCCCAGTGGTCGATGATCCCCACGATGGTGAGATCGCTGGGGTAAGACTTGCTGCCGGCGGCTTCGCGGGCAGCGGAACTGCCCACACAGATCACCCAGTCGCCGGGAATGCACCCCACGGCGTCGACAGCCACCTTCTGGGAACTGCCATCCAGCACCACCTGAAGGTGCTTGTGCTCGAATTCTGGGATCCGATTGGTGGACACCAGCGGCTTGAGAACCCTGCAGATCAGCATCTCAATGGCCTCCGCCTGTTTCCAGCCTGATCGAGGACCCTACCGTTTCGGCGGGGCTGTGCTGATCCCGATCGCGCACGCTGAGCAACGTGTGCAACTGGCCGCTGGCCACGAGCTCGGGGTAGCGGTTCTGAATGGCTTCATCGGTTCGCCGGCAGTAGAGCACGGCACGATCTCGGGCCCCGGGAACACTGCCGTGGTAATCGAAACGGATCACCACCGGGATAGGCAGGCCGCGGGACACGTTCAGTCCAGTGAAGATCTTGACGCCCACGTCGAGGTCGGCAGCCCCTTCCTCGACGGTGTCCATGTGGGCGAAGTAGGTGAGATTGCGGAGATGAATCTCCTTGAAGCCAATGCCGACCCCAATGAAGCGCTCGGCATGGCCCGCGTCGGCGTAGGCCCCGTGGTGGTAAGCACGCACGAAGTCGATCTGGGAGATGTTGTGCTCGATCAGGCGCGCGATCAACCGGGCCATGCCTGGATCAACCGCCACCCCGCTGCCCTGCTCACCGCTGTCTGAGCGGGCGGCCAGCACCAGGGCCAGGAGCCTGTCCCTGGCAGCCTCGGGCGAGAGCCCCAGGGTGGCGGCATGCAGATCGAGGGCGTCGAGCCAGTGCTCCAGATCGGTGTGACCGCTGACATCGGGAACATGCACCCGGATGGCATCGGTGTCGGTGTCCAGCCCGATCAGCAACAGATCGACGGAGGCCCCACAGCAGAAGCTGTTCTCCACCGCCTGCCGGAACTCCTGCAGCCGTTGCAGGCCAGCGGCGGCGGCGGCGGCATCGTTGGAGCCATGGGCGGCACAGCCTTCATGGCGGGGATCCCGGGAGCTGAAGTGATACACCACCACCTTCAGGTAACGGGTGGGCTCATGGGCGCCGTTGGGGCGAGCCTCCCGGAAGCGCAGATGCTCGGTACGCACCCAGCGGTCGACGGTGTTCTCCACATCGAACATGGCCCCGGCATGGGGCCGGCGACGCACCGAACCGAAGGGAATGCGCAGGGCATAGGCGATGGCATGGGCCAGGCGCCCATCGGCGCAGGGGCTCACATCCAGCAGGTGAAAGCCGCAGGAGAGGAGGAACGCGTTGAAGGCCTCGGAGCTTTCGCTGCCGTCCCGACCCTGGAGTGGGTCGTCGCGGAAGAAGGAGGAGCTGACCTCTTCATAGGCCTTGAACAGGCACCAGGCGAACAGGCTGCGCATGTCGAGCTGGGTGACCCAGGCCGATTCCAGAATCGGTGGCGGAAGCTCGTGGCCAAGCTCCCTGCGGGCATGACGCTGAGCCTGCTCAACGAAATCATCGTCGTGCTGGAGGGCCGAAAGCCGCTTGAGCACAGGCACGATCCGATCAAAGCAACCCTTCACCTGGCTGTCGTAGGCCTCGAGGCGAGCGTTGGCGGCCCCATCGGTGAGCGGGTGACGCTCAACCGCGTTGGCGGCATGGCTTCGCCCGCCCGGGATTGAACCGGAGAGCCTGAAGCTGGAGGGGGGACGGCGTGCTGGTGCAGTGGGAGCCAGGGGCCTCTCGGCGGAGCCGTAGCGGCGGGGGCGGGGCAAGGTTCAGTGCTGCGACAGGGTGGGACGGGGGAGGGGAATCAGCCGCGGGCACCGCCGGAAACGGTGATCAGCGAACCCTTGTCGGTGTTGCCGCTGGAGCCCGTGACGCGACTGACCGGTTGCATCACCTCGTCATTGCGCTTGAGGGGGATGTTGGACATCGCCGACATCGGCCCCGTGCGGGTGGGGTTGCGCCGACGGGCCGAGGCCCCCTCGGTGCCGGTGACCCTCTTGCCCCGATCCCAGTCGTCACCGGTGATGTTCAGGCCGGCGGAGATGCCTTCACCGGTGACGCGGCTGGTGGGCCTGACGTCTTCATCAACGCTGACGGGGGCACTGGAAGCCGGCGCATCCACCGGGGGGCGGGAGGGCAGAACGGAGGTCTGACGCCGTACAGGGGTGAGCGGCTGGGGGCCGCGGTTGTCGAAGCGAGCCTGCTCGGTGCCGGTGACCTTGCCACCGGCCAGATCAAAAGGGCCGGTGATTCTGGCGCTGGTTTCGTAGCGGGTGCCGGTGACGGCGGAGCTGCGCTCCCGTTGCTGATGGGCGGCGCGGGCCGGTGATTGCACGCTGAACTCCTGCCAGGGCTGGGCTTCCAGCGGCTGGGGGAAATCAGCTTCATGGCCCTGCGCGGCGCTGCAGGCTTCGTTGTACTGATCGACGCCCACGTAGGGGGTGCCGGAGATCGGTTCACAGGCGCCCCTGGAGGCACCGGTCATCACCCCGCCGATGCCGGGTTGCAGGCCACTGAGGCGAGGACCGGGGGTGCCGGTGCGGGCCGGGGTCCGCTGGCGGATGGAGCGCACCGAGCCGGCATCGCACCAGGCGCTGGCCTGCTCCAGACCTGCGTAGGGGGTGCCCGTGACGGCCTTGCAGGTGCCGGGCTCATCACCGGTGACCCTGGAGGAGCGACCGGTGTTGGTACCGGAGACGATCAGCTGCTTGTTGGTGAGGCTGAAGCCCACCTTGGCCGCCTCGGGTTCCGGGCGGCCGCCGCAGAAATTCTGGTACTGCTGGCTGCCGATGTATTCGTCACCGGTGACGCGGCGGCAGGAGCCGGGCTCGTCACCGGTGACCCTGTCGCTGCGACCCACAAGCGTCCCGGTGATCCCCGTGCCACGCAGGGTCTGAACGCTGGCCACCTTGGCCGGTGCCTCGCCGGGGGTCGTGATCGAGTCGGAGCCCACGTACTGGGTGCCGGTGGGCTGAATGCCGGCGCCGTGCTCATCGCCGGTGACCCGCTCGGAGCGGCCCACCATCACCCCCGAAACGGGGCGCCCGGCAACGGTCTGGCTGAGGCCGACCTTGCGGGGACTCACGGAGGTGGTGCCGCAGAAGGCTTCCGCCTGGTTGGCCGCGATGTATTCCGTGCCGGTGATGCTCTTGCAGGTCCCGGGCTCATCCCCGGTGACCTTGTCTGAGCGACCCACTTCGTTGCCGGTGACCCGGTTGCCATGGCTGGTGGCCGTGACGCGGACCTTGGCGGGTTGAAGCGGTTCGGGCTCGCTCTGGCAGAAGCTGCGGAAGATTTCCGCACCCATGTAGTCGGTGCCCGTGACCGGGCGGCAGGTGCTGGCCTCGTTGCCGGTGGTCTTCTCGGAGCGGTTGGCCTGGGTGCCGGTCACCACCTGGCCACGCATGGTTTCACTGGCTCCCACTTTCCAGCTGGCATCCTGGGCCCCGTCCACCTTGTCGGCCCTGCGACGTGGTCCCGTGGGGCGGGTGACTCCGGTGCCCCGGCAGACAGCACCTGCTCCGTTCTTGCTCTTGAGATCGCGAATGCGGTGGGCCAGTTCCCGGCTGCTGATGTCGGGGTTCGACTGGCGCACCACCGCTGCGGTGCCACTGGAGCTGTTGGTGGAGGCGGATTTGCCGCGCTTGGAGAGCGCTTCCCGGCGGGCCATGACGATGGCGCGGCTGGGGTTGAACTGGGCGGAGCGCTTGCTCGTGGGCCGGCTGCCGTTGCTGCGGCGATCACCGCCGGAACTTGCAGGAGCGCTGCCCAGGGACAGAGTGGGAAGGCTGGAGGTGCCAGCGCTGGGTTCAGGAGTCACTGCCGGCCTGGCTGTGGTTGCACCGGGGCGGGAGCTCCCATCACGGCTGCGGTCCTTGCTGGTGTCGGCGCGCTTGCCACGCTTGCTGAGAGCTTCGCGCCGGGCCAGCACCAGCTCCCGGCTGGGGTTGCTGATCGCCGAGCGGCTGATGGTGCGCGAAGGGATCGAGGATTCCCCGGCGCTGGGGCCGAACAGGGACTGGGAGCGGGCCGAGGCGCGGGAAGACTTGGGCTCGCGGGCAGAGCTGATGGGCTCAGCTTCGCGGCTGACGGGCATCACCGGCGTGGAGCGGCTGGGTCGCGCTTCGGCCGCGCTGCGGGTGCGGTTGGCACTGTTGGCATACCTCTTCTCCGCCGTTTTACCGGCCGTGGAGAGCGCCATTCGGCGCGCAAGGGCCGCTTCGCGACTGGATTGAGATGCCATGTCCGCCCTGTGAAGAAACAACCTTGAAGGAAACGGCTGGAGCGAGAAGAGAAACAACAGGCCCAGAGGCTTGCTGTTGTCACCCTCCGTTCACGAGCCGGCGAAGGAAAGAAAAAGGTAGACAGCAGGGTCAGGTCCAACCTGGCCCTGCTGCGCAGATCAGCGTGCTTCGAAGACCACGAAGCAGGAACCCTGGCTCTGGGTGTAGGCGTCGTAGCCGACCAGACGCACGTGGTGGTCGGGGTAGGCGCGGTGGCAGGCCTCGAGTTCACTGACGATCACGCCCAGATCCTTCTCACCGAAGAACGGAAGTTTCCAGTACGACCAGTAGGTCGCCATCGAACGGCTGGGGTGGACGTGTTCCACCAGGGGGCTCCACCCCTGGGCAATGATGTAGGCGATCTGATCATAGATCTCGTCCTGAGACATCGGCGGGAGGAAGCCGAAGGTCTCCAGGGTGGCGACTGTTTGGTAGTCACCCACGGTGCTCTTGAAGGGCATGGGGATCCTTGAGTGGAATCAGGTGAATGGAAGCAAACCGGATGTGACCGCGGGGAGGAAATGTCTCCCTCCCCGGCGGCCATCAGGCCCGATCAGTTGACGTCGAGTTTGTCGACGGTGTCGAACTCGAACTTGATCTCCTTCCAGGTCTCGAGCGCGATGGCGAGCTCTGGGCTGTGCTTGGCAGCTTCCAGCAGGATGTCGCGGCTCTCCTTCTCGATCTCACGACCGGCGTTGCGGGCCTTGACGCAGGCTTCGAGGGCCACGCGGTTGGCAGCGGCACCAGCGGCAGAGCCCCAGGGGTGACCGTGGGTGCCACCACCGAACTGGAGAACGGAATCGTCACCGAAGATCGCCACAAGCGCGGGCATGTGCCACACGTGGATACCGCCGGAAGCCACAGCGAAGACGCCGGGCATCGAACCCCAGTCCTGGTCGAAGAAATTGCCGCGGCTGCGATCTTCGGGAACGAAGGATTCACGCAGCTGATCAATGAAGCCGAGGGTGGTCTGACGATCACCTTCGAGCTTGCCCACCACTGTGCCGGTGTGCAGCTGGTCGCCCCCGGAGAGGCGGAGGCACTTGGCGAGCACCCGGAAGTGGATGCCGTGCTTGGGGTGACGGTCGATCACCGCGTGCATGGCACGGTGAATGTGCAGAAGCATGCCGTTCTTGCGGCACCACTTCGACAGACCGGTGTTGGCTGTGAAGCCCCCGGTGATGTAGTCGTGCATGATGATCGGCTGACCGAGTTCCTTGGCGAACTCAGCCCGCTCGTACATCTCCTCAGGCGTGGAGGCGGTGCAGTTGAGGTAGTGCCCCTTCTTCTCGCCCGTTTCTTCCTGGGCCGATTGCACAGCTTCGGCGACGAACTCGAAGCGATTCTGCCAGCGCTGGAACGGCTGGGAGTTGATGTTCTCGTCGTCCTTGGTGAAGTCGAGACCGCCACGCAGACATTCGTAGACCACCCGGCCGTAGTTCTTGCCCGAGAGGCCGAGCTTCGGCTTGATCGTGCAGCCCAGCAGCGGACGGCCGTACTTGTTCATCCGGTCACGCTCGACGCAGATGCCGTTCGGCGGGCCGGGGCAGGTCTTGATGAAGGCCATCGGGAAGCGGATGTCTTCCAGACGGAGGTGACGCAGGGCCTTGAAACCGAACACGTTGCCCACCAGGGAGGTGAGCACGTTGGTGATCGAACCTTCCTCGAACAGATCAAGGGGGTAGGCGATGAAGGCGTAGAACGACTCCTTGTCACCGGGGACGTCTTCGATCCGGTAGCAGCGGCCTTTGTAGAAATCGAGGTCGGTGAGGAGCTCGGACCACACGGTGGACCAGGTGCCGGTGGACGATTCGGCAGCCACGGCAGCGGCCACTTCTTCCTTGGGGACGCCTTCCTGGCCTGTGACCTTGAAGCAGGCCAGCAGGTCGGTGTCCAGGGGGACGTAATCGGGAGTCCAGTACGTGTCTCTGTACTCCTTGACCCCAGCGTCGTACTTCTTGCTCATGGGGAAAATCTCCTTGTTGGTCGGGTGGGAAAGATGAGAGTGCTGCGCTCCCTCAGGGGCGCGTCAGATCTCAGTCCTTGGAACCCAGACCGAAGTTGCTGTTCAGAGCCGGCTCCACTTCACGGTGGGGGCGGGCGATGATATGGGCGGCGACAAGGCCGTCTCCAACACGCTCACAGGCATCGGCACCGGCACGCACGGCGGCGTTCACAGCACCGGTTTCTCCACGGACCAGAACGGTCACGTAGCCACCGCCAACGAACTCACGGCCGATCAGACGCACCTCGGCGGCCTTGGTCATGGCGTCGGCCGCTTCGATCGCCGGCACGAGACCACGCGTTTCGATCATGCCGAGGGCGATGCCCATGGTTTCATTCGCCATTGCCTACTCCTGAAAAGGGGGGGGAGGTTCGCTAAGGACCATGGTCTGCGGCATACCCCCCCGTCAAGCGATTCGGGGGCTTTGAACGATCACCGTGTGTAGGGAGCCCAATAAGCCCTGCTCATCGGTGCCTGAACGTGTTAAGGACCGTAACGCAGCCGCTTGCGGCCCCTCTGGCCGGCCTCGCCGCGGTTCCCGAAGACTTGTCAACAGCGACGGGTTTCGGTCGCCGGGGTGGCTAGTCCGTAATGATCTCCGGTTCCCGCCCATGGCCCTGACGTCCACCCTGCCGCCCGTGCTGCGTGAAAGCGGACAGCGGGAGGTGTTCTGCGGCCTCACCTCGATCGTCTGGCTGCATCGGCGCATGCCCGATGCCTTTTTTCTGGTGGTCGGGTCCCGCACCTGCGCCCACCTGATCCAGTCGGCGGCCGGGGTGATGATCTTCGCTGAACCCCGCTTCGGCACAGCGATCCTGGGCGAACGTGACCTGGCCGGCCTGGCGGATGCCAACGAGGAACTCGACCGGGTGGTGGGGGATCTGCTGGCCAGGCGGCCCGAGATCCGCACCCTCTTCCTGGTGGGCTCCTGCCCATCGGAGGTGATCAAGCTGGATCTGGCCAAGGCCGCCGAACGCATCAACACCCGCATGCAGGGGCAGGTGCGGGTGGTGAACTACTCCGGCAGTGGCATCGAAACCACCTTCACCCAGGGGGAGGACGGCGCCCTGCCCTCCCTGGTCCCGCTGCTCCCCAGCAGCGCTGAGCCCCAGCTGCTGATCGTGGGCACCCTGGCTGATGGGGTGGAGGAGCGTTCCCTCTCCCTGTTCGCGCGCATGGGCCTCGAGACGGTGCGCCCCCTGCCGCCGCGCCAATCGACAGCCCTGCCGCCGGTGGGCCCGGGCACCCGCCTGCTGCTGGCCCAGCCCTTCGTGGCCGACACCGTGAGGGCCCTGGAACGCCGCGGCGCCCAGCGCATCGCCGCTCCCTACCCGCTCGGGGTGGAGGGCAGCTGCGCCTGGATGGCGGCGGCGGCAGCGGCCTTCGGCCTTGATCCCCAGCGCGTGGCCGAGGTGCTCGATCCCCTGGCGGAGCGTGGCCGGCGCGCCCTGGAGCCCCTGCGCCGCAAGCTCGAAGGCAAGCGCCTGTTCCTGCTGCCGGACTCCCAGCTGGAAATCCCCCTGGCCCGCTTCCTGCATCGGGAGTGCGGCATGGAGCTGGTGGAGGTGGGCACCCCCTACCTCGACCGCCAGCTGATGGCCGAGGAGTTGCCGCTGCTGCCGGAGGGCACCCAGCTCAGCGAAGGCCAGGATGTGGAGAAGCAGCTGGAGCGCGTTCGCGCCAGCCGCCCCGACCTGGTCGTCTGTGGCATGGGTCTGGCCAACCCGCTCGAAGCCGAAGGTTTCGCCACCAAGTGGTCGATCGAGCTGGTGTTCAGCCCGATCCACGGCTGTGATCAGGCCGCCGATCTGGCTGAACTGTTCGCCCGCCCCCTCAACCGCCGGGAGTTGCTGCAATGGAACTGACCCTCTGGACCTACGAAGGCCCTCCCCATGTGGGGGCCATGCGGATCGCTGCCTCGATGGAGGGTGTCCACTACGTGCTGCACGCGCCCCAGGGCGACACCTATGCCGATCTGCTGTTCACGATGATCGAGCGGCGGGATCGTCGCCCCCCCGTCACCTACACCACCTTCCAGGCCAGGGACCTGGGCGGGGACACCGCCGAGCTGGTGAAACGGTCGATTCAGCAGGCCGTGGATCGCTTCCAACCCGAGGCCCTGCTGGTGGGGGAGAGCTGCACCGCCGAGCTGATCCAGGACCAACCTGGTTCCCTCGCTGGCGGCATGGGGCTGGGGCTGCCGGTGGTGAGCCTGGAGTTGCCCGCCTACTCCAAGAAGGAGAACTGGGGGGCAGCCGAAACCTTCTACCAGCTCTGCCGCGGGCTGCTCCGGAACCAGGTTCCCGCTCCCGGTGCGGACAAGCCGGGGCCCGAGCGCTGGCGGGCGGAAGGGCGCCGTCCACGGGTGAACCTGCTGGGCCCGACCCTGCTGGGCTTCCGCTGCCGCGACGACATGCGCGAACTGCGGGGCCTGCTGGCCGACCATGGCATCGACGTGAATGTGGTGGCACCCCTGGGGGCCAGGCCGTCCGACCTGATGCGCCTGCCCCAGGCCGATGCCAACCTCTGCCTCTACCCGGAGGTGGCCGGACCGCTGTGCAGCTGGCTGGAGCGCAATTTCGGGACCCCGGTGGTGCGCACCGTTCCGATCGGGATCGGAGCCACCGCCCAGTTCCTGCGGGAGCTCTGCTCCCTGCTCGGCCTGGATCCGCCGGAACTGCGGGAGGCCGACCGGCGCTCCAGGCTGCCCTGGTACTCGAAGTCGGTGGACTCCACCTACCTCACCGGCAAGCGGGTGTTCATTTTCGCCGACGCCACCCATGCGATCGCGGCGGCCAGGATCGCCTCGCGGGAACTGGGCTTCACCGTGGTGGGGCTGGGGAGCTACAGCCGCGAGCAGGCCCGGGAGGTACGCGCCGCCGCCAAGGAGCTGGGCCTCGAGGCTCTGATCTCCGACGACTACCTTGAGGTTGAGCAGGCCATGGCCCAGGCGGCTCCCGAACTGGTGCTCGGTACCCAGATGGAGCGCCACAGCGCCAAGCGGCTGGGGATTCCCTGCGCCGTGATCAGTGCGCCCCTGCATGTGCAGGATGTGCCGGCCCGCTATGCCCCCCAGATGGGTTGGGAGGGGGCGAATGTGATCTTCGATTCCTGGGTGCACCCCTTGATGATGGGGCTGGAAGAACATCTGATCGGCATGTTCCGCCACGATTTCGAATTCGTCGATGGCCACCTCAGCCATCTCGAGGGAGCCTCCGCCCCCACGAAACAGCCCGTCGGCGATCAACCCAACGAGGCACCGGAGGTCACGCCACTCTCTGCCACTCCCGAAGGTGGAGCTCTGCGCTGGACCGCTTCCGGTGAGGCCGAACTCTCGCGCATTCCTTTCTTTGTTCGAGGGAAAGTGCGGCGGAACACCGAGGCCTATGCCAGTGAACGTGGCGTGTCTGAGATCACTGAAGAAACGCTCTACGAAGCCAAGGCCCATTTCAGCCGCTGAGGGAGTTCGGCTGCCATGCCCGTCTCCATCCCAGAGGAGCCCAGCGGGCCTGAGATCCTTGGCGTTGGCCAGCGAGCTAGGTCTTTGTACTCAGATGGGTCGGCTTGAGCGGCCCGCTCATGGGCCTGAGTGCAGGCAGCGCAGCCATGCTGGACAGGAATCACTGGAGATGGGTGAGCATTCCAAGACCCTGATTGTCGTGATGTTTCGGTTTGTCCAAGACCCCTTCATCGGCCACCGCTTCTGCACTTTGATGAAGGCAATGCCGATGTCGACTCGGCCAAGGATGCACTATGACCACAACTCTGCCGCCCAAGCAGACAACAGCTCCCGCCAAGGCTGCCTCCGGCAGCCATGAGGACGGTGAAGGAAGCCTCCAGGTCCATCAGGACGCCTCGATGCACATCGAGGAAGGAGCCCTGGTGATTGCGGTCTATGGCAAGGGTGGCATCGGCAAGTCCACCACCTCCTCCAATCTTTCTGCTGCGTTCTCCAAGCTGGGCAAGCGCGTGCTTCAGATCGGTTGCGATCCCAAGCATGACAGCACCTTCACCCTCACCAAGAAGATGGTGCCCACGGTGATTGACATCCTCGAGACAGTAGACTTCCACACTGAAGAATTGCGTCCTGAAGACTTCGTGTTTGAGGGCTTCAACGGGGTGATGTGCGTGGAATCCGGTGGGCCACCGGCCGGCACCGGTTGCGGTGGTTACGTCACCGGACAGACGGTGAAGCTGCTGAAGGAGCACCATCTGCTTGAAGACACCGACGTGGTGATCTTCGATGTATTGGGCGATGTGGTCTGTGGTGGCTTCGCAGCGCCCCTGCAGCATGCCCACTATTGCCTGATCGTGACCGCCAATGACTTTGATTCGATCTTTGCGATGAATCGAATCATGCAGGCGATCAACGCCAAAGCCAAGAACTACAAGGTCCGGCTGGGTGGTGTGATCGCCAATCGTTCGGAAGACACTGATCAGATCGACCGCTTCAACGACCGCACCGGCCTGCGCACCATGGCCCACTTCAAGACCGTGGATGCGATCCGGCGCTCCCGCCTGAAGAAGTGCACGATCTTCGAGATGGACCCGAGTCCTGAGGTGGAAGCCGTCCAGCAGGAGTATCTCAGCCTGGCGCAGAAGATGCTCAGTGATGTGGAGCCCCTTGAGGCCGAATCGCTCAAGGATCGTGAGATCTTCGACCTGCTCGGTTTCGACTGATCCCGGCCTGGGCCGATCCTGGCTCAGATCTCGGCGGCGGCCCGCTCCACCAGGCGGCGGGCCACGGCCTGGACTCCTGTGTGGGCATAGGTGTCGGTGAAGGCATCCAGGAAGACCGCCAGTTGATCCATTCGCCCCTGCCAGGGCCCCAGGGTGGTTTCCAGAGCCTGGACGGCCCGCTGGCCGCTCAGGCCCAGCTGGGACACCAGGCCTTCGGCCCAGCCAACCCACTGCTCCACCCCTCGGCGAACGAAGCCCATGTGGGCCTGATCGTTGCGGCCGGGCATCAGGCCGGCCATGCGCCGGTAGGCGGGGAGCTGGCGCAGCTGGGTCGTGCTCGCCTGCCCGAGCAGTCCATCCAGGCGGCGCAGGGCCTGATCTCCGAGTGGCAGCAGACCATCAAATGTGACCATGGCGGCCATGCGCAGCCTTGCTTCAGAGCCGTAATCAGCTAGAGCGGCCGCAAAGTCCGAGAAGCTGTCGCCAGGCAGGCCGTTCACCTGCGTGAAAGCCAGCAGCTCGGCCGAAACCTTCAGTCCCAGGTCCACCGCCTGCAGCGTGTCCCCCGGTGGGGTGAGATCGGCGAGGCGCTTGAGCAAGGGGACACCGGCGCTCACACCTGCGAGCACCCGTAGGCCAGCGGTGGCGTGCTGAGAGCGATTCACGGCGTCATAGACGCTCAGGGCCCGGCCATAACCTTCATGACGTGCCCGGCTGAGTTGATCGGCCCTGGCTCGCACCTGAGCGACCAGGGCCTGATCGTGGCTGCCGATCACTTCGGCGATCAGAGACTCGGCGCTGGTGGTGTTGCTCCAGCCACCGGGCACCAGCAGGCTCAGTCCCTGGAGTGAGAGCACTGTGAGGCCCCGCCTTGGCAGGCGCTCCAAACGGGTGAGAACAGATCTGCCCATGGCCTCAGCTGCGGGGGAGGGATGGCGAGCCGAGAGAGGCCAGTCCCTGGAGATCAAAGTCTTCAAGGAGGCTGTGACGATGGTCAGCATCGAGGGCGCTGCCCTGCTCGATCACCTTCACCTGGAAGCGATCGGCCACCAATAGTGCACTGGCATGGGGCCCCTGCTCCACCAGGGGCCACCCCTCCAGCTCTTGCTTGGCCTGATCGAACTTGGCTCGGGCTTCAGGAGCGGTGATCGTGTCGGAGATGGCCAGCAGGGCGATGACCTGGTCGCCCTGTTTCAGACGCGCCTCACTGAACCCCCGCTTCTCCTGCGACATCGTGATCCGGAAGTCGGGATCCGAGGGGGGAAACAACCGGTTGAAGTTGGAGCCGTTCACCACCTGCTGCAACGGCAGATCGGCGACGGTCCCTCCGGGCAGCCAGTCGGCGAAGGGCAGGAGCAGCACCCCCCCCACCAGCAGCGCACCGGCGAGCAACAGACCAACAATCCAGCGAAATGGGCGGGGCATCACCATCAGATCCTCCTCAGGCCAGACCGACGAGTTTCTTCGACAGGTCCCAGGTCTTCGCAGCAGTTTCGGGATCGCTGGCCTTCTCGGAGAGTTCCTGGATGAACTGCTGTCCGTTTTTCTTCTGGCGGTTGCCCCAGCTCCAGTGGGCGCCCGACACGGCGAAGCCTGAATCGGCCACCACCTGGGCCACCCGCTCACCGGCCAGCTCCTGGCTCACGTACCCGCCGGTGATGGTCTTCTGGAACCAGGGGAAGATGGCCTGAAAGGCCTTCGGCGTGTTGCGGAACAGGGGGGTGTCGGCCACACAGCCTGGATAGAGCGAGCTGAAGATGATCCCCGTGGAGTCGTGCAGACGGCGGTGCAACTCCTGGGTGGTGATCATGTTGCAGAGCTTGCTGTCCTTGTAGGCCTTGCCGGGCTTGAAGGCCTTGCCGCTGGCCATGCTGATCGGCGCCTTGAAGCCTGCCTCGAACCCCGAAAGGTCGCCGAGATCGGCGGGGGCCGGGATCGGAATCTTGCCGCCCAGTTCCCTGGAGTTGGCTGTGACGGTTCCCAGGATCACCAGCCGGCGCGACGGATGTCCTGACTTCTTCAGGTCATCGAGCAGAGCATGAATCAACAGAAAATGGCCGAAATGGTTGGTGGCCATCGAGATCTCATAACCCTGGGGCGAGCGCTCGGGTTCCTTCAGCCGCGGTTTGTAGACAGCGGCGTTGCAGACCAGCGCATCGAGGCTGAGTCCGGTGGAGTGGAACGCCTCAACCAGCCGACGCACACTGTCGAGATCACCCAGGTCCACCTGCAGGTGGGTGAGGGAGCTGTCGGGAATCGCCAGGGAGCGGGCGGCAGCTCTGGCCTTCTCCACATCCCGGCAGGCCATCACCACATGCCAGCCACGGGCGGCAAGGGCTTTGGCAGCGTACAGACCAACCCCGGAGGAGGCTCCGGTGATCATCACGGTTCCGCTCTGGCCACGGCTGCTGTCGCCGGAGCTGGATGCTGTCGCCATCGGGGCGCGTCGGTTCGGGAGGCCTCAACCTAAGGACAAGGCCCAGGGCCAATGCCTTCTCTGGAGCGAAGTTCAACACAAGGACACGATGAAGGTGCCGAAGCGGCACCCAGCGGTGTCAACGGTCAGCAGGTTGAGTACCAGCCTGGGACTGAGAGGGCTCCTGGCTGATCAAAGGCCTCTTGGCGGCAGCCGGTGCCGGCTTGGTCTGGGTTGGCTCATTCCAGACCACGCGCAGACGGTTGGGGGCGATCCACTGGTCCTGTTCCCGGATCAATCGCTGCTCACCGCTGGTGATGAAGAGCTGATCAAAGCGCTTCTGAGCCTTCTGCAACTTGGCTTGCTCAATCTGAAGAATGGCGCTCAGTTCGTCATGCTGGTTGAGCCGTTGCTGGTAAGCACTGGCCAGGTGAACCAGGCTGAGACCGGCCAGCAAGGTCACGCCGAGCTTGACGCTCAGGCCGATCACGCTGCAGAGCAACTCCTGCCGGTCGGTGGATCCCTGATGAATGGCCACAGCCGCCGCGGCACTGGTGGGAGCTACGGCGGTGGGTCGCGATGGAGTCCGTCGCCGGGATCCCGTCCGGCGCCTTGGGGCGGACACAGGCCTGAGCTGCTGCGCGGCGGACAAGGGAGGGAAGGAAAACGTCTGGCCCGCTTCTAGCAGTTCGTGGAGGACCTGCCAAGGGCCAGCCCCGGATTCAGGCGCGGTAGAGGCTGACGCAGAGACGAACCGCCAGGATGCCTGCGTGGGCGGCGACCACCAGGGCGATCAGAACCTCTGCCTGGCTGAGTGTTGTGACCATGGCCAACGAAGGGAAACAGATGTCGCCACCATTGTTCGGCTCCGCTCCGCCCGAAGTCACCTGATGGCATCGGGCTGTCACAGCTCTTGATGGCCCACCCCCCTTCCAGCCTCTCCGTGTCCACGCAGAGTGTCCGCGCCCTTGATCTCTCGCCTCTGCAACCCTGGAGCACGTGCGCTCCAGGCGAACTGCTCGCCTCCGCCGGATCGCTGGGCCTGGAATTCGACTGGCCCCGTGAGGCCGAAGATCCCCGCGAGCTCTCCGAACTGCCCGAGCTGCGGCTCTGGAGCCTGAGGGCCGATGCTGTTCACCCCTGGCTTCCCCTGGTGCTCGACCGGAGCAGCGGCCAGCTCTGCCGCCACGTGGCGATGCTGTTGCCCCACGGCTTCAGCCGCAACGAAGGGATTCGCTTTGCACCGGAGAGCCTTGAGCTCTGGATCACCCACCGCTTCTTTCTGCTCGATCACTGGAGCCAGGAGCGGGGCCTGAACTGCCGTCAGGGTCTTGGCCAGATGGCCGCCGTGCTTGGTTTCGAGCTGGATCCCAGCTTCTGGGATCCAATCAGCCCAGCAGCAGGCTGAGGGCACGCCGTCCACTGTCGAGAGCCAGCAGTCCGGTGAGCCCGCGCAGCAGGAGCACCAGAAGCGTTTCCGGTACCCGATCCAACCGGGCTGCCGACCAACGGGCTGCCAGCGCCGCTGTGCCCCCGAGCACGAGGGCCATGGTCCCCTGGGCCCTGGCCTCGAGCAGAAACGTCACCGAGGCAGCCGATGCGGAGCAGAGCACCGCCAGGGTGCTCAGGCGGATCGCCTCCCGCACCGGCAGCCTCAGGCCGCTGATCATCAGCGGGACCATCAGCAATCCACCCCCGACCCCCAGCAGCCCTCCAGCCAGGCCGGCCATGCTGCCCACCAGGGCCAGGGCCAGTGGGGGCACTCGTCCGGCCGGTGAGTCCTGCTCTGGGCCCTGTCCCCCTCTGATCGTCAGAGTCAGGACCAGGAACATCACGGTCTGCAGGCCCAGCAGCTGCCAGCCGCTGAGCAGTCCCCCAAGCCGGCTGAACAACAGTCCGCTCAGGGCAGCACTCAGGCCGATGGCCAGGCCAGGCGCCGCCTGCACCCGACCCTGGCGCAGATGCACCCAGCTTCCCGCCAGGGTGGTGGGGACGATCGCCAGGGTGCTGGTGGCCAGGGCCTGATGGGGTGGGAGCCCTACCAGCAGCAGCATCGGCGAGAAGACCAGACCACCTCCGATCCCCAGCAGCCCCGAGAGCAGCCCGGCCACCACCCCCAGAGGCACCAGCACCAGCAGATCGCTCAACATGATCTGATCTGAACGGCGATCGCCTGGTGGCACCAGCATCCCCTGCTGACTTCCGCTTCCCTCCCAGTTGGCGCTGGATCCCCCCCCTCTGTCTGCGGGGTGACTGGCAGATGGCGATCGACGACTGGCTGCTGGATCAGTCGCTGCTCAAGGGCGGTCAGGCTGTGCTTCGCCTCTACACCTGGAGCGAGCCGACCCTCTCGCTGGGCCACCACCAGCACAGCCTGGCCCCGGCCTGGCGAACCGCTGAGCGACAGGGGCGCCTGGCCCTGGTGCGACGGCCCAGCGGCGGCGGCGCCGTGCTCCATGCCGGCAGCCTCACCTATGCCCTGGTCTGGCCTGATCCCCCGCGCCAGCGTCAGCAGGCCTATGCCCTGATCTCCGCCTGGCTGGTGGAGGCTTTCGCAACCCTGGGTCTGACGCTCTGCGCGGGCCAGGACGGAGCCACGGCGCCTGCTGCCAGCTGCTTCGCCACCAGCACCGTCGCTGATCTGGTGGGCGCCGATGGCCGGAAACGGGTGGGCAGTGCCCAGCTCTGGCGCAGGCGCCAGCTGTTGCAGCACGGCAGCGTGCTGCTCGACCCGCCGGCTGGCCTCTGGCAGGAGCTGTTCGGCTCCGATCCGCCGGTCACCTCAGCCTCACAGCGGCCAGCCACGGATGCTCTGAACGACCAGCTGCAGCGTGCGGCGATCGCGGGCCTGGGCGGCGGGTCGCTGGAGTGTGAGCCGTTGCGGCCCGCGGAGTGGGCGGCGATCGATCGCCGTCGCCACCGTTTTCGCCTCTCGAGCGGAACCGCTGGGGGGCAGCAGGATCACCCCTCTCCACTCTCGGCGATTCCGCGGGCCACCTGGGCCAGCGCCAGACCGAGGGGGTAAGTGCCCTGGCGTCGGGCGGCCTCCAGCAGGGGCGGTGGCAGCCGCAAGCCCAGGCGGGCCAGCACCACCTCCGACAATTCCGGTCGCTCGAGGGTGCCGCTCGGCAGACCCGCCGAGCCCATCACCAGGAGACGGTCGACCCCCGGCTCATCCAGCTTCAGGGCCGCCTGCCAGAGGGGCGCATCGTCCTGAATGCTGGGAAGCGTGGCAAGGGGCTCAATGTGGTCCAGCACCCGCTCCTGATCCCAGCGCTGGACCGGCAGAGCCTGCAGGGGATCGTCGCTGATCACCCCCCTCCAGCGACCCCGTTCACAGACCAGAACCCAGTCAGGACGACCGTTGCTGTCGTCCCGTCGGATCCGCGAGAGTTCCCGCAGGGGCGCATCCCCCTCCAGAACCCGGAAACGGCGGCGGGAGGCCTCGCTGACCTTCAGGTCCTTGAGAGCCTTCTGCAGAGCCAGCAGCTGAATCTGGTTCCTGGAGGCCCCCAGTCCGAACCAGCCCAGCAGAATCAACCAGAAGGCTCCCATCCCGCCGCCCCGCAGCAGCAGAAGGGTGCCCATGCCCACGGCCATCAGGGAGAGAAACCGCCCCATGGCGGCGGCCACCTGAACACCGCGCCGCTGGCTGCCGGTCCACTGCCACACCAGCGCCTTGACGATCAGGCCTCCATCGAGGGGAAGGCCTGGCAGAAGGTTGAACAGGGCCAGCACCAGGTTGAGGGCTCCGAGCTGGCTGACCATTTCGCCCAGCAACGGAGAGGCATGGGCCACCGCATGGCTGCTGCCCAGCAACAGACCGGCCAGCAGCAGGCTGACCAGGGGGCCGGCAGCGGCCACCTGCAGGGCTGCCATCGCCGTGGCACATTCCTTCTCGACACTGGCCACCCCACCCAGCAGAAACAGGGTGATGCTGCGGACCTTCACCCCATGGGCGATGGCCACCAGGGAATGGCCCAGTTCATGCAGCAGCACCGAGACGAACAGCAGCAACGCCGTGGCCAGGGCCAGCAGCCAGAGGCTGACAGCCGAGGCCTGTCCGGCCAGCTGCAGTCCGTACTGCTGCTCGAACCCCAGGGTGGCCAGCAGGAGGATCACAAACCAGCTGGGATGGATGCGCAGGGGAATGCCGCGAATCTTGAGGAGCTGCCAACCTTCACCCACGCGGTCTCGTCCTGCCGATGCCCAGGCAGGTCCTGGGCGGTGTTACTTCGATCCTAGAAAGGGTGGCCCGGCCATCCCTGTGGTGCCTTCCCCCCGCTTGAAGATCTGCGGACTGCGCCGCCCGGCCCAGGCCCAGGCTGTGGCTGCCCTGGGCGTCGATGCTGTGGGTGTGATAGCGGTGTCCTCGTCCCCGCGTTGGCTGGCCCCCGACCGGCGGCTTGAGCTGTTCCAGGCCATGGCGGCCGGCCGTGAGGGCTGCAGGGGGGTGCTGGTGGTGGCTGATCCTGAAGACGGGCTGGGCGCACAGCTGGATGGCTCCCGTGGTCACCAGGTGCTGCAGTTGCATGGGCGGGAATCCCCCTCGCGATGCAGGGAATTGGCGGCTCAGACGGGCTGTGAGATCTGGAAAGCGCTGCGGATTCGTTGCCCGGAGGATCTCAAGCGGGTGGAGGACTACGCCGGGGTGGTGGACGCGGTGCTGCTGGATGCCTGGGTTCCCCACCAGCTGGGAGGCAGCGGACAGCAGATTCCAACCGCCTGGCTGGCCGGATTCAAACCCGGGTTGCCTTGGTGGTTGGCTGGAGGTGTGGGGCCCGCGAATGCAGCGGCCCTGCTGAAGGCCTTTCAACCGGATGGCCTGGATGTGTCGAGTGGGGTGGAGAGCACACCTGGAGAGAAGGACCTCAATCAGGTGCGCGCTCTGGTGGAGGTGGTGAAGGGATGCAGCAGCTGAAGCTGGCTGAACTCAGGTGCTGAGCACCGCCTCCTGTTGTTTCACCAGCTCAAAGAATTCCTGCTTGAGGCTGGGGTCGTGGCGGAAATCTCCACGTACAACAGAGTTCACCATGCTGGTCTGGGGTTCTTTGACCCCTCGCCACTTCATGCAGTAGTGCTGAGCCTTGACAAGAATGGCCAGACCCTGGGGCTTGCAAAGTCGCTCGATCTCATCGGCGAGAATCATCACGGCCTCCTCCTGGATGTGGGGACGTGAAAACACCCAGTCGGCAACCCTGGCGAACTTGGAAAGCCCGATCACACGATCTCCTGGCTTGATACCAATCCAGCAGTTGCCCAGGATCGGCACGAGGTGATGGGAACAAGCCGATCGGACGCTGATCGGGCCAACAGTGTAAATCTCATCCAGCTTCTTGACGTTGGGAAAGCTGGCGATCTTCGGCTGGTGATGGTAACGACCCTTGAACACCTCGTGCAGATACATGCGAGCCACGCGCTCGGCTGTCTCTTCGGTGTTGTGGTCGTTGTCGATGTCGATCACAAGGCTGCGGAGCATCTCCCGCACTTTTCCAGCCACCTCGATCTCAAGCTGATCAAGCTCGCCATCGAGCAGGTGATCAGCGAGGTTGTCGTTGGCGAAGAAAGAGACACCTGCCTGCTGCAGGCGCTCGCGAATGCGCGCGCTGACAGGGCCTGGGGCCGCCTCGGGTGTGATCGGCCTGGACCGGGGGGTGGAAGGGATGGTGGATGTCATGAAAGACTCAGAAAGCGCCAGTGGCGGGCATGAGGGTCAGGTCCTCCACCACCTGGGACGGAGGCTGCTGAGCAAGGAACAGCAAGGCTTCCGCGGCTTGATCGGCGTCAAGCATGGCACGGCGATCGAAGGAACTGTGGACGGTTTTCGTCACCCAGAGGGGTGTGTCCACCGCTCCGAGGGTGAGGGTGGAGACGCGAATGCCATGGCTGCGTTCCTCCACGGCGAGGCATCGGCTGAAGGACTCCAGCGCCGCTTTGGTGGTGCAATACGCCCCCCATTCAGGGAAGGCATTGCGCGCGGCATGGCTGCTCACGTTGATGATCAGGCTCGACGGCTGTCGGCGTAACCCTGGCAGGACGGCCTGGCAGACCTGGAACACGCTGGTGAGGTTGAGCTGGAGCAACCACTGCCACGACTCCAGGTCCATCCCGGCCAGTTCACCCGTGAAGGCGGCTCCGGCATTGTTGATCACCACCGTGGGCTGGAGTCCGCGGCCCAGCAGATCAGCCAGGCGGTCTGGAATGCCGGCGGGATCGGAGAGATCAGCGCTTGCGCATTCCACCCGCCTGCCGGAGGCCCGCAGGGGTTCAGCCACGCGCTCCAGATCAGGGATGGAGCGAGCCAGAAGGAGAAGATCCCAGCCAGCCGCCGCAAAACGTCTGGCGGCGGCAGCTCCGATGCCCCTGGATGCGCCGGTGATCAGAGCTGAAGCCAAACAGAATCCATATCGAAAGGAACCTTAAGGGTTCGGCGAGAATTCTGTGGCCTCTGGATCCAGGATTCTCCCCATGCGCCGGAACTTGGCATAGCGCTGTTCCAGCAGTTCAGCCTCGCTGAGCTCGCCGAGGTCCTGCAGCTGCTGCAACAGGGCCGCCTGCAGGGTCTCGGCGGCCTGGAGCGGTGCCCAGTGGTTGCCGCCGGAGGGTTCACTCAGGACGGCGTCGATCACCCCAAGTTGAAGCAGGTCGTTGGCGGTGATGCGCAGGGCGGCAGCGGCGGCGGGGGCCTTGGCCGCATCGCGCCACAGGATCGAGGCACAGGCTTCGGGACTGGCCACGGTGTAGACGCTGTGCTCGAACATCAGCAACCGGTCAGCGACACCGATGCCGAGGGCACCGCCGGAGCCACCCTCACCGATCACTGTGGCGATCACCGGAACCCTGAGGCTGAACATCTCACGCAGGTTGACGGCGATGGCCTCCCCCTGCCCCTGCTCTTCGGCCAGGACGCCGGCGTAGGCGCCGGGGGTGTCGATGAAGCAGAGGATCGGCAGCCGGAAGCGGTCGGCGTGCTCCATCAAGCGCAGAGCCTTGCGATACCCCCCAGGAGAGGCCATGCCGAAATTCCTGGCCACATTCTCTTTGGTGTCGCGCCCCTTCTGATGGCCGATCAGAACGACGCCCCGGTCGCCGATGCGGCCGATGCCGCCCACCAGGGCCTGATCATCGGAACCCCGACGATCCCCGTGCAATTCGAACCATTCATCGGTGATCACCTGGATGTAATCCAGAGTGCTGGGCCGCTGGGGATGGCGGGCCACCTGAATTTTCTGGGCGGGGGTGAGAGAGTTGAAAATCTCCTCCCGCCGACGGGCCGCCAGGGTTTCCAGCTGCAGCAACTGCTGACTCACATCCACCTCCGAATCCTTGGCGAGCTGGCGGATCTGCTCGATCTGATCCTCCAGTTCCACCAGGGGCTTTTCAAACTCAAGCAATGGACGGCGGACCATGACGATCAATGGGGTTGGCTCAGGGCGGATCAGCGTGGGTCGCGCAGGCCTCCTCGCCTGCAAGTGGTCGTCACGCGGCCGCCAGTTGCCTGAGCTGAACCTGATTCAGCCCGATCGAACGGAAGCCATGACGGAGGGACGCGGCACCGATCAGCTCCATGTTGTCCAGACTGATGTTGTTGCGACCCCAGCTGAAATTGGTGTGAAGCCCCTCGAAGTCCAACAGCATCGCTTCAGCGAAACAGGCAAACAGCTGACGCTGGGGATTGTCCATTTCGGCCACCTCCATCATCTGCCAACCGATGTCCTGCCAGAACTCAACGATTCCTCCCTTGATCACATGCACGCCGCCGCCGGCCACCTTGGCGTCCAGATTCTTTGGATAGCCACCATCGATCATCAGGCAGGGCTTCTTCAGACTGGCCGGGTCGATCGCCAGGCCCTGGGGCAGGCTGGCCACCCACACCACCACATCAGCCTCGGGCAGTGCCTCTTCGAGGCTGAGAATGCGACCTTCTCCAAGTTCGGTCTGCAGGTCGAGCAGAGGCTGCTGCTGGCGTGCCACCAGCAGCAGCTCGCCAACGCCTGTGTTGCGGCTGAGCCAGCGGCAGACGGCACTGCCGATGTCGCCGGTGGCTCCCACCACAGCCACTTTGGCCCGGCTCAGCTCGATACCGAGCTCGGGGGCATTGGTCTCCACCTGCTGGGTGATCACCCAGGCGGTATGGGTGTTACCCGTGGTGAAACGCTCCCAGTCCAGAGAAGTGCTGCGGATCTGCTGGGCCTTGAGCAGGTTGAAGTTCTCGAAAATGATCGAGGTGAACCCCCCCAGTGCGGTGATGTCGATTCCGCTTTTCTGGGCAAGATCCATGGCGCTGAGCACCTTGCGACGGGCCGTCTTGAAGCGGCTGAGCATCTCGGGAACGAACACCGAATCGATGTAGGCGCCCTCGATGGTTTGACCCGTGAGGCTGGTGATGCTGACCGTCTCCACCAGCTGAGGTGGAGCCACGCACCAGAGGTCGAGATCGCCATCGGCATATTCGGGGAAACCCAGATCACGAGCCTTGCTCCGAGCCTGCTCAAGGCTCGTTGAGTGACCGATCAAACCGAACATGCAGCTGGGGCGGGGCGGAGAGGAGGCGGCTGTGGCCGTCGACACATCCTGCCATGGCTCCAGGGTGTGCTTCGGGCCCCAGCCTCTCAGCCGAGCAGGGCAGCCGTGGCCATGCGGGCGATTTCTCGTGGGGTGAAGCCGATGTCGGTGAGGGCCTCCTGGTAGGAGGTCATGAAGTCGGCCATCAGATCTTCCTGATCCATGTGGAGCACGGCGGCGTCGCCCGCGACCTGCTCAAGCATCTTGCGCACGAGGGGAAGGTTCGCCCGATTGGCCTGCTCCAGCTCCTCGCGGGACGCCTCGAGATTGGCCTTCAACCATTCCTGGCCATAATTGAGGTGGGTGTACTCATCCTTGACAACGCCCTCGGTGATCTTGCGGGCGAAGGGATCAGCCACGGGAATGTAGATGTGGTAGGCGGAGATGGCGAAGGCTTCGATCAGGATGGCCTGGATCAGCAGGCAGGTCACCACCTTTCCCTCGGCCAGAGCCGTCTGGAAGTTGCCATGCAGGGGTGAGAAGAACTCCCTGGCGAACTCCATGTCGGCCGTGACCGAAAGGTTGTTCGCGCAGGCTGTGAATCCCTTCTTGTGCTTGAGCTCCATGCGGGCCAGCCGGGCCAGCTCCTCAGCCTGATCCGGAATCAGGCTGCCGAGGGAGATGTAGTTGTCGTGGGCCTCCTGCTCGCCCTCGATCACGATCGCGTTGATGCGGCTGTAGGCGTCTTTGTAGAGGCTGCTGCTGAAATCAGGCAAATCCAGACCGAGCTCCTCTCCGCCGGGGGTGGCTGTTGCGGTGGCGGCCAGGGGGGTGTCGAGGCTGGGCATGGCGTCGCCTGTGAAGACATGGGTGAGGGCGACTGTAACCAGTCTGGCCGGAGTTGGTTCATGAGCGCGGCGGCCAGGAGCTGGAGAGCAGATCGCCCAGCAGCGCAACCCAGCCGTCAACCAGGCGGGTGAACAGGGCCTCCCCCAGGGCCGCGTCGGCGCCGGTGGCGTCGCCGACGACGCCACCGGCGGAGAGGTCGGCGGTCAACCAGGCGTTCGGAACAGCTCCCTCCAGGCTCCAGCCCGGCGGGGGGGCTGGGTCAGGGTGACCCTCCCGGGGCCGCTCGGGTCCCACCAGTTCAGGGGCCAGATGCAGCATCAGGCTCGTTTCAGCAAGGGCCGCATGCAGCCCTTCGCTTCGTTCCGGTTCCGGCACCAGCGCACTCACTCCCGGAGGACCGCTCCAGAGGAAGCAGGGCATCACCGCCAGGCGGGGATGGGCGGCCCGCAACTGGCGGGCTGCCACCTGCAGCAGCGCGATCTGCCCACCGTGGGCGTTGAAAAGCACCAGGCGCTGGAAGCCTGCCCTGGCCAGATCGGCCCCCACGGACATCACCACCTGCAGCAGCACCTCCGCCGGCAGGCTGAGGGTGCCCGGGAAGGCCCCGTGCTCAGGTGAAAATCCGAGCTGAAACAGGGGCAGTCGCCAGATCGGCAACTCCTGGGGCAACCGCTCCAGGACCGACTGCAGCACCTCTTCGGCGAAGAGAGCATCGGTGCCCAGGGGCAGATGGGGACCATGCTGCTCCACAGCGCCGAATGGCCAGATCACCGTGCTGCCTGGCCTGGAGGCCGCTTCCCTGGCCGCCATCCAGTTCAGGGAATCCAGGGCGTGCTTGGGGAATGCTCCCATCGACTCCTCGGGTTGATCCTTACAGTGTGGTGCTGTCCGTTCACCCTGGGCCATGGCTGGATCGCAGCGTCCCGTTCCACCCTCCGCCCCCCGGCCGAATCCGCAGGCCCCCACGAGGGTCGAGCCGCCGTTGCGCAAGCCTCCCCAGTTGATGTACATCAGCCGCAAGGAGGAGGAAGGCGAGGAGCAGAACCCCCCAGCGGGCTCCTCCGCTCAGGCCGGAGTCGATGCGCCCGCACGGGCCGTGTCTCCGGAAGCGTCCAGGCCGGTTTCACCCCCCGAGGCCGCCGGAGCGCGTGCCGGTGATGACGACCGATTCGAAACGGCCAGCCTCGAGGGCATGACCATGGCTGATCTGCTGGGCGCAGCCGATGGCCCACCCCGCCGGGGGCGCTCCAGCCGCCCGGCCACTTCCGAATCCGGCGCCTCCAGGCCCGCCCGCACCGTCGACGATTTCGACTTCGACGAGGACGCGTTCCTGGCGGCGCTGGATGAGAACGAGCCGGTGGGAGCCACCGGTGATGTGGTCACCGGCACGGTGATCAGCGTTGAGAGTGATGGGGTGTACGTGGACATCGGCGGCAAGGCGCCGGGTTTCATGCCCAAGGCCGAGGCAGGCCTCGGAGTGATCAGCAACATCAAGGAGCGCTTCCCCAAGGGGCAGCCGGTGGAGGTGCTGGTCACCCGCGAGCAGAACGCCGACGGCATGGTCACCATCAGTGCCCGGGCCCTGGCCCTGCGCCAGAGCTGGGAGAAGGTGAAGCAGCTGGAGGCCGATGGCAAGGTGGTGCAGGTCAAGGTGAGCGGGTTCAACCGCGGCGGTGTCACCTGTGACCTGGAGGGCCTGAGGGGGTTCATTCCTCGCTCCCAGCTTCAGAACGGGGAGAACCACGAGGAGCTGGTCGGGACAAGCTTCGCCGTGGCCTTTCTTGAGGTCAATGCCGAAACCCGCAAGCTGGTGCTCTCCGAGAAGCGTGCCGCCAGCGCCTCCCTGCTGGCGGAACTGCAGGTGGGTCAGCTGGTGGATGGTCAGGTCGTGTCGGTCAAGCCCTACGGATTCTTCGTGGATCTCGGAGGTGTCAGCGGTCTGCTGCACCAGTCCTCGATCACAGGCACCCATCTGCGCGACATTCGCACCGTCTTCAGCCAGGGAGAGCGGCTCAAGGCACTGGTCACCCAGATCGATCCATCCCGGGGCCGGATTGCCCTGAACACAGCCCTGCTCGAGTCGCAGCCCGGTGAGCTGCTCACCGCCAAGGAGACCGTGATGGCTGAAGCGGAAGACAGGGCCAACCGGGCCCGCACGGTCCTGCGTCAGCAGGAGCAGGACGCAGGATGAGTTCGATCGCCCACGCTGCTGCCGAAGCCAGGCTCTCCCTCGACTGGGAACTGGACTTCTATTCCCGTCCCGTGCTCGAGCCCGATGGCAAGAAGCGCTGGGATCTGCTGATCACCGCCACCCCGTCCAACGCCGCCGGTCAACCCCGGTTTCGCTGGGCGAAGAACTGTCCGGCCAGCACGGTCAATTCAGTGTGGCTTCAGGGGGCCCTCAACGAGGCGCTGGCGGCAGCTGAGGAGCAGGGCCTGGGTCCACCCCGCCGGCTGCGTTGCTGGCGGGCCACGATGCGCACCATGGTGCAGCGCGCTGCCGAAGCCGTTGGGCTGGAAGTCATCCCCAGCCGTCGCTGTTATGCCCTGGCTGAATGGCTGATTGAGCGGGAACGGGAGGTTTACCCCGCCGAGGAGGGTTACATGGCCGGCCCCCTGGCACCGCCGCCCCAGCCGATGCGTTCGTTGCCCCTGCCCCTGCCGGAGGCGGCACGGGGAGATTCCTGGGCCTGGGCCTCCCTGCCCCTCGGCGCCCTGCGGGAAGCCTCCGACTGGGAGATCGGTTTTGAAGGGCTCTTTCCTCTGCCCGATCAGCTCTCCGATGAGCTGATGGTGCCAGGCCTTCGCCTGTTCAGCCGCAGCCGTTCCCTGGCCATCGCCGGCTGGTTCGCGGGTCTCGAGCCCGCCCGCCTGGAGATGGACGGCACCAGCCTCGTGCTCGAAGCCGGCCTGGAGGACCGTTGGCGGCTGGACACCCTGGCGGAGCCTGAGGCGAGCGAGGTGAGCGAAGCCTTCGCCGCCGCGCGCGAGGCCGCCTCCGGTCTCCAGTTCATCGCCGTGCAGAGCGATGCGCAGTCGCAGCGGTTCGATGGCTTCTGGCTGCTGCGCGACCTGCCGACGTTCTGAGGCCCCTGAACCGTGGCTGAGGCCGTCGATCCCCCGTTTGATCGCCCCGATGTGGGCTTCAACGCCCTGGACGGCTGGACCTGGGTGGGAACCTATGGCGGCTATGTCCTCCAGTGCGATCTGCTGGGGGAGTTCGAGCATGGCTTCTTCACCCGTCAGTGGAGTGGGCGTGGTCCCCAGGAGCTGGCCGCTGCGATCACTGCCGGGGTTTCGGTGCACCGCACCCGTCAGATTCACAGTTCCCTGGTGCTGCCCGCCAGCGAGGCCGCCGCAGAACCCTGGCCAGAAGGCGATGGGCTGGTCAGTGATGGCGGTGGTCAGTCGCTCTGGGTCTGCGGCGCCGACTGCACCCCGGTGCTGATCGCCGATCGGGCCCGGGGCTCCGTGGCCGCGTGCCACGCCGGCTGGCGTGGGGTGGCCTCCAGAATCCTGCCGGCAGCGATCGAAGCGCTGGAGCGCTCGGGCAGCCGGCGCTCCGATCTGGTGCTGGCTCTGGGGCCGGCCGTGCGGGGTGAGGCCTACCAGGTGAAGCAGGATGTGGCCCTGCAGGTGGCCAGCGCCTGCTGCGCCCCTGGAGAGGATCCCCTGCAGAGCCTGATGGCAGCAGGGGGTCTGACGCCCGAATCTTCCCTGGAGTTCCCTGGGGATCGCTGCCGCCTCGACATCCGCAAGGCCGCCCGTTCCCAGCTGCTGAACGCCGGACTAGAGGCGGAGCAACTCCGCCTCTGCCCTCTCTGCACAGTGGGGGAGCCGCTGATGTTTCACTCCTGGCGCCGTGATCAGGTCAAGGCCGTTCAGTGGAGCGGCATCGTTGCCCAGGCCTGAGCCACCGCCTCCGCCACCCGGATGCCATCGATGCCGGCCGAGAGGATGCCACCGGCGTAGCCGGCCCCTTCCCCTGCCGGGTAGAGGCCGCGGGTGTTCACGCTCTGCAGATCCGGCCCCCTTGGAATCCGCACCGGCGACGAGGTGCGGGTTTCGACTCCGGTGAGCATGGCGTCGTCCATGGCGTAGCCGGGAATGCTGCGCTCAAAGGCCGGGATCGCCTCCCGCAGGGCCTGGACAGCGAAATTCGGCAGGCAGACGCTCAGATCGGCTGGTGTGGTCCCGGGGGCGTAGGAGGGCTG
The DNA here is from genome assembly GCF_014224355.1 of Synechococcus sp. BSA11S. Lineage (GTDB taxonomy): Bacteria > Cyanobacteriota > Cyanobacteriia > PCC-6307 > Cyanobiaceae > Regnicoccus_A. The sequence goes on along the minus strand of NZ_VNWP01000004.1, from coordinate 165,452 downwards.
GATCGAGCCAGGAGCCCGGCTCACACCCCCACCTGCGAGGAAATCGTCGAGCCTCTGCACAGGAGCCCGGTAGGTGCCGCCACCGAGGGCAAAGGCCTTCGCTTCCCAGTGGCGCTGGAAGGCCACCCCGGCCAGGGGGTCGTCTGGCCCCCGGCCGTAGGGAAGCAGATCCTCGAGCTCCAGGCTCACCACGATGCCGCTGTTGGCATTGCGCTCGTTGCGGGAGTGCTGGCTCATGCCGTTGGTGACCAGGTGGCCGGGCTCGGAGGCCGCCGCCACCACCAGCCCACCGGGACACATGCAGAAGCTGTAGACGCTTCGGCCATCGCTGAGGTGGTGAACGAGTTTGTATTCCGCCGCCCCCAGCTGCGGGTGGCCGGCGCAGGCCCCCCAGCGGGCCCGGTCGATCAGCGACTGGGGATGCTCGAGCCGCACCCCGATCGAGAAGGGTTTGGGGGCGAGGCTCACACCCTGGTCATGCAGGCTGGCGAAGGTGTCACGGGCGCTGTGGCCCACCGCCAGCACCACGTGGTGGGCCGTGAGGCAGGAGCCGTCGGCGAGCACCACGCCGCAGACCCGCTGGCCCCCGGCCGCAGCTTCGGTGGCGAGGCTCACCACCTGGCTGTTGAAGCGGATCTCCCCACCCAGCGCTTCGATGCGGCTGCGCAGACCCCGCACCACCGTGGCCAGCTTGAAGGTGCCGATGTGGGGGCGGTGGAGCGTCAGGATCTCCGGATTCGCTCCGCAGGCCACCAGTTCCTCCAGCACTTTCCGCCCCAGGTGGCGGGGGTCCCGCACCTGGCTGTAGAGCTTGCCGTCGGAGAAAGTGCCGGCCCCGCCCTCGCCGAACTGCACGTTCGAGGCCGGATCAAATTGGCGCTGACCCCGCCAGAAACCGAAGGTGTCGGCCGTGCGCTCCTTGATCGGCTTCCCCCGCTCCAGCAACAGAGGCCGCAGGCCCATCTGGGCGAGCACCAGCGCGGCGAAGTAGCCACAGGGCCCGGCGCCGACCACGATCGGCCGTTCCTGCCGCTCTGCCGCCCCGGGCTCCAGGCGAATCACGTACTGGTAGGAGGTGTCGGGAGCTGGGCGGAGATGGGGATCCTTCGTCCAGCGCTCCAGGAGAGCCTTGGGATCAGCCACGTCCAGGTCAAGGCTGTAGCTGAGGCGAATGGCGTTCTTCTTGCGCGCATCGACGCTGCGCCTGACCACCGTCCAGCTCCGCAGGCTCCTTGCCGGGATGCCCAGACGCTTCAGCACCGCCTGGCGCACGTCGTCGTCGGTGTGGTCGAGGGGGAGTCTGAGTTCGCTCAGCCGCAGCACGATGCCTGCCTGGTCCCTGGGGGGCGTGTCGCTTGTCCCTGCATTCCAGCAGGTTGCCCCCTCCTGCCCAGCAGGGCTGTCAGGCTGGATCCAACAAACCTCTGCCGCAGCGCTCCATTCCATGGGTCTTGCCCACTGCCCGCTCTGCGTTGGCCTGGCCGTTCTCAGCCTGCTGCGATGCAGCGCCCTCGCTTTGATGCTCTGGCGCCTCTGCGCCCGCGAGGCCCAGCCACGGCTGCGCCTGGCTGCCTCCTAGCTTCAGCCTCCCCAGCGGCCCCTGAGCTCTGACGCCATGGCACTGCAGGCCACGTATTTCGGCGCGAATGGCTGGTTGTTCGATTTCGCCGGATTTCGCGTTCTGCTCGACCCCTGGCTGACGGGGCCCCTGGAGTTTCCGCCCGGTCCCTGGTTTTTTAGGGCCGAGCTGAACCAGCCCTGGCCTGTTCCTGAGCGCCTGGATCTGCTGCTGCTCACCCAGGGACTGCCCGACCACTGCCACGCGCCGACCCTGGCCTTGCTGGATCCCTCCCTGCCGGTGGTGGGGTCCGCCAGCGCCGCCGAACGCGCTCGCCGACTGGGCTTCCTGTCGGTGACGTCCCTTGCCCCTGGGGAGCGGCACCAGGCCGGTGAGCTGACCGTCACCGCCAGCGCAGGGGCACCCGTGCCTCAGGTGGAAAACGGCTACCTGCTGGAACACCCCAAAGGCAGCCTCTACGTGGAACCCCATGGCTACCTCTCCGGCGACCTGCCGGCCCAGCCTCTGGATGCCGTGGTCACGCCTGTGCTCGATCTGGGCCTGCCCCTGGTGGGGGCCTTCGTGAAGGGAATGCAGGTGCTCCCAGAGGTGCTCGAGCGGTTTCAGCCCAGGGTGGTGCTGGCCAGCACCACTGGCGGTGAGGTGCGTTACGAGGGTGCCCTGACCAGGATTCTCTGGCAGAAGGGCAGCGTTGAACTGGCGGCCAGGATGGTGGAGTCCCGCCATGAACCCAGCAGAGCCGATTCAGAGCCTGGGCCGAGCTCTCGCTTGATCGATCCGGTGCCAGGGGTGAGTTACGACCTGATGGAGATCTGAGATCGCCAGTTCAGCAGAGGCCCTGGGCCGCTCAGGGCATCGTCAGCAGCTCGTGCTCCACCATGAAGATGTTCCCGTAAAGGTTGGCAAGAATGTCCTTGCCGGCCTGGGTCAGCTCCAGGTAAGGAATTGCCGTCCTGATGTAGGGGAAGACCTGGCCCCAGTAGAAGGTGGGATAGGCCTTGAGCAGCTGGCCGGGATTTTCACAACCCAGCACCTTGTTCACACCTGTTTCCTCGAATTCCCAGAACAGGGCGGGGATCTTGTTGAGATAGCGGGGATCGCTCAGCTGGCCGATCAGGTCAGAGGCCCTCACCAGACCGGGCATGTGGGTGGTGCACTGGTGGTCGGTGGAGGCTGGAACAGGGAATCGGGTGAGCTCGATGTTGCGCTTGATCGTTTCCGCATCAATCAGCCCGTGGCCACCAAAGCGCTCCTCGATGAACAGCTTGCCGCGATCGATGTGGTGGGGGGTGAGTGCGGCACAGGTGGCGCCTTCCTTCAGGCTGATTGATCCGCCATCCACCCCCGTGGCATAGAAGCCATCCTCGTCGTCACGGCAGACTCCCTTGATGTAGCCGATGTCGTGGCAGAGGTGCGAAATCGTGAAATGCAACCAGTCGTCGGGGGTGATGCCCCCTTCGCGAAGATGCTTGCCGTAAAGGATGTGCTGCCCTACCAGGGTCACCATGATGGTGTGCTCAACGTCGTGGTAGAGCGCATCCCCGGTGGCGATGTTCTCAAGGGCCATCGAGGCTGCCCAGGAAATGATTTCCTCGTACTCCCGCTTGAGCGTGCCGTAGGAGGATCGGTAGGTGGCGATCAGACGCTCCTGCACGTCTTTGATCATCAACCGAGTCGCGTTGAACATCGTTTCTGGAGACGGACAACCCGCCGGCTTCGTCGTTTCAAGTTAGGCATCACCCATAGCCGTTGCACGGATCGCTGGCCGGGCTCCGATCCGTCATCCTGGATGGATTGCAGCACCTTCGGCCGTGACCACCACCCCTGTCGATGCCGCCATCGAGCGCGCCTCTGACCCTGAAACCTGGCGCGACAAAACAGTGGGCGCTGAGAGCGACCACTTCGATCTGGTGGTGATCGGGGCTGGATCAGGTGGGCTGGCCGCCGCCAAACGCGCCGCCGGCCATGGGGCCCGGGTCGCTGTGGTGGAAGGGGATCGGGTGGGCGGCACCTGCGTGATCCGGGGCTGTGTGCCCAAGAAACTGCTGGTCTATGGATCGGCCTATCGGCACCTGCTGGCCGATGCGGCCAGCTACGGCTGGAGCGTGGGGGAGTCTCGTTGCGATCCAGGACGACTGCTGGCGGCGGTCCGCGCTGAGGTGGACCGGCTCAATGGGTTGCACATCGGCTTCCTCGAGCGCGCCGGGGTGGAACTGGTCACTGGATGGGGGCGCTTTCTGGATGCCCATCACGTGGAGGTCAGCCGTCCTGACGGCAGTCGACGGGTGCTGCACGGGGCACGCGTACTGATCGCTGCGGGAGGGCGACCGCACCGCCCTGCGATCCCTGGGGCTGAGCTGGGCTGGGTCAGCGATGACATGTTTCTGCTGGAAGACCTGCCCCAGAGGGTGCTGATCGTGGGCGGAGGCTTCATCGCCTGTGAATTCGCCTGCATCCTTCATGGTCTCGGTGTGGTGGTGGACCAGTTCGTGCGCGGGGATCACCTGCTGCGCGGCTTTGACATGGAACTCAGCGACGTGGTGCGCGAGGGCATGGAAGCCGCCGGCATCAACCTCCACTTCGCCCAGACCCTCACGGCCATTTCCGGCCAACCCGGTGATTTGATCGCCACCACCAGCGACGGGCTCCAGGAACCCTGCGGTGGCGTGCTGCTGGCCACCGGCCGCAAGCCCTTCCTGGCCGGTCTGGAGCTGGGAGCCGCCGGCGTGCGCATCGATGCTGAGCGCATCCCCGTGGACGGTGATCAGCGCACCAACGTGCCCCACATCTACGCCGTGGGGGACATCACCGACCGCATCAACCTCACGCCTGTGGCGGTGGATGAGGGCCGTGCGTTCGCCGACAGCCTCTACGGCGGCCGCCCCCGCCAGGTGGACCATGACCTGGTGGCCAGTGCCGTGTTCAGCCAGCCGGAGCTGGCCACGGTGGGGCTGAGCGAAGAACAGGCCCTCGCCCGCTACGGCCCCGACGGAGTGCGCCTCTACAGGGCTCGCTTTCGCTCCATGGCCCAGGCGCTGCCCCAGAGTGGACCCCGTTGCCTGCTCAAGCTGGTGGTGGAGGTGGCTTCAGGCCGGGTGCTGGGCTGCCACATGGTGGGTGAGCACGCAGCCGAGATCATTCAGATGGCTGCGATTGCCATCGGCATGGGGGCGACCAAGGCCGACTTCGATCGCACCATGGCGCTGCATCCCACCGTGTCTGAAGAATTTGTGACGATGCCCGAGTGAGGGAATCCTGGAGGGTCACTGGGGCCACGATGGTGTCAGCGGATGGAGACATCGGCAAAATTGACTACTTTCGTGGAGAACTCAAGACCACGGTGACGCACCGGTCCAATGTCGGCCCTCGTTCTGCTCATCGACCATGAAAGGGTTGGCCGTGATCGCCTGGCCACCCAGCTTCACGATGCGGGCTTTCATGTGCTTGTGGCCGATGATGGCCATCAAGGCCAGGCCATGGCCCTGCAGGCCAATCCCCAGTTGATCGTGGTGGAGCTGCTGCTGCCGGGAATCGATGGGCTGACGATCATGCAGCGGCTGCGGCGCGATCGGCGCACCAGCCGAACGCCCATGCTGGTGCTCACCGCCCTCAGCAGCCTCGATGACAAGCTGAGAGGCTTCAACTCCGGTGCCGACGATTACCTGACCAAGCCCTACGCCCCGGAGGAGCTTCTGGCCAGGGTCAAGGCACTGCTCCGCGGACGTGCCACCACACCCCAGCTGGTGCGGGCCTCCGAAGTGCTCAGCTACGGACCGCTCACCCTGGTGCCTGAGCGCTATGAGGCTGTCTGGTACGGAAGTCCCATCCGGCTGACACGCACCGAATTCGAACTCCTCCACTGCCTGCTGCAGCGTCATGGCCAGGTGGTGCCCTGGGCTGTGATCCTGAAGGAGATCTGGGGCTATGGGCCCGAGAAGGACGTGGAATGCATCCGGACCCACATCCGCCACCTGCGCGGAAAGCTGGAGGTTGACCGCCATAGACCGGCCCACATCAAAGCGATCTACGGAATCGGCTACTGCCTGGATCTTCCCCTTGATCCTGCTCAGCCGGCCGATGGCGCTCAGGCTGGCCTCGCTCTGGTGGGAGAGATCTTCGACCCGGCTGCTGGGATCAGCGCCGCGCCCCCTCTGCGCCTGGAGCAGAGGGGGCGGCGGCGCAGGGCCTGAGACGCCGATGTCACATTGATCACACCAGCCGGTGGTGTTTGTACGCGACCACCTGTTCAGCCGCGCTTGGATGGATCGAGGATTTCTCCACTCCGACCCTTCCTGCCGTGAACGACGTCTGTCCCTCGATCGATCCTTGCCTGGAGCGGGTGACCTGCCCGGTGATGGCCATGGCCAAATCGAAGAGCAAAGGCTGCAAAGCCAAGAAATGCTCCAACTGGAAGGGTGGCCGCTGCCGCTGCGGTCGCGACTGAGGGCCTCTGCAGGGTCCGGGTTTCAGGTTCGGTTCAGGCCGCAGCCGCTGCCGGCGCGTTCAGGGATTGATCCAGGATCATCAAGGCACCGAAATCGGTGCCGCAGTGGCGCACCTGAGCAAGCAGGTGCGCGACTTCGTTCTCTGCATCCACCTGGCTCTTGATCATCGGATCCAGAAAGATGGACGTACGGTAATCGCCGCAACGCTCGGCCAGGCTGTACAACTGCTGCAACGAAGTGGTGACTTCGGCTTCCATCTCGAAGACCGACACGAGCACGTCCTCAACGTTCGTCCATGTCTGCCGGGGCTGGGGCAGGGCGGCCAGCTCAACAGGCTGAGAGCGGGCCACCAGATAATCGACGAACAGCCCAGCATGGATCCTCTCACCATCAGATTCAGCTCTGGCGTAGCCGGCGAATCCGTTCAACTCACGCTGGATGAACCACACACCAAGTGACCAGTATGTGTAACTGGCCATCAATTCCATCTGGAGATGATTGCACAAACCCTGGTGCAATTCAGCCTCCATCTCCTGCGCGACTGGCCGACGTGGCAGAAGGGGAGCCGCGGACAGACTGCCGGCGCTGCTGCCGGCGCTGACAGGGTTGCTGATCACCATGAGGTCCATTTCACGACAACCACCCTACAAAGGGAGCCGGCACCCCTGCCTGACATCCATCTCTGTCCCCGCAGGACCCCCCGGCTGGTCCTGAACCGGACCCCCTAGGCTCCTCCCCAACCTCTGCGTGAAGTCGAACTCCCGCATGATTCCGGATCGCTTCGAACCAGCGGCCATGCCGGCCGATCTTGCCTCCCTCACACGCCTGTGCTGGTGTCTCGGGGTTCGCAGTCGTCAGGCCATCAAGGATCTCAGCACCTGCTCCAATCCTCAGCTCCGGGCCCGGCTGGAGCACCACCTGTTGCATCTGCGCCTGCAGGCCAACGCCATGGCACGGCATGCCGAGCTGATGGTCGAGTCGCTGGATTCAATCCACTGGGAAGTGGCGTTGTTGCATGAGGTCATGCGGCGCAATCGCCGTCTTTTCACCTTGGCCTCTCTGGTCTGATCGATCGGGAGAGCGTGCGGCCATGGGTGGGAGGACGCCCACAGCCCGTTGGCGAGGGGCTGCTTCGGGCCCTAGACAGGAGCGGTGAGATCAGATGACATGCGTCCTTCGAGCCAGTCGCGGCAGCACCACCAGATCCTGATTGTCGGAGGAGGCGCGGCGGGAATCACGGTGGCAAGCCAGTTGCTTCTTGCCCAGAGCGGACTGGATGTGGCGATCCTGGAGCCCTGCACCGATCACTACTACCAGCCCGGTTGGACCCTGGTGGGGGGAGGCATGATGACGCGGGAGCAGACCCGACGTGAAGAAGCTGAGCTGATTCCGACCGGTTGCAGCTGGATTCAAGCGGCGGCGGCTCGCTTTGAGCCTGAAGCCAACCAGGTGATCACCACTGACGGTGACACCATCTCCTACGACGCCCTGGTGGTGGCCACCGGCCTGCAGTTGTGCTGGGAACGCATCAAGGGTCTGAAGGATGCACTCGGTCGCCAGGGGGTCACCAGCAACTACTCCCGTGAGCACCTCCCCTACACCTGGGAGACCATCCGCAGCTTCCAGGGCGGCACCGCGATCTTCACCTACCCGGACACACCGATCAAGTGCGCCGGAGCTCCCCAGAAGATCATGTACATGGCCGACGACATCTTCAAGGCCACCAGCGGGGTGGGAGTGAACACCAAGGTGGTGTTCGCCACCGCAGGGCCCGGCCTCTTCGGTGTTCCTGTCTATGCCCGGGTGCTGAAGAAAGTGGTGGAGGAACGGGGCATCCAGGTGCTGCTTCGCCACAACCTCAAGGAGATCAGGGCCGATGAGCAGGTGGCGGTCTTCGAGGTCAGCGATCCGGAGGGGACAATCTCCCGCGAGGAGATCCCATTCTCGATGATCCATGCGGTGCCGCCGATGGCGGCCCCGGACGTCATTGCCGATAGCCCACTGGCCACGAGTGCTCCCGGCGGCTGGGTGGAAGTCGACAAGTTCAGCACCCAGCACGTCCGCTACCCCAACGTCTTCTCCCTGGGGGATGTGTCGTCGCTGCCCACCTCCAAGACCGCCGGGGCGGTGCGGGGTGAGGCCCCCGTGCTGGTCGCCAATCTGCTGGCCCACCTCGCCGGCAAGCCCCTGCAGGCCCGCTACGACGGCTACAGCGTCTGCCCGCTGATCACCGGCTACGACAAGGTGGTGATGGCCGAGTTCGACTATGACCTGGAGCCCGTGAGTTCCTTCCAGATCGACCCCACCCGCGAGCGCTGGAGCATGTGGCTGATGAAGACCAAGGGCCTGCCCTGGATCTACTGGAACCGGATGCTCAAGGGTCGGCCGCATGAAAGCCGCTTCCTCAAGCCCCTCAAACCCCTGGTCCAGGCCCTCGGACTGGCCTACAAGGGCTGATCGGCCAGCTCATCGAGCTGCTCCTGCATCTCCGCCACCACCCGCGCGTAGCAGGACTGCACGTAAGACCGGTCACGGCTGGCGGCATGGCCACTGCGCTCGAAGCGGATCGGCCGGCAGACGCGGGTGTGGATCTTGGCGGGCAGGGGCAGGTTGGGCAGCGGGCCCACGGCCAGGCCCCAGGGCAGCCCAAGGTAGAGCGGAAACACCTCGGGGTCGATGCCGAACAGCCAGGGAAGGCCGCGCTGATGCCAGCGCTGCATCGGTTCGTAGCAGTCCTCGAGAACGATCAGGGTGTCGTGGCTGCCCCAGGAGATCAGCGGCACGATCGGCACGTCGTGCCACAGGGCCAGCCGGATGAAGCCGGTGCGCCCCCTGAACTGGATGGTCTGGCGAAGCCGATGGGGACGGAAGGCATCCTGGCCCCCACCGGGGAACACCAACAGGCTGTCGCCCCGCTCCAGCACGGCCTTGGCCAGCCGGGGGTAGTAGGGAATCGCCCCGGTGCGGGCGGCCAGTTGCGCCGCCTGGGGGAACACCTGCCAGACCTTGGGGTGGGCGAGGCCGTACACGCGCCGCTCCAGACCGATGCGCCGGAACCAGTCGCGCATCAGCATCGGCAGATCAGGACTGGCCAGGCCACCGTTGTGGGAGCCCACCAGCAGCATCGGGCCTGCTGACGGAATCCGCTCCCAGCCACTGGTGCTCACCCGGAAATAGTGCTGGTAAAGCCAGTCCCAGAGTGGAAGCAGGCGCTGGATCACCCTCGGATCCCGCTCGGCTCCGGGCGCGGCGAACGCCGGGGGGCCATCAGGCATGGGAATGGGGTCGGAGCAAGGCCCTGACCCTAGGGGCGACGGCCGAGGGCGCCAAGGTTTCTGTTGGCTGCACCTGCCACTCTGGCCAGACTGAGATCAACACCACCGTTGGCCATGACAGCTGCGATCGACCGTCCCCTGCGGCTGCGGGCCCTGTGGTTGGCCTGGCTGCTCTGCATGCTCTTCCACGTGGATCTGGGGTTGATGCCCCTGTTCCATGGACTCTCGCCGGAGATCGAAAGCCATCTGGCCCAGGAACGGTTGCCGCTGCTGTTCACCGGGATGATGCTCTATTTCCTGGTGCCCGTGATCGCTGTGGTGCTTTTGGCTTACAGCGCCAGTGATCCCCGGCACCCTGAGCCCTGGCGGTCGTGGCGAAGGCTTCACTTCTGGCTGAGCGTGGTGTACACCCTCACCAATCTTCCCCATCTGGTGGCCGACATCCTGGTGCCCGACTCGAGGGGGGATCAGGTGGCACTGATGCTGGTTCTGGTGGTGATCGGGCTGCTGATCAACCGCGAGGCATGGTGCTGGTGGCGCGACTACCGGCCGGCTGGAGCCAGGCCGGCCGCATCGAACACCCCTTCGAACAGCACCGAGCTGAGGTAGCGCTCTCCGGAGTCGGGCAGCACCACCACGATCGTCTTGCCTGCGAAGCTCTCCTCGGCAGCCAGGCGAAGGGCGGCCGTCGTGGCGGCTCCGCAGGAGATGCCTGCCAGGATGCCCTCTTCGCGCATCAGCCGCCTGGCCATGGCCACGGCTTCCTGGTCGCTGACCGCCTCGACCCGATCCACCATCTGAAGATCAAGGTTTTCAGGGACGAAGCCGGCGCCGATCCCCTGGATCTTGTGGGGGCCGGGCTGGGGTGGCTCGCCGGCCTTGGCCTGGGCGATCACAGGGCTGTTCACAGGTTCCACGGCCACCGAGAGCAGCGACTGCCCGCGGGTGGCCTTGAAGTAGCGGCTGACCCCGGTGATGGTGCCGCCTGTGCCGACCCCTGCCACGAGCACATCCACATGGCCGTCGGTGTCGTCCCAGATTTCCGGTCCGGTGGTGTCGTGGTGAATCTGGGGGTTGGCGGGATTGGCGAACTGCTGGAGCAGCACATAGCGATCGGGATCGGAAGCGGCGATTTCATGGGCACGGCCCACCGCGCCGGTCATCCCGAGCTTGCCCTCAGTGAGCTCGAGCCGCGCGCCATAAGCGGTGAGCAGCTTGCGGCGCTCCAGGCTCATCGATTCGGGCATCGTCAGGGTGAGGGGGATGCCCCTGGATGCAGCCACGAAGGCCAGGGCGATGCCGGTGTTCCCGCTGGTGGGCTCGATCAGCTCCTTGCCGGGTCCGAGCCGCCCATCCTTCTCGGCCTGCCAGATCATGGCGGCACCGATCCTGCACTTGACCGAATAGGCGGGATTGCGCCCTTCAATTTTGGCCAGCACCGTCGCCCGGCTGTCACCGACCACCCGGTTCAGCTTCACCAGGGGGGTGCGGCCGATGCTCAGGCTGCTGTCAGCGAAAATCGATGCCATCGAGGACACGGGAACTTCGTGCACCTTCGCACCCTCGGGCCGTGAAGATCAATTGTCCTGCCAGGCCTCTCTCTGGTCCTGATGCCAGTGGTGCCACACCCGAATCGCCAGCAGGGCCACCAACACAGGAATCACAACGAAAAGGCTGAAGCTGCGCAGAGGGGAGGCCAGGTCGGGCGCAGTGAGGGGAAGGATCTGCTCCACCATGTAGAGGCCGTAGAGGCCCACCAGCAACACCCCTTCCCGTCGGGAAATCTCACCTCCGGTCCAGAAGATGGGCAGCAGAGCCACGGTGGTGGCCACCATGATCGGCAGATCCGAGCGAATCAAGGCGGGATCGACAGACAGCCCTCGCCCTCCGGAAACGAAGGCGCAGCTTCCAAGAATCAGGAGCTGATTGAGCAGGTTGCTGCCCACCACATTGCCGATGGCGAGATCGGTCTTGCCCCTGATGGCCGCCATGATCGAGGTCACCAGCTCCGGCATCGATGTGCCGGCCGCCACGATCGTGAGGCCGATCAGGGTCTGACTCACCCCCAGGCCCAGAGCGATCGCGGAGGCGCCCTTCACCAGGATCTGGGATCCCCACACCAGCAGGCCCAGCCCGGCAGCCAGTCGGATCAGGGCTGGGCCATAGCCGCCGTGCGCGTCAGCCGGATCGACTCCGTTGTGGTCTTCGGCCTGCTCTTCCCGGGCCGTGCGCGTTTCCCAGATGGTGTTGATCACCAGGGCGAACAGCAGGGCCAGGCCGGCCTGCCAGGTGACCCGCCCAGCCGAGGCCATGCCCCAGACCGCCATGGACACCGCCAGCAGCAGAGGCACATCCCGGCGAATCAGGCGGCTGTGCACCCGCATCGGCAGGATCACGGCGCTGATGCCGAGCACCACCAGCACGTTGAAGATGTTGCTGCCCACCACGTTGCCCAGCGCCAGATCGTCGATGCCCTGGAAGGAGGAGATCAGACTGACGAACAACTCAGGGGCGCTGGTGCCCAGGGCCACCACGGTGAGACCGATGACCAGCTGAGGAACTCCCAACAACAGGGCGAGAGCCACTGAGCCCTGAACGAAAAGTTCGCCGCCGCCGAAGAGCATCAGGATGCCCACCACGACCTCGATCACACTCAGCAAGGTGGCTCCTCGTGGAACCTGATTCTGCCTTCTGACGACCAGGACGCAGCAGCCGATTGCCGATCGCCTGAACAGGTGGCTGGAAGCGAACGGCTCTGATGGATCGGCTGTGCTCTGGGGCACAAAGGCTGTGGATTGTCACAAGCTGAGCCGATCGAGTGGACCGCAAGGAGCGCGGTCCCCCCCGGACCTTAAGGTTCGCCCCATTCATGTGAGGGGAACGAGTGGCAATCGCCCGCCCACTGACCTGGCTGAATCAGATCAGTTCGCAACACATCAAAGGGGATGTCTTCGGCGGTGTCACTGCGGCTGTTGTGGCTCTGCCGATGGCCCTGGCCTTCGGCGTGGCCTCAGGAGCCGGTGCGGTTGCAGGCCTTTGGGGGGCCGTGCTGGTGGGGCTGTTTGCCGCGCTCTTCGGCGGGACCCCCACCCTGATCTCGGAGCCCACGGGCCCGATGACGGTGGTGATGACGACGGTGATCGCCAGCCTGACCTCGCAGGCCTCCAACCCCGAAACGGGTCTGGCGATGGCCTTCACCGTGGTGATGATGGCCGGGGCATTCCAGATCCTCTTCGGGATCCTGAAGCTGGGCCGCTACATCACGATGATGCCCTACACGGTGATCTCGGGCTTCATGTCCGGCATCGGCTTCATCCTGATCATTCTTCAGATCGGTCCCTTCCTGGGTCAGGCCATCCCCAAGGGCGGAGTGATGGGAACCCTCTCAGCCCTGCCCCAGCTCCTTGCCGGGGCGAGGCCGGCGGAGGTGATCCTGGCGGTCGTCACCCTGGCAATCATCTGGTTCACGCCGGCCCAGGTGAAGCGCTTCGCCCCACCCCAGCTGGTAGCCCTGGTGGTGGGAACCCTGCTCTCCCTCACTGTGCTCAATGCCGGCAGTGGCCCTGAGGCGGAAGCGATTCGGCGCATCGGTGAGATTCCGAGCGGCTTCCCCCGACTTGTGGTCCCCCAGTTCGAGCCTGATCTGTTCAAGCTGATGGTGGTGGATGCCCTGGTGCTGGGTCTGCTGGGCTGCATCGATGCCCTGCTCACCTCCGTGGTGGCCGACAGCATCACCCGCACGGAGCACAACTCCAACAAGGAACTGATCGGCCAGGGACTGGGAAACATCGTCTCCGGTCTGTTCGGCGGCATTGCCGGTGCAGGAGCCACCATGGGCACCGTGGTGAACATCCAGACGGGTGCACGATCGGCGCTCTCCGGCATCACCCGAGCCCTGGTGCTGATGTTGGTGATCCTGGGGGCTTCCGGTCTGGCTGCTTCCATCCCGATGGCCGTGCTGGCTGGCATTGCCCTCAAGGTCGGCATCGACATCATCGATTGGAGCTTCCTGCGCCGCGCCCACCATGTGTCGATCAAGGGGGCGATGATCATGTATGGCGTGATCCTGCTCACTGTCCTTGTGGATCTGATCGTGGCCGTAGGTGTCGGCATCTTCGTGGCCAACATCCTCACGATCGAGAAGATGAGCACCCTGGAGACGAAGTCGGTGAAGGCAATCAGTACCGCCGACGATGACCTCAATTTGCCAGAGAATGAAAAGGCTCTTCTCGATCAGGGAGGCGGCAAGGTTCTCCTCTTTCAGTTGATCGGTCCGATGATCTTTGGTCTGGCTAAAACGATCTCCCGCGAGCACAATGCCATCAAGGAGTGTCAGTCAATCGTGTTCGATCTCAGCGAAGTGTCTCACATGGGGGTGACCGCATCCCTGGCTCTCGAGAATGCCGTGAAGGAGGCGATCGAGAAGCAGCGCAATGTCTACCTGGTGGGGGCTGAAGGGAGCACCCTCAAGCGCCTCAGGAGCCTCAAGGTGTTTGGTCTTCTGCCCTCCGACCACGTGGAAATGAGCCGGGCTGAAGCCCTGGCGGATGCGTTGGAAACCACGGCTGGAGCGGTCTGATCAGGTCAGTGATCAGCTCAGGAGTGCGGAAGCAGGAGGTCCCCCTGTCCCGGTGGGTCAGATTCATCTCCTCCATCGAATGACTGTGGCCCATGCTGTTGACCCGTCCAAACTGGGCAGCCATCCAACGCAACTTGTGGATCAGTCGGTCATCGGCCCTTGGACGGCGACTTTCGAGGTACAGATGGGAGAGCGCGCAGGTCTCGTTACGGCATTCAGATGTTGTCTGAGTTCCGAGAATTAGATCACCGGGCCCCCAGAGAGCATCAAGGTGATCAACTCAGCTTCCTGATTTCAGGTCACCTGCCTGACATAGCCATCGCTGATCAACCAAATCATCCCTGTCGGCAATACCGAATTGGGCTTGAGATTCAGGACAGGAGTCTGTCCGCGCATGAGTGGTTGCAACACTGGACAACAATGCGCAAGGGAATTCATCCAGACGGATCGTCGAAGTGGCTGATTGGAAGCGAACAGACTGATTCTTGCTCCACTTCAAGTGGGCCAAACATAGAAGCACCCCAATCGATTTGGACCCCTCGTTCAGACAGGATCCACAATTCATGGAATCAGCCGCGTTATTCAGTAGGTCTGCAGATGCAAAAAACCACCGAGGCCTCCTGGCTCCGGTGGATTGATGGGGGGCGGGGGCCGTGGGAACCCGGAGACTGTGGGGAGAGACCCTGGAATCAGCGGCGGTTGGAGCGTGAGACGCGAACCGGGCCCAGCACGGGTTGCATCATGCCACCGCCGCCACTGTCGTCGTCCGAGTCGGTGGTGAGCCAGAAGGCGAGACCGAACAGCGCGAGAACGCTGGAGACAAGCAGCAGTTCGGCCATCGATCAGGGCTCAGGGTGCTCACAACCTAGCCAGAATCCATGGCCCTGCTGTGACCGATGCTGCGATCGGACCCTCCCAGGCCATGGGTACGGGTTCCGGGAGGGCCTCAGGCGAAGCCCTGGCCAGCGTCCTTGGCCACACAGGCCTGAAGCTGGCGGCGCAGGCGCTTGTGATCCAGATCCTTGCCAATCAGGACCAGCTGGTTCTTGCGCTCACCCGTCCAGTCACCGTCGTCGATCGAAAAACGCTTCCCAGCCAGGTGGAAGACGTGGCGCCGCTCGCTTTCGTTGAACCAGAGGATCCCTTTGGCCCTGAAGACTTCCGTCGGCAGCAAATTATCGAGAAAATTCTGGAATTTGCGCAGGGCGAAGGGCCCATCGCTGGAGAAGGAGAGCGAGGTGAAGCCCTCGATCGCGAGGTGATCGGCTGGATGCTCAGCTGATCCCGCATCATGCTCGTGGCTATGGGCGTGATGGCTGTGGTCATGATGGCTGTGGTCGTGGCTGCAGTGGCCATGGTCGTGGTCACAGTCGCCATGGTCGAGCTGGTCCGCACCCTGGGGCTCGGCGGCGACTGTGGCGTCTCCGTCCACCACCCGGTCGGATTCGAACAGGCCCACGCTCAGCAGCAGCGGCAGGGCCACGTCTCCTTTGACCGAGCGCAGGATGCGGGCATCCGGTTTGAGGTTGCGCAGGAGGCTTTCCAGCTGCTGCAACTTCGGCTCGGGCACCAGATCGCACTTGTTGAGCATCAGGATGTCGCCGTAGATCACCTGGGCGCGGCCCACTTCGCTCTCGAAGCTGCTCTCTTCGAAGTTCTCGGCATCGATCAGGGTGATGATCGAATCCAGGCGGGTGGTGTCGCGCAGCTCACTGCCCAGAAAGGTCATCGCCACCGGCAGGGGATCGGCCAGCCCGGTGGTTTCCACCACCAGATAATCCACAGGCTCCGGGCGCTCCAGGATCCGCTCCACCGCTTCCAGCAGCTCGCCGTTGATCGAGCAGCAGATGCAGCCATTGCTGAGCTCCACCATGTCTTCACCGGTGGCGATGATCAGGTCGTTGTCGATGCCGATTTCACCGAACTCATTGACCAGCACAGCGGTCTTCAGACCGCTCTGGTTGGTGAGGATGTGGTTCAGCAGGGTGGTTTTGCCGGCACCGAGGAAGCCCGTGAGGATCGTTACCGGCAGAGAGCTGGGCGCCGGATCAATTCCGGCGACCAGGGGGGCTGCTGAGGGTTGACTCGAGCTGGCGGGAGTGGCGGTGGTGGTCATGGAGAAGGAATGGTGCCGCAGGGGAGCGCAGCGGCCTAGAAGGTGTGGCAGCAGTCTGACGCCTGGCTCAGAACTGGAAGCTGGTCTTCACCAGGCCTCCCAGCTGGCTGAAGCTCTCCCCTGATGGGGTGCCCTGGCCGAGGGGCCGGCTCAGATAGAACAGGGCCGGAGTGACCGAAATCGAGTCGCTGACCTGGAATCTGTACCACCACTCCCAGACGAAATTCTGATCCTGAGGCGTTGCTCCACCCTGCAGGGCCGTTGCAAACACAGGCTGGCCGACCGCCAGGCCCAAAGCGTTCCCCCTGGCGAACACATCGCTCCACTGGAGGCCCAGCATCCACGACTGGCTTGTGGCGAGAGCACCGTCGTCCTGGGTGTCGTCGTAGGAGGTGGTGTTGAGGCCCCAGCCGGCGCTGATCGAGGGGATCCAGCCTGAGGCGGCGGGCTGCCAGTAGCCACTCAGGCCGAAGGCGTTGGTGTGGCTGCCCGGCTCTGCACCAGCGGTGCTGGCGAAGGGCGTGGCGCCAGGCACCTCCACGCTGCTCTGCAGATAGGAATAGGTGGCCGCCAGAGCCCACTGCTCCTTGCGGTAGCCGATCTGAACGGTACCGGTGCCCGCGGAAGCGCTGGTGCCGATCCCCCCCACGTTCGGGTTGCCCAGGTTGCCGTTGGCGGCCACGTAGCTCCCGCTGACGCTCCAGCCATTGCTCTGCCACCAGAGGCCGGCTCCGGGGCCGAGATTCTTGTTGTAGGCCGCCGGCGCCCCGTTGAGGGTGAGCACGTTCAGGATGGTGTCGGTTGGATACACGCTGGGCCAGAGGGCAAGCATGTCCTCCTGCCCCACCCGGCCGCCGAGTGTCGCGGTGAACCCACTGCCCAGCGGGAACTGGTAGTAGAGCTTGTCGATACCGAGGGAATCGGCACCCGATGCTTCCTGGAAGGCGATCTCCAGGCCGGAGAGGTTTCCGGTGGGCCCGGCCCCACCAAAGGCCGAGTCTCGGAAGTTGCCCGCCCGCAGAATCGTGCGCAGCAGGTCCTTGCCAGTGAAGCTGGTGTCGAGAGTCAGCTGGAGGTCATAGCTGAACGTGGTGGCACCCACCTCGGCTCGGGCGGCGTTCACGGTATCGCTGGAGCTGCCATTGAAGGCATTGGCCCCCACCACGAAGGTGGCCAGGCCGCTGAGTTTGGTGGTGGTGGAGAACTGGTTGGCCTCCAGCTCACCGACCTTGGCCTCGAGGTTGTCGACCCGGCCGCGCAGGATGGCGAGTTCCTTCTCGAACTCCTTGAGCAGACCGCGCAGTTCGTCGGTCACCTCGGTGATCCGATCGAGACAGGCGTTGAGCAGAGCAGCGGCTTCCCAGCGGCTCAGCGGCTTCCTGCCACGGAAGATGCCATCGGGGTAGCCAGCGACGCAGCCATAGCGCTCGATCAGGTTCGAGAGCGCCTGGTAGGCCCACTCGGTGGGCTGCACATCCGAGAACTGGGTGATGCTGGTGACCTGGTCCTGGCTGTTGTCGAAGGAGCTGTTGGCGTATCGATTGATGCCGTCGAGGTTCAACTCAGCCGCCATTGCCTCAGGGCAGGGGTGGGGGGCAACAGGGGACAGCAGTGCAAGGGCGACTGGAGCGACCAGGCGCAGCAGCAGGTGAGTCATCGGTGGCGAAGGGCTCAAAAGTGACCTGGAGGATCCGGCCCGAGGCGTCGAGGCAACGCGTCGGTCTCCCAGGAGTCGGCATGAGAATGATAACGATTATCGCTTGACTCTTCGTCGTTCTGCGCCGGTTGTTGCTCTGGCGTTGTCGCTCTGGTGATGGGCGGGGCGGGCCAGCACCCTTCCTTTGGCTCGGGATCAGCGGCCCAGAACTTGGTCCACTCATTCGAGAGCGTATTGACCTGCAAAGTGAAGACGCCACTCCCATTGGGCGTTACCACCCGTGGTCAGGCAGGGCATCGGATTGCGCTTCATTTGAGCGATCTGGGCTTCGCTCTGCTCCTAAAAGAGTAAAAGATTCAGCCTGACATGTTGTTGATGGCTGCCAAAGGCCAGGTCGGCGGTCTTTCAGGCACGGCAGGTAGATGACAGGCCCACCGCTGCGCAGCACAGCCAGCAATGGTCACGAGAATGAGGCCTGTTGGAGATTGCGGTCGGGTCCCATCTGAGAGGCTGTCGCGCCAGCCATGGGGTTCACATGGCCAGCTGGAAGGGTCACTGCTCCGCCAGTGATTCCAACCCCCAGAGCGAAGACAATGACAGGCTGTGCTTGGACCATTGGAGCCGCGAACAGTCCACGAAAAGATTAGTAAGGAATCTGACTTTGTATTGCCCTGCGTCGAGTAAAAACGACGTTCTGTGAGATAAGATACGTCGCTGGGTGATCATGACTCCTTGATCATGACTCCTTGATCATGTCTCCTTGATCATCAGTTGATCTGCGACCAGGCTCGTACCAGGGCCTCACCCCCCTGGCGGTCGCAACGGCCGCCCCAGCCATCGACGATCGTGCAGGTGTTGCGCACCAGGGTGGCCATCAGGCTGAGGGGACCTTCGGGACCCATGGCCAGGCCATCGGCGGCCAGGGGCACCGCAGCGATCGGCACACCGCTGAGTTCGCTGATGCGCTGGAGCGTTCTCGCGGGAGGGCTCTGCTCGGCGAAGAGGCGCGGGGTGGAGCCGGCACGGAGAGTTTCGACGACCTGGCGGAAGGCGTCGGGCCGCAGTGCCTCACTGGTGCTGGTGGCATCCACCAGGGGCAGTTCATCGAGGCCGTAGGCCAGAGCCAGGCTGGCGAAGGCGCGGTGGCTGCTGGCCAGGGGAGGCCAGGGCCTGGGGATGGAGTTGAACTGGACCCGATTCCAGGCGTCAAGGCGCTGGAGCAGCGCGCCCATGGCCTTGGAGCGCCGCTGGATGCCCTCAGCTGCCGGCGGATCCAGCTGACTGAGTTGGTCCGCGATCACCGCCGCCATGGCCTCCGCCTGGCGGGGATTGTGCCAGAGATGTGGGTCCTGGCCGCCGTGATCGTGGCCGCTGTCGCTGCTGTGGTTGTGATCACTGGCGTGGTCTTGGTCGCCTTTTGGCGTGAGTCTGGGGGGCTGGGGCACCGCCTGCTCGGACACGGCCACCGCCCCCGGCAGACCCGCCAAGGCCGGGGTGAGGCCGTAGCCGCTGATCAGCAGCAGCCCGGCGCTGGTGATCTGGGCTTTCTGCTCGGGGCGGAGCCGAAAGTCGTGGGGATCATCGCTGGGCTGCAGCAGGCAGCTCACACTCAGCTTGCCGGCGGCCAGCCGCTGGCTGAGATCGCAGAGCACACCATCAGCCGCCACCACCTGAGGCGGATCCGGGCTTCGGCTGCAGGCCAGCAGGGCAATCCCCAGGCCTGCGCAGACCAGCAGCAGCGCCGGTGGGAGCGGCTTCCCCCAGGGGGACGGCCAGGGGCCCGGGCCGGGGGCCATGGGTGGCGGACTGCGTCGCACTGAGTGCAGGCAAGGCCTAAGAATGATAACAGTTCTCATCTCAGACCGCTCTCAGGCCCTCGCTCTCACCGGACTTGCGGCAGCCGGTCGCCTCGGTCGTCGGTAGGTTGCGACAACGTTTCCCCTCTGCCGGTGCCGATGGCCCTCGAGGCCCGTCATCTCAGCGTGCGCCGCGGCGAGGGACTGGCCCTGGAGGACATCAGCTTTCGCCTGGACCCTGGCACCCTCACCGCCCTGGTGGGACCCAATGGCGCCGGCAAGAGCACCCTGCTTCAGGCGATCGAAGGCCAGATCCCCCTGCTCTCCGGCGAACTCCTGCTCGATGGTGCAGCGCTCACCCCCCGCCGGGCCCGGCGCCAGCTGGCCCTGATGCCTCAGCGGGGGGAAATTGCCTGGCACTTTCCGATCAGCGTGCGTGAGCTGGTGGGCCTCGGCCGGCTGATGGCGGCCCGCCCCGGCTGCTGCGCCGTTGAGGCGGCTCTGCAGCGGGTGGGGATTGATGCCCTGGCCTCGCGCCGCCTTGATCAGCTCTCCGGCGGCCAGCAGCAACGGGCCCTGCTGGCCCGCCTGCTGGTGCAGCCCGCTTCGGTGCTGCTGCTGGACGAACCCTGCGCGGCGATTGATCCCCCCTCCCGCACCCAGTTGCTGCAGGTGATGGGCCAATTGCGTGATGCTGGCTTCACTCTGCTGGTGAGCAGCCACGACTGGGGCCACGACCTCGATGCCTACGACCGCGTGCTGGTGATTGACCGGCGGTTGCTGGCCGATGGTCCCCCGGCCTCAGTGCGCCACTCCCTTGGCGACCTGCGCCTGGGTAACCATTGCTGCGGCTGATGGCGCTGTGTTCAGGTGTCTGCGCTGGCGGAGTGGCGACAGCGCGGACAGCGGCCGAAGTATTCCAGGGTGTGGAACAACAGCTCAAAGCCCTGGGCCGCCTCGGGCTGGGGCTGGATGCCATGCATCGGACAGTGGTCCAGCGGCAGCGTCAGGCCGCAGGACACGCAGGTGAGGTGATGGGTGTCTCGCTCCCGGGGGGCATAGAGGGCCTCACCACTGGGCAGGTGGCGGCAGCGGGCCAGACCCAGGCGCTGGAGCTGGCGCAGGTGCCGGTAGACCGTGGCCAGTCCGATCGGCTGGCCGTTGAGACGCAGGCGCTGGTGCAGCTCCTGACCGGAGAGTTCCTCGCTGCTCTCGCGCAGCATCGCCAGCACGCTCACCTGTTTGGCGTTGAGCTGCTGGCTGTCCGCCTCGGAATCCATCGGTGTCTGACCCGGCCCCTGGGCGGGATCCTATGCAGACCCCCCCAGTTCCTCCGCCCAGAAGCAGCCCGATGACCGCGACCTGGTGGATGCTGCCCCTGGCTCTGGCCCTGCTCAGCGGCCTGCTCTGTCCCCTGGCGGGCACCCTGTTGCTGGTGCAGGGTCGCCTGTTCCAGGCCAATCTGATCTCCCATGCCGTGCTGCCCGGACTGGCGGTGGCCCTGGCGCTGGGCCTCGACCCAGGTCTGGGCGGGGTGGTGAGCGGAGTGGCCGGCGCCCTGCTGGCGGAGCGTTTCAGCCGGCCCGCCAGCTCCGGAGGCCGTGGCGATGAGGCGGTGCTGAACACGGTGCTGGCCGGATTCCTGGGCCTTGGGGTGCTGCTGATTCCGCTGTTGCGCATCCGTGTGAACCTCGAAGCGGTGCTCTTCGGTGATCTGCTCGCTGCCGGAGCGCCGGATCTGCTGCGCACCGGCCTGTCGCTGCTGGCGGTGCTGGGGCTGCTCTGCTTCCGCTACCGCCAGCTGGTGTTCCTGGGTGTGGACCCCCTCGGGGCGGCCAGTTCCGGGCTGGCGGTGGGACGCCTGCGCCTGCTGCTCACCGTTGTGACTGCGCTCACGGTGGTCAGCGCCATGACGGCGGTGGGGGTGGTGCTGGTGATCGCCCTGATGGCGGCTCCTGCCCTGCTGGCCCTGGAGGGGGCGATCAGCCTGCGCCAGGCCCTGCTGCGGGCGGCCCTGATCGGGGCCCTGCTGGCCGGCTGCGGCTTTGTGCTGGCGATTCAGCCAGCCATCAACCTGCCGCCGGGGCCACTGATCGGGGTGCTGAGCCTGCTGCTGCTGCCGCTGGTGCTCCGGCGCAGGGGCTGAGTGGCAACCGTCGGATTCAGGCGGCCTCCAGCCAGCTCACCCGTCGCACCGGTCCGTCGAGCACGCTCAGTTCGAGGCTGGTGGCATCGAGCAGGGCGGCCCTGGGCTCGGGGCGTGGTTGGCCCATGGCAGTGCCGGGGCTGACCAGGGGACGCAGGGCGAGCAGCAACCGGTCGGCGGTTGGGTCATAGCTCAGTCCGGTGCCCGGCTCCAGTTCCCAGCCCTTCAGGGTCAGCCGTCGTTCGCCACCGGCGCCGCCCAGGGCCAGAACCGTCAGCTCCGGCCGCTCGATCCCGTCGAGCAGCAGCGCCCAGACCCGCTCACCGCCCCTGGAACAGGCGCTGGCCAGCAGGGCCTCCTGACCCAGCCAGAGGGTTCTCGGGGCCTGGGCCGGCTCCACCAGCTCCAGGGAGCGGCGGAAGTCAGGCCAGTGTCGTGCGAGCAGGGCCCGGCCCGCCACGGGACAGAAGCTGCTGAGGTCACGGCTGCCGGGCAGCAACTGGCGGCGGGCCGGGCGCGGCGGCAGGGTCCTCAGGGTCAGACCATCGGCCTCGGGCACGATCATCGAGCCCCCCTGGGGCACCAGCGCCACCGGCCCTCGGGCCTCGAGGTCCAGTCGCCGGCGCGAGCCCGACCTCCCCCAGAGGACCACCTCCTCCTGAGGGGGCTCCAACGCCTGACTCCACTCCTCCCCTGGATCATCCCTGCCCCGGGAAGCGGGTGCCGCCTGAACCAGCAGATCGCCATTGTCGTTGCTGCTCAGCCTGGCGTAGACGAAGCTCTGTGAACTGAACGGCTGCAGCTGACCCGGATGGGCCGACCCCAGGGCACTGGATCGCCTGGCCAGGTGGCTGCGGCGCAGGTCGAGCCGCCAGACCCGGTGCCGTCCCTGCTGATCCCGGCTGACCACTCCGAGGCCCGAGCCATCCCCGAGAGCCACCGCCTGGGAGATCGCGGGCCAAACCGGCGTGAGCGACTTCCAGTGGCCATCAGGTGTGCGCAGACGCACCTGCTCGCCTCCCGCCACGGGCACCACCGCCAGCAGGTCAGGGCGGGGATCCCAGAACCAGCGCTGAAGCGGAAGGGCCAGGCCCCGTTGGTCGACCCCCTTCAGCCGAAGCTCCAGAGGCTGATCGATGCGGGTCCCCACGTCCGGCAACAGCAGCAGTGGGTTCCCCTCCCCCTGGATCGTGAAGGGCAGTGCCGGTAGCAGTCGACTGCTGCCGGCCACACTGAGAGCCCGCATGGGCCGGCTGAATCGCAGGCTCAGGGCCGCGGGGCCTGAACTGGCACTGGCCTGGCGCAGCTCCAGCAGCCTCGGAGGACGATGCCAGAGCAGCTGCTGCTGCAGCAACGCCAGGGCGCCGGCCGCCAGCAGCAGCACCATCAGTCGCCGCTGCCGGCGCCACCAGCCCAGGGGGGACTGCCTCATGGCTCCAGGGGTTGGCGAGGCCGGGGAATGGCCTTCACCCGATCGGCCCTGACCACGCTGCGCTGGCGACCAGCCACGGTCTCGCTCTCCATCACCCCCTCCACGCTCAGCCACTGGTCAGCCCGGGGAGTGGGCCGGTCATCGGGCCAGCGCACCGGCAGGCCGACAGGTACGGCATCCACCAGGCAGCAGCGCACCAGAAGGCGGGCCAGGTGGGGCTCCTCGCCCGGCATGGGCAGCACGAAGCCGCTGATCCGCACGGAATTCCCCGCGTGGAGGCTCGGGTCAGGATCACTGCGCAGCAGACGCACCCAGTCGGTGAGGCTGCGCTGGGCCGGGGGCAGCACGAAGCTCAGGCCTGGTTCCTCCAGCAGGTTGGCCTGCCGGTTGGCGGCCAGATCGGCAAAGGAGGGCCTGGGGGGGAGGGCCAGCACCGCCAGGGCTGCGCCGATGCTCAGCCATGTGGTCCAGCGCCCGCACGTCCTGTTGTCGTCCCCCCGGCGGCCCCTGATCTCCACGGCGGCCATCAGCAGGAGCAGGATCCCGCTGGCCCAGACGAGGGGATGAAACACGGCCCGCAGCAGCAGATCAAGGCGTCCGCTCAGGGCGCTCTGCAGGAGCGCGATGCCCCAAAGGGCCAGGGCCAGGGCCTTTAGCACCTTGGGCTCCAGGCGCTGCAGAAGCCCGGAACCGGCGGGCCGGCGCCTGGGGATCAGAGCAGGAGAAGGTTGACCCATTGGCTGATCAGTAACACCACCAGGGACGCTGCCCCGGCCGTGAGCAGAATGGCGCGGGGCCGCAGCAGAACGCCGAACAGCCCCACCAGCTTGAGGTCCATCACGGGGCCGAGCAACAGAAAAGCCAGCACCGCCCCGGGGGTGACCTGCGCCGCAAAGCCCAGGGCCAGGAAGGCATCCACGCTGGAGCAGACCGACACCACCAGGCTGAGCAGCATCAGGCTCAGGATCGAGAGGGTGGGGGCGCCTCCCACCGCGATCAGCCACTGGCGCGGTACCAGGGTCTGCACCAGGGCGGCGATGGCGCAGCCCATCACCAGCAGCAGACCCAGCTCCAGAAACTCGGCTCCCCCATGGGACAGCACCTGGCCCAGGGGTGGGCGCCGAGTGGTTCCGAGCGTGGTCGTCCCTGCTGCGGTCGCGGGGCTTCCGATCAGGCCGCCCCGTCGCTCCAGCAGGTTCACCTCATCAAGGGGCTGGCTCAATCGCCGCTCCTCCAGGAGAGCCGGCTGCAGCAGCTCGGTGTCGGGGAGCAGTCTCAGCAGTGTGGCCAGGGCCACCGCGATCAGCACGGCCCCCAGGGGACGTGCCGCCAGCAGCCAGGGCTGATCGGGAAACGCCGCCCAGGTGCTGGCCAGCACGATCGGGTTGAGAACCGGCGCTGCGAACAGAAAGCCCAGAGCGGTGGCCACCGGCGCCCCTTTCACCAGGAGATGCCGGGCCATGGGGACGTTGCCACATTCACAGGCGGGAAGGGCAAAGCCCAGGGCGGCCCCGCTGAGGGGGCCCATCAGCGGGTGGGATGGCAGGGACCTCACCCACCGCCCCCCCGGGCTGATCCAGCGGGCCAGGCTGGAGAGGACCACACCGATCAGCAGAAAGGGCATCGCCTCCACCAGCAGGGCCTGGAACAGGGCCCAGGTCGTGGCCAGCCGCTCCACGTTCATCACAGCAGGGCCTGGGCGAACCACCCAGGGGTGGCCTCGAAGCAGGCGGCGTTGCGGACGTCTTCGCGGGCTTCCACCTTCCAGCAGCAGCTGCGGCCGTCGTCGCGGGCTAGCAAGAGTTGATTGGCCCATGTCCAGACCAGCTCGGCGCTGCTCTCCATCCCGACATTCGCCATCACCCGCAGGTCGAGGGCACCCTGGGCGTGCAGGGCCTGCCACTGCTCCAGGAGGGGATCATCGGCGTTCACCAGAAAGGTGTGATCGAACTGCCCGGCCAGCTGCGCCTCCAGCTCGCGCAGCCCGGAGAAGTCGACCACGAACCCGTTGGCATCGAGCTGGCGGGCGCGGAACCAGCAGGTGAAGCTGCGGCTGTAGCCGTGCACGAACCGGCAGTGTCCCTGGTGCCGCCACTGCCGATGACAACAGGGGTAACCGCTGAATTGTTTCGAGCAGGTGTACGAGGCCATCGCTGAGATGGGAGAGGATCGCAACAGCCGGACTCCCCTCCCTTGGAGGCATCATTTCAGCCCCACAGCCCGATCGGTGGCGACCCGGCCTCCTGGCTGGATCAACTGCGCTTCGATGACGCCGGATTGATTCCCGCCATTGCCCAGGACTGGCTGGATGGCGCCGTGCTGATGCTGGCCTGGATGAACCGCGAGTCGATCGCCCGCACGCTGGCCACGGGTGAGGTGCACTACTGGAGCCGTTCCCGAGCCGAGTTGTGGCACAAGGGCGCCACCAGCGGCCATCTGCAGCGGCTGCGGGGCCTCCGCTACGACTGTGACAGCGATGTGCTGCTGCTGACGGTGGAGCAGGTGGGCGATGTGGCCTGCCACACCGGCTCCCGCAGTTGCTTCTTCACAGCGGGTGGCTCTTTGGAGAGCAGGAATCCAGAGCCTGCGGATCCTCCGGCCGATGCCTGCAGTGAGCTGGCGCGGCAGATCCAGGATCGCCACGATCATCCGGTGGAGGGGAGCTACACCAACCGCCTGCTGGCGGGAGGCGACAACCGCATCCTCAAGAAGATCGGCGAGGAGAGCGCCGAGTTCGTGATGGCCTGCAAGGACGACGAGGCCGACGGCATCGCCGGGGAAGCGGCTGATCTGATCTTTCATCTGCAGGTGGCCCTGGCCCATCACGGGGTCGAGTGGCGTCGGGTGCTGGAGGTGCTGGCCGCCCGCCGCGGCGCCCCACGCCGCAGTCAGGGCCGCGAATAGGGTCGGATCACTTGCGGCAGGCACCCTTGCTTCCTCCAGCTCAGGACCCTTCCGCCAACTGCGGCGGCCGCCCGCCGCTTCTGGCCACCGGCGTCGCTCCCCTGGGGATCATCTCGATCGGGATCGTCCCGATGGGTGTGGTGGCCATCGGTGTGGTGCCGATGGGGGTAATCAGCCTCGGGGCCGTCTCCATGGGTCTGGTGTCGGCCGCAGTGGTGAACATGGGGGTGCTCACCGCCGGGGTCACCACCATGGGGGTGTGGTGGGCCGGCCTCGAGGGCCATGGACTGGTGCGACTGAACCCACCGGCCTCGCCACCTGTGTCCCTGCCGGTGGATCCGGCCGGTGCCCCGTCACACCACCATCACCAGCCTTAGGGACGCGCCCCGAAGCGGCTGGGTTGCTTGTACAACCAGCGCACCGTGGCCCGGTCACGGGCGCTGAGGGTCAGCACCGGCCGGGGGCCAGGCACCGCAGCCATGGCATCGGCAGGCTGATCACTGTGGCCCCAGAGCCCGATGGCGTGGCCCAGCTCGTGCAGCGCCGTGGCCTGCAGGGCTTCCTGGCGCTGATCAGGGCTGATCAGCACCACCACCCGAGGCTCCAGGCGCCACTGCCCCTGCCGTTGAACCTCCACCAGTTCCAGCTGGGCCCGCCCATGGCTGGCCCGGCGGCGGCGACCCTGGGCATCCAGCAGCGGTGGACGGCGCCGCTCGATCAGGATCTGGGCCCGGCTGGAATCGCTCACCTGCACCAAGGTCAGTTCCGAGCCCCAGCTGGCCAGGGCGGCATCGACCGCCTGCTGCCAGCGATGCTCGAAGCGTGATCCAGGACCCTCTTCCCCCAGGGGCTCCACCCACACGCACCAGCGATCAAGCCGCGGCCAGCCCAGAGGAGTGGTCTCCAGCCGGTGGCGATAGTCGGGGCCACCGTCGGCCAGGACAGGGTCCTGCTGCTGGGCTGAACTGCCTTCATGGGCGGCCGCGGCAGCGGGGGAGACCGTGGCGGGTCGGCTGGCGCTGGCGGCAGGGCAGAGCTCCTGGCGGTCTGGAATGGCCTGAGCAGGGCCGGCCATCACCAGGGCCAGAAGGGCCAGGCAGGGCAGGGCGCGCATCTCAATCTCAGCCCGGAAGTCCCACACCGCGGGCCATCAGTGTGGCCAGCAGGGGGATGGTGGCAAAGCCCACCAGTTCGATGTTCAGGATCCAGCCGAGGCGGCTGGCGAGAGCCTGGCTCACCTTGGGGAGATCCCCCTTGCGCAGCGGGATGGCCCAGAGGATGTAGGTGACTGTGGGATACAGCGAGAGAGCACCCACAGACAGGTAGACCCCCACCTTCCACCAGAAAAGAGGGTTTTCCGTGTAGAAGCTGCTGCCCTGGCCGTAGTGCAGCACCCGCAGGATTCCGCTCAGCAGCACCAGGAGAGCCGCAAGGCCATAGACGATGTCGGTGATCACCATGGTGATCGCCACGGACCGATCCGGATCCGGGCGAATCAGGCGGCGTTCCAGCACCAGAGCCCCGAAACAGACCATGAAGCTGAGGTAGTGGACATAGGCCACCGCAGCACTGGGAAGCACGCCGGTGGGCAGGACCAGGGCGGCAGGCAGATGAACCAGGGCTGTCATGGCCGGGGTTGGGCTTGAACGGCCCATGACCGTAGCGAGGCAGGGGCGGCGTCGAGCCGAAGCGCCCCTGGCGTGAGCCAATCGAAGTGAATTCCAAAAACCGAAGCAAGTTGGAAGTTGGAAACCTTTCCGGTGGTTTTGGGATGTGTGAAATTTCGCCTTAGATTCAACAAAGCTTCGAGGCAGATCATGGTCAGTTCGCTGAGTGCCTTTCTCGGAGAGATCGGACGTCACCAACTACTCACCCCATCCCAGGAGCTCACCCTCGGCCGCAAGGTGCAGGCGATGATCGCCCTCAACGAGCGCTGCTCCCAGGCCGGTGGCAGTGGTGAAGCCTGCGACTACAGCGATGTGGAGCGCCGCACCATCCGCACCGGTGAACGGGCCAAGGATCAGATGATCACGGCGAATCTGCGCCTGGTGGTGAACCTGGCCAAGCGCTACCAGGGCAAGGGCCTTGACCTGCTCGACCTGATTCAGGAAGGAACCCTTGGCCTGGTGCGGGCCGTCGAGAAGTACGACCCGACCCGGGGTCATCGTTTCAGTACTTATGCTTATTGGTGGATCCGTCAAGGCCTCAATCGGGCTCTGTCCACCCAGAGCCGCACGATCCGCATTCCGGTGAATGTGAATGAAAAGCTCACAAAACTTCGTGCTGCCAAAGCACGGTTGCTGCAGGCCAATGGCCTCTCCGCATCCCCGAAGGAACTGGCCACGAGCATGAATCTTCCGCTCACTGATGTGGAAGATCTCCTGGCCTGCGAGCTGCGCAGTGTCACGGTCAGCCTGCAGGGGGTGGTCAAGTCCAAGTCGGATCCCACTGAGCTGGTCGACGTCCTCCCCAGCAACGAGATGCCCCCCCTGGAGAGAGCCGAGCTGGCCGAGCGCAGTGCATCCGTGTGGCGGTTGCTCGATGTCTCGAACCTCACCCCCCGTGAGCGCGCTGTGGTGATGCTCCGCTTCGGACTCGACGGCAGCCACGAATGGCGCACGCTCGCCGAGGTGGCCCGGCAGCTGGGCTGCAGCCGCGAATACTGCCGTCAGGTGGTGCAGCGAGCCTTGCGCAAATTACGCAAGGCCGGTGTCCAGAGCGGTCTCGTGGAAGCCGGCTAGGGAGAGATCACCGCCCCAATCCGGCCTGAAACCGTCCTTGTGCTCTCCATCAAGGTTGAGGATGATGCCGGGGTTCGTTGCTCCCCGAGCGAGCCATGGCTCCAATCGACGCCGGTTTTTCTGACCCCTCCGAAGGGTCCCCCTATGCCGGGGAATCCAGCGCTGGGGATCAGTCCACCGTGGAGGCGGAGGTGCTGGAAAGCACCGTTGTCGATGAAGGGGTGCTGCAACGCCTGCTGCGCAGGGCGGGTCGTGCCATTGCTCTGCCGGCCCTGGAATGCCTTGAACTGCTGCTGGATGGCAACACGCCTTCCCAGGTGAGGCTCACGATGCTCGCGGCCCTCACCTATCTGTTGCTTCCGCTCGATCTCATCCCAGATTTCATTCCCGCAGCCGGTTTCAGCGATGATCTGGTGGCGCTCACGGCCCTCCTGGGACTGACGGGCCGTCACCTCACTCCTGACATCCGGACCCGGGCACGCCGCAAACTGGATCGCTGGTTCCCCCCCGGCCGTTGATGCCTGACCACAGCAGCGAGGCCCGGGCCCTTGCGGGCATCGCCTCCCTCGACACCGCTCAGCTGGAGGATCTGCAGAGCTTCCTCAAGGACTGGCTTCGCCACCGGGGACGGACGCAGGCAGACCTGCGCCGCGCACTGCGCGCCGAGTCGATCCGGATGCCTGTTCTGCTCGAGACCCTCCAGGACCTTCACGCTGAGGCAGGTCTCACTGCCTTGGCTGCACGGCTCTGCGGCATCGATGAGCTGTGGCAACGGGAAGAGGGAGGGCCCGGAAGCCCGAACGAGGCAGGGGAGGATCCCTTCAGCCAATTGGATCTGCTGCTGGAAGAGATCCGACAGGATCAGCGGATCTAGCCTTCAGAAGGCAGAGTGGGCTCAGCCACGTCATTCATATCTCCATGGCGCCAACGCCCCAAAAGCCTCTGGCGAGTCCGCGATTCCGCCTGCAGTCCTTTGTTCCCGTGGCCGCAACGGTCCTGGCACTCCTCTCCAGTGCGCCCACGGCTCTGAGGGCCCAGAGCCTCCGCTACAACCTCGGGCCGGGCAGCAACGTGGGTGTTCCCACCCAGGTGGAGCCCACCGACTGCGTCACCGATCCCACCGATGGGGCGGTCACCTGCGACACCAAGCTCAAGAACCCTCCGGGTGATACCCCCGCGCGACCCAGATTCGAGCCGTTCAACAACTGATGAGCAGGTTGTCCGGCCTTTTCGACGACGAGACGTTCCTGGCCCTCGTCGATCGCTTCGAGCGTCAACTGGCCAAGGCGCTCTCAGCTCTGCTCTGCGTGGTGCTGATCGCCGCCTCGGCCCAGCTGTTCCTTCGGGTCTGGCAGGAATTCTTCAACCCCAGCACCGGCTGGCTCGGGAACGATCTCATGGGGATCCTCGGGGATGTGCTCACCGTGCTGATCGCCCTTGAGGTGCTTCAGAACGTCACGGCCTACCTGCGACACCATGTGGTGCAGATCGAGCTGGTGCTGCTCACGGCCCTCACCGCCGTGGCGCGGAAGGTGATCGTGCTTCAGCCGGGGGCGGAGGACAAACCTCTTCTGCTGGTCGGACTGGGGGTCACGGTGGTGAGCCTGTCGGCGGGCTACTGGCTGGTGCGCTCTTCCACACTGATGGGGAAGGTGTCCAGAAGAGGGCGAACCAAAGTGTTCCGGGAGCCGGATCTGTAGCCACCACCCTGTGGCGGCGCCGGGGGGCGATCAGTAGGCTGTCTCCGGCCACCAAATCGCGGGCTTCTTCCTCATCCTCGAACTGCAACCTGGCACTGCCACGAAGCAGCAGGATCCATTCGGATTCCAGCTGGTCGTACCAATGGCCGGCTCTGGTGCTGTGGGAGCAGGAGTGAATGCGCTCCAGGCGCAGACCTGAGTCGTCCAGCAGCACATCCACCCGCTCCTCGCCCGATGGGGGGCAAGGGCTCTCGAGCAGGTTTCCCAACCCATCCTTGCGCTCGGCGCCGGCGGCAGGTTCACCCCAGCGCCTGCCGATTTCATAGCCCTGCGCCCGGGCCAGGGACACCACCTCCTGGTGGCTGGAGCACGCCCTCAGGGCCTGGCGCAGTTCAGGCCGGGCCTCGCTGAGGGCGATGAAGGCATTGAGCTGGAGCACTTTCTCCAGAAAGACCTGCAGCTGCTCCTCGGCCATGGCTGCGCGGTCAGTCGGGGGGCAGGTCCTTGACCATACGGAAACGGCGGAAGGGCACTGACCCGATCGTGAGCTCCTCGGTCCAGTCCACCGACCAGCCCTCCCGCTCGAACAGAGGACGGGAAAGGAAGCTGGCTTCGGTGCGCAATTGTCGGCTGCCAAACCCCCGCGCCAGTGATTCCAGGGCCCGCAGCAGCGCAGTGGCCCGGCCCTGGCGACTGGCCCGTCCGCGGCAGTAGAGCAGCGAGATGCGATCGGCGGGCTCCAGCACGGCGAAGGCCTCGATCACGGCACCGGCGCCGGAGCAGCTGGCCAGGCCAACCCCCCGCTCCAGGATGGTCTCGAACGGGGAGCTTTCGAGCACCACATCCGCCCAGGCCTTCACCTGCTCGGGTGTGTAGAGCAGCGGCGCCTGGCTGAGCACGGCGTCGCGATAGACCTCACGCACCGGCTCGAGGTCATGGGGGGTGAGGGGTCGCAGGCTGTGCATCGGCAGGCCCCGGGCTGGATGCTGGGAGGGTATCGGGGCAGCCCAACGTTTTGAGACAACTTTCTGGCGGGCCATGGGCAGAGCCCAGGCCCCCAGGCGAGCGCTGCATACCGTGGAATCAGGTTCAGCGCCTGCCCGTGCCCGCACGGGGCGCGCCAGGGATCGCCATGGCCGACTCACGCCCGCTCAGCATCGGTGAACTGGAGGCTGGCTTCTCGGCCTACTGCCAGGCCCTGCGCCGCCTCGTGGCCGATGGGCGCACCCTGGAGCGCATCGAGCGCACCCTCTGCTGGCACAACCTGAACGCGCTGCACAGTTCCCTGCCCCAGCGCTACCGATCTCCACAGGATCTCTACCGCCGCTACGTGCGTGCCCTTGCAGCCGAGCAACCGCCAGACTGAATCTCCCGAAATGGACCGAACCCGGATGTCCGCGATTCCCACCTCAGCTTGGTCCGTCAAGGCCTGGCGCCGGCTGCTGGGGTTCCTGGCGCTGCTCGCTCTGGTGCTGCTGATCTGGTGGCCGCGGCCCGTGTGGGGTGAATCCCTGGCAACCGCCAGCGGCCCTTCGGGGGAGAGCCTGTTCGCGAACCATTGCGCCGGATGCCACGTCAACGGCGGAAACATTCTTCGCCGCAGCAAGACCCTCAGGCTCAGAGCCCTGGAGCGCAACGGCATCACAGGTCCCGAGGCCATCGCCACCATCGCGGCCGGCGGACTTGGACAGATGTCCGGCTACGGGGAGGCTCTGGGGCTGGGGGGGCCTGAGGCGGTGGCGGACTGGGTGTGGCAGCAGGCCCAGCAGAACTGGGTAGGAACAGCAGAACCTGCCACCTGAGTTCAGAGCCCAGCCCGTGGGCCTCGAAAGGCCACAGAGGACCTCAGAAAGCCTGAATCCATGGGTAGACCTCCATTCTGGTCCATATCCCCTGGCGCCAGTAGACATCACCCTTCACCAGGGCCTCCACCTGCTCCTGGCTCTCGGCTTCATAGAGGCCGAACACCCTGGTGGTGCAGGCGGTGGGCCCCAGGGTGAGCAGCGTCCCCTCCTCCTTCTGCCGCCGCAGCCCGGCCAGGTGCTCCTCCCGGTAGGCCCCGCGACGCTCCAGCACGTCGGTGCTGTAGCTGCCCCAGAGGACAAACTTGGCCATCGGATGCCTCTGGGCAGTGGTTCTGGTCGGAAGGTTAAGGGTGGAGGCCTTTCACCATCCATCTGAAGCCCAACCGCGACCTGGTGTGCATCCACAAACAGTGCCAACTAAATGGTGACTGGCTGTCAAGCTACTGAAATACACCGTTACGTTTGCTGAGGTTCCAGGCAGGCCCACGGCTGCCGCCACAGTGCAATCCAGACGCCCGTAGCTCCCGCACGCCCAAGCCTGAACCAGCCAAGACCACCCCTGCTTGCCATGAACCTTCACCAAGGACAGATGGTCCGGGTCGCCAGCAACCCCGATCACACCTACCAGGTGCTCAACATCGACCCTGACGCCAGCACCTGCTGGGTGCGTCGCTGGCCCCTCTCGCGCCATGGCTCACCGCCCTTTGCCCTGCCGCTCAACCAGCTCACGAGCCTCGAGCGTCCAGGCGGCTGACGCCGCACACCCATTGGATCTTGAACCACAGGAGACATTGTTTTGATACCGATTCGCTTCCTGATCTGCTCCCGCCTGCTGGGGGGCACCACCCGCCTGCTCCTGCTCGGTGCTCTCACGGCCACCCTGGGTGAGCTTCTGGTGCACACAGGTCTTTGATGGCGGGGCTGTACAAGTTCAGAAGGGCCTGAATCAGGAGATGACCCTGGCCGCCGCGCCACTCGATCAGCCGCTGGAGCTGCTCACCCTCCCCGCCTGCTCCAGCCTGGAGGCTCGTCTGCGGGCCATGGGCGTCAAGCCTGGCTGCCGCCTGGTGGTGATGCGCCGGGGCCGGCCAGGAGGCCTTCTGCACCTGCGCATGGGGCTGCTTGATTTCATGCTGCGCCGTCAGGATGCCGCCCAGATGGAAGCCGTGCTGCTCAGCCCAGACCAAGCCCCAGACCCGCCTGGTAGAGAAGAAACGCCATCAGCCAGGCCAGGCTGAACGACCACACCAGCGAGAGCGCCACAAATCGGCCACTTCGGCTTTCCCTCAGCTGCACAGCGACCGTGGAGAGGCAGGGGGTGTACAGCAGCGTGAACATCATGAAGCTGAGGGCCTGAAGCGGGCGGATGGCCCCCACGACCGCCATGGCCAGTTCACTCTCGCGGGTGGCGTAGATCACGGCCATGGCCCCCAGCAGGATTTCCTTGGCGATGAAGCCGAAGATCAGCGAAATCGTCAGCTCGGGGTTCATGCCGATCGGACCCAGGAATGGTTGCACCAACCGCCCGATCTGGCCGGCCAGCGACTGGCCGGAAAGGTTGTCCACACCAGGGGGAAGGTTGTTGAGCAGCCAGATGCTGATCACCCCGAGGACGATGAAGCGGCGGGTGGTGAAGAAGAACGTCACCATTTCCCGCCAGCCGCGGCTGAACACCGTGACGAGGCTGGGAAAACGGTAGGGAGGCAACTCCAGCACGAATCCGCCCTGGCTGGGAAACACCCGTTTGAACAGCAGGGCGGTGAGAACCGCGGCCGCGAAGCTGACCACGTAGAACCCGAAGATCACCAGCCCGGCCGCCCACCAGGGCCTTGGGAAGAAGGCGCCGGCCATGAACACGAACACCGCCAGCCTGGCCTGGCAGAGTGAAAAGGGAATCATCAGCATCGCCAGCCAGCGCTGGGGCCTCTCGCGAATCACCCGGGTGCCCATGATCGCGGGCACGTTGCAGCCGAAGCCCATGATCTGCAGCACGAAGCTGCGGCCGTCGAGGCCCAGCCAATGCATCACCCCATCCATCAGAAAAGCCGAGCGCGCCAGATAGCCCGAATCTTCGATCAGGGCGATCATCAGGTAAAACAAAAAAATGATCGGCATGAAGCTGATCACCGTGGTGGCGCCCATCCACAGACCTTCGCTGATCAGCCGGCTGAGGAACTCAGGCAGGTCCAGGCTCTGCAGGGCCGGTTGGAGCAGCCGGGCCTGCAGGCCATCGAACAGGCCCCCCAGCCAGACCTGGATCGGTCCGCCCACGGCATAGATCAGCTGGAACACCGCCAGCATCACCACGAAAAAGCTGAGCAGCCCAAGCAGCGGATGCAGCAAGACCCGATCAAGGCGGTCCCGTTGGGGATCCGCGTGGGGTTGGTCGTGCCCCTGGATGCAGCCAGCCACCAGCCGGGCCTGGCGCTCCTCCAGCTCCTTGTCAGGCAGCAGGCGGGTCGGAGCTGGGTGCAGCTCCGTGAAGCCGTGGATGTGCTCCAGCAGTTCATCGAGGCCCTGGCCCTGGCGGGCGCTGAGCACCAGCACCGGCAGCCCCAGGGCCTCCGCCAGCCGCTGGTGGTCGATCCGCACCCCGAAGCGTTGGGCTTCATCGCCCATGTTCAGCGCCAGGATCATGGGCAGCCCGGTGGCTTCCAGCTCCAGAGCCAGCCTCAGCTGGGTGTCGCTGCGGCTGGCATTGAGCACGACCACGGCCAGATCCGGACGGGTCGCGCTGAGAAAGCGGCGCACGATCGCTTCATCCTCACTGCTGCCGTGAAGGTCGTGGATGCCGGGCAGGTCGATCAGCTCATAGGGCCTGCCGGACGCGTCGGCGGGCAGGGAACCACGCAGCAGCTCCACCGTGAGTCCAGGCCAGTTCGCCACACGGGCGTGGCCGCCGGTGAGCCTGTTGTAAAGCGTCGACTTGCCGGTGTTGGGCAGTCCCAGCAAGGCCACCTGCACCGCAGCGGCGGCGGTCATGGCTGGGGCTCAGCCTCCGCGGCAGGCTCCCGGCGGAACACCAGCAGCCGGTTGTTGGCGGGCATGGGCAGGTCGTCGATGGCCTGCAGCCCGCAGCTGGCGGCCAGGTCGGTGATCTCCAGGACATCACGCACCCCCATGGCGGGATCAAGGCTGCGCAGGTGCTGATCGAAAGCGGCGTTGCTCGGACTGGTGTGACGGCCGCCGTCGTGGAATGGACCGTAGAGAAGCAGCAGGCCTGCGTCCTGCAGCACCTGGGCGCTGCCCTCCAGCAACCTCGGCACAGCGCTCCAGGGCATGATGTGGGCCGTGTTGGCGCTGAACACCGCGTTGAAGGGTCCTTCAGGCCAGAGTGGCTGGAGCACATCGAGCTCGACAGGCGGAAGCAGCCAGCCCAGGCTGCCTTTGGCCTGGCCCTCGAGCTGGCAGCGGCGATGCAGATCTCCCAGGTTGATGGCCCGGTCGCTGGGCTGCCACACCACCCGCAGATGGCGACTCATGTGTACGGCGTGCTGGCCAGTGCCGGAGCCCACCTCAAGCACCCGGCCGTCTTCCTCAAGCCACTGACGCAGGGCCATCAGGATCGGTTCCCTGTTGCGTTCGCAGGCCTCCGAGAAGGGCAGGGCGACGCGGGAGTCCTCAGGGGCCATGGTCGGCCTCAGGCATCGAGGGCCCGGCGCAGCCCGGCGATGAATCCAGCAGCCGCCTGGGCTGGATCCTTCCCTTCCTGGTGAGCCGCCGCCATCACCTTCACAAGGGCGCTGCCCACGATCGCTCCATCGGCCCCCCAGTCGCGCACCTGGCGGGCCTGATCGGGCCCGGAGATCCCGAAACCCACCGCCACCGGCCTGGGGCCCAGGCCCTTGAGCTGCTGCACCAGATCGCCCACCCGGGATTCCAGGATGGTGCGGACGCCGGTGACCCCGGTGACGCTCACCAGATAGGTGAAGCCACGGCTGGCCTCAGCGATGCGCGCCATCCGCTCGGCGGGGGTGGTGGGGGCCACCAGCAGCACCAGATCGAGGCCGTGGCTGGCGGCGATGGGCGAGAGGCGCTCCGCCTCCTCCAGGGGAAGATCGGGCACCACCAGGCCAGCGGCACCGGCGGCGGCGGCCTCACGGCAGAAGGTTTCGAGCCCACGGTTGAGCAGCGGGTTGGTGTAAGTGAAGAGCACCACCGGCAACGTCAGCTCCCCCCGGAGGCCGGAGAGCATCTCCAGAACAGCGGTTGGGGTGGTGCCGGCGGCGAGGGACCGGCTGGCGGCGGCCTGGATCACAGGCCCATCCGCCAGGGGATCGCTGTAGGGAATGCCGAGTTCGATCAGATCGCTTCCCTCGGCCTCCAGGGCCAGCAGAGTGGCGCGGGTGGTGGCCAGATCGGGATCCCCCGCCATCAGGAAGGGCATCAGGGCGCAGCGGCCGCGCTCCTTGAGGCCAGCGAAACGCCGCTGGATCGGGGTGCTGGCGAGGCTTGCGGGAGCGGCGCTCATCGTGGCCGAGGGGGCTGAGGCGGGCATGCTCCGAGCCTATGGGGTCAGGCAGCGGCATCATCCTTCCACTGGCCGATCTCCCGCAGCAGCTTCTCCTGCTCCCCAGGGCTGAGGGCATCGAATTCCTTCTGCAGTTCCTCGGTGGTGAGGGCATCGAAGGCGGCGCGGTAGCGGCGGCGCTGTTCCATGAAACTCATTTTTCCAGTCACCACCCGCAGCAGGTAGGTGCCGGTCCAACCCATCACCACGAGGATCAGCAGGGCCTCGGCGGCGATGCCGGCCGAGAACCCCTCGAACCCCGCCGCCTTGAAGCCCGCATACCCCACTCCGCCGGCAAGAAAGACTCCCAGCCCGATCAGCAGCGCCTGACCCCGGTTCATTCCCCCTGTCCCGCCATTCGCAGATTGAGGAAGGGGGCAAACAGGATCAGGCCGGGAAAGAACAGAAACACGAGCCCGTAGATGCCCGTGCGCTCGATCTTGCCCATCACGGTCCAGCGCTTGTGCATCCAGGCGTAGAGGGCCAGGGGAACCACCACCAGGTAGGCACCCCCGATCGCCAGGTAGGCGCCCAGCACCAGAAGCGTTTCCGAAGAGATCGACCCCAGGGGCGTGGACATGGAGCTCAGCAACCCAGGCAGCAGCATGTCCACGGAAGCAAGGTGGCGCAAATCTAGGATCCCTGAGTCGGGGGCATGGCGGAATTGGTAGACGCAGCGGACTTAAAATCCGCAGACGGCGACGTTGTGGGGGTTCAAGTCCCCCTGCCCCCATCGCCGCAGCGGCCATCGGGCCGCCTGGCCGTTGTGCTGGGAGCCCTGGCGGCCCTGGCGCTGATCACCCCTGCCGGAAGTCAGGCTCCCGGGGCTCTGAGCTCCGCCGACCAACGTCTGGCCGTTGAACTCTCCCGTCGCTATGCCGGTCTGAAACGGCGCCATCTCGCCGAGGTGCCTGAGATCAGCGTCAGCCAGTGGCTGGGCCGCCCCAGGGGCCAGAGCGCCGTGCTCGTTGACGTACGCGAGCCGCGGGAGCAACGGGTGTCGATGCTGCCGGGGGCCATCTCCCTGGAGGAATTCGAGCGCACCAGGGATCGTTACCGGGGAGCGCTCGTGGTGCCCTACTGCACGATCGGGCTGCGCAGCGGTCTTGTCGCGCGCCAGCTGCAGGAGCAAGGCTTCCGGGTCCGCAACCTGGCAGGGAGCGCCCTGGCCTGGGCCCATGCCGGTCTGCCCTTCGCCTCAGGCGACCGCCCCAGCAATCGTCTTCACGTCTACGGGGCGGGTTGGAACCTGCTTCCCAGCGGCTACATCGGAGTGCTCTGAACTGCCGGGCTCAAGGGGCCTGTTTGGCGGGGGGTTTGGCAGCAGGTTTGGCGGGAGGTTTGGCTGGAGCCGGAGCTGGCGATTTGGGCTGGAGAGGAGGGGTGTTGACCTTCGGCTTGCTCGTGCTGGCCGCTCCCGGCTGGGAGGGTGCCTTGCTGGCCGCATTGGGCTGAGGCCTGGCATTGGCACAGAGATTGGCCACCATCTTGTCTTCACCGCCCGTGGCCGCCGACTCAGCCACGCTCAAGGGCAGTCGCCAGGACTCCCAGTCGGCATCGGCGACACGGCGGCTGATCCTCAGACTGGGGCAGTAGACCGCCACATTGCCCGTGATCGGAGGTTCACCGCACTGGAAACTGGTGGTTCGAACCCCTTTCTCGCTCAGTCGCCAGGAAGTCCAGTCGTACTGGCAGGAGCCGAAGCTGCGCCAGCGGGGAGCCTTGAGCTTGCGGATCTTCTCCAGCAGTTCCTTCTCCTTGCCCGTTGGGGGCTCGGCGGCCGGTTGGTCCGCCGCCGGTTGGGGGACAGCCGACTGCCCCGGCACCCGGCTGGGGCTGAAGACCAGCAGACCAAGCAACGCCGGCAGAACAATCCCTGCCCATCGCCTGGGCCGTGCGGATCGCCGCAATGAGGCTCGCGCGGGCATTCTGTAGGGCGCTCCGAGGTGCATCAGGATGGCCTGAGGTCAGGGGACATCAGCCTGCAGCAGGGCTGACGGCCTGACAAGTGCTCAGCAGGAGGAAGTTATTTCGAATTCTTATTCTGGAGGTGTTCTCGCCGCAGCAGGGTAAAGAGATAGTCGGGCGCCTTGTACATACCCGGAAGGCAATTGTGCAATGTTTCCAGGCGGCTCCAGCACACAGTTCGCTGGATCTCCTGGGAGGTTCTTTCCTCCTTGATCAACATTTTCATGGCTTTGCAATAGAGGTGATAGTTCGCCTCAAGCTCGCCGACCGTCAGGGAGGCAGCTTCAGTCATGGCCATGGAGAAGGGTTATGGAGGGAAGTGGATCGAATGATTTCCGGTCTGGACGCTGGGACGATCAGAATGTCCGTCAGCCAAGGTCGATCCGGCATTCAGCGGCTTTCGGATACACAGAAGCCTAAACCTCCATTGGCAAAGCGCTCTTGTCTCTGCTGGCCGCGTGACCGACAGGGCGCGATCCGGCGCCTCCAGGGCCATGGCCGGCACAAGGGGTTGGCGGTGGATGAACCCATGAACTTGAAAGATAATGTCATCGGAGCAAGCCGAAATCACGGTCATTTCTGAGGAGAAATACCTAGAGCGAATCGATCGCCCTGGCCGGGAACAGATTGGTCGCGGCCCTCAGCCTGTGACGGTCTCTGGAGTGTCATGGCAGCGCTGCGCTCCCTTCGCCAGACTTGGGGTCCCGATCGGCCCAGCCATGCAACTGAGCGACGAGCGCTGCGTCCCCTGCCGCGATGGCGCACCCACCCTCACCAGCGAGGAGCTTGATGAGCTCCTCCCCAGCCTGAGCGGCTGGCATGTGGTCGACCACCATCACTTCCACAAGGTGTGGTCGTTCCCCGATTTTCAATCGGCACTCGACTGGGTCAACCAGGCTGGCGCGGTCTGTGAAGCCGCTGGGCACCACGCTGATTTCTCCCTGGGATGGGGCCGTGCCGAGGCCGTGATCTACACCCACAAGGTGGGTGGCCTCACCCGTGCCGATGCGGTTCTGGCCGCCAAGCTCGATGCGATCGGAGAAATGCCGGCCGCCCCCCTGACCTGAGCAACCGGCTCATTCGGCTCATTCCCCCGCGTGATCGGGGGGGGGAGAATCCATGGCCCTGAGCTGGATTGTGTAGCCCAGCCGGGATCCCACATCGGTTCCTCGGTACGTCCCTGTGGTGGGAGCCGCCATGCGGTGATCCGGCGCCGCCGCCAGGGCCACGTGGCCATCAGCCACAGCCAGCCCGAGGCTGGGGTCATAGCCACGCCAGCCGCCTCCAGGCAGATACACCTCGGCCCAGGCGTGCAGTTCGTGTTCGCTCACCTCCGGAGGGTGATGCATGGAATAGCCGCTCACGAACCGCGCCGCCAGCCCCTGGCTGCGACAGGCCGTCACGTACAGCATGGCGGTGTCACGACAGGCCCCGCAGCGGCTGGAGAGGGTGTCCTCGGGGCTGAGCGGTTCGCCGTCGAGGCGGCCGATGTGGTGGAAGCCATGGTGAATCTGATCAGCCAGGCGCATCAGGAAGGCCGGGGTGGCGTGGTCGACACTGGCCGCGTGTTCATTCGCCCAGCTTCGGATGGAGTCCGGGATGGCCTGGCTGCCACCACCCCCGGCGCACGCTGGGGCGAGGGACGCGGCCTCAGCCACGGGATAGGTCACCGGCAGGCGCTGGGCGTCGGGGTGGGTGAGGATCCAGTCGAAGGGGTTCCGCCGCAGAGTCTCCACGACCGATCTGACCTGGAGCTGCAGCTGCTCCCGTTTGTCACTGAACCAGAGAACCCTGGCATCGGTGCCATCGGCCTCGAGAATCCGGCTGTGTCCAGCCGGAGCTTCCGACACGGTGAGCTCATGCTCGAGCAACCGCTGCGTCGCATCCTGCCGAGGACTGAGCCGCACGGTCATCGGCTCAAGGAAGACCGGGTGATCGTAGTGAAAACGGATGGAATGGTGGATCTCGAAGAGCATGCCGGTGGGTGCGCAGGCTGATGGATTCCGCGCAGTTGACGATGCTGCCAGGCAGAGGCTTGAGACCGCGGCTTGCTTCAGCGACGCCCGAGCAGATCCTCCCAGCTGGGGGGAGCCTGATGCTGGCCACTTGGGGGCTTGGTGCCGAAGCGATTCGAACGTGGGGAGGCCGGACCTGGGCGGCGGTTTCGCTGGCTGGCGTTACGCCTGCTGGAGCGGCTGCTCGGACGGGAGGTGGGAGAAACTGCCGACGGGGAAGAGAACGTGTTCATGGGAATTGGAAGTGGTCTGGATATGGTTTCTGCACCGGGCGACACCCGCAGGTCCTGAAGGACCGGCGTGACGGGTGGCGTTGTGAACCTGATGGTCGCCCCGGGAAGCGATGGGGCAGACGCGGTGCTGGGACAGGCCTGGTGTGAGCTGCGCGGCTCACAGGCTTCGACCTGACATCAAGATCCTAACCCCTGCCCGCTGTTCCTTAAGGCCTGTGGGGGGATCCGTCACACCCTGAACAGGGTGGCGATCTGGTTTCGGCCGTTGGTCTTGGCCAGTTCCAGGGCTTGCTCGGCCCGCCCGACCAGGTCGCCGAAGCTGGTGTCGTCGTGGGCGAGGGCCGAGACACCACCACTGATGTGGAGGTGGTAACCCGAGTGGGAGAACACGCCGCTCATCCGACCCGTGGCGTCTCGGATGCTCTCGGCAATCTCCAGAGCCGACTCGCCGCTCTGACCGATCAGCAGGATCACGAACTCCTCATCGCCGAGGCGGGCGATGAAATCCTGCTCGCGTACGAACCTCTTGCAGAGGTGGCTGAAATCAAGCAGCACCTGGTCACCAGCGGGGTGTCCCCAGCGGTTGTTGATCTGGCGGAAGTTGTCGATGTCGAGGCAGATCAGAGCCATGGGCTCATCGGCGCTGCGCGCCTGCTCCATCTCGCGCTGACCGACGGAGAAGAGGGCACCGCGGTTGGAGAGACCCGTGACGGGGCAGAGGGTGGCGTCGCGGCGCCACTCGATTTCGCGCATCACCACCTCGGCGAGCATGCGCAGCTGCTGCTTCTGCTCGGGGCTGAACTCCCTCGGCTTCTTGTCGATCACACAGAGGGTGCCGAGGTTGTGCCCCTCGCTGGAGCGCAGAGGGGCCCCCGCGTAGAAACGGATGCCAGGGTCAGCGACCACCAGAGGATTGCTGCTGAATCGCTCATCCCGGGAGGCATCGGGCACCACCAGCACGTCGTCTGTGGCGATGGTGTGGGCGCAGAAGGCCACCTCCCGCGGGGTTTCGCTCACCTTCAGCCCCTCGCGGGAGAGGAACCACTGGCGATCCTTGTCGACCAGAGAAATCAGGGCGATCGGCACCTGAAAGATCGCGCTCGCCAGCTTCACAATCCGATCGAAGTGATGGTCGCCGGGGCGATCGAGCAACTGATGACGCTGGAGATCGCGCAGCCGCAGGGCTTCATCGGCTGGAACGGGATAGGAGCGGGCCGACGCATCCCCAGAGGTCTCGATCACGTCATCCGCCCACAGCCCTGAAACCAATCTAGGCAGAGCGGTTACGCCGGGCGACTCCCCGAGTCCAGGCCGCCTGCATCAGGGAGTGCTGCCTGATCCAGCCGGCTCCAGCCGGATCAGGGCGCCGTCGCTGGCCTCGTCGGTGAGCACATGCAGATGGCCGTCGGGCCCTTCGCTCACCGCCCGCACCCGGGCGCCCACCGCCAGGCTGCTCTGCTCAAGCACCTCCCCCGATGGACTCAGCTGGATGCGGCGCACATCGCGCGACACGAGGCCACCGGCAAACAGATCTCCCTTCCAGGCCCTGACTGCGCGGCCGCTGCCCATGGCCAGACCCGAAGGGGCGATGGCCGGGGTCCAGACCAGCCGAGGGTCCTCGTAGCCCGGGGCACTCCTGAGAGAAGAGATCTCGGGTCCGAAGTACTCACGGCTGTGGGTCACCACGGGCCAGCCATAGTTCCCCCCCGCCACGAGCTGGTTGAGCTCATCCCCTCCCCTGGCGCCATGCTCACTCGCCCAGATCCGCTGCTGCAGAGGGTCGAAGGCGAGCCCCTGGATGTTGCGGTGACCCAGGCTCCAGACGGCAGGATCAGCTCCAGGATCCAAGCGGAATGGGTTGTCCCCGGGGATGGATCCGTCGTCGTTCAGCCTCAGGATCTTGCCCAGACCACTGGCCTTGTTCTGGGCCTGGAGTCGGATCGCCTTGCCCTCCATCTGGATCGGTGGGTTGCCGCCATCGCCCACCGACACCAGCAGAGTCCCGTCCGGGAGAAATAGCAGACGCGAGCCGAAGTGCTGACCGCCGGGCTTGGGTGGCTTCACCCGATGGATCACAGACAGCTCCTCAAGGCGGTGATCGAGCAGGCGTGCGCGGCCCACTTGGGTCTGGTTCGCCGCGGCATCTCCTGCCACGTAGGTGAAATACACCAACTGGTTGCTGGCGAAGCTTGGGTGGACAGCCACATCCAGCAGCCCGCCCTGGCCCATGGCCAGCAGCGGTGGCAGTCCAGCGATCGGCCTGGGATCCAGCACCCCCTGGCGCACCAGGCGCAGCCGCCCCGGGCGCTCGGTGATCAGCAGGTCGCCATCGGGCAACCAGGCCAGGCCCCAGGGGTGCTCCAAGCCGCGCACCAGCACCGTGCGCCGCACTCCAGGTTCCTCAGCGACCGTTGACTCCTGCCTGGCCCAGGAGCAGCCCGGTGCAACGCCCAGCATCAGCACCGCCAGCAGGGCAATGCCGCGTTTCAGCCCAGCCGACGCGGGGAGACAGGCCTGCCTCGCTAAACTCCAGTGAGGCCGATGCGAGGGCTGGAAAGCAGGCACAGGCATGGCCCAGGCAGTACCGATCACAGGTTTGATTCTGATCGCGTTCGTTGTCGCCCACGGGCTGGGAGTCGGCCTGGTGCTGCTGGATCCAGCGGCCTTCGAGCATTACGCCACGGCCTTGCATCACGCCAGCTGGCTGCCATACCTGGAGATCATCCTGACGCTGGCCGCCTCGGCCCACCTGGCCCACACCCTGCAGCGGGTGCTCGCCAACCGTCGGGCCCGG
The DNA here is from genome assembly GCF_014224355.1 of Synechococcus sp. BSA11S. Lineage (GTDB taxonomy): Bacteria > Cyanobacteriota > Cyanobacteriia > PCC-6307 > Cyanobiaceae > Regnicoccus_A. The sequence continues at coordinate 121,757 of NZ_VNWP01000004.1, read as the reverse complement.
GGCGTGGTGCCCTACGCCCAGTGGCGCAGCCGTCGCCTTCAACCCCTGGCGGCCCTGGCGGGACGCACAGCTCCCTTCAGTGGCGGGCTGATGCTGCTGTTCCTTGGGGTCCATCTCTGGCAGTTGCGCTGGCCCCGGCCCGGCGAGGGTCTGGAGCGCGAAGCCCTGCTGCTGGCGCTGGCCAGCCCCTGGGCCGTGCTGCTTTATGTGCTGGCAGGGGTGGCCCTGGGCTTGCATCTCCTCCACGGCGCCGAGAGCCTGACCCGCAGCCTTGGCTGGCTGGATGAGCAGAATGCTCCCGGCCTGCGCCTGGCCAGCCGTGTGCTGGCTGCCGTGCTGGGAGGAGGCTTCGCCCTGCTGCCCCTGGCGCTGCGGGCCTCCGGCACCCTGGCTCGGATCGGGCTCTGATGCGACTGGATCCCCGATTGCCATCAGGCCCTGTGGCCGAAGCCTGGAGCCGTCGCAGGCAGGAGCTGCCCCTGATTGCGCCGGCCAACCGGCGTCATTACCGGGTGCTGGTGGTGGGCAGTGGCCTGGCGGGCGCCTCTGCGGCCGCCAGCCTGGCCGAGCAGGGCTACAGGGTGAGGCTGCTCACCTACCACGACAGCCCCAGGCGCGCCCATTCCGTGGCGGCCCAGGGGGGCATCAACGCGGCCAGGAACTACCAGAACGATGGCGACAGCGTCGAGCGCCTGTTCCGCGACACGGTGCGGGGTGGTGATTTCCGCGCCCGTGAGGCCGGCTGTCACCGGCTTGCCGAGATCAGCGGCTCGATCATCGACCATTGCGTGGCGCTGGGGGTGCCCTTCGCCAGGGAGTACGGCGGGACCCTCTCCAACCGGAGCTTCGGCGGCTCCCAGGTGAGCCGGACCTTCTATGCCCGCGGCCAGACCGGCCAGCAGCTGCTCTACGGCGTTGTTCAGGCCCTGCTGCGACAGGTGGAGGCCGGACGGGTGGAACTCTGCCCCCAGCGGGATCTTCTCGATCTGATCACCGTTGATGGTGTGGCCCGCGGTGCCATCTGCCGCCACCGGCTCAGTGGTTCCCTCGAGACCCACACGGCCCATGCCGTGGTGCTGGCCAGCGGTGGGTACAGCAACGTGTTCCACCGCTCCACCAACGCCGTGCGCTCCAACGCCAGCGCGATCTGGCGTGCCCACCGCCGCGGAGCTCTGCTGGCCAACCCCTGCTTCACCCAGATCCACCCCACCTGCATCCCCAGCGGTGATCCCGACCAGAGCAAGCTCACCTTGATGAGCGAGAGCCTCCGCAATGACGGGCGGGTCTGGCTGCCGCGACGGGCAGGGGATCAACGGCCACCCGATCAGGTGCCGGAGGCTGAGCGGGACTACTTTCTCGAGCGGCTCTACCCGGCCTACGGCAACATGGTGCCCCGCGACGTGGCCTCCAGGCGCTCCCGCGAGCTCTGCCTCAGCGGCCATGGGGTGGGCCCCACTGGCCGTTCGATCTACCTCGATTTCGACGAGGCCATCCGGCGCCAGGGGCGGTCCGTGATCGAAGGCCGGTACGGCAACCTCTTCTCGATGTATGAGCGCATCACGGGCTCTGATCCCTACCGGGAACCGATGCGCATCTATCCCGCTCCCCACTACACCATGGGGGGCCTCTGGGTGGATTACCACCTGATGAGCACGGTCCCTGGCCTGTTCGTGCTGGGCGAAGCCAACTTTTCCGAACACGGCGCCAACCGGCTCGGTGCCAGTGCCCTGATGCAGGGCCTCGCCGATGGGCTGTTCATCGCCCCGGCCACCGTTCCGGCCTGGCTGGCCGATCAGCCACACCCGAAGCTCGGGGAGGATCACCCCAGCTGCCGCGAAGCTCTGGAGGGGGTTCGCCGACGCATCGCCCACCTGCGCTCCATCGGCGGCCGCCAGCCGGCGGAAGTGCTGCGGCGCCAGCTGGGAACCCTGTTGATCGAGAGCTGCGGCATCAGCCGCTCGGCGGCAGGCCTGCGTCAAGGGATCGAGGGGGTGGCCGCCCTGCGTGAAGGCTTCCAGCAGGAGCTGCTGCTTCCCGATCCCGGCACGCCACTCGATCCCGAGCTGGAGAAGGCCCTGCAGCTGGAGGACTACCTCGAGCTGGCCGACCTGATGCTGCGCGATGCCCTGTCGCGAGAGGAGTCGTGTGGCGCCCATTTCCGCGAGGAGCACCAGAGCGAGAACGGCGAGGCCCTGCGCCGCGACGACGACTTCTGCCACATCGCCGCCTGGGAGTGGCGAGCGGAGGGAGAGCCCCTCCGCCATCAGGAGCCCCTGAGCTTCCGCGCCATCCACCCCACGGCCCGCAGTTACCGATGAGCAACGCCTCCAGCCTCAGCCTGGCACTGCGGATCTGGCGCCAGCGTCACGACGAGCCCGCTGGTCGCTTCCTCACGTACCGCCTCACGGGCCTCAGCCCCGATCTGTCACTGCTGGAGGCGCTTGATCGGCTCAACCAGCAGTTGCTGCTGGAGGGCGAGCGGCCGGTCCACTTCGAGCACGACTGCCGTGAGGGCATCTGTGGTTCCTGCGGTTTCCTGGTCAACGGCCAGGCCCAGGGTCCCCAGAGCGGCAGCACCGTCTGCCAGCTCTACCTGCGTGAATTCAGCGATGGACAGACACTGACCCTCGAGCCCTGGCGTGCCCGAGCCTTCCCCCTGATCCAGGATCTGGCCGTCGACCGCTCCTCCCTTGATCGGGTGCTGATGGCCGGGGGGTATGTGTCGGTGAACATCGGCAGCGCCCCGGAGGCCAACGCCCTTCCGGTGGGCCGTGAACTGGCCGCCCAGGCCTTTGAAGCCGCCAGCTGCATCGGCTGCGGCGCCTGTGTGGCGGCCTGTCCCAATGCCTCGGCAAGCCTGTTCGTGGCAGCGAAGCTGGCCCATCTCGACCTTCTGCCCCAGGGGCAGCCGGAAGCCGCCCAGCGCTCCAGGCGGCTGCGCGAGCGCATGGCCCAGGAGGGCTTCGGAGTGTGCGGCAACCAGCTGGAGTGTGCCGCCGCCTGCCCGAAGGAGATTCCTTCCGCTCTGATCAGCCGCATGAACCGCCACGCCAGAAGCTGAGCGGGCGGAAGGTGGCCTGCACTGCCATGCTGGCCGAGGGGCAGGCGCCATGAGCTTTTTCGTCAAACTCACCGAAGCGATGGCCAGCCGCCAGTCGCTGCTGATCACCGGGTTGGATCCCAATCCGGAGATGTTGCAGACCTGGACGCGCCACAACACCGGCAGTGGCTCATTCCTGGCCCAGGCCCGCCGCTGGATCAAGGCGGTGATCGAGGCCACCTCCGACAGCGTCTGCGCCTACAAGCCGAGTCTGGGTTTTTACCAGGCCCTGGGGCCGATCGGCATCGAGCTGTTGCGGGAGGTGCGCGAACTGGTACCGCTGGAGTTGCCGCTGATCCTTGATGCCAAGCACGGCGACCTCAACACCTCTTCAGCCCTGGCCCACTACCTGTTCCGCGACCTCGGTGTGGATGCGGTGACCCTCTCCCCCCTGGCCGGCCAGGACATCGCCGCCCCCTTCCTGCTCTATCCCGACCGGGCCGTGGTGCTCACCTGCCACAGCTCCAACCCCAGCTCCCGGGTGGTGCAGCACCACCCCGATGAAGACGACCCGCTCTACATCACGATCGTGCGCGAGACCCAGCGCTGGGGCACACCGGAGCATCTGCTGCTGGAGGTGGGAACCAGTGATCCCGCCGTGCTGGCCCGGGTGCGGCGGGAGGCACCTGAGCGTTTTCTGATCCTGCGCAGTCTCTGGGGGGAGGAGGAGCGGCTGGAGGCGCTGCTGAAGGCCGGCCTCAACGCCTCGGCAGATGGGTTGTTGCTGCCTTTGCCCCAGCACCTGCTGGTGGAGGAGGGCATGGCCGCTGGCACCCGGGCCCTGCGCCGGCAGATCGAGACTATGCGGGCCCACTGGGAGGGCGGAACGGCTGACCGCTGTGACCTCTGGCTGCCTGCCCAGAGGGTCGACGCCGGCAGCGTCGAGCAGCAGCGCCTGGAAGACCAGCACGTCGATGATCAGCGACTCGATGAATTGCTGGTGGATCTGTTCGACATCGGCTGCCTGCTGTTCGGGGAGTATGTGCAGGCCTCCGGAGCTGTTTTCAACTACTACATCGACCTTCGCCGGATCATCTCGGATCCGAATCTGTTCCACCGAGTGCTCCATGCCTATGCGGAACCCCTGGGCCACCTGAAGTTCGATCGCATCGCCGGCATTCCCTATGGATCCCTGCCCACGGCCACGGGGCTTTCGCTGCAGCTGCATGTGCCGCTCATCTACCCGCGCAAGGAGGTCAAGGCCCACGGGGCCAGGCGACTGATCGAAGGGGATTTCGAGGAAGGCGAAACGGTTGTGGTCGTCGATGACATCCTGATCACGGGCGGAAGCGTGCTGGAGGGCATCGGCAAGCTGGAGTCCTCGGGCCTGAAGGTGCGCGACGTGGTGGTCTTCATCGACCACGGCGGCAACGCCTCCGGCCGGCTGGCCTCGGCGGGCTACACCTGCCATGCAGTGGTGGGGATCGAGCGGATCACTTCCGTTCTGCGTGCGGCCGGGCGCCTCAGCCAGCAACAGGCCGACCTGCTGGCCGAGCACACCGGCGCAGTGCCTGCCAAAGCCGTGCAGGCCACGGCCTGAGGCCGTCACCACCGATTACAACAACGCCTAAACGGATGCTCAACACCCCAACGGTTTCCATGGTTCTGGCCGAGGTGTCATCCGATCAGATGAATGCTCTGGATTTTCCAATCCAGACCCATCTCTTGTTCGTCGGCGTTCTGTTCCTTGGAACGCTGACCATCAGCAGATTCTCGCCGAAGATCGGCATCCCAGCCATCCTCGGCGTGCTGCTGCTTGGTCTGTCGATCAACGTCAGCACACTCGACATCACCCGTGCACAGGCGGCGAACTTTCAGTTGCTGGGCCTGGCACTGCTGTTGTTCTACGCCGGGCTCAAGACGGATCTGACGGCCATCCGGGGATTCTTCGAGTATGGAATCCTTCTGGCCGTCGGCGGGGTGGTGGTTTCTTCGCTGATTCTGGGGAGTGTGCTCTGGTTTCTGGGCTCCTCCAATGCCGGCGCGCTCTCGCTGGGAGGGACCGAGGCCATTCCACTGGGCGCGGCCATGCTGATCGCCGCCTGTCTTGGTTCCACCGATGCCGGAGCCACTCTGAGCGTGTTGCGATCGGTGCGCCGAAAGGTTCCCTTGCGCTTGCAGCATCTGCTGGAGTTCGAATCCTCGGTGAACGATCCCTCCGCGCTGCTCTTCTACGGCCTGGTGGTGGGCATTTTCGTGACCGCAGGCGCGGCTGGATCAGTATCCAGTCTGGAGAGCACGGTGCTCACCCAGGTCAGGATCTTCCTGCAGCAGATCGGTGCTGGCCTGGTGGTGGGTTTCGTGTTCGGCTATCTGGCCCGCTTCGTTGTCAATTACCTCGTGGAGGAGCGTTCCCAGTTGCTGCTGGTGGCCATGTCCATCGCTTTTGTGGTTTATGGCGTGGCCACCTCCCTGGGGGGCTCGGGATTCATTGCCATCTACGTGACAGGACTGTTCCTCACCAGCAGCGTGTATCGATCACCCGAGATCAATCACATCACGATCCAGGAGGTGCTGCTCCCCTTCAACACGATGGCGGAGATCACCATCTTCCTGGTCTTCGGGCTTCTGGTCTATCCCCCGGATCTGATCGATGCGCTGCCGATCGGGATCCTCGCGGCTTTCGGTCTGATGCTGGTGGCCCGGCCGATCAGCGTGCTGATGTTTCAGCCATTCTCACCCTTCAGCCTCAAGGAGTCACTGCTGGTGTCGTGGTGCGGACTGCGCGGTGCCGTTCCACTCGCCCTCTCCCATGATCTCAGCCTGGCGATCCCCAGGGTTCGTGGCATCGATCCGGCCATCGTTGACGAGCTGAGCCGGAATGCCGAGAGCATCATCTTCATCGTGGTGGTGGTCAATCTGTTGGTTCAGGGCATCAGCCTGCCTTACCTGGCCAGGGTTCTCGGGCTGGTGCCCTCCCCCCCCGCCAAGCCGGGTCTGGCCTCCTGACGGGGCGATCCTGCGATCCGCCAGGGCAGGGTTTCACCAGCCTGAAAGGGCACCAGAAGCTCGGGCTCCTCGCCCTCTCCCCCCAGCTCCAGCTGCAGGGGGACGTCCAGGGGCTGGCGCAGCAGCTCGATCGAGTCGTCGTTGAGCGGAAGGCCGTAGAAGCGGGGCCCGTAGACCGACGCGAAGTTTTCCAGCCGCTCCAGTGCGCCCTCCTGCTCGAACACCTGGGCGTAGCTCTCGAGCGCGTGGGGGGCATTGAAGATGCCGGCGCAGCCGCAGGCCGATTCCTTCGCCGCACGCCCGTGGGGAGCTGAATCGGTGCCGAGAAAAAACCTGGGATGGCCGGAGGTGGCTGCGGCCCGCAGGGCGATCCGGTGCAGCTCCCGCTTGGCCACGGGCAGGCAGTAGGCATCAGGACGCAAGCCACCCCGGAACATGGCATTGCGGTTGATCTGCAGGTGATGGGGGGTGATTGTGGCGGCCAGATTGGGCGGTCCTGCCTCAACGAAGGCCACAGCTTCGCTGGTGGTGATGTGCTCAAACACCATTTTCAGCCCCTGGTGTCGTTGCAGCAGGGGGGCCAAGTGGCGCTCGATGAACACCGCTTCGCGATCGAAGACATCCACCTCCGGGTCGGTCACCTCCCCGTGAATCAGCAGCGGCATGCCGATCCGCTCCATGGTCTCCAGCACCGGTGCGATGAGCGCCAGATCGCTCACCCCGGCCTCGGCGTTGGTGGTGGCCCGTGCCGGATAGAGCTTGGCAGCTGTGAACACACCGTCGCGCTGTCCCCGCTCCAGCTCGCCGGGATCGATCGTGTCGGTGAGGTAGGCCGTCATCAGGGGCTGGAAACCAGCCTGACCCTCCACCGCCTCGAGAATGCGTTGGCGATACGCCACCGCCGCTGCCACCGTGGTGATCGGTGGCACCAGGTTGGGCATCACGATCGCCCGGGAGAACACCCTGGCGGTGCTGGGTGCCACGGCCCGCAGCATGGCCCCATCCCGCAGATGAACGTGCCAGTCGTCGGGACGGCGGATGACCAGGCTGTCGGGGCGGTCCGCCATGAAGGGATGATCGGGTGCTGGCCAACCATTCTCCCGCCCGGGGCGATCCGGCTTCAGATGTACAACTCCTCGTGCTGGTAGGAGATGCGCGAGCTGGTATGGCTGCCGAAGATGGCCGAGAGCAGCAGCAGGATGCCGATCCGGCCCACGAACATCCCCACCATCAGCACCAGCTGACCCCAGCGGTTGAGCTCGGCGGTCACCCCCACATCCAGGCCCACGGTGGCGAAGGCGGAGATGCAGGTGAACAGCTTCTCCAGAAACGTGAAGGGCTGACCGTCGGTTCCGAGCCCACGGTCAAGGCCAAGGACCAGGGCCATCAGCAACACGAACAGCATCGAAGCCAGGGTGACGCCCACGGCTCGCAGCACCACTTTGTCGGAGATTGCCCGCCTCCCGATCACCACGGTGTCCTCGCCTCTGAGGGTGGAGCGGGTGGCAGCCACCAGGGCCGCGAAGGTGGTGGTCTTGATGCCACTACCGGTCCCTCCCGGACTGGCACCGATGAACATCAGGGTCATCATCAGAAGGAGCCCTGCCTCAGAGAATGTCTCCACCGAGAAGGACACGGTGCTGAAGCCTGCGGTGCGCGCGCTCACCGACTGAAAGAACACCACCTGAAGCTCCTCCCACCAGGGCAGCGGCGTCAGGCCACTGGAGCGGGTGAAATGCTCGGTGAACATCAGGCCTGCCGCGCCAATCAGGATCAGGCCGATTGTGCAGCGCAGCACCAGCCGGGTGTGCAGGCTGGTGCTGCGGATCAGGCGCACCCGGAAACGGTTCTGCCAGAGATCCTTGATGACCCGGTAGCCGATGCCTCCGGAAACGATCATCGCCATGATCACCAGATTCACGACTGGATTGGCGCGATAGCCCATCAGGCTGTCGCTCCAGAGGCCGAAGCCGGCGTTGTTGTAAGCGCTGATCGAATGGAACAGGGAGGCCCAGAGCCGTTCCCGCGGCATGGGGATGTCACGGAATCCGACGGTGTAGAGCACGAGGGTTCCCATGCCGATCACCCAGGCCGCGGTGATCAGGATCGAGTTGAACGTGTCACCGATGCCGCCGACGCCGAACTCATCCATGGCCCGGCCGCGATCAAGCCGGCGGCGCAAGCTCGACCCCCTCTGAACAAAACCCTGCAGGAACGTGGTGATGGCCATCAACCCCAGGCCTCCGGTGAGGATCAGGACCGCCAGCAGCACCTGACCGGCGAAGGTGAGGTCCTGCCCCACATCCACCACCGAAAGGCCCGTCACCGTGATGGCGGAGATCACCGTGAACAGGGCCTCCCACAGCCCGACCCTGCCGGTGGAGAAGACGGGCTGGGCCATCAGCACGGTTCCGACTGCGATCACCAGAAGCCCGGTGAGGACCGTGAACTGGGGAACCGTCAACCGGGAACGCCGCTGCTGGAAGCGTTCCAGCAGCTCACGGATGGGGTTGGCGGTCGTGCTGGATGGCCTGGGGGTGGAACTGGCGCTGCCTGGCACCCATCGAATCCGGAGACGCCCCCATTATCAGGTCGAAGGAGCGGCAAGCCTGTGGCGGAGCTGGCAAACTGCGCCCACTGCGTTGCTCCTCGTTGATGCGCCCCTCGCCCCGCTGGCTCGTCGCCCTGCCCCTGCTGCTGGCCTTCGCTCTCGGGGGCTGCGCCGATGACGGCGGCAGCGGTGGTGGGGTCCAGAGCGTGAAACTCTCCACCATCCGTGGCCGCGACAAGCTGGTCTGTGGAGTGGACGGCAAGTTGCCCGGCTTCAGTTTCCTCGGCCCGGATGGCACCTACAGCGGCCTGGATGCCGATACCTGCCGCGCCGTAGCCGCCGCGGTGCTGGGCGATCCAGCCAAGGTGGAATACCGCGATCTCAACTCGAGCGAACGGTTCGCGGCCCTCGCCAGCGGTGAAGTGGACATGCTGGCCCGCAACACCACCTTGACGCTCAGCCGTGATTCAGCCGGTGGCAATGGCATTTCCTTCGGACCCACCACCTTCTATGACGGCCAGGGGGTGATGGTCCCTGTGGCCAGTGGGGTCCAGTCCCTCAAGGATCTGGACGGCAAGCCGATCTGCGTCGAGAGCGGCACCACCACCGAACTCAACCTGGCCGATCGCATGCGCGAGCAGTCGATCGACTACACGCCCCTCAAGTTCCAGACCGGCGATCAGACCTACGCCGCATACCTGGGCGGACGCTGCGTCGCTGTCACCAGCGATCGCTCCCAGCTGGCGGCCAAACGCAGCAGCTTCCCCAAGCCCGATGAGCACACCCTGCTGCCGGTGGTGATGAGCAAGGAGCCTCTCACCCCCGCCAGCATCAATGGAGACCCCGCCTGGGCCGATGCCCTGCGCTGGACCGTGTACGCGCTGTTCCAGGCCGAGGAGCTGGGCATCACCCAGGCCAACGTCGCGGCCAAGGTGGCCGAGGCCGAGGCCAACACCAACCAGGCCGATCTGCGCCGCTTCCTCGGTGTGGAGGGAGACTTCGGCAAGCAGCTGGGGCTGCCGGCCGACTTCGTTCCCAAGACGATCGCAGCTGTGGGCAATTACGGCGAGATGTTCGAGCGCAACGTGGGCACCGGTTCACCCCTCAAGCTCGAGCGGGCCGAGAATCGCCTCTGGACCGAGGGCGGCCTGATCTATTCGCCCCCCTTCCGTTGAGCAGGAGTCTCGAGCGAATTCCCTGGTGGCGTGACCGCCGGGTGCTGCCCTGGATCGTGCAGGGGGTGGTGGGCCTGACACTGCTTCTGGTGATCGCCCTGCTGCTGGGCAACCTGGTCCGCAACCTCACCGCGGCCGGGCTGCTGCTCAGCTGGCGCTGGCTTGGTCAGCCGGCCAGCTTCGATGTGGCCGAGAGCCTGGTGCCGTTTGATGCCTCCATGCCCTACTGGCGAGCCCTGCTGGTGGGTCTGGTCAACAGCCTGCGGGCCATTCTGGTGGGTCTGGTGGGTGCCACGCTGCTCGGCACGGCCATGGGCATGGCCTCCTTCAGCGGCAATGGACTGCTGCGCCGGCTGGCCCGAGGGTATGTGGAGGTGATCCGCAACATCCCCCTGCTGCTGCAATTGCTGTTCTGGTATTTCGTGGTGTTCCTGGCCCTGCCCAACGGCACCGCCGCCTTTCAGCTGCCCGGGATCGTGCTCTCGAAGTCGGGGCTTTACCTCGCCTGGTTCTCCCAGGGGTTCAGCTGGCAGGGTCCAGAACTGGTCAATGAAGTCTGGCGCGCACCGCTGCGCCTGTCGGTGGAGTTCTCCGCCCTGCTCACCGGTCTGATCACCTACACCGGTGCCTTCGTCGCCGAGGTGGTGCGAGGGGGCATCGCTTCGGTGCCCAAGGGCCAGTGGGAGGCGGCCACTTCCCTGGGCTTGCACTGGAGCGCGAGCATGCGCTCGGTGGTGCTGCCCCAGGCCCTGCGGGTGATCGTGCCGGGCCTGAACAGCCAGTACATCTCCCTGGCCAAGAATTCCTCCCTGGCGGTGGCGGTGGGCTATGTGGATCTGTATTCCGTTTCGGAAACCACCCTCAACCAGACCGGCCGGGCGCTTGAAGTGTTCCTGCTGCTGCTCGGCTCCTACCTGATCATTGATCTGCTGATCTCCGCCGTCATGAATGGAGTGAACCAGCTGGTACAGATCCGGGAGCGCTGAGCCGATGTCCTCCACCCAGCCTGGCGCCCCTTCCCCCATCCCACCGTTGCGCCCCGCCAGAGCGGCCCCCGGCTCAATCCAGAGGAGCTGGGCCCATGCCCTGCGCCAGGAACTGTTCGGTAGCCCGGCCGACAGCCTGATCTCGGTGCTGCTGATCAGCACGATCATCGCGGCCGCGTTCTCTCTGGTGCGCTGGGCCCTGGGCCAGGCCCAGTGGGCCGTGATCCAGGCCAACACCACCCTCTTCGCCGTCGGCCGCTATCCCGTTCAGCAGCAGTGGCGCCTCTGGCTGCTGCTGGTGCTGGTCGCGGCTCTCAGCGGCCTGAGCTGGGGTCTCCTGAGGGCCTATCCCCGGGCTGATCGCAGCGGTCAGCTCTGGCCCTTCAACGACCGGCTGGCGGTGGGGCTGCTGGGCTTCCTCGCCGCCTGGCTGCCGGCGGCCCTCGCCCTGGGCTTCCCCCTGCAATGGCGCTGGTGCGGCATCACCGCCCTGCTGGTGGCCATGCGCTGGCTGGCGGGCCACTGGGGGCGCAGCTGGCCCCCGGGGCTGGTGAAACTGATCCCGGTGATCTGGCCGCTGCTCTATCTGTTCGGCATGGTCCTGATTGCCGGTGGCCTGGGCCTCCCCCGGGTGTCGCCCTCTGAATGGGGCGGTCTGCTGCTCACCCTGCTGATGGCCAGCTTTGCGATCCTGCTCAGCTTCCCGATCGGAGTGGTGGTGGCCCTGGGGCGCCGCAGCCAACTGCCACTGCTGCGCTGGAGTTCGGTGCTCTACATCGAATTCATCCGCGGGGCTCCGCTGATCACCCTGCTCTTCCTGGGTCAGAACATCCTGGGCTACATGCTTCCAGGCGGCTGGGCGCCCGATCGGGTCTGGCGGGCCGCCTGGGTTCTCACCTTCTTCTGCGGCGCCTACCTGGCCGAGGCGGTGCGCGCCGGCCTTTCGGCCGTACCCCCCGGTCAGCTGGAGGCAGCCCGCTCCCTGGGTCTCACCATGCCCCAGGCCCTGCAACGGGTGGTGTTGCCCCAGGCCCTGCGCATCGCCCTGCCGGCCGCCGTGGGGCAGTTCATCTCCCTGCTGCAGGACACCACCCTGCTGTCGCTGATCGGCCTGCTCGACCTGCTCGGTACCGCCCGTACCGTGATGGCCAATCCCGAGTTCCTGGGCAAGAACGCCGAGGTGTACCTCACGCTGGCGGTGCTGTTCTGGTGCTGCTGCGCTGCCCTCGGGCTGGGCAGCCGCGCCCTGGAGCGTCGCCTTGATCCCACCCATTCCCCCGCCTGATCCATGACCGCCACCAGCCAGCTGATGATCGAGGCCCGCGGGGTGCAGAAGTGGTACCCCAATGGCTTTCACGCCCTGCGCGGCGTCGATCTGTGTGTGTCCAAGGGCGAGGTGGTGGTGATCATGGGGCCATCGGGCTCCGGCAAGAGCACCTTCATCCGCACCTTCAACGCTCTCGAGGAGTTCCAGGAGGGTTCGATCAGCGTGGATGGAATCGCCCTCTCCAACGACCTGCGCAACATCGACGCGATCCGCTGTGACACCGGCATGGTGTTTCAGCAGTTCAACCTCTTCCCCCACCTCACGGTGCTGGAAAACCTCACCCTGGCGCCGGTGGTGGTGCGAAAGCGCCGCAGGGGCGATGTGGAAGCCCAGGCCATGGCCCTGCTCGAGCGGGTGGGCATCGCAGAGCAGGCCCGCAAGTATCCCGGCCAGCTCTCGGGCGGCCAGCAGCAGCGGGTGGCGATCGCCCGCTCGCTCTGCATGGAGCCGCGCATCCTGCTCTTCGATGAGCCCACAAGTGCCCTTGATCCCGAAATGGTGGGGGAGGTGCTGGAGGTGATGCGTGATCTGGCCGCCGATGGCATGACCATGGTCGTGGTGACCCACGAGATGGGCTTCGCCCGCGAGGTGGCCCATCGGGTGGTGCTGATGTCAGAGGGGCAGATCGTGGAGGAGGCTCCCCCCACCGTCTTCTTCACCAATCCCCGGCACGAGCGCAGCCGCCAGTTTCTGGCCCAGATTCTTTGAGCGCCCGGAGTTTTCAAGGCACAGCAAGGCGTACAGGACGGGGATCGGGGTCCAACTCATCGAGAAAACGGCGCACCACCTGCTCGACAGGCTCGCCGTTCTGGTCCACCTCGGCATTCAACCGCTGCATTGTTTCAGCGTTCAGACCGCCTTCGAGGCCTGCGATCGCCTCACCCATCTCGGGATGGCGCCTGAGGCTGGCGCCGTTGACGATCGGCACAGCCTGGTAAGGAGGGAAATACTGCTTGTCGTCCTCCAGAGCCTGCAGCCTCAGGCTGGGAATCAATCCATTGGTGGAGTCTCCGGCGATGAGATCCACCTGACCATCGGCCAGGGCGCGATACAGCAGGCCCAGGTCCATCGAGACGGGCCGAGCGGCGAAGCGCAGGCCGTAGGTGCGTGCCAGCCCCCTGTAGCCATCGGCCCTGGTCAGAAATTCATAGCCGAAACCGGCCCGCCAGCCGAGGCTGTGGGGAGCCGCCTCCGAGATCGTGGCCAAGCCCAGGCGACGGGCGGTGTCCTGGCGCACGAGCATCGCGAAGGTGTTCTCGAAGCCCAGCGATGGGAACACCTGCAGGTCGAACCGTTCCCGGTAAAGCCGTCGAGTCCGCTCCAGCACAGTCTGAGCATCCTTCAGAGGAGGCTGCTGGAGGATGGTCATCCAGGCCGTGCCGGTGTATTCCACGTAGGCGGCGATACGGCCGCTGCGCACAGCGTCCTGGCAGATGGCCGTTCCCCCCAGGCTGAACTGGCGCTCCACCCTCAGATCACTGTGGCGCTCGATCTGCTGCGCGAGCAGCTCACCCAGCAGGATCTGCTCGGTGAAACTCTTGGAGCCGATCGTGATCCGCTCGGTTCTGGCGTCTCCGGCAACAAAGGTCCCGAGCCCAAGCCCCCGGCCCACGGCCAGCCCCAGCAGCAGAATCCCCAGTCCTGCGACCAGCAGAGCTCGGCGACGTCCTCCACTCCAAGGCCTCAAGGGCCAGCGCCTGGGGGTGCGTCCCTGCAGCCTGGCGATGGCGGCATCGGCCATCAGGGCCAACGCGGCGGCCGGGATGGCCCCCGCCAGGATCACACGGTTGTTCACCGTGGCCAGGCCGCGGAAAATGAACACTCCCAGCCCACCGCCGCCAATGGCCGCCGCGATCGTGGCTACCCCCACGCTGATCACCGTGGCCACCCGGATTCCGGCCACGATCACCGGCAGGGCCAGGGGAAGCTCCACATGGCGAAGCACCTGTCCTTCCCGCAAGCCAAGGGCCAGGCCCGCTTCGCGCAGCCCGGGAGGGACGCCGGCCAGACCGGTCACGGTGGCTCGCAGCAGGGGCAACAGGGCGTAGAGCACCAGGGCCACCACCGCCGGCACCGGACCGATGCCCCCGAGCACAGGCACCGTGATCAGCAGGCCGAAGATCGCCAGGCTGGGGATGGTCTGGATCATGCCCGCCATGGCCAGCGACGGGCGCGACCAGCGGGGATGGGAGTGAATCCAGAGCCCCACCGGCAGGCTGATCGCCAGGGCCAGGGCCATGGCCAGGCCCACCAGCATCAGGTGTTCGCCAGTGCGTTGCAGGATCTCGGCGATCAGGTCCCTGCCGGGGGCGATCATGGGCCAGGGCTCAGGAGGCTGGCAGCCACAGTTTCGCAGGAGCACCTGGGATGGCCTTCGCTTCCTCGGCTGCGGACCAGAGCGAATTCAGGCCAAACCGGTCCGAGCGGCGCATTGTGTCTCGACAGCTACAGAGCTGAGCGCCTCTGACCCGCATTCTTCGCTTGAATGCCCGCGTGGCCTGGGCAACCCTCTGGCCGCGCTTTCATCACATCCCCGTTGTTTTCTCACCGTCTCCCGTCATGAAAAAGGTTGAAGCCATCATCCGCCCGACCAAGCTCGACGATGTGAAAACCGCTCTGGTCGATGCGGGCATCATCGGCATGACCATCACGGATTGCCGGGGCTTCGGTCGTCAGAAGGGTCAGGTTGAGCGTTATCGCGGTGCCGAATTCACTGTGGAGTTCATCAACAAAGTGAAAGTCGAGGTGGTGGTCGACGACGACAAGGTGGATGCGGCGATTGAAGCCATTGCTGGTCCATCCCGCACCGGCGAGATCGGAGACGGCAAGATCTTCGTCACCGCCGTGGAGAAGGCCGTGCGCATCCGGACCTCAGAATCCGGTGTCATCGCCCTCTGAAGTCTCGCTTCATAGCAATCCAGGGATGAGCCAAGCCAGGACGGATTCCACCGTTTCTGACAGCGCCTCTGAGCGGGGATGGCACCCCCAACTCTTACCCAAGGCTGGATTCGTCCCTGCCAACCATCTTGATGTGACGCCGGCTGGAGCGATGGCTCTGACCGGTGTCATTGGCTATGGGCCGGATTCAACAAGAATGGGAGGGTGCATCGACAACTTCATTCGTCTGGTGCGGAGCAACGACTGCCTCCTTGCTGGAAGTGATCAAATCGACCCGGACCAGCCATTCCATGCTGAAGCCTTCCGAAATGCAGGGCCATGGCTGAAGCGGCTGATCGGGCTGGTCACGATCGCCGAGAGATCCCCGGGGGATGGCGACAGGCGTTCCATAGGGGCTTCGCTTCCTCGACGGCTTCCACCCTCAGAGCAGTCTTGATACGACTCGGAGCTGCCACTGAGATGGCAGTGAGACCAAGGGTTGTGCGCCGTCAGAGCATGCCTGGAGTGCAGCAGATGCAGACCCAAGATGTTGACAACTTTGAAAGGCGTGGTAATGTTGTTCTATCGGATGCGTTACGCATCGGCCAGTCACTGAGTGAGCGCTTGCCGTCGGGTTTGTCGATAACCCTGCAGGCGATTGACCTCGTGCAGATCTGAAATCCCAGAGCTCTGGCGCAGGCCCAGGATTCTCTCGATCTGGTACAGCCAGATCGCTTTGCGATTCGCGGTTCTCAGAACTTCGTTTGACGCCATACAACTGAACGCATCCGTCATTCACACACAGGAGATGAACATCATGTTGAACACAATCAATCAGCCACCCACCAGGGATGACGCTGACCAAAGCCAGGTCAACGAACAGCTCCGGAAGGCCATCCTTGACAAGAAGCAGGCCCAGGTTGAGGCCTGGTCAAAGGAAATCGAGAAGCTGCAGGCAAGCCTTCAGGATGTGGCCGATAATGTGCGCAACGAAAGCGCAAAACGATTAGCGGATCTCACCGAGGCACGTGACAAGGCCAGGGAACAGCTGGATCGTCTTCAACAGTCGACCCAGGAGACCTGGGGCTCCATCCTCCAGCAAAGCGATGAGGTATTTCATGATCTGGCAGAGCATTTCCATGCCATGGCGCAGAACCAGCGCTGATTCCTGAATCAGTCTCTCTCCGTATGAGTGTGTTCTTAATGAATGGATTCATCCGGAGATAGTCCGGAGAGAGATTATTGCCACTGAGCTCAGAAATGTTGGCGTCCTGATAACTTCAACACGGCTTCACGCAACCACTCTCAGATTTATATTGTTCATTTGAAGACAGAATTGTGATGACAAACAACAAGAAATGTCAAGCTCAGGATTCAAGCAGCATCCTGGATTTCGCTGAAGCCCTGAGCGTTGCATCGGCTCACGAATCACCTGCCGGGCTGACAGAAGCACTCCTTCCAGTCGTCACCGAATCGTTCTGGTTGCTGGTGTCCAGCAATGCACTCCTTGAAGCCACTCAGACACAGGTTCTGAGGATGATCCTCCGGCGGGCGCTTCCCAGTGGTGTCTCCATCGCCCTGGATGTGGACTGGAAGCCGGAGCGCTGGGGACTGCCACCTGACGCAGCACCGACGTCTGAGGTCCTCCGACGTTTCCGCCCCCTGGCCCAAGCCGCCCAGCTGATTCGCTGCGGAGTCGATGAGGCAGACGTCTTCTTTTCCAGCACTGATCCGGTCTTGATTCAGGAACGTCTGCCAAATCGTCCGGCGGTGCTGGTCATGGATCAAGCAGGTGGCCTGCAGTGGAGCATCGGTGGCCGCAAAGGCAGGATGGGCCCCTCGCTGGTGGAGGATCACGACACCTTTCTGGCCAGACTGCTCGACAACCTGTGCTCCCATCCACGGTTGCTCGGTAATGCCGGGCCGGGGATCGATGCGATTGCTGATCCCGATGCTCTCGCCGAACAGCTGCTCGCAGCGGCCGTACCGTCAGACCACCTCGGCTCCATTCCACCAACGCTCAAGGTTTCAGAGCAGTCCGTGTCCAGGACGTGAGCCTGAGGCCTAGTGTGAGATGAGACTGTCGTGTTGACAGTCTGAACGGATGGACAGGAACGATGGCCAAGGTGCTCGCGTGGATGCCCAACGGTCTTGTTGCTCTGGCCATTCTTCTGGTGGCGTGGCTTTTTTGGCGCCTGGTGCGCCAAGCCATGCGAATGACGGTGGAGAGAACAGAACTGGATCCGACCGCCAGTAATTTTTTACTTACGATCCTTAAATACATTATTCTCTCGGTTGGTGTGATCACCGCCTTGGGGCGCATTGGTATCAACACCACCTCGATTCTCGCCAGTCTTGGTGTGGTGGGGCTCAGCTTTGGCTTTGCTGCCAAGGATGCACTATCAAATATGATCTCTGGTCTTTTTATTTTCTGGGACCGTCCTTTTGTACTGGGAGACCTTATCGAGGTTGGTGGTCACTATGGTCGCGTCGATCAGATCACAATGCGCTCAACCCGTGTGGTAACCCCCGACGGCAGAATGCTTGCCGTACCAAACACGATGGTGGTCAACTCCATTGTCGCATCTTACACGAACTTTCCTAATCTTAGGCTAGATATTCCTTTCACTGTAGGTCTCGAAGAGAATCTGGCCAGAGTTCGCACGATCGCGCTCTCGTCGTTTCCCCGCAGTGGACTGCTAGTTGAAGATCCACCCGCAAGAGTGGTGGTCACGGCCTTGAATGACTACAACATCGGCATGGAACTGCAGGTATGGCTTGACGATGAGAAGCAGCACATCGCCGTGCGCCATCATCTACGTGAGCGCCTGTTCGAGGCCCTGCGAAAGGCGGGGGTCGACATGCCGCTACAGACGCTGGCCCTCCGCACAGTTGAGGGCCATGCCACGACTGAGCTTCCCGACCCAAACCCTCGGCCATTGCCCTCATCCATCTCCTGAAGAAATTCGGGTAGCTTTTGAAAACGTTCTAATTCTCCACCCTGCAGGCTCCGATACCATGAAAAGCATCGGGTTGGCGCTGGGAAGTGGTGGAGCCAGGGGCTGGGCTCACATTGGAGTTCTGCGCGCTCTTCAGGAGGCAGAGATCACGGTCAATTATATCTCTGGTGCCAGCATCGGGGCCCTTGTTGGAGCCATTTACTGCGCAGGTGAACTTGATGAGCTGGAAGACTTCATCAGAGATCTGAGCTGGAGAGATATGCTCGCTTACTTCGACATGGTCTTCCCGACCAGTGGCCTTCTCGATGGCAGCAAGGTGTATGAGCTTCTTTCTGAGCACATTCAAGGGATGAAGATCGAGGAATCCGAGATCCCCTTTTGTTGCGTGGCCACTGATCTCATCAAGGGTGAGGAGGTGCACCTCACGACAGGGTCCATGGTGGATGCCGTGCGGGCCAGCATTTCGGTGCCTGGAATCTTCACGCCTTTCTGCCATGGGGATCGTTACCTCGTGGATGGCGGCATCGTCAACCCCGTTCCTGTGGACGTGGTTCGAAAGATGGGAGCAGAGATCGTGATTGCAGTGAATCTCAATCGCAATGACATCACCAGTGGTCTGGGAAAGTCTTCCTCCCCGGCCGATCCAACGCATGGCCTAACGGTGTCAGGCAAGCCGGAGGAGGAGGACGCCGATGACAAGGCCATCACCCCCCCGCCCTCCAGCAGCGAAGCGTCGAAACGTCGCAAGGAATCGTTCCTGAAAAACCTCAGCAATCGCTACCTGAGCCTGCAAGAGACCCTGAGCGGTAAAGTGGATCAGTGGTTACCCGATGAGGATCAAGGTCTAAATATTTTCGATGTGATCGGCACCTCGCTCAATGTGATGGAGCAGCAGGTTACCCGGAGCAGGCTTGAGACTTATCTTCCCGATCTTCTTGTGGAGCCTCCTCTGAACGACTTTCCCATCTTTGATTTTCACAAAGCCGACAGGATTATCCGCATGGGGTATACCGCAATGAAACAACAGTTGCCAGCCGTGAAGGATTTGCTCTGATGGGGATCACTAGTCTCGATAACCTATTAACTGGCCTTGATGCCTGGTATGAGCGGAAGAAGTCGCGTCTGGACGATGACTCCGAGGTACTCCTTCCTCGCGAGCGGAGCATCGCGCTGCGGCAGCAGGTTGCCGCTCGCGATGTTCCAGCACCTCTGCTGAGCTTTGTGCGCGATGAGCTTAAAGAGGCCATAGCGACTTGGCTTTCCGATCCAGACGCCGCCAACGTGATGGTTGTGCTCAGCCGACCCGTGGAGCCTATCGCTCCGGTGATCGAGGCGACCCTTTCTGGGGGAAACGGCCTATTTGACAGCTACCACACCCTGTTGCCCTGCCAGCATCGTCCTACCGATCCGAGCGCCATTCCGCTGATGCTCACCTCGGCGCTGGACGAGGCCCTACCGCCGGTCGCTGATGATGGAGAGGTGGTGATTCAGAGCCTGCCGAATCTGGATCAATGCTTTCTGCGCTGCATCGACGGCTGGAGCGGTATCGAGCGTCTGCGGGAGGTGATGCTTGAGCATCGGAACCGCTTCTGGCTCGTGGGCTGCAACAGCTGGGCCTGGAGATTTCTCGACCATGTCAGCCAGATCAGTTCCTATTTTCCTGAAGCCAGAACTCTGCCGGCACTGAATGGTGCCGAACTCAGGGAATGGCTGGCACCAGTGGCCAACGATCTGGGCTTGAATCAGACCGACGCGTCCCCTCCCGATCACCACGAGTCCAGTGGCGAAGGAGCCAACGACACAGAACCGGACCAATGGATCCAGCTGTTCGAATTATCCTGTGGCAGTTACCGGATTGCATCTGAGCTCTGGTTGGGAGGGTTACGGTTGGACCCGGATGACGAGGGCGGCAAAGTCAGGCAGAGCAGACCCGCGCTTCCCGACCTCCCCAGCCTGAAGGATGAGGACCGCTACCTCCTGCACAGCCTGTTGATCCACGGAACCATGCGCAGGAGCCATCTCGCCTTCGGACTCGGGTTACCCAGCCACCGCCTTGAGCCGCGCATCCACAGGTTGCTCGCAGAGGGCGTACTCCAGGACTCTGCCGGGGAGCTGTCGGTGATGCCTGCCCACTACCCTTGCCTCGTCAAGGAGCTGGTAAACAGCAATCACTTCACCGGGGAGTCTTGACGCCATGGGAAGGGAACTTCTCAACGTCCATCGAGTGCTTCGCCCAGCATTAATTACGGCTGCTGTTGTCATCCTGCCGGCCGTGGGCAGGGCCGAGACCACCAGGCAGCGCATTTTGGCCGAAGTCACACTCTTGAAGACGATTAGCGCGGTCGTAGCCATTCTCCTGGCCATCGCGGGTATCTTCCTGATCGAACGGCTCACCTCTTGGTTGTCTGAGAAGGTGGCAAGGCGTCATCGACTGCTGATCAAGCAATCTTTACCGTTTCTCAAGGGACTGATCCTGATCGTGACGGTCTCCTACCTTCTCGAGCAGTTTCTCAATCTCAATCAGAACAATCTTCTGGCTCTCTCCGGCACGCTGGCTGTGGCGCTGGGCTTCGCATTCAAAGACTATGTCAGTTCAATCATTGCGGGTGTAGTTTCGCTGTTTGAAGCCTCTTATCGCGTTGGCGATCGTGTCAGAGTTGGTGAGCAGTATGGGGAGGTCGTCGGTTATGGATTGCGCAGTTTTCAACTTCTCACACCAGACGACAATACAGTGACCATTCCCCATAATGTTCTATGGACCGACCCTGTCTCCAATGCCAACAGCGGCCATCTGGAGGCCCAGGTGACCACAGATGTTTATTTCGATCATGATGTCGATGTGGATCTGGTGATGAACATTCTCTATCAGGCAGCCTATAGCAGTCAGTACACCCAGTTGAGACTGCCAGTCATTGTCGTGATGCAAGAGCATCTATGGGGAACCCAGTTCAAGTTGCGCTCCTATCCCATTGATGCCCGTGATGAGTTCGTTTATCGCACCGATCTGCTGATGCGAGCGAAACGAGCTTTCGCCCATCGCGGCCTCCCATACCCTCGCCCCCAACTTTCCTCGCTCCACCACTCCGAGCCACAGAACCGCCAGGCAGAACAAAGCGGATCGCCAAGCTCTTAGGACAGTCTCGAAGCGAAAATCATTCAATTGAAAGTTCTTCAGACCTTCAACCGGGTAGCATGACCCGGTTGATCACATGCACGACGCCGTTGTCGCAGACCACATCGGCCACATTAACACTGGCATTTTTGACTTCAAAAGGATCGGCCCGGCGAATCGGCAAAGGCGCTCCTTCCAGGGTGGTCCACTCGTCCCGCGAGAGCAGATCCTCCTGCGTGAACTGCCCTGAGAGCACGTGGTACTTGAGGATGCGTGCCAGCTGCGGTGGATTCTGCACCAGGGTCTGAACGGTGCCCGGCGGCAGAGCTGCAAAGGCATCGTCCACCGGTGCGAACACGGTGAATGGACCCGGGCTGGCGAGGGCTTCGAGCAGGCCTCCGGCTTCGACAGCAGCCAGCAAAGTCTGAAAGCAACCTGCCGCACGGGCGGTATCAAGAATGTCGGCCACGCTGATGGGGGAGGAGGGAATGGTGGAGCAGCTCAGCGGTACTCCTGGGACTGCACGTCGCGCAGGCGTGCCTCGGGTCTGAGGAAACGATCCATCTGGCTTTCAAAGAAGCGCCGGTTGGCGAGCAGGTGCTCGGGGTCAGGATCATCCAGTGGATAGAACAACGCGGCCCGAAGGGCCTGAATCACAGCTGAGGTCACGTTGTACATCGATCTCTGGAAGGTGATGCCCAACTGGATCAGCTGGTCTTCTTCACCGCGGCGATGACTCAGGTAGATCTCCCGGAGATAAGGGGGCAGAAAATGGACCATGTCCTGCATCAGCAGGGTGGGAGGGATACCGGCGGATCCCACAGGGAAGACATCAGCATAAAGAATACCGTAGTGGAAATCCGCTTGGTCAGCCGGCACCTGCCCCGCCTGAGCATTATACGACTTGGTTCCTCGGAATGGGGCAGTGCGGTAGAACACGGCTTCCACGTACGGCAGAGCCGCTTCATACAGCCAGGTGAATCCTTCAGACTTGGGAATGATCTCCAGGCACTCTCCATTGATGTAAACGTGGTGATAGATCGGCCGGCCTGCCACAGCAAAGATGCCATTCACCAGAAAATTCATGGCATCTGGCACTCCTGCAAAGCCCCCTTCGTCGTAGATGTCACTCATCTCGAAAAAGACCGGTGCCATCACCTCCCAGAACAGACCGAGGTTGGCGTAGTAACTGAGCTTGCGCACCTGCTCCAGGAACATCTCCGGAAACAGCTTGTGCAATCCAAGCATCAGGGGATTGCCCTTGAAATAGGCCTTGATGGCCCGATCGGCATTGGCCTTGTAGGTGTCGCTCTCCAGATAGTCGTAGAAGCGTCCGCCCATGCCTTGGTGCCAGAACATGGCATCCATGCAGGCCTCGGCGAACTCCATGTTGATGCGGTCGTGCCAGAGGTGATGGAGCAGCTTGGGCATCCGCCCTGACTCTCCTTTGTCCATGAACTCCAGCAGTTCGGGGTGGGCCCCGGCCTCCCCACGCCAGATGCGCAGGTCGGCGCTCTCTCCGGCATAGGAATTGGGAAGATCGAGGTACTCCTGGCTGGGGAAATACTTGAAGGCCGGCAGGGGATTGAGGAACACACGCTCGGCGATGTAGAGCAGATCACGCCAGTAGAAGTCCATCGGTACGGCGTAGGCCTTGTAGATGCCGATGATCTGCTTGAGGTTCTCCGGCGTGTCCGGAAGCATGGAACCACCCGCCTCCAGCCGCTGCACCACCTCAGCGAAGGGGTGGGTGGAGGGGGGCAGGGCCGTGGGCTTCGGGGTCAGCACCGTCATGAGTGGAGCTCCTGAAGGATTGAAGAGGCGGCGGGAAGAGACGCGATCAGGGGTTGGTGACGAGCCAGGGGTGTGGTGACGGATTCACTCCAGCCCAGGGTGAGCGGTGGCCAGAGGCCACCCACCAGCACCAGGGCCGAGAGCACCAGGGCCGGCAATCGCTCGGGCCACGTGGTGGCGGGATAGGAGGCTTTGGCGTTATCGAGCTTGCCGAAGCCCACCCGATTGAACAACCGAATCGCATACACCGCCGTCAGACCGGAAGCGAACAGGCAGCCGAGGGTGGGCAAGGGGAACACGCTCCAGCTGCCCTGGAACACCACCAGCTCTGCCACGAAACCCACCATCCCCGGCAGACCAGCGGCGGCCATCAGAGCCAGCAGGAACATGCCCAGGGTGAAGGGCAGACCGCGCAGGGGATTGAGCAGGCCGGAGAGTTCGGCGATCTCGGTGGTGCCCGTCTTGGCTTCGATCAGGCCCACCACACAGAACAGCAGCGAGGAGATCACCCCGTGGGCGAGCACCTGGGCGACGGCCCCCTGAAGGCTCAAGGGGGTGGCGGCCGCCAGAGCCAGCACCAGCAGACCCATGTGCCCCAGGGAGCTGTAGGCCACCAGCCGGCGCATGTCGGTCTGGGCGATGGCGTTGAGCGCTCCATAGACCGCACCGGCGGTGCCCGCCAAGGCGATCAGGGGCGCCCAGGCTTCCCAGGTCTCACCCATGAAGCCCACACCGAAACGCAAAAGGCCATAGGCCCCGAGCTTGGAGACGGCACCGGCCAGCAGCATCGCCACCGGTGACGACGACTCGCTGTAGGCGAGGGGCTGCCAGCCATGCAGGGGAACCGCCGGTAATTTCAGACCGAAAGCCAGCACGAGCAACCCCAGGATCCAGACCCTGGAGCCCTGAGGGAGCGCCGCAGTGGCCATGTCGTCGTAGGCGAGGCTGAAGCCGTTGGCATTGAGCAGGCCGAGGGCCAGCACCGCCGACAGCAGGGCCACCCCCGACACGGCGCCATACAGCAGATAGCGAATGGCGGCCTGACGGCTGCGCTCGTGCCCATAGATGGCGATGAGCATGGTGGTGGGGATCAGGATCAGCTCGAAGGCGATCACGAACAGCAGGCCATTGCGGGCCAGAAAGGCCCACTGAAGGCCCAGGTTGGTGGCCAGCACCAGGCCAAAGAACAGCCTCTGCCTGGGCATCTCCCTGCTGGTGGCCGCGATGGTCATCAATGTGAGCAGGGCCGTGAGGCCCACCAGCGGCAGCGAGAGGCCGTCCTGACCGAGGTGAAAATCGAGTCCGAGCTGGGGCAGCCACTCCAACCGCAGGTCGGCGGCAGGCTGAACAGCCATCCGGACCATCAGCAGCAACTGCAGGCCGGGGATAACAAGGGCCAGGCGGCGGGGCCAGGGGCCGGCTGGAGCGACGATCATCGCCAGCACGGCCGCCAGCGGAAGCAACAGGAATAGAAGCAGCATGGAAGTTGACGGCTGGGGAGACGACGGGCGTCAGAAACGAAGCAGGGACGGCTGGCGCACAAGGATCCAGGCCCCCATCAGCAGCACGCCGATCAGCACCGTGAGCGCATAGCCCTGCACCCGGCCTGAGGTGCTGTAGCTGAGCCGACGGGCCCCCTCCATGGTCAGACCGCCGCTGCGTTCGCTGAAGCCATCCACCAGGCGACGATCCACCCAGTGGCTGGCCGCTGCCAACACCACCACCAGTCCCACGACCGTACGGCGGTAGAAGGTTTCGGTGTGCAGGTCGGCCGCCAGCCAATGCTGCAGGCCATCCAGGGGATGAGGGAGCTGCTGCCAGGTGAGCGCTCCCCCCAGCAGAGTGGAGGCCACGAGGGGCAGGGTGAGGGGGCCCCAGCTGATGGCACCGAACGGCGTGGGGGCCAGCAGCACCGGCACGTGCAGCACCAGGCCCGCTCCCACCATCGTGGGCAGCACCATCAGCCAGAGCACCTCAGCCGAGCGGGCCGTGAAGACCGAGGGGGTTCCTCCCCAGATCCGCCGGAAGATACGCACCAATCCAGCGCTGATCAAGGCATTGGTGAGCAGCAGCACCGCCAGCAGAGCCGATGGAGCGGGGCCATCAAGCAAAGAACCGGCCAGTTCATTCAGGGCGCCGAAACCAGCCAGAGGAGGCACAGCCACCAGGCCGGCGGCACCCACCAGAAAGGCCATCCCCGTGAGTGGCCGCCTCGACCACAGTCCCCCCAGCTGGGTGAGGTCCTGGGTGACATTGCTGCTGATCACCGTGCCCACGGACATCAGCAGCAAAGCCATCGGCAGGGGATAGATCAACAGCATGTGCCAGGCCGCGTCCACAGATCCGCAACCCACGGCCATGAACAGCAGGCCGAACCAGCTGCTCACCAGAAACGAAAGGGCCCGCTTGATATCCACCTGGGCCAGGGCGATCAAGGCCCCCACCAGGGCCGTGGTGCCGCCCACCACCACCAGGAAGGCCTGGGCGGTGGGGCTGATGGCCAGCAGAGGATGCAGACGCAGCAGCACCCAGGCACCACCCGCCACCACCACCGAACTGCGCAGGATCGTGGAGGGCAGTGGACCTTCCATCGCTTCATCCAGCCAGAGGTGAAGGGGGATCTGGGCGCACTTGCCCATCGGGCCGGCCACCAGGGCCAGCAGGATCAAGGTGAGGGCCGGTGACGGTTGGGCCTGAGCGGCCCAGAGGGCCAGGTCGTTGAAGTTCCAGCTGCCCGCCATCGGCAGCAGGGCGATCACCCCGGCCAGCAGCACCAGGTCACCCACCCGTTTGGTGAGAAAGGCATCCCGGGCCCCTTTCACCACCAGCGACTGGTTGTACCAGGTGCCGACGATCAAGTAGGTACCCAGGGTGAGCAGCTCCAGCACCACATAGGAGAAGAAGAGCGAATCGGTGACCACCAGGGCGCAGAGACCGGCTTCGAAGAGATTCAAGGATCCGAAGAAGCGGGGCCAGCCCCAATCCATCTCCAGATAGCCGATCGCATAAACCTGGGCCAGGAGATGGACACCACAGATCATCGTGATGGCGATCAACACGCTGCGATCAATCGTGGCGTCGAAATTGATGGTGAGCCCGGCGGTGGAGAGCCAGGTCCAGGTGAAGCTGAGGCTGCGGCCGGAGCAACCGATCCAGGCCAGCAGGCCATGGCTGAACGCAAGAAAGTTCATCACCAGGTTGAGATACCCGGCTGGCCGAGGTCCACTCTGGCTGATCAGACCAGGGGACCAGAGGAAGGAGAACAAACCGCTGATTAAGGGGTAGAGCGGAATCAACCAGGCCGTCTCGAAGAAGGGGACGGTCATCGCGTTGTGCGGTTTGAGGGAGAGTCGAAAACCCTAGGGGTTTCTCCTGCTCAAGTGGTGGCCTAATGAAGTTGCGTTGCCTATGACTCCGTTAAGCGTGGTTGATCAGCTCCAGTCCCGATCACAGCCCTGACTCAGCCCGTTCCTGGTGTCGAGGACGATCCAGGCTGGGCTCAGGCACGGGGCTCCACCGGCAGCATGTCGCTGCCGGCCGGCTTGGTGGTGGGATCCAGCCGCTGTCCCGCCAGGGCCACAGGGATCATCGGCAGCATCGGCAGAGCGCAGATCAGCCACTGCTTCAGGCTCAGGGCCTGGGTTCCGAACAGCTGGTTCATCCAGCCCAGCTGGCTGAAGGCCCACTGCAGCATCAGGGCCAGGGCCAGACCCAGCAGCAGCACCGGAGCCTGGGTCAGCTGGCCCCAGCCCCGCTCAGCAGCGCGGTGAAGCCCCTTGCTCACCTGGCTGATGCTGAGCAGATACACCATCTGGGCCAGCACCAGCCCCTGCACCGCCATGGTGCGGGCGCCTGCCAGATCCAGTCCGTTGTGGCGGCCCCAGGCGAAGAGGCTGAAGATCAGGGCCCAGTTGAAGGCCGACACCAGCAGAATCCGGCGGATCAGGCCGCCCGTGAGCAGCGGTTGCTGCGGAGGCCGTGGCGGCTGGAGCATCAGGCCTTCGCACCTGGGCTCGAAGGCCAGCGGCACCGACATCGTGAGCGAGCTCACCATGTTCAGCCAGAGCACCTGCAGTGCCGTGACCGGCAATTCAAGACCGAGCAGCGCCGCCAGCAGGATCGTCATCGAGGCGGCCCCGTTCACCGGCAGCACGAAGGCCAGCGATTTGCGCAGGTTCAGGTAAACGGCACGTCCCTCCTCCACGGCGGCCTCGATCGTGGCGAAGTTGTCGTCGGTGAGCAGCATGTCGGCGGCCTCACGGGCCACTTCAGTGCCGCCTCGACCCATGGCGATGCCGATGTCAGCCTGCTTCAGGGCCGGTGCGTCATTGACCCCATCGCCGGTCATGGCCACGATTTCGCCGTTGGCCTGCAGCGCTCGTACCAGCTCGAGTTTCTGGGCCGGGGCCACGCGGGCGAAGACATCCAGCCGCTCCACGCTGCTGGCCAGCTGATCGGGGGCAAGGCGGGAAAGGGCCGGCCCATCGAGCCCTTCCAGGGGGCCGACACCGCGGCCAAGGCCGATCTGGCTGGCGATCGCCAGGGCCGTTTCGAGGTGGTCGCCGGTGATCATTTTCACCCTGATTCCAGCCGCGCGGCAGGCCGCCACCGCGGCCACCGCCTCAGGCCGGGGCGGATCGAGCATGCCCTGCAGACCCACGAACTGCAGACCACGGGCCACATGGTGTTCCTCGAGGCTGGGTTGCTCCGGCTGGGCGCAGCCCACCGCAAAGGCCAGCACCCGCTGCCCGCGGCTGGCCATGGCGGCCACGGCTTGCTGGATGGCGTCGCAATCGAGGGGCTCCTCCGCGCCGCTGGCGCCAAGCTGGCTGAGGCAACGGGGCAGCACGGCTTCCAGGGAGCCCTTCACCAGGATGCGGGCACTGCCGTGCAGGGTGGCCATGTACTGCCGTTCGGACTCGAACGGAATCGCATCACGCCGGGGGTGCTCATGCAGGCTGCGCTCATGATCCAGGCCCGCCGAGCGGGCCGCCACCAGCAGGGCCGTTTCCGTGGGGTCCCCCACCAGCCCGTCCTCCTCGCTGTGGCGGGCGTCATTGCAGAGCAACCCCGCCAGCAGGGTTTCACCCATGGCCCGGTTCTTCCCCAGGGGATCCTCCCCCCAGAGGCTCTCGAGACTGCGAAGGTCTCCTCCGGCGTAGATCTCCTGCACCAGCATCCTGTTCTGGGTGAGGGTGCCGGTCTTGTCGGAGCAGATCACGGTGGTGCTGCCAAGGGCTTCCACCGCCGGCAGCTTGCGGATGATCGCGTTGCGCAGGGCCATGCGCTTGACTCCGATCGCCAGGGTGACGGTCACGATCGCCGGCAGCTCCTCGGGGATCGCCCCCACAGCCAGGGCCACAGCGCCGTCGAACATCTCGGCGGAACCCCGTTGCCGGATCAGACCGACGGCGAAGGTGAAGGCCGCCAGCACCAGGATCACCTTCAGCAGGGTCTGGCTGAAACGCTGAAATTTGCGGGTGAGCGGAGTGCTCAGGCTCTGGCGCTGGCGCAGCACCGTGGAGATCTGTCCCACTTCGGTGGCGCCGGCGCAGGCCACCACCAGCCCCGTGGCCTGGCCGGCGGTGACGAAGCTGCCGGCATGGGCCATGCCTCGGCGATCCCCCACGGCGGCATCCACCGGAACCGCCTGGCACGATTTCGTCACCGGCAGTGATTCGCCAGTGAGCGCCGATTCGTCGAGCCGCAGTTCACGCACCTGGAGCAGGCGCAGGTCTGCGGGCACCCTGGCGCCAGGGCTCAGCCTCACCAGATCGCCGATCACCAGCTGCTCGGAGGGCAGACGCAGCTCCCTTCCGCCTCGCACCACATCCACCTCCGTACGCACCGACCGGGCCAGTGCCGCGATCGAGGACTCGGCCCGATCTTCCTGCACGAAGCCGATCACCGCATTGATCAGCGTCACGCTCCAGATCACCAGCGCTTCACCGAGGGAATCGATCCAGAGCTTGATCAGGCCCGTGATCAGGAGCGTGTAGAGCAGGGGATTGTGGAACTGATCGAGGAAGCGGAGCCAGCCCGGCCGCCCCGGCAGCTCCGTGAGCTGGTTGGGACCCAGGCGGGAGAGGCGACGGGCCGCTTCCTCGTCGCTCAGACCACGCTCGGGGTCGCTGCCAAGCCGGGTCACCAGCGCAGCGCATTCGAGGGCGTGATACGGCGGGTCCAGGGGGTTCTCGTCCCACGGTCGGGACGTCGGGCCTGACATGGAGCAGCGCGACGGGAGGTGACGCTATCGACCCCGCCACCCGGCCGACTCCAACCTGCTGGTTTTTCAGCCGGCGGCTGCCAGTTCGGTCTCGATCGCGGCGATCGCCAGCCGGGTGGCGATCAGCGCATCGGGATTGAGGCTGATCGAATCGATGCCTTCCTTCACGAGAAAGCGGGCGAATTCGGGGTAGTCGCTGGGGGCCTGGCCGCAGAGGCCGATCGGCCGGCCGCAGCGGTGGGCGGTGCCGATGGCGAGGTGAATCATCTCTTTGACGATCGGATGACGTTCATCGAACAGGTCCGCCACCAGGGAGGAGTCGCGGTCGATGCCGAGGGTGAGCTGGGTGAGGTCGTTGGAGCCGATCGAGAATCCATCGAAATACCGCGAAAAGGCTTCAGCCCCGATCACGTTGCTGGGCAGCTCGCACATCACATACACCTTGAGATCTTCCTCACCACGCACCAGTCCGTGGCGGGCCATCTCCTCGAGCACCCTTGCCCCTTCCTCAGGGGTGCGACAGAACGGCACCATCGGGATGGTGTTGCGCAGGCCCATCTGGCAGCGAACCCTGAGCAGGGCACGACATTCCAGCCCGAAGGCCGCACGGAACCCCGGAGAGGTGTAGCGGGCCGCTCCCCTCCAGCCGATCATCGGATTGGCCTCCTCGGGCTCGAAGGCCTGGCCACCGAGCAGGCGGGCGTACTCGTTGCTCTTGAAATCGGAGAAGCGCAACACCACGGGTTTGGGATGGAACGCCGCTGCGATCCGCGCCATGCCCTGGGCGAGCCGGTCCACGTAGTACTCGGCGGGGTCGTCGTAGCCGGCGGTGAGGCTGGCGATGGCCTCGCGCTCGGCGGGGTCGCTCACCCGCTCCGGCTGAAGCAGGGCCATGGGATGCACCCGGATGTGGTTGGCGATGATGAATTCCAGCCGGGCCAGACCGACGCCGTCGCAAGGGATGGCCGCGAAGCGGAAGGCCTTCTCCGGATTGCCCACGTTGATCAGGATGCGGGTGCGGGTGCTGGGCAGGTGCTCCAGCTTCTGCTCCTCCATCTCGTAGCGGAGCAGACCCCGATAGACCATGCCGTCCTCCCCCTCCGCGCAGCTGATCGTGATCGGCTCGCCGTCGTGGATGAGCTCGGTGGCATTGCCACATCCCACCACCGCGGTGATGCCCATTTCCCTGGCGATGATCGCGGCGTGGCAGGTGCGTCCGCCCTGGTTGGTGATCACCCCCCTGGCCTTCTTCAGGATCGGTTCCCAGTCGGGATCAGTGCGCTCGGTCACCAGCAGATCGCCCACTTCGAAGCGGTCGATGCCACTGGGGTTGAGGATCACCCGGGCGCGGCCCGTGCTGATCGAGGCTCCGATGGCGCGTCCGTGGGTGATCAGCTCCGCCTGATGGGGCTTGAGATGCCAGCGGCAGAGCACGGAGCCGGACCGCCTGGATTCGACAGTTTCAGGACGGGCCTGCAGGATGAACAGTTCTCCGCTCTCCCCATCCCGGGCCCACTCGATGTCCATCGGTGTGGACGTCCCCTGGCGGGCGCTGTAGTGGTCCTCGATCAGACAGGCCCAGCGTGCCAGGGTGAGGGCCTCCTCATCGCTGATGGCGTAACGACCACGCTCCGGCTCCTGCACAGGCTCGTTGCGCACCGTTCCCCCCTTGTCGTACACCATGCGTATGGCCTTGCTGCCCAGGCGTTTGCTGACGATCGCCGCATAGCCCTGACGGAGGGTGGGCTTGAACAGGAGGATCTCGTCGGGGTTGACGGAGCCCTGAACCACGTTCTCGCCCAGGCCGTAGGCCGCGTTGAGCAGCACGGCGTTGCGGAAGCCGGTTTCGGTGTCGAGCGTGAACATCACGCCGGCGGAGCCCAGGTCGGAGCGCACCATCCGCTGCACCCCGATCGAGAGAGCCACCTCCAGGTGATCGAAGCCGTTGATCTGGCGGTAGGAAATGGCCCGATCGGTGAACAGGGAGGCGTAGCAGCGCCGGCAGGCGGCCAGCAGATCCTCCTCTCCCCGCACGTTCAGGTAGGTCTCCTGCTGGCCGGCGAAACTGGCATCAGGCAGATCCTCCGCGGTGGCACTGGAGCGAACCGCCACAGGTCCTGCTCCCAGCTCGACATAGGCCGCCGCCACGGCATCGGCGAGCTCCGACGGCAGGGAGGCCCCCAGGATCAGATCCCGGGCATCCTGGCCGGCCTTCTGGAGAGCCGTGATGTCGCCGCTGTCGAGTTCGGCGAGGATGGAGCGCAGGGGATCCTCCAGGCCGTTGTACTGGAGAAACAGGCGGTAGGCGGCCGCGGTGGTGGCAAAGCCGCCTGGCACCCTCACCCCCTGGCTGGTGAGCTCGCGAATCATTTCCCCCAGGGAGGCGTTCTTGCCTCCCACCTCAGCGATCGCACCGATGCCCACCTGCTCGAAGGGGCGCAGCAGCGGTGGTCTCGACACGGTGGACACCGCCGGGAATGGATCGGAGCCCATGGCGATCGAGTTGCGCAGTGACCCAGGCTAGGTACGGCTGGCGCCTGGGTCCGCCTTCAGCGGTGTCAGTCGCAATTCCCCGGCGGGGGGGGTTCCCGGCGTGAGGTCAAGGCGGCTGGCTGCTCCCCTCAGGGCAACCGGCTTACCCGCACGACGGGCTTTGAGGGCGTCGCAGAGATCGAGCGGCTTGGCCTTTGGATCCAGCCAGTCAAGTGACCAGGAGCGGGTCTTCTCCCCCGCAAGGGAGGAGACAGCCACCAGTTGACCGGTATCAAACCCGGCGGCTTCCACCAGGCCGGGGGGGTAGCCATACCGTTGCTCGAACACCAGCTCGAAGCGATCCCAGCCCGGACCGCGGCTGAGGGAGTCCACACCCAGCTGGGCCAACGGCAGCGGCTCGCGAACTGGAAACGGCCAGACCAGGGTCAGGTTCTCCGGCAGGTCAAGGTCGGCCACGGCCTGGGCCAGGGGACTGTCCGGTGTCGTCATCACCACCAGGGAGGCGGGGGTGTACCAGCCCACGTCATCGCGCAGCTGGTCCATCAGCTCGGGCTCCGGATTGATGATCGCCTCGGGTTCGTTGGTGGGACCCACAGTCCAGCCGCCTCCACCTTCGATCGTCTCCACGAACCGATCAGCCAGGGCGGCCTGCTCAGCACCACCGTCATGGATCACCATCACCTTTCCCTTGCTGTCTTCCAGCAGGCCCCTGGCCAGCCGGTCGGCCTCAAGGCTGCGGGACGGCAGAACCGGCCAGAGCCTGTCAGCGCCCACCTGGCTGGGCAGTCGTTGCAGCGAGTAGCCCCGTTGCAGCGGCAGCAGCACGTTCACCCCCCGGCTCTGGGCCAGGCGACCGAAGGGCAACAGGTTGACGGCTGGCGGTGCGATCAACAACTCAGGCATCGGAATGCCAGCCAGGAGAGCTTCGGGATCCTGTTCCGGTGGAAGCCAGCCCAGGCCAAGACTGGGTGGCTGCACCCCGCAGGCGCGGGTCTCCTCCATCGCCAGCCCGTACCCCCGCCGCAAACCATCTCCAACGCCCGCCAGCAACCCTTCGCTGGGGAGCAGCATCAGCACCTGCTGCGGAAGGGGGGTGGTGGCCGCCAGGCTCTGCACCCCCACCAGCACAGCGGCAAGACCGAAGCCGACACTCCAGAGGGGAGTTCGAGCCCCGCGTGGTGGGGAAGGTTGGGGCCCGCTTTCCAGCCCGCCAGTGGTCATGGCCTGTACCGTCCAGCCCAGCGAGGTTACGTGCAGCTTCGTTCCTAGGTTTGAGTTCCAAAATGAGGGACGCATGAAGAGCCTCTCCGCTCCAGGGCGAACTCCACAGCCGAGGCCTTCGCGCCGGGGCCGCCTGATCGGCCTGCTGGCAAGCTGCGCTTTCGGGTGGATCACCCTCCCAGGTCTGCTGCCAATGCCGGCTCTGGCCATTCCCCAGCAGGAGGCCATGAAGAAGCTGGCGGTGATCCCTGTCTTCCTGCTCACCGATGCCAAGGGAATCCCGCTGCCCCTGGAGCGGGACAAGGCCTTGGTGCTGCCCCTGTATCTGGATCGAACCAAGGCGAATCAGGAACTGGCGGCGTTTGTGAAGGCCAACCCCACGGTCAAGGCCGGTGTGTTGCCGATGCCGATGAATGTGGCCCTGGAACTCGTCCAGAAGCTCAACAAGTCGTCGAAGGATCGCAAGCTGCTCTCTCCGGTGATCCCCACTTCATCCAACCTCAGCCAGGCCCGCAGCCTGCTGGGCAAGCAGGGCCTCGATCAGAAGTCGATCCAGGAGGGGCTCTCGGTGCCGGTGTTCTTCACCAAGCCTCTGATCACCGTCAAGATGGAGCAGGGCGAGCGGGGACTCTTTTTCTTTGATTACGCCTCGCTGCAGAAAGCGATGGCGGGGATTCCCGATCGCAGCAAACTCACGGTTCAGGCCGCTGATCTCACTGCAGTGATGGATCAGATCGTCAAGCAGAAGAACGACATCTACGCCTTCTACCCGACGCCGGAGTACTTCCGTTTGGTGCAACAGCAATCCCGTGGACAGGGGGCATCATCGGCTGCGGGCTCTCAGTGAGAGCTCGACGTTGACTCTCTGTTGTCCTGCCCGGGTGTTTCAGACGACGGTCGCTCAGGCTCGGAATCCGGCAGCAGCTGAGTGAGCAACCCACCGGCCAGCAGCACCGCACCGATGCCGAGGGCAAGGGGACGGCTGGACCCAGGGGACTCCCCCTGCCAGATGGCGGCGCTGAGAAACGCCCCCCCCAGCAACAGGCTGGGCACCAGCACGATCCCCTTGGCGGTGCGATTCAGGCTCATGGCGACTGGGGCTGGGGCTTGGGGTCAACGGATGGGCAGCCGCTGGGAAGAATCAACGCGGGCAGCGGCTCGGCCAGGCCGGCATCGATCAGTCCTGAGCCCAGATCAAGCCCCTCTCGCAGCACCTGAACGCGGGCAAGCAGCACCCCATCGGCGGAGTCCAGTGGGCGGAGATTCACACGGGTGCGGCGGGGCAGCTCCTGGCGGAGCCAGGCTTCGGCGGCGTCTGCGTGCTCCGGGGTCACGCTGATGCAGCCGAGCTGCACCGGGTAGCTGCGGTTCTGATCGCCCACCTGCAACAGCACACCACTGCGCACCTGCAACACTTCGGCTGCAGCCGCCGGTGGGCAGGCCCAAGGACTGAGCAGCAGGCCGACGGCGAGGGTGAGGCTGAGCAGGAGGGAGAGAGGGCTCAGAGCTTCGCGCCGCAGCTGGGACAGAACAGATGGGCGCTTTCGGTACTGAAGCCGCAGGAGCCGCACTGACGGGTGGTGTCGATCGCCAGCTCCGGATGGGTGGGAAGACCCACCATCTGGGCGTTACTGGCTCCGGGGGGCACCATCGGATAACAGTTCTCATCGCGGCGCACCCGCACATCGATCAGGACGGGGCCCGGATGGGCCAGGGCCTCATTCAGCTGATCGCGGAAACCGGCACGCTCGCTGATCCCCACCCCCCTGACGCCGAAGGCTTCGGCCAGCCGCGGGAAATCGGGCATGCCGCGGGTCATCTCCGAGGCGGAATAGCGCTCGCCGTAGAAACTCTCCTGCCACTGCCTCACCATCCCCTGCCAACCGTTGTTGAGGATCACCACCTTCACGGGCAGGTCGTACTGGGAGAGGGTGCCCAGTTCCTGAATGTTCATCAGGATGCTGGCATCGCCGGCCACGCAGATCACCTGGTCGTCGGGGAAGGCCACCTGCACACCCATGGCCGCCGGCATGCCGAAACCCATGGTGCCGAGGCCGCTGCTGCTGATCCAGTGCCGCGGTGGGTTGTTCAGATACTGGGCGGCCCACATCTGATGCTGACCCACGTCAGTGGTGATGAAGGCATCGGGAGCCAGATCCCGGAGGGCGAGCACCACCTCCTGGGGGGCGATGGCGCCCTCCGGGGAGGGAATCACCAAGGGGTAGTGGCGCTTCCAGCGGGCGATGCGCTCCAGCCAGGGACCGGTGCGTCCATTGCCGCTCTCGCCCTCTGAGGCGCTCAGCAGGGCCTCGAGGGCCAGGCGGACATCCGAGACGATCGGCACCTCCGGCAAGCGGTTCTTGCCCACCTCAGCCGCATCGATATCGATGTGGATCACCTGGGCGCGGGGGGCGAAGCTGTCGAGGCGTCCGGTGACCCGATCGTCGAAGCGGGCTCCGGCCGCGATCAGCAGATCACACTCGGTGACGGCGAAGTTGGCGTAGGCCGTGCCATGCATCCCCAGCATTCCCACCGCCAGGGGATGGCGTTCATCGAAGGCCCCCTTGCCCATCAAGGTGGTGGTGACCGGCAGCTGGAAGCGCTCGGCCAGGGCGATCAGGGAGGCGTGGGCTCCGGAACTGATGGCGCCTCCACCCACATAGAGAAGCGGACGTCGTGACTGACGGATCAGTTCGATCGCCCGGGCGATCGATTCAGGGGCGGGACCCTCCGGCAGCCGATATCCGGCAGGGATGGCCGTGCCCGGCTCCACGGGGGTGTAGTCGAATTCTTCGAGCCCCACGTCTTTGGGCACATCGATCAGCACCGGACCGGGACGCCCCGTGGAGGCGATCAGAAAGGCCTCGGCCACGATCCGGCCGATGTCGGCGGGGTCGCGCACCACCCAGGAATGCTTCACGATCGGCAGGGTGATGCCGAAGATGTCGGTTTCCTGGAAGGCGTCGGTGCCGATGGCGGCCCGGGGCACCTGCCCAGTGATCACAACCATCGGCACCGAATCCATCTGGGCCGTGGCGATGCCGGTGACCAGATTCGTGGCGCCGGGACCGGAGGTGCCGAAGCACACCCCCACCCGGCCGGTGGCGCGGGCGTAGGCGTCGGCAGCGTGGCTGCCACCCTGCTCATGACGCACCAGCACATGCTTCAGCCAGCCCCGGCTCTCGGCCTTGTGCAGGGCGTCGTAGATCGGCAGGATCGCCCCCCCCGGGTAACCGAAAACATCGGTGACCCCATGGCGATGGAGGGCGTCCATCAGGGCATCGGCCCCAGACAGACGTCCGGGAACCTGCTGGGCTGATGCCTCGGCCTGGATCAGGGGGCTGTCCGCACCGGTGGCCGGGCTGGCTGCTGGACTGGCTGCGGTGGATGTCACGGGGGTCACGGTGGCGGGCAACACACGCAACGGAAGACCGTCAGCGTAGGAGCTCACTTCCGGTGATGGGAGAACTGTTGCGAGGACCGTGGCTGCAGCCGTCGGCCACGCACCATGGCCCTCAGGATCAGCCCTGGATCGAGCCAGGTCCCCCGGTAGCGGATCCCCCAGTGAAGGTGGGGGCCCGTGGTGCGTCCGCTCAGGCCCACGTGGCCGATCAGCTGGCCTGCTCTCACCGCCTGACCAGGCCGCAGCAGCACCGGTCCACTGGCGTAGGCGCCAGCTCGCACCTCTCCCGCCAGGTGGCAATACACATGCTCATAGGGGCCTGAGCGGATCTCCACCCCCACCCCGCAACCGCCGTCGCGGAAGACATCGGACACCACACCGGTCCACCAGTTGCGGATCGGGGAACCCAGGGGTGCGGCGATGTCGAGGCCGGAGTGCAGTTCCGCACCACCGCCCGGGCCCGTGCGGCGGCCGAAATGGCTGGTGAAGCCGGCAAAGTGCACGATCGGGAACACACCTCGGGCCCAGCGAAGCTCCGAGCGGGCAGGAGGGAGCTGCGCCAGGCTCAGCTGCAGCCCCAGAAGTCCAGCGGCGACGCCGCATCGTCTAGAGCAGGCCGAGGGCATGGAGCGGTCCGCGTCCACTCAACAGCTCCAGGAGGAAGGCCGAGAAGCCGAGCATGGCCAACCGACCGTTCCAGACTTCGGAACTGTTGTTCCAGCCCCAGGCCCATTTGTCCTGGGGATAGAGCTTGACCTGGGTGGGCAGGGCGGCGGCCTGGTCGAGATTCACCTCGGGTCCGGCCTGGGCCTGCTGCACCAGGTCGGCCAGTCCCTTGATGAAGGTGGGGTAGGTGTCAAGCGCGGGGACGCGCACGAAGTTGCTGATTCCAGCTTCCGTGGCGATCTCCCGGTACTCGATGTCGATTTCCTCGAGGGTTTCGATGTGCTCACTCACGAAACTGATCGGCACCACGACCAACTCCTTCACACCCTCCTCCCCGAGCCGCACCAAGGCTTCGTCGGTGTAGGGCTTGAGCCATTCCACCGGGCCTACCCGGCTCTGGTACGCCAGGGTGTAGGGGTTGTCATGGCCGAGCAGGTCTTCCAACTTGCCCATCACCAGCCTGGAGCAGGCTTCGATCTCCTGCTGATAGGGATCACCGGCTTCCTCCACATAGCTCTTCGGCACCCCATGGGCGCTGAAGAAGACATGGGCGGAGCCGGGATCCTCGCAGCTGCGCACGCCAGCGGCGATCAGCTCCGCCATGGCCAGCACATAACCCGGATGGTCATACCAGCTGCGGATGCAGCGGATGGGCAACCTGCTGAAGGAAGGATCGGCCTGGCGCAGGCGTTGCAGCTCCCGGAAACTCGAACCGCTGGTGCTGATCGAGAAATGGGGATAAAGCGGCAGCACCACCACCTCATCGACGCCATCCGCCTTGATGTCACCCACGGCTGATTCCGTGAAGGGATGCCAGTAGCGCATCGCCACGTAGGTGGTGGCCTGGACCCCCCGCTGGCGCAGTTCACTCTGCAGCTCGCGAGCCTGCTGCTCGGTGATGCGGCGCAGGGGTGAGCCGCCGCCGATGGCGCGGTACGCCTCCTTGGACTTGCTGCTGCGCAGGGTGCTGATCAACCAGGCCAGAGGCTTCTGCAGCAACGGGGTCGGCAGCCGGATGATCTCCGGATCAGCGAACAGGTTGTAGAGAAAAGGCCCAACATCTTCGATGCGCTCAGGCCCGCCGAGGTTCAGCAACAAAACGCCGACCCTGGCCATACCCGAAGTGTTCCGCCGATTGGCTCAGAGCGTAACCCTGCTGCTGCCCCCTGGCGGCAGCAGGCGGCGATCGATAAGGTCGGCCGACTCTTCGCTGCGGCGGAGGCCAAGCCAACGTTGCCACCCCGCCCCAGTCCGGAACCGCTCTGACTCCCACCATCGCCGCGATCGACACCGAGCTGCGCCAGGAGAACGACCGCCTGGCGGCCAGTGGCCTCGCCCTGCGGCTGGAGCGGCGGGGTGGGCGCCTGGCCCTGCGCGGACCCCTTCCCTGCCCACGGGGCGGTCCCCAGCGGGTGCAGCGCCTGAGCCTGGGCCTTGAGGCCACCTCCAGCGGGCTTATCCAGGCCCGCCGTGAGTTGAAACGGGTGAGCCAGGCCCTGCGCCAAAAGCGTTTTGACTGGAGCGACTGGGGTCGCTCCCAAGCATCGACCTCGGGGCTGGAGCGGCTCAAGGCCTTTGAAGGGGCTTTCTTCGCCGACCCTCGCCGCCGCCGCAATCCCGCCGGCAGCCGCACCACCTGGACCGCGGCCTATCAGCCCTATGTGCGCAGGCTCCGTGTCCTGCTGGAGCAGGGGGAACCCCTGACCAGCGCTCTGCTGGTGCAGGTGCTGGAGGCCTATCCCCCCGCCAGCCGCAGCCGTCAGCAGTGCGGCACCGCTCTGGCGGCCCTGGCCAGGCAGCTGGAGCTTCCCCTGCCGGAGGATTGGTGCCAGCGAGCTTCCGGCTACGGCCTGCACCAGGCCCAGTACCGGCGCCTGCCCAGCGATGCCCAGCTGCTGGAGTGGGTGGAGCGCATTCCCAACCCACGCTGGCGCATGGTTTACGGCCTGATGGCCACCTACGGACTGCGCAATCACGAGGTGTTCTTCGCTGATCTATCAGCCCTGGCCCCGGGGGGGGATCGCGTGATCCGGGTGCTTCCCACCACGAAGACGGGGGAGCACCAGGTCTGGCCCTTTCAGCCGGAGTGGGTGGATCGCTTCGAGCTGGCCCCGCTCGGGGAGCGCAGCGAACTGCTTCCCGCCGTCTGCACCGATCTCAGGCGCACCACCCTTCAGCAGGTGGGGCGACGGGTGGCGGAACAGTTCCGTCGCTACGACCTGCCCTGCACCCCCTACGACCTGCGTCATGCCTGGGCCGTGCGCACGATCCACATCGGCCTGCCCGACACGGTGGCGGCGCGGATGATGGGCCACTCGGTGGCGATTCACACCCGCACCTACCACCACTGGATCACGCGGCGTGACCAGCAGCAAGCCGTGGATGCCGCCCTCGCCAGGCTTCGGCCGACCCCCTGAGCGGGCCAGCACGCCAGAGTGACCATCGGTTCTCGAGCTCAGCGCCCATGTCCGATCAACTCGATCAGGTGGCTGCGGAGCTCGGCCCCGGCGGTGACCTTGCTCCCGAGCGCGACGCTGAGGCCTACCGCCGACGGATGGAGCGCCGCCGGGAGGTGCAGCAGCAACGGGTGGGGGAGCGCAGCCTCGAGAAGGGCCTGGTGCTGGTGTTCACCGGTGACGGCAAGGGCAAGACCACCGCGGCCCTGGGCCTGGTGCTGCGCACGCTTGGGCACGGCGAGAGCGTGGCGGTGGTGCAGTTCATCAAGGGCGGATGGCAGCCGGGAGAAGCCCGGGCCCTGCAGCGGTTCGGCGACGACCTGGCCTGGCATGCCCTCGGCGAGGGCTTCACCTGGGAGACCCAGGACCGGGAGCGGGATCGGGCGCTGGTTCAGCAGGCCTGGCAGCGGTCGATGGGGTATCTCGCGGAGCCCGAGCGCAGGTTGGTGGTGCTCGATGAGGTGAATGTGGCCCTGAAGCTGGGCTACCTGGAGCTGGATCAGGTGCTCGAGGGCCTCGACCGTCGCCCTCCCTTCACCCATGTGGCCCTGACGGGCCGGGGGGCACCCCAGGGGCTGGTGGACCGCGCCGATCTCGTCACCGAGATGCGGCTGGTGCGCCATCCCTTTCGCGAGCAGGGTGTCAAAGCCCAGGCGGGCATCGAGTTCTGAGCCTGGCAACTGGGATTCAGTGCTCGCGGCCGAGCTTGCTACTGTTCCGGCGACTGTGGTCCGCGTGCGCTGAATTCCGATGGCTTACCAGCGCGTTCTGCTCAAACTCAGCGGTGAAGCGCTGATGGGCGAGCAGGGCTACGGCATCGATCCCGCCATCGTCCAGGCCATCGCCGCCGATGTCTCGGCAGTGGTCACCGCAGGCAAGCAACTGGCCATCGTGGTGGGCGGCGGCAACATCTTCCGGGGTCTGAAGGGTTCCTCGGCAGGCATGGACCGTGCCACCGCCGACTACGTGGGCATGCTGGCCACGGTGATGAACGCCATCACCCTGCAGGACGCCCTGGAGCGGGAGGGAGTCCCCACCCGCGTGCAGACCGCCATCGCCATGCAGGAAATCGCTGAGCCCTACATCCGTCGCCGCGCCATTCGCCATCTGGAGAAGGGACGGGTGGTGGTGTTCGGGGCCGGCTGCGGCAATCCCTTTTTCACCACCGACACCACGGCAGCCCTGCGGGCCGCCGAGATCAACGCCGACGTGGTGCTCAAGGCCACCAAGGTGGATGGTGTCTACGACAAGGACCCGGCCCACCACGCCGACGCCGTTCGTTACGACCAGCTCACCTTCCAGGATGTGCTCAGCGGTGAGCTGGCCGTCATGGACAGCACCGCCATCGCCCTCTGCAAGGACAACGCCATCCCGATCGTGGTCTTCGACCTGTTCGGGCCCGGCAACATCGGCCGCGCCATCGACGGCGAGCCGATCGGCACCCGCATTCTTCCCGCCGGCTGAAGCCGGAGTCTCTTGATAGCACCCATGGACCTCGAAGCCAGCATGCGCAAGTCGCTGGAAGCCACCCAGCGCACCTTCAACACCATCCGCACCGGTCGGGCCAACCCTTCCCTGCTCGACAAGATCACCATCGAGTACTACGGCACCGAGACCCCGCTGCGGTCGGTGGCCAGCCTCTCCACCCCCGATTCCCAGACGATCCAGATCCAGCCCTTCGACACCGCCGCCATGCCGGCGATCGAGAAGGCCATCGCCATGAGTGATCTCGGCCTGACACCCAACAACGACGGACGCCTGATCCGCATCAACATTCCCCCGCTCACCGCCGACCGTCGCAAGGAGTTCTGCAAACTGGCCGCCCGCTATGCCGAAGACGGCAAAGTGGGCTTGCGCAACATCCGCCGCGACGCGATCGACAAGGTCAAGAAGCTGGAGAAGGAGGGTGAGCTCTCCGAGGATCAGAGCCGCGACGAGCAGGACAAGGTCCAGAAACTGACCGACCGCTTCGTCGCCGAACTGGAGAAGAGTCTCGCGGAGAAGGAAGCCGACATCCTCAAGGTGTGAGCGTGGCCGCTGCGGAGTCGTCCACCGACACCGATGTGATCGTGGTGGGCGCCGGGGCGGCCGGGGCGGCTGCGGCCTATCACCTGGCGGCCAGAGGCCGGAGGGTTCGGTTGCTGGAGGCTGGCCGCCTGCCCCGGCCCAAGCCCTGTGGAGGCGGCATGGCGGCGTCCGTGCAGCGCCTCTTCCCCTTTGATCTCACCCCGGCGGTCGATCGGGTGATCACCAAGGTGCGCTTCACCTGGTGCCTGGAGGATCCGGTGATGGCGGAACTGCCGGGGGAAGCGCCCTTCTGGATCGTGCGCCGCTCACGCCTGGATGAGTTCCTGGCAGAGCAGGCTGTGGCCTGCGGGGCCGATCTGCTCGAGGCCACCGCCGTGGAGGCGATCACGCGGGAAGGCAATCACTGGCGCGTGCACACGGTCCGGGGCTCCCAGCTCAGCGCCAGAGCCGTGGTGATTGCCGATGGGGCCAGCTCAGCGTTCACCCATCCCCTGGGCCTGGGATCACCCCAGCCCCGCTTTGCCTCGGCCGTGTCGGTGGAGGTGGAGGGTGAGGTGCTCGAGCCCGACACGGCTCATTTCGAATTCGGTCTGGTCCGCCATGGCTTCAGCTGGGCCTTCCCCCGCAAGGGGGGGCTCAGCATCGGTGTGGGCAGCTTCATCGGCCGCGAGCCTCTGGAGGCCGAAGCCGTGCTGGCGCGCCTGCTGCCCAGTTTCGGGCTCCCTCCGGGCAGTGGTGAGCGACAGGTCTGCCCCTTGCGGGTCTGGGATGGCCATCACCGGCTGCACCATGAGGCCGGGGCCGTGGTGGTGGGGGATGCGGCCTCGCTGGTGGACCCTTTCCTGGCGGAGGGACTGCGCCCCGCTCTGCTCAGCGGCACCAGGGCCGCTGAGGCCCTCGACCGCTGGCTGGGCGGTGAGACCAAGGCTTTGGCGGGCTACAGCGACAGTCTGCGAACGGAATGGGGGCAGTCGATGGCCTGGGGCCGACGCATTGCCCAGGTGTTCTACAGGCTGCCCAGGGTGGGGTATCAACTGGGGGTGAAACGCCCTACGGCACCCCGACGCATCGCCCAGATCCTTTCCGGAGAAATGGGCTATGGCGACATCGCCCAGCGGGTGATCCGCCGCCTGATGTTCAGCCGTGGTCAGGGTTAACGCAGGCAATCCTTGAGCTGCCGCAGACGTTGATCGATCGAGCTGAGCAGTTCAATCGCGAACATCGGTGATTCCTGAACGGCAAAGAGGAATTTCTCCCGGTTCATCACCAGGATCCTGCAGGGTGTGATGGCCCTGGCATTGCCGTAACGGCGGTGGTCTGGGGTGACCAGGGCACCGGCACCGAAGACATCACCCTCCCTGATCTCCTCGTGGCCGGCGTCACCGTTCCAGCTCAGCTGGACGCTGCCCTGCAGCAGGCCGAACATGCAATCGCCTGATTCGCCGGCCCTGAAGATCAGATCGCCGACTTCATATTCGCGCACCTCTCCCTGGCTGGCGAGGGAACGCAGGGTGTCGAGGGCATTCACGGATTCTGGCCTCGGTTGTGCAGCCAGTCTGCAGCTCAGGCGCCGACGGCGGAGAGGGCCAGGGGCGCACCAAGGCCGCCGCGGACGTCTTCGGGGACCAGCCTGCCGTCGTGATCGGTGTCGAGGGCGTCGAAGACAGCATCGCTGCCCAGCCATTCCTCGCGGGTGATGCAGCCATCGCCATCCATGTCGTTGAGCAGGAAGATTTCCTGGGCGGCATGGGCAAAGGCGGCCTCGCCTTCCAGCTCGGCCAGCCGATGGGCCAGCTGGGCCTCGAGGGTCTCGATGGCCTTGCTGAAGCCGCGGATGCCCTCATCGAGCTTTTCGGTAGCCATGCGATCGGCGGCCATGGCGGCATTGAAGTCGCTGAACTCCAGGCTGAATTGCGCCTCGGTGGCCGCCGGGTTGCCTGGATCGAGCTTGCGCAGCAAAGGGGCTTCGGTGCGGCGCAACTGATCCAGAAGCTTGGGTGAAATCGTGAGCAGATCACAACCAGCCAGCTCGATGATCTCCTCGATGTTTCGGAAGCTCGCCCCCATCACTTCGGTGCGATATCCGTATGTTTTGTAGTAGTTGAAGATCTTGGTG
This sequence comes from Synechococcus sp. BSA11S, assembly GCF_014224355.1. Classification (GTDB taxonomy): domain Bacteria; phylum Cyanobacteriota; class Cyanobacteriia; order PCC-6307; family Cyanobiaceae; genus Regnicoccus_A. The sequence continues at coordinate 78,317 of NZ_VNWP01000004.1, read as the reverse complement.
ACGGAGATCACGCCGGGATCTTCAGGGCCTGGGTAGTGCTCGCGGCCGGTGTCATGCTTGTACCAATCAAGGATGCGACCAACGAATGGGGAGATCAGGGTGACACCGGCCTCGGCGCAGGCCACGGCCTGGGTGAAGCTGAACAGCAGGGTGAGATTGCAGTGGATCCCCTCTTTCTCCAGCGCTTCAGCGGCCTTGATTCCCTCCCAGGTGGAAGCGATCTTGATCAGCACGCGCTCCTTGCCGATACCGACCTGCTCATAGAGACCGATGAGTTTGCGGGCCTTCTCGATGGTGGCCTCGGTGTCGAAGCTGAGCCTGGCGTCCACCTCGGTGGAGACCCGCCCAGGCACGATCTGGAGAATCTCCTTGCCGAAGGTCACGCAGATTTCATCGAGGGCTTCAAGCACCACCTCCTCTGCGGGTGCCGCTGCACCGATCACCTGCCTGGAGGCCTTGAGGGACTCATCGATCAACCTCTGATACAGCGGAATCTGGGCGGCCGCCAGGATCAGGGAAGGATTGGTGGTGGCGTCGCGGGGTGTGAACTGCTTGATCGCTTCGAGTTCACCGGTGTCGGCGACGACCACCGTCATGGCCGAGAGTTGATCGAGCAGGTTGGGCATGTCTCCATGCATCAGCATCTGGGCTGGAGGCTAGCCAGGCACAGCCGTGCCCAGCCCGTGAGTCCTCAACCCCGCACCGTTGGCTCAGCAGCTTTTGGCTTGCCGCTGCTGGGTGGCACTTTCTCGAGCACGAGCAGGGCTTCGATGATCTCCTTGGCCGCCGGAACAGCCACCGTGGAGCCATAGGCGTTGCCCCCCTGGGGTTCGTCCACCACCACCAGCAACACGTAGCGGGGATCGTCGATCGGCAGATGGGCCACGAAACTGGTGATTCGTGCGCCCGGAATGTAGACCCCATTGCGGGCCTTCTGGGCGGTGCCTGTCTTGCCGCCGATGCGGTACCCGTCGACCTGAACGCCCTTGCCGCTGCCCTTCTCCACCACGGTTTCCAGCCAGGCCATCACCTGCTTGGTGACGGCTGGTTCCATCAACGGCAGACCTCGGGCGGCAGGGGCTGGGGCCAGGCTGTCGCCGGAGCGCAGACCACGGGTGATGTGGGGGCTCACCAGCTTCCCGCCGTTGGCCAGCATGGCGTGCAGTTGCAGAAGCTTCAGGGGCGTGAGAGAGAAGCCCTGGCCGAAGGCGGCAGTGGCGGGCTCGATCGGCTGGGTGGTGAACTGCTCACGGGTCTTGAGCTCGCCGGCCACGGCTCCGGGCAGGTCGGTGTCGGGGATGGTGTCGATGCCGATGCGGCGCATCCACTCCCAGTAGGTGGAGGGCTTCAGCAGCCGCATGGCCTGCACCATGGCCACGTTGCTCGAGACCTGAAGGACGGTGGCGAAATCGAGGATGCCGTTGGCCCGCCGATCGTGGTTGAAGATCGGCCAGCCGCCGATCGTGAGCTGCCCCACGTCATTGACGGTGCCGTTGGGCTTGATGGCCTTCTCCTGCAGGGCGATCGCCAGGTTGATCGGCTTGAAGGTGGAGCCAGGCTCGTAGAGATCCTGCACCGACCATTCCCGGAACAGTCCTGGGGAGAATTTCCAGAAGTTGTTCGGGTCGTAACTGGGGCTCGAGGTGAGCGCCAGCATCTCGCCATTGCGCACATCCATCACCATGGCGGATCCCCGCTTGGCCTTCCACTGCTTCAGCTGTTTGGCCAAGGCCTGCTGGGCCACCTGCTGCAGGCGGGAGTCGAGGGTGAGCTGCAGGCGCAGATCGTCGGTGTAGAGAACTCCGGCCTGCAATCCATCGGGGAGGGGCGTGCCATCCGCCCCTCGGCGCATCTGACGAACACTTTCCTGGCGACGCAGGTCCTTGTCGCGGCTCTGCTCCAGGCCAGCCTGAGCGACCCGCTCCAGGTTGAGGAAGCCAACCACATTGGCGAACAGCTGAGCCTGGGGGTAGATCCGCTGGGGATAGGGCTCAAGGTCGAGCCCGCTGATTCCAAGCTCCCGAAGGCGGCGGGCGGTTTCTGGATCGAGATCCGTGATCAGCTTCACCCCGGATTTGCGGCCGCCGATGGTTCGCATCAGATCGGGCGCAGGCACCTGCAGCACCTCGGCCAGCTTCTCGGCGGTCTCGGAGCTGGTGCGGATCAGGTTTGGATCATCCCCGGGGAAATTGAAGTAGCGGGGATGGGCCCAGAGGGTGAACCGTTCCTCATCAAGGGCGACCAGTCGCCCGCGACGATCGACGATCGGGCGGCGCTTGCCGATCGGCTTGGTCTTCTGGGTCTGGATCGCCCTGGCGCGCTGCTGAAGGCGATCGCCTTCCTTGACCTGCAACCAGGCCATTCGGCCGGCCAGACCCACCAAGGCCAGGCAGAGGGTGAGATAGACGGTGAGAAGCCGCCCAGCAGGAACCGGCTGAAGCTGGATCACCCTGCGACGGCCGGAGCGCTGAGAGTCCAGCTGCGAGGGGATCTGTCCGTCCCCATGGAGAGGGATGGGAGAGGAGGCCTTGGCGGAGCGACGCACCACCCTCAATACCCGGCCTGGACGGTCTTGGGATCGAGACTGACGCTGCGCAGGTCAAGGCTGATTCCCCGGGGATCGAGCGACTGAATGCTGAAGGGAGGCGCGGACGGCCGAGCAGGGGTGGCCGTGGGATGGGCTCCCATGGCTCGGGCGCTGGGTGAGGGCAGGTGAATCAGGCGCTGAAGGCTGGTGGGCACAAGCAGGCCGGGGCGGCGGGCCATGGCCAGATGGTGCTGCTCCAGCACGGCTGTGGATTCCAGGAGGCGGTGCTCCAGGACCTGGGTCGACTCCAGCAGCTCGAAGCTGCGGGTCCATTGCCCCTGCCAGTGAAGCGTGAGCGCGGTGAGCCCGACCATCGACACTCCGAGCGCCACCAGCAGACCATCGGAAACCCTGTGCAGCCCCGCCAGCCAGGGGGCCTGACGCACCATGCGACGGGCAGAGAAGGAGCCCTGGATCAGCTCGAGCGAACGGCGGGTCCTGAAGAAGGGCTGGGGCGACGGAACGGCGACCACCGGAACCTGACGAATCTTCGCAAGTGAACCATGGGGCGCAAGGGGCAGCAAGCCATCGATCAGCGGGCCAGCAGGAGCAGGTTGGTGAAGGTGAGTGCGTTCCAGAGGGCATGCAGACCCACACACGCGCTCAGGCGACCACTGCTCAGGCGCAGCCAGCCCAGTCCAAGCCCCAGGGTGAACAGGGCGGGGAATTCCCCGAGGCTGAGGTGGGCGATGCCGAAAACCGTGCTGCTGATCAACACCGCCTGCAGGGGCCCCGACTCCCGCCCCACCACCGGCAGCAGCACCCCACGGAAGATTGTTTCCTCGAACAGAGGTGCCAGCACGATCGCCGTGAATCCGAAGCAGGCCAGGGTGAGGCCGCTGTCGCTGCGCAGCACAAGCTCCAGCAGAGGATTGCTGCCACCGGCATCACTCCACAGGAGCTGCTGCAGCCAGCCCACCAGGCTCACCAGGGGGAGCACGATCAGCAGGTACTTCAAGGCTTTGCGCAGGCCCGACGCCACCGGCCGCCAGCGGAACTGCAGCCAGCCCTCGGCTGGAGCCGCCCCCCGGCCCCGCAGCAGCAGAGCGAGGATCAACAACGGTGCGGTCATCAGGCCGAGGTACATCGTCAGCACCGTGATTCCATCGGCCAGGGGAGGTTTGACCGCCAGGGCCGTCAGGGCGGAGCCCAGAAGGGGCGCCAGCAGCACCGGGGTGAGCACTTCCCCGAGCAGGACGAACCCTCCGGCGATCAGCAGCACCACATCGATCACCCCCAGGTCAGGACCGAGCAACTGGGGCAGGGGCGCCTGCTTGCCGCGCCAGCGCAACCAGATCTCCCGCAACAGCAGCGCCACCCCCGCCAGCAGCGCAAGGGCGGGCAGCAGAGAGATTCCAATCAGCTGAAGAAGGGCCCGCCGCTCGGCGTCCGGCTCGGAGCAGTTGCTGCCGCCCCCCAGCACCTGACAGCCGAGCCGGCTCAGCAGAGGGTCCTCAGCCACCGACTGCACGGAACCACTGGGCGCACCTTCGGGCTGGGGCAGCCGCAACAGCTGCTCGATCAAGGCCTGATCCTCAGCTGGGGCCTGTTGTTGCAGTTTCAGCAGCAGTGGACGGGCAGCCGCCACCTGGCCCTGACGCAGATGCAGAAGCGCTCGCTCCAACTGGGTTAGCCGGGCTTCCTGCTCCCCTGCGGCCTTGGAGGCCTCGGACGCGGCCGTGCTGTCGTCACCGCTCTCGGCCTGGCGAATCAGTTCGGCCAGCAGGAGAGCTTCCGGATCCTCGCCCACCAGGATCGGCCTGAGCGACGGAGGCACCGCAGGGGCCGCCAATGCACTCAGCTCCAGTTGCCGCCGGGTCAGGTCGTTGCCCACGGAGGGACGATCCAGACTCTCCAGGAGCCCATTGAGCCAGAGCAGCAGGCTCAGCACAAGGCTGACCATCGCCAGGCCCACCTTCAGGGACCCAGCCCGCCCACGCCCTGCTGCTGCCACCCCGACTCCTCCCGATCGCCCGATTCTCCCCCGAGCCGGAGTCCCGCCATGGGACGACCAGGGTTCCCTCCCAATACGATGGCGGCGCTTCCGGCTCCAGACCCCGTGCCCCTTCGGCTTCTGCTCGTCCGTCATGGACTCAGCAGTTTCAACAGTGAACGCCGCATCCAGGGCCGGGACGATCTCTCCCACCTCACCGAGGAGGGGACCCAACAGGCACGCCTCACCGGCACGGCACTGGCGGACCTCCGGATCGATGCGGCCTACAGCTCACCGCTCAGCCGCGCCACCGCCACCGCCGCCCATCTGCTGGGGGCCCAGGGGGGCGGACTCACCGCCACGCTCGATGACGACCTGCTGGAGGTGGATCTCTCCCCCTGGTGTGGCCTTCGGGGGGTGGAGGTGGAGGAGCGCTTTCCCGACGCCTACCGCCTCTGGAGGGAGGCTCCCGAATGCCTGGAGCTGGAGCGTCCCGACGGCACCCGGTTCAGGCCGATCCCGGAGCTGATGGACCAGGCCCGCCGCTGGCTGGATCGCCTGGAACGCAAGCATCTTCAGGCCTCCGACCAGCTGACCTCAGCCACCGTGCTGGTGGTGGCCCACAGCGCCATCCTGCGCTGCCTGGTGCTGCAATTGCTGGGGCTGCCCGCCAGCCGGTTTCAGGGCCTCCGGCTCGACAACGCGTCGCTCTCGGTGTTCAACCTGCTGCCCCACCCCGATGCTGGCCTTCAGGTGCAGATCGAATCGCTCAATGTCACAGCGCACCTCGGTCATGGCCTGCCGCCGAAAGGAGCAGGCGCGCGCCTGCTGCTGGTGCGCCACGGCGAAACCGACTGGAACCGCCAGGGCCGCTTCCAGGGGCAGATCGATATCCCCCTCAACGCCCATGGCCAGGCCCAGGCCAGCTCAGCGGCCGAGTTCCTCAGGGACGTGCCGATCCAGCGGGCCTTCACCAGCTCGATGGCAAGACCACGGCAGACCGCCGAAGCGATCCTCACCGCCCACCCCGAGGTGCCCCTCAGCAGCCAGGAGGGCCTGGTGGAGATCGGCCACGGCCAGTGGGAGGGTCGCCTGGAGCAGGAGATCACCGAGCAGTGGGGGGAGCTTCTGCTGCAGTGGAAGCAGGCGCCCCACACCGTGCAGATGCCCGATGGCGAGAACCTTCAGCAGGTCTGGGATCGCGCGCTGGCCTGCTGGAGAGCCATCGTCGAGGGCCTGGAGGCTGAGGAGACCGCCCTTGTGGTGGCCCACGATGCCGTCAACAAGACGATCCTCTGCGCTCTGCTGGGCCTCTCCCCTGCCGACATCTGGATGGTCAAGCAGGGCAATGGCGGGGTCAGCGTGATCGACTGGCCGCCTCAGGCCAGCAGCGGGAGGCTGCCGGTGGTCACCTGCTTGAACCTCACCACCCACCTGGGGGGGGTGATCGACCGAACCGCCGCAGGCGCTCTCTGATGACGACACTCCTGCTGCAGGACATCCAGCTGCTGCAGGGGTCTGATCAACCGCTTGAACGCAGCGATGTGCTGCTCGAGGACGGGGTGATTTCGGCGATCGGCTCCAGCGCCCTGGAGGGGGCCAGGGCGCTGGGCCTGACGCCACGGCCCGGCGGCTCCTGTCTGCTGGCCCCTGCCTTGGTGGATCCCCACAGCGTTCTGGAGGAGCCTGAAGACGGACGCGCCGAAACCCTCGCGAGCCTGATCCGTTCAGCCGCAGCGGCTGGCTATGGCACGGTTGCACTGCTGCCGAGAGCCCGCAACTGGCGTGATCGTCCCGAGTGCCTCCGCCTGGCTGCACCGCCCCCCTTCGAGCTGCCGCTCTGGGGGGGGTTCAGCCTCTCCGGCCGAGGAGTGGATCTCTCCGCCCATGCCGATCTGCTTGCGGCCGGCGCGATCGGGCTGGCGGAGGAGGGAGATCTACCCCCCCTGGCCCTGGTGGAGCGAGGGCTGAGTATCGGCGAAAGCGGTGACCGCCCGGTTCTGCTGGCACCGCGTGACGCCAGTCTTGATCGGGGCGGCTTCGTGCGCGAGGGGGTCGAGGCTCTGCGGGCCGGCTGGCCCCTTGATCCGGCGCTGAGTGAAATCATTCCATTGCAGAGCCTGCTGACGCTGGCGGCCTCCCTGCCGCAGGTACGGCTGAGACTGGCGAACGTCTCGACCGCCGCCGGGGTGAAGCTGCTGCGGGCTGCTGATCCCGCCCCGTTGGCCACGGTCTGCTGGTGGCACCTGGTGACCGACAGCGGCAGCCTCGATCCCGTGGCCGAGGGATGGCGACTGGTGCCGTCCCTCGGCACACCGGATGATCGCCGCGCCCTGGTGGCGGCCCTCTCCGATGGAGTGATCAGCGCAGTAGCGGTGAACCATCAACCGCTGGATCCAGAGGAACAGCTTCTGCCTCTGGACCAGCGTCGTCCTGGTCTGGCTGGCCATCGCTACGTCTTACCGCTGCTGTGGCAGCAGTTGGTTCGCGATCGGGGCTGGAGCCCGGCACAGCTCTGGCGGGCCCTGTGCTGGGGACCTGCGCGGGTGCTCGACCTGGAGGCGCCCAGGCTTGATGTGGGCTCCAGGCGATGGATCCTGTTCGATCCCGATCAGGAGTGGACTCCCGGCGCGGATGGCTATGCCTCCAAAGGGGCCAATCAGCCCTGTGGGGGCCAGCGGCTCAGGGGGCGGGTGCTGGCGACGGGGTTGCTGCCCCGGCTTTGGCTGGGGCCTCGCTGAGGGGATCGGGGTCCCCCAGGGGGCCCGTGCGTCCGAGAGGCCAGAACCGGTAGAAGGCTCGACCGATGATCTCCTTCTGCGGCAGGAACGCACCACCGGGCCAGAACCGTCCGTCCCAGCTGTTGGCACGGTTGTCTCCGAGGACCAGCACGGCCCCCGGGGGCACCACGGTGTCGAGGGTGCGGCAGGGACCGATGCCCTGGCTGTCGATCGGGCAGAGGTTGCTCACGTAGGGCTCGCTGACTGCCTGGCCGTTGATGCTCACCTGGCCGCGCGGGTTGACCACCACCCGGTCGCCGGGGATCGCCACCACCCGCTTGATGTAGGCATCGCAGGCGGGCTGCTGCAGGCCGGGGATCGAGCCGATCAGGGGAAGGTTCACCAGCAGACAGCTCAGCGGACCGGAGCTCTGATTCGCCTGCAGGGCGGGATCGAAGTGAAAGGGGGAGTGGAAGACAACGATTTCCCCCCGCCTGGGGGCTCGGCTGCGGAAGCTGATCTTCTCCACCAGCAGGCGGTCCTGGATCTGCAGGCCGGGCAGCATCGATCCGGACGGGATGAAGCGGGCCTCCAACAGAAACTGGCGAATCCCCAGAGCCACCGCCAGGGTGAGCAGCACGCTGCGCCAGAACGCCCAGGAACTTTCGGTGCGCTGCCCGGCGTGGCCCTGGTCGGAATCAGGTGTCCCCGCTGGTGTCGTGGGTGAAGGGGAGTCCTCGGCGCTCAATGGTCTCCTGCTGGGGAAGCGGTCTTCAGCCTGTCGTGTGCCGGCTGGAGCCGGCCACCTTAAGGCTCCGGAGCGGGGGAGTTCTGCTGCCTACCCTGGTTCGATCGACGCTGTTCTCCATGGTTCGGCCGCGCTGGCATCTGAGGTCATCGGTGGCCAGCAACCGCCTTGGACATCGCTGGGATCAGTTCGTGGCGCTCTGGGCCACGTTCAACCTGCTCTGGGTCTGCTTCGACATCAGCTACGTGCCCCTGCGCACCTTCTGGCTGCAGCGAAATCTCTATCCGCTGCCCTCGGCCCCACTGGTGCTGCGGCTCGGCTTTCTCCCCGATATCACCCCGCTCTACGACCCGGTCAAGGGAATCGAGCCCCACCGAGAGACCCAGGCCTACCTGGATGCCTTCGATCGGATGGATCGTGCCCTGCTGGCGGGCTCCCCGGCTGGCGACCTGCGGGAGCGGCAGGTTGCGATGACAAGGGCGATGATCGATGACAACCCTTTTCTGGCCTCGGGGAACTCCGGAACCCTGGAGAAAATCAAGAACCGCCTGCGGGAGAGGGCCGACCTGGATTCAGCCAAGCAATCGGCTGAAAAGCTTCTCGGTGACGAGTGGCTGAAGCGCCAGTCCTGGAGCGAGGAGCGGCGCTTCTGGCAGCAACAGGTGTTGCCACTGGTGGCCACCAACTACTGGCGATCGATCGACGAGAACGGCCGTCCCACCGACGACTTCTGGCGCATCGATCTGTTGCTGTTCCAGAGCGTCTTCCTGGCGGACATCCTGTTGCGGGCTGCACGCCTGCGTCGCCGGCTGCCTGGCCTGAGCTGGGGTGATGCCCTTCTGCGTCGATGGACCGACCTTCCCCTGTTGATGCCGTTCTGGCGCTGGCTGCGCCTGATTCCGGTGGTGGAGCGTCTCCAGACCAGTGGCCTGGTGAACATGGAACCGCTGCGGGCGGTGGTCAGCCGCGCGGTGGTCGCCCTGCTGGCGGTGGAGCTGTTCGAGGTGCTGGCCCTGCAGCTGATGGACGGCGCCCAGGGGGTGATCCGCTCTCCCCAGTGGCCGCAGCGGATCCGTCGACTTCGCAGCCATCAGACCGTCTCGATCAACGACGAGCGTGAGCTGGTGGAACTGACACGCATCTGGGGTCCACTGCTGCTCAGCCAGGTGGCCCCCCGAATGGCACCCCAGCTGCAGGCGGTTCTGGCCCATGCGCTCCAGCAGTCCCTGCAGTCGATGGTGGTACCACCCGGGCTGCGCCAGCTCCAACTGTTGATGCAGGTGGAAAAGGAACTCACCCAGCAGCTGGCCGCCGGGCTGGTGGACAGCCTGATGGAGCTCTCGCGTGGAGCGGGGTCCCGGCTGCAGCAGCAGGACAACCGCCAGATCGATCTGTTGCGTGACTGCGTTGATCGCTTCTGGGACGAGCTGGCCGAGGCCCTGGAACATGGGCCGGTGCTGGAGCGGAGTCAGCAGCTGGTCTGTGCCCTGCTCGAGGAGCTCAAGCTGACCTACCTGGGCCAGATCAACCGCACAGGGATCGATGCCCTGATTCGTGAGCTGGATCAGCTCACGGTTCCACCTTCGACCCCAGGGGACGGGGACTCAGAGACTGCTGCCAGGTCTGAGGATCAAAGCCGATGAGCACCCTGCCATCGTCGGCCACCAGAAGTGGTCGGCGGATCAACTTACCGTCAGCGGCCAGGGCAGCGATGGCCTCCTCCGGAGACATCGCCTTGACCCGGCTGGCTCCCAGAGCCCGGTAGCTGGCTCCGCTGGTGTTGAACAGCCGGCGGGGATCAGGAAGGCTGGCCCAGATCTGCTGGAGTTGTTGCTTGGACGGCGGCGCCAGGGTGATGTCCACCAGGTCAACCTCGATGCCCTCCGCGGCAAGCCAGCTCAGGGCCCGGCGGCAGGTGGAGCATTTCGAATAGCTGTACAGCCGTGGACGATCTCCTCTGGAGTCGCCAGCCGGACTCACTTCCGCCCGACCAGGGATTTCAAGGCGCCCACCAGGCTGTTGGAACCTTTGCCGACGGCGGCATCCGGACGGGTGCGCACAGTCACATCGCCATTGACGCTGGTGCGACAGCTGAGGCGGTAACTGGCAGGGCGGTCGGCCAGATAGACCTGCTCGACATCGCTGCGGGGGGAAAGGTTCTGAGCGCCCTCGAGCACTTCAACCACGCAGGTGCCGCACTGACCCAGACCGCCACAGTTGTTGAGATTGTTCAGACCCTTGTAAGGGTTGATGCCGGCATCAAGAGCCGCCTGGCGCAGGTTGGCCCCCTCGATGCAACCAACCTTCTGGCCCTCATTGTCGAAGCGGATGGTGGGCACGGGTCGCATAGGCTACTGGCGCGAACTAACTTACCTGCCCAGAGGGCCTGGGGAATCAGCCTTGCAATGGTTGTTGGTCCAGCGGAAGCACTGCCGCTGCCTACGATCCTGCAGAGCACGGACAAGGCCATGGCTGCACCGACCGGCGGCGAACTTTCCGGGTATGACCTGGTGGTGCAGGGGTTGATCCCCGGGTACGCCAGCCTCGCCCGCCTCTCGGTGGCCCTGCTGGCGGCCTCGCCCCTGGCTGGGCCGAACGGTGCGGAGGTGCTGGTGGCCGGCTGCGGTACCGGCGCCGAGCTGGTGGAGGCCGTGGCTCAACGGCCCGACTGGCGCCTGAGCGCGATCGACCCTTCCCAGGCCATGCTCAGTGCCGCTCAGCGGCGTCTCGGCCCCCTGGCGGAGGGACTCAACTGGCTTGAGAGCACGGTCGAGGATCTCCAGGGGGAGGCCTGCTTCGATGGGGCTCTCTCGGTGCTGGTGCTGCAGTCTCTCCCCGATGACGGCAGCAAACTGGCCTTTCTCTCCGCTCTGGCTCGCTGCCTTCGACCCGGGGGGCAGCTGGTGCTGGTGGATCTGATGCGTCCGGCCCTTCCTTTGCTGGAAGACCAGATGGCTGAGGCCTGGCTCGGCTTCCAGAGGGCTTCGCAGCTGCGGGCTCCCCTTGCCTTGCTCGAGCCGCTCACCCATGGGGCGCATCCCGTGGGTCTGGCCCGGCTCACGGCTCTGGTGAATGCCGCCGGGTTCGGCGATCCGGCCCGCGTGTTCCAGGCCCTCGACTACGAGGGATTCCTGCTTCAGCGCTCTCCCTGATCGGAACGGGCTGCCTGGATGCAACGCTCCAGCAGGGCAGGCACGGCAGCGGCGTCTTCCCAGCCGATGATCTGCACCGGTCGTCCGGCCAGGTTCTTGTAGGTGCGGAAGAACTCGGCGACGTCCTCGAGCTGATTGGGCGCGATCTGGCGAATGCTGCGCAGCCCGCTCTGGCGGCCATCGGCCTCCGGCACGCAGAGCAGTTTCCCGTCATGGGCGCCGCTGTCGATCATGTCCAGATAGCCAATCGGCCTTGCGGTGATCAGGCAACCGGCGAAGGTGGGCTCCTCCATGATCACCATGGCGTCGAGGGGCGCTCCATCCTCGGCAAGGGTGTTGGGCACAAAGCCGTAATCGAAGGGGTAGCGGACCGAGGAATGAAGCACCCGATCCAGCGCCATCAGGCCGGCAGCGCTGTTGTATTCGTATTTGTTGCGGCTACCGGCGGGAATTTCCACCACCAGATTCACCAAACCCTGGGATGGGGAGGCGGCCAGGCTGCTGATGTCCACGGCTGATGGGAATGACGAAGTGGGGATCAGCTCTGAAGGCGTTGCGCTCCAGCAGGACGGCCGCCACCGGAACGATCAGGGCCAGCAGGGCAATGGTGGCTCCCAGCAGCGGCGAGCCTGGATCCAGAAAGCTCTCCGGACTGTCAGGGTCCTCACCGGTTTCGGCCGTTGGTGTGGCCACGGCTCCGGGCGAGGGTGAGCCTGGTTCCAGGGTTGAGGCGATCGAGACCAGGCCGGCGGCCATGGCGATGGGAGCAGAGGCCGACGAAGGGTGACCAGCCAAGGATGTGGCGTAAGCGTTGCTGGTGCCGGTTCGCGGAGGTTCGGAATCCATGGAGAGGGATGAGGGAGCAGCTTCGGGGAACAGATCAGGCTTGGCGGGCAGGCCGTAGCTGCAGCTGAACCGGGAAGCAGCATTGGCCTGGGATCAGAGAACGAAATTCCCCGGCCCATGCCAGTGCCTCAATCAATATGCCATTGATGGGCTCCTGCTGCAGCGAGGGCTGTCTGGATTCAGGCAGCAGGACGGGACTGGCCCAGCTGATCCCTCTTGTCGCTGAGCACTGCGGGGGGGTGATCGATGCCCTGAAGGCTGTGGCGGATGGCCTGCAGCTCCTGAAGAATCGAGCTGAGCAGCTGCTGCGTGGCCGTGGAGGGAGAGTTGAGCACCTCCACGGTCACTTCCTTGATACGCAGCACATCCCGGGCGAAACGAGCTACCTCGTTGGGGTGAAACAGCAAAGCCTCTTTCTGGTCGGTGCGGTATTCGGGGTTGAGCTTGCGGGGATTGAAGGGAGGGTTGAGGTTGCGTGGATCGGTGTTGGTGTAGCGATACACCGAGGCACGCGAACGATTCAGCGCTTTCTGGACCTCGTCGATGCCGATCAGGCCCTCAGCCGACTCGGGCGCTGGACCGGGAAGCTCGCTCGGCCAGGATCCCACGGTCGGAGGGAGCTCACCGCTGGAGCCGGCCGAGGGTGCAATCATAAGACTTATTTTGGACGGCTGGGACTGCATGCCGACGCTAGCAGAGAAAGCCTGGCTGGCCAGGCCACAGGAGCCAATGCCGCACGGTTCGGTGATTAAACCGGCCACGGCCCTGATCGGCAAGACCCAGGCCCCCGGCGAGGCTCAGTGATAAGGTCCCAGCCCTCTGAAGCGGCTGCATTCCATGCGCGTCTCCCGCCTGATGCTGGTGACGCTGCGCGACGATCCCGCGGAAGCGGAGATTCCCTCCCACAGGCTCCTCCTGCGCGGTGGCTACATGCGCCGGGTGGCCTCGGGGGTGTACGCCTACCTACCTCTGCTCTGGAGGGTTCTGAGCAAGATCTCGGCGATCGTGCGCCAGGAGATGAACGCCACCGGCGCCCTGGAAACCCTGCTGCCTGCCCTGCAGCCCGCCAGCCTCTGGGAACGCAGCGGACGTTGGCAGGGCTACACCGCCGGGGAGGGAATCATGTTTCATCTGGTGGATCGCCAGGAGCGCTCCCTGGGCCTTGGCCCCACCCATGAAGAGGTGATCACGGCTCTCGCCGCCGATCTGCTGCGCTCCTACAGGCAGCTGCCGGTGAGCCTCTACCAGATCCAGACCAAATTCCGGGATGAAATCCGGCCCCGTTTCGGACTGATGCGTGGGCGCGAATTCATCATGAAGGATGCCTATTCCTTCCATGCCGATGAGGCTGACCTCAGGCTCGCCTACCAGCGCATGGATCAGGCCTACCGCCGCATCTTCAGCCGCTGTGGACTTCGCACTGTGGCTGTGGAGGCCGACAGCGGTGCGATCGGCGGCTCCGCCAGCCAGGAGTTCATGGTCACCGCCGAAACCGGCGAGGATCTGATCCTCAGCAGTCCGGATGGGCGCTACGCCGCCAACCAGGAGCGGGCCAGGTCACTGCCGGAACCCGCCGTGCCGCTCAAGAGCACCGGCGAGGTGGTCGAGCTCCAGACACCCGGGCAGCACAGCATCGAGGACCTCTGCGCCGCCCATGGCTTCGAGCCCAGCCAGACCGTGAAGGTACTGATCCTTCTGGCCCGCAGCGCCGAAGGCCAACCGAGGCCGGTGCTGGTGAGCCTTCGCGGCGATCAGCAGCTCAACCCCACCAAGCTCGCCAACGCCGTCACGACGGCACTGGGGGAAGCCGCCGGGGCCCTGCTGGAGATCGAGCCGATCACCCCCGAGCAGATCCGCAGCGAGGGACTGCCCCCCTGGCCCCTGGGCAGCCTGGGTCCCCATCTGGGCGATGCCCTGCTGGCGGGAGCCCGCAGCTGGCAAACGAGCTTCCTGCGCCTGGCGGATCCCACGGCGGCGGAGCTTGAGATCTTCGTCTGCGGCGCCAACCGGCCCGACACGCACCTGGTGGGGGCCCGCTGGTCGGACCTGGGCGAGGGACTCCCGCCCATGGCCGATCTGCGCGCGGCCCAGCCGGGTGATCGCTGCTTCCAGGATCCCAGCCAGCGCCTCGAGGCCAGCCGCGGCATCGAGGTGGGCCACATCTTTCAGCTCGGGCGCAAGTACTCCCAGGCCCTGGAGGCCACCTTCACCAATGAGCAGGGCCAGGATGAGCCGCTGTGGATGGGCTGTTACGGCATCGGGGTGTCACGCCTGGCCCAGGCCGCCGTTGAGCAGCACCACGATGAGCTGGGAATCTGCTGGCCGGTGGCGATCGCCCCCTTCGAGGTGATCGTGGTGGTGGCCAGTGCCCAGGACTCCGTCCAGGTGGCTCTGGGAGAACAGCTCCACGACGCGCTTGAGCAGGTGGGCCTCGAGGTGCTGCTGGATGATCGCAACGAACGGGCCGGTGTGAAGTTCAAGGATGCCGATCTGATCGGGATCCCCTGGAGGGTCGTGGTGGGTCGCGGCGCCAGTTCCGGGCTGGTGGAGCTGGTGGAGCGCTCGAGTGGCAGCAAGCGGGAGTGTCCCGTCACTGAGGTGGTGGCCGTGGTGCAGCAGCACATCGAGGCCGATCGACTGGGTTTGGCAGCGACGGGGAACTCCTAGGATCCCCCAACCACGTGTGGAGATGCTGATGACTGTTGTCTGGAGGTCCTTCTCCCAAGCCATTCGCACTGCCCTGAGATCATCCCTGGGGGATCTGCTCTCCGGCAGCTGGTGGAGCCGGACTCTCACGCCTCTGGTGGCGATCGGGCTATGCCTCAGCCTCTCACTCACCGCCTGCGGCAGCGCCAGCAACAGTCTGAGTGGCTCCTACGTCGACGACACCATGACCGTCGCTGAATCGCTGCTGGGAGCCATTGCGCTCAGCCAGGATGATCCGGGCCGTGCGGAAGCCGAAGCCGAGGCCCGCGTCTTGATCAACGATTACGTGGCTCTGTACAGGCCCAAGGCCCGGGTGAACGGACTGCCGTCGTTCACCACCATGCAGACCGCCATGAACTCCCTGGCTGGGCACTACACCAACTACGCCAACCGTCCCTTGCCTGAGGCGCTCAAGACCCGCCTCGAGAAGGAACTGAAGAAAGCCGAAACAACGGTGGTGCGTGGGACCTGATCACCGATCAGGGCATGCCGGACCCTCTGGAGTGCGGGGATCCAGTTTGATCGCAGACCCCGGCCCTTTGACGAAGGGGCTCGTCATCTGAGACTCTTGTCCCTTGTGCTTAGAAGCGGCTGCGGGCCGCTGTGTCCTTGGCCAATGTTGTCGTCATCGGTGCACAGTGGGGCGACGAGGGAAAAGGCAAGATCACTGATCTGCTGAGCCGATCCGCCGATGTGGTGGTTCGTTATCAAGGCGGTGTGAATGCAGGCCACACGATCGTGGTCGACGACAAGGTGCTGAAGCTGCACCTGATTCCCTCTGGAATTCTCTACCCCGACACCATCTGCCTGATCGGCTCAGGCACGGTGGTCGATCCGCGCATCATGCTCGATGAGCTCGACATGCTCGACGACTTCGGCATCGACATTTCCGGGCTGAAACTGGCTTCCACAGCTCACGTCACGATGCCCTACCACCGCCTGCTCGACCAGGCGATGGAGCAACGCCGGGGTGAGCGCCGCATCGGCACCACCGGCCGGGGAATCGGCCCCACCTATGCCGACAAGTCGGATCGCAACGGCATCCGCGTGATCGATCTGCTTGATGCCGGTCGACTGCGCGAGCGGCTGATGGGTCCCCTGGCCGAAAAGAATCTGATCCTCGAGAGGATCTACGGCCTCGAGCCACTGGATCCCGAGGAGGTGCTCAAGGAATATCTCGCCTACGGGGAACGCCTGGCCCCCCATGTGGTCGATTGCACCCGCACGATCCACCAGGCGGCCCGCTCCCGCAAGAACATTCTCTTCGAGGGTGCCCAGGGCACCCTGCTCGATCTCGACCACGGCACCTACCCCTACGTCACCTCCTCGAATCCCGTCTCCGGGGGAGCCTGCATCGGGGCCGGGGTGGGTCCCACGCTGATCGACCGGGTCATCGGAGTGGCCAAGGCCTACACCACCCGTGTGGGCGAAGGGCCCTTCCCCACGGAGCTTCAGGGCAGCCTCAACGACCACCTCTGCGACCGGGGCGGCGAGTTCGGCACCACCACCGGCCGCCGCCGGCGCTGCGGTTGGTTCGATGGCGTCATCGGGCGCTACGCCGTGGAGGTGAACGGGCTTGATTGTCTGGCGATCACCAAGCTGGACGTGCTCGACGAGCTCGATGAAATCCAGGTCTGCGTGGCCTATGAGCTCGACGGCGAGCGGATCGACCACTTCCCCAGCAGCGCCGAGACCTTCGCCCGTTGCCGCCCGATCTTTCAGTCTCTGCCGGGCTGGCAATGCTCCACGGCGGACTGTCGCTCCCTCGAGGATCTGCCTGCCACCGCCATGGCCTACCTGCGCTTTCTGGCGGAACTGATGGAGGTGCCGATCGCGATCGTGTCCCTCGGGGCCCAGCGGGACCAGACGATCGTGGTGGAAGACCCCATCCACGGCCCGAAGCGGGCCCTGCTGAACGTTTGATGATGGGCAGCGACACACGCACGCTTGATGTCGTCGGCATCGGTAACGCCATCGTCGATGTGCTGGTCACCTCCGACGACGCCTTCCTCGAGGCCCATGGCCTGAGCAAGGGAGGCATGTCCCTGGTGAATGCGGAGCAGGCCCGGAAGCTCTACGCCGCTGCCGGCCCTGGGCTGGAAACCTCCGGCGGCTCCGCCGCCAACACTCTGGCCGGCCTGGCCCAGCTCGGCGGCCGGGCCGGATTCATCGGCCGGGTGCGCGACGACCAGCTTGGGGCGATCTTCAGCCACGACATCCGTTCCGTGGGGGCTCGCTTCGAGACCCCGGCCGCCCTTGACGGGCCCGCCACGGCCCGTTGCCTGATCCTGGTCACCCCGGATGCCCAGCGCACGATGTGCACCTATCTGGGCACTTCGGTGGACCTCGACCCCGACGATCTGGACCTGGATCTGGTGCGCCAGGCCGGCCTGCTCTACCTGGAGGGCTACCTCTGGGATGGCGAGGCAGCCAAACGGGCCTTCCTCGCCGCCGCCGAGGTGATGCGCTCCGCCGGTGGCCAGGTCGCCCTCTCCCTCTCGGACGCTTTCTGCGTCGACCGCCACCGGGACAGCTTCCTGGAGCTGGTGGATGGCCATGTGGATGTGCTCTTCGCCAATGAAGCCGAGATCACTGCGCTTTACCGCTGCAATGATTTCGAGGCCGCGATCGAGCAGGTGAAGGGCCGCTGCTCGATCGCCGTGCTCACCCGTGGAGCCCTCGGGTCGGTGGTGATCGGGGAAGGGCGTGTGCATCAAATTCCTCCTTACGTGCTTGGCCCCCTGGTTGACACCACCGGAGCTGGTGATCTCTATGCCGCCGGCTTTCTCTGGGGACTCTGCCGCGGAGAACCACTGGAGCGCTGCGGCCAGCTGGGATCTCTCTGCGCCGGTCAGGTGATCACCCAGCTGGGGCCCCGCCCGCGGGTCTCGCTGCCGGGTCTGGTGACCAAGCACCTGGGCTGAACCCGCCGACCTGATCCAGCAACTCCTCCAGCGACCACAGCCGCGCCCCGGAGAGTGGCTCCTCAGGGCGCTTCAGCAACAGCAGGGAGAGACCAAGCTCAGCGCAGAGCTCCTGCCAGAGCCGCTCGGTCGCTCCCCCCGACTGGCGGCAGAGCACCGCCGTGATGCGCCACTGCTCCAGCAGGGCACGCTCGATCGAGCAGCCCTCTGCCCGTGGAGGCCCCGAGCCCGGCCGATGACAGGCCAGGGCCTCTGCCGGCAGGCCAGCGCCCAGGGCCAGTCGCAGGCTGGAGGGGGTAGGCAGGATGCGGGCGAAACTGGCCCGAGCGCCGGCCAGGGCCACGGCCTTGGCCAGATGGCGGGCCCCGATCGCCAGCAGCAGGCGTTCAGCCCCCAGATCCAGGTCGGCCAGGTCCTGCAGCTGGTCAAGCAGCGTCAGCCTCGATCCAGGCGGCTGCGGCACCGCCGGACGCCAGAGTCGCAGCAGGGGCTGCCCGATGCGGGCACAGACCGCCGCCAGATCGGTGCTGATGGCCGTGGCGAAGGGGTGACTGGCATCGATCACCCAGCGGAAGGGGGCCAGGGTGCCCCCCAGGAGTTCCGACTCGATCGCCTCGGGGCCGGCCAGAGCTCCCACACGCCCCAGCAGATGGGGGTGGGGTGCATAGGCCCGCAGGGCATCCTCGTTCACCAGCGAAATTTGCACGCTCCAACCGGAGGCCAGCAGCCTGCTGGCCAGCAGGGGGCCCTCACCGGTGCCGCTCAGCAGCCAGATCGACGGCCGTCGTCCCGCCCTGCTGGCGGCCATGGGTTGGGTCGGTGCATCAGGATGGGGCCCGCTGTCGCCGAGGGGGTCGTGAATCACTGTTTGCTTGAGGTGGTGGTGCTGGAGGCACCCCAGGTGCGCTACACCCAGGACAACCAGACCCCGGTGGCGGAAATGGCCGTCCAGCTTGACGGTTTGCGTCCTGACGATCCCCCAGGGCAATTGAAGGTGGTCGGCTGGGGCAATCTCGCCCAGGATCTGCAGAACCGGGTTCAGGTGGGCCAGCGGCTGATGATCGAAGGGCGGCTGCGCATGAGCACCATGACCCGCGCCGATGGCCTCAAGGAAAAACGGGCCGAGTTCACCCTCTCCCGTCTGCACCCTCTGATGGCCCAGGGCTCCAGCCCGGCCCCGTCGATGGCCCCGTCGGCTCCATCACCCACGCCCAAGCCCGCTGGCGCCTCAGCGAGAGAGGTGTCTCGCCCCGCCGCGCCGGCCCCCAGGCCTGCTGCAGGGCCGCCCCCCACCTGGAACACCGCCCCGCTGGTTCCGGACCTGGCCGAGGACGACGATGAGATCCCCTTCTGAGGCAGCAGGCCACCTTCAGCCTGGCTCGAGCCGCTGGCGTGCCTGGTCGATCAGCTGTCCGATCTCCCGCTCCAGCGCAGCGAGATCCAGCCTCAGCTCGGGCCAGCGCCCCGCATCGATCTGCTGCAGCAACCAGAGTCGGTCCTGGGTGAGCTGATCCAGAAGGGTGAGGGTGCTCGGGTCAGACAGGGAAGGGTCCTGGGCTGATTGATTCGCACCGGGATCAGAAGCGGGGCTGGGGTGATCCATGGCCTCAGGCATCGGGTTGGCATCAGTGGCCATCCTGGACCGCGTTGCAGGAAGATGGCCACATGGAAGCACTCACATCACCCGGCAGTCTGCTGACGATCCTTGGCGCGGCACTGACGGTGATCGGTTCGATCGCCTATGCCACCGACAGCCCCAACATCAGCCTCGCGGGCGTGTTCTATGGCGTTCCGGTCTTGCTGGGGGGCCTGGCCCTGAAGTCGTCGGAGCTGCCTCCGGCGACCCGGCTCACACCTGCATCGGAGCTGCGCGAGCTGCGCGAGCGCCCCGAGAGCGAACCGCTGCGCAAGCTGCTCAAGGACGTCACCCGCTGGCGATATGGCCAGAAAGCGCATCTGGAAAGCTCCCTCGAAGCGCTCAAGCTCTGGAACGACGACCAGCCCCCCGAACTGGTGAGCGTGGCTGAGCAGGATTGCGACGGCGGGTACGGCCTGGTGCTCCACTTCCGCTGCCATGGGGTCCCACCGGAGCGCTGGCAGGCGAAGCAGGAACGGCTGGGTCGCTTCTTCGGCCCGGGTTTGCGCGCCGAGCTGCGCGCGATCTCCGAATCGGACCTGGAGCTGAGCCTGCTTCCCGCCACAGATGTGGCCGAGCCCACCCCAACCCCCACCGTCTCTTGAGCCAGGACCCCGTCATCAGCGCAGAGGACACTCTGCGGGTCTCGGTTCTCAGCGAGGCACTTCCTTACATCCAGCGCTTCGCCGGCCGCCGGGTGGTCGTCAAGTACGGCGGTGCGGCAATGGTGCGGGAAGATCTGCGGGATGCGGTCTTTCGCGATCTGGCCCTGCTGGCCTGTGTGGGAGTTCAGCCCGTGGTGGTCCACGGAGGGGGGCCGGAGATCAACCAGTGGCTCCAGAAGCTGAAGATCCCTGCCGAATTCCGTGATGGGTTGCGGGTGACCGATCCCGACACCATGGATGTGGTGGAGATGGTGCTGGTGGGCCGGGTGAACAAACAGATCGTCAACGGCCTGAACCGGGTCGGCGGCCGGGCCGTCGGGCTTTCCGGCTGTGATGGCTCACTCGTGGAAGCGCGCACCTGGGGAGAGGGCTCCCATGGCCTGGTGGGGGAGGTGGCTGCGGTCAACCCCGATGTGCTCGCCCCCCTCTTGCAGAGCGGTTATATCCCGGTGATCTCCAGCGTGGCAGCCAACCCCAGTGGCCAGGCCCACAACATCAATGCCGACACGGTGGCCGGGGAACTGGCGGCAGCCCTGCAGGCCGAGAAGCTGATCCTGCTCACCGACACCCCTGGGATCCTGCAGAACCGGGAGGATCCCTCCAGCCTGTTGCGCCAGATCACCCTGCCTGAAGCCCGGGAGTTGATTCGCACAGGCATTGTCAATGCCGGCATGACGCCCAAGACCGAGTGCTGCATCAGGGCTCTGGCCCAGGGGGTCGGAGCGGCCCACATCCTTGATGGCCGGGTGCCCCATGCCCTTCTGCTGGAAGTGTTCAGCGATGCCGGTGTCGGCACGATGGTGTTGGGCAGCAGCCGTACAGCTGCGCGTAAGGGTCCGCCCAGGCGTGGCTGAGGACCTCCTGGCGCCGGCACAGGCTGCCCTGGAACGCGGGGAGTATGGCCGTTGCCTTCGTTTGCTGGAGCCGATCGTGGCCGCCCATGCCATCACGGCCCCCATGGGCGGGCGGGCGCGGATGCTGATGGCCACAGCCCTGATCGGGCAGGGAGAGACCGAGCGGGCCGCCAGCTGCATGCGCGGTCTCAAGGCCTGCGCCGATCCCGACCTGCGCCGCCAGGCCCGCGACCTGAGCCTGATTCTTGAAGCCCCCAGCCTGAAGCGACCGGACAACTGGTCGCTCACCCTGCCGGCGATCGGAGGGGTGGAATCCCTGCAGCAACGGGCCCTGCCCGGGGCTCCGGCCCGCCCGGACAGACGCCGGCCTGAGCCGCCACCGCCACCACCTGTCGGTCCCACCCGGGCACCGTTCGGTTTCGCCGTGGTTGTGCTGGCCACACTGCTGCTGCTCGCAGGCCTGCTGGGGGGTTGCCTGAGGATCGAGACCGACCTGGGCTTCGCCGGGCCGGGCCGGCTCGAGCTGACCCAGACCCTCACCAGCGCCAGTGGGCGCTGGCTGCCCTGGCAGCGACAGTTCGCAGGCACCCTCGCCGCCGATCCCGACCTGACCCGGATCAGGCTGTCCCAGGATCCGGATCAGGGACGCCTCAGCCTCAGCAGCGGGGTGGTGTCCTCGGCCCAGGCGGCTGCCCTGATGCAGCGTCTCGCCAAAGACGCGGGAGATCTCACGGGCACCAGGCTTCCAGCTCCGGAGTTAACGCTGAAGGAGCACAACTGGTTGCTGGGGGTTCGTCAGCAGCTCGGCTTCGAGCTGGATCTTCGCGGTGTGCAGCCCTTGCCGGGCCTGAGCATGACCTTGAGGCTCAGCTCCGTTGGGGAACAGGCGGTGCGCAGGGCCCGGCCACGGTCGGTGGTGCCGGAGCGTGATGGGCTGTGTTGGCCCCTTGAGCTGGGGGCCCTCAACCGGCTGGAGCTGCGGAGCTGGCGCTGGAGCTCCCTTGGAGTGGGCAGTCTGCTGATTGCGAGCCTGCTGGGTCTCAGCCTGCTGCTGCAGCGCCTGCGCCGGCAGGCGGGATTCGGCTGGCCCGAGCTGCCCTCTCCCTAGGGTGTGGCCTAGAGCTCGATCGGATCGGGATCGATCGCGAGACTGACGCTGCGGTCCAGGCCGGCACGCAGGTCGGCCTCAGGCGGCAGTGGCAGGTCGCTGGCTGGTGGACCATGCAGAAGCAGGTGCCAGCGGTACCGGCCAGCCACCCGTGCCACCGGTGCCGGTGCCGGTCCGATCAGCTGCCAGCGGGCCCGGTCCACCCGTGGCCTCAGCCTTTCGGCCAGCGAGGCGGCTGCGGTGGCCGTGGCCGCAGCGGAGGCCCCTGCAAGCCGCAACAGGCAGGCTCGGCTGAAGGGCACCAGTCCCGCCTGGCGGCGGATCTCCAGTTCCTCCTCGAGAAAGGCGTCATAGCGGCCATCAATCAGGTGCCGGATCACTGGGTGATCCGGCAGGTAGGTCTGAACGATCACCTCCCCGGGACGCTCTCCTCGCCCGGCTCGCCCGGCCAGTTGCAGCAAAAGCTGCAGGCAGTGCTCCGAAGCACGCAGATCCGGTCGGTGCAGGAGGCCATCCGCCGCCAGCACCACTGCCAGGGTCACCCGGGGCAGGTCCATGCCTTTGGCCAGCATCTGGGTCCCCACCAGCACATCCGCCTCACCGGCCGCGAACCGCGCCAGCAGGCGTCGGTGCCCATCCCTGCCTCGGGTGCTGTCCCGGTCGAAGCGCAACAGGCGCAGACCGGCCAGCTCCTGCTCCAGCTGCTCCATCACCCGCTGGGTACCGGCGCCGAAGGGCTTGAAGGCCGCCGAACCGCAGCCGCCGCATCGGGCTTCCAGGGGCTGGCGGTGACCGCACCAATGGCAGCGAAGTGTCTGGCTGCCATCCCGCAGGCGATGGACCGTGAGGGCCACGTCGCAGTGGGGGCACTCGACCACCTCGCCGCAGCTGCGGCAACTGAGAAAGCTGCTGTAGCCGCGTCTGGGCACGAGCACCACCGCCTGCTCCCCCCGCTCCTGCAGGTGCTCCATGCGCGCCATCAGGGCTCTGCTGATCAGCCGTCGATGGCCCTCGGCCAGTTCCTGGCGCAGGTCCACCACGCGCACAGGCGCTGCGGCCTGACCGCTGATGCGCTGGCTCAGACGCAGCAGGGTGGTGGTCTGGCCAGGGCGCCGACAGGCCAGCCAGGATTCCAGCGCAGGTGTGGCGCTCCCCAGCACCAACCGCGCGCCACTCTGGCGGCAGCGCAGGCGGGCCACCTCCCTGGCGTGGTAGCAGGGCATTGGACTCTCCTGCTTGTAGGAGGTGTCGTGCTCCTCGTCGAGGATGACCAGGCCCAGGGGCGCCAGGGGCAGAAACACCGCTGAGCGGGTGCCCACGGCCATCAGGGGCTCCCGGCCACCGGCCTGCAGACAGCGGCGCCAGGCAGCGATCCGCTCCCCTTGAGACAGACCGCTGTGGAACTCCAGGATGCTCCCGGCAAAACGGGCCCGGCAGCGGTCGAGCAACTGGGGGATCAGTCCGATCTCGGGAGTGAGCAGCAGGGCACTGCGGCCCGAGGCCAGGCAGGCGGCCGCTGCCTGCAGGTACACCTCTGTCTTGCCGGCCCCGGTCACTCCCCAGAGGAGGAACTCCTGGCCGCTGGAGCCCGCGAGGATCTGCTCAAGAGCCTGTTGCTGCTCAGGGTTCAGCTGGCGGGGCTCCTCTGGATTCCCTTGGTGGGGCCAGGGTCCGGGCGCCGCCGTGCCGTCAGGCAGTGGCCTCTTGCTGCTGGACAACCAACCTTTGTCCTGAAGGTTCTGCACCAGGGAGCGGCTGAAGCCCCACTGCGTGATCGTGGTCATTGGGGCCGCCGCGCCTGGTCGTCCCCGCAGCCGCTCGGTGAGTTCCCTCTGCCGGCAGGTGAGCGGCATGGGGACCTCCACCAGTTCAAGCCAGAGCTGGGTGCGACCCGGTGCCGGTGCCCGGCCCGTCTGCTGACCCAGCCAACCGGGGGGCAAGGCCGTCTTCAGCGTTCTGAACAGACTGGTGTGGCACTGATGGGCCACGTCCTGGAGCAGGGCCTGCCACTGGGTGTCCACGGCGGCGGCCTGGTGAAGCCCCTCCACCGGCTGGATCACGGCGGGATCGAGATCGTCCGGGGGCGCTGCCAGGACCTCCACCACCAGGCCGATCTGGCGACGTCCCCTCAGGCGAAGCCGGACCAGATCCCCGGCCGCAAGCCTGGGTTCCGGCGGAGCGGCGTAGGTGAAGATACGACCCTCACGACCGGCCTCCACCCAGACCTGGACCCAGAGGGGGGTGGTGGACGTGTCCAGCGGCGTCAGGATTCGCCTTGCAAACCCCATAGGGGCTTCTTAAGATAGGACCGTTGAGCAGCTCAACTGGCTGCTGTCGGAACCAGGCAGAGTTCCGTCCAGTGGGAAGACCTGAAGAGCAGGCCGATCGGAGCAACCCTCCACCGAGCCTCCCGGTCTGCGAACACCCCTGACAGCACTGCCTGGCCTCCGGGCCGTTCCATGTCGTTAGGTCATTGTTGCCCCTGCTGCTTCGAAAAGGCACCTGATGGCGCCTGATCTCGGGTCAGGTTCTCCCCAAGGAGAACCGGTGCTCTGAAGCAACATTTTGTGTCGTGATGGTGTCATCGCGCACGTCTGTCTGGCCGCGTGGCCAGAACTGATCCTTTCGACCCAACTTTTTCACCAGTCGATCATTCCGTTTTCCGCCGCAGCCCCGCTATGACCCCAGTGTCCGCCGCCAGCCCCAAGCCAGGCGCTCCAGAAATCCTGACCGTCGCCGCTCAGACGGGAGCCGAGGTGGCGGTCAAGGGCAAACCGAAAGCCGCCGCCAAGAAATCCAAGGCCAGCGCGAACGACGGGCAGACGCCGGACTCCCCTGCTGTCAGTCCCGATGCGGCGGCCGTGACGGCGGCCAACAAGGTCACGCGCACCCGCAAGGCGGCCACCAAGGCCACCAGCAAAAGCCCAGCCGGCAAAACCAGCGGCACCAAGGCCGCAGCCAAGACAACGGCCAGCAAAGCGGCCCCCAAGTCCAGAGCCAAGGCCAAGCCCAAGGCTGAGGCGGGCAAGGCGGCTGCCGTGGCCGCGAGCAGCCAGGATCTGAGCGCCGCAGCCGACCAGTTGCTGGGTGCCGCCGATGGCGCCAAGGACAAGAAAATAACCGCCAAGGAAAAGGCGCTGGCCAGCATCAAGGTTGGACCCAAGGGCGTTTACACCGAAGATTCGATCCGGGTCTACCTGCAGGAAATCGGCCGAATCCGTCTGCTCCGTCCCGATGAGGAAATCGAGCTGGCGCGCAAGATCGCTGATCTGCTGCTGCTTGAGGAGCTGGCCGCCCAGTTCGAGCAGGACAACGGTCATCATCCCGACAACAAGGAATGGGCGGTACTGGTGGACATGCCACCGGTCAAATTCCGTCGGCGTCTGATGCTGGGGCGCCGGGCCAAGGAAAAAATGGTTCAGTCGAACCTTCGCCTTGTGGTTTCGATTGCCAAGAAGTACATGAACCGCGGCCTTTCCTTCCAGGATCTGATCCAGGAAGGCAGCCTCGGCCTGATCCGCGCCGCCGAGAAGTTCGACCACGAGAAGGGTTACAAGTTCTCGACCTATGCCACCTGGTGGATCCGTCAGGCGATCACCCGTGCCATCGCCGACCAGAGCCGCACCATTCGCTTGCCCGTTCACCTCTACGAAACCATCTCACGCATCAAGAAGACCACCAAGGTGCTGTCGCAGGAGTTTGGCCGCAAACCCACTGAGGAGGAGATTGCTGAAAGCATGGAGATGACGATCGAGAAGCTCCGCTTCATCGCCAAGTCTGCCCAACTCCCCATTTCCCTGGAGACACCGATCGGCAAGGAAGAAGATTCACGCCTGGGCGACTTCATCGAGGCCGACATCGAGAATCCTGAGCAGGATGTGGCCAAGAATCTTCTAAGGGAAGATCTTGAAGGGGTGCTGGCAACCCTCAGTCCGAGAGAGCGGGATGTTCTGCGCCTTCGCTATGGCCTCGACGACGGTCGCATGAAAACCCTTGAGGAGATTGGCCAGATCTTTGACGTGACCCGCGAGCGAATTCGCCAGATCGAAGCCAAGGCCCTGCGCAAGCTACGCCACCCCAACCGCAATGGTGTGCTCAAGGAGTACATCAAGTAACTTCGGCAGCCCGAACGGGCACTGAACGAATCTGCCCCTGGTCGTGCCCCGTGGCCACCAGCGCGGTGGGCGGGACCATCCACCCTCGCGGAAGCCAGGATGGTCACCTGTCCCTTGCCAGACTTCGTGTTGATCACTCAGGGTTGGATGACCTGGCTGGAGCGAGATCAGCGCCGGCTGTGGATGGTGAGCGGCTTCGCCTATCTGCTGCTCTGCTGGCTGGCGTTCTTTCAGAACCTCGGCTCCCTCAGCCTGATGGACAAGACCGAGGCCCTGTTCGTGGAGGTGGGGCGTCAGATGGTTGAGCGGGGTGACTGGATCACCCCCATGTGGAATGGCGAGCTTTTCTTTGATTACCCCGTCTGGGGGTACTGGATGGTGGCCCTCAGCTTTCGCCTGTTCGGCGTGAGCGAGTGGGCCGCGCGCCTGCCGGTGGCCCTTGCGGCCAGTGCCGTGGTGCTGGCGGGCTTCGGGTTGCTCTGGTTCAGCGCCTCGGGCGAGGAAGAGCTGCGCTCGCGCTGGCGGAGGGCAGCCTTCGGCGCGGCCCTGCTGGCGCTGAATCCGGGATGGATCGGCTGGGGCCGCAGTTCTGTCACCGACATGTTTCTGGCCAGTGCCATCGCCCTGAGCCTGTTCGGTTTCTTTCTCAGCTACAGCCAGCCGCCCGGCAGCGGAGCCCGCCGTCTGGGCTTCGTGGCCATGCCCCTGTTCAGCGCCATCGCCGTGCTGGCCAAGGGGCCGGTGGGCCTGGTGTTGCCTGGACTGGTGGTACTGGTGTTTCTGATCATCCAGGGCCAGCTGCTGGCCTTCCTCCGGCGCTTGCCTCTGCTGCCGGTCGCGCTGATCTTCCTGGTGGTGGTGCTGCCCTGGTACGTCCTGGCCGCCCACGCCCATGGCATGGCATTCCTCGGAGGCTTCTTCGGCTTCAGCAACATCCAGCGCTTCACATCGGTGCTCTACCGCCACGCCGGTCCCTGGCACTTCTATCTCCCCTGGGTGTTGCTGCTGCTGTTGCCCTGGTCGTTCCATCTGCCGCTGGCGCTGGTGCGACTGCGTTTCTGGAAGCTGAAGGCCTGGCGCCGGCAGCCCCCCCAGGCCCAGCTGGCCCAGTTCTGCCTGGTCTGGTTTCTGGCTGTCCTGCTGTTCTTCTCGGCCGCCGCCACCAAGTTGGCGGGCTACATCCTGCCGTTGGTCCCTGCCGCAGCCCTGCTGCTGGCCCTCTACTGGTTCCCTCTGGCCAACGTCGCCCCTGCGCCAGGCTCAGACAGCGAGATCACCTCCGGGGACTGGCCGGACCGGCCCCAGCGCTGGAGCGCCTGGATCAATGCCCTGGTCTTCGCGGCCCTGGCCCCTGCTGCCGCTCTGGCGCCGCGCTGGGCCGCCACGGATCCGGCCTATCCCCGCTTCGCCGAGGCCCTCTCCCGTTCCGGGCTGCCGCTTGTGCTGGCCTTGATCCTGGCAGGCAGTGCGATCGCCCTGGTCGTCCTGCTGCTGCGAGCGGGCCGTCCGAGGGCTCTCTGGCTGCCGGATCTGGCCGCCATGCTTCTGCTGCTCACCCTGGTGGTGCCAACGCTGGCGCCTCTGATGGAAACCCAGCGTCAGCGACCGGTCAGGGAGCTGGCGGAGAGAGCGGGACAGCTGGCCGGCGCCGGCGAACCACTCTGGGTGGTGGGCTACAAGCGATACAGCGTCGTCTTCTACAGCCGCCGGCAGGCCCGCTTCCTGGACAGCCCGGAAGGGGCGCGGGACGCTCTGAACGAGCCCATGGGTCCGGAGTCGGCCACCAGCAGCGTGCTGATCTTCGGGGAGGAGCACAGGCTCAGGGATCTGTCCCGGCTGCTGCCGGGGGCCACGCTGCTGGAAGGCCGCAGCGGTCATCAACTCTGGCGGGTTCCGAGGAGCACAACGCCCAACGATCGGGCACGATGAGTGACCCGGAACACCCACGATCTGATCGCCTGATCACTTGATCCCCTCCCAATCCCCGATCCTCTCCGCGCCGACCGTTGCAGCCATCCGCCGCTGGCTTCGCTTGTTCGGTCCGGCCCGCCTGCTGGCCTGCGGCCTGGCTGCAGCGTTGGTGATCCTGATCGAGCAGGTTGTGCTCAGCCAGCAGGATCCCGGCTTCGATGAGGCCGTACTGGTCTGGATTGGGGAGCGGATCCCAGAGGGACTGGGCCGTGTTCTGGTGATGGTCTATCAACTGAGCGGCACCCGATTCACCGCGGTCCTGGTGTTGGCGGCCCTGATCTTTCTGCTGATCAAGCGGTCATGGAACCAGCTCATCTGGCTGGCCATCGCCACCAGCGGAATCCTGTTGATCGTGGATCGCTGGTTGAAACCGCAATTTGATCGTTCCAGGCCCCTGGGTCGACTGGTGGAGGTGATCGGCCGCAGTTTTCCCAGCGGGCATGCCGCCGGTGCCGTGGTCTTCTACTTCCTGATGTGCACGATCCTGGCGGAGCGCTACCCGCATCTGCGCCGCCCCCTGGTGCTGGGCTCCGCCCTCTGGGTGGGTCTGATCTGGGTGAGCACGCTCTACTGCCGGGTGCACTGGCTCACCGACATCGTCGCCGGAGCAGCCGTGGGCTTCATCTGGCTGAGCATCTGCCTGACGAGCATGCGCTTCTGCTCCAGCCGTCAGAGTGGCTGAGCCAGAGCAGATCGTCATGAACGCCAGCAGCACCCCAGCGTCCAGCCCCGCCACCCCCGGCGATCCGCAACTCCAGTCCGATCAGCGGGCGGCCCTGGATCTGGACAGCCTGAGGGGCCTGCGCACGGCTCCTCCGCTCGACACCGTTCAGCGCCAGGCCCTGCGCGGGGAGCTGGACGCTCGTCTGGCGGCCTGCGACTGGTTGACGGTCGGAGTGATGGCTCCTTCGGCGCAGACCGCCCTGGCGGCCCTGCGTGCCTGCGAAGCGGCCCAGGGGTGGGACCCTCTGCAACCCGAGAGTGAAGGGGAGGTGGAAGGCCCTGTATTCCTGAAAGGGAACCAGCGCACAGGGCGCTTTCTGCTGCGCACCGAGTCAGGACTTGGCGAAGGGCTGCTGATCGGTGGCCAGAGCGATGGCCATCCGGAGGCCACCGGCACCTGGGGTCCCTTGCCTCTCGACTTTTTCGGCTGATCACGGAGCAGGACACGGAGGCTGGGACGGGCCGCCCGGTCCTTAGGCTTGACCGCTGTTCGACGGCCACGCGGCCGGGCTGAGGAATCGATTGATGGCTGGCACCACTCTGCGCATCGCCTCCCGCCGCAGCCAGCTGGCCATGGTCCAGACCCACTGGGTGCGCGATGCATTGGCCCAGGCCCACCCGAGCCTGGAGATCAGCATCGAGGCGATGGCCACCCAGGGCGACAAGATCCTGGATGTGGCGCTCGCCAAGATCGGAGACAAGGGCCTTTTCACCAAGGAGCTGGAAGCTCAGATGCTGGTGGACCGGGCTGACATCGCTGTCCACAGCCTCAAGGATCTGCCCACCAACCTTCCCGAGGGTCTGATGCTGGGTTGTGTCACCGAGCGTGAAGACCCCGCTGATGCCCTCGTGCTCCATGAGCGCCACCGGGGATGCAGCCTTGAAACCCTTCCCGAGGGCAGTGTGGTGGGCACCAGCTCGCTGCGGCGCCTGGCCCAGCTGCGCCACCACTTCCCCCACTTTCAATTCAAGGATGTGCGCGGCAATGTGATCACCCGCCTCGAGAAGCTCGATTCCGGCGACTATGACTGCCTGATCCTGGCGGCGGCCGGCCTGGGACGTCTGGGCCTGGGCCATCGCATCGATGCTCTGATCGATCCCTCGATTTCGCTGCATGCGGTGGGCCAGGGTGCCCTCGGCATCGAATGCCGGCAGGGCGACAGCGTCGTGCTGGAGCAGATCAAGGTGCTGGAGCACACCCCCACAGCCCGCCGCTGTCTGGCGGAGCGGGCCTTCCTGCGCCAGCTCGAAGGTGGCTGCCAGGTGCCCATTGGCGTGAACAGCCGCTTCGAGGGGGAGGATCTGGTGCT
Source organism: Synechococcus sp. BSA11S (assembly GCF_014224355.1). Lineage (GTDB taxonomy): Bacteria > Cyanobacteriota > Cyanobacteriia > PCC-6307 > Cyanobiaceae > Regnicoccus_A. Next base: position 48,319 of record NZ_VNWP01000004.1, on the reverse strand, counting down.
CACGGGCATGGTGGCCAGCCTTGATGGCCTGCGCCTGATCCGGGACGAAGCCCGCGGACCGCAACAGGATCCCGAAGCGATCGGCAACAGCCTTGCCCTGTTGTTGCGCAGCCAGGGGGCCGGGGAGATTCTGGAGGAGATCTTTGCAGCGGTCAGGCCTGAAGCCTGAAGCAGGCTTCGGCGCACCTCTGGAGGGCGACACCCGCGGGCTGCCGTTCCAGTGGAGCCTGCTGGCCTGGGCTGCGCTGGTGGGGATCCTCACAGGCATGGCGGTGGTGGGCTTCCATTACCTGCTGGGCTTCATCAACAACTTCATGTTCGGCACCCTGGTGGAGTGGGTGCTCGACCTGGTGAGTCCTCACGAGCTGGATCCGACCACGGTGGAGGTGTTCAGCGCCCCGGATCCAGATTCCGGCACACCCCTGAAGGTCCTTGTGCAGATCGGCCTGGGGGGCATCGTCTTTCTGCCTCCACCGCCGGCGCCCCTGCCTGAGCCCACATCCCTGCCCCCGATCGGGCCCACCGGCTGGCTGGCCTCCTGGCCTGTGGTGATGGCCCCCTTGCTGGGGGGAGTGGCCGTGGGGCTGCTGAGACAGCTGGGCCGCGACCTGGGGCCCGGGCTGCCCAGCCTGATGGCGATGGCGGACGGGGCCGTGAAAGCGTTGCCACGCCTGCCCGTGCTGCGGCTGGTGGCGGCATCCCTGAGCCTGGGCAGTGGCGCTTCGCTGGGACCTGAAGGCCCGAGCGTGGAGAGCGGCGGCAACCTGGGTCTCTGGGTGGGGCTGCGCGGAGGGCTGCCGCCCGAATCCCAGAAAGCGCTGGTGGCCGCAGGCGTGGCGGCTGGTCTGGCGGCTGGTTTCAAAGCTCCGATCGCCGGTGTGTTCTTCGCCTTTGAAGGGGCCTACAGCGCCATTCCTGGGAGGCCCAGCCTGCGGGCGGTGCTGGTGGCGGCGGTGGCGTCCTCCCTGGTCACGCAGCTCTGCCTGGGGGATGAGCCGATCTTTCGCCTGCCGGCCTATGAGGTGCGCTCACCCCTGGAGCTTCCCCTTTACCTGGGTCTGGGCCTGGTGGCCAGCCTGATGTCGTGGGCACTGGTGAGCCTCTTGGCCGCCGGCCGCAGTGGGCCCGTGCAGCGCCAGTGCGCCCGTCTACCCCTCTGGCTGCTGAACGGACTCGGTGGCCTGGCTGTGGGGGTCCTGGCGCTGGGGTTCCCCCAGGTGCTGGGCGTGGGCTACGACACAATCGAGGCGCTGCTGGGCAGCGAAGGTGGCGTGGCGCTCACCACCCTGGCGGCCCTGCTGGCAGTGAAGCTGCTGGCCACGGCGGTCAGCAACGCCACCGGCTTTGTGGGTGGTGGCTTCGCACCGGCCCTGGTCCTGGGGGCGGTGCTGGGAAACGGCTATGGACAGCTGCTGGGGGACAGTGGCTTGGGGCTGCCTGTGGCCGAGCCACCGGCCTACGCCATGGTGGGGATGGCGGCAGTGCTCGCAGGCAGCGCCAGGGCGCCGCTCACGGCACTGCTGCTGCTGTTCGAGCTCACCCACGACATCCGCATCGTGCTGCCTTTGATGGCGGCCGCCGGCCTCAGCGCCGTGCTGGTGGAGCGCTGGCATGGACTGGCGGATCCCGGACTGCTGGGCCCGGATCCAGCCGAGGAGCGGCGGCGCCAGGGACTGGCATCCCTGATGGTGAATGAAGCCCTTGAGGGCGAGGCGCCACTGGTGCTCGCAGCGACGACCCCTGCCAGCGAGGCCCTGGGCCTGCTGATTGAAGCCCATGGCCACTGCCTGGTGGTGGAACGTGAAGGTTGGGTGATCGGTGTGGTGACCCTGGTCGACCTGCAGCGGGCGATCAGCGCCAGCCACGGCAGTGACGGGCTGCCGTTGCCGCTTGAGCAATGCCGACGCTCCGACCTGCTCTGGCTGCATGAGGGGGCCAACCTGGCACAGCTGGAAGATCAGCTGGTACCCAATGGACTTCGTCAGGTGCCCGTTTTCGCCTTGGAAAGCCCCAGTTCAGACCTACTCCCGGCTGGATTGCCGAACACCGGGCTGCCGGTCAGGAGCTTGGTGGGTCTGGCCAGCCGGGATGGGATGGCCAGGGCCCTGGCCCGCCAGCTGCAGGTCTGAGATCAGCGCACCACCACCACCGGGGTTCCCACCTCCACCATTTCGAACAGCTTGCGCACGTGCTGGTGGAACATGCGCACACAGCCGTTGGTGACTGCGGAGCGGGAGCTCACGGTCCAGGACCAGGCACTGGGAGTGCCGTGGATGCCGAACTGGTTGGGACCTTTGGTGCTGAAGCCGATCCAGCGATCACCCAGGGGACCATTCGGGCCAATGGAGCCCTTTTTCTTGCCTGACTTGGTGCTGACGTACTGAGGGTTGACCACTTTGTTGATCACCTTGAACGTGCCCAGAGGCGTTGGGGTGGCTGGATCACCGATCGCCACCGGCCAGGGGCCATACACGTTGCCATCACGCTCAAGGCGAATCTCCCGCTTGCCGAGGGCCAGCAGGATTCTGGAGTTGCTCACCGGGGCTGCCTGGGGCACTTCCTGCTTGATGGCTGCTGCAGGCGGCGCCTCTGGTGCAGGTGCGGCGTTGGTGGGGTCGGTGGAAGGTGCCGTGAGCTTCGCGGCTGGGCTGCTTGCGCCCGCTGGCTCGGCACTGGGAGGTTGGCCGGCCCCGGTCGGGGAAGCCTCCGGCACGATCGCCGGCGGGCTGGGGATCGGAGCCGTGGGGGTGATGATCCCACCGGAACTGGCCAGAGCCGAAGGGGAACCGGCGACCCAGAGGGAGGAAAGACCAGCGAGCAGACCGACGGCCAGAGAGGAGGGAGCCAGCACTGGACGAATGGGATTGGAGCGCATGCGAGGAACTGAAGCTGTGGAGAGGTGGACGACGACCGCGCCCTGGGCGGATCAGTTCACCAGTTTGGCGTCAATCTGCTCGAAATAGCGGGTCTCGCACTCCTTGATGATCCGAACCGCCTCCTGGGTGTTGAGGAACCCATTCACCTTGCAGGTGCCGGGCTTCTTCAGATCCTTGTAGTGCTCCCAGTAGTACTGGGTTTCCTTGAGCCAGTGCTCGCCCAGCTGCTCGTAACTGGTGATGTGATCCATGCGCTTGTCATCGGCCAGCACAGCGATCACCTTGTCGTCCACTTCGCCGCCGTCGTCGAAGGTCATGATGCCGATGATTCGAGCCTCCACGAGGCTGCCGGCCACCAGGGGTTCGGTGACGCCCACGATCTCGATGTCCAGGGGATCTCCGTCCTCGTCCCAGGTGCGGGGGATGCAGCCGTAGGCAAAGGGATAGGACAGCGAGGAGTAGCCCACTCGATCGAGCTTGAGATGACCGGTTTCGGTGATCAGCTCGTACTTGTTGATCGTCATCGAGTTGACCTCGACAATCGCATTCAGCCGCAGTTCCGCTTCATCGGCGAACGCCGGCAGCACATGCAGCAGGTTGAGCATGGTGCGGCTTGGGGCGTGGTCGATGTTCGCCATGGGGCGTCGCGAAGCGGCTGCGGCGGCATCTTACGGACGCCAGGCCTGCCGACACCGGCAGTCGGCTCAGGCGCCCTCGAGCAGCCGATCCACCTTGTCGCTGAGGTAGGTGAGAAATGGAGTGGCGCTCAGGGGCGCCCCCGTGACCTGGCTCACCAGCTCTTCGCCGTTGACGGAGCGCCCCAGGGGCCAGACGGTCTGAGCCAGCCACTGCTGGAGACGCAGCTCCTCGGCTGAACCCACCAGGGTCTCGATCGGCCCGAGCTGGCGCTCCATGGTCTCGGCCAGCTGGGCACTGATCAGGTGCCCGAGTGCGTAGGAGGGGAAATACCCGAACAGGCCCTCGGCCCAGTGGATGTCCTGCAGACAGCCCTCGGCATCCCGCTGGGGCCTGATGCCGAGCAGCTCGCCCATGCGGCGGTTCCACAGCTCGGGCAGCTCCGCCACCGGCAGCCCCTGCTCCACCAGGGCCAGCTCCAGCTCGAAGCGAAGCACGATGTGCAGGCCATAGGTGAGCTCGTCGGCTTCCACGCGGATCAGGCCGGGCCGCATCGGGTTGAGCCCCCGCCAGAAGTGGTGGCTGCCGCCCCAGGGATCGCCGCCCAGGGCCCTGGTGAAGCGGGGATGCCAGCGAGAGGCGAAGGCCTGGCTGCGCGCCACCCGGCATTCCCAGAACAACGACTGCGATTCATGCACCCCCATCGAGGTGGCTTCTCCCAGGGGCCAGGGGAAGTAATGGTCGTCGCCGCGGGGGAGCCCCTGTTCGTAGAGGGAATGGCCCCACTCATGGGCGGTGGCCAGAAAGGCAGAGAAGGGTTGACCGGGAACCACCCGGGTGGTGATGCGGAAGTCGGCCGGACCCAGGGTGCTGGAGAAGGGGTGGGCCGAGCGCGAGCGCTGGCAGCGGGAGGGGTCATATCCCCAGCTATCAAGCAGTTCCGCGCACAGGGTCTCCTGCAGCGGCTCGGGGATGGCCGTGGCCTCGGCGACCCCGGAAGCTTCCGGAGCGAAACCTTCCCCAGGGGAGAGTGAGCAGACGCGCTCCAGCAGCGGCGGGATTCCCTCGGCCAGGGGGACGAAGAGTTCTTCGAGGCGGGCCTTGCTGACATCGGGCTCGAACGGCTGCGCCAGGATCTCCCAGGGGCTGCGCCCCGCGGGTTCGGTATCCGCCAGCTGGGCGGCCTGCTCACGGCGGAGCTGCAGCAGCTCCTCGAGGGCGGGTGCAAAGACCTCGAAGGAATTGCTGCGTCTGGCCTCCTGCCAGACGGCATTGCCGCGGGACTGGGCCCTGGCGATCCGCTCCACCAACTTCGGGTCCAGGCAGCGCTGCCGCTCCAGCTCCTGGCGCAGCAGGCGGAGGTTGCGCACCGTGGAGGCCGGGGCTTGGCCGTTGATCTCCTCTTCGGCCGCCGCCACCAGATCGGCATAGACCTGACTGCTCTGACGCTCGTGCAGCTGGGTGGCCAGCAGGGCCAGCTGCTGGCCACGCCAGTCGGCACCTGCCGCCGGCATCACGGTGTTCTGGTCGTAATAGAGCGCGCTGTTGATCGATCCGAGCAACCGGGTCTGGTGCAGGTGCTCACGGAGACGCAGGAGGGCCTGACCCGGCTGGTGCATGGAAAGGAGGGTGAGTGGCCACAAGCATGGCGCTGCGGCTCAGCCACCGCTGAACAGATCTGGGTCTTGCCGGCGCAGTGAATCAGCCAGCTGCTGCCCTGAGCGTCTCCCAGTGCAGCTCCATCGCCACGGCAGCCTCGAGGCTTCGCTTCACAGGACAGCCTTCAGCGGCCCTGCGCAGCAGCCGCTGCTGTCCGTCGTCGAGGCCATCGGGCAGCGCCACCCAGACCGTGAGCCTCTCGATCTTCCTGATCCCGCCGCTGGTCATTCGTTTCTCCACCCGCGCGGTGCAACCCTCGAGCGGGATGGCGTGGCGTTCAGCCACGATCCCCATGACCGTCAGGATGCATGTGGCCAGGGCCGTGGCCACCAGGTCGGTGGGCGAGAAACGCTCCCCGAGTCCCTGATTATCGCTGGGGGCATCGGTGACCAGCTCGGAGCCGGAAGGGCCGTGGCTGGCGCTGCAGCGCAGGGACCCCGCGTAGTGGCAAAGAATCGTGGTCATCGTCACAGGGAAGGACGAACCGGCCTTCAACGTCCAGTGATCCTGACGGAGCCTCGGCTCTGCCGGGATGAACTGTCCCAGTCTCGGTAAGTTGAAGGGACAGGCCCTTGAACTGGCCTGCTGGTCGAGCTCCATGTTGCTGGCCGAGATCTTCACCAGCCGCGCTCTCAGTGAGCAATCCGCCGTGGCGGGGCTCTCCAGGGCGATCCAGCTCTCTGTGGCGCCTGTGTTCCTGCTCACGGGCATCACCGGTCTGCTGGGGATGTTCACCACCCGTCTGGCGCGGATCATCGATCGCACCCGTTTCATCCAGGAAGCGATGGAGCGCAGCGATCTGGCCCAGGCCAAGCGCCTGCGGGGCACCCTGGAAGTTCAGCGCCGCCGCACCTTCCTGATCAACCGCGCCATCCTCTGCACCACGTCCACCGCTCTGCTGGTGGCCGGGGTGATCGCCGTGATGTTCATCAGCGCCGTGGCGGCGTTGGATCTGACGGCGATCGTGGTGCCGGTGTTCGTGCTGGCGATGGCCTCGCTGATCATCGGACTGGTGCTCTTCCTGCTGGAAGTGCAGCTGGCGATCCGCCAGAACCCCCTCCGTTACTACTGAACTCCGGGGGCAGGTTGAACTCTGAGGGATTCCTGGAACAGGCGGCCCAATCACGCCAGGAGGTGATGTCTTTGCTGGCGAGCAGGAGCCTGATGGTGGCCAGTGGCCGCCGGCTGGTGATCTCCCTGCTCACGGGTGTGATCGGCGATCGCTGCCAGTGGTTCGGCTCCGCCACCGGGGAAAGCGAGGCGCTGCAGCTCCTGAGTGAGCGACAGCCGCAGTTGCTGTTCGTGACCCACCCCCTGCGCCCCGGCAGCGGCCTGGAGCTGGTGCGCCGCGCCAAGGCTCTCCATCCGGAGCTGCCCTGTCTGATCCTGCTCGAGGAGGAATCACCGCCCCTGGTCCGTGCTGCCCTGGAAGCCCGCTGTGACGGCATCTGTGCCGATCGCGGCGTGGGTTTCGGCCATCTCGTGGCAGCCACCCGCGCCGTGCTCGGCGGAGGGTTCTACATGGAGCCCCAGCTGAGGGATCTGCTGGCCCTGTCCTGCCGCACCAGCCGGGATCCGGCAGGGCCAGGCCTGAGTGAGCGGGAACAGGAGGTGCTGGAACTGGTGGTGCGGGGATACCAGAATCCACAGATCGCGTCACGCCTGCACCTGTCGGTGGAGACGGTGCGCAGCCACCTCAGATCAGCCTTTCAGAAACTGGGGGCGAGCGGGCGAACGCAGGCTGCCGTGATGGCGGTCTGCCAGGGCCTGGTGAGCTGGCATCTCGAGGAGCTGAGCTGAGCACCGAGAGGGGTCATTGGCGCCGGCAGTAGCCACCTCCCACGTTCATCCAGCCGGAGGGGCAGGCATCCCCTTTGGTGGGAGTGACGGTGTAGGTGGTTGCACCAAGAGTGCTGCATTTCCCGTTGAACAGATCCACGTAACCCAGTGGACACATGCTCTTGAGTTTGGGCACCACCTTCTGAGCCTGGGCAGCCGCCACGAAGCCCCCGATGGCCAGGGGGATGGCCAGGCTCAGCAACCACAGCCACCAGCGGCTGGTCCCACCGCTCCGCCCCGCGATCCGTACGCGAGGAGCGTGGGGGGTAGGCGCAGCAGAAGGCATTGCTGGGGGTTGCAGGACGTGTCATGAGCCTAAGTTTGGGAAGCATGCCCATGAGCCCAGCAGGCGTGCGGCTCTGCAACAAGACGCGACTCGGGCGCAAGCGATGGGTGACGGCCAAGCTTTGGTCGACAACCGGAAGCTGCGCCTGTCCCGTTTCCCGCCGTTTCCAACCCATCCTCCCCCGATGTTGCGCCAGCACCTGGACCGGCTTGAGCTCACCACCACCGGCGAGGAATTTCACGATCTGACGGGGCAGCTGGAGGCAAGCCTTGCTGCCACTGGACTGCGGCTGGGCGTGCTCCACCTGACAGTCCTCCACACCAGCTGCAGCCTGACCATCAACGAAAATGCCGACCCCCGGGTGCTGCAGGATCTGGCGGCCTACCTCCGCGCTCTGGTGCCCCAGGAGGGAGTCCGTCCGATCAGTGGGGAGGGTCCTCTGCGGGCCTGGGCCCACGACGACGAAGGTCCGGATGACATGCCGGCCCATGTCCGCACCGCCCTGACGGCCACGAACCTCAGCCTCAGCTTCGAAGAGGGCAGGTTGCTGCTGGGACGCTGGCAGGCGGTTTACCTGTGGGAACATCGCAGCCGCCCCCACCGCCGCCAGTTGAGCGTCCACTGGATCGGCAGCTGATCGGACTGTGCGCCCTCAGTGACGGCCGCGATTGGTCAGGGCTGCGCTGATCTGCGCTCCCACCACCACCGAAGCAGGTTCTCCGTAGATGCCAACGGGGCGTTCTGGGGAGGTGTCATCGACGGCTGACAGGCCGGAGACGATTCCAGCATCAATGGAGATGCGACCGGGGCCGTTGAGCAGAATCGCCAGGCTTCCCCCGAGATAGAGCACCACAAGCTCGAGCAGATAGATGTTGAATCCGCTGGTCAGGATGTGGTGATAGCCAGCCACAGCCATCGTTCCAACCAGGGCCAGCGCGCCGATCGGAGTGAGAAATCCAAGGATCACAAACCAGGAACCGAAGATTTCGCAAAGACCGGCCAGATGAGCCATCACGAGCGGAAATGGCAGATGCAACGGCACCAGATAGGCGGAAGCGAAGCTTTCAGGATTGGCCAGCTTCTCCTGGCCGTGGTGAATCATCATCGTGCCAATCGCCAGGCGCAGGATGAGAAGGCCGGCGCTGGTAAAGACGTCGTGTTTGAGAAAGTAACGGCTCAGGAAGCTGGACATCGGATCTGGAACGGAGACAGGGAGTGGGGGAGAGATCAGAACGGCGGTGATGGCTGCGGCCGGACCGCCCGAGGCTCTTAGTTCTGCGGGTTGGTAGGCCTGGAGAGGCTGTAGGTCCAGAGCGCCACGCATGCGCACAGGAAGCCCAGAAACACTTCGAGCAAGTTGAGAGTGGTCATGGCTTGGAGAGCGGATCCACCCCAGCATGGCTCGCCGGATTAAGAAATGTGAGGAGCCCCTCTCGTGACGCCGCAGGGGGTCTGTCCACGGAGCGGACGCTGACGAGCCATGATGGTTACATTCCGCAATGTTTCCATGACGGTCGGAGAGCTGTTCATCGAGTCCCTCTCCAGCGGCGTGATCACCCCCCTCGAGCTCGACTGGGTGGTGGCGCAGCAGCCCTGTTTTTCTCGGGTCGAGGAGGCCACAGCCCTGCGACTCGGCCGTCTGATCGATCAGGGAAAAATCCAGCTCGGCTGCCGTTTGCCCCTGGCCAAACTGCACAATGACGTCATCCGTGAACACTGGATCGAACCGCTCGGCCGCCATCGCCACAACAGGAGAAGCGAAAGCCAGCCCGGCAGATCTTTGTGAGCCTTGCCAGGGTTGTCAGAAGACAGTGTCTGCAGCAGCCTTGAAGACCTTGGGTACGGCGAGTACCCCATAGCGTGATCGGCCATGGCGTGGGATCTGGTACTGGCCATCGGCATCCCGATCGCGCTGCTGCTGGTCGCCACCGGGGTGCTGGAGCGCTGGGGAGAACTTCTGCCGCCCAGGCTCCAGCACCTGTCCAATCGATCGTCCTTGATCTGGAACACCGGAGTCGGCCTGATCATTGCGCTGTCGCTGCTGCGCTGGCTGCTACAACGTTGACGACGGCGCTCATCACGACGACATCAAGCAACCGTCAGGCCAAGGCCGTCCCGCTCTGCAGGGCAGGGAAATGAAGGATGAACGACTAATAATCAATCTTGATGAGTTGGTCGAAGCGGAACGGCTCCTGCGTCCTGGGTCTTGAATCCAGGTCCTGGTTCAATTTGATGCTTTCGACCTCGATGTCAAACCCAGTGGTCTGAGGATCGCAACCCTGGGAGCGAAGCTGCTGGCGTTGCCTCTCAGCCATGGCATCGATGGATCGGGCAGCACTGGCGCCAAGTTGCTTCAGAAGCTGCGCTGAACGCTGAATGCAGTCCTGAGTCTGAGCGGTGGCAGGTACTGCCATTGATGTGAAACAACAGCTGATGAGGACTAAAAGGCTTTTCAAGAATCCATGACCAGGCGTGGATCCATTAAAGCGCCCACCTCAAACGTCGATCAGGTCGCGGGACCTATCAGGGAAGTTGTCCGCTCGGGGTGCTGAGCTGAGCACCGAAATTGAGTGTCCTGCGGGTTGAGGTTCAGTGTCCCCGCGGCCGAGGTGTCGTTGTCATCCATGGCTATCTTTGGTCGGGGTTGGGACGTCCGGCCCCTGATCGCGGCTGTTGCCGTTCGCTTGACAGAGGGGCGCCCTCGGACAGCCACGGGGGCCTGGATTGTTGAGGGTCAAGCCGCGACAGGTTGCTGGGGACGGGGATGGTTGATGCTCACAACCCGTGGCAGGCTCCAGTCACGGATGTGACGACTCCAGCGCTGCGAATGCTTCTGCCGAGCCTCTTCGTAGGTCTGCTGACGGATCGCGCAGATCGCATCCGCCTGGCCGTAGTGCCGCTGATTGGGCGTCACATACTTGATGCCGCTGTGCCGGTGCTCAGCGTTGTACCAGTCGACAAAGCCTTCCACCCAGGCTTTCACCGAGAGCAGATCCCGGAATCGCCTGAGCGGATCACTCTGGTGGTATTAACCGCTCGGCGAGACTGCGTCTACATCGTGCGGAACCACGATTCGGCATAGGCGTTGTCGTTGCTCACGCGCGGCCTCGAGAACGAGAGTGACACACCCAGCTCCGCCATCTTGGCAGCCAATGTGAATGATCGCATGGGGGCGCCATTGTCCGAGTGAACGACCGCAGCAGTCTCCTTGCTGATTCCTTCATCGCGGCAGACGCGATCAAAGAATGCGCTGGCCAGCTCGCTGCATTCCCGCTCGTGCACTTCCACTCCAAGGATGCGGCGGCTCCACACATCCAGCACCATGTAAAGGTAGAAGAACTGACCTTTCGCCGGGCCAGGCAACAGAGTGATATCCCATGCCAGCACTTGATGGATGCCTGTTGCCTCCAGCACCGGGACTGGCCTTGGCTCGCGGGGAGATCGGGCCCTGCCACGATGATTCAGAAGGCCTTCCTGCCGCATGATGCGATAGATCGTCGACTCTGAACCCACATCCACTCTCTCCTCAGCAAGAATGGCTACGATCTTACGCCGTGAATCTGTGAGCCACTTCACATGGGGCACCCTTGCGGCGATCCACCCTGAATCCCTGGTCGCTGATATCAAGCCCCCAGCGCCGCAGAGTGCGTGAACAGGTGCCGATCAGATCTACAACAGCCTTGATGGAAGCTCCTGCATGGAGGCCTTCATAGAGAAAGTCCATGGCTTTATTTCTCTGCTCTGGCGGAATCAGGACTCCTCTTCTCGCAGCCAAAGCTGATCGATTTTTTTTGAGAGCAACCGCTTCGCGGAAGCGTTCCGCTACAGCAATGTTGCCGCCTCCGAAAGAGCTTTTTCTTTCTGCGGCCAGCTTGTCCGATGCGCCCCACTGCTCAGGCGGCAGCTGGTGGCCGGCACCAGCTGCCCCTCGTTCTGCCACTGCCTGCGCCAGTTGTAGAGGGTCTGGGTGGTGATCCCGGTGGAGCGGGCAATCTCCGCCACGCTCCCCCGGTTGGGCGGGCTCATGCGATCGCGGATCTCGGCCCGCATGGCCTGGTCATAGATCGGTTTCATGGTCCTCGGTTTGGCCCCCTGGTGGATGGGTCAGACCGAGCGGCCTTCTTTCCTGACGCAGGGGGGGAGGGTGTTCTGTCCTCTGCGGTGATCTGGCACCTGTTTGGATAGGACCATTGAGCAGGGGCCTCAAGGGGAGTGACCATGAACGACCCCGGAGGTTCGATCAAAGCCCAGGCCCTGGAGCTGCTGGCGGAGCTCACCACGGCCGAGAAGCTGGCGCTGCTCGACGGTGACACCCCGTTCTGGTCCGGCATGGCGGATATCGCCCTCGATCAGGCCTCCCACCGCCATCCCTGGCCGGCGGGGCAGGTGCCACGTCTGGGCCTGTCGGGACTTCAGTTCGTCGACGGCCCACGTGGCGTGGTGCTTGAAGGTGGAGCCACCACCTTCCCGGTGCCGATGGCCCGGGGTGCCTGCTGGGATCCCGATCTGGAGGAACGCATCGGGGAGGCCATCGCTCGCGAGGCCAGATCCTTCGGCGCCAACTGGGTGGCCGGCGTGTGCATCAACCTCCTCCGCCACCCCGGCTGGGGCAGGGCTCAGGAGACCTACGGGGAGGACCCGGTGCATGTGGGCGCCATGGGCGCCGCCATGACCCGGGGGCTGGAGCGCCATGCCGTGGCCTGCGTCAAGCACCTCGCTCTCAATTCAATCGACAGCTCCCGGTTCCTGGTCGACGTGCAGGTCAGCGAGCGGGTGCTGCACGAGCTCTATCTCCCCCATTTCCGCAACTGCGTGGAGGCCGGCGCCGGCTCGATGATGAGCGCCTACAACCAGGTCAACGGCCTCTGGTGCGGCCAGCACCCGCAGCTGCTGCGGCGGATCCTCAAGGAGCGCTGGGGATTCACAGGCTTCGTGGTCAGCGATTTCATCTTCGGGGTGCGAGATGGCGTCGCCGCCCTGCTGGCCGGCCAGGACCTGGAAATGCCCTTCCGAATGGTCTTCGCAGGCTGCCTGCCCGAGGCCGTGGCCGACGGCCGGGTACCGATGCGCTGCGTCGACGAGGCCGTGCTGAGGCTGCTGCAGGTGCAGCTGGGCGTGCCCCCAGGGGCCTACCCCGCCTCGCGGCGCTCCTGCGAGCAGCACCTGGCCCTGGCCCGCGAGGCGGCCACCAGCTCGATCGTGCTGCTGCGCAACGAGGGGCAGCTGCTGCCCTTCACCGGCCTGACCTCGCTGGCCGTGATCGGCCGACTGGCTTCGGTCGCGAATCTGGGGGATCGGGGATCCTCAGACACCAGGCCACTGCCCGGAACAGTGGTGACGCCGTTGGATGGCTTGCGGGCAGCGGCTCCTGAGCTGCGAATCGAGCAGGCCAGCGGCAGCAACCCCCCAGAAGCAGCGGAGCTGGCGGCGCGGTGCGACGCCGCTGTGGTGGTGGCCGGTCTGGACTGGCGCCTGGAGGGGGAGCACATCCACCCGGGGGACATCGCCCCGATCCTGCGCCTGGTTCCTCCGCCCGCCTGGATGCTGCGCCTGCTGGGGCGGCGCCGGCTGATGCCGCTGTGGCGTCCGGTGGCCGACCTGCTCGCCTGGATCACCAGCTTCGGCTCAGCCCGCCAGGGTGGCGACTTTGCCGCCGGTGATCGCACCGACCTGAGCCTGCCCGCGGATCAGGTGGCCCTGATTCGCCAGGTCGCCACCGCCAATCCACGCACCGTGGTGGTGCTGATGGGCGGTGGCGCCATGCTCATGGAGGAATGGCGGCAGCTGGTTCCTGGCCTGCTGCTGCTCTGGTACCCGGGCGAGCAAGGGGGGGCGGCCCTGGCCGATGTGCTGTTCGGGAAGGTGTCGCCCTCCGGCCGGCTCCCCTTCTCCGTGCCCACCCAGGCCACCCACCTGCCGCCCTTCGAACCCCGGGCGAGGCGGGTCGTCTACGACCTCTGGCATGGCTACAGGCGCCTGCAGCGTGACGGCCATCCGGCGGCGTTTCCGTTCGGCTTCGGGCTCTCCTACAGCCGCTTCACGGCCTCCGACCTGACAGCCGAGCTCCAGCGCGCGGATAGGCAGATGGATCAGCTGCGAGCGAGCGTCACCGTCACCAACACAGGCCAGGTGGAGGCGGCCGAGGTGGTGCAGCTGTACCTGGAACCACCCGCTCGGGAGGTCGAGCGTCCGGCTCGAAACCTTGTGGCCTTTCAGCGCCTGCTCCTGGGAGCCGGAGAAGCACGGCGCATCACCCTGGCCGTCCCCCTGCGGGTCTGCGCCAGGTTCGATCCGGCCCAGGATGGCTTTGTGACCGAAGCTGGCCTGCACCGGCTGGTGCTGGCCAGGCATGTGGAAGACGAGGGCCTGGCGGTGGCGCTGGAGCTGGAGGCCGGGCTCGTCTGCCCCTGAGGGATGCCGCTGTCGTGCCTTTCTCATCGCTGCCGGCTGGAGAGGGGCTTGCTCGAGAGCCTCCTCAGAGTCCTGCCCAGGCGCAGGCGGTTGTAGCGCTGCAGCAGCAGGCACGGGAGGTTGAACAGGGTCGCGAAGACCAGATTGATCAGCACCCCAGACGGTGGCAGCCACAGAACCGTGACCATCCAGGCGGGCCAGAGCGCCCAGTGCACCAGCTCCGCCCGACGGGTCTCCAGGCTCAGCCGTTGCAGGGCCAACGGGTCCCTGCGGGCCAGGCTCGCCTTGCTGACGCCCCCCGGCAGGGCATCGCCGGCATCAGGAATCCAGGGCTTCCAGATCCGGATCCCCAGCCAGCGTTCGTAGATCCGCAGAGGGACCGCACTCTGGTGGTCAGGCTGACAGGGATCACGCCAGCCAAGCAGCCGATCCGGCAGCTGATTGGCGAGCGACCCGATCACGATTGACCACAGCAGCCACAGGCTGACCGAGGCAGCCACCGCACCCCACCCTCTGAGTGTTCCCATCAGCGTGTGCTGAATGTGCGACCCTTCCAGCGCACCTCGCCCCGCTCGAGGTTGACGATCGCCTGCAGAAACACCCCGAGGAAAAACAGGACAGGGACTGGAAAGAGCAGATTGATCCAGGAGAAGCGTCCGATCAGTCGGGTGATCACCAGCAGCTGGAGCACATAGGCCCCGTAGACCAGAGCGTTGCTGAGCACGGCCTGATCACCCACCAGTGGCCAGCCCAGCAGGGAGGCAGGCAGGCACCAGGCGGCCCAGAACAGCCCGGAGAGCCAGAGCACCACCGCCAGCATCCAGCTCCAGCGCACTTCACCGGCGGCCGTGGCGAAATTCTTGTTGAACCCCACCACCATGTCGCCAAGACCACCCGGATACATGCGGTAGGCGATCTGGCCATGGCCGAGGAACGCACTCACCGGCAGATCCACCTGTTCATAGGCATGGGCCAGAAACCAGTCTTCGACCACCTTGCCGGCGACGGCCGCGTGACCGCCGCTGCGCTCGTAATCGACGCGGCTGGTGGCCATCGCAGGCCCGAAGGCCACCCCACAGCCCGCTCCCAGGGGAACGGCCATCAGCCCCACCAGGTTGAACAGCAGCGAGAGCTGCTCATAGGGCTTCTCGGTGCGGTGGTAAGGCTGGACCGTCACCAGTCCACCGAGCTGCTGATGAACCGCCACCAGACGCTCGAGGAACTCAGGTCCGGGTTCGGTGTCGGCGTCGAGAAACACCAGCAGCTCACCACGACTGGCCAGGACACCGTTGTGCAGCGCCCAGGTCTTGCCGCACCAGCCCTGCGGTAACGATGGCGAAGCGCGCACGCTCACGGGGAGGCCGCTGCGGGGCTTGATGGCGATGGCGTTGGTGCGATCCGTGGAGTGGTCATCCACCACGATCACCTCCAGGGGCCTGAGGCTCTGTCGGGCGAGACCATCCAGCAGATGCGGAAGGGTGGACTCCTCGTTGCGGGCGGGGATCATCACCGACACGGTGGGCGGGTCCACCGGGGAGCCGGCGGGGAGCACGGGAAAGCGCAGGCCCAGGACCCAGCCCAGCAGCCAGCGCACCACGATTGAAACGCCAACCCAGCCCATCGACAACCGAACCGCCGGACTCATCAACCCTATGGGCAGAGGGACTCTGCCCACCTGCATCACACCCGGAGCAATTCCTGGGCCAGGGGTCTGATGGCGGCCTGATCACGCAGCAGCTGGGGGTGTGTGGCCACCGGCAGCTGCGTGCGAGCGCCGATCGGCAGGACGGCGCGCCATCCCGGCAGCACGGCCAGATCTATGGCGGAGTAAAAGCTGTGGCACTCGATCCTGTGGAGGGTGTCGAGGTTGCCGTTCAGATGCGACAGCAGGCCGCTGCCCCACTTCAGACCGGCGATGCCCTTGAAGACACGCCCGGACCATGGCTGGGCCGTGAGCGTTCCCTGCTGGGGGCTGCCAACACTGATGAAGCGCCGGGTGCGCTGGTGTCCCCCCAGCAGCTGGATCCAGGTGCGGGCGATGACGCCCCCGATCGAAAAACCCAGCAGGTCGATCGGCTGCTCCATCCCCAGGGTTGCCTGAATGTGGCCACCGAGCAGTTCAGCCGCCTGCTCGATCGGAGTGAGACCGAAGCGCAACGGCAGGGCAGGAATCAGTAGATGCGGTCGTCGCTCCCCCAGCGCCTGCCGAAGCCTGCTGAACACCGCTGGGCTGTCCAGCAGCCCGTGAACCAGAACCAGGGGTCGACGAGAAATCGGAATGCATCCAGTAGCCACAACCCCATTCAAGACCGCGGCACCCTGAAGCCTGCTGGCCTCGAAGGGTGGATCTCCCCCCTCAGCCTCCTGAACAGCCTCCTCAGTGGAGCTGGCCTCCTCCTCGAGTAAACACAGGGCCTGGAAACGCAGGGCCATCAGTTCCTCATACAGAGGGTTGAGGCCATGGATCCAACGACTCCTCAGGAAGCAGACGGGCCAGCTGGTCATCGAGGATGACCTGTTGCTCGACGCCGAAGACCTCATCACTGAGCGCCATCTGCCTGAGGGCTCCATCAGCGTGGCAGGTCAACGCGTTACTCGGGCTGGGAGGGTGGATCGAGATGGCGCTCCGGTTGCTGGTTGCCATTCGCCGTTCTCCATGGCCTGCCGACGATGCCACAAAAGGACAGGTCAGGCTTCAGACCCTGAGGGACTGGGAATTAAAAGCCTGGGAAGCAATAGCCCTGAGCGAGCCTTGTAGGATTCGAAGCCAGGATAGCGCTGCAGAGACTTGTCTTTCCTGAGCATATTTGGAATGAAGACTCCAGCAATGAACCCTCCCAGAACAGCAAAGGGAATCCAGCTTGATGCCAGCATCGCAAAGGCAAAATAAATCAGAATCTCCCCTAAGTAATTTGTATTCCGACAGCGCGCAAAGAAGCCCTCTTCAATCAGACCAGACCTGTATTTCAGCGTATAATACTTTTGAGCATCACTGCTGTAGTGCAAGAATATTCCCAAGATGCAGATCGCCACTGCCGCCGCGATCAACGGCAGAGATGGCTCAATACGGCTGCTGATGAGAATGAATGGGGCGATCCAATACAAGCTGATCACTCCGAAGCCGAGAACACCTGTCAGCGATGAAACCTCCTGCTCCCATTGCCTGTCAGGGTAGATTCTGTCTTTTAGCAGCCACAGGATTCCATAAGTCCCGTGGAGAGAAAGATACACCCAAGGACCAACTGTAAAATTCTGATAGGCAATCATCAACCCAAGGACAAACACAGGCGTAGCCCCCTTGTGCAGATTGATAAAATGCTTGATCTTCATGGCTTCGGTACTGAGGGCTTCTGACTTAACTCTAGCAAGAATGATTGCTCAGGCCCCGGTTGTCACCTGCAGATGCCTGGAGATGGATGGATTGCATTCAACCGCCCTTGCCATCGATCATCACGCCGAAGTGCGCGGCGATCCAGGGAACCTCTCTATCCACCTGCGATCCTTCAACGACACCTTCGATTCAGTGAAGCTACCGGAAACCAATAACATCATCAGCAACTTGATCCGAACAAGTACCGGCCACCATTCGGCTCCTCGCGTAGAACTCGTCGTGTTCCGGAACGGACCGGGGACGGGATTCGAAAGGGTTACCGCCCCAATCCGTGACATCGACATCTCCGTGACTGTCACTCCGTGATGGAGGGCGAGACTGATGCTGGTGCGCAGACTCGTAAGGCAGGAACGGTTCCGCTCTGACGCATGGCCGTTGCGGAGGCCCTGGATGCGCACGGTGATGGTCGGGATGCTGCCAGGCCAGAGCTCCCCCTCCAACTACGGCGCCGTCATCGCCCTCCGATCCATCCAGGCTGAGGCTCTCCCGCCTGGGGCCTGGCCGACGCCGGTTTCTTACAACCGGCTCAGCAGCTCCTTCTTCTTCTCGGTGAATTCCGCCTCGCTCAGCACCCCCTTGGCCTTGAGCTCACCCAGACGTTCCAGGGCGCTGATCACATCCCCGCTGGAGGTGGGGGTTGCAACTGGCGCTTCCACCACCGATTCGGCCGGAGCCGGGGCCGATGCACTGGAGGGGATTTTCGGGGAGAACGGTGGCAGGCTCGAGAGACTCACCGTGCCCTCCGGCGTGGAGAACATCACCTCGGTGCTGCCGCTGGCCTGGGCGATCCCGTTGATCGGATGCTTGCGGGCATCCAGCAGGCTGAGGGTTCCGTCATGCTCCACGGCCAGGCAGCCCGAATCGGCGAACCAGGCGTAACGCAGGTTGTTCTGAGCGCCGGTGGCGCTGGGGCTGCCCAGATCCGCAGGCCACCAGCTCTCGAATCCAGCCATGGGCTGCATCGCCATTGGTTGCATCGGTTGCATCGCCATCGGGGTCATGGCGGTGCCGGCGGAGGACTGTTGCTGCCCGCCGCCGTAGCTGCTCTGCTGCTGGCTGCCCCCATGGCTCGATTGCTGCTGGCTGCCGCCGCCCATCGAGGTGAGGCTGGAGAGACTCACCGTGCCGCCCGGGGTTGCGAAAACCACGGAGCCGCCGGCGCCCTGCTGCTGGGACAGGCCGGCGATCTGATGATGGCCTGTGTCGTACACCGACACCTGGCCGTTCGACTGAATGGCCAGCCGGCCGGCGCTGGGAAAGAAGGCGTAGCTCATGTCGTTCTGGCTGCCCACCGCTGCAGGGGCGCCCAGCTCGGCAGGCCACCAGGTGTCTCGGGGATCAGGCACGAACAGGGGCGAACCACCGCCTGTTGAGGCCATGGGGGCCATCGCCGGCATCGCCGACGCGGTGGCCCAGCCGCCGCTGCTCTGGGCCTGGAAGTTTCCCGTGCTGGCCGGTTGGGGCTGGTGGCCGCCAAGCTGTGCTGAGATCGCCTGGCAGAGACCATCCACCCGCACCTTGAGGGAGTGGTTGAACATGTCGCTGACCATCAGCATCCCCCCCCGCATCCACTGGCCGGAGCCGGCGAACTCCGGATGGTCGAACTGGGCCATGGCGCCTTTGCCGCGCAGCATCGCCAGCATCATGTGGGTGACGGCGTCCTGACTGAACCCGTACTGACGGGCCAGGTCGCTGGCGACTTTCCGGCCTGCATCGGTGATCTGTTCCATGGCGTGGGCGGGTCTGTTGGCCGTGTCTGAAGGAATTCCGGAAATGCTGAGTTCATCCCCGACCCTGCCCTGCGATGGGGCTGTGTCGTTCCCGAAAGACCGATCCAGCCTGATCAATGGGCATGAGGCGAACCGGCCGGTTCGAAGCGGACCTGGCGGGGTTGGGGGTTCGGTTGCTTGTGCGGGAGGTGGTGGCTGACGCTGCTCCCGTACCGAATCGATCGGCTCTGCCGATACGACGAATCAATCCATTCCTGAACCTTCAAATTACCATTCGGTTGCTGCCATGGTCCTGATTCGAGCTGGGGCCGATGCGGGCGCAGCAGGCCCAGGGCTTCCCCAACAGCGGCTCGCTCAACTGCAGGCAGGATTCAGCTGAGCAGGGCCAGCTCCTCCGGGAACGGCGTGGTCCTGAGCAGCGCGCTGAGCCCGAGCCGTTCCCTCCACGTGGCGATGGGCTCCTCCCATCCCTCCTCCCAGCGCATGGCCAGCAGGGAGGCGCCGACCTGTTCAGCGAGCTCCAGGCCGAAACGGATCCCTCTCCAGATCAGGGCGCTCTGATCGGGGTTCTCCATCGCATGGAACATCCAGGCGGAAAGGATCGCCCCAGGGCCGAACTCATTGAGGGCGGCGGCGTAATAGACGGCGCCGGCAGCTTCTCCCGCCACGGTCACCGGTGTGGCGAACACGGTGTGATGAACGTCATGGGTGGTGAGCCGCCTCTGCTGCAGGTAAGCGCCATCGTCGGCTTCTCTGGGGCAGGCGAGGGGCGGGAGACCATGCAGGCCGAGCCGGTCGAACCGCTCCTGATACAAACGCCCGAGGCTTCCTGGCGGCATGGCGCGCAGGCGCTCGGGTTCCGGCCACTCCCCCTGGTAGCGCTCAGCCGCGAGCGCCACCAGGGAAGGATCCTGCAGAAGCCGACTGCGCGTGATCTCCCCGAGCGGTGAGTCGTTGAGGATCTCCATCACCGGCAGACCTTTCACCACCACCGTGGCCGGATCTCGGGCCGTTTCCAGCAGGGCCACGGCAGATCTGAGGGCGCGACGGCGCAGGTTGGAGTCAATTCTCATCCTTGGACGCTCAGCCGGGATCCACGTTTCATCATGACGGGCTCCACCTGTGCACGCAGCTTGGGAGGCCTGCCGGACCGCTTCGATCTGGACCATCCGATGCGCCGCTATGACCTGCGGCAGACACTCACCCCGCGATGGTCCTCACCCTGATCCTGGGCGATCAGCTGCACCGCGACTGGTTCACCTCCTCGGCGCTGCAACTCGCGGCCGGCAGCCGGGTGCTGATGATCGAAGACCTCGCGGTGGCCTCCACCTACCGGTACCACCAGCTGCGATTGCTCCACACCTTCGTGGCGATGCGCAGCTTCCGCGACGCGTTGATCGAGCGGGGCCTGGTGGTGCGCTACTTCGAGCTGCCCGCCTCGGCGAGTGTTTCGTTCTGGGAGCGGCTGGCGACCGAGCTGGACGATGGCCGGGAGCTGCAGGTGGCGGAGGTCGCCGACCGCAGCTTCGAGGCCAGGCTGCAGCAGTTCTGCCGGGAACAGGGGCTGCGGCTCACCGTTCTGCCCTCGCCCGCTTTCCTCGAATCCGTTGCCGACAGCCGCACCTGGTTCGAAGGGCGCCGACGCCCCTTCATGAAGACCTTCTACGAGCGCCAGCGCCGACGCCTGGGGCTGCTGCTCGAACCCGACGGCAGCCCCACGGGGGGGCGCTGGAGCTTCGATGCCGAGAACCGCCGCCGGCTGCCGAAGGGCTACGAGGAACCGCCGTTACCGGCCGTGGTGGCCAGCCCCCATGAGTCAGCCGTGCGGGCGCTGGTCACCACCCACTTCGCCGCCCACCCCGGGCAGCTGGGCCCGCTGTGGATTCCCTTTGATCACGCCGGGGCCCAGGCCTGGCTGCAGCGGTTTCTTCAGGAACGACTCGATGGATTCGGGCCTTATGAAGACGCCCTCAGCCAGAGCCGCGACACCCTGCACCATTCCCTGCTCTCTCCCCTGATCAACATCGGCCTGCTCAATCCGGCCGAGGTGATCGCGGCCACCCTGGCCCATGTGCAGCAGCGGCAGGAAAGCCAGCAGCCGGTGCCGATCGCCTCGCTGGAGGGATTCCTGCGCCAGGTCATCGGCTGGCGCGAGTTCGTGCGGGGCATCGATCGCATGCACGGCGAACGCCAGGCCGAGGCCAATTTCTGGAACCACCAGCGGCGGCTGGCGCCCTGCTGGCACGACGGCAGCACCGGTCTGCCGCCCCTGGATGCGGCCATCGGGCGGGTCAACCGCCTGGCCTACAACCACCACATCGAGCGGCTGATGGTGATCAGCAACCTGATGCTGCTCTGTGAGATCCATCCACTGGAGGTGCACCGCTGGTTCATGGAGCGCTACCTGGATTCCTACGAATGGGTGATGGGGCCGAACGTCTACGGCATGGGTCAGATGAGTGACGGCGGGATCTTTGCGACCAAGCCCTACATCTGCGGCTCCAACTACATCCTCAAGATGGGCGATTTCAAGCGGGGCCCGTGGTGTGAGATCTGGGACGGGCTCTACTGGCGTTTCATCGACCGCCACCGGGCCTTCTTCCAGTCCAACCCGCGCCTCTCGATGATGGTGCGCCTGCTGGACCGGATGGACCCGCAGCGGCGGGATGGATTGAGCGCCAGCGCCGAGGCGTTTCTGGAGCGCGCCACGATGGTCGTGCCGTGACCGTCGCGTTGCTTGTGACCAGCTCCGATCCAGCCAGCAGCGAGGCACGTCTGCCTGCACCCGCTCCCCTGCTCAAGCGGCTGGCGGGAGTGAACGGGATGGGGGCTGGCAAGCGCCGCCTCGTGCTGCTGCTCAGCCAGCTGGGGGATTTCGACAGCCTCGAATACGCCCAGGCTCTGGTGCCGGTCCTGCCGCAGCTGGAGTCTGCCGGCATCACCGTGCTGGCGATCGGCATCGGCGACGAGGCGGGCCGCCAGCGCTTCTGCGCCTTCACGGGGTTTCCACTCGAATGCCTCGAGGTGGACGCCGAACCCGAGCTGCATCGGGCCCTGGGGCTCTACGAGGGCCTGCGACAGATCGGCGGGCCGTGGCCGAACCTGCTGCTGATGTGTGCCGGCATCGGTTCCCCCGGCACCCTGGCCGAGGTACTGCGCGGCTACACGGGCGATCGCAGCGCTCCCGAGCGGATCGGCGATGAGGAGACCATCCAGGCTGGGCCCTTGCCGCCGCTCAAGGGGTCGTTCTTCGCCAGAGCAGGCGGGACCGGGTTCCAGCGACCCTTCGAGCTGGCCACGGTGCGCCTGCGCAACATGAGCGAGGTGCTGGGCCATTGGCGCACCTACGTGCCGCGCGACGACTTCCTCACCCAGCGGGGCGGCACCTTTCTGCTCGAGGCCGACGACACGCTGCTCTACAGCCACCGGGACCGCGGCATCCTCGGCTTCTCCGCAACCATGGCAAGGCCGCTCAGTTTCCTGGATCCTTTCCTCGGCTGATCAGGCCAGATCCAGATCCAGCGGCAGCTGGATCTGCTGATCGCCGGAGCCTGCTGGCATGGATCGGCGACGACGCCTGCCACCGCTGGCCGCCAGGCCGGAGCGGCGGGATCCGTGCCTGTGCTGGATCGCATCGGCCAGCTCCGTGAAGCCCAGTTCCTGCCGCCGGGCCCAGATCCTCTCCCGGGCGGCCCGGGCGGCGGAGGCGGGTTCCACGATCGGAAGGGGGTAGTGCTCACCCAGCACACAGCCCAGGCGCTGCTGGGTGGGCACCGCCATCGTCCACGGCTCATGGAGGTGCACGGCCGGCACGGCGGCCAGTTCCGGCAGCCATTGGCGGATGAAGGTGCCAGCCGGGTCTTGATCCTGACCCTGCTTGATCGGGTTGTAGATCCGGATCGTGTTGATGCCCGTGGTGCCCGACTGCATCTGGCACTGGCTCCAGTGGATGCCGGGCTCGTAGTCGACGAACAGGCGCGCCAGATGCAGCCCGCTCTCGCGCCAGGGCAGCCACAGGTGGTAACTGGCCACTGACATCAGCATGGCCCGCATGCGGAAATTGATCCAGCCCGTGGCGATCAGGGCCCGCATGCAGGCATCCACGAACGGCAGCCCGGTGCGCCCCTCGGCCCAGGCCGCCAGCCGCTCGGGGTCACTGCTGCGCAGCCCGGCGGTGAGGGGATGGAGCTCGCGGAACTCCAGATCCGGCTGGCTTTCGAGCTTCTGGATGAAGTGGCAGTGCCAGTGCAGCCGCGCCTCGAAGCCCACCGGCACGACGCGACGCCGGCGGCTGAGCTGCACCACCTCACGCATCGACAGGGTGCCCCAGGCGAGGTGGGGCGACAGGCGCGAGCAACTGGCGAAGGCCGTGCACGGGCTGGACAGCTCACGGTGGTAGCGAGCCCCCCGCCCGTTCAGAAAACTCTCGAGAAGCGCCAACCCCTCCTGCCTCCCCCCGATCTGCCGGCCCGGGCAGGGGTCAGCCGCCAGCCCAAGCTCGTTGGCCGAAGGAATCAGGCCAGGATCGAGGCTATCCAGCGGCTGCAGGGCCTCCGGCGGCGGAGCCATCGGCTCGGCCATGCGCGCCTCCCAGCGGCGCGCCCAGCCGTTGCGGCCACCCAACCGGCGGATCACGCCGAAGCTGGGGATCTCGATCCAGGGGATGCTGTGGCTCCTGGCCCAGTGGGCCACGCGCCGGTCGCGGGCATAGTTCCAGCCGTTGCCGGTTTCCTGATGGCTCCAGAGGCCCGCAACTCCGAACCGGTGGCGGGCCCGCTCCAGCACCTCCTCAACCTGGCCGGTCCGCACCACCAGCGGCTGGCCCAGCCCGGCCAGGGCCCGGCGCAGATCCTCCAGGCTCTCGGCGGCGAAGGCCCACTGGCGGGCAGAGGCATCGCTCTGCCGCCAGAGCTCCGGCTCCACCACCACCAGAGGTAACACCGGGCCAAGCAGGCTGGCCTGCAGCAGCGGCTGGTGATCGACCACCCGCAGATCCCGCTTGAACCAGACGACCTGTACCGGGCCCATGGCCGCGACCGTAGCCATCCCCTGACGTCAACCGGGGTCCTGGAGAATGCGCCTCATCGCGCCTGATTCAGCCATGCATCGTTCCCGTGCTCTGCTCGCACTTGGCCTGTTTGCGGCTCTGCTGATCGACCTGATCAGTCATCCACAGCTGACTGCTTTCAGCGCTGAGCCCGAGACGGTCGCGGCATCACCTGTGCGGGGGTCCGTGGCGATGATCAAGGGAGAGGGCGGAAATATCGGGGTGCTCACCGGCTCGGAAGGCACTCTGCTGGTGGACTCCAAATTTGCGCGGTTGGCCGTGCCCGTGCGGGCGGCCGTCAGATCTTTGGGCGGTACAGATCCGTCCTGGCTGGTCAACACCCACTTCCATCACGACCACACCGACGGCAACGCAGGCTTTGCCCGCAGCGGCGCCACGATCGTGGCCCAGACGAATGTGCGCAAGCGTCTGGCCGAGGGCTCCAGGATCCCGGCATTCGAGAGGGTGACCCCACCAGCTACGCCCGAGGCCCTGCCGGTGCTGACCTTCGAGAACACACTGCGGCTGCACATCGATGACGAGACCATCGACCTGTTGCACCTGCCTGGCGCTCACACGGACGGCGATGCCATCGTGCACTTCAACACAGCCGACGTGATTCATACCGGTGATGTGTGGTTCAACGGCATGTATCCATTCATCGACACCACCAATGGCGGCAGCCTCTCTGGGGCGATCGCCGGAGTGGACCGTGTTCTTGTCCTCGCGGGGCCGCAAACCCGCATCATCCCCGGGCATGGAGCCGTGGGGGGCAAAACTGAGCTGCAGAGCTATCGCACCATGCTCGCCACCGCCAGCAAGCGTCTTTCGGCTCTGAAACAGCAAGGATTGAGCGCCGAGCAGGCTGTAGCTGCCAAACCCCTGCAGGATCTGGAGGAAAACTGGGGTAAGGGCTTGTTCACAGGCGACCGCTGGATCGCCGTGATCTGGGAGGGGGTGTGAGGTGATGCCTCAGCCGTGGCCAGCGGCGCTGAGGGACTTGGTGCTCAGCAGAATCTGCTGATCGAGACAGGGGCAATCTTTGATGCTTCTTCTGAGTGTGCTGTGGCTGGCCTTTTCCTCTGACATGTATATGGCATAGGGTGGAGAAGAGAGAGAAGCAGCGATATCAGCAGGCAATTCCTAAAATCATTCAATCAACTCGAATCAAATAAAATGGAACTATACACCGCCCAGATCCTTGAGACACTTGCCGTCTTGCTTGCCTCCGCTGTGGCAAGACGAATCATCGTTGCAGCCATCAAAGCCGCTCAGCGAAAATACTCATACGGAAAACCCAGGGCCACAGTGATCACAAAGATTATAGACTTTTTGCTATTCTTTGTGATTGTCGGTGGCTTTCTCTCAATCTGGGGCGTTGAACGATCTGAGCTGATCTTCTTCGTATCATCAATGCTGACAATCCTTGGAATCGCATTCTTTGCGCAATGGTCAATTTTATCAAATATCACATCAACGATAATCATCTTTTTTGGCCATCCCGCAGGCATTGGCGATAAGGTGAAAATTCTTGATGTTGAATTCGCCGTAGAAGGCACGATCCTCGATATTGGGCTATTCTTTGTCGTTTTACAGGGTGGCGACGGATCTGTGCTCTCCATTCCAAACAACTTGTTCATGCAAAAAGCAGTTGTCAGACAAAGGAGATCGAAGCCCAGTTCCAAGACAAAAGAAACTTGAGGCAACAATTGCCTCTGTATCAGTCGTTGATGCGACGGGATTCCTCCAGGATAAGAACAGCAACGCACTCTCTATGAAAAGCACCTGGTGGCTGTCTGCCAGCTTCCCCTCACAAGAGGATCAACTCAAAGTGAACAACCTGTCCTTACACCTTGCCAGTCGGGAGGTCCGTTCCTAGAGCAAGGGTATCTGCTGCGGGTGTCCATGCAACTCCGAACCAAAAACCTTTCCCAACGCCTCGTTCTCGGTGGTGTTTCGGCCCTGCTGTGCGCGACCCTGCCACTCCAGGCCCAGGACCGCGTGCCGGTCGAAGCGGTGCGCGCCATCAACATGGCCCGCACCCGTGCTGTGAAGATCAACGGAGGGCTCCAGGCCTACCGCCCGGCCAGCTGCATGTTCGCCACCGCTGATCCCGACAATCCCTGCCTGATCAGCAACGACAGCGATGGTTTCATCTTCCGCTTCATGGGTGGCCCCCCCGCCTGGCAGGAGAGGGACCTGCCGCCCACCCTGGAAACGGAGATCCAGATCTCCCCGGACGGCCGCGTGGTGGAGGAGTTGATCTACAACGGGCCACCCCGTTGATCGGGCCGCCCCGCTGTAGCACCCTGGGCCGCGTTACTTGCGTGCTTCGAGAATCAGGTTGAACGGCGTTTCAGCGGCGCGGCGCACACTTCTGAAGCCAGCCTCCCGCAACACTTCAGACAATCGAGGTTCGCCGGCCTGGGCGCCAAGGGCCAGGCCGACATCCTGATCTCCTGATCGCGCTACTTTGACCAACTCCAGGGATGGTTCAGCAGACATGTCGCCCCAGACTGGGTGCCCCATGTGCGGGCCATGAACGACCTGCTGCGCCGCGGAGATGCCGTGAACCAGATGATTCAGGTGACCGGCGAGGAAGGGGTCACCATCGAGAATTTCATTCTCTATCAGAAGTCTCTCTTCATCGACATGGTCTATCTCCAGCAGGACGCTTACGATGAGGTGGGCTCCAGCTGTCCGATCGAGCGACAGAAAACTTCGTTTGATCTGGTCTGCAGGCTGATCGACCGCACCTATCCATTCGACGACAAGGCAACTGTGCGAGACTTATTCACCCGTTTAACCGGGCTGTACAAGAACCTCAACTACGCCCCCGATGGATCGCCCACCTACACCAGCTATTTGGAACAGATTCACGATCTCGCCGATGCCCATTCACAGCCGAGCGCCGAAGCTGACCCTGCCTCACGATCTGCCCCTTAGAGAGTAGACTTCAGGAGAGTTCGGATCAAGCAGGTTTTCCAAGCAGCGCTTCTCGTTGACTGAGAGCAACCTCCAATGTCACGATTGGAAACCGAGAGCGACACAATCGCTCCAGAGAATCCCGCAGTTGATCCACCTCTGAAGAGACCATGGCGCGATGGGGATCGAGGTAGAGGATGCCCTGCAAGGCCCTGCCCGAAGGGAACAGAGCTAAATCCACAAGGGTGATATCCAGAGCAGTGAGCTCAGGCGAAACATGGTTGATCACCTGGCGTTGAATGCTGGGATGGGCTGACTCTCCTCCCAACTCAGCGACAGAAGCCATCAGGCTGCGCAGAGGTGATCTCACCAACAAGCCGCAAAGCACCAACACAACGATGGCATCACTGATCGGGATGACCCACTCCAGTGGCGTGGCCGAGAGCAGAGGCGTTAAGGCGAACGCAACACCAACACCAGCGCTGATCCCGGCATCAAGCAAAGCCCCCCGCCCTTCAATCGCTAGCAACCGACTCTGCCGGCCTCCTCGCAGCCAGTTGCGATGGTGGGTGGCGGCCATCACAAGACAAAGAGCCACCATCAGCACGGAGCACGGAGTAAGGGACAATCAGGTCAAAACGTGGTGGAACGGCACCATCCGCATTGATCATGTAACTGAGAATCCTTTCGATCGATGAGATCGCAGCGAATGCAATAATGCCCAGAAGCATCAGTGAGCGCCCACCCAGGTAGATGGTCTCTAGGGACCAGTACCCGAATGGATAGCGACGATCCTGCGGTCGGCCAAGGCTTCCGCTCAACCTCGCAGCCACAATGATGGCCATTGCATTAAGCCCGGATACCAGCCCGTCAAGGGCCAGAGCCTGGGCCTGGGTCCACCAGGAGGCCAGAATCCCGGCCACACCCATCAGAAGATTCAAGCCGGTGGCGGTCCGCATCGACCGCCGCTCGCTAGTGACTTCATGCATGGCGGTATCAGGATCGACGGCTCAGGATCAGGAACTGCCACTCCTGTGGCATCAGAGAGGTTGGGTGCACAACATGGAGTTGTTCCAAATGATTGGCCAGCCAGGGTTCCTCGCGCAAGGATAGATCCAAGAGGATCGCTTTGAATGACGACACCGACCTTGCCGCCCCCGAGCAGGCGAAAAAGGAAACAGTGAAAATTCAATGATGACCACAAAAGGATTCACTCACGCCGTCTGGCTCAGACGCTCCTTGATGGGCCTTCGCGTCTGATCTGACCTGGTCGTGGCCGAGATGGGCAAGGCCACGGGTGGGCGAACCAGGGCCTTGCAAGGGGGATGGGCCTCAACACCAGCGCAGATGCCTAAACATGACAGCCGATCCAAGCCTGACCTTGGCTTGCCTGCAACCGGGGGGGGAAACTATATCCTTCAGGTGGATTTGCTTGATGGCCAAGACCGATGGCAACCCATGGAACCAGACCCAATGGTTTCGCAACAGCCTGCTGCTGCCTCTCTGGTTCCTGAATGCCTGGGTCCTGCTGCAGATTCTCGGCTATCTCCATCCCTTCCTGACGCTTTTCACCCTGGCGCTGGTGCTGGCCATCATCCTTGACCTCCCCAGAGGCCGCCTGGCGAGGTGGGGGCTGAGCAAAGGACAAAGCCTTCTGGTGATCTTGCTTGTTGCCGTGGTACTGGGCGGTGGAGTCATTGCCCTGCTGTTGCCCTTGCTGGCCAGCCAGTTGAAGAAACTGATCAATGACATGCCGACCTGGATCGATTCAACCCAGGGTTTGCTGTCCCGCCTCCTGGAGCTGGACTGGATTCAGGATACATCGATCAATCCAGACAATCTGATGACACTGGTCAGCCAACACTTGACGGCAGCCACTGAAACTCTGATCGGGTCACTACCCAGTCTTCTCGATGCTGGGATGAGTGCTGGACTTGGGCTGTTCATCACCATCATTCTGACGGTGTTCCTGCTGTTGGGCGGGCCTGCTGCCTGGAATGGGGTCACAGAGTGGTTGCCAGTCTGGTGGCGATTCCGGATTCGCAGTGGTCCACCCAAACGCCTTCAACAATTCATCCATGGCCAACTGATTCTGGCGGTGGGATTCAGTGTTACCCTTGCTGTGGTGTTTGGTCTGATTGGAGTTCCGTTTGCACTGTTGTTTGGCTTCTTGATCGGACTGTTCAGCCTGCTCCCCTTCATGGGTGCCATTGCCCAGCTGAGCGTGAGCCTGTTCCTGATGCTGCACGACTTTTCCATGGGGATCACCGTCTTCGTAGTCGCGTTTGTTCTTGGTCAGATCCTCGACAACATCATTGTTCCCAGGGTCATGGGCAGCCTGGTGGGTTTGAATCCACTCTGGCTTTTTTGACCCTCTTTCTGGGGGCAAAAATCGCCGGCCTGCCTGGAATTCTGGTGGAGATTCCGGTGGCAAGCATGGTTCAAGCCCTCGGCGACGACTGGCGGTCTTCCAACCCCTCATCCGATACACCGAGATCGGCTGAATCACAAGCCTGAGATCGAACACCACCCTCCTGACGGTGTGGACCTGGATCGCTCCGATCCCGGCTGTGTGCTGCATGCACTGTTGCCGGACATTCATCCCTGCATGGAGCACCAGTCTTGAACTACCCCATGGGGACGGCAGTGGCAGGATGAACAGTCCTCTGGACTTGATGCCTGACCATGACCAAGACCATGAACGATGAGACAACGACTGAGCTGCTTCAACCGTTTTCAGGTCATTCGCTCCCAGGCCGTCGGCTCGCTGGCCTTGGACTGACCGTCGCCAGCGGCCTGGTGCTGGCCCTGCCTGGGGCTGGCCTTGCCCAGGCCGCGCCCCGCTGCACCTTCCTCAATCCCATCGGCGGCAACGGCACGACCCCGATCGTGGCCAAGTCGGTGAGTCGGGGCAAATTGATCGGCAAGACGAACTGGAACACCGATTTCATCGTCGACAAGCCTTACACCAGCTACAAGTTCTTTTTCACCGCCAATTCATCCGACCCCGGCGCCAAGTATCCGGTGGAGGGCTTCATGAAATTCAGCGATGGCAGCTCACTGCAGGTGGTGAATGAAACCATGAATCCGCCCATGGGCACCGGCCGCATGTTCGGCCCGTTTCCCGCCGTTGCCGGCAAGCAGGCCAGCCAGATGAACTTCAAGGTGGGGGCCAGCAACGACCCGGGCGCGCTGGGGTTCAGCTACCGCATCTCCGTCCAGGGCTGCCTCTGATTCAGGCCCGGGGCGCATAGCCTCAGGCCATAAAGCTCACCCCTCCATGTTGCCGATCTTCAAACGCTCCCGCCGAATCAGGCGAGCCGCCAGTGCCCTGCTGGCGGTGGTGATCAGTGGCCTGGGGGCCGAGGCCCTCGCGGGTCAATTCAGCCTGAGCAGCTCCGACCTGGAGGCCAACGGCAGCATTGGCCTGAAGCATGTGTACAACGGCTTCGGCTGCGAGGGGGAGAACATCTCCCCGGCCCTGAGCTGGAGCCAGCCGCCTCCCCAGACCCAGAGCTTCGCCCTGCTGGTGCACGATCCCGATGCCCCCACCGGGGGCAGTGGCTGGTGGCACTGGCTGATGGTGGACATCCCCGTCAGCAGCTCACGGCTGACAACCGGCGCGGGGCGCAGCGATGGCTCCGGCCTGCCGCCGGGTGCCCGCCAGATCCGCAGCGACTACGGAACCCCTGGCTGGGGCGGACCCTGCCCGCCGGTGGGCAACGCCCCCCACCGCTACACCTTCACCCTGCACGCGCTCAAAGTGAAGACCCTGGAGCTGCCCCCCGAACCCTCAGCCGCCCTGGTGGGCTTCATGGTGAACAGCCAGAGCCTGGGCAAGGCCTCCTTCACCTCCTTCTACGGCCGTTAGCCGAGGTACCAGGCCAGCACGGCCTGCAGCTGACCGACGATGCCCTTGCCGGTGAGCCCCTCAGCCACAATGGCCGCGCTGAAGCCCAGCATCGCGACGCGCCCGTTCAGCAGCTCCACGCCGGCCAGGGCAGTGGTGTTCCAGGGGCGGCTGGTGGTGAGACCCTCGCCGAATTTCTCCACCGGCTCGTAGCGGAATTCGTTGCTGCTCATCGGATCCTTCGCATCGGTTGGTGCCCACAGGTGGAGGGCGAGCCAGGGTTCTGGCCCGGAGCAGCCTATTGGGGTTCAGCGCACGGGACGCTGGTCTCAGCAGACCAGCAGCAGCAGCCGGTTTCCCTCTGGATCGTGCAGCCAGGCTTCGGCACCGAACGATTCCAGCCGGGGGGCCTCCGGGGCCATGGCCCCCAGAGCCATGGCCTGCTCCACCCAGGCCTGCAGCTGCTGGAGACGATCCGCGGCTGAGCAGGAGCGTTGCAGGCAGAGGGCCAGGCGGCCGGAGCTGCGGGGCTGGGGTCGGCTGGAAGAAGGGGCATAGATCTCCAGCCGGCCACCACCGGGCCAGGCCAACCGCCAGTGCTGCGCCTGGAGCCCCTGCTCGGCGCGGGTGTCGAGCAGGGCGGCATAGAACCCAGCGAGACGATCGGGCTGATCGGCCGCCAGCACCAGGGTGGTGTGAATCTGGGGCGTGGTCATGCCGGCTGTGCCGAATGAAGAAGCCACTCTGGACCGGTCGCGGCAGCATGGGCCGATAGCGGCAGCGACGCGCCCATGGCCCCAACCCTGACCCGACGCCAGATCCTCGGCCTGGGTGGCCTGGCCCTGGGGGCTGCCGCCTTCGGCACCTGGCGGGAGCTGCAGGCAGCCCCGGCTGCAGCTCCCGCCACCGGCTTGAAGCTCCCCCCCCGTGGCGATCGGCGCCTGGTGCTGATCAGTGATCTCAATTCCAGTTACGGCTCCACCACCTACATCCCGGAGGTGGGACGAGGGATCGCCCTGATCCCCTCGATGCGCGCCGATCTGGTGGTCTGCGCCGGCGACATGGTGGCCGGGCAGAAGGCGAGCCTGAGCACCTCCCGGCTCCAGGCCATGTGGGCGGGCTTCGATCGCCAGGTGCTCAGGCCCCTGCGGAGGGCAGGGCTGCCCTTCCTGCCGGCGATGGGCAACCACGACGCCTCCAGCAGCCGGGTGGGCGGCCGCTATTCCTTCGAACGCGAGCGGCAGGAGGCCAGCCGCTTCTGGCGTGGCCAGCAGAGGAATCTGGGGCTGACCTTCCTGGACGCTTCCGGCTTTCCCTTCTTCTATTCAGTGCTCCAGGACGACTTGTTCCTGCTGGTGCTCGATGCCTCCTCAGCGCAGATTCCCGCGGAACAGCTGCGCTGGGCGGAGCGGAGCCTGGCCAGCGCTGCGGCCCGTGGGGCACAGCGGCGGCTGGTGATGGGACACCTTCCCCTGCTGGGGGTGGCCCAGGGACGCGACACCGCCGGCAATGTGGTGGCCAGGGACCGGGAGCTGCGTCAGATCCTGGAGCGCGCCCAGGTGGAGGCCTACATCAGTGGCCATCAGCACGCCTATTACCCCGGGCGGGCCGGGCAGCTCGATCTGATCCAGCTGGGGGCCCTCGGCAGCGGTCCGCGCCGGCTGCTTGGCCAACGCACCGCTCCGTTCCAGACCCTGACCGTGCTCGATTACGACTGGAGCAGCGGCCGCCGCCGGGACAGCACCGTCAACATGCGCACGCTCCAGGCGGTGGATCCGCAGCGACTGCCGCCGCGCCTGAGCGACAGGCGCGGGCGCGCTCAGACCCGGAGGTCCTCCGCTACAGGAGGTTGATTCGGTAGAGCACATCCTCGAGGGCATCCGCGGCCAGCACCCCGGCCAGGCGCTGGGGATTGTCCGGGGTGCAGCAGCTGGCCAGGGGCGCCAGCAGGGTGGAGGGCCGGGCATGGCAGAACTGCACCACGCTCAGCCTCTCCTCAGCGGAATCGGGGGGCGCCACCACCCGGTGCAGGCCGGCGGGGATCAGGCCGTTGCTGAGCCGCTCCAGCATCAGCCCGCTGTTGATGATCACCCGCCCCTCGGGCGGCAGCGCCGGCACCCAGCCGCCGGCCACCTCCACCTCCAGGCCGGCCCCCGTGGCCCGGGGCAGGGCGGTGATCAGGTTGATGTCGCCGTGGGCGGCGGCCCAGAGGTGCCCGGGGCCGGGGGCAGCCGCCATGGGCGGGTAGCGGATGGCGCGGCTGAGGGTGGGGGCTTCGCTGACCATCTCCTCGAAGAAGCTCTCGGCGGCGCCGAGGCCGAGGGCGACCACCCGCAGGAAGCGCCGCTGCAGATCGGCGAGCGCCCGATGAAAGCGCTGCAGCACCTCACTGATGCCCGGCACCACCGCCTCCGGCAGCAGCGGGTCGGGATAGAGCAGGGGATAACGGCGGCGCAGGGGATGGGCGGCCGGGATCGGCGCCGCCCAATTGAGCATCTCCTTCCAGTCGGCTCGCTCGCTGCCGGCGGCGGTTTCCACCAGCAACCCCGTGTAGCCGGTCTGCCCGGAGGCACCGACAGCCCTGAAGCGTCCCTTGGTGTCTCCATCGAGGGCGAAGAAGCGCTCCAGCATCCCGTAGGCGGTGTCAAGCAGATCGGTAGAGAGATCGCTGCTGGTGTACACGAAGCCAGTGGCCAGGCTGCGCCGCACCCCATCGAGCACCGCCCGCCGGCTGCGAGCGTCACCCTGCTCGAAGGCCAGCAGGTCGACATCGAGGATGGTGGACTCCATCAGGGCAAGTTACGTGCCCTTCCCGGGATCCTGCAGGAACAAGTCCGCGCCGGAGGCCAGCGCCGAGGCGGCCTCGCCCCGGCTGAAGGCCAGCCAGCGGAAGTCGCCGAGGGCAACGGGATCCACCAGGCGCAGCAGGGCCTCACGCCGGGCCAGCAGCTCCGCCAGATCCTGGGGACCAACGCTCCGGTCGCCCTCGGCGGCGCCGCCCGCCGGCTGCTGCTGCAGCCCATGCAGCCGCTGGGCCAGACCGAGGGCGAGCAGGGCCTCCCCCTGGCGCGTCTGGCCGAGGACCTGCCAGCCGGCGGCGGCGGCGGCCTCCAGCACGCTCTCGAGGCAGAGGTGGGCAGTGAGATCCCACTCACCTGGCTGCAGCAGGGGATCGGAGCTGGCCTGCTGGGCGCGATAGGCCATCAGGGTGCCGTTGCTTCGCTGGGGGGCGTAGTAGCGCCAGGCCTCGAGGGCGTAATCGATCACCAGCAGCCGGCCCTGGGCCAGGGCAGCGCCACAGCCCGCCATCCAGGGGGCCAGCCCGGGATGGAGCTCGCTGCACCAGCCCTCAGGGCGCCGTTGATCGAGGGGCAGAAGTCCCAGGGGCTCCAGTCGCGCCCCATCCTCCGGCTCCAGGGGCTCCCCGGGCTCCAACCGCAGGGTCCCCTTCCGGAGCGTCACCTGCTGTCGGCACCAGTGGGTCCCGCTGCGCTCGATCCGCTCCACCGCCAGGGCATCGAGCACCTCGTGGGCCAGCACCACTCCCGTGAGCGGAGCTGCAGCCATCTCTGCAAAGCCGCTCCAGCGCACCGGCAGGGGGCAGCCCTCCAGGCGCTGCCGCTGGCGTGCGGCCATGCCGGCGTTGGGCTCCACCAGCACCAGCTCCAGCCGCTCGGCCAGCTGGGGCCAGCCGACCATCAGCTCCTCCGCCAGCTGGGCCGCCAGGCTGCCTTCGCCGGGGCCGGCCTCCACCAGGCTCAGGGGTCCGCTGGGAAGCTCCTGCAACCAGCGGGCGATCTGGGGGGCGAGCAGGGCGGCGAAATCAGGGCCGAGGGACGGGGCCGTGGCGAAATCACCCCGGGGGCCGATGCTGAGGCGGCCGGCGCCGTAGGCCCCATGCTCGGGGTCGTGCAGCACCCACTCCATGTAGGTGCGGAAGGGCGTGCTGCCGCCGGCCTGGAGCAGGCGCTGTTCCAGCCAGGCGGGCAGCGGCACGGGGGGGAGGCGGCTCAGAGAGAATGAAGGGCCACTGAAGCAGCCCCATGGCACCTGGCGCCAGCTCTTTCCTTCGCAGCCTGCTTGGCGTTCTGGCCGCAGCGGTGCTGCTGCTGGTGCCGCTGGGGGGGGCTGCGGGAGGGATGGCCCAGGCCGCCGACAATCCCTCTCTCCTGCCTGATCACCCCACCCCTGTGATCGATCTGGCCCGGGCGCTCACCGATGGCCAGCGCTCGAGCCTCGAGCAGCAGCTCGACGAATTCGAAGCCAGCAGCGGCTGGAAACTGCGGGTTCTGACCCAGTACGAGCGGACCCCCGGTCTGGCGGTGAAGGAGTTCTGGGGGCTCGATGAGCGCAGTCTGCTGCTGGTGGCCGATCCCCGCGGCGGCAACCTGCTCAACTTCAACGTGGGCGATGCGCTCTTCGCCCTGATGCCACGCACCTTCTGGGTGGAGCTGCAGACCCGCTTCGGCAACCAGTACTACGTGCGTGACCACGGCGAGGACGGCGCGATCGTGGATGCGCTCACGGCAGTGGAAACATGCCTGGACAGGGGTGGCTGCCAGGTGGTGCCCGGTCTGCCCCAGGAGCAGTGGTTGCTCACCTTCTGCACCTCGGCGCTGGGGGGCCTGATCGTCGGCTTTGCCGGCTACCCCCGCAAACAGGGCGAGGTGGTGGCCTGGAGCTGGGTGCTGCTGCTCTCACCGCTGTGGGTGATGCTCTTCGTGATCTTCGGTCTGGGGCCGGTGGTGACCCGCACCTCGGATTGGCTGCCGGTGCTGCGTAACGGACTGGGGTTTCTGGGCAGCGCCGTGGCCGCTTACCTCATCGCCCAGAAAACCGTGGGTCAAGCTGCCGCCGGAGAAAGTTCCGGCGGTGGTGAGTGAGAGCCAGCCCCCAGGCCTTCAGCGCTCATCGCCGATCTTCTGGAGGGCACAGCTGAGACTGTCGTCGTTGCAGGCGGGCCTCACCGGGGGAGCAGCCTGGGCCAGATCGGTGCGGACATTGTCGATCGCCCGCAGGCTGGCCAGGTTGGCCTCGTAGAAGGCCCTGAGCTGGGTGTAGCGCTTGACGGGCTGGCCGTAGAAGCTGCGGCCGGCAAGGGTGGGGAAGGAAGCCCATTCCGGCGCCAGCTTGGCCGCCAGCTGGGGGGTGAAAACGCCGCGATCAGCCAGCGCCAATGCTCCCCGGCGCTGGATCAGGAAGATCGCCGCCTGGTCCTGAACATGGGGGCCGAAGCCTCTGATGCCCAGAGCCCGGGTGGCCATCGACCAGGTGAAGGGCATGAACTGGTAGGCACCGGCGGCGGCACTGGCATAGCGGGCGGTGCGGTTGACCCGATCCGGATGGCGATCCAGGGAGGCCATCAGGCTGCCGCCGAACATGATCCGGTAGCCCAGATCTTCGCCATTGGCCCAGGTGCCCTCCGCGAAGCGGATGGTGTTGAGCAGCGCTCTGCGCTCCGGAGTGATCGCGAAGATGGTGCGCAACCCCGGCTGATCTCCGGGCCTGGCGATCGCCATGGAACGGGGCTGGCTGGCCGGCGCAGCTCCCGGCAGTCGGATCTCCTCCCAGGCCGTGGCATGGGCGGGGGCGGTCAAGGCCAGAGCCAGCGCCGGCAGGCACAGTCGACGGATGCAGGAAGCGGGAGAGATCAAGACTGGCAAGGGGTGAGAGGACGAAACATGGTCACCGTCAGACCTGGGTTGATCCCGTGTGGAATCGGCCTGGGACATCGCTGCCCTGCTGGAGGAGCGAAATGGGAGAAAGTTCAGGAAGGCTCTGTACTGCTGAGCGAAGCAAGAACTGTCTGAATGAAAAAATGACTTGTGATGTGGATCAGCAACCCTGATGGGTGCACTCAGGTTTAGTGATCACTGGGCAACTCAGAAGAAACCGTCGAAGCGATGGAAGAGTACATCTCGGCGGGCTTGGGTTGGACAGCAATTTGTCGAACGAGCCTTACTCCAGGGATCGCATCAGTGACGGTCGAACAACCGTCCACCAGCTATCAGAATTGCCTGCAAGGTTCACATCACTGTTGAGCACAGGGTTTGTTGATGCAAAATCATTCGACATCCTGACGATCAGTTCTGCTGATTGCGCCATCGGCGGCAGTAGCGACCGACACCAGATCGCCTGCGCTGCAATGCTCCCCAGCAATTTCAGCTGTTGACCAGAGCCTGTTGCTCCAGCCAGCAGGCGGCCGTCTCAGCGCCATCCCGCGCCAGGGGACCAGCGGACGCCGGGTGCAACGGTTGATCCAGTTGCCAGTCGCCCTCGCGCAACTGTTGCTGGCTGAGCAGGCGGTGGCGGCCATGGCGGCGCAGGCCTTCCTCCAGCACCGGGGCTTCGGCAAAGCCCTCTCGGTGCACCAGGTGGATGCCCACGTCGTGGGCCAGGGCTTCACAGAAGCTGCTGTAGCCGGGCTTGGTGATCAACCGCTCCACCAGGGGCATGAACTCCAGCAGACGCAGACCCTTCGGGAGCAGCCGCACGTTGGCCGCCCCTGCGGCCGAGGGATCCGTGCTCACGAAGACATGATCCGGCCAGCGGTGGAAGGGTTCCTCCCCCAGCTGGAATCCCAGGCCACCGAAGCTCACCAGCACACAGCGTGCCCGCTCCGGAAGGTCAAGCCGTTGACGCAGAGTCTCCGCCCGCACGCGGAGCGGCGCCACGGTGAGGCCGATGCGCAGCTCAGGCAGCCCCCAGGGCATCGCCATGGAAAAGGGAGCATGGACCAGTCCCTGGCCCCGGCGGTAGAGCTGGAGGCAACGCTCGGCCCAGGCGGGAAAGGGACCACCCATCGGTGCATAGATGGCATCCCAGCCGAAATTGCCGACCCAGATCAGGGGCCACCCCCCGGCCTCGGCCAGCCGCGCAGCAGCGGGAGGCACATCACCCAGCAGCAGCACCGGTCCGCCCTGGGCCTTCAGCCAGCGGGCCTCTGCGGCGATCTGCCCGGGCAGGCGCCGCTCGAGGTCGTCGAGGGCCAACAGGGTGGCGGCGGGGTCAGCCCCGAGCGCATCGGCCTGCACCACCCCCACATCCCAGGTGCAGGGGCGCCGCTCGAAGGGAACCCCACCAAAAACGGTGAGCAGAAAAGACTCGGGCAATGACGTGGAGAGCACCAGCCGCCAGGAGGGCTGCAGTTGCGCCAGGGCCAGCAGGATCGCGCCGCTGCGGGAGCCGTGGCCGTAGCCGTGGCCGCTGATGGCGGCATAGATCAGCACCGCAGCGCCTCAGAGTGATCAGCAACAGGCTGTTGCCCCGCCACGGGCAGGTCGTGCAGCCGTTGTTCGTAGAGCAACCGACCCTCGGTGTCGTACCAGCGGTGGCTGACATGGCGGAGCTGGCCGGCCTCCAGCTCCACCCAGGCCAGATGACGCAGCTGCCGCCCCGTGCCGTCCACCGCATGGCGGGGCACGTAGGCGGCATTGAGGTAGGCGGTGCCGCGACGATCGATCAGAAAGCTGCGTCGCTCCCCCCGCCCGCGCTTGAGGGCATGGTGCATGTGGCCGAACACCACCAGGGGCAGCGGCCGGTGCGGGCGGATCTGCTCGATCGCCATCGCCAGGTCCTGATCGCCCCAGTCGCAGGCGGGCGACTTCCAGTCGCGGCCACAGGGGTCGCTGGCCAGGCTGCCGAGGCCGCTGGGCCCGCAATGGGCCAGCAACACCAGGGGCAGATCCGGATCTGCCGCCAGAGCTGCCGCGGCGATCCGCCCGGCCGACTCGGCCAACTCCACCGGCCCCCAAAGGGCCTGGATCGGCTTGGAGAGGTGATAACCGCCGCCGGCACTGCCCGGGCGGGCCCCCACCACAGCCAGGCCGGGTGGCGCCAGGTGGCGCACGGCCCAGGCGCAGTGGCGCTCGCCGAGCAGGTCGATCTGGCGCTGCAGCCTGCGCCCGCTGTGGTCCTTGCCGGTGTCATGGTTGCCGAGGATGCAGGCCACCGGAAGTTCGAGGTTGGCCAGGCTGGCGGCGATGCGCTCCTGACCGTCGCTGAGGTCGCCCACCACCAGCAGCGCATCAGGGGAGAGGCGAGCCAACAGGGCCACATCACGCCGGTCCCATTGCCCGTGCAGATCCCCGGCAATGGCTAGACGCATGTGGGCCGTGGCGACTCCCTAGGCTGGGGTCATCCTGCCCCAGTTGAGGTCGAGGTTGGTTTTTGCGGCCCTCACAGCCCCAGCCGTCCCCCACGACCTGCCGGCCGCGATCGACAAGCTGCGCCAGGCCCGCAAGGCCGTGATCCTGGCGCACTACTACCAAAGTCCCGAGATCCAGGACGTGGCCGATTTCATCGGCGACTCGCTGGAGCTCTCCCGCCAGGCCGCCGGCACAGACGCCGAGGTGATCGTCTTCTGCGGGGTCCACTTCATGGCGGAGACCGCCAAGATCCTCAGCCCTGACAAAACGGTGCTGCTGCCTGATCTGGAGGCGGGCTGCTCCCTGGCCGATGCCTGCCCCGCCGACGCCTTTGCCGCCTTTCGCGCCGAGCACCCCGACCACCTGGTGGTGAGTTACATCAACTGTTCGGCGGCGGTGAAGGCCCAGAGCGACCTGATCTGCACCAGCAGCAACGCGGTGCGCCTGGTGCAGCAGCTGCCGGCCGATCGGCCGGTGCTGTTCGCGCCGGATCAGAACCTGGGCCGCTGGGTGGCCCGCGAGAGCGGCCGCGAGCTCACCCTCTGGCCGGGGGGCTGCATCGTGCATGAAACCTTCAGTGAGCAGGCTCTGCTGCGGCTGAAGCTGGAGCACCCGCGGGCGGAAGTGATCGCCCACCCGGAGTGCCTGCCCAATCTGCTGGATCTGGCCGACTTCATCGGCTCCACCAGCCAGCTGCTCCGCCGCGCCGGCACCAGCGAAGCGAGCACGTTCCTGGTGCTCACCGAGCCGGGCATCCTGCACCAGATGCGTCAGCGGCTTCCGCAGAAAACGTTCCTGGAGGTGCCGGGTCAGGACGGCTGCAGCTGCAATGCCTGCCCCTACATGCGCCTGAACACCCTGGAGAAGCTCTGGCAGTGTCTGGAGCGGATGGAGCCGGCCATCGAGCTCGATGAAGCGATCCGCCTGAAGGCCCTGGCACCGATCCAGCGGATGCTGGAGCTGAGCGCCTGAGGCTTGCCGGCTCAGTAGCTGTAGTTGGCCACGAACAGCGATGCCGCATCGTCGGAAGGCTGGGATCCGGCCACGTACAGCCCCCGGGCCGCATCGCCATTGGCCGTGGCCCTCGCCAGCAGGGCCGCCTGACCGGCCGCCGTGTCGCTGCCGCCCCAGTGGCTGAGGCAGGAATGCTGAAGGGCGCGACCGTAGGAGAAGCCGAGGTGCCAGGGCGAGCCCGGCACATGGTTGATGGCGTTGAGGTACACGCTGGCGTCCTCCTCGCCCAGACCACCGGAGAGAAAGAGGATCGCCGGCACGGCAGCCGGCACCGAGCGCCGCAGGGTGCGAACCGTGAACTCGGCCACCTGCTCGGGGCTGGGCCTCTGGGGACAACTGGCGCCGGGCAGGGTCATCGAGGGCTTGAGCAGGCTGCCCTCCAGGAACACCCCATTGAGGCCGAGGACCTCATACACCGTGCGCAGCACCCATTCCTGCACCGCAGCGGTGGTGAGGATGTCGTGGTTGCCGTCCATCAGGATCTCGGGCTCCACGATCGGCACCAGCCCCTCCTCCTGCACGGTGCGGGCGTAGCGGGCCAGTCCCCAGGCGTTCTC
The DNA here is from genome assembly GCF_014224355.1 of Synechococcus sp. BSA11S. Classification (GTDB taxonomy): domain Bacteria; phylum Cyanobacteriota; class Cyanobacteriia; order PCC-6307; family Cyanobiaceae; genus Regnicoccus_A. Next base: position 7,951 of record NZ_VNWP01000004.1, on the reverse strand, counting down.
ACGCACACAGAGCTCCGACGGGGAGCCATCGGCGCTGATGCGCAAGACCGCCCGCCACTTGGCGAAACGGGCGCCGCGCGCGTAATAGCGGGCTGCCCGCTCCCGCAGTCCCTTGAGGCCGGTGCACCAGCTCTCGCCGGGCAAGCCCCCAGGGAGGGGCTCCACCCCCTGATCCACCTTGATGCCCACCACCAGGCCCTGGTCCCGGAAGCGCTCGAGAATCGATCCAGCCGCCAGACCACCCACTGCAGCGGCTTCCTGAAAGAGGGTTTCCTCGTAGAGGATCACCCCACTGATCGACGCTCCCAGCCCCGGGGCGGTGGCCAGCAGAGTGCGGTAGGCGCGACGGTGTTCCTCACTGTTCTCCAGGCCGATCGCCGCGAAGCGCTTGCCGATCGTGCCGGTGGATTCATCCGCGGCCAGCAGGCCACTGCCGGGGCGGGCAAGGGCGGCGGCGGTGGCCTCCAGCTCCTCGCGATGGGTCTCGAGCGCCATGGAATCCTGCAGGGCCTGCTCCATGGCTAGGGGAGCGATCTGCCGCCGTCAACGGGCAGCGGCCGCCAGGATGCGTCGATTCCCCATCCCGGCGGCAGCGCGGCCACCGGAGTGCGCCATGGCGTTGCCTGCCGGCGGCCTGATTCAGCTCACCCCCCAGGGGCTCTACTGCCCGGCGGTCGGCGCCTGGATCGATCCCTGGCGGCCGGTGGCCAAGGCCCTGATCACCCACGCCCACGCCGACCATGCCCGATCGGGCTGCGGCGCCTACTGGGCGGTGGACAGCGGCGAGGCGGTGCTGCGCCAGAGGCTGGGCGCCGGCATCACGCTCACGGCAGTGGACTACGGCACGGAGCTGAGGATCGGCGAGGCCGTGGTGTCGTTCCACTCCGCCGGACATGTGCTGGGTTCTGCCCAGGTGCGGATCACCGCGGGCGGGGAAACCTGGCTGATCAGCGGCGACTACAAACGGGAAGCCGACCCCAGTTGTGCCCCGTTCGAGCCGGTGGGGGCCGATGTGCTGATCACCGAGGCCACATTCGGGCTGCCGGTGTACCGCTGGAGGCCGGGTCGTGAGGTGGCGGCCGACATCCTGCAGTGGTGGCGGAGTGCACCGGAGCGACCGTCGTTGCTGTTCGCCTATGCCTTCGGCAAGGCCCAGCGGCTGCTGGCGGAACTGGCGGCCCTCGGGGTGGAGGAGGAGGTGCTCCTGCATGGGGCCGTGCAGACCCTGATGCCCGCCTACAGGCAGCAGGGGATCGCCATGGTGCCCACCCGCCCGGTGAGTGAGCTGCCACGCAGCGAAGCGTTGGCGGGCCGCCTGGTGATCGCCCCCCCCTCGGCCCACCGCTCGGTGTGGATGAAGCGCTTCAAGAATCCGCAGACCGCCTTCGTGAGCGGCTGGATGGCCGTGCGCGGCGCCCGGAGGCGACGCGGCTTCGACCGTGGCTTCACCCTCAGCGATCACGCCGACTGGGACGGCCTGCTGCACACGGTCAGGCAATCCGCTGCCCGCCAGGTGTACGTGACCCACGGCAACAGCGATGGGCTGGCGCGTTACCTGCGCGAGGTGGAAGGCCTCAGCGCCGCACCCCTGGGTCGGGCGTTCGAGGGGGAGCGCAATGATGAAGGGGAGACCCAGGACCCCATGCCGCCTTGAGCAGGCGGGGCCGACCAGCTGATGGATCGCTAAGGATGCCTGGCGTGCCATTGAGATGGCCACAATCAACCATCTGCACGCTGAACACGTTGCAGACGAACAGGCAACTGACTTATGGAAACCTGGCTTATGGACAACTGACTGCTCTTCGGCACGCAGAAACCAGAGGCAACACCAGGCAGGTGACGCTGCTGGGCAACAGCCAGGTCACGTGATGACCATTGTCTCAATCCGATAACAGCCTGGGCAGTCCTGCCCGTGACTGTCTATCTCTGGAACTGGTGCTCTTTTCGTGATGGTTGCTCAATCCGTCGATGCAGTCCCCTCGAAAATCTGCCGGCGGGGGCTGGCTGCATCCGCCTGGCTCTCCTCCGTCTTGGCCACGGCCCTGCTGATGATTTCAGCTGCAAAGGCCAGCGAGCCTTGGAGCCAGAGCAGCCGCAACGTGTCAGCCAACTTGATCAGCCAGGCGGTGCAGGCTGTTGGATCGCCTTACAACACGGCCATGCGGCTTGGTTTTGCAGCCTCGAAGCGCGGCGACTACACGGCAGCCACCAGCCACTTCCGCGAAGCCCTGCTCTACGTGCCAGACGATCGAGAGGCCACAATCGCTTACTGGAACGCACGACGTGCCTTGCATGCCAAGCTTTCCCCGAACGATCGCACGCCCCCTGAAAGTGCCTACGACAAGGACATGCGTCTGGGTTATGACGAAACCCATGCCCGGGATTACCAGTCGGCCCTGATCAACTTCAAAAGGGCCCTGCAGCAACGGCCAGGGGACTACTTCGCCACCCAGGCCGTGCGCAACGTAAGCGCCTATATCGGCGGCGAGAAGGGAGTGGCCCTTCCTCAGATCGAGCAGGCCTCTTTGAGTGGGGCAGCCGTGGGCTATGCCGGGGAATCCTCCTATGACCGCTACATGCGCCTGGGCTATGCAGCAGCCAAGGAGAAGGAACCCAGCCTGGCGATCGACTATTTCCGGAGCGCCCTCTACGAGCGACCCAACGACCGCATGGCGACGATCGCCTTCTGGAACCAGAAACATGCCCTGATTCAGACCACATCCGGCCGGCCTGCGGCCATCAACGCGATCAGCTATGATCGCATGATGCGCCTGGGCTATGACGCCAACGAGCGCCATCACTTCGCCGAGGCCCTGAACTACTTCCAGGCGGCCCTTCAGGCCAGGCCTGGAGATCCTTACGCCACCCAGGCGGTGCGTAACGTCCGCACCTACATGAATAGCCAGGGCTCCTGAAAGGGCGGGCTGGGGCTGTTCTGCGCCCTACAGAGTTCAAAGGACAACCCTCACTCGAAATTCCCGATCCGGATGGCGCCCAGGCAGCTGATGAACGCCTGATCAGCGGGCAGGACGTCATCTTTGCTGCCTGCGATGGCTAGAAGCTGCGAGCATTAGTCCAAGTGAACTACCAAATGGACTAGCGATGCAAGGGTCGAGGCAGACCACAACAACTTGAACCCAATCATAGCCATATCACAAAAAACTCAAGAGATCACCGGGGAAACTCGTGCCTACCAGACCCGATTTAGCAGCAACCATCGCATACTACAAGACGCTGATGATGATCTTACTTCAATGGATCGCTGTTTGACAGCAAGCCGGCGAACCCAAAAGGGCGTTTAGAAACCATTCACCCAATCAACACCAGCGCCCCGGAAAGCCAGTCCCGTGCAACAAGCAGGACCTTCAGCCGTCGACCCTGGGAATGGGCACCTCATAAGGGATGTGAAGCCATGATTGGCATTGCAAACAATTTTAGCCAACAAGAAAATAGGCCTAGGTTGCCTGTCATCCATGGAGACGCCCGACATGCGTATCCAAGTCAATACAGACAAGAACATCAGCGGTGCCGAAGCACTGGCTCAAAGCGTGGAGGAAACCCTCAAACACGTTCTGGCACGCTTCTCCGATCACATCACCAGGCTGGAAGTACACCTCAGTGACGAAAACAGCACGTCGAAGTCAGGTGTCATGGACAAGCGATGCTTGCTTGAGGCGAGGCTGGCGGGACGCGAATCGACTTCGGTCAGCGACCTGGCCCTTACAGTGGACCAAGCCGTCAGTGGTGCTGCTCATACAATGGTGAGCCTGCTGGACAGCGGACTTGGAAAACTCAGCACGCGCTGACATGAACGAAAGGATCCGCAGGCCTGGCGGGGATCCCCTCAGATCGGACAGGTTCCATTCGGCCGCCGTGGGTACTCCAGGCCTGTGATCTTCTGGCAAGGCATGGCCAAGCCAGCCACGAAGGCAGGCTCACAACCACAACTGTTGAAGTTGCGGATGGCCACATGGCCTGGAGTCAGAGCCCAAACCACACCCTGATCCGGGCGGCAGCGATCATGACAGCAGGAGAGGAGAAAGGAGGGATACTTGCAGTAACTTCCCGCCTGCTCAGGTGCCAGACAGGACTCAATCATCCTCCAGAGCGCATCAGAAAAAGACCTTCCCTGCGGAGCAGCAATCACCGAGGGAGGCCAAGCCGAAAGAAGAGCCAAGGCTGCCCCCAGAACAACCGGCAACAGTGCGCCAAACCGCCTGCATGGGCAGACCATGAAACCGATCTTCAACGGCTGAATGTTCGGCTTTCTTCTGTGAGGGGCTCTCGGGTCGACCAAAGGACTCAGGTCTTCAGGCTTGATGCTCCGATCAGCTCACAGAAAAGGCAGGCTGAAGACTTGAAGCCGTGCGTCACAAAAAAATGACTAAAACTCGGTGAAAGCGGCGGTGGCAGGGAAACCCCCAACCCCCGGCCGAAGACTGTGAGCAGCGGCGCATGGCACCCGTGGCACCCTGAGGCCGCTGGTGGGGCGGCTGGCCGCCTGCCTGCCTGTGTTCTGATCCCGCTCTGCAGACGACGTGTCCGAAGGCTCCCGTTCTCCCCTGTCCCTGGCTCCGGTCGCGCTCGAGGCCGGGCCCACCGCCGAGCTGCTGGCCTGGGCCGCGGCGATCGAAACCAGCGACGCCACCACCCTGGAGAAGGCCCGCCAGTTCGCCACCCGCCTCGGCGCCCACTGGCAGCCTGACGGGCTCACCACGATCGGCTTCTGGACTCCGGAGCTCGCCGGGGACGTGATTCAGCCGCGCAACATCCTGCTGGAGGTGTTCACGCCGCTGGAGTCGATCGATCCCAGGAGCCCTGAGCAGATGGTGCGCTTCCATCGCCAGGCGGTGCAGCTCGAGAAGCAGGGCGACTACCGCTGGGGAGTGGTGAGCGGCCTGCAGGCTGGCGACGCCGACACAATTGGCTCGCTCTACTGGCTGCGCTACCTCTCCCCCGACACCAACGCCGTGCGCGTGGTGGGTGATCCCCTGGCGGCGTCCTATCCGTTCGGGATCTACGCGCCTGCCGAGGTCTACGACCTCGAGGGGCTGCAGCAGCGCCGAGCCGACCGGTCCTACTACGAGGCGATGGCCACCGAGCTGGCAGCCCAGCCGCTCGAGGACCATGGCGGCGCCCCATCGGTGTACGGGATCCCTGCGCCGGGCAACATCCTCCAGCTTCATGTGCGCACCGCCTCCCCGAACGGCTACATCTCCGGACTCACCGCCCTGTTCCGGGAGCTGGCCCGCAAAGTTCGTGCCGGCATGCCGCTGACTCCGGCGGAGACCAATCTGGTGGGGTACGACGCTGTGCAGCTGCTGCCCATCGAGCCCGGCGTGGAACCTCGAGCCGGGACAGGTGGCGACGACGAAGCCTTCAGCCTGAGGGCCGACGACGAGAGCAGCCTGGATCCCGAAACCGAGGTGATTCTGAGCACGCCGGGGAGGGTACGGGCGAGGCTGCGCCGCCCCGAACTGCAGAACTGGGGCTACGACGTGGTGATCTTCGGCAGTGCCGCCACCAATCCAGCACTGCTGGAAACCCTGCGACCCGATGAACTGGTGGAGTTCATCACCGAGTTGCACACCTTCCCCACCGGGCCGATCCGCCTGATCTACGACCTTGTCTACGGCCATGCCGACAATCAGGCGATTGAGCTTCTCAACGGCCGCTACCTCAAGGGTCCGAACATGTATGGCCAGGATGTGAACCACCAGAACCCGGTGGTGCGTGCAATCCTGCTGGAGATGCAGCGCCGCAAGGTGAACACCGGCGCGGATGGCATCCGCATCGATGGTGGCCAGGACTTCAAGTACTTCAATCCGCTCAGCGAGCGGGTGGAGTACGACGATCCCTATCTGATGGCCATGGGTGATCTGGTGCAGGAGATCGGCCCTGCCCGCTGGCGCCCCTTTGTGATCTATGAGGACGGCCGCCCCTGGCCGTCGGAGGGCTGGGAGGAGATCTCCACGTACCGCGATCTGGTGGAGCTGCGCAGCGAGGCCTATCAGTGGGGACCGCTGATCTTCGCCCACAACACTCCGGCCTTGCAGGGGTTCTGGGCGCGCAAGTGGCGACGGGTGTGCGAAAAGATGCAGTTCGGCTCCCGCTGGGTCACCGGCTGCGGCAACCACGACACTCTTCGGCGCGGCACCCAGGTGGTGACGACTGAGGGGATCAACCCCCGCCTGGGCAGCACCCTCCCGGAGGTGTTGGCCAATGCTTACGACAACCCGGCAATCGGTGCCCTCACCTACGGCTTCTCGCCGGGGTTGCCGATGGACTTCATCCACTGCCTGATGCGAGCACCCTGGGGGTTCTTCCGCAACACCGATGACCGCTATGGCGTGAAGGTGGTGGCGGAGGAGGCTCCGGGATTTCTGGACTGGCAGTTCAGTCCTGAGCAGTACCGCGATCCAGGTCTGTTTCAGGCGATCAAGCAGCTGGGGTTCAAGGAGTTCGAGACGCTGCGCCGGTTCCTCGCTGCCCTTGGTGAAGCGATCGAGGCCACCGATTACGACCTTGAACGCATGGTGGCGGCCTGCCAGAGCGTTGTGCCCATCGAGGCCGGCGGCGATACCCCCGTGGTGGACGTGGCCTGGCTGAAGGCCTTTGCCCGCCGCTTCATGGAGGACATGCACGAAGCCTGCAACATCTGGCGGCACGTCGATCGGGTGGAACCCGAGCAGGCCGACTACAACCTCGCCCTGCGTCAGTTCCGCCGAGCCCGGCCCTGGCTGAGCGAGAACCTGGCAGGTGGCGACGACCGGCTGGATCTGCTCACCACCCCCACCACCACGATCTTCTATGGATGGCGGCGGGCTGGCGGCGGAGGTGCGGCGGTGGCACTGGTCTCCCACATGGGCGGGGAGCCGATGGCCATCCGCCTACCGGAGTTGTTTCCGGATCAGACAGCAGGCTGGTCGCTGCGGCTGGGCTCCCCGGGGCTGAAGATTTCAGACGCCCAGCTGGCCGGCGCGTCGATCACCCTGGAAGACAGCCAGGCCCTGCTCCTGGAGCCCCTGGAAGCCACACGCGTGCCGTGAAAACAACCTGCAGGGCTATGGATCTGAGCCCATCCGCACCAATCTCCACCAGCCTCAGGGACCAACGCCAGGATGCTCTTGATGGGCGATGGACCTGCCACGCAAGCCTCTGACTCCATCAACGCATCCGTGATCCAGAAGCCCATGAAACGAGTTGTCCTGACCCAAGGAATCAGCTGTCAGGCCAGCTGACACAACGTTCGGCATTCGCATGAAGCCTCACCTGCTGGGGCACAGTGACGTGACGACCACAATGAACTAAACCCATGTCCTGAATCGAGGCCCCCTTTCGTGTGATAAGCCCAGCTTACCTTCAGTAACGCAGCGAACATCTACTTCTCGGACCCGCCTAAGTTCTCTTCAACGAAAGCAAAGGCTAGAAAGGGCCTTATGCTGGCAGGGGTTTCAGCCAATGGCATCCAGACATCAGAGATCTTAAACGGCACTGGGAGCGAGAGAGAGGTGGATACCGGGCCCGCCTAAATGCTGTTGGAAAGATGGAGACAAGCGTTTTGGAGATGGCGAGACGCTATATCGGCGTCTATCCTTGGATGTAGCTGATGATCCCATTCCGCCCATGGCAGCAGGGCTATGCTGTCAATGACGTATGGGAGCATGCTTGTCACCAACTGTCTTCCGTGATGGCGAATTCCGGTTTTTCTTCTTCTCGCGCGAAGAAAGCCGTATTCATGTCCATGTTAGTCATCCAGACGGTGAAGCGAAATTCTGGCTAAGTCCGTCCATTGAGCTTGCCCGCAACATTGGGCTAAGGAGACTCTGGAAAACCCCACCACCCTGCGCGAGAATGGCCTTGTGATCCCAACCGTTTACAGGCTTCATGGGCGTCAAGCAGTTCGGTTTTGGTGATTACGAGCAGTCCACAGCCAAAAAGCGGACCCGGC
>NZ_VNWP01000039.1 GCF_014224355.1 Synechococcus sp. BSA11S | reverse complement strand
TGATCGGCGTCAGTCGGGCATTGGGGTGGCTATGCATGGGGTGTGAGGTCTTGGGATGGGCGGTGACACCCCGACCCTGGCGACCTCACACCCAATCGTCAGCTGAACAACGTGGTGGGACTACACACCTAGCCGCAGGCTTCCGCGCAGCGGTAGGAATCGATCGCCAAGATCGAGCAATTCGTGGCGGCCTACAACAAGACCAAGGCCCCGTTCAACTGGACTGCCACAGCGGATTCAATCCTGGAGAAGCTCCAGCGACTTTGCTCGCAAATCTCCGGGACGGGACACTAGCTGAATCAAGGATTAAGTTCGCTAACTTATGGCAGGTGAGTCACATTTATTCCGCCAAGCGATAGGGTGCTATGCTATGGTTGGCCAATGCAAGCCAAGTTATTCACGGCTGCCACAGTTCAAATGAGACCTACAATTGTACTATATAGAATTATAGGGAATCCACTTCCACCCAGGCATTCGCCAGAAGACACTATTAACGAACTTAAATTCATATTAGAGTATGAACCTGACTATGAGGGGATAGAAAAGCGCTGGCTCCTCAATAGAGTCTTTGACCATAGTCTAGCCAGGGATATCAGAGACCTAATCCGCTCAGCAGGATACAGGCTTGATGTTATACCTTTTTCCAAGAAAGAGTATAAATCAGTGTGGGAGGACTTAGAGGGGATCCCCCCAGAGCTTCATCCTTGGCAGCAAAGTTTTCAAACAGAAGAATTAATTACTCAAGCCAAAGTGCTTGACTATATAGGCAGAAAGAAAAATCAATACATCATGAATAATAATGGAGCCAGAAATCATGCGATTGATCTTGGCTTAGCAGATTCCAGCTGGGTGATGCCATGGGACAGTGGCTGCTTTTTACCTGAAGCCTCGTATGAAGTCTTACACGACTTGATGGCAAGCTTGGGTTGCGATGTGATCTCTGTTCCCATGAGTCGGCTCTTTGGGAACAATGCTTTAGCTCTTGATCGATCTTATGTGCCTGTTGATGTAACTGAGCCTCAACTTTGCTTTAGTCATAGGACAACAATAAGATTTGATGAGAGACTTCGGTATGGCTCTTGTCCAAAAGCCATGCTACTAAGGCAATTGGGCATTCCAGGTCCATGGCAAAAATGGACCTGCATTCCATATTGGGAGAGTTATGCAGGATCTGAAAAATCAAATATGTCTGGAAAGTATGTTCAGGCGGGCTGGGTCTATCGCTTAACTTCTTCTTCTTGGAAGGACGATCCCAAGTCTGAAGCAACTCTCCACCATGCCAGGTACAAAGGCATTGTCGAGTTTATCTTTAAGGTTGACACCAGCCTAATCGAATCTGAATTGACATACGGAATCTCTCTGCTTCAGTCTAGTTGTGCAAATAGTAGAGATGCTGAAGTGCGCTACGACAATTCTCATGAAAGTTCTTGCGCAAATGATAATATCGCTAGGGACACCCTCTGCACTCTAGCTAAAATCGCAGCCTCACATCAACTCTCGGATTCTGAAGTAAATCGGCTCTTGCAGGACACACTTCTGGATCATGACTACACATCTGTTGCATCAGTGTCAGACAGTCTTGAGAGCCTTGGAAGGGGGATAATTAGGATGCCCGCGACACTACTTGCTAGGCAAAGCTTTCCAACTTCAACAATGATATTGTATATTCTCGTACATGCTTTTCATCGGAACAAGCTATCAGCCTGCAACAAATATATCAATGACTTAGTTGGCGCGATGTTCGGCCAAAGTGGTGATGGCTCCTCGCCCAGCTTACGATTCCTAAGTGAATATGGCACCAAAAAGCATATAACTGATTCTGAACTTGCAAGACTACTCTTTCTAGTTCCTCTTCTAGAGTCGCTAAAAATTGCCAATAATGCCTGGCTTGCCCCCCCCTCAGTAGTTCTAAGAACAAACGAGGTCTTGAAAAAGATTCTAGTTAATCTGTGCCACAACAGCGAAACCATCATCTCACGGAATCGCGGAGGCCATCCTCTAAGCATCTACCACTGCATTATACTGACCCTTGGGATATATCTCAACAAGCCCAAATATGTCTCGCTTTCTCTTAATAATCTCCCAGCAGTTGCGATGGATCAAGTATCGAGTCTATGTCCAGATAGAGGTTCTGACATAAATATTATTTTCAACTCTCTCGCTTCTTGGGCTGTTATTGCAATCTGTGCACAAAAGTGCGGCAAAGATCTGTCAGCCTATCTTAAATCATCCTTTGGGTCTGCTTCAATCTTCTATTCTCAGATTGGATTACATACTGTTGTAGAGACCGTTGGCCTTGGCCCGGCGTTATCTTTGCTAGATATTCTTTACCAGGCCGTCGGTGATCCCTATAGAGATTCGAGCCTAACAACCATTGATGAGGGCAGGCGAAAGACTCAGCGTTGCATGAACCACCTATTTAACACTCCCATCATTTCGCAAGAGAGTCGACTACTCTTGCTATTTGTACAGCTAACTCTCTGTAATTAATGTGAAGACTCTAAATTACTTGATTCTATCTATTGCGGATCATCTTGTTGGCTTCACAATTAGTGCAGAGATCTCTGCCCATGTTGCAACCAAGTTTCCAGTGTAAACTCTCCTTTTGACTTAATGGCTATGAACTCACCGTCCCCCAAGGTTACAGTAATCGTTGAGGGATTTAGTAAATCATCCTCAGGCAATAACTGTCTCCGCTCAGTAATCAGTCAGACCCTTCCGGAGTTGGAAATAGTTCTGTTATGCGAAGATGGTACAGGCAAAATTCCTCCGGAGCTGCAGTATCTAGTTCTTAATGACAAGAGAATCAAGCTCCTTTCCGGCCAATCGCTATGTGACGAACAAGCTTTATTATTGGCACTAGCTTTTCAAGAGGCTAAGGGCGATTACATTCTCATTGTTAGAGCAGAGGACAGGCTAGGATCTAATTATATTGAAGAACTCTATAGGTGCGTGGCCGACAATCACCCTGACATTGTCACTGCTGCGGGGCATCTAATAGAAGATGAACTAGGGCGCTCGGGCTTGATTAAGCATGATTGTGAGATGATGGATCTAGACGGCGATCATGCTAACTGGCCTTTGCCAAGCGCTAATCTTTGGGACAAGCTACTACGGCGGGAATTCTTGGTGATGATGGCCGATAATGGCATTCTCTTGAAGCCATCATCGAGACAAGAATTTTGGTTTAAGGCCTTTGGCTTGGCGCAAGGGATTAAGGCTTCAACTACAGTAGATTATCATTACAATGATTGTCGTGATGCTGATGCTAAAGCTAACTTGATAGGCGGTAACCCTGATCAGATCCATAATATCTTTTTGGGCTTATTAGACTGGGCAGATGAGCAGCGTCTGCCAGCGGAGTACAGGGCATATCTAATGACTTGCGAGCTTAAGATCTGCGTCAATATTCTAGATTCATGTGAGCCTTCGTCTTATGGCCTGTATTTTACAAAAATCTCAAAACTAGTAAACCAGATAGCCAAGGGCTCTGATAGAAAGCTTCTTGAATCCTTTGAAGGCCGCCACGCACAAGTCATATCGCATCTGATCAGTGCAGACATTCACGCACATACTGCATTACGGAGCGATAATCTGCGTAGCCTCCTCATATATACACAGAATGGACATTATAAGTACCCACAAACCGTTTCAGCACCTCCGTGGTCAATGCTATCGAATGTAAATAGAAACATTCTTTACTGGCCTGATTTCTCTGATGCCAATGAATATCAGAAACTGACCTATGAATACATCACCTGGGCTGCAGGCTCATCCTGTATTGGCCTAAATGTGGCTACTCTGTCACTTGAGGCAGTCGCTTCCATGTCTTTGTATTGCTCAATATTTCATTTTCACTGGATTCATCCAATTCTTGGTAAGTATGCGGATTGTCCTCACCACTTTGCGGAAGTTCTTCAGTGCATGAAGCGCCAATATGGGTATCGCATCCTTTGGACTGTGCATAATCTATACTCGCATAAGAGATTCTGCAGCAGGTCTAAAGAGCTCGAACTCCGACGCCTTCTTGCCATGCATTCTGATCGATTGGTCGTGCATTCCGATTTGGCACGAGAAACTATATGCAATGAGTATTTAGTTGAATCGGCTAAAGTCTCTGTCTTTCCCCATCCCCTGTACAAGATTCCAATTGCCCAGGAGGTACGACTGCAAGAGATCGATCAAGCTCTGCCCTCTCTTGCGCCTATTAGGCTTCTTTTCTTTGGTGATCTTAGGCCATACAAGAGGCTTAGATTTGCAATACGCATGGTGCAAATGCATAATTCCCGCAATCCTGAGTCACGCGTATCTTTAATAGTTGCAGGTAAGCCCATATCTGAGCACCAATCCCGCCTTCTGACCAGCTTGGTGGAGGGAGATGCCGCTTTTGTCATGATCCTGCGTCGGATATCCGATTCTGAAATTAAAGCAATATTCGATGATGTCACTGCAGTTCTTCTGGCGCATCCCCGATCACTTTGCAGTGGAATACTGCATCTCGCGTTTTCCAGCCATGTGCCTTTCATAGCTTATCCCTGTGTCGCAACTAAGGAGCTTTCTTCTCGAGGTCTTGGGCTGCTTTATGAAAATCAATTCGAGTTCTCTGAAGCTATCTCTGCACTGAGGACCAGCCTCAATGCCCTTAAAAGAGAGATCAAGAGGTATAATTGTGAAGCTGAGTATCCGAGCAGCAAGGTTCTGGACTCAGGACTAAGTGCCTTTCTTTTTGATCAAAAGACTTCTTGATTAGGTAGCAAGCTCCGTCAGCCGGCTTTGTCGCATAAGCTGGTACGTGTGTACCAGCAGAAGCATCCCTGATCGAATCGTCAGCCTCTACCAAGCTCACATCAGGCCCATCGTGCGTGGCAAGGCCAGAAGCAATGTTGAGTTTGGCGCCAAGATCTCTGTCTCAGTCACTGGCGATGGGTTCACCTTCCTTGATCGGCTGAGTTACAATCCCTACAACGAAGGAGAAGACCTGAAGGCTCAGGCAAGAGCCTATCGACGCCGATATGGCCACTATCCAAAGGTGATCTGTGCTGATCAGATTTATCTGCACGGCGACGATTAGGTAGGCGGGCGCGTTGACTCATGTCAAATGTTACCAATTTAATTGACGCCTCACCGGTTGTTTCCTCTTTTTTCTGTTGAGCTGGCTGTTCTCCTGGTCCCGGATCGCCCCCATCTGCTTGCCCACCACCTGTTCGGCATGGGCGACCCGCCACCCAGCCATCCGCCGCTGCAGGGTGCGGAGGCTCCCGCCATATAGACCAGGTTGTTCTCGCTCCAGTCGCTGCATTGCCTGCTGGCCTGTGAGCAAGGGATCAGCCATGAGCCACTGCAAGACCAGGGGCCAGCAGCCCAGCGTCGGGTCCACCCGCGTGCGGTAGGTGCGGGTGGACACATGCCAGCCGCCACGCTTGCCGGGTTCGCTCTGTTGCCACAGCAGCCGCAGGCTGCTCAGGAAGGCATCCAGCTCTTGGCTGCTGTCTGAGGGCTCCGTCACGCTGGCCGGTTCCCGCTCTCCGCTGATCAGGGCGGTCTGGTTGCTGCGAATCGTCTCCAGCAGGGCCACTGGATCACAGTGCTGCTGCAACGCCTCAATCTGCCGGCGGCCTTTGCGCCCCAGCCCGCTCCAACCCAGCAATCGATCAGCCGGCGTGAGTGGTTGGTCGTGGCGCCTGCGGGGACGCCTGCCTTCACGACAGTCGGCCTCGTCAAATGGGATCCGTTTGGCCGAGGGTTGGTAGATGTTGGTGAACAGGCGCAGGGCCCCGTAGAGCTGGCAGAGCCGCTCAAGCTGCTGGGGCCCCTCCAGCCGCCGATGACCCACCACGCGGCGCACAAGCATGCCGTTCTTCTGCTCGACCCAGGCCTGGTCATTGGATTTGTAGGCCCGTGAGCGGGTCAGCTCCACCGGCCTGGTGGCCTCGGCGCACCAGCGCTCGAGCTCCTCGTTCATGAATGCGGTGTCGTTGTCCACGTCGATGCCGCGCAGAGGCATCGGTATCAGCTTCTGCAGCTCCTGCAGCGCTGAGCGCACCATCAGCCCGTCGCGGCTGGGCAGCGGCACACATTCGCTCCAGCCGCTGGCTACATCAGTGAGCACCAGCGTCCACAGGAACGGACCCTCCATGCGCCCACCGCAGTGGGCCACCAGGTCCATCTCGAACCAGCCGGGCTCGACGTCCTTCCAGCCATTGAACGTGCGCACCGTGGTGCGCCTCCGCACTCCGGTGACGATGCGGGAACGGCGGCGGCGGTGCTGGCCGCCCAGGGCAGCACGCGCCGAGGTCAGCAGCCGATCGATCGTGGCCGGGCTCACCTGCAGCAGCTTCTGCCTGAGGGCCGGGTCAATCTCCAGGTGGCAGCGGCGTCCCATGGAGTGGTGTAACTCGGGAGGATCAGCCCCGGCGTAGCCGGGGCTGACGGTTCACCTCCCTCAGATCTCAGCTGTGGCAATGGGTGGGCCGGTCTGTGACCCTGTTCGGAGCAC
>NZ_VNWP01000038.1 GCF_014224355.1 Synechococcus sp. BSA11S | reverse complement strand
GAGCGCTTGGCCATGTACCGCTCCTTGATCCGCAACGACAGAGGGGCGGGCATGACAACGCTCAAGACCGTGATCGGAGCCCTGTTGTCGCGTCTTGAGACCCGCCTATGTAGTTGCGCGGACCCGCCTACCTAATCGTCGCCGTGCAATCCCCCCATACAGCTGTTGCCAGCGGTGGTACGTGGGAGCCGACACCTCCAGGGCCCGGCAGACGTCAGCGACGGTCTGGCCCTGGTTGAGGAGCTGCTCAGCGGTGCGCAGCTTGCGGATGATCTGCTCGGGCGTGTGACGCTTGCGTTTCATGGGGCTTCTCCTGGCCAAGTTTGGCCGGTAGGGAAGCTCTCATAAGGACTGGTTCAGTTTCCGGGGTCCACGTCAGTCCCAGGGAACAGATCAGCCAACTCCATTCAAGCTTGTTTGCGGCCTGGGGACTCCACCATCGGTATGGGCGCCTTGCCTTACCCCTCGCCTCATGGCGTCTGCGACCCAGGCTGCTTTCCGGTCTTGTGGTCTTGCCCTGCGCTCTCGACCTTGATGAGCATAAAAAGAAGGCCCCACGACCAATAGTCCTGGCATGAGACTCACAAGGAGGTGATGTGCAGTGAGCAGTTCCTAACACATTGTATCGGGACCTGGGCGGGCAGGGAAGATGGGCTAGCATTCATCCTAGTGTTAAGAAGTTTTGTAAGTGCCCGTTCTCTCTTCCTTTCTGAGTAGTGCCTCTAGTCTTTTGGCAAGCTCCAGCAGCTCTCCATCCGAGCTGCTGGGTGCCTCAAGTGGTCTATTTGAGGCTTCCCCCAGCAGGCTACTGAATCAGGGAGAATTCAATCCGAATAATTACCGAAACCAAGGCTTTGTCTGGGGCAATCTAGCCCCAGCCACAACTCTGATTCGGCAGATTGATATTCCGGAGATTGAGGGGGCTCCAGGCTTTTCCATCGGGAGCGGTTTGCTAAGTCTGGGTCTCAATGACCTAGTGGCCACTCCGCCGCCAGAACAGGGAGCTCAGATTTTCTTCTACTATGATTTTGACGGAGATGGTGTAGGAGAAATCACAGAGATTCCGCTGCCTGGCGGCCCTGGTTTCGGCAATCCTGTTAATAAATACATCTGGTCCAGTGAATATCAGGAAAATCCTGACGGCACCATCGATTATTATGCTGGGACTGCCAGCATGCGTGTTGATACTAAGGGAGTCGTTGCGATTGCAGCTACTATCGCCTACAGCACTGGCTACAATTTTGGGCCCTTAGGAAATGGTGATTCAACTTTTCTCTTCCAACTCCTTCTAGAGGGTAGTGCAATCATTCCTGGCTTCCCCACTTTACTGACAGGACAGGGAGGTCAGATCTGGAAATACAGCATTCCTACTTCAGCCCCAGGGCAGGCAGATCTTGCTAATATCACAGAAGGCACATGGCAATTGGAATTTGATGTTCTCAAAGAGCTTGGTCCAGGCTATACTGGGGTTCGCTCAATTGGGAACTTTGATGAATCACCATCGAATTCTGCTGACCCCGATGACTTGTACGCAGCCACCTCGGTCAACTTAATCTACGACGGTCTTGCGACTGGTAACGGGAACTCCAAGTTGTTGCATCGAGATGGGGATACTGGAGAATGGGTCGTCGTGCGCAGTGGTCCATCCAGTGACCCCTTCAATAAATCCATTCGAACTATCGAGAAAATTACCCTCACGATTGATGGTAGCGACGAAACCGTCTTATTAGTAGGCACAGAAAATGTCCAGGGCGGGCAACTCTGGATCAAGCGCGCTACTGATGATCCTGAGAGCGGCTGGTTTAAGATCGGAGATCTAGGCTCATACGCCACTTCTGTCGGAGATATTCAGGTTACGAAAGATGGTAATATCTACTTTGGCTCATGGTCTCAAGTCGGGATATTTAAGCTCAGCAAGACCCCTTCTTTTGCCTCAGACGATTTTGGCGTTGGCAATAATATAATTAGTGTCGCGGACATTGCAAATCCTATTTTCAAAACCGATCAATCCGGATTTCCGTTTACCAATACTGATAACGGAATCATGAAGCTGGTTGAGTATGGAGACTATCTTTGGATAACCACTGTTAACTATACCGGAGGGGCGCTCGTTGCGCGCATTAAGCTCAGTGATCTGGCATCAGTAAATCCCGCTAGCCCTTCTAATTGGGAGGTTATAACCACGAATGGATTCAGGAGGCTAGATCCGAATGATGCTAATACCCCTTTTCTTTCTGACGAGGGTCAAGGCAGCAGAACAGATGAGACTTATGGTTGGCAGGCAGAAGTCGTCAAGGAAAATGGCCAGGATGTCCTTTACATCAGTGGGTTCAGTGATGTCGCTCGTCTCTATCGAATCAGTAATAATGGTGATACTTTTGAAGAAGTAATTCAATCTGTCGATCTCGTCGTCGGGGATAATCGACAGCCAGCCCAAAACCCGAACTTCGGCAAGCAGTTTGATGCCTATGGCTTGCGTCAGTTCCAGGTGGCCGACGGGGGATCTGCTGGCGAGGGTCTCATCATCGGTACGGCTGAGGACTTTTCAACGGGTGGAGGCCTGGGGTATCTCCTGGATCCTCAGTCGATCTTTTTGATCACTCCGCTCACATCACCATGGAGCAGATTAATACGAGGTGCCGACCGCGATGATATTATTGTTGGCAATAAGAAGAACAATCAGATCTTCACCTATGCAGGTGAAGACGTTGTCTTGGGTTTAGTAGGAGATGACAAAATCTTTAGCGGTCTAGGGGAAGATATCGTTGCTGGGGGTATGGGTCGTGACTGGATTTATGGAGGAGACGATGGTGACCTCATCTACGGGGATCAGATCTTTGGTGATGATCTTAATGCGTTGTTACCTCTGCTTTTCCCAGCGGGAGGTGGCACTGGCTTGACGGGTGATGTTGCTACAAAAATTCAGGAGTTTAAGGACATCTTGATTCAAGATAACCAAAGCTTTAATGCTGGCATAGACAATAGCGATATTGTCTATGCCGATGCAGGCAATGACGTGGTATTTGGCGGAGACGATGATGACACGCTATATGGTGGCGAAGGCAATGACATCCTGAATGGTGAAGTAGGTAATGACATGTTGTATGGCGATCAAGGAGACGACCTTCTGATCGGTGGTGTTGGTGCCGACAGAGCACGTGGTGGCTTGGGTGTCGACAAATATAGCCTCAATAACGACGCTGGACTCAACATAACGCTGCTTGCGGGACTTGGAGGAAGTGGCAGTACGGTTCCAGTCATTGCCGGCGATCAAGAAGTCGATGTCATCACCTTTTATAAGGCTGATTTCGAAGCGGCACAAACTGAGTACATCCTCTTCTTTGAGCAAGGCTTTGATAAAATCCAGTATCAATCTGGAATCACTCTTTCGCCTCTCGCAGGCAATGCTGCGCAACTATCTTTCAATGGATTGACGATTACCCTAGTGGCTGGCGTGGATGGGGCTGACTTTGGTGCAACTACTTTCCAGTCAGGATTTAGTTGGAATGCAAGTGATTTTATGGCATTCTGATGTTTCTGACTGTACCGAAGCGGTGGGCGACCCGTTCTTCACGGGACTACTTCTTTTAGGTGTCTCCTCTGTCGGAGTCGTAAGCGAACAATTTGGTTAGAATCAGTTCACATCCACGCAGGCTCCTTGGCGACTCCACGAATCAGGATCCACCGCAATCGACAGGTACGACAGAGGATTCAGATGGTCCTCCTCACCAGTTGTATTGGAG
Source organism: Synechococcus sp. BSA11S (assembly GCF_014224355.1). Classification (GTDB taxonomy): domain Bacteria; phylum Cyanobacteriota; class Cyanobacteriia; order PCC-6307; family Cyanobiaceae; genus Regnicoccus_A. The sequence continues at coordinate 3,582 of NZ_VNWP01000038.1, read as the reverse complement.
TGTTCATGGCTGGCTGTGATGGCTCAACCTTCCAGTCTTCTGCTGCGGAATGGCTGGGAAAGCGCTTCGGTTGGGAAGCTAAGAAGCAATCTCCAAGTATTCCGCCACCTACCAGTACGGTTGATGTTTCAGTGTCTGCACTGGGGACCATTGAACCCACTGGTGATGTCCACGTTCTTGCTGGACCTGTGATTGAACAGGGAGGAATCCCACGTCTAAACTCACTTGAAGTCAGCGAAGGGGATCGAATTCTTCAAGGTCAGATCCTCGCCACGTTTGATAATGCACCAAAGCTTGCAGCTGATCGGACTAGTGTACTAGCCCAGATTCGTTCAGTTGACGCTCAGATCAATCTTCTCAACCAGGAAATTCAGCGCTTCAGAACACTGAAACAGGAGGGTGCCTTCCCCGCTTCGCAACTCGAGGGCCGGGAATTGGAATTGCTGCAGTTGCGTGCTCAACGGACTCAGTTGGCATCTCAATTGGGTCAGATTGATGCACGCGCGAAGGATTCTGTCTTGCGGTCTCCCTTAAATGGTTATGTCCTCAAGATCCACACAAGAGTCGGGGAGAGGCCTCATGATGAGGGAGTCATGGATGTCGGCAATAGTGATATTCTTGAGGCCGTGCTGCAAGTTGACGAAAGTCAAATATCATCCGTCAATATTGGACAGAGAGTTGTAATCACAAGTCGTAATAATGCTTTTAAGGGTGATGTATCTGCTTTGGTCTCCCAAATTTCTTCGTCTGTAACGAGACGTAAGCAGTTGACTGATTCACCCAGTGCCGACACTGATCGAGAGGCCAGAGTCATCGAGGTTCGCGCAGTAATCTCTCCTCAGTATGTTCCACTACTTAAATCATTGATTGGAACAAAGATCAAGGGAACATTCGAATAGTGATCTTTGTGGGAATCGCTGGAGCTACAGCCTTGCTCTATAGAAAAAATAGTGTGCCTATTGCGTGGCTGTTGCTAATTAGGCAGCCAATTCGAATGATCACTGCCCTGATTGGGATTGCTTTTGCGGCAACTCTAATCCTTATGCAACTCGGATTCCGTGATGCGTTGTTTCAAAGTAGTATTTCACTTATCCAGAAGCTTGATACTGATTTGGTGATGCTCCATTCAAAGTCAGTTAGCAGCACCTCGCTAATCAGCTTTGATCCCTCCAGGCTTGCCATGGTAGAAGGCATCTCAGGTGTTGTTGATACTGTGCCGATGAGGTGGGACTATGTCCGATGGCGTTATCAGAATGCCGAGCAAAGTCGCCTTGCTGTTGCCATTGGTGTTTCTCCTACACAGCAGACATTCAATGACTTACTTATTAATTCTCAGCAGAATAAGCTCATTAATGATGATACGATACTATACGACTCATTATCAAGACCTGAGTTTGGACCTGTTGTCAAGGACTTTGACAGCGGAATCATTCCCTATGCATTCGTAAACAGTCAACGGGTTCAAGTTGTAGGACTTGTCTCACTTGGAACTTCTTTTGGCTATGACGCTGCTTTTATCACCAGTGACACTACACTTGCTAATCTTACCGATCTAAGTATTGACGAGATGGAAGTTGGCTTGATCAGGCTTTCATCGAACGTAGATTCCCTTTCTGTCTTGCAGGCAGCACGCAAAATACTGCCGGATGATGTGATTGTTATGACCAAAGCAGACTTTGCAGAGTTTGAGCGTAGCTATTGGGATAGGAGTAAACCCGTTGGTTATGTGTTCATGTTTGGTGTTGTGATGGGATTTCTTGTAGGCCTGATCATTGTCTATCAAATATTGTATAGTGATGTAAGTTCGCATATCCAGGAATATGCTACCATGCTTGCCATGGGATTTAGGCGTGGCGAGCTAATGTTGATTGTTCTCAGGGAATCACTTTTGCTTACACTGCTTGGTTATCCAATTGCATACTTCTTCTCGCTTTTCCTGTATTCAATTGTCAGAGAATCAACAAGTATAAAGATTTACATGACGTCTGAGCGAGCGATCACCACTTTTTTGATCCTCCTTGTCATGGCTGGTATTTCGGCAACGTTCGCTTTGCAGCGGCTTCGTGATGCCGATCCTGTCGAAGCATTTTCGTAGCGATGACTCGAGAACATTCAGGTATTATGAATGCGATAGAAGTCGAAAAGCTCAATCACTACTATCAAGAGGGATCTGAGCCACGTCATGTGCTGAAATCGATTTCCCTGCAGATACCTGTCGGGCGTTTTCAGATCTTATCGGGACCTTCTGGCTGCGGAAAAACTACTCTTCTTACGATACTAGGTGGTGTTCGTGCTGTTCAAAACGGTAGTGTCAGGATCTTTGGGCATGAGCTAGCACGTGCGCATTCATCCATGCTTACCCGAGTGCGTCGAACAATTGGGTTTATCTTCCAGTCCCATAACCTTGTCAAGTTCCTGACGGCTACGGAGAATATAATGTTGGTCTTAGAGATGACGCGTCTTGCGCCAAAGCGTAGCAGGCTTTCGATGTCCCATGACCTTCTAAGTGCTGTTGGTTTGTATGAACAACGTAATCGCCTGCCGAGTGAGCTATCGGGGGGGCAATGTCAGCGTGTTGCTATTGCCAGGGCACTGGCGACTTCTCCGCGTTTAATCCTTGCGGATGAACCGACTGCCTCCTTAGATGCTACAACAAGTCAGGTCATATTAGAGCTATTGACACAGTTATCAGAGAAGCTCGATCTGACTATCCTGATGAGCAGTCACGATCAGCGCATCTACCACTTTGCTGATGAGATAGTTGTTATTGATGACGGAAAGATAGTGGATACACGGCGTCCGTGACTTCTTTGGTCTGCTCTTGATATCTGAACGGTCTATTCCCTTGCACTTTGCTTTGCAGCTGGCCTCTTGCGACGTGACCTGATCTTTTAACTGGGATCGTAGTATTCTTTTCTTGTGGCGGTGACTTTAGGAGTTTGCGGAAAAACCGCCAGAGAAGCAGCGTTTTCCTCTCCTGAGACCTGGCGGAGCTCCTTTCGTGCTGATTTTCAGGGTTTCAGCGGTTCAGAGCGCTCGGTTCGGTGTGTTTTGCCCCTCTGGGGCATCCTGATCACTGCCGCCTGGCCACACTTCCGGGCAACCCGCTGTTCATGCCGCCACCATCGCTGGTTTGATCAGATTGCCCAGGCGGATCAGGTTGTAGTCGATCACGTGCAGGCCAAACACCGCGCCGACCTTTTCGGTGCCGCGCAGCTTGAACTGGCGCAAACCGCCCCACTGTTTGATCCAACCAAACACCTTCTCGATGCCGCGGCGGGCATTGATCGACTTGGCGTAGCGGGACCTATCAGGGAAGTTGTCCGCTCGGGCTGCTGAGCTGAGCACCGAAATTGAGTGTACTGCGGGTTGAGGTTCAGGGTCCCCGCGGCCGGGTGTCGTTGTCATCGATGGCTGTCTTTGGTCGGGGTTGGGGCGTCCGGCCCCTGATTGCAGCTGTTGCCGATCGCGCCCACCGAGGGGCGCCATCGGACAGCCACGGGGGCCTGGATTGTTGAGGGTCAAGCCGCGACAGGTGTCTGCGGTCGGGGATGGTTGATGCTCACAACCTGTGGCTGGCTC
>NZ_VNWP01000037.1 GCF_014224355.1 Synechococcus sp. BSA11S | reverse complement strand
GCGTCGATACATGTGGAAAACTCTGGGCAGCTTTTCGGCAGTAATGAGCCGATTTGCGTACATTCTACCGTCTAAAACTGATCAGATCCACTGCGGTGCAAGCGGTTTGGCCTTTCTCAGGAGGCCCTATGTAGTTGCGCGGACCCGCCTACCTAATCGTCGCCGTGCAGGCAATCCAGACGAATGACTTGACAAGTCAATCGTCTGGATTCATCGTGAAACAACGAGGTGCATATGCACTTCGCGGATGACAGCCCGTCATTCACCCCTGCTCACTCTCAAATCAGGGCAATCGGGCCTAGGGATTTACACCACGCGAAGGGACGCCACCACATGAAACTCCTCGATTGATAGCTGCCCGTTATGGTGTTTCCGGTACATCTGCAGAAAGCAGCAGTTGTAGGAATCGTCGATTGCTCTGGCCAAGGCCAGTTTACCGCCTTTTGATCACTGAGACCAGTTGTGCTGCAGTCGATCTGGCTTTTTCAGGAGTCCCCAAGCACGCAATAAGCATTTGGCAATCTTCTTCCTGGGCCAATCGCAATCCAGCAGCATCGTAAACAGAGCCATTATCGATTTATTGATATCATGGAGCCAATCTTGGCCCACCCCAAGCATGATTAATGATTACTCAATAACAAGTTGACTGGAATGCCCGAAAAGAATGCTATGGGGATTGATCTCGGGTAGCAATAAATGATGTTTATGGTAAAGATAGCGGGATATGGATAAAGCATGTTCGTTTAGCTTGGTAAGCATTGAATCCGGATGAACGCGATAGTAGGCTAGGGTTTCAGGATAGTATTCAACCTTTTGGTCACTCAAGGCCAATGAAAGCCACACATCATAATCTTCCCAGCCATGTACCATCTCAACATCGTAGAAACCGATATCGAAGAATGCTGATCGCTTGAATAGTGCCATTGCATCTATATAATTAGATCTTAGTAGCCTGTTAAGACTAAATTCTTGATCAGATATGTATCCAATGAACGCATTCGTTTCACCATCGTATTTTGCTATTCTGCAATAAACGGAAGCTGCTTGTGTTATCTCGAGGAAATGATATAATTTCGAAAGGCAGCTCGGCTCTATGGTGTTATCGGCATCTAAAATAAATATTGATCGACCACGAGCCAGGCGAATGCCCAAGTTTCTCGTATGTGATAAGCCAGAATTAGAAGTTTTATCTATAAGGATAAGGGCAATATCCTGATTGCAATCTAAAAATGACTTGACGATGTCTAATGAATTATCCGAAGATGCATCATTAACGATCATAATTTCAATCGACAAGGAGGAATCAAACCTGATTGCCTCGACAACACTTTGGATGCAAGATAAAATATAGTTGTCATAGTTATACAAGCTAATAATCACGGAAATAGTAGTGTTATGTTGCTTCTCATAGGCTTTGGTTGTGGCGATAGTCCAGGGATGGCAATCAGCAAAGATAGCGAATGGCATTTTATTCGATCCTAGAGAGCTACGTCTTAATGATCCAAAGCTTTTGACTTGGAATCAATAAATCCCTCAAGGATCTTGGCGCGGAAAGCTCGATAATACGAATAATGTAAACACTGAAGATAAGATTGGTTGTCCAGCAAGTTAGGGCCGGTTGGAAAAGTTCTAACCATAGTATCTAGCTGTGAGCAGGCGGCAACTATTGAATCGATATTCTGATTAATCTTTGGCCATTCAATATCCGCATGTTCCATCTGAAGTTGTCTTGGCAAGACTTTATCTTCTGGATAAAGCGAAAGAAAGGTCGAGGCCGACTGTCCTTGTTTATAGCAACGTTGGAGAAAGCTGTCAAGACTGATTTTTCGAATCATTGTATTTGTCGCCATTCTCCAGTAGACGACATGCAGCCCAGCTTTATTAAGACGATAACCAAGTTCAATATCTTCAAAACCAAACTTAAAAACTGGATTAAAAACTCCATGAGAAAGAAGATACTTGCGCTTGCAGGAGGTTCTTCCTCCCCAAAAATAGGTATAATCTAGAAGCTCTGCCGAGATAAATTCAAAGGAAAATAAGTGAGCACCATTTGTAGTTACGAAATCCATTAACGGGTCATTGGCTAACTCTTTGGATAGATATGTATGACTCAGTATTGATATATTCTGATCAGGATAGCGTGCATGTGCAATCAGATGCTGTTCAAGCAAGTTTGGGCTTGATAAATCGTCATCATCGAGAAAAAGCACTATTGGAGCGGAAGCATGAAAAAGGCCATGATTCTTAGCTGAGGCTAGGCCAGAATTGGGCTGAAAAACGTACTTAAAATCAACAACTGGCTTTAATAATCCAAGAAGTTGATGCGTTTCCGGGTTTGACCCATCATCAACAACTATAATTTCGTAATCGTCTTGAGCAAGAGTTTGGCAGGCCAGGCTAAGGATTGCTTTCGTGCATAGCTTTGGCCGATTATAGGTTGTTACGATAGCCGTAATCAGAGGAGTTGCTGCTATGATCATAATCAAGTCAGCGGGAATGATTCAAATGTGATGAACGACTGCTCGTATGAGAGGTGGTCTCGCGATTCAAAGTACTTCTTCATTCGATAATCAGAATCGGCATAATCATAGTACTGAACTGGCTTCCTGAACGAATGCTCCACCGGAAACTGATCAACAATACCCATTCTGAGACCATTATGGTTCATTTGAACAGGCCAAATAAAATCTAAACCCCAACCCATTGGAGCCTCTTCATCGAGCGGCAGCAAAACTGAGTAAGAACTACGGTGAAAACAGACGATTGGGCCAATCTCGACAAAATTCGTAAGTCTTGACTCAATACCAATCAATTGGGCGACAAAATAGTGATCAATAAAACTCGAATGCGTTCTCGCAGGTTGCGATAAGGAAAAATCTCTTTTGGAGACAATTTCTAAATAAGAATCAATGAAGTGATCGGGAACAGTAATGTCATCGTCTACAATAAAGATATAATCAAAATGTGAGCAATCTATTTCAGCAAGAAGCAGATTGATCACGACGTACTTGTCCATCCGTTGACTGATATTAAGTCTTGTCTGGTTTGCCAAGGGAGCCTCCGCTAGCTGGCTGCCAAGGCGAGCCCATTGGCATTGAACAGTCCATTGTTCAGATTGCAGGAGAGACTGAGTTAATGGAGCTGCAAGATTAGGTTTGTCCGCTAAATAAACGCCAACGACGAGGACATTTCCGCGAGATTGAGGCATAATCAAATCGTTAGTCATCAATCGTCACCAATAACTCTATCGATTACTGTTTGAGCTGAGTTGCTCGAAAATCTGGATTCAACTAACTTCTGTCCGTCTTCCGAAATTGTTTGCCACAGTTCTGGGTGAGAATAAACTTCTACCACAGCAGCAGCAAATTCTTCTGGTGAATTTGCGATCAAACCCTGTTTTCGATCTATCACTCCGAATCCCTCAAAGGCCACAGAAGTTCCGACAACAGGGACCCCATAGCTCATGCTTTGACCCACCTTCCCCTTCAAGCCAGCTCCGTATCGGAGCGGAGCTATGAAGGCCCTTACCTGGTTATAAATAGTAGTTAAGTCTTCTACATAGCCGATGGGTTTGATGTTGTCGCTACTCAGCTTTGCGATATTATCTTTCATATTGCTGCCAACGATATAAAGAATAATATCAGGAAGAATCTTTTTGACTAGTGGTAAAATCTGTTCGCTGAAATAGATGACTGCGTCAGCGTTTGGCGCATGGTCAAAGCCCCCAATAAATAATAGTCCCTGCCTATCCTGGAAGCCAGGGATCTCATCTTGCAATGGAATAGAATGAATGTTGGGTATGACCTCAATCCTTGATGGGTCAATGAATTCAGAAAGCAATACTTTTTCTTCATCCGTGACTACAATCGTGGAATCACAGACTTCGGCGAGAAACTTCTCGGTGGCAAAATGCCGCAAATGAAGCGTTGCAAATTGTTGTTTTTCTTCTGAGTTATCTTCAGCGAGAGCCTGGGCTCGATAATATCTTAGGAAGTGAAGATCGACTGTATCAAAAACAAGACGAGCTTGCGGGCAGTAACAGCGGGCCAGCGGTGCGTAGTAAGCGGCTGGTTCGGGTCGACAAATAATAATGACTGAGTATTGAGAGCCGAACTTTCTCAGATGACGAACAATGCTTTCTCTGCCGAGAATGGGATGGATACCAAGTTCAAGCATGATGTCAAGATATTTTTGCTCTGCAGAATTCTCATTCCCTGCAAAGTCAACTGGTTTTCCAGTCGACGTTGCAATTTTTAAGATCTCATGCATTCTGCAGGATCCGGAATCTTTGTCAGGCTCTGGCAGCCGCCAATCAATGAATAAAATTCGCTTGCACCTCTGACGGCCAGAATTTGTTGAGTTGTCATCAATATCAAGAAAAGTTCCAGTCCAAATTGGATTTAGATAGCTGGATTCTGTTGTGCTTTTCTTGAGCGTCTCCTTGGTCGTGTTAACTGGAGGTGATTGAACTGGAATCGAAAGATAGTCAAAAGTAGAAACATTGATGTTATTGGCGGCTGATTTCTGGTCAGCTGCCTGCGATGTGAAGCTCCTTTTGGCTGCTAAGCGATGTTTGGCCAGCTTTGCTGCATCGATAGCTCTTCGCGGCCATTCAGTTGCTTTCCATGCACGAGACTTGATGATATCATGCAAAGATTTTTGCATGCTGAGAAAGCTTGCCGTCATCTCGGCTAGCTTCGCGTGTAAATCCTCGATGGAGCCTCTTGCCTCTTCATTCTCTTTGAGTAGGTAGACTTCTCTCTGTTGATATTCGTTGATTTTTTGATCGGCTAAATTCTGTAGAGCTTGGATCTCGCTTTCAGCGCTCGCTCGTGCCGATTGTTTTTGGCTATCCCAGCTCGAATCATTTGAGGTTGGATTGGGACGTTGGTGAAGCCAGGCCGAATTGATGAAGGGAAGTAATGTATGCAAATCGTAGCTGATCCTCGTATCTGAAGTATCGATAGTGGGAAGTGCTGGCTGCTCGGGAGATCGGCTCACCTTTGTGAATGTTGCCAGAATTGTCCCAGACTGGAAAAACTCTAGTCCAAATGATGAGTAATTCTCTAGAAAGGCGTGACGCGCTAACAGACTTTTGTATTGTTCTGATTCTGTCACTATGAGTATAGTGCCCCCGGCTGCTGTTAGACGCGTAAGCGTTTCAGCCGTCTTGGCTTGGGCGCGAAAGGCAAAGCCTTTGAGGTTGGCGAAGCTGATTTGTGCCCAGCTTGTGGGAACTGACGCCAAGGACTTGCGGATATGCTGCTCATCTGAGCCCAAAGTATGTATTCGAACTTCGTTTAGTCTTTGCCTGGGAGAATGTATCGATGGCACCGACTCTGTCCCGTCGCATATGACGATACAATTGACGATGTCTTGGCCTTCTTTCGCGTCGTTAGCCAAGCTTCTGACAATTGAAACCATAGTTCATTGTTGCTGTAGGGGTGTGAGCCCAGCAACTGTTCTCAACAGATTCTGACTTTAGCAGCGATGCTCTTGCTGGGAAGGAAGAGCGTTCGTAGGCTTGCTTTCGGCCCCTTTCCTCCCTGCTCTAACCAGTGAGCCGATTGGATTTTGTTCGGCCTCCCTGTCAGGAGGCCACCTTCAGTGGACCATGGCGACGGTTCGCTGGGAGGATGGACCCAGGGCACTTGAGCGATGGTCTCGATCCGGCTGATCCAGCACGCACCAGGTGCCCCAGGTCTGCGCTGCTTCGGGCTGGGGCCGGACCTGCGCCCGAGCCGCGGCCTGCTCAAGCTGCAGAACCTGCTCAACAAACATGCCTTCTGGGCCCGTGGTCGCAGTCGCCGCCAGCTGCGCCGCCTCCTGGCAGGCAGCGAGGCGGTGGTGAGCCTTTGGCGCGGCAAGCGCCTGGTGGGCTTTGGTCGGGCCACCAGTGATGGCCTCTGCCGTGCCGTGCTCTGGGACGTGGTGGTGGCCGGCGACCTGCAGGGGCGGGGCCTGGGCCGCCGGGTGGTGGAAGCCCTGCTGGCCATGCCGGCTGTGCGCTCTGCCGAACGAGTCTACCTGATGACCACGAACAGCGCCGGGTTCTATCACCAGATGGGCTTCGCCGACGCCGCCCCTCAGGCGCTGCTCGTGAAGCTCCGTGACACTGCCTCCCCCGACTCCGGTCCAGGCCAATGCTGCTCCACGGCCAGCTGCGGCGATCCGCCCCTGAGGCCATGAGTGGATCGTCGCCAGGGCCTGCACAGCAATTGGAGGCCTATCGCATCGCCATGTTCCAGGCCCATTGCGGCCTTGTGCTCACGAGCCATCTGGAGCCCTGGGCCCTGGGTCTGGCCAGCGGCAACGGGGTCTGGTCGGAGGGTCCTCGGGATCCTGACCTGCGCGCCGTGATTGTCGACGATCGACCCACGCCGTTGCTGCGGATGACAGTGCTCAACACGTTGTTGATGGGTCGCCGTCGTTGGGGGGTGACGCTCTACACGGCGTTGGCTTCTCTGGAGCGAAGCCTTGCCCTGGTGGCCGACCTCGGGCCCTGGGTGAAGGTGGTGGGACTGCGGGTGGGTAAGGCTGATCGCCTCAACTGGCTGATTTATAATCAGCTGCTCAAGTCGGCGGCCTTCTGGCAGCAGCTCTCGGCGGCCAAGCTGCTGATCTTTCAGGCGGACACTCTGCTCATTGAGCCGCCTGATCCAGCGGTGTTTGATTACAACTATGTGGGTTCTCCCTGGGCGAAGGGCCGCTTCATCAGCCAGGAGTTTCCTCGCTACGACCACTCATTGGAGCCGCTGTCCTCCGTCTGGCTCACCCGCCGCTTCTGCGACACTGTGCCTGAGGGCCTCAGCAACGGCAACGGTGGCCTCTCGGTGCGGGATCGGCAGCTCATGCTTCAGATCTGCAAGGCTGAAGCGGGCGGCTCTCCCCCGGAGGAGCCTGAGGATATTTTCTTTGCCCGCCACCTGGCCCGGCATGACCCGGACCCTCCCCCTCCGGCGGTGCTGGAGCGCTTCAGCTGTGAAACCGCCTACCGTCCCAGTGCTGGAGCCCATGCGGCCTGGCGCTATCTGGCGGCGGCGGAGGTGGCTGAGCTTTATGAACGCCACCTCAAGCATGTGATGGCCCTGACGGCTGCATCAAGACTTTAGCCAAGGCAGCCCTGCTTTTCAATAGTCAGGCAATATTTTTCAAGGAAACTCTGATCAAGTCGCTCAATTCGGAGGACGCCTGTCTTATTCTCGTCAATGAGACGAATATGAGCCTTTTGGGGCTTGGGCTTCTGCACTAGGGGGCGCAATAACTCCATTTTTCCTTGTTTCCCGAGGGCTAGGGAAGCTCTGGACAATACTTCCGCATAGTCAGTCGCGGTCCGCCAATTGTTCGGCTTGGACTATTTCAGCGCAGATCGGGCTGGAATGAGCCTGATCTCACCATGATTGGGGACTGGCCGCTTCCAT
>NZ_VNWP01000036.1 GCF_014224355.1 Synechococcus sp. BSA11S | reverse complement strand
TGTTACTCGCGAGCGGATGAGGGGCTCTGGCCATGGTCGTGATGGCCACCAGGGCTGAATCGCTCGGCACCAGCGAGAAGCGAATGCCAATCAAAGAGGCGCGCCAGTTCGGCTGAGCAACCGCATTCGTCTGGTCAGCTGCGAGGCTCTGCTCTATCCACGACAAACTCCTAGCTCAAACCAGCACTGGCATCTGAAGCAGGAAGGTGCTGCCGGCGCCCGTGGTGCTCTGCACGGAGAGCCGGCCTTGATGACGCACAGCGATAGCCTGGGCGATCGCCAGCCCCAACCCCGTGCCACCGGATTGGCGCGATCGACTGGAATCGCTGCGATAGAAGCGCTCAAAGATCCGCTCCTGCTCGCCCTCAGACATTCCTGGCCCCTGATCGGTCACGACGACACGCAGCTCTGATCCCTGCCGCTGAAGATCCACAAGCACAACACCGCCGGGCGGACTGTGCTGGATGGCGTTGCTGAGCAGGTTGGCCAGGAGCCGCACCAATTCGCTCTCCAGACCGCTCACCACTTCGTTGGCAGCGCTGACCTGCAACTGGAGAGTCACCCCCCTCGCATGGGCTGTTTCGCTGAAGTCTTCGATGAGATCCTCCAGGCATTCAGCAATCCGGCAAGGCTTGTGCGTCTCCAGCGGGCTGGGCTGCTCCAGGCTGGCCAACAGCAGCAGATCGGCGATCAGCCGTTGTAATCGCTGGCCCTGGACCAACACCCGGTTCAGGCTGGCGATTACCGATGGATCCGCCTGCGCAGCTGCACCGCGCTCGGCTTCCACCACCGCCAGCAGGTTGGCCAGGGGCGTGCGCAGCTCATGGGCAACATCGGAGCTGAATTGCTCCTGACGCCGATAAGCCTCCAGCAGCGGAGCCATGGCCAGACCTGCCAGCCACCAGCTGGCAGCAGCCATCGCCAGCATGGCCAGGAGAAAGACTGCATGCCCAAGCCACCACAGCTGGCGAGCTTCGGCATCGAGATGCGCCAGGCTTAGGGAGATCTGCAGGTAGCCCCAAGTGGGCTCGCCTGGGTTGTGGGCGTGGTGCAAGTGGATGGTGTATGTGCCCCAGCGCCCCGTGCTGCGACCACCTGTCATCGACCAGCCCAGTTGTCCAGGTTCCGGGGCCTGCGGCAGTGGCTCCGGGGATCGAGCAATCAGGCCTCCGCTCTGATCGAGCACCCGCAACTTGAAGCGATCGGAATCTGTGGCACTGCTCGCATGACGATGAATCAAATCGACGGGCGGCCTGCAGGGTTCACCCGCCAGGCACAGCCCCGGCAGCACCGCCGCCAGAGAGTCGGAAGGCTGGGCCTCATGCGGCAGAGCGGGTTTGAGGCTGTCGTGCAGGGTGCCGGCCAGGGTCTCCAACTCCCGGCGGATCGCTGCTTCCTGGCTTTGCAACAGGAGCCGGCCCATGGCAAAACCGGCGCCGTAGAGCAGCGAGCCCATCACCAGCAGCGATAGGCCAGCCAACCGGAGCCGGGCGCGCCACAGCAACCGCTGTGCAGGCAAACGGAGACTAGTCAAGGCTCCATCCCTGCTTTTGGGTCAAAGCGATACCCCTTGGCATGCACTGTTTCGATCGGCGAGGGCAGGCCATGGGCCGCCAGCTTGCGCCGCAGCAGGCGCACCTGGGCCGCAACCACGTTGCTCACCGGGTCGTGGTGCAAGTCCCACAGCTGATTTCGCAACCGCGAGCCCGCAATGATCTGGCCGGGGTGCTCCAGGAAAAAAGCCATCAACTGCTGCTCCTTTCCCGAGAGCTCCACGCTCACCTGCCCGGTTGGCGTGGCCACCAGCAGTTGTCCTGTGGTGTGATCCAGCCGGTAGCCACCTGCTTCCAACAGTGGCTCCCGATAGCCCGGGTGGCGGCGCTGCAGCGCCCGCACCCGGGCGAGCAGTTCCTCCATCGCGAAGGGCTTGCTGAGGTAATCGTCGGCGCCGGCATCGAGACCTTCCACCCGATCCGCCGTTTCGCTACGGGCCGTGAGCAACAGCAGCGGTAGGCCCAGCCCAGCGGCCCGAGCACGGCGGCAGAGCTCAAGGCCGCTCAGATCCGGCAGCATCCAATCGAGGATCGCCAGGTCGTAGCGAGCCAGTTCCCCGGTAAGGAGGGTCCAGGCCTGAAGGCCACCCCGGCAGTGATCCACCACATGGCCCTGGCGCTGCAGCACCGTCTGGATGGCGGAGGCCAGATCCCCCTCGTCTTCCACCAGCAGGATCCGCAGCGGCATTAAAGGTGGACTCCGGCTGGCAGATGCTAGGCAGCACAGGCGATTTCACCTGTTTTTCATCCCGCTTGCGCCAACCTGCGCCCATCCGCCGCACCCCTGGGCCCTTGGTCAACCGGATCCTTCAGCTGGCTGCCAACGCCAGCCTTTGCACCACTGCACTATTCGCTATCCCCATCGCAACCCCCATCGCCGTGGCCCATGTGGGCCACGGCGATGAGTTCCAGCAGCAAGGCGATGCGCGTCAGGTGCAGCGCAATGCCGAGAGCGATGGGCTGCTGGGGGTGGCCACCGCCAAGCCGGAACAGGGCCCAGACGGGCTCTCGGTGCCATCCACTGCGCTAGTGGATGCCAACGGCAAGCCTCTGCTGTTCGTGCAGACGGAGAAGACCTACGACCCGGTGGTTGTGAAGACCGGCGCCAGCCAAGGCGACAGCGTGGTGGTGACGGAGGGCATCGATCCCACCGATGACGTAGTGATCTCCGGCGCGCTATCGCTCTACGCCGAGTCGCTGAAGACCCAACAGGCCGAGCCTGCAGCGGCGGACAACAAGGCAGGCGCGCAGGAGGACAACAAAACGGCCAGCAATGCGGGCCTGCCTATGCCAGCCCTGGCCGCCGGTGGCGTTGTAGTGCTGGCCGCTGGAGCCATCTGGCTGAGCCGCCGCAAGAAGACGGATGCTTGAGCGGCTGCTCAACTCCACGCTGCGGTTTTCGATCGCCCGCCGCTGGTTGATCGTTGCTGCTGCGTTCGTCATCAGCATCTGGGGTGTGCTGGCCGTGGGCCAGATCCCCCTCGATGTGTTCCCGCCGTTTGCCCCGCCCCAGGTGGATGTGCAGACCAGCGCCGATGGTCTTTCGCCCGAGGAGGTGGAGACGCGGATCACGTTGCCGATTGAATCGGCCGTGAACGGCATCGCGGGGGTGGAGACCGTGCGCTCCTCCTCCAAGCCAGGGCTGTCGATGGTGCAGGTGGTGTTCAACCAGAACGCCGACATCTATCGCGCCCGCCAATCCGTGGCGGAGCGGGTGCAGCAGGTGACCCCCCAGCTGCCCGCCAATGCCGGTGCTCCCGAACTTTCGCCACTGGTTTCACCACTCGGCACGATCCTGCAGGTGGCCTTCACAGTGAAAGGCGATGGCGCCACCTCGCTGATGGATCTGCAGCAGCTGGTGCTGCGCTCCTACCGCCAGTCGATCCTGGCGGTGCCCGGCGTAGCCCAGGTGACGATCTACGGCGGCGATGAGCAGCAATTTCAGGTGCTGCTTGACCCGCAGGAGCTGCAGGTGCAGAACGTCTCGCTCCAAGCGGTGATGGAAGGCGTTGGTTCGGCCATGGCCACCAGCCCAGGCGGCTTTCTGATCGGTGGGGGGCAGGAGCGGTTGATTCGCCCCCTGGCCCAGATCACCCAGGTGAGCGATCTGGCCGATGCAGCAGTGCCCAACGCGCAGGGGCAGCCGGTGCTGCTCTCCACCCTTGCCGAGGTGAAGCGCGGCGCGGCGCTCAAACGGGGCGACGCCAGCTTCAACGGCAAGCCTGCCGTGGTGCTGATGGTGACCAAACAGCCCGATGTGGACACCCCCACGGTGACCCGGGCGGTGGAGCAGCGCCTGGCCGAACTCAACCGCACCCTGCCGGCGGATGTGCAGATCCAGCAGACCTTCCGCCAGAGCAACTTCATCGACAGCGCCATCCGCAATGTGAGTGAGTCACTGCTGCAGGGGGTGGTGATCGTTTCGGTGGTGATCGTGCTGTTCCTGATGAACTGGCGTGCTGCCGTGATCAGCCTCAGCGCCATTCCCCTCTCGCTGCTGATCGGCCTGATGGTGATGAAGGCCACGGGCCTCGGCATCAACACCATGACCCTGGGCGGGCTGGTGGTGGCGATCGGCTCGGTGGTCGACGACTCGATCGTCGACATGGAGAACTGCTACCGGGGACTGCGCCGCAACCAGGCGAGCAGCACCCCCCAATCGCCCCTGCAGGTGGTGTTTGACACCTCGGTAGAGGTGCGCCAACCGGTGCTGTTCTCCACCGTGATCATCGTGGTGGTGTTTGCGCCGATCTTTTCGCTCACCGGCGTGGAAGGGCGCATCTTCGCGCCGATGGGCCTGGCCTATCTGTTTTCGATCGCGGCCTCCACGTTGGTGGCGGTGACCCTCTCGCCGGCTCTGTGCGCGATCCTGCTGGCACCCGTGCAGCTGCCGGCGGAGAACACCTGGCTGCCCACTCAGGCCGAACGGCTCTACCGGCCCATCCTCGATCTGGTGCTGCGCTCACCCCGTCGGGTGCTGGCGATTGCACTGGCCCTGGTGGTGGCTACCCCCCTGGTGCTGCCCTCCCTGGGGCGCGTGTTCCTGCCGGAATTCCGTGAGAAATCACTGGTGAATTCGATGGTGCTCTATCCGGGGGTGTCGTTGGAGATGACCAACCGGGCTGGCCTGGCCCTTACCCGTTCGCTGCAGAACAACCCCCTGTTCGACTGGGTGCAGGTACGCACAGGCAGGGCTCCCGGCGATGCCGACGGGGCTGGCGTGAACCTGGCCCACGTGGATGTGGAACTGAGCGATCAGGCGATGACCAATCGGCCCGCTGCAATTGCCGAGCTGCGCCAGGCCTTCCTGCGGTTGCCCGGCGTGGCCCCCAACATCGGTGGCTTCATTTCGCACCGCATGGATGAGGTGCTCTCGGGCGTGCGTAGCGCCATCGCCATCAAGATCTACGGCACCGACCTGGGCGAGCTGCGCCGCATCGGTGAGGCCGTGGAACAAGCGATCAAGCCGATTGATGGCGTGGTGGATCTGCAGCTGGAGCCCCAGCTACCCATTCCCCAGGTGCAGATCCACTACGACCGTCCCCTGGCTGCCGCCCTGGGGCTGACGGTGGAGGAGCTGTCGCAGGCAGTGGAGATCGCCCTCAACGGCAAGGTGGTGGGCCACGTGGTGGAAAGCGGTGTGCGCAGCGATGTGCTGGTGCAGCTGCAGGAGAACGCCCGCCAGACCCTCGAGGCGATCCGATCGGTGCCAGTGGCCTTCACCAATGGCATGACTGTGCCGCTGGGAAGCGTCGCCTGGATCGAGGAAGGCCTGGGCTCCAATGTCGTCAACCGGGAAGACGTATCCCGCTTGATCGTGGTGTCCGCCAACGTCAGCGGCCGGCCCCTCGGCACAGTCGTCAAGGACATCCAACGCACGATCACTCGGGAGGTGCGTCTGCCCCAGGGGTACGCAGTTCGCTACGGCGGCCAGTTCGAATCGGAGGAACGGGCCACCGCCAGCCTGATCTTCTACAGCCTGGTGGCCGCCGTGGTGATCAGCGTGCTGATGGTGGCCTCGGTGAAGTCGCTGCCGGCCACCGTGGCGATCATGTTCAACCTGCCCCTGGCCCTGATCGGCGGGGTGGTGGCGGTGGTGCTCACCGGTGGTGTGTTGTCGATCGCCTCGCTGATCGGCTTCATCACCCTGTTCGGCATCGCTGTGCGCAACGGCCTGCTGCTGGTGGACAACTACAACCGCCGCCACGGAGCAGGGCAACCCCTGGGCGAGGTGATCCGCGAAGGAAGCCTCGAGCGCTTGAACGCGATCTTGATGACCGCGCTCTCATCCGCGCTGGGTGCCCTGCCGCTGGCCTTGGCCTTCGGAGCCGGCAACGAAATCCTGCAGCCCCTGGCGGTGGTGGTGCTCGGCGGCCTTATCACCTCCACGGCGCTGACGCTGCTGGTGATTCCCGCGCTCTATGCCCATTTTGGCCACTGGCTGTTGCCCCCTGCATCTGCCCCGTCTCCTGCTCTCGCTCCGTCCCAGCCATGAACCCGAGCCTCAGGCGGATCACGGAACCCCTACGACAGCCCAGGGTGCTGCTTTCCCTGGCGATCGCCGGATCACTGCTGCTGGGGGTCGGCCTGGGGCGCCACGGCGGCGGGCCTGCCGCCCCGCCCGCGGGATCGGCGGCAGACGTTGCTGAACCTGCTGGCACCATCGCCCTCAGCGAAGAAGAACTACGGCGTTCGGGCCTCAGCATCGTGCGCCCGGAGGTGAGCACGGGCACGGAACGCCCGATCTCAGGTTTTGTGGAAGCGGCAGTAGGAGCCCGCTCCAACGTGGGCATGCCGGTGGCGGGCCGCGTTGTGCGCCTGTTGGTGGCACCAGGCACAACCGTGCGTGCCGACGAGCCAATCGCTGAAGTGCAGAGTGCCGATGCGGCCGTGGTGCGGGCCGATGCGGAGGCGGCCCAGGCCACGGCGCAATCGCTGGCTTATCAATACCGCCTGGCCCTGCCGATGGCTCGCCAAGGAGCACTGTCGGCTCAGGAGCTGGAGAGCCGTCGCATCGCCAGCGTGACGGCAGGGGCAGCCGCGCAGGGAGCGACAGCCAAGGCCGCGGCGATCGGACGCCCCGATGGGATGGGACGCCTGCTGATCCGGAGCCCCATCAGCGGCCAGGTCGCTGCTGTGAAGACCTCACCCGGCGCGGTGCTCCAAGCCGGAGACGAGGTGGCGCAGATCAGTGATGCGCGGGGGAGAGAACTGCGCTTCCTGGTGTCGCCGGTGCTTGCCGCCAACCTGGCGAACGGCCAGCTGCTGCGGGTGAAAGCGGGAGCACGGGATCTACGCGCCCGCGTCGTTGCCGTGGCCCCCGACAGCGGCAGCGGGAGTCGGGTCACCGTGGTGCGCGCCCAGACGGTGGATGAGCCGATGCCACCGACGGGCACAGCGGTGACGGCCTTCATCCAGGTGCCGTCCTCGCAGCAGCGCTACTCGGTGCCGGCTGATGCCGTGCAACTGGTCAATGGCTCAGCGGTGGTGTTCGGCTATCAACGCGGAACAGTGCAGGCTGTGCCAGTGGTGGTGGGCCAGCAGTCAGCCAACCGCGCGGAGATCTTGCAAGGTGTACGCAGCGGCGATCAGCTGCTGAGCGGCAACACAGCCAAGCTGCGCGATGCCCTGGCCGGGCCACAGCGCTCAGGCCAGAACTGACGGGGGCCGCGGGATCAGTCTGGGGTTCCCCCGGTTTCAAGGACAAGGCTCCACGCCCAATCCCTTCGGGCCAGTAAGCATATGCCGGCGCCATCCATCTCTGACTATGTTCAGAACTTGCGCATTTCCCTGCGCATCTTGAAGGGATGATTACCGGAATGCTGTTGGCTGTAGAGCAGGATCGGTACGGCGACCAGCAACAGGGTGATTGCCGCCATGAGGCCGTAGGAGATTGCCGGCCTTTTCACAGGAGGGGCGTGGCCGGGTCTGATCGTCACCCTGCGCCGACGGCGCCGTGATGGCCTGTTGAATCTTCTCATAGGCTGATCCTAGG
Source organism: Synechococcus sp. BSA11S (assembly GCF_014224355.1). Lineage (GTDB taxonomy): Bacteria > Cyanobacteriota > Cyanobacteriia > PCC-6307 > Cyanobiaceae > Regnicoccus_A. The sequence goes on along the minus strand of NZ_VNWP01000036.1, from coordinate 363 downwards.
GGTCAGCAATGCTGATCATACTGACGATGCCGGAAGCTGCCCCCTAACTGTGTAGTACCACCAGGTTGCTCCGGCTGACACCGATTGGTCGGGAGCGCCTGATTCGGCAGCATCTCGATGAGGGCAGGAGCCTCGCTCAACTGGCCGCTGACCACGGGTTCAGTGAGCGCACCGCCCGCAAGTGGTGGTCACGGCAACAATGGGGTTCCCCCGATTCCGTGGACCCTGATCAGGGGTTCACAGGAGTGAGTGTAGAGGTCGCGATGAACCTCTGCTCACAGTCGATCGGGCTGAGGTAACCGATCGTTGAATGGCGCCGTTCGCGGTTGTAGTAACCCTCGATCCAGAAGGCCAGATCACGCT
>NZ_VNWP01000035.1 GCF_014224355.1 Synechococcus sp. BSA11S | reverse complement strand
AGGCCTCATAGCTCCCTTGGAGGCAAGACTCCCAATGAGGTCTATACTGAGACCAAACCCTGTTCCTCCCGTCCGGAGTTAACGATGTCAGGGGCCAGAACTGTCCAGTAAAAGGCACCCACCTCACACCAGAGGCCCTTTGATCAAGCCATAGCTGCTGTAGGGCACCACCTCCACGGCTTTCGTCTTTGAAGCCTTCCGTGGCCTTGAAGCGGCTTTCGCGGCCACCTGCTTGGTTGTGGGCCTGTTATTGGCCTTGGTCGCAGCCATCGCACTCGCCATCAAACCGCAACCTGCAGGTAGGGCACCACCAACTGCCCGGGCGTGCTGCAGAGGAATCCGGCTGCCAGCCGCTCGATGTGGCCCTGGTTGATCTCGAAGGGGTCGTCCATCCGCAGGGCCTTTGCTGTCTGCGGAGTCTGCTGCCGAGCCCAGTCGATAGCCGTCGGATCCAGTTCGGCCAGATCGACCAACGCCTCGGGCCATTGCTCTGCCTTAATGCTCCAGGCTGACTGGAAGCTGTCCGTCCATGCCTCGGGCTCATCCATCCAGCGGCTGCGCTCGTTCTCGTAGGCGTCCTCCAGCTGGGGCGTGAGCCGGAACAAGTGGCAGCTGATCGGCCCGCCCGGGGTGGGTTGGATCGCCAGGGCTTCATCGCACGCCAGCTGCGCCACACGGAACCCAGCCCTCGTCTGCGCAAAGGGCGCTGTGCGTGGAAAGCCCTGCTGGAACAGGAACTCCCCTGTGCCGGTCAGCACGCCACTGTTCCACCAGCCCAGCCGCTGGGTCTCTCCCAGGGCCGCCACCACCAAGCGGAGCTTGAACAGCTGGCGGAAATTCATCCAGGTGGTGCAGGGGTGCCGCTATCTGGACCACAGGATGACGCCTGGATGGCGTAGCTGGCTAACTCCTGGCAAAACCATGCACCATCAGGGGTTTACCTGGAGGGCGCTTATGACCCCAAACGATGCGCTGGGTGCATAGTCTCAGAGCCAAAACCAATCAGGGGCTATGCAGCCGCAAAGCCTCCGCATACTCCCCCTCAATCCCCAGCCCCGAGTCCTCGTTGGGTGTCAGCCGCTTCATGCCCACGTGGATCAGGCAGGCCAGGGCCAGGTCGCTCCAAGTGCCCGGCAGGGTCTTCAGGCTGCGGCTGGTGCCTGGCTCATTGATCTGCAGTCCGCTCTGGCCCACAGCCGCCACCTCACTGATCACCGCCATGCACTCGGCCTGGTCCATCGCTTGGAAGCGGCGTAGGGCATCGAGGCAGAAGTTCACCGCGTCCTGCCTCAGGCCATTGGGGCTGGCCTGGCGTAGATCCCGCGCGGCCACCTGACCCCGCAGCGCCTTGGCCTGCTCACCCAGCTCCCCAAACGGCTGCTGCTCGATCACCCGCAGCAACAGCGCATCGGCCTCGTCGCGGTTCTCGTCTGGATCCAGCTCCAGCAGCGCCTGGGCCAGGCACAGGCTGGCTACAGCATCGTTTGGTGCCACCGCCAAGGCCTGCCGGAACCGTTCTGCCCCGGCCGCCAGGGCGCCGGCCGTGGTGAGCAGGCTGCCGAGGGTGCGCAGCGCATAGGGGTTGCCAGGCTCCAGCTCAATCGCGCGCTCCAAGGCCTGGCGTGCTTCCGACTGGTCTTGGTCCCGCAGGGCTGCCACCCCTAGGGCCACCTGCGCATTGGCGAAGGTCGGTTCCACCGCGACCGACCGCCGCAGCAGCTCGCGGGCCTCCTTCAGCTGGCCCTCATCGCTCGCCACCATGCCCAGGTTGTAGAGCGCGTCACGGTTTTCGGGTTCGGCTTTCAGCAGGGCCTCCAGCAAGGGCCGGGCCTCGCCGTAGCGGCGCTGCTTCAGAAGGGGGGTGATGGTAGCCATCGCCTCGGCAGAAGGAGTCGCTGTCTCAGTGGCTGGGCTCCGGCTCACCTCGATGCGCCCGTTGGCGAACACCACATCCACCCGGCCGCCCATGGAGCCATAGGCCTGCTGGAAGTAGTCGGTCACCGCCCGGTGGAAGGCCGCGCTGCCCGGCTTGCGGCTGTCCTCCGGCAGCAGAGCCCGATCAAAGGTCGTCTCCTCAATCGTGAACGAGGTGGCCTGCATGCCCATTCAGCAAACCTCAGCCGGATAGGCAGGCTGCCAGCTGTACCAGCGAGCGATGCCGAGCTTTTCGGCCCAGGCATCGATCATTTCCCGATCCGGATCCGCCGTAGCGGCCTGCTCGCGGGTGCTGGCAATCAGCTCCCGTGCCAGCGCCTCGAACCCTGCCGCCTGGTACGGCACCGCCAGCGGCGGCAGGCCCACCAACTCAGCGGCCTGGAAGGCGTAGGCCGCGTTCATCCCCCGGCTGGCTTTCACGACCGCGGCGGGGGCCAGGCGGTCGACGTCTGCATTGAGGCTGGGCACGTTCTGCTGCACCTGCTCCTGCAGCACCGCCGCCTGGAGACCCCTCAGCTCCGGGGCCTGCTCGAATAGCCACTGGTCAGCGCATAGCCCCGGTCCGATCGAGCGCAGCTGCACCATGAGCCCGTTGTAGAAGCGCAGCCCCAGCTCCCGGGCCCGGGCCATCGGCAGCTTGCCCTTGTGCAGCTTCTCCACCTGCGTCACCACCTGCTCGCGGGCCTCCCGCTTCTCCGTGAGGTTCACCCGCAGCTCCTGGGGCACCTGCACCAGCCGCAGTAGTAGTGCCGCCTCAAAAGCCACGTGGTAACTGCTGGCCTCGTCGTCTTCCCTGAAAAGGATCAGATGCGCCTGCCGTTCCTTGTTGGCGGGCTTGAGAGTGGCGAGGGTGCTGAGGCCTGGCTCCTGAGCCACGGCCACCGGCAGTCCGCTGACCTCTTCCACCCGCTGGAGGATGCGGGTCACGGCCGGTAGGAGCGCATGCTCGACCATCGCCAAGAAGCTGCTTCGGCAGGGGTGCCCCCACGGTATCGGCCGCTCCTCGCAACCCCAGCGAGGATGGGAGGCCTGCAACTGATGACGTGGCGACGCCCCTGCAGATCGGTGACACCGTGCGCCTCTCGCGGGCCTTCCTGCAGTCCACCGCCATGGTCACCGGTCCGGCGGCCCCCATCAGCGTGGGGCCGTTTGCCAGGGGCACGGTGACGGCGATCGCCCCGATCAGCCCTGGCAGCTCCCTCGTGCTGGCCTCGGTGGCCTGGGCTGATGGCGAGAGCAGCCAGGTGAACGTGGTCAACCTCGAGCTTCAACCGGGCAACCCGCCGCTCTAGCGACCTCAGCTGAAGCCCCTGGCGGGTGGCCGCCGGCCTGGCGGCAGCAGCGGCACCTCGATCGTGCATCCCTCCTCCACCGGATAGCTCTCCATCTCCAGGTGAATGTCGCTGCAGAACACCGACAGGGGTGGATCCAGATCAATCGCCTCCAGCAGGGCCAGCACGATCTCCCCGGCGCTGTCGCTCGGATGCCGCTTCAGGGCCATGCGGAAGCGGATGGAGGTGAACCGCTTGAGATCCGGCCGTGCCGAGAGCACGTTCGTGCGCAGAAACTTCCCGATTCCGTACTCGGTCTGGTTGACGAACATCACATAGGGACGATCGTCACCGGGGCCTGGCAGATCGTCCTGGGTGGTGATCGTGAGGTCGGCCATGGTGCTGCTCAGGCCTCGTTGCTGCTTTTGTTCCCGCTCTGCCCGTCGAACAGCGGCCCCAGAGGCACCACCGCCAACTGGCCCTGCTCCGCCACCTCCAGTCCGGGTGGGTTGGGCTGCTCCGGTCCGAACACCTCAGCAGGCGGGGCATCAGGACCGAGCGGCAGCGGGTTCTGCCGGTAGCGCTGGCGTGGCATGGTGTCGAGACGGACCCTCTGCTCCCGAGCTTGGCAGCGCCACCGGGATTCAGCCCTGCAGCTGGGCCTTGGATCACTACACCCCTACCAGCTGAGGCATAAACCCCTATTGCCCTCGCCGGCAGGCCGTCCGATCGTTGATGCATCGGATTCGGAGGCCCTTCGATGGATGACACTCCCCCGGGTCAGGCGTCAGGAGCCCGCTGACGATCCGGCCCCTGCTCCAACACTCTCATCGGATCTCTGGCTTCCCTGGCGTGTGACACCGCTGTGTGTGTGCTCCGCCGCCGTCCATTGCACCGTTAACGGCCTCGCCTCAGGTGCCCCGGACCCATCGGGAAGCCCCACTGGAAACCTGGCCCCAGGTGCCAGCGTCAGCCACTCCACCCCACCAACCAGAATCCTTCAGAGCCCGGTGGCCTCGTCACCGGGCTTTGTCGTGATCCCCTGTTCCATGGCTGACCTCGCCCGGACCCACCAGGCCCTCGCTGAGGACTACCGCTGGCATTTGCAGATCGCCGCCGGCAAGCTGCTCGCCCAACCCAGCTGGTCGTTGGAGGCCACGGTGGCGTTGATCCACACCCAGACCGAGGGCATCACGATTGGTCCGGTGAGGAGCCTTCCCCTATGGCTGGATCACCTTCCACCGGAGCTGGATGCCTTCGTGAGGCTGCAGGAGCAGGGGGTGAGCTTCGAGGAGGCCTACCAACGCTGCCTTGCAGAACAAGGCCAGGAGTTCCTCGCTGCGATCGAGGCCAGCAAAGCCAGTGGGGCGCTGGTCACCCACGACAACCTGGCCGAATTCGCGGCCCTCTCCTAGAAAGGCTTTGCCCGTGACCCCAGGGAACTGCTGGTGCTGGCCAAGTGGCCGGACAACGTCACCGGCTTTCTGCTGTCGTGTGAGCAGCTGAGCTGAAGACAGCTCGAAGGGCCAACAGCTTGAAGGCTCACTCCTCCTCTTCTGTTGAGCCAGCTGGCACCAGGCGGATCTGCTTGCGACCCAGCTTGATCTCAAACTCATCACCGGGCTTGAGATCCAACAGCGCGGAGTAGGCCTTACCGATCAGGAGGTTGCCGTTGCCCTGGACGGTGGCCACATAGCTCAAGCTGCGACCAGCCTTCCCTTTCGTTTTGCCGTTGCCATCACCCAGGCTGACGCCTTTGGCTTCCAGCAGCGCCTCATAGAAGGCGGTGAAGTTCAGCCGTTCGCTGCCGTCCTTCTTGGTGCTCACATAGCCGGCGGCTCGCACCAGATCGGACTTGGAGGCATCACCCAGCTCCTTGACTTTGGCGAGCAGGTCAGATCCGGTTAGGGCCATCGTGATGGAGCATCAATCAGCTGGACCATAACGATCAGGCTGTTGGTGGCCAGAGCAAGAAGGTGCGGGTCACCGTCCCCTCAGCGGAGGCTTTCGCAGGCCACACCATCACCATTTCCATCCAGGTAGGTGTGGCCTTGGCGCAGCAACTCCTGTGCGCGTTCAAAGGAGCCGATTTCACGGCAGCGATACCTCCGGCCACCAGGGATCGACTCGGTGCCGCTGCCTGCTCGCCCCGCTGTTCTGCCACGGCGGAAGTCCCAGGGGCGGGTGATGCCGCCCGGCACCCTCCACACCCCGAAACGGCGGCGGGAGGCCCGGAACTCGGCATCGAGATACTCCTTGGCGTTGCATTGGCTCAGATACCGCCGGTAGGCGAAGGCCATGCCGTCTTCCACCAGCGCCAGGTTGAGATTCACCTCCCCGATCACCTCCGCCACCGTGCGGCCAAAGCGATCCACCGTCTGGGGCCTCAGCGTCACGCTGGAGCCCAGCCGCAGCCGGCTTTGCAGATAGCGGCGCGCGTTGGCGCCATCGGGAGCTTGCGCCATCTCTGGGGCGTCAATGCAGGCCAGCCTGATCGTGATCCGCTTGCCACCTTGCTGCACGCGGATCGTGTCGCCATCACCAATGGAGAGCACCGTGGCGCGAACCTCGGTGCCGGCCGCCGTCGCGGGTGATAGCGCCATCGGGGCCATCACCACCGCCAGCAACAGAGCGGCAAGGGGGCGCAGGCTCAAGGGCGCGGCTCCAGCCCCTCCAGCGCCGTGCGCAGCTCACCGATGAACTCCTCATCCACCTCGGTGGCGGTGATCTCCTCGCCCACCAGGTCCTGGATCAGGGGGTAGAAGCGCACCTCAAACCACTTCCGGAACACCTCATAGGTGCGCTCCGCCGGCCAGGTGGCGGTGTCGCGATGCCAGTAGTCGAGCTCGGCCTCGAAAATCGCCTCGTAGACCTCCTCGAGGATCTCCTCCGCCTCCTCTTGCGTGTCGTAGTCGGGGATCAGATACAGGCAGGGCTCACTGGCTCCGGCAACATCCACGTCCAGCTCGAGCTGCCGGGCCCAGTCGAGCAGTTTCGGGCTGGGGTAGATCCCCACCGCACAGCGGTTCACCACGGCCATGGCCCACCCGGCGGCATTGGGCGAACGCTAGGCCTGGCCACTTGAGCAGGCACGGTGCTGCCGGGGAAGCCAGACACCGTCCTGGAGAAGAGCAAGAGGCCTGCATCGCATCGCTGCTGCAGGAAGGTTGAACAGGTCCCCAATGGGAAGGGCGCCCCGTGTCGGGCGCCCTTGGGCCGGTTGCAGGGTCTGGGCTCGCGCTGCCCTGGTCGTGGCCTCTGATTCATTAATAGATCCGCCTGGCTTGCTTGTCAGTACGGCAAGCCGATCCGCCGCGGCGCCGCCGGCTCCAGAGTGGGTTCAGCTGCCCTGAGCAAGGAGAAGCCATGACCACGACCCTGGAGAGACCAACCGCGTTGAAGTGCGCCTGCCCAGGGTGCAACTGCACGGTGCAACCGGAGACACCCTTCCGCAGTGGCACCTCACTGTTCTGCAGCGACGCCTGCGCCAAGGGGCACCCCAATGGTGAGCCCTGCCACGCCGGCTGCGGCTGCGAATGCCATGGCTGAACCTGCTCCGCCCACTGCGGGTCCGATTCCTCTGGAGCTGCCAGCCGGCGTGCACCAGCTCTGCCGCTGTGGCAGCAGCCGCCATGGCTGGTTCTGTGATGGCGCCCACCTCGGCACCGGCTGGTTGTCCCGCGAACATCGGCTGGAGCAGGCCAGCACGGTGCTGGTCTGTGGCTGCACTCACTCCCACCACTACCCGCTCTGCGATGGCTGCCACGCCAAGCCAGCGGGCAACAGACACTGGTGGAAATGGTGGGAGTGAGCGGCTCGATCATCTGGACGGCTGCCGCTCAGCTGAGCCATTCCGCCAGCTTGGTGTAACGCCTACGTCCCAGGTGGTTCTTCACAGCCATCGCCAGCGCCTTCTTCTGGCCCACCAACACCACCAGCTGCTTGCCTCTGGTGATGCCGGTGTACACCAGATTGCGCTGCAGCATGGCGTAGTGCTGGGTGAGTAAAGGGATCACCACGGCGGGGTATTCGCTGCCCTGGCTCTTATGGATCGTGCAGGCGTAGGCGGGTACCAGGTTGTCGAGTTCGCCCCAGCCGTAGGTCACCTCGCGGCCGTCAAATCGCACTGTCAGTTCGCTGGCATCGGCATCGATGGTTTCCACCGTGCCCACATCACCGTTGAACACCTCCTTCTCGTGGCCAGGCGATCGAAGAAGCCGCTCGGGATCCAGTGGCCATCGGCAAGTTGATGGTGGATCAGGCCTGGGCTGAGGGTATAGACCCCACCGGCGGGGGCCCGTACTACGAACGCAACAGCAACCAGCACCGGCGGCTGCAGGCTTTCGAGACAGGCGGCGAGGGCTTCATGACCGGCGGCTGGGTGCGGGTGCTGGCCACGGCCGAGCAGGTGCGCAAGGAGCGTCCTGGCATGGAGCGTGCTGCCAACGCGGGCCTGGTGAGGATCCATGGCACCCACCGGGGCGTGCTGCTGGTGGAGTTCCTGGACGTTCCCTGGGGCTGAGCAGGCACCGCAGGGCTGCGGTCGGCAGCGGCCGTCCTTCAGCGTGCCACGGCTGCGCCGTGGCGTGCATCGGCCAGCCGCCGCCGCCCTCCGCTCCGGGGCCGGTGTGGGTGTGGCAGGCATGGCTGTTCTCTCGCGGCTGCGGTGGCCGGGCCCTCACCTGCATCGATGGGGCTGGGGTGAAGCCCCAGGTTTCCTCGCGCGGCTGCGCGGCCGACTGGGCATTCAGTGCTGAATCTGGCGGGTCTGCTTGTCACCTTTCCGATCCCTTAGTGCATGGCTTTGCTTTGCTTAGATCCATTGTCCCGCAGCCGCTTTGCCTACTTTTTAGTGCGTTTGTACTGGTAGAATAAGAGCTGCGCCAAAGGCCACGAGCCCATCGCCTGCGGCAACGAAATTCTCGGACAACTTGCCCCGTTCGTTTGCTCTGTAGCCCATGAGCTTGTCCTCTGCTGCAGTGGCCCAGGCCGCTGCATTCCCTCTCCCTGGTCTCCTGCCGCCGCCGGTGCTGGCGCATCGCTCGGTCGTCATCGTCGCCGCCGGTGGCCGTGATCTCGTCTGGCCTCAGGAGCGCATCGCCTCCGCACTGCTCCAGCGCAGCGGTGGCCGGCCTGTCCATTTGCTGCTTCATGGCGGGGCCCGGGGCGCTGATCGCGCCATCGGTCGTGCGGCCCATCAGCTCGGCTGGCGGGTTCAGTCCCTCGCCGCTGATTGGCGTCGCTATGGCCGCAGTGCTGGCCCCATCCGCAATCGCCTTCTGCTGGAGCAGGCCCTGGTGGAAGCCCAGGCCCCCCCCCCCCCAGCCTTCAGCGTCTCGGTGCTGGTGATCGCCTCCCCCGGTGGGCCGGGCACGGCCTCGCTGGTTCAGCAGGCCCGCCGCTGCTCCTCCCGTTCGCCGGTGCCGGTGGTGGTGATGGAAGTGCCGCCGCCGGTCTCGCCGGAGCCCCTCGCCGCCTGAGCGGCAGTCGCCGCCTCGTTCTTCTCGTCCCTCA
>NZ_VNWP01000034.1 GCF_014224355.1 Synechococcus sp. BSA11S | reverse complement strand
AGTGGGCGGAATGATTCCCAGGGGATAGAATCAGCCAGACGCTTGAGAACTGGCTTTTTGTCCTGGAGCTTTGTGACTCTTTGCTGCTCGTCCCAAAAGCCTCTCTGACCCACGGTTGTCGTGAAGATTGCTCAACCGATCATAATTGGCATCATGTCGCAATCAAGTGTCTTGTTGATTTTTCGAGGTGGCCTTCAATAGCCATATTTTTGAATATAGTCAGCGCACTCATTCTCTATGCGAGAGAGCAAAGGAGCAGCTGGCGCGAACTCATTCGCCTTGTAGGGAGGAAGAGAGCTCAGGTAAGCTCTGAGTTTGGTGTCGTAAGCATCAGCATCAGAAAGACCAAGCTTCTGGTATACATATCGCATGACAGTGACCGGATCTGAAACTAGGTTCTCATACTTGATCTCACATAGCTGATTTGCGGAAAGCACGTTCTGATCTCTGTTAAAACAGCTGTACATATCATTATACTGTGAAAAAACTAGTTCCTCAAGCCAGTTAAACGGGCCTACTTGGAATGAGTGAAAGGTATAAAGGGACTGCCATAAGCGCTTGGTGGAAGGGACGAATGCCCTGGGGTCACGGACAATATGGATAAACTTTGCGCCTGGGAACATCTTATTAAGAACACCTATTCGGGCTGTGTGAGTAGGACTTTTGAGGACAGGACGACGCTGATCACGAATATATAGCAAGGAAAGAAATAGCTCAAGCTTCTTGATCCATAAATTAGCTACTTTGATAGAATATTCCTTGAAATCAATTGAAGCATCGCGCTGACGAGCAGTATGGGGAAAGGCGATGCGGAGGTAAGGAGAGGGTGCCCCAAGGGCTAAAAGAGCGAACTCATCTTCCTGAGGCCGGGTCCAGCCCATTGAAACTTGATCAAAATATCGAGTTGCAGGCATAAGCCAATTCATATACTTATAAAAGAAACGATCTATAAGAGGAAAGCAAGAAGGAGCAAAGCACTGCAACGAGTTTGGTGTGCAAAGGGAGTTATCGAGCATCATTAACTCATGAAGATAAGTTGTTCCGGTCCTCCAATGTCCAATAATAAATATAGGGGCATCATGCAATTGTGCGCATCTGAGCTGGCGACGAAAAATAATTGCTGTGAGCAATGCTGCAATGCTAGTAATAAATGATATGATTAGCGAGGTGATAAGAAGATGAAATCTTGAGCAGCTTACTCTTAGACGATTACGAAATAAGAGCCCAATCAGGACGGGAAGGGTCATTCCGTACCAGAATCTTGGTATAATGGGTGAATATGCTTGATGCGTGCCCCCCTCAAATTGAACTGTCAATTTCTTATTATCCATTCTAATAAATTATGATGAAGAGCTAACTCTTGGATAGTGCGGGAAGCAGGGCCTGTCCATAGACAAGAGCTAAAGACTGGAACGAAGGACAGCTGATGCCAAGGGTATTGAGGACGGTGCTGGTGTAAGTCGAAGAAGGTTCTGCACGAAGACCCTTCCGATTGAGTTCTGGATAGGTAAATTGATCGTCACCCCAGCGCTTTGTAAAGAAAGGTAACATAGGGTTCAATGGGTTAGTTGGATCTTCAGCAATTGTCTCGATCCAATCGCCCATTGGAACTTGAGTGAGTGGACGCCCAAAAGATGTAATAGCTTGAACTAGGTCGCTTAGAAGAATGGGTGAAGGATGGTGTAAGTGATATGTACGATTGAGAGCCTGGGGGCTCCAAGCCAATGCGGTTATGGCATCTGCTACATAATCAACTGGAACCAGATCGAGCTCCCATGCGATATCTGGGAAAGAACCCATTTTGAGGCAACCTTCCAATAGCCGATATAATAAATCATCTTGGTGCCATATTCCTAGTTTGGAGTCACCACTAATCAATGGTGGACGATAGACTGTGACTGGAAGCCCAAGCTTTGCGGCATTCAAAACCAAGCGTTCACTGACCCACTTTGTCTGAGAGTAGCCATTGACAATTCCATCACATTCAGTGATATCTTGATCCTCAAGAATAGGCTTGCCTCTGTAGGCAGTAGCCTCAAGCGCAGCCACGCTGGAAACCATCTGAATAGGGATGCATTTCTGAAGAGCTAATTCAACAATGTTCTTTGTGCCAAATACATTTGTTTTTGCTAGCTGCGAATAGGTTGCCATTTGACTAAGTTGGGCTCCATTATGAATGATCCCTTCGGCTTGACTGGAGATCATGGCATAAGTCTCTGAATCAAGTCCTAGGTCTGCTAGCGCTAAGTTGCCCAAGACCGGCACAATGCGGTCAGAATATGAAGCATCCCAGATTTGATAATGCTGCATATTCTTCGTTATCTTTTCTTTGGCAGCATCAAGCCCGTCGCTGCGAACTAGGCAATAAACGAGTCGGTTCGTGTTGGCTCGAAGTTGACCCTCAAGTAGATAGGCACCCAGAAATCCTGTCGCCCCTGTCAGGAACACCTTCTGAACTTTCTCTTGAGAGGGTGTTGACTCCAGGACACTGACTCGCCAATCAGAAGGAAGCTCTGCCTCCTTCCTGAGATTGAGTTCAGTATCCACAGAAGCAGTGGATAAACCTAAATCACTGAGAATGATCTGGGCTATTGATTCAAGAGATGGCTCTCCTGCTAGTGACTCGAATGTTAGTTTGACACCAAGGTCCGCCTCAACAATTGATACGAGTTCAACGGCCATCAAGGAGTCAAGGCCGAGATGGAACAGCGACTCAGAAGGATCGATGGAGCCTTCACCGTCAAGACCCATCACCTTCGCTAAACGGGTGCGAAGAAGTAATGTGATTTCAAGTTGCCGTTGCTCCAAGCTGTACGAAGACAGTTTGTCGATGAGGGCTGAACGGGTCTCATCAAGTCGAGAAGCAGTCTGAGCTGCGTCGATGGGATTGGCTAAAAGTGATAGCTGGATTCCAACTCTTTGCCCCGATTGATCAAGAATCTTTTGCCAATCATTATTGGCAACTGCAAGGATGCCTGAGATTCCCCTCCTCAGCACCTGGTTGAGTGCATCAAAAGCTGTCTCAGGAGGTAGAAATTCTACCCCTAATGCCTTGAGACGATCCTTCTCACGTTTGCCAAGGGATCCTGCCATCCCCCTGCCCTCCCATGGGCCCCACTGCAGGGAGAGAATAACCGAGGGTTCCGTACGTTGGCTTTCGTTGGATTGAAGATGGTTGCCGAGTATTCCTGCAAAACCATCCAGAGCTCCATTGGCAGAAGCGTAGGTAGACTGGCCAGGGGAGCCAAGCAAGGCAGATATTGACGAGAAGGAGACTATAAACTTGGGTGATATCGGTGAGCCTGGCGAGGGATGATGACTTGCTACATATCCATTGAATGCATTTCTAATGACATGCCACCCCACAAGCTTGGGAGCAAATACATTATGAAGCCGTTCCGAAGTTTGATTGTCTACAAGGCCATCGTCAACGACTCCAGCACAGTGGAAGATACCATGGAGTGGTTTGTGTGCATCTAGCCTAGAAAAAGTATCTTGAAGATCTGATAGCATGCGATCTGCGGAGTCCCAATCCGAAAGATCTAGGCTTAAGAGGTGACATTCGACACCAAACGAGTTGAGTCTATTAAGAACTTCACTGGCTTGCCTTGACGGCGCTGATGCTGATCGAGAAATAGCAATGATTGAACTTGCGCCCTGCTGTGCTAGCCATTCCATAAGCTGAAGACCAATTCCGCCGAGAGCTCCAGTGACGCAGTATGTACTATCGGATCGGATCAGAACTGGGTCAGGTTTGGCTGCTTGTGAAATCAGGACTTTGCCTACATGTCTCGCTTGAGACATCAACCGGAATGCGTCAACAGTCTTGTCGATATCATAGACAGTTATCGGGATTGGATTGTACGTTCCATCTTTAAGTTCACAAAGAAGCGTATCCAGCATTGATCGCACAAGGCTTGGCTGTGCCGCCGCTACATCAAGCAGGTCAAATGGAAGGTAGTCAACATCAGGTCTTTCTGTCTGAGCCTTTTGATGTGACCATGTTTCGATCTTGCCTAGCTCAACAAATCTACCATTCTGGGCAAGAGCGCGAAAACTTGCATCGACCCATTCACCTTTAAGTGAATTAAGCACGACGTCTACGCCTCGCCCGTCGGTAATTTCAAGGATTTGATCTGCGAAATCAGTTGTTCGCGAATCAAAAACCTTTTCTACACCTTGCTCTAAAAGTGCAGCTTGCTTTGCCTGACTTGCTGTTGCATAAATTCTGGCACCGGATTTGATGGCAACTTGAAGAGCTGCTTGACCAACTCCCCCTGCAGCAGCATGAATAAGAACAATCTCACCAGGCTGAATTTTTGCTAGGTTGAGAAGGCCATGTATTGATGTAAGAAATGCGGTGCTCACGCTGGCGACTGTGGTGGCATCCAAGCCAACTGGCAAAGGTGAGCATAGTTGTTCCCTGCAAATAACGTGCGAAGCCAAGCTGCCGATGGAAAGCGCCGCAACAACACGTTCTCCAATTCTTGAGCCATCAACATCTGGACCCACGGCCACTATTCTGCCGACACATTCGCCACCGAATGGAATCTCTGCTGACTCATCAAAGCCCAGTTGAGCACTATAAGCCTTGAGCAATCCGAGTGCATTCAGCACATCTCTGAAATTCAGACCGGTAATTTCAACGGCAACTTCAACCTCGCCATGTTGGGGCGATCTGGATTCACAAGGTACCCGAGTTAGGGTATCAAGATTGCCTGGAACTTGGATCGCATATCTAAATCGTTCTAGCGTTGATAGCCGCTGAATACGTGATAATTCGAGGGATTCACCAGTCCATCGCAGTGATGATTCCGTGGTAGCAGCCTTCCATATCATTGCCCACTGAGCTGGCGTGGGATGAAGTTCTGGATCGCTCGGAATATTGACAATCGTAAACTGCCAACTGACAAGTTCCTGTTGTACGGTCCTCGTCATTGCCTCAAGGCTACTCTGCAAAGGTCCAAAGCCTTCCAGAACCAAGGTGACTGGTCGAGGTTTGGCTACAGAGAGACGCTTGTACAGTTGGAGGAGCTGGTCTGCAGTCGTCTCAATTAGGGATACTTCGGAATCGTCAGAATATGTGGGCCAAAGCACGAATTCTGTCTCTACTCCTCCAAGCAGTTTGGAATCCGAAATAATATCTTCAATCGAATGATGACGGAGTGGGAACTGGCCCCATTCCGCAAACGGCTGTAATCTGATGCTTCTATTGATTTGGCTAGTCGATAAAACTAATATGCCCTTTGGCAGCTGACCTTGTTCTAAATCAAGGGGAATGGAATGCCACTCTTTCTTGAGAATCCAATTGGAAGAATCATTCGTATCTTTGACCTCTTGTAACTTTTCTGGGAACATCCAGTCAAGTGCGATGCGAGGCAAGCTGCGAAGCCGGAAACGGCTTATAGACACTAAGATTCGATTATTATGATGCAGAATAATATTGCATTCAATAAATGCCAAATCAGTGGATTCAATTAATTCCACCTGACATTCAAACTCGTCCGGAAGTGGAAGAGGAGTAGCCCAAAGATCGGCGAATCCAACCGGTAAAACGAGTTGACCGCTGCTCGCATTTGGCTGAAGCAAAGCGGCTACTGCTTGAAAACAACTGTCAAGGAGACCACGGTCGAGACCTTTCGGCGGCCGTTTCAACGATGCCCATGCTCGATTGTTCGAACACCGTAGCTGACTCAATGCGCGAAAAGTAGGTCCGTAAACCAGGCCAAAATGAGTCAAGCGTTCATAAAAATCTTGTAGATTGACATCATAGATATCTTCATTTTCAGGAGGTGCATGCAACTCAAAGGGGAGGCATGGAGAATCCTGATTTGATATGGTGCCGATTGCTTCGCCATGTAGAGTCCATTCTTCATGACTTGCTTGATGCGCCTTGCTATTGACCTTAATACCTAATTGCCCATTCTGCTGCGCATTAGCCTGGATGGTAAGGCGGGTTACTTCTGAAGTGAGCTTTAGAGGATGCTGCAGGAAAAAGTCTTTGATATGATAGCAATCGTTCTCGGGATGCAATGTCTGCAAGATCTCTACTAGAATAGATATAAAACCAGCGGCCGGAAAGACCTTATATGAACGGATACGGTGATCTTCGAGATCATGATGCACTTGGACGCTTAAATCGATCGAAAAGAAATGATCTAGCGAGGGAATGTCTAGCTTTGCAAGGGTTGCCGAGCCAGGACTGAGGGTGGAAGCGCTTATGGTTGCCGCAGATATTGGAGTGCTCCGAGCATGACCTTTGGAGGTTATTTGATGAATGAAGTGTGACCATTCTGCAGATTCATCAGAGCTTTCATATTGTTTGGGCCACCAAAATCTTTGACGATCAAATGGATATCCAGGAAGACGTATTGCTTGGGCGGGAAAATCATGATAAAAACCTGACCAGTTAACAGCAAAGCCTTCACAGTACAGGCGGCCTAAAGAATGCAGCAAAGTGCTCAATCCAGGCTGTGAAGGGTGTACACTTGGAAGTAATATGTGTTCTTCTTCTATCCATTGTCGAGCCATCCCGATCAGGGTGGGTCGAGCGCCTACTTCAATAATATAGTTAACATCCTGGCCTGTCATCGCGGCAATGCTCTGGTAGAAGCGTACTGGGCTGATAACATGTCTGCACCAGTACTCAGGTGTGGCGACTTCCGATCCCGCGATCTCTCCACTCACATTGCTGATCAATGTCTTGGAGGGTGGCAGAAAACTAATCTGAGAGATAGCACGCTCAAAGTCCTCAAGCATTGGCCGCATTGCAGAGGTATGAAATGCGTGCGATACAGTCAATGCCTTCACCTCAATGCCCGCCGCCCGGGCTGCTGCGCTCATCCGCTCCAGGCATGCAGAGGGACCAGCGACCACCGTGTTGGTGGGTCCGTTGTAAGCAGCGATTGTGAGATATGGCTCAACTTCAAGGAAGGAATTTAGCCGTTCTGGAGAAACAAGAAATGCTGACATTCCGCCACCACTAGGTAGGGAAGCCATAAGCTGCGACCGAGAAGAAACGATGCTGCAGGCATCTGATAGGTTAAAAACTCCAGCTATGTGCGCTGCAAGAATCTCGCCAACACTATGCCCTATCAGCACATCAGGATTAATTCCCCAAGAGCTCCACAGGCGTGATAGCGCGTATCCAAATGCAAAGATTATTGGTTGAGCATAGGCAGTGTCAGCAAGAATCTCATTCAGTAAACTATCTGATCTATCTGCCAGAAGAAAGTCCTGGAGTCGCCGATCAAGACATGTGTTCAGGTGAGCCGCCGCCTCTTCGAAAGCATTGCGGAAAACGGGATGAGAATTATAGAGGTCTTTTCCCATTCCAGCGTATTGGGAGCCCTGGCCAGTGAATGCCCATGCAAGTCTTCCAGTCTTTTTCGAGTAAGACTTATGGCTGACATTGGCTAATCCCGAGTTGCCCTCTGAGACCTCCAGGAGAGATTTTGCAAGTTTCTCAACTGTTGGTACAACAAAAGAAAGCCGCTCTTTGAAGACAGTCCGAAAGCTGTTTGCTGAGTAACAGATGTCGTTGAGGGAGCGATCGGGATTGCCCTGTATAAATGTGGCTAAATCCTTTGCCAAGGCGCGCAAGGCAGTTTGTGACTTGGCTGAGATAGTAAGGATGTTGTATGGAAGAGCCGGGCCAAAGCGTGGGTAATGTTTAGATTGCTTGGGTGCCTGCTTAAGAACGACATGTGCATTGGTTCCACCAAAGCCAAAGGAGCTTACACCAACAACGGCATCCATCTCTGGACGAGGAAACGGTCCAAGTTTAGTCTGAACTCTTAATTGTAGAGCTTCAAAGTCAATTGAAGGATTGGGTGTTTCGAAGTGAAGGCTAGGTGGAATCTGATGGCGTGAGATCGATAGAGCTGCTTTGATTAACCCTGTTATGCCTGCAGCAGTTTCAGAGTGCCCCAGATTGGTCTTCACTGAGCCGAGATGGCAATAAGTTCCCTCTTCACGTCCTTCTGCTAAGACAGTTCCGAGTGCTCGAACTTCTATGGGATCTCCCTGACGTGTGCCGGTGCCGTGTGCTTCTACATACTGTGTCGCCGCCGGGGGCACTCCTGCCGCTCTGAAAGCGGTACGGACGCATTCAACTTGTGAGCGGAGATTTGGTGCAACCATGCCATTGCTACGGCCATCTGAATTGACAGCTGAGCCAAGCACGACTGCATAGATATTATCCTTATCTTGTAGGGCTTTCTCAAGTGGTTTCAATAGGACCATTCCTGCCCCTTCGGAGCGCACATACCCATTAGCTCGAGCATCGAAGCTCTTGCACTGTCCGTCGGGGGAGAGAAGACCAGCTTTATTGAACAACATCTGGACTCCCGGATGAGCGATGATCTGGACTCCACCAACCAGCGCCATTTCAGACTCGCCGCTGAGAATGCTCTGGCAAGCCAAGTGCACAGCAACCAAAGACGATGAGCAAGCAGTATCGATAGTGAAGCTAGGACCCTTGAGATCAAAAATGTATGAGATGCGGTTTGCTGCGATGCATCCCGTGTTTCCAGGGAGCAGAAATGGCTCGTTGTTAGGTGTTGAGTAGCCGCTCTCATTTATCCACAATAAGCTTCCGTAATCGTTGCTTGATATTCCCACGAAGACCCCTACCTGCTTCGACTTGATCTGCTCCAGTGGTATATTTGCATCTTCTACGGCCCGCCAGGCAACTTCCAGCATCATCCTCTGTTGAGGGTCCATGCTTATGGCTTCCCTAGGTGTAATTCCAAAAAAAGAAGCATCGAACTTGTCAATATCCTCGATAAACCCTGCCTTTCGTACGTGCTGCTTTAGTGGAACTGATGAATCCGAGGTGAAGTGATGATCCAGATCCCACCTCTCTGGTGGGATTTCTGTGATCGCATCTCGACCGGCCGCAAGAAAATCCCAGAATGTTTTAGGCGAGTCAATTCCACCAGGTAACTTGCATCCAACGCCTACTATCGCGATTTGCTGCGGAATGCATTTGTCGTTCACTGATAATCTGCATCAATTTTTTTCGACCTTAGCACCTTCTCAATTGCACGGCAACCAAATTGCCAAGATTTCACGACATGCCTTCTCTGCATTGGCGGTGACTTTCAGGGAAGGTGTCACTCCTTGGCTGCCATTCAGGCGGCCTCGATTAATGGTAGCGCGAGGACCGGATCTGGTTCCTCTGGTGGCTTGTTGATCCACACTGCTTCTGGTTGACGCCAGCAGCGGGTGCTTCTGCTCCAGCGTGCTGGATTGGTCTGGCGGGCCTTCTCGTAGACCTCGGCTCGCTGCTGGCAAATGGCCTTGGCGGCTCCACTGTGACGCTGATGGGGCCACCTGCGTCAGGAAAGTTATCCGCTCGGTTTGACCCATCCACCAGGGGGCCAAACCGAGGACCATGAAACCGATCTATGACCAGGCCATGCGGGCCGAGATCCGCAATCGCATGAGCCCGCCCAACCGGGAGAGCGTGGCCGAGATCGCTCGCTCCA
>NZ_VNWP01000033.1 GCF_014224355.1 Synechococcus sp. BSA11S | reverse complement strand
CATCCGAAGAGCCGAGGAGCGTCTCCCGAGCAATCAACCAGCTGCAGCCTGAGGAACACTCAGAGGTGAGACAGGTTTCCCCACTTTGTTGGCCTGAAGGCTGGTTTTCACTTTCTCAGGAGGCCCTAAATAGCTACAGCCAGGGCCTGCTATTGCATGAAATGGTAAATTTTTGGCACAGAGCGGTTTTTATTTCTATGATATAGCTGGTTTGTTGAGGGCGAACCGCACACGCTCTGTTAACGAGGTTGATGGCGTGTTTGCGCGAAAGGGCTCTCCTTTGTGGGATCTGCACCACTTTCTGCCAGAAGGGGCTCCAGAACCCTGATGCATCACTGCGCGATACTCCAGGTTGGTTCGCGAAAGTGAAACGCGGTGCCAGCTCGGCTGGCCCGATCCATTACCTTGACGCCCTTCTGCACCGTCCAGCGAGGCAGCCACTGAGCCTTCAGCCTCCCTCGGGTTCAGGCGATGACATCACCCGCCCGTGACCGGCTTTCCGCATTCAGTCCGGCACGTTCTGCCGATGGCTTGCATCAGGCGTTGGAATGGGCCAGCGTTCATCCCCGTTTCAGCCGCCGCGCTGCCCTGATGGCCGATCTCCCTTCCCGCCGCGAACCCCAGCGATGAACGATCCGTCCCAGCTCACGGTCCTGGAGGGTTTCCTGGTGGGTGCTCTGGTCAGCCTGATGGCCTGGGAGGGCTGGCGTGCCTGGACAAGCCGCCAATGGGTGTCGCTCTTCCGCCCCACCCTGATCCTGGCGGTGATCCTGATCTACTACTGCCTGCTGGGGCCTCTCATTGGCCTGAGCCAGGGAGGTTGGTTTGACCGGGGCATCAACCTGCGTTCCGCCATGGTCTGGGCCTGGGGTGGTGCCTTTGTTTTTTACCTCAGTGTGCTGATCGGGTTCTATGAACTGCCCACGCCGTCGTTTCGGCGCCGGCTGATCCCCACCATCCAGCCAGAGCTGCCCTACCGGCTCGGATCCGCCCTCTGCTGGCTGGGGCTGGGAATGTTCGCCCTGGTGAGTGGTGTGCGCGTGATTGCGCTGCTCAACCCCCTGATCGCCGCCCAGTTGCTCGAGGATGGCCTGGGAGAAGGAGGGGTGGATGTGGGCGCTTTCGCGAACTACTTCACCTATGCGGTGAACTTCCTGATCCCAGGTACGGCCCTGATCTGGGTGAGCTGGATCCTGCAGCGACGCCACAGCACGGCGCTGCTGCTCTGGACCCTGGCCGCCGCCGGGATCTACACCTCCCTTGGATTTCGTTATCGGCTGGTCCTGCTCGCTGTTCCCTTCATCCTGCTCTGGTACATCACTCGCCAGCGTCGTCCAAAGGTGGCCATCGTTGCGTTCGGAGCAGCGGCCC
The DNA here is from genome assembly GCF_014224355.1 of Synechococcus sp. BSA11S. Taxonomy (GTDB): domain Bacteria; phylum Cyanobacteriota; class Cyanobacteriia; order PCC-6307; family Cyanobiaceae; genus Regnicoccus_A. The sequence continues at coordinate 9,296 of NZ_VNWP01000033.1, read as the reverse complement.
TGATCGCCGTGGCAGGAGTGGTTGGCCTCACGCGTTCCTATGGCAGTGGGCTTGATCTCACTGCGCTGGAGGGAATCACCACCGAGGAGGTTGTTGAAGCCGGCCTGCAGGAGAGCAGTGTGTTTCTCACCACAGCCGGTGTGATGCAGGTCACCCCTGATCGCTATCCCTTTGTGGGTGCCAGGCCCATGATTGCCACACTGCTCTTTCCCATCCCCAGGGCACTGTATCCCGACAAGCAGCAGGCGGAGTATCTGACGGACGCCACTGCAGTGGTCTATGGAAGCAAGGCCTTGGCCACGGGATCAGCCATTCTCAATTTTGCCGAGTACTACCTGATCGCAGGCTGGCCTTCCCTGATTGCCATGAGCCTGTTGCTGGGTTGGTTGCTGCGTTGTCTCTGGAACTGGTTTCTGGTGCGCTATCAGGAGCCCTTTGCCCAGGTTCTTTATGTGCTCAGCGCCACCTACCTCTATGTGGTGGTCAGCCGTGGCTACCTCCCTCAGGTGGTGATGCTGTTCGTGTTCTCGGTGGCCCCACTGTTCTGGTTCTACGGACGCCTGGCCCGCCCCGTCACGTTCGCCTCAACCGCAGCCGGGCAGCCCCCGCAGGCCCCCTCCAGTCCAGGCCACCCCTGAGTGCGCATTGCCCACCTGAGCCGGATTCGCGGACCCGCCGACGGGGGTATTTCACTCATTGTCGAGGAAATGAGCTCAGCCCAGCGGCGTGCCAGTGCGCTTGTCGCGGCTGAACAGGCTGTCATCCACTGGCTGGCTGAGCCTGATGATCTGGCCGTTGACTTGCGTCGGTTTGCCCCCGATCTGGCGCACGTCCATGGCCTTTGGAGCCATCCCAACCGCCTGCTGCCTCGGTGGCCGCAGCTGCCTGCCGTGATCGCCCCCCAAGGCATGCTCGATCCTTGGGCCCTGGAGCAGAGCCGCTGGCGCAAACGCCTGGCCTGGCGTCTGTTCGAGCGGGGCAACCTGCGGCGGGCCGGCGCGGTGCAGGCCCTCAGTGGCGCAGAGCTTGAGGCGATCCGAGCCCGGGGAATCCGCTCCCCGGTAGCGATCATCCCCAATGCCGTGAGTCTGCCTGTCCTCGAGGCCCCCCCCCCGAGGCCCACCATGACGCCCTGGAGCATGGGTGAGGAGCGGGTTCTGCTCTTTCTCTCACGCTTCCACGAGAAGAAGGGTCTCGACCCCTTGCTGCGGGCCTGGCAGGCGGTGAACTCTGATGCCGCCCGCCACGGCTGGCGGCTGGTGCTGGTGGGCTATGGCGACCAGGGCAGGCTCGCTGAGCGCGTCGCTGCGGCGCAGCGACGCGGCGAGCTGGCGGGTGTCGAGGTGCTGGGCCCCTGCTTCGGAGCCGTGAAGCAGGACTGCTTCACCTCCGCGTCGGCCTTCGTGCTGCCCTCATTCTCCGAGGGCCTGCCCATGGCGGCCCTGGAAGCCATGGCCCACCGTCTTCCCTGCCTGCTCAGCCCCGCCTGCAACCTCCCCAGCGCCTTCAGCGCCGGCGCCGCCCTGAAGGCCGAATCCGAAGCGCCTGCCCTCGCCGCCGCCCTGTGCAGGCTCTTCGCCCTCAGCCCCGCCGAGCGTGGTGCCATGGGCGCTGCAGGCCGTCAGTTGGTGGCGGAGCACTACAGCTGGCCTCGGGTGGCCGAACAGACCCTCCGGCTCTATAGCTGGATCCTGGGTGGGGGCACCCCGCCACCCTTCGTGGATCTGGGACCAGCCCGCTCCTGATGACGGCACCGCTTCAGGACCTGGCCCACTACCGCCTCCCGGCCGACTGGCATCCCGGCGCGCCCCGCTGGCAACAGGCCCTCTGGCTGCTGGTGGGTCAGCCGCTGCTGGGATCGTTTGTTCCCGGCACGGCCTGGCGCAAGGCCCTGTTGCGCTGGTTCGGGGCCCGGCTGGGCAGCGGCGGGCGACTCAAGCCGCACCTGCGGGTGAAGTTTCCCTGGCGGTTGCAGCTGGGCGACCACTGCTGGCTGGGGGAAGACGTCTGGATCGACAACCTCGCCCCGGTGCAGCTGGGTGATCGGGTCTGCCTGTCGCAGGGGGTGTACCTCTGCACCGGCAACCACGACTTCCGCTCCCCGCAGTTCAGCCTGCGGGTGCAGCCGATCCGGATCGACGCTGATGCCTGGATCGCTGCGCGGGCGGTGCTGGCCCCCGGCACCCACGTGGGCGCCGGGGCGGTGGTGGCGCTGGCGGCAGCCGCCAAGGGAACCGTGGCCCCCGGGACCGTTGTGGCCGGCAACCCCGCTCAGCTGGTGGGCCGCCGGTGAAGGGGGGGCCACGCTGGCCACTGCTGGGCGTCGCCGCCGGAGCTCTGCTGCTCTGGTGGTGCTGGCCGGCGCTGGCACCACGGTTGCGGGCACCATCCGGTGCCCTGGCCGTGGTGGTGCTCGCCGAGGATCCACGCCGCACCGCAGCGGCGCTCGAGATCTGGCCCCGCATCCCCTCCGCCTGGCTGGTGCCCCATGCCGGACCCAGCCTGCAGCGGGCCGTTCAGGCCCAGCTGCAGGCCCGCCGTCTTCCCCCGTCGACGCGCGAGCGGGTGAGGCCGCTCACCTGCGGCCTCGACACCCTCGGCCAGCTCACCTGCCTGGCCGAGGCCCTGCGCCGCTGGCGCCGCTCAGCCGGCGGCCCGGCCATCGGTTCGGTGCTCCTGGTAACGGGGGAGGAACACCTGCCCCGGGCCCTGGCCATCGCCCACATCGTGCTGGGGGCCGAGGGGTTGGCTGTGACAGGCTGCCCGGCCAGGACCCAGGCCGCCCCCGAGGATCCCCTGCGCACCCAGCGCGACCGCCTGCGTGCCCAGCTCTGGCGCGCCACCGGCTGGGACGGCCATCCTCCTTTTCTGGGGCAAGCGCCTTGAGGATCCTGCTGATCGTTCCCACCCTCGAGTCGTTCCAGCTGCTCCCCCGCCTGGTGACGTCGCTGCAGGGGCAGACCAGCGGCCACTGGCGCGTGCTGTTCATCGATGGGCCCAGTGGGCCCCAGCACCGCGCCTGGCTTGATCAGCTCTGCGCCGCTGATTCCCGCTTCAGCTGGATTCCCCAGGACCCGACTGAGCCGGGCATCTTCGGGGCGATGAACCAGGGGTTCGCCGCCGCCGGTTCAACCGATTGGCTGCTGTTCTGGGGCAGTGACGACTGGGCGGCCGCTCCTGATGTCTTCGCGCGGGTTGCTCAGGCCGGGGGCGCGGATCAACCTGATCTGATCGTCTGCCGGGGCCGGTACGTGTCGGTGCCCGCCGATCCTGCGGGCCAGCCCCGCCTGGCCCGTGCCACCTCCTTTCGTTGGTTCGGCAGCTACCGCCGCTCCCTGGCCCTGGGATCCACGCCCCCCCACCAGGCCACGCTGATCGGCCCGGGCGCCCGCGCCCGCCTGGCCCGCTACGCCCCCGGCTTCCAGCTCTCGGCCGACCTCGACTATTTCCTGCAGCTCTCGCGCTTCAAGGAACTCTGCATCACCCGCCTCGACCTGGAGCTTGTGCAGATGGCCGCCGGCGGGGTCAGCGGCCTGCGCCACCGTCGCCGCCTTGCGGAAGTGCGCTGGGCCTATCGCCGGGCGTTCGGCTGGCGCTGGCCGCTGCCCTTTCTGCTGCGCTACGTGCAGCGGGGGTTAAGTCTGCTGGAGCTTCGCTGCACCCAAGGCAAGTGAACCATCTGGTCTATTTGTGGACTAACTTGACCTATGTGGAGGGCCTCAAGTGATGCACATCATGACTAAGCATGAGGCCAACAATCGCTCCCGCCTGATCAATGCGGCCCAAAGCGGGCGGCAGCCCGGCGTGTTGCGCGGACGGTTGCACCTGCCCACGCCCGAGGTGTTGATGGAGCCGCTTCCTGAGCAGGAGTTGCAGGCCATCGAGACCTCCTGGCTTTCCTGATGGAGCTGCTGCTTCTGCTCAGGGATTCGTGCCCTGCCCTGGCGGCTTTTTCCTGCCGCAGGCTGTGGTGAGCGAGCCGCCCACCCTGGTGCTCTTCGGGGTCAACAGTCTCTGTGGTGAGGCCCTCCTCGAGCAGCTTCCTGAGGGCACGGACTGGCGGAGCCTGGGGCGGCGGCTGCCGCCGGCTGTGGCGCCTGAGCGCTGGCGGCGCTGCGATCTGAGCGATCTGTCAGATGGGGCCCTGCAGGTTGCTGCCGCCGCCCTCCCCCAAGGCCCCCAGATCTGGATCTGTTTTGCGCACCTCTGGCTGCTGGCGCCGTTTCTCGAGGCGCTGTTGGCGACGCAGCCCAAAGCCCTGGACCATTTGCGCGGGGTGGTGGCCTGTGGTTCCTCCAGCGTGATCACCAAGCGCTTCGCCGCCAACAGTTTCGATCGGGAGCTGGTGCGGCGCCTGAAGTCTGCGCAGGTGCAGCTGCTGACGGCCTGCGCGGATCTGGACGTGCCCGCCCGCATCCTGGCTCCCACCCTGATCCATGGCCGCACGGCCCATCACACCGATCACAACGTGGAGACCCTGCGCCGCTGGTTGCGGCGCCTGCCGGTGCTGCCGCTGCCGGCACACACCGGCCTGCGCCAGCCGATCGCCTCGGCGGATCTGGCCGCCGTGGCCCTTGATCAGGCCTGGCGGCTCGAAGCGTCGGCTGATGAGTCCGCTGCCCTGACCCTGGGCGGCGATGAGGAACTGAGTTACCAGCAGATGCTGGAACGGTTGCAGCAGGGAGACCCGCGTGCGGCACGCTGCCGGCTGCTGCCAATTCCGGCGCGCTTGTTTCAGGCGCTGGCCGCACCCCTGCTCCTGCTGTCCCCGAAGACCTTCGAGGCTGTGCAACGCCTGAGTGCCGACCTGGCCGGCTTCCCCCCCGTGGCGGACTGGCTCCATCGCTCCAGGCGCCCGTTCGTCCCGGCACATCCCTGCGATTGATGTCTCTCGTAAGTCCGGGGATCCTGGCCACGCTGGCCGCTGTGGCTGCGGCGGCCGTGCTGAGTGCCGGCCTGATCCGAGTGCTGCTGCCGGTCCTGCGCCAGCGCCTGCCGGATGTTCCGAATGCCCGCAGTGCCCACCGTCAGCCCATCCCGCGGGGCGGCGGGATGGCCTTCGTTCTGGTCGGCTGCCTCTGGGGTCTTCCTCTGATTCCGCTGCTTTGTGCACCTCTGGCCCTAGTGGGCCTGCTCGATGATCGCCTGAACCTTCCAGCCCGCGTGCGCTACGGCGCGCAGCTGGCCACCGCTGGCGCGCTGCTGGCGGTGACGGTGTTGACCCTGCCCTCGGGGTGGGCGGGTCTGGCGTGCGGCTTGATCGCGGTGGTGGCGATCACGGCGGTGATCAATTTCTTCAACTTCATGGACGGCCTCGACGGGCTGGTGGCCAGCTGCTCGGCGGTGCTGTTAGCCGTAGCCGCCCTGACGCTGCAGGCCAGCTGGCTCTGGCCCCTGGTGGGGGGCCTGCTGGGGTTCCTGGTCTGGAACTGGAGCCCAGCGCGGGTGTTCATGGGCGATGCGGGCAGCACCTTCCTGGGCGCGGTGGCTGCAGGTGTGCTGCTGCAGGCGCCCGCCGCCGCCGATGGGCTGGGGCTGCTGCTGGTGGGTTTGCCGCTTCTGGGCGATGCCGCCGTCTGCGTGCTGCGCCGCCTGGCGGCCGGCCAGCCGGTGTTCCGGGCCCATCGTCTGCACCTTTATCAACGCTTGCAGCAGGCTGGCTGGTCGCACCGCCGCGTGTGCCTCATCTATCTGGCCGCCACCACGCTCATCGGAGCGGCTGTTCTGGTGGGTGGCGTTGTGGCTGGGTTGGCCGCCACGGCGGTGGTGCTGGCCTGGGGTGTGGGGCTCGAGCGCTCGGTGGCGGTGCCGTTTCCCACGGCCGTTCAGTTGGCCGAAAGGCAGAAAGGCTGAATCCTTCAGACCATCCCCATCACGCCCCTCAACGCCTGCTCCAGAGCCTCTCGGATCAGCTGCGAACGGGGTTGGCCGCTGAGGCTGGCGTCCTGCCTGAGCATTCGTTCAAGGTCCTCAGGCAGTCTCAGGCTGTCGGCACCCATGGAGCACATTCCGCAAGTAGTTCTGTATGGCGAATTTTATTGCGGCCTTTGACGTCATCACGGCATGCCAGGGTCAGATCAGGAAAGCCGACCCGACTTCCTCCACCAGAGTGATGCCCTCAAGTTCTACCCGGGCAACCGAGCCGATCAGGCCATCCTTCCTGCATCAGTACTGAAGTTGCGGGGAGGCGCTCGGGTTCGGGTCTCAGAACCCTGTTCTGGCTAGACGATCAATATTGCTGGTCTGGTGCACCTTCAGGCTTTCAAGATATGGCAGGGGTGATCAGCTGCAGCCCAGGAAAGGCCTGCCGATAGCGGTGGGCATCACGCGTGAGCAGCCCGAAGCGCTCGATCACCGCATGGGCACAGATCAGGAAATCCGGCAGGATCATTTGGCGTGTGCCACCTCTGGAGCGGTAAGCGGCATGGGCGCGGGCCGCCAGGAAGGCAGCTTCTCGGGGAATCGGCCGAAAGGTGTAGATGTGACGTGGCAGCGCCTCATCCACCACCTCGATCCGTTCATCGGCAAAGGCCACCTCCCCATAGATCACAGCATTGATCGCCACGGGGCCAGCGGCCAGGCAGCGGGCCAGGTGCTCAGCACTCCAGGATTCCCATTGCGGATCGGCTGTGAACACATCCAGCAGCACACAGGAATCCACCATCACCCCTGCCGTGCTGGCGGCAGCCATCAGGTTTCCCCTCGGCACAGGGCCAGGATCGCGTCGGTACTGAGCCCGGAGCGCGGCTGGTGGGCCCGCAGCCTGGTTATCGCCTCCTGGGCTCGCTGAGGCCCCTCGTCTTCCACCTTCTCGAGCACCACCTGATCACCCACCAGCCGAAACTGCACCTCACAGCTTGGATGCAGGCCCGCCTGCTCACGAATGGCCTGGGGGATCGTGACCTGTCCCTTGCTGGTGCTGCGCACCCAACCTCTCCCATGGCTCAGTAAGAATCTTACTTGTGCGGCGAATGTGTCACGCACTCCGTGATAGCCGACTGCGGCATCGAGGCTGACCTTGCTGACCTCACGCCTTACGAGGGCTACCCGGCCCGGTGAAAGGATTCAGCACCTCCACCCCTGTAGGGGTGAAATGGCGAACGTTGCGTGTCACCACCTGCAAGTTGTGCTCCAGCGCCGTGGCCGCGATCATCAGGTCAGCGCCGTGATGCCCGATACGGGCTGAAAGTTGGCCCCAGCGTCGGGCGATGGAGCCATCCACTGGAAGGATCCGCTGGCCGTACAACACCAGCAATCCCTCCAGCCAGCCCTGCAGACGCCTGGCGAACACGGCATCATCCTTCTGCTTGATCGTGATGCCCCGCTCGATCTCCCCCAGGCTGATCACACTCAGATAGAGATCATCGGAATTCTGCTCACTGAGCCAGGCCACCACGCCTGGATCCCGCTCACGCCTTCGCAGTTCAGAGATCACGACCGTATCGAGCAGGAACACTCACTCCTCCCAGGGCCGGGGCTCCAGTTCAGCGCGCTCGATGCTGCCGTCGTCCTGAGGCAGCTCCAGGAGGAGCTCCACCAGGCTGGGCTGGTTCAAGCGCTCGAGTTGCCGCAGATGTTCGTAGTCCTCAACTCGCAATACCACCGTGGCGGGTTTGCCACGCCGTGTCACCAGTTGGGGTCGGCCGGCCATGGCGGCCTCCACTACGGCGCTGAAGCGGTTCTTGGCGTCTTGCAGAGTCCAGACGTCCGGCGTCATGACCTTCTCCTGGCTAGCTGATCAGGCTAGCTGATCAGGCTAGCTGATCTGGTGCCCCTTCAGGCCTTCAAGATCTGGCGGGTGTGATGAGCTGCAGCCCAGGAAAGGTCTGCCGATAGCGGTGGGCATCACGGGTGAGCAGCCCGAAGCGCTCGTTCACCGCATGGGCACCGATCAGGAAATCCGGCAGGATCATTTGACGTGGGCCACCTCTGGAGCTGTAAGCAGCATGGGCGCGGGCCGCCAGAAAGGCGGCTTCTCGGGGAATCAGGGCCAGGATCGCGTCGGTACTGAGCCCGGAGCGCGGCTGGGAGCCTGTCGCGCGTAGATCGCGCTCAGCCTTTCCACAGACGCCCCTGAATCTGCCCAGATCCTTGTGACTGCAAAGGATCTGGGCGAGAGAATGGGGCATGCACAAGCCCAAGTCCTTCCGTCCCTGGCAGCCTGAACAGACCACCCTGCTGCCGCCATCACCCAGTGACTGGCTTTCGGATGACCACCAGGTGTATTTCCTGCTGGATCTGGTGGATGAGCAAGATCTCTCACAGGTCCTGATCCCTGCTCAGGCCAAGGATCCACGTGGAGAGAAGGGCTTTGACCCCAGGATGTAGACGAAGTCTTCCGCGAAGCGGTTGACGATGCTGCTGCTCTACGCCTACTGCGTGGGCATCGTCCCCTCCCGCAAGATTGAGCGAGCGTGCTACGAGGATCTGGCCTTTCGGGTGTTGACGAGCAACCAGCAGCCGGACCACAGCCGGATCAGTGAATTCCGACGCCGCAACTGGGGTTCCCCCGATTCCGTGGACACTGATCAGGGGTTCACAGGGGTGAGTGTAGAGGTCGCGATGAACCTCTGCTCACAGTCGATCGGACTGAGGTAACCGATCGTTGAATGGCGCCGTTCGCGGTTGTAGTAACCCTCGATCCAGAAGGCCAGATCACGCTGGAGTTGCTGGGGAGAGATCAGCTCCTCTCGATTGTCATCGAGGTCTAACTCCAGCTTGAGGGTGGAGAAGAAGCTCTCCACCACGGCGTTGTCCCAGCAGCATCCTTTGGCGGACATGCTGCAGCCGATCTTCTGCTCTCTGAGCAGATCGCGGTAGTCGGTGGCCCGGTACTGGGCAGATTCAACCGATCAATGCAACACCTGTTGCATGGTTGAGAGTAGGTGATGTCGCCGGCCCAGCAGCGGTTTGGAGCCGGCGGCGCGAACTCCTGCTGCAGCAGGTTCTCCACCACCCCAGCAGCCCCGCCACTGCCCTTGGAGCAGGGCCGGAACGGCTTGCGCGTCCTGGCCCTGAGATCAGCACGGCGCATGAGCCGGGCGACACGGTGGCGTCCGATCGGATGCCCTGCAGCGCGCAGCTCCTGGTGGATCCGCGGGGATCCGTAGAAACCACGGTGCTCCCGGAACACTGCCTCGATCTCAGCTGTGAGCCGAGCGTTCTCGGCCGCCCGCTTTCCCGGCGCCTCCTGCCGCTGCCGCCAGGCATAGAACCCGCTGCGGGCCACCCCCAGCTGCCGGCACAGCCAGGCCACCGAGTGTCGATCAGCAAGCTCATCGATCAGGCGAAACCTC
>NZ_VNWP01000032.1 GCF_014224355.1 Synechococcus sp. BSA11S | reverse complement strand
ACCGCTGGCTACGTCGCTATCTGGGGATCTATAACGGCAACAGGTGCCACATGGCTCTCGGTGGCCTCACGCCTCAGCAGTCCCTCCAGCGACTGCTGATCGCTGAATGACCTGGTGAGAAAACACATCTAGCTATTATTTCCGGGACGTTACACTAGCGATAGTTTAGAGTTCTACTTATTTGCATGGATACCTGAGGGATCCGCCAAAGAAAGTTGAGCTACCATACTTAAGAGTATCACATAACACAAGGATTTGTGAGTTTGCCATCTAATGCTGCATGGGGATTGGCGCATCACGGTTATCTATGATCTTACTGCAGGGTGCGCGCGTAGTACATTCTCCTTGTAGCCAAACTGATTAGGATCTAGACCCCTATGACTCCATATCTCACAAATATCATTCATGACACTATTTGAGATCTTTCCGTACGCTCGTTTGTGTATTCCAAAGATTTTCTGCTTCCCTTTCAGTACACGCTCCCTAGCCGCCTTGATAGAATTGAAGTCGTCAACACTTGACTCCCATACCACAGAGGAAATCTCTTCTGATCTAATGAGTATTGATGCATCAAAGTCTTGGTGGCTGCGCAGATATGCCGCGTACAAATAAAACTCAGCAGTGTTCAGATCATTGATGAACAGTTCGGGAAAGTTTTTGTGATACCGCTTTTCAAGATCATGCATCATCTGGGTTACCTCCCTACTGCCAAGAACAAAAGGAGTTACCGCCCCAAGCGACTCATCGATGTATTGACTATAGTCCAGCTGATATACACGGTGTGCATTGATAAATGCTTTTCCAAGGATGCTGTCAATGTTCTTAAGCTTTGATCTTTCAGACCTGACGGCATAAATGGGCTTACCATTATTCAAGAAATCCGCTGCAGAGCTATAGTTTACGAAATGATTTTTGCAATCCAGGGTGAGTGAATAATCACTTTCGGCTAGTGATGCGGCCTTGAGCTTAAGAACTTGCTGGAGGTACCAGCCTCGCCCTTTGATTCCGGCCCCAAGAAGGGCTGATTGACTGAGATATATTATAAATGGAGACAGTTCGGTTAATGCCATATCGACGGACTTCTGGATTTCCTTACGAAGCTCAAAGTCCCCTTGTATTGCTATGTAGATCTTGTGCAAGCCCTCCAGTTTAAAAAGCATATTGATGGACTGAAGCAAAAAAAGCAATTCTAAAACTTCCTTGTCGTAGACAACGACAACAAGAGAGATCTTATTGCTCATCTCTGGTTTGGCGATTGTTGTAAATGGGTCATCATGAGCTCGGGCCCGAGATGGGCACTTGCTTCTGTGGAATATATGTGCTCAGCCATTGTTAACTCTGGGCGTGAGTGGATCAAGCTTACTGTATCATCCCTAAGACAAGCTCTAGATTAGGAAGTGACTCCTGAGGTGCTCCGTGGCGCTTAGCCATAAGATCCCTCCGCGTCTTCCTCTCACGGGGAACGGTAGCGCTGGGTGACTTACTGAAGACCCATGGCTCATACCGTCCCGACCTCATGTCGACTGCCGTGCCGTGCTAGACCCTCGGCCACCTGTCGCGCCAGATCCACCAGGTGGTGCAGGTTGCTCTCCGACTGAGCGGACTCGAGGAAATCCTGCGGCTCGGGAGAGTCTTGCTCATCCATGCAGGCAATCGCCTGCCGCACCGGAGCGAACAGCCAATCGAGCGCCTGTCGTTCACTCCCGTTGAGCAGTTCCTCCCCATCCCCTTCAACCGATTGTTGTTTGCACTCAAAACAGCCAAGCTTCCATGGCTCCTCATGCAGCAACTGTCCCGGCAACTCCTCCACCCGCTCCCGCCAGGCCTCCGGCTGCGCCATGTTGAACACATGCTTCTCCGGCAGATCCATCGGCTCGAGCGCCAGAAAGGGATTCGGCGCCAGACCCAGGAAGCCGCTCACCTCCTCCAGCACCTCGGCCCGGCACTGCACCAGACGGCTGAAGCTCACCAGCTTCAGCTGGCCCACCGGCGCGGCCGCCAGGGGAATCGCCAGCGACTGCAGATAGATATCACACAAGTTGGACAGCGAGCCATCCGCCAGGCGCCAGGCCTCCGGATAGTGGGCCATCATCCGCCGCGTGGCGGCGATCTGCTCCAATGGATCCCGCACCATCAGCACCGCCTGGTGCTGGGGCAGTGAGCGAAACAGCACATCCGCCACCAGCGGCAGCGTGCAGGAGCGCTCCAGCACGTTCACAGCGCCATAGGCCCGCGAGAAAGCCATCGCCTCCTTCGGGGTGAGGGCTTGCACCGCCCGGAACCAGGCCTCCAGCAGCGTATAGGAGCGATCGGTTTTGATCGCCTGATCCAGGCCCCTTGGCTCCAGGTCGTTCGCCTTCACCAGCGGATGCTGTGGCCGGTGCTCCGCCAGGGCTAGCCGCAGCTCGGCGCCATCGCGCCGCAGCACCGGATCAGGCCCGAAGCAGGCGATGAACTGGAACAGGAAGTGGTTCTCCGGAATGCCGAAGAAGCTCAGGTATCGGCAGAGCTGGCTCTGCAGCAGGGTGCCGCCGGAGCGCGCCGGCCCCAGGATCGACACCAGGTTGATCCGCGGCTTCTCCGGGCCGATCCCCTCCCTGCCCACATACACCGGTGTGGGGCAGCGCTGCCGGAACGCTGTGGCGGCCTCGTCCCACGCCGCCTCCGGATGCCGATGCGGGAACTTGGCGTTGGAGGGGGGCAGTAGGCCGGCCGCCAGGAAATGGCCCGCATACCAGCTCTCGAAAAACACCGTAGCCGCCTCGCTCCAGCCGCAGCGGTGGCTCGCCATCAGCTGCGCAAAGGCCACCCGGTCGCACTGCGGCGCGAACAGCCGCGGCATCTGCGCCCACAGGGCCAGGGTGCTGAAGGCGGGCGCGAACAGCACGATGCAGCTGGTGTCGACATGGCGGCGGGTGCGCTCCTCCTCCGGCAGGCAGGTGAGCCGGCGGCCGTCGGGAAACACGATGTGCCGCCCGCTGAACACCACCTCCCAGTCGCCCTGCTGCTGGGTGGCGATGGCCCGCTCCAGGTGCTCGGGGGCGAACCAGTTGTCGGCATCGAGAAAGGCGATGGCATCGAAGCCCTCGTTCATCGCCGCCAGCCCGCCGAGGCTGCGGGGGGTGTTGCCGTTGTCGGCATGGCCCACCCCCAGCACGATGTGGCGGCAGTCCCAGCCGGCCACCTCGGCGTGGCCCGGCCCATCGGCCACCAGCACATGGGTGCAGGGCACCGTCTGGGCAAGCACCGACTCATGGCAGCGGCGCAGCACCTCCACCGGCTCGTTGTGGTAAGGCGTGACCACCGCCACGCGCCAGGCCCGCTGCGGGGCAGGGTCATGGTCTTCGACCTGGGCGGTGGCGGCGGGCGTGGCATCCGGCAGGCCGAGGGCCTGGCGGTAACGCCGCAGGTAGTGCGCCGGTGGGAAACCCGCTGCGTCCTGGGGCAGCGACTCGAACAGTTGCTGGCCATTGCGCGCGATCCACAGCCGCTTGTCCACCGTGTTGGAGCCGTGGCCGATGCAGGTGAGCGTGCGGAAGGGGTCGAGCTGACGCAGCGGCGTGGTGAACTCCTCCAGAAACGACGCCTCCTCTGCCTTCTCGGCATCCGGGTCAAAGTGATGCCCGGCCTCCACGTAGCTGCGCCGGTAGGCCAGCGTGTTGGCCGTGGCCCGGGTGGGCCCGTAGAAGGGCGTGAGCCAGCGGCTGCCCTCCGGCAGCAGCAGCAGCGGCAGGCGGCTGCAGCCCACCACCGCCACGTCGTCGGCGAGGGCTTCCACAGCTTCGCGGACGCGGCAGCGGGGGTAGTAGTCGTCGTCGTCGAACAGCACCAGCACCTCGCCGCTGCTGCGCTCGTGGCAGAGATTGCGCTTGGCACCGATCGGCAGTCGTGTATCGAGCGCTACATCCACCACCGAAATGCCGGCCTCCCGCACGCGAGAGAAATCGGGCGGATCGCCGTGCGTCGAGTCATCAACCACGACCCATTCCAGCCGCTCGGCCGGATAGTCCTGCGCGATCACGCACTCCATCAGCAGCGGCAGCAGATGCCGCCGGTTGTGGGTGATCGTGCAGAGGGAGACGGTGGGCAGCTGCGGAACCAGCTCAGTCATGGCTTCACAGCGCTGCTGGCCGGCGATGCAAGTTGTGGTTGATACCACGCCAGTGAAAAGCCAGTCAAGCAGCGGACTTTGCAAGCTGTATCCTGAGCTACAAAATGCGGATCGCGCACAAGAAACCCCTACCCATGTGGCAAGACCCTGACAGGAAATCGGGAGAGAACTCAGACGAAGTTGACTTTGAGCATCCAGACGTGTAGAATTGCATGGAAAACCTTTTTATCTGGAGGTCCTAATCCATGGGTCATTTCACCCAACTCAACGACGACGACGCCGAGCTGCTTGCGGGTGGCAAAAAGCCAGCAAATGCGAGCACTGCCTACGACGGCAGCAATTACGGCCAGTACACAAAGTTCACTGACCCCGCATCCCAAGGGAATCCCAGCACCCTGTGATTTCTTTACATCTCTATTTTTTTTAATAATAGAGGCGGGGCCAACCCGCCTTTTTTATTGGCTATTGGCCCACGAAGATCCGCGTCTTGCGCAGCACGAAGCGCATCAGCGTCTCCTCCCGGGTCACGATGTCCGCCTGCAACGGCATGCCGATCTTCACCTCACAACGCCGTGACTGACTGGTGAGGAAGGTCTGCTCCGGCTTGAGCGTCACCTCGTAGAGCTGGCTTGAGCCCACCGCCGTGCCCTCTGTGCCCAGCGTTCCGCCCCCCATGGGCAGGGCATCGGGAGAAACCGCCACCACCTCCGCCCTCAAAGTGCCGAAATCCGGGTAGGGGCAGCCCGCAATCCGCAGGTCAGCCTGCTGCCCCGGCCGCACGGTTTCCACGTCCTCGCTGCGCACGTTCACCTTCACCAGGCGCTCCGCATTGGACGGCGTGATCATCGCCAGCTCCTGGCCGGCGGCGATCGTCTGCATGGCGTTGCTCACCTGCAGACGGAACACGATCCCCGACACCGGTGCCCGCACCGTGGTCTTGCCCAGGTTGCGCCGCGCCTCCGCCGAGGTGGACACGATCGCGGCGATCTCCTTCTCCAGCTCCGCCTCTCGGTTCTGGGCCTGCGAACGCACGTCGGAGAGGTTCTCCACAGCCTGCTCCAGGGTGGCCCTTGCCTGGTTCAGATTGGCCAGTTTCCCCTCGTACAGGCTCATCGAGGCCGCACCCTCCTGCGCCAGTCCCTCGTAGCGGTCGAATTCTGACTGGGCAAATCTCAGAGCCGACTCGGCTTTCTCCACCTCCAGCTTCGCCTTGGCCGCCTCCGCCTCCGCCTGGGCCAGCTGCGCCTTCACCTGCCGGGCCAGCGCCGACTGGCTCTGGTCGTACTGAAACACCTCGCCGCGCAGGCGGCTGCGATCGAGGGTCACCATCGGCTGGCCCGCCTCGATGCTCTCGTTGGTGCTCACGTCGATCGACACCACCCTCCCCTCGAACGGGGCATTCACCAGCACCTGCTCACCCGCGGGCCGCACAGACCCCTGGGCGCGCACCACAACTCGGTAGGGGCACACCACCATGAAGCCCACCCCGAGCGCCACGCTGGCCACCACAGCCGTGGTGCCGATCCGCAGCCAGGGCCTCACCGAAGGGACATAGTCCTCCAGGTCGAGCTTCGGCAGCAGTTCGGCTGGCACATCCCTGGCGGGCACGAAGGCTGCCACCTCGGCGCCGGGTCGGCGCACCAGCGGCACCTGATCGCGGCGGGATTCAGTGGGAGGCTGCGGCATGCAGAGAGGGTGGCAGGAAACGGTCGAGGGCAGGAACCTTGGCCCGGTCCGCGTCGGAGATCGGCCCCTTGTAGAGCAGATTGCCGTTTTCAAGGTAGAGCAGCCAGTCACAGCAGGCGATCACACTGGGCCGGTGGCTGATCAGCACCGTGGTTCGGCCGCGCCGCTGCTTGAGCACATTCTCGAGCACCTTGCCCTCCAGCACCGGATCGAGGGCACTGGTGGATTCATCCAGGATCAGATAGGGCGGATTGCTGATCAGGGCACGGGCGATCGCCAGCCGCTGCTTCTGCCCTCCGGAGAGGTTGGAGCCGAATTCACCGAGGTTGGTTTTGTAGCCATTCGGCAGATCCACGATGAAGTCGTCGGCCATGGCCAGCTTGCAGGCCTTCACGATCTCCTCGTAACTCGCCTCCGGATGGGTGAAACGGAAGTTCTCCAGAATCGAACGGTTGAACAAGTGCGAGTCCTGCGTCACCAGGCACACCTGCTCCCGCAGGCAGTCCAGGGCGATGTCCCCCTGGAAGGCAACCCCATAGCGGATCGTGCCGTTCACCGGTGGGTACATGCCGCCGATCAGTTTGGCCAGCGTGCTCTTGCCGCTGCCGGAGCCCCCCACCAGGGCCGTCACCTGTCCGCCGGGGATCCGGGCATTGAGGTTGTTGAGGGCGTTGCGGCGGCCGGGGTGTGCATAACTGAGCTTGCGCAGCTCGATCGGCTGGCGACCATCCAGCTCGATCCAGCTTTTCTTCTGCACATCCTCCTCCTCCGGCTTGGCCTCGAGCACATCACTGAGGCGCTTGAAGATCGATCGGTCGGCCAGCACCTGCACCAGGAAGCGGGAGGCTTCACGGAAGAAGGTGAGCACATTCATGCCCAGGCCTGTGAACGCCAGCAGCTGACCGATGGAAAGACTGCCCGCCAGCACAAACGTGCTGCCATACACCAGCAGACCGATATGCAGGAAACTGGAGAGCATGGCGATCGACCCATCACTGAGCAACCTCACCTGACCCTCACGCCAGCTGAGGTTTCCCAGCTCACCGAAGTTGGCCTGGTATTCATCCCACGCCTGCTGGCCGGCATTGGTGGATTTGAGCAGCTGGGCGCCGCGGAAGAATTCCACCAGCAGCGCCTGATTGTCGGCGTTCTTACGGATCTGCTTGCCCGCGATCGCATACATGGGGGGCAGGAAGGCCATCTGCACGCCCACGATCAGCACATAGGCTCCCAGCGACACCAGGGTGAGCGGGGTGGAGTAGATGACCATCACCACCAGGGAGATCACCGCCACAAAGAAATCCGAGGGCAGATCCACCAGCAGGGCGTTGAACATGCCGTTCACCCGCTCCATGTCGTTGATGCGGCTGAGGATGTCGCCGCTGCGGTGGGTGTCGAAATACTTCATCGGCATCCGCAGCAGCTTGTGGCCGTATTCGAGCAGCAGCCCCAGCTCCAGCCGCTCGAAGAAATAGGTGGAGATCTTGCCCTGCAGGAAATTTATCAGCGTGCGGAAGGCATAGATGGCCACCATGCCGATGCCCAGCACCCCCAGCAGCTGGGCATCGCGGCGCACGAGGATGTCGTCGGTGAGCACCTGCATCAGCAGCGGGATGCCGAGCCCGATCAGGCCGATGGCCATGTTGAGCGCCATCGCCCGCATCACCAGCCCGCCGTAGGGTCGCGCCAGGCGCAGCATCCGCCCCACGAAGTGGATCTTGCTTCTGTCGTCCGGCTGCTGGCGCAGCCGAGCCATGTCCGGCGAGAGGGTGAGCAGCACCCCATCGCCCCAGGCCTCGAGGAAGTCCCGGTGGCGCAGGCGCTGCACCCCCTTGCCAGGGTCTGCAATCACCACGTGTCGGCGCTGCACCGCGTAGAGCACCACCCAGTGGTTGCACTCCCAGTGGAGGATCGCCGGCAGCTCGATCTGGTGCACGTCGCGGAAGAACGTCTCATCCACGTCCGTGCGCAGAGCCCGGCAGTTGAAGCCCAGTTCGTCGGCGCCCCGCCGCAGGCCCAGCAGCGTGGTGCCCTGGTGGCCCGTGCCCACCAGGTGCCGCACCAGCGGGATCGACACCTTCTTGCCGTAGTGGCGGGCGATCATGGCCACACAGGCCGCGCCGCAATCCTCTTCGCTGTGCTGCTCGACGAAAGCGTAACGACGCATCCGCGCTCGGCTTCAGAGTTGGGATGCTAGAGGCTGCCTCAGCCAGACACCGCAACAACCGCGTCAGACTCCCAGCCATGAGCGACACCATCCGTGCCACGGAGACCCCGACCCGCAGCCCCGGCGGTGCCGCGGTGATCGAGAAGGAGGTGCAGCGGGTGCGCAAGCCCTCGCCCCGCTACAAGGTGCTGCTGCACAACGACCCCGTCAACTCGATGGAGTATGTGGTCACCACCCTGCGCCAGGTGGTGCCCTCCCTGAGTGAGCAGGACGCCATCGCCGTGATGCTCGAGGCCCACAACACCGGCGTGGGTCTGGTGATCGTCTGTGATCTGGAGCCGGCCGAGTTCTACAGCGAAACCCTCAAGGCCAAGGGCCTCTCCAGCACGATCGAACCGGAGAGCTGAGTGCCAAGGCGCGCCTGGCTGGGCTGGATCAGCACCCTGCTCTATCTGCCGCTGCTCTACGGCCTCGGCTGGCTGACGGTGCAACCCTTTGCGGCTGCCGGCCTGCTCAGCGGTTGGCGACCCGATCAGGTCGCCCTGCTGGGCACGGTTCTGTCCTTTGCCCTGCTGCTGATCACCCTGCCGCTGCGCCTGAACACCGTGTGGAGGGAGCGCCGGCCCTGGCACGCCCTTGGGGTGGCCATGGGCTGGGGCGTGGGCCTGCGCTCCCTGCTGCGTGGCCTGATCAAAGCGCTGCTGCTGCTGCTGGTGGTGGTGGGGGTGCTGCTGATCAGCGGCCAGGCCCGCTGGAGCGGTGGACTGATCACGCCGGTGGAGATTCTCAATGCCGTGCTCTTGATCCTCGGGGTCGGCTTCGCCGAAGAGCTGGTGTTCCGGGGCTGGCTCTGGGGCGAGCTGAACCAGCGCCTGGGCTGGGGGCCGCGAGCGGATCAGAAGGCCCTGATCGCCCAGGCGGCGGTGTTCAGCCTGGCCCACACCCGCTTCAACCTCGGCCTCGGGCCGATGGCGGGCTTGCTGGTGGGCCTGCTGCTGCTTGGTCTGGCCCTGGGGCTGCAGCGGCGGGCCGATGGCGGCTGCCTCTGGGGCGCCGTGGGGCTGCATGGCGGCCTGGTGGGGGGCTGGTTCTCCCTGCTGTCCGGGCCACTGGAGATCAACCCCGGCGTGCCCCTCTGGCTGGCCGGGCCCGGCGGAGCCGATCCCAACCCGATCGGTGGCCTGCTGGGCTGGGCCGCTCTGGCGGGCCTGCTCTGGGTGCGGCGGCGCTTCTGGTGAAGAGGGCTGAGCGCGCTGCTCAGCGCACCGCTGTGGCCAGGGCCTTGCGGCCCTCCACCGGCGCATGCAGCGCCTCCTCCAACGGAGCCATGCCGTAGTCGCGCTCGAGCAGGGCCATCACGGTGCGGCCGAAATCGCCCGGGTTGGTTTCGAAGGCCTCCAGGCAGATCCGGCCGAACACGCTGCCCATCGGCTCGGGGTTCCAGAGCAGCTTGCGGGCCGTCCAGGGCATCATGCTCATCGGGTTGTAGCCGGGCTCGAGCAGCCCCTGCTCGAAGCCGTATTGCTCGAGATGGGTGTGGGGCTGAAGGCCGATGAAGAAGATGGCCGGCTCCACCTTGTCGGCCCCGAAGATGCGCTCCAGTTCGCGGTGATAGGCCACGGTCTGACGGATCGTTTCGGGGCGCTCGTCGATCACGTTGAAGGAGTAGTTCACCGACACGTGCTCGCGGAAGCCAGCCCGGGCCAGCAGACGGCAGTTCTCGAGCACGGTGCGCAGGTTGTAGCCCATGCGCATCTTGCGCACGAGCTCCTGGCTGCCGGAGGTGATGCCGATCTCGAAGTAGTCCATGCCCGTTTCCACCATCAGTTCGGCCAGCTCGGCGTCGAGGTTGTCGGCGCGGATGTAGGCCGCCCAGCGGATGTCGTTCATGCCCGCCGCCAGGATCGCCCGCAGCAGCTGCTTGGCGTCTTCGATGTAGCGGCGGGCCGGAATGAACTGGGCATCGGTGAACCAGAACCCGCGCACGCCGCGGTCGTAGAGCTGGCGCATTTCCGCCACCACCTCCTCCACCGGATTCACCCGCACCGCTTTGCCTTCCACCACGGTGTACACGCAGTAGCAGCAGTTGTGCGGACAGCCGCGTTTGGTCTGCACGCCCACGTAGAAGTCGCCGCCATCGAGATACCAGTCGAGCTGGGGCCAGATCGAGGCGATGTAGGTGTAGTCGCAGGCGGTCTTGATCACCCCCTCGGGCTGCTCATGGATCAGTCCCTGCCGCGGCGGCTCCCCCACCACGTAGCAGCGCTCGGAAGCCAGGGAGCGCCCACTGATCAGCTTCTCCAGCAGCGGCTCCCCCTCCCCCACCGACACCACGGTGCCCGCTGGCAGGCTCTTGCCCAGCTGCTCATAGAACACGCTCACCGCCCCGCCGCCGATCACCACCCGGGCCTCGGGATGGAAGCGCCGGGCCCGGCGCAGACCGCGGCGCACCAGGCGCAGATTGCGCCAGAGCTCGCCATAGAAGGCCCCCATCAGGCGCAGGCCGCCGAAGGCCCCACGCAGTCGATGCAACGGATTGGAGGAATAGAACACCTCGAAGGAGTTCTGCAGGGGGTTGCCGCCGCGGCCATCCACCGGGGCATAGATCTGGATGTCGCGCCAGGAGAACACCAGCAGGGTGGGGCGGAAGGCTTCGATCGTGCGCAGCAGCACCCGCTCCACATCGAGCAGGGGCAAGGCCGCCAGATCGAGGATGCGCTGGGGAAGCCCGGGAAAACGCTTGTGCAGGTGATCGGCCAGGTACACCGGCCCGATCGGGAAAATTGGATTGCAGGGCAGGCGGATCAGCAGCACCCGCTCATCGGGGGAGGGCTTCGCCGGCGGGTTCGAGTCCAACTGCTGAAGCGGCCGCGCCATCGGATCTCACAGGCCAGCTCGGACGCTAACAAGCGTGCACCCGGGGCAGCGCCTCCAACAGATCCTGCGCCCGCCCTCCAGCGGAAGCAAACCTTAAGCGGTTCACACATCCTGCAATGGTCTGTTACATTGTGTCAGGCGAAGGGCTTTCGGGCCCACCGAACGGGTTTCCCGCTCCGGCATTTCGTCCTACCTAACCGACCCCTCCGGGGGCCTCTTACCTCGCTCTCATGACCACCACCCTTCAGCAGCGCCAGGGCGCGTCTGCCTGGAGCCAGTTCTGCGAGTGGGTCACCTCCACCAACAACCG
>NZ_VNWP01000031.1 GCF_014224355.1 Synechococcus sp. BSA11S | reverse complement strand
AGTGGGCGGAATGATTCCCAGGGGATAGAATCAGCCAGACGCTTGAGAACTGGCTTTTTGTCCTGGAGCTTTGTGACTCTTTGCTGCTCGTCCCAAAAGCCTCTCTGACCCACGGTTGTCGTGAAGATTGCTGAACCGAGCATAATTGGCATCATGTCGCAATCAAGTGTCTTGTTGATTTTTCGAGGTGCCCTGAAGACATCTAGGGAGATCCTGGAAAACCTGGTTTGTCTGCGCGACAATGGTCCTGTGATCGCAGACCAGGATTGGGTAGATCGGTGGCAGGAACTCGGTTTCACCGACTACGAGCAGAGCACAGCCAAGAAGCGCACCAAGCGGGAGAAGTTCCTGGCAGAGATTGAGCCTGTGGTTCCCTTGCAGGCACTGATTGAGCTGATCGAGCCCTGCTGTCCAAAAACGACCAAGATGTAACGACCAAGATGGGCGTAAGGCCTCCGTACCCGCAGGCCACCATGCTGAGGATCCACCTGATGGAGCAGTGGTACTCGCTCTGCGATCCAGCTCCCCCGGCAACCGCCCAGGCCTTCCTCCAAGGGTAAAGAGTGAATCAGCCCAGGCTTTGCTCCGGCTTGGAGGTCACGTGGATGATGGCCCCAAGCACGGCCTCGAATGAGCGGGAGCTCCATCGTCGGCTGGTGCAAGACCTCCAGATGGAACAGATCCGGCTTGCCACCATCACCAGGTTGATGATCCTTCTGCGACCATGACTCGACGGATAACTACTGAATTAATAGCCATTATCGCAAAAATTATGTCATTTCAAAGAGAGTGGAGATCATCGTCTTGCTTTGGCGGGATCAGCCGTTATTTGAGGACAAGCTGAGAGCTGCTCATAGAGCGATAAGCTACCAATGCACTGATCCAGAAGAAGGGTCGTAGAAGCGTAATCCTTGAGAATATGGCACCATGAGTAAGAACCCATCAGCAGGAATATCGGCCATGAGATATGGCATGGCATTGGTTACCGAAGGGACTGAATCCAAAATGTATCAGAAATGAGTAGGGTGAGCCCTCTCATGCTCGATGTTCTGGACTCCCTTGTTCTTTGTGGCAGCCTGCATCCCATTCGGCCGGCACATTGCCATGTGCCGGGTAGCCGCCTTTGTCCTTGAGCATCCTGGCTAGGTGCAGACAATTCCAGGTCAGGAACACGGTGTTCCTGTTCGTGAAGTCGTTCTCCGGACCACCCGAATCTGGATCGAGATAGGAGGGTCCAGGGCCAGCTTCGCCAACCCATCCAGCATCGGCCTGTGGTGGAATTGTATAGCCAATGTGGGAGAGGGAGAAAAGGATATTCATAGCACAGTGCTTGATACCATCCTCATTTCCGGTTATCAAGGTGGCTCCCACTCTGCCGTAGTCACGGTATTGACCCTTGTCATTAACCAGATGGGTATATCCGTACATGCGCTCGAGAACACGATTGCAGACAGATGTTTTCTCCCCTAGCCAGACTGAGGTGCAGAGCAGAAGAATGTCGCACCGATCAATTCTCTCCTGAATCTGAGGCCAGTCATCCCGGTCCCACTCCGGTGTCTGGCTCATATCAATTCCAAGTCCTGCGGGTATCTCATAGTCCACTGGACGAATTAAATCACAGCTGGCACCCACTGAATCAAAGATGCTTTGGGCAATACTAATGACTCCTTCGGTATGAGAGAGGACTGGTGTTCGATTGAGAGTGCAGTTGAGGATCAGGGCCCTCAAGTCAGAGTAGTGCGAAGGAGGATCTGCACTCAGGCTGAGGAGTTTTTCCTTACATTGTTCACTTGGCATGGAACGCTAACATGACATGAGTCCATGTTAACAATCAGCGGCCTGCGCCAGTGTCCCTTTGCGTGGTGTAAACAGTGAATCTTATCGTCGTCGTACCGAGTGCCAATATGATTCCCATTTTATGATCAGCACCTTATCCATATCTTGAAGCCTTCGGCGTTTCACTCTTGATCCAGGAAGTTCCATTGCTTCTGCCTCAAGACTAGGGTTGACTCAGGGTGTGTGATTTCTCTGATAATCTTCTGCTGCTCGGGTTATCCTCCCTGGCCAGAGAAAAGTATTGAACGGTCGGCGTCCTAGGCTTCTCCGATATCCAAGGGTGTTCTTTGTCGATAGACTCACCACAGCACCAAGCCTCTCAGCAAGCCTGATACACCGCTGGAACACTTGGGGCGTGTAGCATTGCACATCAAGCTGGTTGCACCCGTGAAGGGGAATTAGCCTGGTTTGGAAGGACTGAATACTGCAGAAGATTGCCTTGCTATAGAGGCGCCGCAGCGCATAGAACTCCGACAAGCGGTAATTTGCAAAGAAGTGGTCATCAACTTGGATCCCATCACCGTGGCGGGCTTCATGCATCAAGTCTTGAATGCTCATCGATCGATACTGAGGAGACTGCACCCAGACCACAGGGATTAACCCGTGCCGTCGCGCTTCTTGGGCTGTCGTCTGCTGCATTGGTTCGGAAACATTCCGAAAATCGAGAAATACTACTTTATATTTCTCTGCACGTATCTGGGCCATGACATGGGTAAGCGTTTGCGTCGAGTTGTAATACCAGATCTGAGGCTTGGACAGCCACGTTCCGTTTGGGCCCGCATTGACGACCGTAGGAGCCAAAGCCAGCCCTGCAACCACGAACAGGGAGCTCATCAACCCCAGCTTTCCGAGATTCGTCAGGACATTTCGATTCAAAACGATACTCGCAGATTCATCGGAGCTTCCAGAAGCCACTGTCTCTGGATGTTCTGTCTCAACGAGCTGGGCGGCACAAGGTGCTTCATGCATGGCAGTGAAGATTGCTGTGATCCGAAGCCGTCTGTATCTTGTGGCCGTTGTGGATGGTCAAGTGGCGGGATTGTCCACCGTCAGTCGAATGGCTTGGCATTGCATCAAGATGCCATCACTCCATCATGGCTCCTGAACGATCACAGCAGGCCCTACCGCCACTGCCGACACCCCTGAGGGGGGGGACTGGATCACCCAGGAGTTCAGCCCCTCACTGCTGTCTGACTCATCACCCTGGATCGGGAACCACAGGTCATCGGGCAGTTGTTCAGCTTTGTCATGGACGATTCTCCTGGCCCAAACACTCTGGAGAAGCCGACCATAACGACCAGGGGACGTGATCCAGCTGTCTGTATCAGCTACAATCGGTAGGCTTTACTGGAGAACTGTGCTTGAAGAAAATTATTGGCCCACTACGTCGAGCAACAATCTATGGCCTGATCAGTTATGCTGGTCTTGTCCTGATCAACAATTCTGAGCTAAACCTCCCTAATATGTGGATCGCCTATCTGCCGATGTTTATTGGTGTTTATGTGTTAACACAGTGGGTCGATAGGAAGATTGGGAGCTGAACTGATCACCAGCGAGGATGTTGTGTCTCATGCTGACATGACCATCCAGCCCCTGAGGGTTCTCGCCCAGCCTCCCGAAGTTGATCATGTGTCTCATTCACTCCGGCCCCATTCCATGGGCGCAAAATGAAGGCGGGGTCCGCAGCCAACAAACCAACCTAGCCGATGCACAACAGTTTCTTCGCCGACTCCCTTGACCAGGCCACCGTCAGACGCAGGATCCTTGGCCTTGAGCAGGGCGTGGTGGGCTTCTACAGCATTGGCCTCTACCCAGCTTCCCTCGCCTACAACAGCGCCATGCATGGTGGCGGCGACCACTTGCTGCTGGCACCGCGGCCGGGTCGTTCTCTGTTCGGGGCCTTCTCGCCGCGTGATCTGTCGGGCATGGACCCGACCCACGTGGCCACGATGGAGCGAATGTTGTGTCACAAGCATGATGGCCGCCTGCAGGAATACACCCTGCGCGACCTGATCGAGCTCTGTGATCTGGTGGTGCTGACCGCCAACAGCAACCACATGGAGCAGGACCTGCTCGAAGCTTGCGAGCTCCGGCGCGAGCTCGAGCGGGAGCAGGTGGTACTGGCCTGCCTGGCGGGGTCCTTCAGCCACGACCCCCTGCGCAACGATTCCTATGTGCTCTGCGAGCGACAACCCAACCTGGCGTTCTTTTCCGGTTTCCATCGCCACGGCGCTCTGCGTGATCCTGTGGACAGTTTCACGGCCAATTTCTGCCATCCCAATGCGATCACGGCTCTGCTTGGGGCCCGGCTGCTCGACAGGCTATCGCCGAACATCCAGGTGTCCCCGGGTGTCCATAACGTGGAAGCCCAGTACATCAAGGCCGCCAAAAATATCTCCTCAATCTTCGCGGGCTTCGGCTATGGCTATCATGCTGAAAATACCGGCATTCTGCCGACCTTGCTGACCCTGCTGCTGGACCAGTGCCTTGATCAGGCTTCCTCCGTTTCCATGCGTCGGAAAGACCGCCAACGGCTCTACGGTCGCCAGCCGTTCCCTCTCACTGAGCTTGGCTATGGGGTGCAGCGCATCGAAGCCACCCTGAACCGCGGTGGCGACTTGGAGAAAGTCCGCGACCACACCTTCACCCAGCTCACGGCGATCGTTGCCGATGTGCGCGGCAGCATGATGCTGCCTGTCTGTGGCAAGCCCACCCGAAACTTCCAGGCTGGCCAGATCCTGGCTGAGGGCATGCGCAAGTTTGGACGTTGCCCCCATGATGTCGATGAATTCGAGCAGTGGTGTGAACAGGCCGGTGTCAAGAAAGGAGGACTTGAAGGCCTCAAGGCATTGCGCTACTGGCCTCAGATTGTAATCAATTACAGCATTCAGGCCCATGACGCTTCAATGGTGAATCTTCTCTACATGGCGATCTTCGGCAAGAGCGACACCAAGACCGTCGCCTTCCGGGTGATGACCGAGAGCCGCGAGTTGTCCAACTACTGCCAGGAATCGGTCCGCCCTTCCCACAGTCGTCGTTACACTGAGGCACTGCAGAATCTCGATCGCCCAGAAGCGTTGCAACTGGTGGCCAATGCCGTAGTTGCCGACAACGCCAGGCGTGCCATCCCCGATGACAGCAGCCCTGAGGATGCTCATGACAGCAAGGATTCTCCGGCTTACCTGAGAGTCATGAATGCGATTGAGAATGTCTGGTAAGTCAGCGGCTGCCTCCAGCGCTTGGCATGATTGCCATCTCCAACCAGGAATCATCCACATTCATCAGAACCCATCCTATCGAGTCAGCACGACGTTGTCATCAGAATTGATGACGATGCCTCCATTCCAGTCAGCCCGAAGCCAGTGAGTAGCCCTCCAGCGCCGACTCCAGGCTGATCAGACCTGCTGCAATGGAGCGCACCACAGCCTTGGTTCGATTGTCGACGCGAAGCTTCTGGTAGATGTGCTTCACATGCGTCTTGATGGTTTCAGGGCTTACCACCAGTTGCTTGCTGATCTGCTCGTCGCTCAGGCCGAGCATCAGACGGTTGAGCACCTCCCGTTCCCGTTCCGTCAGGGGTTCCACTGGAGGGGGTGGTGCCTGCTGACGCAGGATCGCCGCGACGGGCTGTGGGTAGTAGACCCCTCCACCGGCAACGACCCGCAGGGCAGGCATGAAGCGCTCCGATTGGAAGCAGATCCCGTCACAGCCCCTGGCCAGGGCCTCCCGCACCAGGGATTCGCTGGAATCATCGGCCACAAGCAACGTCTTGATGGAGGGATTCAGCGCTTCGGTTCGGGCCACCAATGAAAGCCCTGTTCCCTGCTGCAGCTGCTGGCTGGCAACCAGCAGCCTGGGCTGATGCTTCCGCACCAGTTGAAAACCCTCATCCTCGGTGGTGGCAGCACCAACCAGGCTCTTCTGAACTGGCGTGATGCACATGAAGGACCCCAGCCACTTCATGTGCTCCAGGCAGGCAACGGTGGTGTGATCGGCCAGAAGCTCCTCCAGCTCCTCCAGCAAGGCGGGGATCTCCGGGATGAGGTCCGTCAGGTCCAAGGGTGGTTCAACGTCAGCTCCCAATGATCACCGGATGCGGGGCTGTTGGCACAACGTCCGTAAACCCTGCTGAACCCCATTGGCGGCGGGGTGTTGATTCCGGCTGAGGGGGCGAGAATCACGCCGATCGGTTGCCAACGCCGTCTGCCAGCATGCTGCGATGGATGCAACGAAGCTGCTTCGCCAAGTTGGTGTCGGGTCGAGCCGGAGACCTTCCACTTGAAGCGATGCTATTGAAATCGGGCTGCCGGAATGATCAGAATCATCACATGGCGCCTGTCATCACCTCGGCACTGCTCTGCCTGCGGACTGCTCCGTTTACACGGTCAGAGCGCACCTTCATCGCCCGTGTACATCACTCCCCCTACGCTGCCGTTGGAGTTTCCAGTGCATTGCCACGGTGCCTGGGCGCCATCAACGTTGAATATGAAACGCGTGCCAGCTTCGGAATCGTTTTCTGACACCGTGCCGGTGACTCGAGCTCCGACGGTCTTCTCGACCTCTGCGATGCATTTCGCTTCGAGTTCGTCTGCTGTCTTTTGGCGTTCTGGAGTTGATGCTGCACGATCAGTTGTGGGCGAGCCTTCCATTCCGGCATTGGCATCGCCTGTTGGTATCGAAACGACGGTGACACCATCCAATTCTGCGACTGTTGAGCCGCCAAGCGCGGCAGCGGCTGCTGCCGTAGGGCAGCCGACCAGCATGGCGCTGTCATCAAGCCACTTGATGGTGGCTTCGCTTTCGCCAAGGCGACGGCAGGGATCACCGTTGTTGGGATAGCCATTGCCGAAGGGCGCGAGGCTTGCTGGGATGGCCACCACCGCCTTGACAGTGCTTGCAGCGCCATTGGAGTCCTGGTCTGCGCCCTTGTCGCTGCTTCCGCACCCGATCAGAACCATGGCGGCCATGGCAGTGCCGCTCAAGACTGCTGTGCGTTTGATCGTCCCTGCAGAATCCAAATCAATCCTCAAGTCTTGCCCCCTGTCTGCTTTGCTAACTGACTAATACTTTATCACGATATCGGTACAAGACATTTTCACTGGATGCCATAGTCGTCTCGCTGCCAGCATGAAGGCTGACAATGGCCTGCTGCTCTGCGAGCCCGCATCGACAACGTCGTGGTGGTCATGAGAATGCAGTCTGGAGAACAATGGCAACAGCAACAGGGTGCGCCCGGGGCTGGTCATCGCTGGACTCTGTTGTGGCGGAGCTCATGCACACCTGCTGTGGTTGTTGTCCGGAAACCCTCAGAGGCTGGGGTTCAGGGCGATGTCCCCTGCGTCGCCTGAGCTGGTCGGTCCGATCTCGCCGATGGAGCGCATCAGCGGTGTGATCGAGAGCCCCTGCACGATCACCGAAAAGGCCACCACGGCGAAGGCCACCGTCACGACGTCGTCGCGATAGGGGAGGCTTGTGGGAAGCCCCAGTGACAGGGCCAGAGCCAGGGCCCCGCGCAGACCGCCCCAGAAGAGCACGTGCTGGTGGCTGGCCTTCACCCGCAGAGGTGAACTCCGGAACAGGCTGCAGCAGACGTAGGTGGAGAGGGCGCGGCCGATGGTCACCAGGGCGATGGCGATGCCGATTGGCAGCAAGACCCGGGTGAAGTTCTGGTGCGCCTCCAGCATCCCCATCAGCAGAAAGATCAAGGAATTCACCACGAAGGCGGCGTAATCCCAGAACGACTGCACAGCCTCGCGCCCCTTGGGGGAGATGGCGCCCAGGGGGCCAAGGTTGCCCAGCATGATTCCGGCGGTGAGGGTGGCCAGCACCCCCGACACCTCCAGGTGCTCCGCCAGCAGAAACGAGCCGTAGGCGGCAATCGTGGTGAAGGTGATTTCCACCAGGGGGTCTTCGGTGCGGCCGGCCAGGACCAGCACAGCCGCTGCCAAAGAGGCGCCGCAGGCCACCCCTCCCGCGATCGTGACCGCCAGGACCTGCACTGTGCCCAGCGGCGTGATGGCGGCCCCAGTGGCGTAGGCGATCGCGATCACGAAGCCCACGGCGGCGGTGCTGTCATTGAGGAGGCTCTCCGCTTCCACCAGCTCCCTCAGCCGGCCATGCACGCCTGCCTCCTTGAAGGTGGCGATCACCGAAACCGGATCGGTGGCCGAGATCAGCACACCGAACAACAGCGACGCCGGCCAGCTCCAATGGGCCAGGTAATGCATCCCCGTTGTGGTGATGCCGGCGGAGAGGACCACCCCCACCGTGGCCAGGGTGAGCACCACCGGCAGGTCCTTGCGCAGGGACGGCCAGGAGATGTAGAAGGCCGCCTCGAAAATCAACGGTGGCAGAAAGGCATTGAAGATCAGCTCCCGCGTCAGGGGGATGTCGAGGCCGAAGGGCAGCCAGGCCAGCACGAGGCCCCCCAGCACCAGCCCCACGCTGTACGGCATCCGCAGCCTGCGGGCCACCATGGCCACCACGGCCGCCACCAGCAGGAGCAGTTCGACCGATTCGATGGTGAGCATGGGCAGGGTGTGCGGCGTCCGCTGCAGGTCCTGAAGTCTGGTGGCTGGCGGTCGCCAGCAGCCTGCTCACCGCACTTCACAGTCTGTTACATTGTCTGTAGCACTTCGTAACGCTCATGACTGATTCCGCTTCCCGCTTCGGGTTTGTCGCCTTTGCCGAAACCTGGAATGGCCGCCTTGCCATGCTCGGCTTCGTGATAGGGCTCGGCACCGAGCTGCTCACAGGTCAGGGGATTCTTTCCCAGATCGGGCTGGGCTGATCGCCATGAGTACCGACTACACCGCAGCCACTGCCGTCGTCATCGCCCTCGTGGTTGTCCTCACCGGCATGGTGGCCTTCCTGCTCAGCCGTCCGAGCGATCTGGCGCAATAGATCAGATTGCCGCCACCCTCACCATCAGCTTGTTCAGCACCTGGCTTGTTTCTGCGCAGCTGCAGCCAGGCCTCCTGAGTTAACGACCAACCTTCATCCACTCACTTCAAGGATCAATGACCAACACTTCAGTCAATGGACCCAGCCTCCAAACGCGCACCGACCGGCAGATCCATCTGGATCAGCTCAAACGCGCTGAGCTTTTCAATGGCCGCGCCGCCATGCTCGGTATTGTGATCGGCATTGTCGTCGAGGGGCTGACGGGCTTCGGGATTGCCCACCAGATCGGCCTTGGTGCCCTTGTTGATGGCTATGCAGCCTGCCGCACCCAGTACCTGCCGTTCTGTTTCTGATCCTCAGGTCCTGGCCTGGATCACTGCAAGCCCCTGGGCCTTGCCTGGGGGTAACCACCCTCTTCATCAGCTCGAGCAGATCTGGCCTTCCAGCCGAACAGCCACCGGCATGCGCAGCAGACGCAGGCCATTGGCAATCACGATCAGGCTGGTGCCCATGTCTGCGAAGACTGCCATCCACATCGTGGCGTTTCCAGCCAGGGTGAGTATCAGGACAAGAGCTTTGATTCCCAGCGCCAGCGCGATGTTCTGGCGCAGGATTCGAAAGGTGCGCTGTGAAAGAGCGATGGTTTCCGGCACGCGCATCAGATCGTCGTTCATGATCACCACATCAGCCGCTTCCATGGCGATGTGGGTGCCGGCTGCTCCCATCGCAAAACCGATATCCGCCTGGGCCAGTGCCGGCGCGTCGTTGATCCCATCACCGGCCATGGACGTCGTTCCATAGCGGGCCTGCAGGTCGGATACCGCCTCGAGCTTCTCGTGGGGCAGCAGGTTGCTCTTCACCCGAAGGATCCCTGCCTGGGCCGCAATCGCAGCGGCGGTGGCTGCGTTGTCACCCGTGAGCATCACCGGAATGACGCCCAGGGCCCGAAGCGCCTCCATCGCCGCTGCTGAATTGGGCCGCACGGTGTCGGCGACGGCGATCATGGCCAGCACGCCGTTGTCATCGGCCAGCAGGCTGATCGAGCGGCCCAGTCGCTCGTGGGCTTCCATCGTGGCTTCCAGTGCGCTCGAGCACAGCCCCAGTTCTTCGACCCAGCGGTGATTCGCCAACATCAGAGGTCGCCCCGCGATCACGCCGCGCACCCCTCGCCCCGGCAAGGCTTCGAAGGCCTCCACCGTCAGTCGCTCCCCATCAAGACCTGCAGCAACGGCCCGCGAGACGGGATGGTCGGAGCGCTCCGCCAGGCTGCTGGCCAGTTGTTGCAGCCCAGCAGCATCGCCGCCCTCCTGCAGGAAGAGGAAGGCCACCAGTTTCGGCTTGCCCAGGGTGATCGTGCCGGTCTTGTCGAGCGCCAGCACCTTGATCTTGCGGGCCTCCTCGAGGTACAGACCACCCTTGATCACGATCCCGCGCCGTGCGGCGGTGGCCAGGCCGCTCACCACCGTGACCGGGGTGGCGATCACCAGTGCACAGGGGCAGGCGATCACCAGCAGCACCAGGGCCTTGTAGATCGCCTGCAGAGGTGTGAACCCCAGCAAGGGCGGCGCCAGCAGGGCGACAGCCAGGGCGACCGCGAAAACCGCGGGTGTGTAGCGCGCTGCAAAACGATCGACGAAGCGCTGGATCGGCGCCCGGGAAGCCTGGGCTTCCTCCACGGCCTGAATGATCCGCGCCAGGGTGCTCAGCGAGGCTGGAGCCGTCACGCGGATCTGGAGCTCGCCGCTCTGATTGATCGTGCCGGCGAAGACCTCATCTCCACGGCTCTTGTCCACCGGCAGGCTTTCGCCGGTGATCGGGGCCTGATCGATCGTGCTCTCGCCGCTGTGCACGGTGCCATCGAGCGGCAGCCGCTCGCCCGGGCTGACGCGCACCAGATCACCGATCACCGCCGCACTGGCGGCGACTCTTCGCCACCGGTGATCCTGCTGGAGGATCTCCGCCTCGTCGGGGGCCATCGCCATCAGGCTGGTGATCGCCTGGCGAGCCCGATCCACCGCCCGCGCTTCGATCGCCTCAGCCACCGAGTACAGCGCCATCACCATGGCGGCTTCCGGCCAGCGACCGATCAGGAAGGCGCCCATCACCGCCACGCTCATCAGCGCATTGATGTTGAGCCGGCCTTGGCGCAGAGCGGCCAGGCCCTTGCGAAACACGGACAAGCCCGCCAGAGCGATCGCGGCGATGGCGATCCCGATCTCCAGCAGTTCGCGGCCCGGGAAGACGGGAATGACCAGATGCAGCAGCTCTGCCGTGATCGCCAGTGCCAGGGAGCTCCCCAGACGGATTCGCTCGCGCTGCCGTTCGGCGCGGGTCTGGGCCGCAGACGGCCGGTGATCGGGGCTGATCGGCTCCGGGCTGAATCCAAGCCGGCGGATCGCTGCAAGGGCGGAACTCAGTGCAGCGGCTTCGGCATCGATGGCCAGAACGCGCTCGGCGAGCAGGAACCTCAGGCCGTGGATTCCGTCGAGACCTGAGAGGGCTTGGCGAATCTCGGCCTCCTCCGTGGCGCAATCCATCGCGCTGATCCGAATCAGCACTTCCGTCCCGCTGGCCTGCTGAGGCTCCAGGCTGGCCCGCTCCGGCTGCTCGCCTGATCCACTAAGGAGACTCTGGAAAACCCCACCACCCTGCGCGAGAATGGCCTTGTGATCCCAACCGTTTACAGGCTTCATGGGCGTCAAGCAGTTCGGTTTTGGTGATTACGAGCAGTCCACAGCCAAAAAGCGGACCCGGC
>NZ_VNWP01000030.1 GCF_014224355.1 Synechococcus sp. BSA11S | reverse complement strand
AGGCCTCATAGCTCCCTTGGAGGCAAGACTCCCAATGAGGTCTATACTGAGACCAAACCCTGTTCCTCCCGTCCGGAGTTAACGATGTCAGGGGCCAGAACTGTCCAGTAAAAGGCACCCACCTCACAGGTTTGTGTTTGCAAGGCATATCAGGTGGCCCATACCCGCAACAAGCGGCATCAACTCCATAGCGGTACCGCCGCCTCAATCTGCAAGTAGCAAGCCGATGTCTACTAAAGGTTCAGCGGGCAAATCCATAACGCTGGAGCCGAAGCACCCGCTGCTGGCGTAAACCCGAAGAAGAGTGGATCTACAAACTATCAGAAGAGCCAGTAGCGATCTAGGCGCTACCCTTAATCCAGGCCGCCTGAGGGCAGCCAAGGAGTGACACCTTCCCTGAAAGTCACCGGGTTGCTTGCCGATAGGAGATGCGACAACAAATAACTGGCTACTGTAATGAACTCCTGGTACAGAGCAAAGTACCCGGCTTGGCGACTGCGTTTGTGGATTTTACAAAGCCTAAATCAACCATGCATTGATCAGCCGGCAAGTTGCACCATGAAACTATCTACTATAATCATAGTGCCACTCAAAGTACGGCCTTGTTGCATCATTATAATAGGTACATAGCTTTCCTGCCAGCTGGTCAATGCATTTCTGAAGATGATGGCTGCTTGGAGTCTTCTTCATGTCTACATAGACCCCGTCAAGCACACTCACATAGCCTTTCTCGAACATCTGGTCGCATCCCATGCTGCAAAGTGGCATTACCACATGATGGTCAATTCGCTCTTCAAGAGTGCATTGTGATCTTCTCTTGATGTGGGCTGTAACCAAGAAGGATACAGGGTAGTCTCTGTTGCAGCCAGCGCATGTACCCACTGTTTTGCGCCCAAAAAGATGTTTCTGTAAATAACCTTGCTCAAGTCTTCGGCTTGACTGAATTTCAGCCTCTGTCTCATTTAATGATGTGAGGTATGATATTGCTTCTAGGCATTCATCCTTAGAAATGTCAGCATAAAAAACACTGCTTTGTAAATCGAAAGCTTGAATGACTGCCGCACTCTTGCTTGCGTCTAGCACGCTAAAGCCTTGTATTATATAGCTTGGTTTATAGCCAACTGCATCATTAAAGGTGGCATAGGAAATGCTAAGACCCCTAAGTTCATCAAGGAAATATATGTACTCCCACGTTTGCCCATCTGCATTGTAGTTCCACAGCTCAGCTGCAAGACTATGGCAATGAAGCTTGTAGGTAGTAACTGCTGAAGCGTAAATAGAGCCTTCCCTAGAGAAAAGAGTGATATCACCGGTCTCGATCCTGCTCCACTTAGTCTGATTGCTGCCGCCAGGGGTTACTCCCCAGACTTTGCAGCTACCACTAGGGTATATGTCTTGAAGCACCTGAAAGTCGTTGACGCTAATGTGAGGGCCTATTCGAGTCAGGTTAACATTTGTTTCGATTGTATCCAGGAAGTGCTCACGCGCATCTTTGTTCCCCGAAGGCTGAAGGATTACTTTATTCATTTCTTAGATTATACTTTACTGCATTTCCTTTGGATAGTGTTACGGGATATCGCTCCATATTGACTTCAATCTTAGCCAAGGACTCAGTCATGAGGTCAATATTCAATTTATCTGCCAGCCTTACTAAGTAAATAAGTATGTCAGCTATCTCCTCTTTGCATCGTGAGAGGTCTTTGGCGCTGAGGCTCTCAAGCATAGAGTCTTCAATGCTTAGCCATTGAAAGATTTCTACTAGTTCTCCTATCTCTCCACACAAAGCCATGACTAGGTTCTTGGGAGAATGAAATTGATCCCAGCATCGTTCATCGGCAAATTCACGGAGTCTGATTCGTAATTCATTTAAGTCTGCCATTGTCGATTTCGCTGTCGAATCGTGACATGCCTCAGCTAGCTAACGCAGTCGCAGTTTAAACTATACAGCAATATACATGCAAGGACCGAACGTAATTAGATCCATTTTGGGAGGATGAGTTTAGTGTGATTACCTGCCGGGTCATTCAGCGATCTGTGAAGAACTCAGGCAGCTGACATACAATAGGTTGGTCTTGATCGGCATCTAACGCGGTAGCCATCGGCACAGTACGCCTACAAATATAAACATATCTCATTCCCACTGGAACACTGTGAGCGGTCTCCCCCGACCAATGCCCTTCACTTCCGCCGACATCTACATCCAGCAGCTGATGGATTCCAACATCTCGCTGAAGGAGATCGAGACATGCATGACCGCCCGCTCCTTTACCGCCGTCCACAATCCCGAGCAAGGAACAGCAGTGAGAGGACGCTCGATAAGATACAAAAGGTCTTGGACCGAACCAGTCCCGATGGGATGATCTGAGCTACCACTGCGGTTCCACTCGCCTCCAGGCCGCCTTGAGGAGCTTCTGCCACTGCTCGACCGCCCGCTTACGGGCAAGCCTCTCTCGCCGCTTCAGTAGGGCTGGCTGCCCGGGGATCGGTTCCCCTCGGTCGATGAAGACGTAGGCCTCGTAGCGGGCAGCGTGGTCACGGTGGAAGCGGAGGACGTTGTGGCCATTGAGCTCCTGGAGCCAGCCTTCCATGGAGAGGTAGTTCGTGCGTACTATAGTAAGTCTTGTTTTCGATGCTGGCGCCCCGTCCAGTTAGGGCTGACGCGAGGGGAGCAAACGACCCGCCTTTGAGGCAGAAGGTGATGTAGGGCAACCCCACCTCCTCCCAGTCGCCTGCCGCTATGCCCGACCGCGAGCAGCAGGACGAGTTCCTCGGGGCCATGGAAGCCCTGGGAGGCTTACCGATTACCGCAGAGGTTCTCGCACGGGATCCCGTCCTTGTCACCGTCCAGCGCCGTGTTCCCAGCCTTGAACGACTTCATCGCTTGCTCGCAGGTGGTGAAGTCCCGGCAGTACTGACGAGCAAAGGCAGGGGCGGCTCCAAGTCCGAAAAGCAGGACCATGCCAAGCAGAAAGGAGCGGAGCATCAGGGGAGGGCAGGGCTTCCATACAGGGATAGCAAGGGGGGAAAATCGCCGCCAATGCCCTCGATCAATCCGGCCCCACCTCCAGCTCATCGCCCAGGGCGAACACGGCGCCGAGAGTCTGTTCGTATTCGGCGGCCAGCATCGACTTCTGGCGCGGGTCGATGCCCGGCTCCTGGATCGCTCGCACCAGGCCAGGAAGACGCCCACGCAGCTCCTCCAGTCGGGTCTGGCGTGGGTCTGGTTCAGTCATCGCAATATGGAGGCGGTTGACCGCAATGGATGGACCTGACCCACATCCTGGAGAGCATCCCGAGCCTGCTGGAAGAGTACGGCAGGCTGCTGGAGGGGAAGACCATCGTCGCCTGCCTTGGCAACAGCCGCTGGCTGGGCGCGTTCATCTGCATCAATCCGATCACCAGGCACGTCGTCGGGGCCTGCACCACCGAGGAGGAGGGTTACAGGCATGTGCTGCAGCACCGGCCCCACTTCCTGCTTGTGAGCGAGACCCTGCATGAGGGCACGGGGGTGTCGCTGGTGCGGCGAGCCGAACGGTTCCACCCCGACACACGCACCATCCTGATCACCAACCGGGAGTCCACCGCCGTGATCGGTGAGGCGCTGAAGGCCGGCTGCGATGTGATCTGCTTTGAGACGGAGGACTTCACGCCTGTGTTCCGGATCGTCGCCGGCGGCGGCGTCTATTACCCGAAGGAAGCCGCCGATGTCCTCAAGGAGCAAAGGCGCCGGGACGAGGTGGCACCACTCGTTGAGAAGCTCACCGAACGAGAAGTGGAGGTGCTCACGAGGGTGATGCTCGGGCTCTCGAACCGAAAGATCGGCGAGCGGCTCTACGTCTCCGCAGAAACGGTGAAGACCCACGTCGGCAACGTGATCAACAAGCTCCAGGCCCGTGATCGCACCCATGCCGCTGTTCTGGGTATGGCCATGGGGATCATCTCCCTGGAAGCGGCCCTGAATACAGGTCCGGCCTTCAGCCTGTGGGGGGATGCATCGGCTTAAGATTTTGCTGAAAGACCCGCCCACACTGCGAAAATGGGGCAACCGCACAGCCGTGATGCGAGGTCAGCAGGAGCGCAGCGGCTCACTGTTCTCCAACGCCTAGATCGAGGAGCGGATCCCGGCCAGCTACCCGCTTCTGAGGACACGTCAGCTGGCCGACCTAGCCCTCATTCGTCCCCAAGACCACCTTCCTCCTGCTCCATGCCTCTGAAGGCCAGCGGTGGGTGCCTCTTGAGAGCCTGGAATGGACCGATCTAGGCACAGCACTGGATGAAGAACACAGTGCAGAGAAAGAGTCGCGACTTAAGCCAGAGTTCATAAGTCCTCTATACTCAGAAGTGAAGTCACAGTATTGAAGATGGCCTCATCACTGATAGCCAAAAGCAGAGTCTTAGGTTAAATAAATGCAATTACGCTCCCTCGAAACCCGGCTTGCAAAGCTTGAGAAGGCCGTCCAGAACAAGACCCCGAAGCCACAATATGGCCTAGCAGGAAACGTCCTCTGGACTATGGACGGCGGCAGGACAGCATGTGACGATAAAGGAAAGGCAGTTGGCACGATTGCCTTTGATGATATACAAAGAGCTATGGGATGGGCTGTTGTAGTCCATGAAGACAGTGATATTCCCCTGACATTGAATGGACGATTAAATTCCATTCCAGTATGGTTCCCTAAGGCCGAGAATGGCGGAGACTACCTGCTTCGCTGTGATGTGCGAGGAGCGATACCGATTGAATGCATCCTCACCGGCTCAGAACCCTTTCCCATGTCCTCTGACGAGAAAGGAAGACTAATTGCTCCATGGTCTGACTGGGCTGATGAAATGCGGATAGTCAAGCGATGGGACAACTACCGTCTGCCTGATCTTTTCCTGGACTTCATCGATGTCTTTGAGTGCGAATGGCTTAGTGAGCTGTGGCGCGAGAAGGAGCTTCGGTCAATTAAACTTTACTCAGGAATCCGCAATGCTCGACTTGATGGACTCATGCCCGCGATGGGGGAGGGCGTGAAGTCATAGCCCGGGGCCCAAGGCTTATGGAGCGATAACCATTTGCACTTATGAGATCTAAGGTAGAAGTTAGCGGCCTGTGCGGCTTTTTGCGCAGGTCCGCTTGAATGCCGTGTTGGTTATACTGCCGGTCAGACACCGCATACGGATTTCCCCTCGGCAACGGTAATCCACCGCTTCTCAACGGCTATTGCCCGATGAAGTAGTCGATGACAATTTGCGCAGAGCAAGGCCAAATCGGACAAGCGCGTCGTGCGGGTACCTGTACTTGTGCTCGACAGCGGTACGATGTGGTGTACTTCAAAGTGAGCTTCCCGAAGCGCGGAATTGGCGGACGGCGGAGGAGCGCCACACATTTCGCAAAACAGTTTATTTCTCGCATGCCGTGAGGAAAGCAGTTGTTCTCGCAGTTTTGGTTCTCGCTCGCGGCGCGTATGCAGCTCGGTAATGACGCGTCCCTCAACGAACTCGACATCTTCTCGAACTGGCTCGCTGGCCTGGGAAGCGGCAACGCCAGCACGGATAAGATTGGCGAGTGATTTCGTAGCATCTGGCGACGCACCGAATTCAAGCCAAACCGCTCGATCTGTTTCTGAAACGTTCCCCAGCCCTTTACCGGTAGCAACCTGCCGCAAATTCTGGAGCTTGAACGCAACACCATCAGAGTTTCGAAATGACTCCTTCCTCGATGCCTCCGCGTGATAGGGAAAGCGGCGTAGCACTTCGGATAACGCTTTTATACGCTCATCGGAGCCAGACGGAATCTTTCCATTCAGGTCGAAGTATAGGTCAAGCGCGAGAATCGTTTCGTCGCGCGTCCAGTTTGGGTTTCCGTGTCCGTGTGTGCGAGCCATAGATAGGTTGCTCAACATTTGATGTTAGGGGCCGCCGTATCGGCGAAGCCACGATGGGAGCCCACAAGCAGAGCTTGTGGGCTGTCCCTCCCGGCGGGATTGCTGGACAAAGCCGCTGCGCGGCAGATTGGGAAGAACGAGCTGTAGCGATGAGAGGAACAGAATTGAACCAGTAAGCGAGGAGGGTCAAGCAGTATTTCAGTAGCTATTCTGATCGGTTAGTCCACAGGCGACGATGGCGGGAGGCCTCGAAGGCGTGAGTCTTTATATACAACCCATCCGCGCAGAGCGTCCCGAATTCTTAAGCGATTCGAAAACACGGCGGGACTTATCTGCATAGAGTAAGGTCAGTTCCAAATGGCTTGTCCAACACCGGATAAGATCGCGGCCTTCGCGCGATCTATCATTGTTCGTTAAGGCGTCATGGGTGACCTGATGCAATCGCAGCGTCTCGGAATCGTACTTCCACCGTGCTTGGGGGTGGCGTTCGACCAGGCTTGGGATGCCGTTGATGCCCGCGTCTCAACGACGGGCAGCTCCCCCCGGCTATTCGGAGTAGCATGGCACGGTTTTGGCTATCGGGTAACCACGGTGACCGAGTACGCCCAGCGCTACCGCATGCAGCAGCCGTACGGTTGCGCCGGCCATGACGGCAATTTCCGAAATGATCAGGCCCTAGTCGATTACCTGTTCAACGCATGCTCGGCTCTCGACTGTCTTGTCATCGCGGCGTACGCCATCGCGTCTGACTTGAAGCCACAGGAGTTCCCGTCCGACAGCGTGCAACTCCGCCGGGTCACTCGGCGGGTTCTTGCCACCAGGTTTCAGACCCATTGGCCCGGAGCCAATCTAACTGAGGTGCTAGTCAAGGTGTACGAAGACTCGAAGATCTCTCGCTTGTTTGCTATTCGAGACGTAGTCACCCACCGCGGAACCTTGCCGCGCACTCTTTACGCGGGCGGTGACCGCCACGGCAAAGTCACGGTGCCGTCAAACGTTAAAGACCCCCCCGATGTGTGGGAGTCGGACCTAGAACTTGGGGATGCATCGGTGGCAGATTGGCAAGCCACGCTTGAGCCATTGTTCGAGCGGGCGGTGGTAGCGGTCATCGGATTTACGAGCTCATCGCCAAATGGTGAGCAGGGCGACGCTTAACGAACTCGGAACCTGCCTGAATTCAGGCGGAACGTATCTACCGTAGGCGGCTGCTTAAAAGCGTCAAAGGGCTTGTCCAACACTGGATAAGATCGTGGCTGCGCACGATCTATCCTTGTTCGTTAAACGCTCATCAAAGTTTAGGGCTAGACCTCGCCATCGACCAAGAAGAGGCGCCTCTGAAACCCGCCTCGCGTTTCGGCCTTCTGCGCCCGAATATTCTCGAGCTCCTCTAGGGTATGGCCCTTGGCGATGCAGAGAGCGCGGATGACCTCCAGGGTGTCCGCCAACTCCTCAATGTCGCCGCCACTATCGGAAACCTCTGAGGCCTCTTCGTAGAGCTTTGCAATGAGTTTCGCCACGTATTCGTCGTCGCCCAACTCCCGGAGGGTGTACGCCTTTCCGGCAGCGTCCATGACCTCAGGGATTCGGTCGCGGATAAGCTTGTTGTAGGTCTTTCGCATCTAGAGGGTCAAAGAAGAGAGTCGGCGACACTGGAGGAGGATGGCCGCCAGCGGCTTGGTATCGCGTCGATAGCGAGCTGGTCGCATTGCTGAAGGAAGCTCGCGCGTTTCTGCTCGGTGGCTCCGGTCTGAGCAATCAGCGTCTCGCGGAGCGGGTGGTGGCTGTCTATGAGCCAGTTGTTCCTCAAGTTCAAGCGCTCAAGGTACTGGATGTGCGGGATGAGGTCGAACTTGCCGCCCGCGCCACGATTGCACTGGGTGCAGGCTAGAACGAGGTTCCAGACACCGTCAATATTCACGCCACCAAACCACCCGACATGGTCGAGCCGCTTTGGGAAAAAGTGGTCGACATCGGCGTCCAGCGACTCGCCGCGGCCGATGGTGATCGGTTGGTTGCAGTAGAAACATGCGCCTTTCTGATACCCGTTGAGTGCATCGCGAACTCCGACGATTGAAATCCGACGAGTTGCGTCGGTCGTGACGAAAAGCTCATTAGCCTCGAGATCTGTTCTCACCTCCAGTACTCGCGAAGGCACGTCAAGGTTCCAAGCCGTCTCAACAAGACGCCAACGCGCTTCCGCCTCTGGCGCCAGACTGTCGGCCTGCGCGTCCGCCATGAGTCGTCGAAACTCGTCAGTGAGCCTGATTCCTTTGGCGGTCGCACGCTCGTCGTGGAAAAACCGAGTGGGGACGTCGGAAGAACCAACGATGTGAAATGCATCGATGACGTTGTTGAAGCCACGCCGGACTGTCTCCGCGCGTAGCTGATCGGACGAGAGTTGGCCTCGGTTGAAGCTGCGGCAGGCTTCGAGAAACACGCTGGAGCGCGAGGTCGCTTGTCGTTCAGCGGACTTTAGGTGTCGAGCGATCTCCCGCGCGAAAGGCACCGCGAGATCATCAAGGCGAACGAGGTCGTCGCTGACTGGGGCGAGCTCGACTAGCGAGCGAGCGAGGGCAAACTTGTATGACGCGACGTTTCGCCCAAAAAGCACGATCGCGCGCCAGCAGGATGCGGGATTCGGCTGGCTCTCAATGAATGGCGTGGTCGAAGCGCATCGAGTGCCTTCAGATTTTACCGAAGCCGGTTCCTCGATGCGTGTAACGCTTCAGATCAGAAGCGGGAAGTGCTCCTTGCAGCTTTTATCAACTCCTGCCCCCGTCTTCTGAATCTGGATGATCGACGATCGGATATGAGTTCAGATCGCCCTCCCTCGGGCCTGCAGGCAATTCAATTGCTAATCAGAGGCACATTGAGAATAGCGTCTATTTAATTTAGACGGAGAAGGCTCATGGAGTATAGAGTTGCTCCTTGTAGGCATTTTCCATAAGGTCGCAGACCATAGACGCTTTCGGTTTGTGGCCTCAGTCACACCACTTCAGGACAGCTTCTCAGATGATAGTTCCGCAGCTAACTTGAGTTTGGGGCAGAAGTTCTTGGATGATTTCCAATATTATTGAGGGCCGGGTCTTTGTAGCGTTTCGGGATGATGACTCTGCCTTACTCTGGCGGGATCGGCTCGCAGCTTCAGATAGCGTCCTCCAGAAGCAAACTGGGCAACCTAGTCAGGCTGTAGGGATGGGGGTAAGCTGTGGCATGACCAACTACCGGTATTTAGGCCGTGCACTTCTCAATCTCGGCGACTGAAGCCATGAAAGCCTTCTATCGTCTACCGGAAGCGCTGCAGGCATATATTTCGCAGAGAGGCGGTGAGTATGGCATTCCTCCGCATGAGCTGCTGATGAAGATACCTGCCAATCTCCATGATAATGCAATAGAGCTCTATCAATTCCTCAAATCAAAAGACATATCCCACTTGATTGCCACGTCAAACAATGGTGATCCTGCTGAGTTCTCAAATTGGATCTTTGAGGATGCTGCAGCCAACAGGGCACGACAAGCGGATCCCATGGCTATCGAGGATTACCTTGATGCACAATTAGACAATCATGTAGACGCCACCCAGATAGAGTTTGGAACACCCGATCCTGGCAGTCCTGGATATAACCAAGTGTTTTCGGAGGCTTTTGGGTTCGAGCCTGCTGCCTCCGTAGATCTGAATGATTTTGTTTCTACCCTCAGTGGCGAGGGAGTAGGGAAAAGTGTGATTGTAGCCGGCCAACCGATTCAAGTTGGAGCTATGGATGCAACAAATCAGCTATGGGATGGACTTGGGGAGTCACTCGCTGAGGTTGGTATACCCGTCACTTATGTTGCAATGAAGGGGTTTGGAGGAGTGCTCCCCTTTATGCGCTCTATTGACTGGAAGAAGTTTAGGGAATGTGGACATTATCGGCAGTCTACCCTTGCTCGCGCGCTTCGAGTATTCAGAGAGGGCGGCTGGAAGACCGCTGCCAAGGCAATTGTGATTGGCTTCATGATCTCCGCATTTGAGCCGATGGCCTACTTCATTGCTGCTGTTGGTCTCACTGGAGTGGCAGCCATGGGCACAAGATGGCTAGCCAACAAAGTCCTTAAATTTAGCGGTCCTGTTGCAACGGCACTAAACAAGATTGCCGATCTGCTTGCATCGGCTCATGCCTTTCTTAAGCGCGCTCTCGACACAATGGAAAAGGTCGTGGAGGTTGTCATTGAGGTAGCTACTAATGTGACAAAGAAGGTTGTTAAGGCAGGTGCTCAATTCGCCAACGCCGTGTATCAAGTGTCGAAGGACATAGCAGTGTCAGCCGTCAAGGCAACGGTAAAAGCAGCGAAGATTGCCACAAGTACAGTGTCTCAGATTGCCAATCGAGTTAGTGGGTGGATATTTTCATGGTTTTATCGGCCAAGTTATGTCTGAGATCTTACTCATGGTTGGCAGTTAATCCAAAGGTAGAGTCCAGAGAAGATCTGAGTCGAACGCTGCCCCTGAGTGGCAGGCAAGAAGCTAGCGCTAGCGAACCCGACTTGATGGAGGCCTGACCACTCGAGGGGCATGTTAGGCCTTCCTCTAAATATTGAAAAGGATAACTTACTTCATGTTTCAGAGGGGATAGCTCATCCGAGGCTTCCAGCCAACGTCAAAGTACCTGCAATAGTGAAGGGCCTTAGGGCTACACTTGGCTGGCGCTAGCCGACTTGATAAACCATCGGATACTTGGCCGAACCCAGTATAATAAAATAGCCGTATTAGTCAAAGCCGAAAAAAAACACCAAATCCCAGCACCGATGTCAGCGGCGTTGCTGGCGCCACCGAGTTGCAAAAATGCAAAAAAGAGACCAAGGACAATGTTTGCTGAAATCATAGCTATGCTCAAATACAACCCCACTAGTCTCTCCGCAATAAGCAAGCTTGATGCTATGACGCCCAGAATTGATAGAGGCGTTCCCACGAAGAAGCCGATGATTACAATAGCCTTGGCAAGCTGACTCCCTGAAGGATCAGACAATGCGAACAGAGA
The DNA here is from genome assembly GCF_014224355.1 of Synechococcus sp. BSA11S. Classification (GTDB taxonomy): domain Bacteria; phylum Cyanobacteriota; class Cyanobacteriia; order PCC-6307; family Cyanobiaceae; genus Regnicoccus_A. The sequence goes on along the minus strand of NZ_VNWP01000030.1, from coordinate 1,609 downwards.
AAATGGATATAGCAATATACCAATTGAATTGCTCACGATTCCGAGTATCGCCATTGTTCTAAAACCGAATGGTCTCTTCATGATCAAGGCAAATGCACTGCCATGCTTATTGCGATGATGATAGCAGTGAGTTTTGAAAGCACCAAGCTGGACTTAACGCTGAATGGGCGGATCCGGTAACCACTCCGAGTCAGCGCCTCCGGTCAGCATATAAACCTCTTGCCGATGAGGGCAATTTGTTGAGATGGCTTGCAGAAACAGGGGTCTCGTCTGTTGGACTATAGAGAACTCGGATTAAATGCGGATCCGATATCCAACTGTACATTAGGATACACAAATGACCATGTGGGTGGTTCTCCTCTGCTGGGCACTCCATTCCGAGTGCCTCGCCGGGATAGCTTGTCGATCCTTCTAACACTACTTTGGCGGGTCCGGTCTCCACCCTCCAAATGACGCCCATTATATCAACATGTCAGAATATCCAAAGCCTGTAACATTTCTAGTATCAGGAAAAAGAATTTAGAAACCAATTTTCGCAAAGATCTATAGAAGCTGTGGACTTCCTATTCCTCTCCGTATACAACCCTACCCCCGGTCCTCTGCTACGGATCACTAGTCCTTAGCTCCACGTTGCGGCGCAAGGGATCTCGCCCTTGGAGGCAAGTCACGAAGGGAAGCGCTCGTGGCTCCCCAGCATTGCCTCTAGAAGCCCGAGGCAAGCTCATGGACAGGACGATGCTCAATGTCGATTGCCTGTTGTTCCTGGAGTGCCTCGATAGCAGCTATGCGTTGCTCCAGTGCTTCGGCCTGCCGCACTCTCAGGGCATGGTCCGCTTGGTGGCGTGCGTGTTGAAGGGTGAGCCCGATAGCCGCAAGGCGGTGCTGGGGAGGGGTGTTGGGGTCAGCTATGAAATCACCGAGGGTAGGAATACAGACGTTGGCGAGCTTGAGTGTGCGTGCGTTGGATTCGTGGAACAACTGTGCCTGAATAAGGGTTACTTCCTGCTGCCAGAGAGGACATTGGGTGGCCCAGTTGCTCACTGTCTTTTGCCTAATAGATAGTCGCTCAGCAATCTTTTCTTGAGAATATCCATCAGCATAGAGACGTGCTGCTTGCCGCATCTGAGGGGTCAATCGCTGGTATTGGCCTAATGAGGGTCTTCCCATGCCAAAAACGGTCAATGTATCGTAGGCTGGATACCTGCTTCCGCCCAGTCAGTAAAATAGGCGGCATTCAAGCCACGAGCAAGAAAGGCTTGGGATGAATACACGAGAAGTGAGCAATTGCAATTGTAGCAGTTCAAGGCCATCTTTAGGCGCTGTCACGAGGCCGCTGAACAACGTTTCGGGCCTCCCATTGCTGAGCGGTGAGGTTCACAAGACAGACAATTCCAGTTGTATCCCAGAACGCGCCGCGCAATCCAACAGCCAAGAGCCGGGTGGGTTGGTATGGGGAGTGCTGTTGGTGTTGGCGGTCCTAGGTGTGTTTTCTCACCAGGTCATTCAGCGATCAGCAGTCGCTGGAGGGACTGCTGAGGCGTGAGGCCACCGAGAGCCATGTGGCACCTGTTGCCGTTATAGATCCCCAGATAGCGACGTAGCCAGCGGT
>NZ_VNWP01000003.1 GCF_014224355.1 Synechococcus sp. BSA11S | reverse complement strand
GCCGGGTCCGCTTTTTGGCTGTGGACTGCTCGTAATCACCAAAACCGAACTGCTTGACGCCCATGAAGCCTGTAAACGGTTGGGATCACAAGGCCATTCTCGCGCAGGGTGGTGGGGTTTTCCAGAGGCTCCCTTACTGAGCTGGGTCTTCCGGTGTACTCAACCGGTGCGGCGCCTCCTCATCGAACAGAACCATCGCCTTTTGCTCCGCCTCACCCGGGTCCCGCCAGCGGAACAGCAGGTTGTCGTTGAGCTGCTCCGGCGGCACCGATGGCCGGCCTTCTGAGGCGTACAGCTCACAGAAGGTGGGATTGAGCCGATCGAGGGTCTGATCGGCCAGCTTCCGGATCCGCTGCAGCGGATGGCTGGCCGGAATCCGCTCCTCGATCGACACGTTGGAGAACAGGGAGCCGCTGGGTTCCCGGTGACCTCGCCTCTGGCTGGGCAGTTGGCCCATGTTCGCAGAGAAGACCGGGTTTTTCAGTAAGCTCCTAAGGCCGGCGGGATCGATGGCCGGAGAGTGGATCGTGCAGAGAGGGTCCATCCCCGAGACAAGAGAGAGACATGCTGGAACGGCTAGCCGCCCTGACGGCCTGCACCCAAGCGAGTAATATGGCTCAAGTTAAGTAATGGTGTGAGTCTCCTGGTAATGTCCTGCTTCCGACATCTCCAATTCCTGGCCTGTGGCTCCATGCTGACGGGGCTGTTGGCGGCCGGGGAGGTTAAAGCGCTGACTTTCTATAAATATACCTTTACACCCGCCCCCGGATCCCCAAATTTCGGCTGGCGGGTGGATACTAGCCAAACCAATCCGACGCCCCCAGTAGGTTCTGACCCCGCGACTGGCCAGAACGGAGCCGGTGTCAACGGCATTTCCCTGGAGGGCACCATCTTCTGGGATGGGCCTGGTGCTTCGACCCTCTCGGGCTCACTGACGTTTCAGCAATATGCTGGCCAGACGCCGGCTGGCTCTCCAGTTACCGTTGACTGCGCAACCGCGCTTGTCTGCGCGGCAACAGTAACAGGAGAGTTTTTACTAGGGAATGCGACAAACGAAGGAATTGGATTGTCATTCTCTGACCCTACCGCGACAGCGACATATGATGCGAATAGCAACCCTTTCACTTCTTCTACTTCCAATTCCGCAGCTTTTCCCGGGAGCCAGGCTAACCTGACAAACGACATTAGATATTTCATGGATGCAGGAGACCAGATCGGTGGAGGCGGCACCATCACCGTCCAGGAGCTTCCCGGCCCCCTGAGTCCGCTGGCCCTCTCACCGCTGCTGTTGGGGCTGCGCAGCGCGCGGAAGCGCTACACCAATCTGAATCGCTTGGCCTCACGTCCGCATCTAATTGTGTAGTCCTACAAAGTCGTTCCTATTACAAGGGCACCTCGAAATATTGCCATTTCTGAGTCAACATTGAGAAGCCACAAACTCATCCTCTGCACATGCAGATCCGCCAGATGGCTGGCATCCATGCCTTCAAGGAGAGATGATTGTCCCGCTACCAAATGATCAAGCAGACAGCGCTAGCTTTGAAGAGCAGTGCAGGTAACGCAGGAAGTTGTATGTAAGATTACGCAGTCCCCACCAGCCTTCGTTCTGGCCAAGCCAATTCGTCTTGTCAGTTTGCCGTGCATAGAGGTAGTGACTATCCCGAAGACGTGCTCAACCCTTGCCCGCACGCTCGATCGCACCTTGTTGCGTTCCTTGGCCTCCTCGCTCAAGGGATGGCAACGCGTACCCTTCTCATGAATTCGGCTCTCAAAACCAGCCACTTCCAGTAGATCTTCATACCGCGCGTCGGCGTAGCCGGAATCAGCCCAGACGAAGTCATCCCTGTTCTCAGGATCCAGAACCTGCGAGATCATCTGGCAGTCGTGAATATTGGCTGGGGTAATGGCGTATCTGCGGATGAAGCCGTGAGTGGTGTCAATGCAGATGCTGTTCTTGTACCCGTAGTGGCTGATGCCGTTCTTTTCGACCCATCGAGCGTCAAGATCCTCCTGCCGCAGGCGCTCTGGCTTGTCGGCCCATCCATCTCGCAGCTGCCCGCGCTTGATGGATTCGTTCTCAGGCCGTGAGTTTCGCTGTTTAGGAACAGGGACCAGCGTGGCATCGATGATCTGCCCACCACGGGCCTTCAGGCCTTGGGTCCGCAGGTGCTCCTCAAACCGTTCAAAAAGCTCATCGATGACACCCGCCTTGCGGAGCCGCTCGCGGAAGAACGCAATGGTGGTGGCATCGGGAATGCTGTTCATCACTCCAAGTCCGACAAACTCCTCAGATGAGCGTCTGTCGTTGACTTGGAATTCCAGCTCCTCATCGCTGAGGTTGAACAGTTGCTGAAGCACCAGCATCTTGAAGAGGATGAGCGGATCAATCCGCTTCCGGCCAGCATTGCTCTTACGTTCATGGCTGTAACCCTGCTCCAGCAGCGGCCTGAATGTTTCCCAGGGAATTGCCTCGGACAAGGTAGCTAACATGGGCTTCTTCTGCTGAAGCCTGTGAATGCGCTTCTCCTCATCCCAGAATCCACGCTGTCCCATTCAGCAATGTTGAACTGAACCAATTCTATTGCCTATTTCATGGGATGGCAGGGAGCGGCGTAGATTTTTCGAGGTGCCCACAAGTGACTGTGAGGCCTCCAGGGTCGGGGTGCCACCGCCCATCCCTCGGACCTCACCTCCCATGCATAGCCATCCCCTGGCCAGCCTGACGTCGCTGGGAGAAACCGACGGATCAGTCACTCCCCGAGCGGGGGTTCCCCTCCAGATCCTTGCCGCTGATGCAGCTATCAGCCTGCGCCGCATCGCCCGTCGCTGAAGGCACCCCTCTCCGCCGTGGGCTTCCTGGCCCGGGCGGTGGGCTGGTTCTCCGATCAGGGAATCACCCACAAGCGGATCCTCTCGGACAACGGCTCGGCCTACCGATCCGGCGAGTGGCGAAAAGCCTGCAAGGCCCTGGATCTCAAGCCGATCCGCATCAGGCCGTACACACCCCGCACCAATGGCAAGGCGGAGCGATTCATCCGCACCCTGCTCGAGGAATGGGCCTACGGCATGCCCTTCCAGACCTCCGAGGTGCGCAACCAGTGGCTGAGCCGGTATCTCGGGATCCATCCATAACGGTCATAGGTGCCAGATGGCCCTTGGAGATATCACGCCCTGTCAGTCGCTCCAGCGGCTGCAGATCGATGAATGTCCTGGTGAGAAAGCACAGTTAGCCCGATACTGGGCTGCCCTGATCCGTGTGGAGGAGCATTGTCTCCGGCTCCACCCGGCGGAGGCCGAGTGGTCGGTTGAGGGCCCCGATCACCCCAGTGGCTCCCCTGCTGGCCCTGGAGCAGGGCCAGCAGGGCTTGCGGGTCCTGGCTCTGAGCTCAGCCTGTTGCATGAGCCGGGCGACACGGTGGCGGCCAAGGAGATGGCCGGCAGCGCCCAGCTCCTGGTGGATGGGGGGCTGTAGAAGCCACGGTGCTGCTGGAACACCGTCCTGGAACACCGCCTGGATCTCAGCGGTGAGCACGGAGTTCTCGGCCACCCCCAGTCGCCGGCACAGCCAGGCCTCCATCTTCCCTTAACCAACAAATCGCGTTGATGGTTGAGACTGGATCTCGCCTTGTGCAGCTCCCATGGCTGTCCTGCTATCCAGCTTTGTTCGCAAGCGGCGCGGTTGTCGTATCCCCAGATCCAGCTTGGCCTTGGTGGCTGTACTGGCCGCCCTGCTGAGCGCTTGTGGAGGCCGTGACGCAAGCGGCGATGGCACGGTCGCCATCAGCGGCTCGAGCACGGTATTCCCGATCATTGAGCGTGCAATCAAGGGCTATGGCGGAACTGAGCGGGGGCGCAACGTCACCGTGACCCTCAGCTCGGTGGGTACCACTGGTGGACTGCGTGAGTTCTGCCAGGGTGCCATTCCGATTGCCAATGCCTCGCGACCGATCAGCAGTGCCGAGCTCAAAGCTTGTGCCGACTCTGGCATCACCTTTATCGAGCTGCCGCTGGCTTTCGATGCCCTCACGGTTGTCGTGAACGGGGCTAACGACTGGGCTTCAGAGATCACCACCAAGGAGCTGGCCCGCACCTGGTCGAAGCAGGCCGAGGGCACGGTGAAGGCCTGGAGCCAGATCAACATAGATTGGCCCGATCGACCTCTGCTCCTCTGCGGCCCTGGCAGTGATTCTGGAACCTTCGACTACTTCAATGAGGCGATCAACGGGAAGAAAACCAATGCCCGCACAGATGTTAGAACCAGCGAAGATGACAACGTGATCGTTGCGTGCGTGGCTGATGACCCCAATGCGATGGGGTATCTCGGCTTCGCCTATTTCCGTGCCAATGCCGACCGGCTCAAGGCCTTCCAAATCGCACCATCCAATGGCAGCGCCGTGGCCCCATCGGTGACCTCAGCCCAGGACGGCACCTACAGGCCGCTGTCGCGGCCACTGTTCATCTATGTGAACGACCAACAAATGCTTGCCAACGACATGATCCGCAGCTTTGTGGGGTATACGGTCGGCAATGGGCTGCGTTTTGTTGAGGAGGCGGGGTACATCCCCCTGCCGGCCGACACTTACAGACTGGTGGAATCAAAGCTCTACCGGCGTGTTCTGGGAACCTCCTTCGGGGGCGACCTCCCGGTAGGACAGACGATCGGCGAAGCCCTGCGGCGCAGCTTTGATAAGCAGAAACGGCCGGAATTCCGTTAAGGAACCTCAGAACAGCCCGATAGAATCAGTCCAGATCCGAGACTGAGACTGGGAACGGATGGCCACACCCCTCCAGCTGGGTTTCAGCGAGTACGAGCAGACCCACGCCAGGAAGAAGACGCGTCGGCAGATCTTCCTGGATGACATGGAAGCCGCGGTTCCGTGGGACTCCTTCCTGGCCCTGATCCCAGCCGGTGTATTGCAAGCCCACGGCCAAGGGTGGACGACCTCCATTCCCGTTGGAGGTGAGGCTGCGCCTTACCGACTTGGGCCAGGTTGATGTGGGTGTCGCTGATCACCTCAGCCGCCAGCGCTCCCTGCGCTGAGTTGCAACAGCACAACCACAAGCAAGGGAGTGAGCAGATCCGTGTAAAGCACCGTTCCTGCATTGGCAGGCGCGTGATCACTGTTCAGAACGAGGGACACGACGTGGCCGAGGCCATCGGCGAAGAACCAGCTGCCGTAAGCCACCATCGAAGCGAGCAGATAGTCGCGCCTGCGCAGGATGAAACTGCTGAAACCGAGGATGCCGATGGTGAGGTTGGCGTAGGCCACTTCGTTCTGGAAGGGGCTGTTCGGCCAGCCGATCTGCTCGGCGATGAACGGCCCGAAGGCAAGATGCACAACAAAGCCGTAGACCCCGGCCACCCCCAGCACCCAGAAAGCGATCCCGAGCAGCAACGCCAGGGCCAGGGTCCAGAGGGAGACATCTGCCAGCAGAAAGCGCACCAGGCTCGCCATCGTCTGTGCCTGCAGATCTTGTCAGATCAAACTTCACCCCTTCGGCATCTAAGGGTCCTGGACCGATTCGTTCACCAACTACAACACGCCGGGTTTCTGCTGCCAGCAACACTCATCGGCTATCTCTGGCTCACAGGCGGCCACCCGGTGCTCCCGGGCTGGCCCTGCGGGGGGATCTGGGAGGACTCGCTGGAGCAGCACGCCTTCGGGTACCTGGCGGATCCAGGAGCCTGTCGCGCCTAGACCCCGCGCCGCCTCTCCACAGACGCCCCTGAATCTACCCAGATCCCTTTGACTGCAATAGATCTGCCTAAGAGAATGGGGCATGCAGAAGCCCAAGTCCTCCCGTCCCTGGCCGCCGGAGCAGACGACCCTGCTGCCGCCATCACCGAGTGACTGGCTCTCGGACGATCACCAGGTGTATGTCCTGCTCGATCTGATCAACGAATTGGATCTCTCCGCGATCCTGATCCCCGCTCAGGCCAAGGATCCCCGTGGGGAGAAAGGGTTTGACCCCAGGATGTAGACGAAGTCTTCCGCGAAGCGGTTGATGCTGTTGCTGCTCTACGCCTACTGCGTAGGCATCGTCTCCTCCCGCAGGATCGAGCGGGCCTGTGACGAGGATCTGGCCTTCCGGGTGCTCACCGGCAACCAGCAGCCTGACCACAGCCGCATCAGTGAATTCCGCCGCCGCCACCTCGATGCCCAGGAGGATCGGCGCTATGGCAAGGGCAACCGTGGCAGTGACCTGCCGGATGAACTGAGGCGCCGGCAGCTGAGCAGGCCGAGCCGAACGGGAAAGCAGAGACGGCAGCGGCCAAGGCCAAAGCAGCGAGGGAGAAGGCGATCGAGGCCGCTGGCGGCTGTAGCCGGAGGCTTCCGCGCAGCGGTTGCGAGGCCCAGGCGGGGCATGGCGAGAAAGGCCGATGGCAGCCCGACAGGCAAGAGCCAGAGGAACTTCACGGACCCCGAAAGCCATCTCATGAAGTCAGATGGCCACTACATCCACGGCTACAACTGCCAGCTGGCTGTCGACAGCGACCACCAGGTGATCGTGGCCATGGGGGTGAGCAATCAGCCTCCGGATGTGGAGCATCTGGAGCCGTAGCCCTGGATGCGGCCTACTGGAGCGAGGACAACGCCAACTGCTGCGCTGATCAGGGCATTGATGCCTGCATCGCCACCGGCAGCGTGCCGCACGGCCATCCCCCTCCACCGATGCGTTGACCGTTGCCCAGGGGTGCCGATGCCAGAACCCGCATGGCCCGCAAGCTCAGAAGCAAGAAGGGAACAGGGATCTACGCCCAGCGCTAGCCGCAGGCTTCTCTGAAGGAGTAGGCGATCACAACAATTGACGCTGGGAGTAGCCACCGGATGAGGCCAGCCAGATGGCACCGGATCTTCCAGACCGGGCACCAAGCGGTAAGCAGTGCAGGACGGCTCCACCGGCAACACACTCCTGGGCCTGGTTGTGGTTCGACTCCAGTGCCGAAGGCCCGGCGGGACCACCCCTCCAGCAACGGAGCTCTCATCTGCAGGCATGACCTGCGAGCATCCGCCCAACCTGGTGCGTCTGCAGAGCTGGTCGACCAGGGCCCCGCTACAGTTCGACCCCTGCCTTGGTGATGGCTGGGATCTGTTCCACCCGCGCAACAACATGCCGCCAATGACGCGAATGGTGATCCCCTGCACACGGGATGCGGCAGATGCGGCCCTGCCCACCAGCTTCAGCTCCTCGAAACTGGAATCCTTCCAGCTGTTCACGGCATGACCTATTGCGTGGCTGTTCTTCTGAACAGCGGGATGGTGTTCGCCTCCGATTCACGCACCAATGCGGGTGTGGATGATTTCGCCAGCTTCTGCAAGATGACGGTGTTCGAGCGCCGTGGCGATCGGGTGTTGGTGCTGCTCAGCTCCGGCAGTCTGGCCGGAACCCAGGCCGTGATCAGCCTGCTGCGCCAACGGGCCGCCGAGGGCGATGGGGACGCCAGCGTCTGGACGGCGCGCACGATGTTCGATGTGATGGTTCTGGTGTCGGACGTGATGCGGACAGTGGATCAGCGCGATGCTGCCTATCTGGAAGCCTCAGGGGGTGGATTCAACGCGTCCTTCCTGGTGGGCGGCCAGATCAGGGGTGAACCGCCGCGGTTGTTTCGGATGTATGCCGAGGGCAATTTCATCGAAGCCAGCGAGGAAACGCCGTTTCTACAAACCGGCGAGGCGAAGTATGGCAAGCCGATCATCGATCGGGTGATCCAGTCCGAGACTTCTCTGGCGGAAGCGGCCAAGTGCGTGCTGGTGTCGTTCGATTCCACCATGCGCAGCAACCTCTCCGTGGGAATGCCGATCGATCTGATCGCCTACGAGAGTGACAGCCTGGCCATCACCCACCGCCGCCGCTTCAGCGAGGGCGATGCCGAGTTCGTAGAACTGAGCACCGCCTGGAGCGTGGGCGTGCGCCAGGTGTTCCGGGAGTTGCCGGATGTGCGCTGGTAGGGCTGTTCCGCTGCCGGCGTCTGTCCTGGGGAGCCGCGCGTCGGTCGTGAAGAAATGATGTGTGTCCCCATCCTGCGCGGAGGTTGCCGGAATGATCTCACGCTCTAGGCTGAGTTCGTTCCGATTGCGGATTCCTGGGACGTTGTTCTTTCACCGTCACCAAGGTCGTGATCTGCCATGGGGTGAACTGAAGAGCATGTCAAAAAGGGTGTCAGATTTTTTGATATGGGCAGGGGAGGGTCGCGGATTGTTCATGGCCGCCTGTGGGGGCATCCTTGCCGTGGCGGCTGCTGTCCCCGGCGCCAGGGCGGCCGAGGCTGACGCCATGGCGCTGCTCAAGGGAATGACCTCCTACGTGTCGGCTCAGCAAGAGTTGTCGTTCCGGTTCGACGCTGACCTGGAAGTCATCACCTCCGATCAGCAGCGCCTCACCCTGGCCAGTTCAGGCTCGGTGTCGCTGGATCGCCCCGGTCGGATCCGGTTCAGCCGCTCCAGCGGTTTCGCCGCTATCGAATCGGTGTTCGATGGCTCCACCTTCACCCTGCTGGGCAAGAACGCCAACGTCTACCTGCAGGTTCCGATCAAAGGGTCGCTGGAGACCCTGGTGGATGAGCTCAAGGACAAATACCGCCGCCCACTCCCCGCGGCAGACTTGCTGCTGCCCAAGGCCTATGCCGAACTCACCGAAGGCGTCACCGATGTCAAGGACCTCGGCAGCGGAGTGGTCGGTGGCGTGGAATGCGATCATCTCGCCTTCCGCAAAAAGGATGTTGACTTCCAGATCTGGATTGCCCAGGGTGGTCGCCCATATCCCTGTCGCTATGTGATCACATCCAGAACAGTTCCTGGTTCTCCCCAATACAGTATCCAGGTCAGCGACTGGAAAACGGGATCAGCGGCCGTTGGTCAGAACTTCAGTTTTGTGCCGCCTGCAGGGGCCAGATCCATCAGTCATGATGAGCTGAAGACCATCAAGTCCATGGGCGAATTGCCCAGCAACTACATTCGCAAAGGAACCCCATGATCAGTCTCCGCAAGTCAGCTGTCATCCTTGCCGCCATCGGTATGGCTGGCTCAGGGTCCTTGCAGATCCTGCCGGCCCAGCTCCTCGACGTCCTGGTCCCGCCGGCGCAGGCCCGGGTGGGCCGGCCGCTCACTCCCGTCAGCGTGGCTGGAGTCGGTCGGCGCACGGTGCGTCGCTGCGCCGTCGGCGTTTACGACTGCTGATCCGAGGCGCCAGGGTCCTCCATGAGCCGCCCAGATCTTCCCCACCTTCCCGACTGGTCGGCTCTCCCCCCGGATCTGCGGCAACGGGTGCAGCAGTGCAATCCTGAAACCCAGTGGTTCTGGAAGGGGCTGGAAGACAGTGAAGGGTTGGAACTGCTGCTGATCACCATCCGGCATGCCCTCGCCGATTCCGGTCCAGCCGGTGAGTCCCATCAGCTGGGGTGACCTTGCCCCTGACGACATACTGAACCCGACGAGTGCCCAGCGCCCCATCACCAAGGCTCTGAACCCCCATCAGGCCGTCACCCCGATCGCCATGACCAGCACCGCCACACTGGAGAAGATCAGACGGCTCAGGCAGGTCGGCATCTTCATGGCCACGCCTGAGGAGGTGCTGCTCCAGCTGGCTGAGGCGGTGGAGGAGGTGCATCTCAGCCCCGGCGAGCAGCTCTTTGCCAAGGGTGATCTCGGCACATCCATGTATGTGCTGGTGGCTGGTTGCGTTCGCGTTCACATCGGTGATCAGACCGTGGTGGAGCTCACCGATGGAGAAATCGTGGGCGAGCTGGCCGCCCTGGACCCTGAACCCCGCTCCGCCTCCGTGAGCGCTGTCGATTCGGCCATGCTCTATCGCATCGAGCAGTCGACCTTGCAGGCCCTGATGGCTGATCACCCGGAGATCGTTCAGGCCGTGATCAGAGAGCTTGCTCAGAGGTTGCGCGACACCACGGCTCCCTACGGGCTCAGTTGAGCGGGCGGCTGCCCCCGGAGCTGTCCTTCAGCGGCTGCTGGTTGACCCCTTGCCCTTGAAGCCACTCCACTCCGCCAGTTGCTCGATGGTCAGCAGGCCCTCACGCCGCTCGCCATTCAGATCCCAGGTGGGAAATGCCCGGATCTTGGCTGTCTGGCAGCGCTCACGCCCGGCCTGGTCCTTGTCGCATTCCACGTAGGGCAGGCGTCGGCCCGCCTCCGTTCCGAACAGGTTCTTCTGGTGGAAGCAGTGGGGACACCACCAGGCGCCATAGAAGATCGCTCCCTGCTCTCGCAGGTGCTCCACCAGCGCCTTCTGCTCGGCGGTGGATGGGCTCACGGCTTCTCCGAGGCTGCCGGTGGTTCCGGCGCTGCCCGTGGTTCCCGCGCTGCCGCCACGGGCGATGGCCGGGTGACGGCTGCTGCCTGCGGCACCCACCAGCACCAGGCTCAGGGTCATCAGCGCCAGGGAGACCAACCGGGTGGGCAACTTCGGGCCGGTGGTGGCGTCAGGCATGGAACTCCCGGATTCAGATGCTCCGACGCTAAGGCTGCGTTCGGGCTTCCGCCCTTTTGCAAGCCTCACTTTCGAGGCGATGGCTGGGACACTGGAATACTGATGCGCCTCCTCGCGACCCGATGAGCTTGCCGCGATGAGTGCCAACGGTTACCGCGACTATTTCAAGGTGCTGGGCGTCGAGCGCAGCGCCGATGCCGATGCCGTCAAGCGCTCGTTTCGCAAGCTGGCCCGCCAGTACCACCCGGATGTGAACCCCGGTGATGCCAGCGCGGAGGCGAAGTTCAAGGAGATCAGCGAGGCCTATGAAGTGCTCTCCGATCCCGACAAGCGCCGCCGCTATGAGCAGTTCGGCCAGTACTGGAGCCAGGCCGCCGGAGCTGCCGGCGGTGCTCCCGGCTTCGATGTGGATTTCGGCCGTTACGGCAACTTCGACGAGTTCATCAACGATCTGCTGGGCCGCTTCGGTGGGGCCCAGGCCGGCTCAGGATTCGGGGCAGGGCCCGGTGGGTTCGGCTTCTCCGGCGGCTTTCCCGGCGGCTTCGGTGGGCCGGCGGCGGGTCGTACCGGCGCGCTCAATCTGGATGCGGAAGCCACCATCAGCCTCAGCTTTGCCGAGGCCTTCCGTGGCTGCGAGCGCACCCTGGCGGTCAATGAGGAGCGGGTGCAGGTCCGGATCCCTGGCGGGGTGCGAAACGGCAGCCGTCTGCGGCTCAAAGGCAAGGGGAACCTGCAGCCCGGCACCGGCCGCCGCGGTGATCTCTACCTCAACCTTCAGCTTCAGGAGCATCCGATCTGGCGTCTGGATGGCGATCAGTTGCAGGCCGATCTGCCCCTCAGCCTCGATGAGCTGGCCCTGGGGGGCGAGGTGAGGGTGGCCACCCCCGACGGTGAAGCCACTGTGCAGGTGCCTTCCGGTGTGGCCCTGGGCCGCAGCCTGCGCCTCAAGGGAAAAGGCTGGCCGGGCAAGGACGGCCGGGGTGACCTGCTGCTCAGCCTCACCCTCAAACTGCCGGAGCGTTTCAGCGAGACGGAGCGGCAGCTGCTGGAGAAGCTGCGCGAGGCTCGCAGCCTCGATCCGCGCCGGGAGTGGATGCGGGCCGCCCAGCTCTGAACAGGCCTCCAGCCTGAGACCATGAATCGACCCTTCACTTCTCTGTTTTTTTAATCACTTGTGCCTGCCAATCACGCCTGTATGCTGATTGCCGCAGTCAAGACTTGGCGCTGATTCTGATGTTCAGAATGGCCTGCATGCCTGGGCTTTAGGATGCCCTCAAGTGATTCGACTGCATGGAGCTGACCTATCGTCCGCGGCGCCTCCGCCGCACACCGGCGCTGCGGGCCATGGTGCGCGAGTTTCAGCTGAGTCCAGCGGATTTCATCCTGCCCCTGTTCGTACATGAAGGGGCCAGCAACGAGCCGATCGGGGCCATGCCAGGCGCTTTCCGCTGGAGCCTCGAGGGGCTGGTGGAGGAGGTGGGCCGTGCCTGGGACCTCGGCATTCGCTGCGTGGTGCTCTTCCCGAAGGTGGCCGACGGCCTCAAGACCGAAGACGGGGCTGAATGCTTCAACGAAGGTGGTCTGATCCCCCGGGCGATCCGGCGGCTCAAGCAGGACCATCCCGGCATGGCGATCATGACCGACGTCGCCCTCGACCCCTACTCCTGTGATGGCCACGACGGCATCGTCAGCGCCGAAGGCGAGGTGCTCAACGACGACACCGTGGCGATCCTCTGCCGCCAGGCCGTGGCCCAGGCCAGGGCCGGCGCCGATCTGATCGGCCCCAGCGACATGATGGACGGGCGAGTCGGCGCCATCCGCGAAGCTCTCGATGAAGAGGGATTCGAGCACGTGGGGATCATCAGCTACACCGCCAAGTACGCCTCCGCTTACTACGGCCCCTTCCGTGAAGCGCTGGATTCCGCCCCCCGCGCGGATGCCGGCAAGCCCATCCCCAAAGACAAGAGCACGTACCAGATGGATCCGGCCAATGGCCGCGAATCCCTCACCGAAGCCCTGCTCGATGAACAGGAGGGGGCCGACATCCTGATGGTCAAACCCGGCCTGGCCTATCTCGATGTCATTCACCGCCTGCGCGGTGAAACCGAACTCCCCATCGCCGCCTACAACGTCAGTGGTGAGTACGCCATGGTCAAGGCGGCCGCCGAGCGCGGCTGGATCGACGAGCGGGCCGTGGTGCTGGAAACCCTGCTCTGTTTCAAGCGGGCCGGGGCTGATCTGATCCTCACCTACCACGCCTGTGAGGCGGCCAGCTGGCTGCGGGACGACTGATCACGGCCGTGCAGAACGCTGCCGGACCAGCCCCGGTGGAGCCCACCGGCCGATCAGAATGGCGCCAGCGACAGGAAACGGCCATGGCCGTGCAGCGACTGGGCCATGTGGCCGTGCGGGTCCAGGACATGGCCCGGGCCAAGGCCTTCTACGAGGGGCTCGGCCTGCGCCTGACCTGGGATGCCGATGACTGGGCCTACCTGCAGTCGCCCGACTCCGGCGACGGCATCGCCCTGCTTGCCCCCAGTTACCACCAGGCCGGCCCCCACTTCGCCTTCCACTTCGAGGACCGTGCCGGGGTGGATCAGGTCCATGCCCAGCTGGAGGCCTCAGGCCACCGGGTGGGCCCCATCCATGACCACCGCGACGGCACCGCCTCCTTCTATCTGCAGGATCCCGAGGGCAACTGGCTGGAGATGCTCTACGAGCCCCCCACCGGCATCACCTCCAACACCGGCCGGGAGCCGGTGTGAACCCCCTCAACCCGACGGCGATCGCCGCCGAAGCCCTGGAGCTGCTCGAGTGGCAGCGGCTTGCACAGCACCTGGCCAGCTTCGCGAGCACCAGCGCGGGCAGCGCCCATTGCCTAGCCCTGCCCCTGGCGGCTGATCGCGCCGAGAGCCTGCGCCTGCTGGCCGAAACCAGCGAGCTGCTCGGCCTCGATAGCCTGATCGAGGGTGGCCTGAGCTTTCAGGGGGCCGCCGATCTCACCGGCACCTTGCGCCATTGCGCCAAGGGCGGCACCGCCACTGGCGAAGACCTGCTGGCGGTGGCCTCCACCCAGGCGGTGGCCCGCCGTCTGCGCCGGCAGATCGAGGCGCCCGAGCTGCGCCCCGTCTGCAGCCAGCTGATGCGTGATCTGCGCACCCTGCCGGAGCTGGAGCAGCGTCTGCGCTTCTGCCTGGAGGAGGGCGGCAGGGTGGCGGATCGCGCCAGCCCCGAGCTGGCCGGCGTCCGTCAGCAGCTGGCCGGCCTGCGCCAGCAGCGCCGTGAGCGACTCCAGGAGCTGATGCGCCGCCAGGGGGCCGTGCTTCAGGACAACGTGATCGCCGAGCGCAATGGTCGCCCGGTGCTGGCGGTGAAGGTGACAGCCGCCTCCCAGCTGCCCGGGCTGGTGCACGACAGCTCCGCCTCCGGCAGCACCGTGTTCATTGAGCCGAAGGCGGTGATCACGCTCGGCAACCAGATCCGCGAGCTGGAAGGGCGAGAGCGCCAGGAGGAATGGCGCGTGCTCCGGGGCCTCAGTGCCCTGGTGGCCGAGGAGGCGGACGCCTTCACCGAGCTGCACCGGGTGCTGGTGGCCCTCGATGCCGCCCTCGCCAGGGCCCGTTACGGCCAGTGGCTGGGCGCCGTTCGCCCGGAGCTGTCCGGCGACCCCCAGGCCCCATTCCTGCTGCGGGATCTGCGCCATCCCCTGCTGCTCTGGCAGGAGCGTCGCGGTGGGGAGGCTCCGGTGGTGCCGGTCACGGTCTCGGTGGGCACGGAATTGCGGGTGGTGGCGATCACCGGCCCCAACACAGGCGGCAAGACCGTGACGCTCAAGAGCGTGGGCCTGGCGGCGCTGATGGCTCGGGCCGGTCTGTTCCTGCCCTGCACCGGCACCCCTCGCCTGCCCTGGTGCTCCCAGGTGCTGGCCGACATCGGCGACGAGCAGTCGTTGCAGCAGAACCTCTCCACCTTCAGCGGCCACGTGCGCCGCATCGCCCGCATCCTCGAGGCCCTCGACGCCTCACCGTCGCCCGGCGCCACTCTGGTGTTGCTCGATGAGGTGGGTGCCGGCACCGATCCCACGGAGGGCACGGCCCTGGCGATCGCGCTGCTGCGCCACCTGGCCGACCGGGCCAGGCTCACCATCGCCACCACCCACTTCGGAGAGCTCAAGGCGCTTAAGTACGCCGACAGCCGTTTCGAGAACGCCTCGGTGGCCTTCGACAGCGACACCCTCTGCCCCACCTACCACCTGCAGTGGGGAATCCCCGGCCGCAGCAACGCCCTGGCCATCGCCACGCGCCTGGGGCTGGATCAGGCGGTGATCAGCGAGGCCAACGGCCTGCTGGCGCCCCGGGGCGAGGGTGAGCTCAACCAGGTGATCCGGGGCCTCGAAGACCAGCGCCGCCGCCAGCAGGAGGCAGCCGAGGAGGCGGCGGCCCTGCTGGCGAGCACCGAACTGCTGCATGAGGAACTGCTGCAGCGCTGGCAGCAGCAGCAGGAGCAGTCGGCGGAGCTGCAGGAGCAGCGGCGGCAGGCCCTGGAGCACTCGATCCGCGCTGGGCAGCAGGAGGTGCGTCGCATCATCCGTCGTCTGCGCCAGGGCGGCGGCGATGGTGAGAGGGCCCGCCAGGCCGGTGTACGGCTGAGGCAGCTTCAGGTGGAGCACAGCCCCCAGCCCCGGCGCCGGGCCCCCAGCGGCTGGCGGCCGGTGGTCGGGGAGCGCATCCGTCTGCTGTCCCTGGGCAAGGCAGCCCAGGTGCTGGCGATCAGCGCCGATGGCCGCGAACTGAGCGTGCGCTGCGGGGTGCTGCGGCTGCAGGTGGATCTCTCCGGCATCGAGAGCCTGCAGGGGGAGAAGCCAGCTCCGCCCGAGACGGCTCAGCCCGTGATCGAGGTGCGCGCCAGTGGGCGCCACCTGGGTGGCTCAGGTCCCCAGGTGCGCAGCGAACGCAACACCGTCGATGTGCGCGGGATGCGGGTGCATGAGGCGGAAGCCGCTGTGGAGGAGCAGCTGCGCAACGCCAATGGCCCCCTCTGGGTGATCCATGGCATCGGCACCGGCAAGCTCAAGCGCGGGCTGCGCCAGTGGCTGGCCGGTGTGCCCTGGGTGGAGCGCGTCAGTGATGCCGAGCGAGGTGATGGCGGTCAGGGCTGCAGCGTGATCTGGCCGAAATGAGCAGCCGCTTCAGCTGAACTCCGGCAGCACAACCTGCAGCTCCTCCGGGTGCTCCCCGGAGCCACCCTTCGCCTCGGTTGGTTCGGGCATGGTCAGGGCGTCGCCGCTGGCCTCGAAGAAGCGCCATCCCAGTGGGTCGACCTCCAGGTGGATCCTCTGACCTGCTGCCAGGCGCTGGCCCGGGTCGGTGCGCACCTGAATCAGGTGGCTGCCCTCCAGCAGGCGACAGCTGAGCAACAGTTCATTGCCCAGGGCCTCGAGATGGGTCACCTCCGCGGGCAGGTTGCGGTTGGTGGCGGGCGCCAGCTTGAAGTGCTCCGCCCGCAGACCGGCCGTGAGGTTGCTGTCCGTCTCGCCGGCGGCGCGGGCTTCGAGGGCGTGGGCCATCTCCCCTTCCACCAGAAAGCGACGCCCAGCGAGCTGGACCTGATCAGCTCCCGCCTGCTCCACCGGCAGCAGGTTCATCGGCGGACTGCCGATGAACTGGGCCACGAACAGGTTGGCGGGATGGTCGTAAAGCTCCATCGGCGTCCCCAGCTGCTGCAGCCGTCCCTGGTTGAGCACGGCGATGCGATGACCCATCGTCATCGCCTCCACCTGGTCGTGGGTGACGTAGAGGGTGGTGATGCCCAGCTCCCGCTGGAGTGCCACGATCTGGGCCCGGGTGCCGGTGCGCAGCTTGGCGTCGAGGTTGCTGAGCGGTTCATCCATCAGGAACACCTTCGGCTGGCGGGCGATGGCCCGGCCCAGGGCCACCCGTTGCTTCTGGCCTCCGGAGAGTTCCTTGGGCAGACGCTCGAGCAGGGGCGTCAGCTCCAGCTGCTCGGCCACGGCGCTGATGCGGGCCTCGATCCGCTGCTCCCGCTCCGACGGGATGCGCAGCCCGGCAGGCAGACGTCGCGTCAACCGGTGAACGCCATCCTTCAGCTGCTGGAGGGCACTGCGGGGCCGGCTGCGCCGCAAGCCGAAGCCGATGTTGTCGGCCACGCTCAGATGGGGGTAGAGGGCGTAGCTCTGGAACACCATCGCCACGTCACGCTGGGCGGGGCGCAGGCCGCTCACGGCGCGCTCTCCCACCCGGATCTCACCGCTGCTGGGGGTCTCCAGGCCCGCCAGGATGCGCAGCAGCGTGCTCTTGCCGCAGCCCGATGGCCCCACCAGCACCAGAAATTCGCCGTCCTGGACCGTCAGATCCAGCTGCCGCAGCACCTCCACCGGCGCACCTCCACGCCGGGGAGGGAAGGTCTTGCTGACCTTCTCGAAGCGCACCTCAGCCAAGATCAGCCCTCTGACCGGCCGATCCTAGGGTTGGTGGCCGATCCGGCCCAGTCCCTGCGGTCTTCCCTTGCAGTTCATTGATCAAGCCCGCATCGCGGTCCAGGGAGGCCGGGGCGGAGATGGCATCGTCGCCTTCCGCCGTGAGAAGTACGTTCCGGCCGGTGGACCCTCCGGCGGTGATGGCGGCCACGGTGGCGCCGTGTGGCTCCAGGCGGATCCGAACCTGCAGACCCTGCTCGACTTCAAGTACAAGCGGCTGTTCGCAGCCCCGGAAGGCCGCCGCGGCGGGCCCAACCGCCGCAGTGGTGCCAGCGGCGACGACCTGGTGATCCTGGTGCCCTGTGGCACCGAGGTGCGCCTGCAGGACAGCGAGGAGCTGCTCGGTGATCTGACCGAACCGGGTGATCGGCTGCGGGTGGCGGCGGGGGGGCGCGGTGGCCTGGGCAATGCCCATTACCTCAGCAACCGCAACCGGGCGCCGGAGAAGTGCACCGAAGGCAAGGATGGTGAGGAGCGTCAGCTCCAGCTGGAGCTCAAGCTGCTGGCCGAGGTGGGCATCATCGGGCTGCCCAATGCCGGCAAGAGCACCCTGATCAGTGTGCTCTCCGCCGCCAAGCCCAAGATCGCCGATTATCCCTTCACCACCCTGGTGCCCAACCTGGGGGTGGTGCGCCGCCCCAGTGGCGACGGAACGGTCTTTGCCGACATCCCCGGCCTGATTGCGGGTGCGGCTCAGGGGGCCGGCCTGGGCCACGACTTCCTGCGCCACATCGAGCGCACCCGTCTGCTGGTGCACTTGGTGGATGCCTCCAGCGCCGATGTGACCAGTGACCTGGCGGTGGTGGAGGAGGAACTGGCGGCCTACGGCCACGGCCTCGATCAGCGTCCGAGGATCCTGGCCCTCAACAAAAGTGAGCTGCTGCCGCCCGATCAGCTCTCAGAGGCCCGCTCCGCCCTGACAGCGCTCTGGGACGGGGGTGAGGTGCTGTTGATCTCGGCGGCCACCAACAAGGGCCTCGACAGCCTGCTGGCGGAGGTCTGGCGGCAGCTTGGGATCCAGTGAACGAAAAAAGTTGAAGCCCCCCGTGGGAATGGGGGGCTTGCTCAGGCGGCGCCAGGCCAGCCCCGATTCAGGCTTGGGCGATCAGTCGTCGTAGACCCGGCACTCGGGGGCTTCCGGGTTGAGATCGCAATAGACCTCAAGGGAATTCGGATCGTGGTCGTCCTCGGGATGGTGCGACTTGTATTCCTCGAGCGACTTGAGTTCGTCTTCGAGGTGACGCACCTTGGCTTCGTTGCCGACGGCCTTGGCCGTTTCGATCTCGATCTGATCCTTGCGGATGTGCTCGTCGATGGAAGTCATAGGAAGGCCGGCCTTCGGCTACCGGAGCTTTTCGATTCCACCATACGGGCCCCCTCCCGTGGGCCGCGGCCAATGTGATCCTGTGCTGATCAAGCGCTCAGCTCGCTGAGCTCCAGCCAGCGCTCCTCGCCGTGCTCGATGCGCTCCAGCAGGGCGGCCAGGTCGTGGGTGAGGCTTTCCAGGCGGGAGTAGTCGCCGCCGGCACCCCCCGCAAGCTCCCGCTCCAGCTCTGCCCGCTGCACCTCCCACTGCGGCAGCGACCGCTCCAGCTCCTCCAGTTCACGGCTCTGCTTGAAGCTGCGCCGCCTGGATGCCGGGGCTGGGGCCGCCGCTTGGGCTGCTGTTGCCGCGCTGGCCTTGGGCGGTGGGGAGGATGGCGCCGTTCCGGCTGCGGGCCCCGCCGCCGCCCTCTCCAGGTAGGCGCTGTAGTTGCCCTCGTAACGCCTGAGTTCCCCCGCCTCGAAGCAGAACAGCCGGTCCACGGTGCGGTCGAGGAAGTAGCGGTCGTGGGAGACCACCACCACGCAGCCCCGGAAGTCCTCCAGGAAGTCCTCCAGGACGGTGAGGGTGTGCACGTCGAGGTCGTTGGTGGGCTCATCGAGCAGCAGCACGTTGGGGGCGCTGATCAACAGCCGACAGAGGTAGAGCCGCCGCCGCTCCCCGCCGGAGAGGCGCCCGATCGGGCTGTGTTGCTGGGCGGGAGGGAACAGGAAGCGCTCCAGCAGCTGGGAGGCGCTCACGGCCACCCCGCCCAGTTCGATGCGGCTGGCTTCCTCCTGCACGTAGTCGATCAGTTTGCGCTCCAGTCCACGGCCGCTGGCGAGTCCTTCCGCCTGCTGATCGAAGTAGGCCAGCCGCACCGTGCTCCCCAGCTCCAGGCGCCCCTCCTGGGCTTGGCGGCGACCGGCGATCAGATCCAGCAGGGTGGATTTCCCTGAACCGTTCGGACCGATGATTCCCACCCGGTCCTCGGGGCTGAAGTCGTAGCTGAAGTCGCGCAGCAGGGGTGGGCGCGCCCCAGCGGCCCCACCGCCGCGGTCGGCGCTCGGATCCGCCCAGACACTGAGGTGTTCTGCGCTGATCGCCTTCTTGCCGAGGCGGCGATGGGCGGCCACCAGGCTGAGCTGCCCCTTGCTCTGGCGTTTCGGGGCCTCCTGCATCGCTTCGATCCGCTGGATCCGGGCCTTCTGCTTGGTGCTGCGGGCCTGGGGACCGCGGCGCAGCCACTCCAGTTCCCGCCGCAGGGCTCCCTTGAACTTCGCGGCACTGGCGGCCTCGATCGCCTCCTCCTCCGCCTTGGTCTGCAGGTAGGTGGCGTAGTTGCCGGGATAGCTGCGGGCCACGCCCCGGTCCACCTCCACAATGCGGCGCGCCACCCGGTCGAGCACGTAGCGGTCGTGGGTGATCAGCACCAGGGCGCCGGGGAAGCGCTCCAGCTGCCCCTGCAGCCATTCGATGCAGAGGGCGTCGAGATGGTTGGTGGGTTCATCGAGCAGGAGCACATCGGGTTCGGCCACCAGGGCTGCGGCCAGGGCCAGCCGCTTGCGGAACCCCCCGGACAGGTCGCCCACCCGTCGGTGCACATCGCGAATTCCGAGGCGCTCGAGCACTTCGCGGCACTGCTGCTCCAGGCTCCAGGCGTTGGCCTGGTCCATGCGCTCCTGCAGGTCGCTCAGCTCCCCCAGCAGGGCCTGGTTCCCGGGGTCGTTCGCCACGCCGTGGCTCACCTCGGTGAAACGGCGCAGCAGCGCCATCTTCTCGCCGCTGTCCTCGAACACCTGCTCCAGCACGCTGCGCTCGGGATCCAGATCCGGTTCCTGGGCCACCATCACCACCTTCAACCGCCCGGAGCAGCGCCGCTCCCCTTCGCCCGGCGGCTCAAGGCCAGCCAGCAGGCGCAGCAGGGTTGACTTGCCGGCGCCATTGGGGCCGATCAGCCCGAGGCGGTCGCGCTCCTGCAGGTGCAGGTGGAGATCGTGGAAGAGGGTGCGAAGGCCGAAGTCCTTGCCGACCCCCACCAGGCTGATCAGGGTCACGCTCGCGAGGGAGGCCTCTGGCTCTCCAGGTAAGCAAACACGCTCTTGTCGCCCACATCGGCGGCGGCCTGCATCGGGAATTTGCGCAGGGTGAGGATCAGCAGCAGCGCCGCCTCGACCGCCAGCAGGGTGAAGGTGGTGCGCCCATCGAGCAGGCCCACCAGGCGGCCCAGCAGCGCCAGCGGCAGCAGCAGGGTGACTCCGATCGCTTCCGGCCGCTGGAAGCAGAAGAATTCCTTGAAACCCACCCCAGCCAAGGCCGCGAAGAATGGCCCTACAGCCCAGATCCAGCGGGAGTCGCCCGCCAGGGTCTCGAGCATGGCGTCGGGTCCCTGGTGCAGGGCCAGGGCCAGGCCACCTGCACAGCCCAGCAGCCAGAACAGCTGCAGGGCCCGGTGCAGTGGACGCAGATAGATGTGAATCCAGCGCAGGGCCAGCCCCAGTCCCGCGGCCATCAGCACCAGCCAGGGCCAGAGCCCCTGGCTGCCCCAGTTGGCCCACTGCAGCAGCAGGCCCGCCTGGGCCAGGGCCACCCCCAGCAGGGCCAGGCGGTAGCCGAGCACCTCGCGGCGGTCGAGAGCCGTGATCGTGAACGGTCCGTAGACGCCCTCGAACGACGGATCCTCGGGGCTGCCCTCGTGCCGGGTTTGATCGGTCATGGCTGGAGTCGCGCAGGAGCTGGGCCTGCCACCAGTGTGGCCAGATCCGCCCCCGCCGGAACGATTCCGGAGGGGTGCAGCGGAAAGAGGGCCCCGAAATAGTCGCGGCGCCAGGAGTCCGGGAAGCAGGTGGCGGCTACCCCGGGGAGGGCGTAGAGGCGGGCGCGCCAGGCCATCAGGGCCGGGAAAGTCCAGAGGGGGCGGCGGCTGCAACCGAACAGGGGGGCATAGACCAGCTCCAGCCGGATCAGGGTCGGAAACAGGACCACATCCGCCAGGGTGAGCTGATCGCCGCACAGCCACGGGCCTCCCTCCTCGAGGGCACTCTCCGCCGCCTCGAGGCTGGCGAACAGCTCGGCTTCGGCCTGGTCATAGGCGGCCTGATTGCGCGCGAAGCCGCAGCGGTAGACCCCATCGTTCACGGTTCCCTGCAGCCGGTCGCGCCAGTGGCCGATGGCTTCCGCCTTGGACGCGGGCAGCAGATCCGGAGCCCCCTCCGGGGCCGGCCAGCGATTGAGCAGCTCGATCAGCCGGGCGCTCTCGTTCACCAGGATCCGGCGGCCGGGGCGGTCGTAGAGGGCGGGAACCGTGGCCCGGGCCCGGGGGTCACCGCCACTGCGCCGGTAAAGCTCCACCAGGGCCCTGGCTCCCTCGTAGGGGGCGTCGAACCGCCAGCGGCCTGCCCTGGGGTCGGGCTCCACCACCACCAGTTCCAGGCCGCCGGCGAGCTGGCGCAGGCACCACACCAGCCAGGCCCGGTGCGCCCAGGGGCAGCTGCGTCCCACGATCAGTCCATGGACACCGGCCTGGCCCGCCGTGGCCGGCAGCTCCGGAGTGACGGCGAAGGCGCTTTCAGGACGCCGGTAGTGACCTGCCGCGTCGGCTGGCCCCAGGCCAGCCATCAACCGGCGCCACTGGCAGCGCCAGGCGGCGCGCACGGTGGCCACCACCGGGGGGGGAACAGCCATGGCAGTCTCCAGCGCTGGGTTCCGACTCTGGCCCGCAGTGGCCCGCCGCTGCGTCAGGCTGGACGCTGATCCGATCTGCAGGGCGGGTGGCGATGGGTGCGGCAGAGGTTCTGGTGGTGGCCGGCACCCATGGCAACGAGCGCAACGCCCCCTGGCTGCTGAAGCACTGGCTGGGCCACCCCGGCAGTCTTGATTCCGCCGGCCTGGCCCTGCAGCTGGTGATCGGCAATCCGGCCGCCCTCGCGGCGGGACGCCGCTACATCGATCGCGACCTGAACCGCTCCTTCACCAGCGCCCTTCTCGACACTCCCTCTCCGGCTGATCGGGAGATGCAGCGGGCCCGGGAGCTGCTCGCCCTGCACGGGCCCGCAGGATCACGGCCCTGCGCCCTGGTGATCGATCTGCACAGCACCACCGCGGCCATGGGCAATTCCCTGGTGGTCTACGGGCGGCGGCCACCGGATCTGGCCCTGGCGGCCGGGATCCAGGCGTTGCTGGGCCTGCCGATCTATCTGCATGAGGCCGATGCCAGCCAGCAGGGCTTTCTGATCGAGCGCTGGCCCTGTGGCCTGGTGATCGAGGTGGGCCCGGTGCCCCAGGGGGTCGTCAACGCTGCCATCTGCCGGCAGACCCATTTGGGCCTGGAGGCCGCGCTGACGGTGCTGGCCTCAGCCCGGCGGGGGTCGCTGGCCCTGCCCCGGAGCCTCACGGTGCACCGCCATCTGGGCAGCCTCGATCTGCCTCGGCATCCGGATGGCTCTCCGGCCGCCTGCCTTCACCCCCTGCGGCAGCACCGCGACTGGTTCCCGATCCGCCCTGGGGATCCTCTCTTCGAGACGGCCAGCGGGGAAACCCTGCGCTACCAGCCCAGCGACCCCGAGCCGCTCTGGCCGGTGTTCATCAACGAAGCGGCCTACGGCGAGAAGGGCATCGCCCTCAGCCTCACCCGTCGCGAACGCTGGCCCTGCGAACCGGAGTGGCTGGAGGGTCTCCAGCAACTTGCCCTTCATCTGCGCCCTTCAGCCGCTTGAGCCGCCAGCTCAGAGTTCCGGGCTGACGGCTTCGGGCCCAGGCGCGTCGTCGGGCTCGGGTGATGGGGCCTCCTGGGGGGTCATGGTTTCCTCTCTGGGGGCGCCGTTGTAGAGCACCTTCACCACTGAGCGCCCATCAGCTGAGACCTCGATCTCGGTTTCAGCCGTGGGGGCCAGGTTGAGGATCTGCCAGCCGGGAGGCCCCCCGAGAAAGCGGAAGATGTAGCCCTCGGCATCGCCCTTGACCAGGCAGTCGCCGCCGCCTCGGTTGTACATGCAGGCATCCGGCCTGTAGGTGCCCAGGCCTCCATTGAGCCGCTCGGCGTACATGCGCGCCACGTTGGTGGCCCGCTGGCGGGTGAAGGGGAAGAGCTCATAGCTGTCCTGAGCCAGGCATGGCCTGGCTGCCACGACGGCCAGACAGGCCGAAAGGACAAGAAGTGGGCGCATGACGGGGATGCATCGACAGGACCACGGAAAGGTTCCGTGGAAGCGGCAACGATGGATCGGTTCGGCCCTGCTCAGGGGCGGCCCGTGTCCAGATCAGCCACAGGCCCAGGTTCCCTGTTCCTTGGTGCAGGGCAGGTCCGTCGAGCTGCCGTCGGCCCAGTAGATGCGCAGCCTGTCGTCCGCGCTGTCCATGCGGAAGGTCAGCGACTTGACCACGCCGGCTGGAGGCTTGCCGGCGGGGTCGGCGGGGTCGGGCCTCGCCGGACTGGCCAGGCGCTGCTCAACCTGCTGGAGACGCTGCTCCAGTTGGTCCAGCCGTTGACTCTCCTTGGAGGGAGTGCTGGGGCAGCCGGCCAGGCCAAGGGCCAGCAGACCCAGACCGCCGATGAGAAATGGTCTGGAGGCGCGTGAACGCAAGGGCATCGCAGCGGCGGATCGCATGGGGGCTCCGAACACCTAGCAACAGCCTCAGGCGTTGACCAGTCGTTCGCTCCAGTAGATGACGGCACCGAGGCGCTCCAGTTGGAGACGTCGCTGGCGCGCATGGCAGACGGGCACGGTTTCGGTGGAGCGGTTACCGCTCAGATCCCAGCAGATCAGAACCATGGGTCGCCTTCTCGAAGGAGCTGAAGAGAATCTTAAGTCGCCCTGGTGTTCATTGGTACGGATTTCCCTCAGGGCGTGTCGAAGGCGACACAACTCGGCGGCCTGCTGGATCGGCTTTCGCGCCCGCCCCCCAGCGGAAGCAAACCTTAAGCGCTTCACACATCCTGCAATGGTCTGTTACATTGTGTCAGGCGAAGGGCTTTCGGGCCCACCGGACGGGTTTCCCGCTCCGGCACTTCGTCCTACCTAACCGACCCCTCCGGGGGCCTCTTACCTCGCTCTCATGACCACCACCCTTCAGCAGCGCCAGGGCGCGTCTGCCTGGAGCCAGTTCTGCGAGTGGGTCACCTCCACCAACAACCGTCTCTACGTCGGTTGGTTCGGTGTGCTGATGATCCCCACCCTGCTGGCTGCCACGATCTGCTTCATCGTGGCCTTCGTCGCTGCTCCTCCCGTCGACATCGACGGCATCCGTGAGCCCGTTGCCGGCTCCCTCCTCTACGGCAACAACATCATCTCCGGCGCCGTTGTTCCTTCGAGCAACGCCATCGGCCTGCACTTCTACCCGATCTGGGAAGCCGCCAGCCTCGATGAGTGGCTGTACAACGGCGGTCCCTACCAGCTGGTGATCTTCCACTTCCTGATCGGCGTCTTCTGCTACATGGGCCGCGAGTGGGAACTCTCCTACCGCCTCGGCATGCGCCCCTGGATCTGCGTGGCCTACAGCGCCCCCGTGGCCGCTGCCTCGGCTGTGTTCCTGATCTACCCCTTCGGTCAGGGTTCCTTCTCCGACGGCATGCCCCTCGGCATCTCCGGCACCTTCAACTACATGCTGGTGTTCCAGGCTGAGCACAACATCCTGATGCATCCCTTCCACATGCTGGGTGTGGCCGGTGTGTTCGGTGGCTCCCTGTTCTCCGCTATGCACGGTTCGCTGGTGACCTCCTCCCTGGTGCGTGAAACCACCGAGAGCGAGAGCCAGAACTACGGTTACAAGTTCGGCCAGGAAGAAGAGACCTACAACATCGTGGCTGCCCACGGTTACTTCGGTCGCCTGATCTTCCAGTACGCCTCCTTCAACAACAGCCGCAGCCTGCACTTCTTCCTGGCTGCCTGGCCTGTGATCGGCATCTGGTTCACCGCCCTCGGCGTGAGCACGATGGCCTTCAACCTGAACGGTTTCAACTTCAACCAGTCGATCCTCGACGGCCAGGGCCGCGTGATCAACACCTGGGCTGATGTGCTGAACCGCGCTGGTCTGGGCATGGAAGTGATGCACGAGCGCAATGCTCACAACTTCCCGCTGGACCTGGCTTCTGCTGAAGCCACTCCCGTGGCGCTGACCGCTCCTGCGATCGGCTGATGCGGCCGGTGGGTCCACCCGGACCCGCCATCTGCATCACCACAATGAAAGCCCCTGCTTCGGCAGGGGCTTTTTGTTTGGCGTCACATCCTCGTCCAGGTTCACCGCAGGCTTCGAGCCAGCGAGATGCCGCTGCCGGGACGTGGTTCCTGTTCGTGGGGACTTTTTCGCCCATGCGCTCTTCACTGCTCGCTGCTGCCTGCCTGCTGGGCCTGAGCACGGCCATTGCAAACCTGGAGGGGTCCGAGCAGAAACTGGAGCAGCTGGGAACGAAGGCGTTCCAGGACCAGTTGAAAGCCTTCCGCTCCGAGGTGAGCCGAGTGGCCAGTAACAAGAACACCACCCTGGAGGAGGCCGCCGCCGAGCTCAAGGACAAGGCCCAGCCGGTGCTGGCGGCAGGGGATGAACTCTCCCGCTCGGTGGAGTGCGAGGTACCCGAACAACCCTGCGGTCGGTGGGTTTGTGCGTCGGCCACTCGGGCTACCTCGACCCTCTGCGCTTTGGCTTTGCCCAGAGCGGACTGAGTTCAATCGCGGTGTGCGGCCGCGGAGCCTTGTTCAACATCCCGGCGGCTCGGAGCGGTGTCACCCGCACCAGCGTCGGATTGCCGGCCCCGTGCTGAGCTGGAGCGTTAAGCACCACCCGGAATAGGAACCCTCTGCTCCGGCGCTTATCCTCGCTGGCCGAACAGAGGGGCTGCCTGCCCAAAAGCCACCGCTTGCGGCCTGACAGCTTGATGGTGCCAAGCAGGGGGAGAGTTCCCCGCGATTTCTCGGGAATTGCTCATACGACGCCAGGCAACAGACCAGAGGCTTCAAGCTCATCCGTGAAGCCAAAGGCCCGGGTGTCCTCAAGTCGATCAGGAAAGAGCACGCCATCGAGATGGTCGCACTCGTGCTGGACCACACGGGCGTGGAACCCATCCACTGATCGTTCGATCAGATGGCCCTCTGAATCGAAGCCTCGGTAATGAACCCGCCTCCAGCGAC
This sequence comes from Synechococcus sp. BSA11S, assembly GCF_014224355.1. Taxonomy (GTDB): domain Bacteria; phylum Cyanobacteriota; class Cyanobacteriia; order PCC-6307; family Cyanobiaceae; genus Regnicoccus_A. Next base: position 227,025 of record NZ_VNWP01000003.1, on the reverse strand, counting down.
TCACCTGTCCTCGCAGGCCCGGCACACTGAGACACCCCTCCCAGCCGAAATCGCGTTCCTTCTCGATCGGGGTGATCTCCGGATTGATCAGCACCGTTTCTGGTATCGGGTGCGCATCCGGATAGCGTGGGTTGACGGTGATTCCAAAGATCACCACTCGCAGCGGTACGGCGATTTGCGGAGCGGCCAGGCCCGCCCCATCACGTGCCGCCATGGTGTCCCGCAGATCCGTGATCAAAGCAAGCAGATCAGGTGTTCCAAACCTGGTGACGGGGAGGGACATCTTTCGCAGACGTGGATCCCCCAGGCGCAGCACGGTTCGTTGTGTCATGAACGCTCCTCCATCCAGAAGTCCTCACTCCTCCTCGTTAACCTCACCCACAGGCACCAACCGGATCTGCTTGCAGTCAAGCTTGATCTCGAACTCTTCACCTGTCTTGAGATTGAGCAGGGCGGTGTAGGCCTTGCCCTTAACCATGCCGGCCCCATTCTCAAACTTGTGATCGCTGAATGATCTGGTGAGAACACACACAACGAGCTGATGGCGTTGCGGAAACCGCCTGATATCGATCGGTGATCCGAGTGCTCATGGCTGACCGCCCCAGGGCCTCCAACCCGACTGGCGAAAGAGGCGATAGGCCACGGTGCTGTTGACGATCGGATCCAGCAGCTGGTCAGGCGAGTGGATGCCCATTGTGGCCATCAACCGACGGTGGGCCGTGTAGTGGATCTGGAACAGCCCGAGGCAGGCCCCGGCACAGCCACGGGCGGTGGGGGATAGGCCGCTCTCCAGGCGTGCCAGCCGGATCGCCGACTCGTGGTGCGCAGCGGGCCATACCTGGCGGATGGCCGTGAGCACGTGGGATCGGCTCGCTTGATTGGCTTGAGCAGCGGGAGCCAGCCAGGCAGTGCCCCCAAGGGCCAGGGTTGCACCAAGCAGCAGGGGGATGGATCGACCGGGAGAAACAGCGTGAAACGGCATTCATCCACCCGGCCAATTGCGTCGGACGCTACCGGCTCCGAGGCAGGTTGACCAGTGACCGACCCGTCAGCGAATTCTGCTCAGTGTCGACCTGCTGGAGCACCGTCTCCCGCGCCGGAGCACAGCACCCGGTAGCCCCATTTTTGCTGCTACCTGTGAGCAACCAAGACAGGCATGGCTCCAACCGATGCCTGAGCGGCTCCATGAAGAAGGGCGCCCCGCTTGAGGCCTCTGATTCATCCATAGCCTCCCTGGCCCGCCCTGCCGGCACGGCAGGCAGGCCCTCCCGAGCTCCGGAGGCTCCAGACTGGTTCCCACTGCCCTGAACAAGGAGAGGCCATGACCACCACCCTGGAGAAACCAGCCGCGCTCCAGTGCGCCTGCCCAGGCTGTCACTGCACGGTCCAGGCGGACTCAGCGGTCCGCAGCGGCACCGTGCTCTTCTGCAGCGACGCCTGCGCCACGGGACATCCCAACGGCGAGCACTGCCATGCCGGCTGCGGCTGCGAATGCCATGGCTGAACCTGCTCCGTCTCCGGCAGGACCGATTCCCCTGGAGCTGCCGGCCGGCGTGCACCAGCTCTGTAGCTGCGGTCGCAGCCGCCATGGCTGGTTCTGTGATGGTGCCCACCTGGGCACCGGCCGGCTGTTCCGCGAATTGCATCTCGAGCAAGCCTGCACGGTGATGGTCTGCGGCTGTGGTCACTCCCACCGCTACCCGCTCTGCGATGGCAGCCATGCCAGGCCGCCCCGCCGCCCCTGGTGGATGGTTTGGGGCAGAGCAGCTCGATCGTCCTGACCGCTATCGCTCAGCTGAGCCATTCCGCCAGCTTGGTGTACCGCCTGCGGCCCAGGTGGTTATTCACGGCCATTGCCAGGGCTTTCTTCTGGCCCACCAGCACCACCAGTTGCTTGCCACGGGTGATGCCGGTGTACACCAGATTGCGCTGCAGCATCGCGTAGTGCTGGGTAAGCAAAGGGATCACCACGGCGGGGTATTCGCTTCCCTGGCTCTTGTGGATCGTGCAGGCATAGGCGGGAACAAGGTTGTCGAGTTCACCCCAGCCGTAGGTCACCTCACGCCCGTCAAAGCGCACCACCAGTTCACTGGCCTCGGCGTCGATCGTTTCCACGGTGCCGACATCGCCGTTGAACACATTCTTCTCGTAGTCGTTGGCCACCTGCATCACCTTGTCGGCCGGTGAGAACCGCCAGCCGAAACGCTCCACCTGCTCGGTGGGGTCGGGGTTGAGCAGTTGCTGCAGCTCCACGTTCAACGAGCGTGAGCCGCAGCCTCCGCGGGCCATCGGGCAGAGCACCTGCACCTGGGCGATCGGATCGAGGCCAAAGCGGGCCGGGATGCGCTCACCCACCACCTTGAGGATCAACGCCACCGCCTGCTCGGGTGTCTCGGCGGGAAGGAAGTAGAAGTCGGTGGTGGCATCAGCCGGCGGCGGTCGCAGATCTGGGATGGTGCCCGCATTGATCGTGTGGGCGGTGGTGATGATGCGGCTGGACGCCGCCTGGCGGAACACCTCCGTGAGCCGGGCCACCGGCAGGGCGCCGCTGTTGATCAGATCGGCCAGTACCTGGCCTGGCCCCACCGAGGGCAGTTGGTCCACATCGCCCACCAGCAGCAGGGCAGCCTCGGGTGGGAGGGCGTCCAGAAGGGAGGCCATCAAGGGCACATCCACCATCGAGGTTTCATCCACCACCAGCAGATCGGCTTCCAGCGGCAGCTCGGCCTTGCGCTTGAAGCCGAAGGCCGCCGGGTCGAACTCCAGCAGCCGGTGGATCGTTTTCGCCTCCAGCCCTGTGGTTTCAGCCATCCGCTTGGCGGCACGGCCGGTGGGGGCGCAGAGCAGGATGCGCAGCTTCTTGGCCGCCAGGATGCGCAGGATGGCGTTGATCAGGGTGGTTTTCCCCACCCCCGGCCCGCCGGTGATCACCAGCACCTTGCTGGAGAGGGCCTCTTCCAGCGCAGCCTTCTGGCTGGCGGCCAGCTCAAGGCCAAGGCGTTGCTCCACCCAGGGAATCGCCTTGCTGGCCTCGATGCCTCCCCAGGGCGTGCGGCCTTGCGCAAGCTCCTGGAGTGCAGCCGCGATGCGCCGCTCATCACGGTGCAAATTCGAAAGGAAGATGGCCTCGTCTCCGCCCAGGGTGTCGGCCATCACGGAGCCCTCGCTCAGCTCCTGATCCAGGGCGCTCTGGATCAGGCCGCTCTCCACCGCCAGCAGCTCACCGGCCAGCTTGAGCAGCTCGGCGGTGGGCAGACCGCAGTGGCCCTGACCACTGGCCTCCAGCAGGGCGTAGCTGATTCCAGCGCGCAGGCGGATCATCGCCTCGGGTTCGATACCCAGCCGTCTGGCAATCGCATCGGCGGTGCGGAAGCCGATGCCGCGGATGTCGCGCGCCAGGCGGTAGGGGTTCTCGGCCATAACCTGCACGGCCTCGTTCCCGTACGTCTTGAAGATGCGCACGGCCCGGGCGGTGCCGACGCCATGGCTGTGCAGGAAGACCATGATCTCGCGCACCACCTTCTGATCGGCCCAGGCCTGGCTGATCCGCTGGCCCCGCACCGGGCCGATGCCGGGCACCTCCCGCAGGCGCTCCGGGGCCTGCTCGATCACCTCGAACACCTCCTCCCCGAAGACCGCCACAAGCTTGCTGGCATAGATCGGGCCGATGCCGCGGATCATTCCTGAGCCCAGGTACTTCTCGATGCCCTCGGCGGTGGTGGGCGCGGAGGCCCTGAGGAAGGAGGCCTTGAACTGCTGGCCGTGTTCGCGGCTGTTCACCCAGCTGCCGCTCACCGTCACCCATTCGCCGGCGCTGATCTCGGCGGCATGACCCACCACCGTCACCAGGTCGCGGTGGCCGCGTGCCTTGATGCGCAGCACGCAGAAGCCGTTCTCGGCGTTGTGGAAGGTGACGCGCTCGATCGAGCCCGCCAGTACCTCGGTGGGTTGCGGGCTGGCCTGGGCCTGATCGGGAGGAGACGGGCGTGGCAGGGCGGCAGTGGCCGGTGGGCTCACCTCATACTCCAAGGCCAATCGTGCTGTCCGCTGGGTGGCCATGGCGACTGTCGCCAGTTCTGTTCCACCATCGTCTGGCGTAGCTGATCAGCCGTCGATTCCTGCCGACAGCCACCCAAGGTGCCGTTGCGTGCTGGTGCCTGCCTGATGCCGTTCGTGTTCACGCCATGGGGGAAGTCCTTCTCGGACTGTGTTCAGCGTTTCCTTGTTGAGCGCCGGCTGGCCTGGCTTTCATGGCGGGGGGAATTACTACTCGAGCGATCGACTGTCTTAGCCGAGGTCGTAGAGAAGAGCGGCTTGGTGATCGAATCAGAATGTTCTCCGATACTTTGGATGTGCTGTCCCATCAGGTTGTTCAGGCCTGCAACTTAGCAAGCCGCTGGTGGGCACTTCATGCCAGCTGACTGCTGAAGGGCTCAGATCGATGTATGAAACTGAAGCCGGTGATCGGACTTGAACCGACGACCTACTGATTACGAATCAGTTGCTCTACCACTGAGCTACACCGGCACCTGAATGAAATTAGCATTGAGCTGTTCTGCACGATCCACGGCTGATGCCTTCCACCCTCCCCAGGCCGAAGCCGACTCCCTTGGACCCTGACCTGCGGGAACGGTTGATGGCGGAAGCCAAGGCCCCCTGGAAAGGGCTGCGGCGTGCCCTCTGGTTTGCCCTGACGGCCTCGGGAGGAATTGGACTGGCGGCCATGGCCATGCGCTCCTCCGCAGGCGCAGAGGTGCCCTCAGGAGACCTGCTCATCCAGCTGGGGGCCTTGATCGGCTTCGGCCTGCTCCTCTGGCGCGACCGCTGAGCTGCTCTCGACCGACTGCGGTGGGCTGTCCTGGGACAGGCTGAGGGGATCTGGGAGCAGCAGGGGCAGCCCGAGGCTCAAGCGCTCCTTCGCGAGCGCCTCGAGGGTCATCGCGGGGGTTTCAGCCACCAGATCAGCTCCGCGGCTGAGCAACCAGCTGGCCTGGAGCAGCTGCTGGCCCTGCCAGACCAGAACGGCCAGAACGGGCAGGGTCAGGAGCATCGTGACCAGCCGTGAGGCCTCCGCCAGGGGAGCGATGGCGGCCATCTGGGCGGAGAGGGCGTCGAGGCTCCAGATCGCCGGCAGCAGCAGCAGACCCCAGCCTGCCGCCAGCAGACGAACAGCCAGGGGCGACTGCAGCGCACTCAGACGCCGCTGACCCTCCCGCCTCCCCCGGGCTGGTGTTTGCAGCAAAAGCAGTGACCAGCAATCGGCTGGCCGCTGCCAGAGCAGCACAGCCGGCAGCAGGGCTCCGAGGGCCCAGAGCAACAGCCGCTCGATCGCCGGAACCGGCCCGGGATCGGCCCCCGCCAGAATCAGGACCACGGCCAGCAGCTCCGCCGGGATGGCCGCCAGAGCGAGCAGCTGCAGCCAGAGGAGGGGTTCGCTGCGGGGGTTCACATCAGGTGCTGAGGGTGCGGCGTTGGGTGACCAGCTTGTAGGCGATGACGCGATCGCCGTCTTGCCAGTTGGCAAAGCGATCGCAACCGATGCCGCACTCGAAACCCGTGGCCACCTCCTTGACGTCGTCCTTGTTGCGACGCAGGGAATCGAGGTCGCCCTCGAACACCACCTGCTTGTTGCGCTGGATGCGCACCTTGCAGTTGCGTTGCAGCTTGCCGCTGGTGACGTAGCAGCCCGCCACGGCACTCTTGCCGATCGTGAACACGGCCCGCACTTCGGCTTCGCCGAGGGGCTCCTCCACCAGCTCCGGCTCCAGCAGGCCCTCCATGGCCAGCTGGATGTCTTCCAGGAGCTTGTAGATCACGTCGTAATCGCGGACATCGACGCCGTTGGCATCGGCGGCCCGCTTCGCACCGGAGGCCATCGAGGTGTTGAAGCCCACGATCACCGCGCCGGAGGCGGCAGCCAGGTCCACATCGGTTTCGGTGATCTCGCCAGGGGCGGAGAGCAACACGCGCACCTGCACTTCGCCCTGGGGCAGCTGCTCGAGTGAGCCAAGGATCGCCTCCACGCTGCCCTGGACGTCGGCCTTGAGGATCAAGTTGAGCTCCTTCAGTTCCCCCTCACTGGCCTGACCCGACATCGAGGCCAGAGACACACGGCGGGACGCCATCTGCTGAGCGAGGCGGGTGGCGCGGGCTTCATTGGCCCGATCCCCCACAACGGCACGGGCCGTCTTCTCGTCGGTGTACACCTCGAATTCGTCGCCGGCGGTGGGAACTTCGCTGAAGCCCAGGGCCTCCACGGCTGCCGACGGACCTGCCGTCTTCACGCGCTTGCCGGTGTCGTCGACCATGGCGCGCACCTTGCCCAGCACGGGGCCAGCCGCCACCACATCGCTGGCCTTGAGGGTGCCGTTCTGGATCAGCAGCGTGGCCACAGGCCCCTTGGCCTTGTCGAGGTGGGCCTCGATCACGGTGCCCTTGGCCATGCGATCCGGATTGGCCTGGAGATCCTCCACCTCGGTCACCAGCAGGATCATCTCCAGCAGTTTGTCGATGTTCTCGCCCTTGATGGCGCTCACCGGCACCATCACCGTGGTGCCGCCCCAGTCTTCGGCGACCAGTTCCAGGGAGGAGAGTTCCTGCTTCACGCGCTCGGGCTGGGCGCCCTCCTTGTCGATCTTGTTGATCGCCACGATGATCGGCACCTCAGCGGCCCTGGCGTGGCTGATGGCCTCCAGGGTCTGGGGCCTGACCCCGTCGTCGGCGGCCACCACCAGCACGGCCACATCGGTGACCTTGGTGCCACGGGCCCGCATCGCCGTGAACGCTTCGTGGCCCGGGGTGTCGAGGAAGGTGATGCGACGGTCCTCCCCGGCATGGGGGATCGTGACCTGATAAGCCCCGATGTGCTGGGTGATGCCGCCGGCTTCTCCAGCCGCAACGCGGGTCTTGCGGATCGCATCGAGCAGGCTGGTTTTGCCGTGGTCGACGTGGCCCATCACCGTGACCACCGGTGGGCGACGGATCAGGTGATCGAGATCGCTGTCCTCGATCATCTCGACCGTCTTCTTGGCGGCCTCCTCGACGTCGTCCTGGAGCACGGGCACCCCGAATTCATCGGAGACCGTTTCGATCGTGGAGAGATCGAGGGTCTGGGTGACCGTGGCGATGATCCCCTTGAAGAACAGGGATTTGATGATCTCGGAGCTCTCCACGCCCAGGCGGTCGGCAAGCTCCTGCACCGTGAGGTTTCCCTCCGGCACGATCAGCATTTCGGGGCGGGTGGCCTTGGCTTCCCGAGCGGCACGCAGTTCCATGGCGCGGCGCCGCTGGCGCTGCCGGGTGGTTTCCTTCTTGCGCTTGCGCATCGCCACCACGGGCTTGGCGCCAGGGGTGGTGGGGCGGGTGCGGGGCCTGGCCGGCCGGGCCAGGCTGGCCTGGAGCACCATCGCCTCGTGCTCGCCGGCGTAACCGCCGGTTTCGGCGGTGAGCGCATCATCGTTGTCGCCGATGATGTGCACCTTCTGGCGCTGCTTCTGCGGCGACTTGCTGCGCAGGGCCTCCAGCTTGGCGCTGTCGTCCCATTCCGGACGTCGTGCACGCCCCGGCCCGGCGGCCTGGGGTGTGCGGAATGCCGGACGCCTGGGCGCTGACGGTGGGGTGGCCGTTGGCCGGTTCGCATCAGGCGTTCCTTCGCCACGTTCCGGCCGACGGGGTGGGGCGGCGGTTGGGCGGCTGCCGGGCTTCTGAAGCTGCATCAGCTCGCCTGGTGCCACCGGTTTGCGCATGCCCTGGGGCATGCCGGGTCGGACGGGGGCTCCGGGCCGGCCGGTGCTCCCGGGACCTGCGGCGTCCCGGCGGATCGGTTTGCCCACCAGCTCCAGGGGGCTGCGGGCCTGGGTGGGACGGCTCACCTGGGGTGTGGGGCGCTGGGGAGCGCCCGCCGGCCTCTGGCTCAGGGCCGGCCGTCCCGACGGTGGTGCCGGACGGTTGCTGCTGCCGGGCTGGCCGGACTGGGGGCGACCCACCAGCTGAGGCCGCCCGGCCCCGGAGCCGCCGGGATTGCGGACGGGCGCCGGGGCGCCGGGGCGTTGCGAGGTGGCAGGCCGGGTGGGGGCAGGCGCACTCCCCCTGGGCACGGGCCTGGGACTGGTGGCAGGCCTGGGGCTGGTTGGGGCAGCCGATTCCGGCTTGCGCACCTGGGGCGGCTCGGGCTTGCTCACCGGAGGGGCCGGTGGCCGGGCTGGGGCTGCCACCGGTTTGGCCGGGGCTTTCACAGCGGCGGGTTTGGCTGGCGCCCCGGGCCGGGCTGGGGCGGGGGAGCCGGGGGCCTGGCGGTTGGCCTGGGGCACCACTGTCCTCACGACCGGCGCCTGGGGGGCGGGAGGTGTTGGGGCCGCCGGCTTCGGCGCGGAGGTTCTGGGCGCCGCCGGCTGGGCCTTCGCTGATCCGGCTGGGGGCTGGGCGACGATCTCAGGCCTGGAGACCGGCTTGGCGATGGGGGGCTTGACGATTGCCGGCTTGGTGATGGCGGGCTTGGCCACTCCGCTGGCACCAGCCGGTGGGGTGGGCGCGGCAGGAGCGGCTTTCTTCAGGGAAAGGATGGCTTTGCCGGGCTCGCTGGCCGCAGGGGTGGGCCGGCTGGGCTGAGCCTCCGTGGCCCTGCCACCGTTGCCGTGGGTGGTGATCAGGCTGCGGATGCGCTCGGCCTCGCCATCGCTGATGGAGCTGCTGTGGCTCTTGACCGCAATGGACAGCTTCTCGGCGGCGTCGAGCACGTCCTTGTTCTCCAGGCCCAGGTCCCGGGACAGCTCATAAATTCTGACTTTGCCGCTGCTGGTCATTCAGGTCTCCGATCGGTCGGGGCACCGGGTGCCGCCGGGCCCCACGCGCGGTGCGGCCACTGTTCATCTTGCCTCAGAGGCTGCAGCGCGTGACTCGCGCAGCCGTTGGTCCAGTGCCGTGTAGATGGAATCCGACACCGGACAGCGCAGGGAGCGCTGGAGGCGTTTGCGCCGCCTGGCTTCCTCGATGCAGCTGGGGGAGGGGCAGACATAGGCCGAGCGGCCCATGGCCCTGGGGGAGGCAACCTCGAGAACCACACCGTCACGGTTCTGGCGGATGATCCGACAGAGCAGACGGCGGTCACGGAGCTCACGGCACGATACGCAGCGCCGCAGCACGATGCGCTCGCTCACCGCACATCCACGGTGGCTTCGGCCACCGGCTCCGCCGCGGCCACCTCGGTCTCAGCGACCGGTTCTGTCTCGGTGCCGGTGGCCGCTTCAGCCTCAGTCTCGGGTTCGGGTTCCCCAGCTTCGTCGTAGCTGTCGTAGCCCTCCTCGTCTTCCGGGAGGGGATACAGCTCCCGCAGGCGGGCATCCTCCTCGGCCCGGGCGGCCTGCTCCACCGCCAGGCGGGCTTCGGCCTCGGCCTGCTGCCGCTCGTCCTCCTCCCGCAGGGCAATCAGTTCGGCCGCCCGGGCGTCCTCACTCACCTGGTCGTACTCGGCGGCGTTCTTGATGTCGATCTTCCAGCCGGTGAGACGTGCCGCCAGGCGGACGTTCTGGCCTTCACGGCCGATCGCCAGACTGAGCTGGTCGGGGGGAACCAGCACATGGGCGTGTTGCCCTTCCGGATCCACCAGGCGCACCATCTCCACGCGGGCGGGGCTGAGGGAATTGGCCAGATACTGACCCGGATCGGGCGACCAGCGGATCACATCGATCTTCTCGCCCCGCAGCTCGTTGACCACCTGCTGGATCCGGGAGCCGCGGGCTCCGATGCAGGCGCCCACGGGGTCCACCTCCCGCTCGACGCTGTCGACGGCCACCTTGGTGCGAGGGCCAACGGCCCGAGATGGGGGATTGGCTTCACGGGCGACCGCCACGATCCGCACTGAGCCCTCCTGAATTTCAGGCACCTCGTTCTCGAACAGGTACACCACCAGACCGGCATTGGCCCGGGAGACGAACAGCTGGGGTCCGCGGCGGGGCACCTCGCTCACCTCCTTGAGGAACACCTTGAAGGTGGCGTTGGCCCGGTAGTTGTCATTGGGGAGCTGGTCGCGGCGAGGCAGCTCCGCTTCCACCTCCGGCCGGCCCAGACCGGAACTGACGGCCATGATGATCGACTGGCGCTCGAAGCGGATCACCCGGGCCGTGAGCACAGGATCCTCCAGATCGGCGAACTCCTCCTGGATCATCCGGCGCTGCTGATCCCGCAGCTTCTGGGCCAGCACCTGCTTTGTGGTGGAGGCGGCCATGCGGCCGAAATCGTCTTTCTCGGGGGTGACATCCAGCACCACGGTGTCCCCGATCTGGGCGTCCTCGGCCACCTGCTGCACTTCGGAGAGGGCGATCTGGTGGTCGTCGCTCTCCACCTCCTCCACGATGATCTTGCTGGCCAGCACCCTGTAGCCCTCCTCGTCGAGGTCGAGGGCCACATCGAAATTGCTGAAGTAGTCCTCCTCGAAGGGGTCTTCACTGATGCCGAGATAAAGGGTTCGGCGGTAGCGCTCGTAGCCCTTCAGCAGCGCTTCGCGCAAGGCGGCTTCCACCACCTGGGTCGGAAGCTTCTTCTCCTCACTGATGTCCTCGATCAGGTTCTGCAGACCGGGGAGGAGAACGAGTGCCATCGGGTCGAAGGGGTGGTGGTGAGGGGGTGGGGAGAGTGACGGGGTCAGTCCCTGGGGGTGACCAGGCAGACGGAGATCACATCGGCGCGGGAAAGGCGACGGATGCGGCCGCGCTGGTTGAGCTGGACGTGCTCCTCGTCCCGTTCCAGCAGGAGGCCTTCGCGGGTGGTCTCCAGGCCTTTGGCATCCCGCAAGCGCACAGCGACCGGGAACCCACGGAAACTGTGGAAATCACGGTCCTCGAGGAGCTCCTCGCCGATCCCCGGGCTGCTGATCTCCAGAACATAGGCCGAGGGCATCAGCGTGCTCGTTTCCATGGCCTCGCCGAGCACCCCGCTGAAGGCGGCGCAGTCATCGAGGTTGACGTCCCGACCATCGGCATGACGGATCTGGACCACCAGTGCCAGGGGCACCCTGTGGGCCTGGATCTCGACCCCCTTCAGCTCGAGGCCGGAAGCCTCCGCCAACGGGGTGACCAGACGCTCCAGTTCGGGGATCAGTGGATGGGGCACCAGCAGGGGTGGAATCGGGTCGGACGCCCGACCGGCCACTGCAGTGAACTGCCCCTGCCATCGAGGCCGGCCGAAAGCCGCTCTCGAGAACCAGGATGATGCCCGCCGGGCATGACCTTCACCCTACAAGCCGGTCTGGATGACCCCGCTCAGGCCGGGGGCTGGGCCCCGCCGGGTGCGTCGAACAGGCCCAGGCTGGGGGCTTCGCCGTAGAAGTCGTCGGGGCCGACCTCGCCCCGTTTGTCCTGGTCCTGGTTGAGGCAGCGTTGGGGTTCCCTGACGTACTGGCAGACCCTGGCCCAGAGCTTGGCGCGGGTTCCAGGGGCGCCCTGACTGAAGAGCACCTGGTCCTCTCCGCCCACCATGCCTTGGATCTCCACCTGGCAGAGAGCGCATCGCACACGGGTGCCGGGAGGGATCGAGGCCATGGGCTGGCAGCGCTGTTGCGGCAACTTAGTGTGAAGGCCCCCATCTGTGGCCACTTCTGTTGCGACCCCTTCAAGAGTGGGTCCCGAGTCAGCCGGATGCAGGGGCTCCCTGCTCCGGTTCAGAGCCCCTGAGGGTGTTGCAGCTCAGCGATCCCCACCTGCTGCGCCAGCAACAGGGTCGCTACAGGGGGCGTACCCCCTTCAAGCAACTGCGTCACAGTCTCCTTCAGGCCCTCGACGCCGTTGGTGCTCCGCCGGATCTGCTGCTGATCAGCGGTGATCTCTGTCAGGACGAGAGCTGGGGTGGCTACGTCCAGCTCCGAACCCTGCTCACCGCCACCGGCCTTCCCCTGGCGCTGCTGCCGGGGAACCACGATCACCCGCTCCTGCTGCAGGCGGTGCTCGGATGTCAGGCCGTGCTGGCGCCCGCTGAGCTCCGAATGGGCTCCTGGCGCCTGCTGCTGCTCTCCAGCCACCGGTGCGGCGATGCGGGCGGATGGCTCGGCGCTCCGCAGCTGGCCTGGTTGCGTCAGTGCCTGCTCCGCCGGCAGGCTCCCTCCCTGGTGATGGTGCACCATCCGCCGCTGCCGATCGGCTCCCCGCTCTTCGATGCGATCGGGCTGCGGGATGGGGCCCAGCTGGCCGGTGTCCTCGCCGAGGCCAGCGCACCGGTGATCGTGCTCTGCGGCCACGTCCATCAGCACTGGCAGGGGTTTCTGGCAGGTGAGCCGGCCATTCCCGTCCTGGCTTGCCCGTCCACCCTCTGCGCCTTCGAGGCGGTGCAACCCTGCCCTCTGGGGCGTCCCCATGATCCCGGCGGGCGCCTGCTGGAGCTCCACAGGGATGGCAACTGGAGCCACAGGCTGCTGCGCTGGTCGCCCTGTCCGGAGACGGCGGCGACCGATTCAGCCACCTAATCTCGTTTCCATGGCCAGCTTCACCAACTTTCACCTCCTGCCCCCGGCTCCCTGTTCATGGCGGGCACGGGTCGATCGGAGCTGCTGGTTGGCGCTGCTGCTGCTGGTGATCAGCCTGAGCCTGGCGCCCGCTCGGGCCCTGGCGCTCACGCCCGAGTCTGCTGCGGCCCCTGTTGCCGCTGCCGTTGCCGCTGCCGCTGCCCCAGCTGTTGCCGATGCGTCGACACCTCCGTTGGCACCGGCCCACAATTTCGTGGCCCAGGCAGCCCGCCGGGTCAGCCCGGCCGTGGTTCGCATTGACACCGAGCGAGAGGTTCCCCGTCAGGCCTTCGATCCGGCGATGCTCGATCCGCTGCTGCGTGATCTGTTCGGCGACCCCGCCGGCAGCAGCCGCGAGCGTGGCCAGGGCTCCGGCGTGGTGATCGACGCCGCTGGACTGGTCCTCACCAACGCCCATGTGGTCGACCGCGTCGATCAGGTGGAGGTCACCCTGGCTGATGGCCGCCATCTCGATGGCAACGTGGTGGGTGCTGATCCCGTCACCGACCTTGCGGTGGTGCGCATCAAAGCTCCCCGCGGCCTCCAGGCCGCTCCCCTGGGGAATTCCGAATCTCTGGAGGTGGGCGACTGGGCCATCGCTCTGGGCAGTCCCTATGGCCTCGAGCGCACGGTCACCCTCGGCATTGTCAGCAGCCTGCACCGCAACATCAACAGCCTCGGTTTCGCCGACAAGCGGCTCGACCTGATTCAGACCGACGCCGCCATCAACCCGGGCAATTCCGGGGGGCCCCTGATCAATGCGGCCGGTGATGTGATCGGCATCAACACCCTGGTTCGCTCCGGCCCGGGTGCTGGACTCGGCTTTGCCATCCCGATCAACCTGGCCCGGGGCGTGGCGGATCAGCTGCGCACCGGCGCCGATGTGGTTCACCCCTACCTGGGGCTGCAGCTGGTGCCGCTCACGGCCCGCCGTGCCCGCGAGAACAACCGCGACCCGGAGGCGGTGCTGCAGTTGCCGGAGCGCGATGGTGCCCTGGTTCAGCGGGTGCTCCAGGGCAGCCCGGCTGAAAACGCCGGACTGCGCCGTGGTGACCTGGTGGTGGCGGCGGCCGATCAGCCCGTGGCCGATCCCGCCTCCCTGCTGCAGCGGGTCGAGGCCTCCAGGGTGGGCGAGGACCTGCGTCTGAAGGTGGTGCGCGGCAACCGGGAACTGCAGCTCTCGATCCGCCCCGCCGCGCTGCCGCGGGCCTCCTGAGCAGCCCGGCGACACCTGGATTCCGCAGGCCTTCAGCCTTCAGCTTGCTACGGTCTCACCCCCTCGTTTCAACCCGATGGCCGAGCTGCAGGACCGGATGAAGCTGGCTGTGGCCACCGCCGCCGTCGATCAGATCCGCGACGGCATGGTGCTCGGGCTCGGCTCCGGTTCCACCGCAGCGTTGATGATCCGTGAACTGGGCGCCCGCCTGCAGCGGCGTGAGCTCAGCGAGATCACAGGCGTGCCCACCTCATTCCAGGGCGAGGTGCTGGCCGCAGAGCTGGGCATCCCCCTGCAGAGCCTCAATGCCGTCTCCCGTATCGACCTGGCGATCGACGGTGCCGATGAGGTCGACCCTGCCTTCCAGTTGATCAAAGGAGGCGGTGCCTGCCACGTGCAGGAGAAGCTGGTGGCCCGCCGGGCCGATCGCTTCGTGGTGGTCGTGGATTCCAGCAAGCTGGTGAAGCGCCTCAATCTGGAGTTCCTGCTGCCGGTGGAGGTGCTGCCCGGCGCCTGGCGCCAGGTGAAGGCTCAACTGGAGGGGATGGGCGCCGCTGGGGAGCTGCGCATGGCGGTGCGCAAGGCGGGCCCGGTGGTCACCGACCAGGGCAACCTCGTGCTCGATCTCAAGCTGGCCGGCGGCATCGCTGATCCGGTGGCCCTGGAGCAGGCCATCAACAACCTGCCGGGGGTGCTGGAGAACGGTTTGTTCGTGGGGCTCACCGATCAGGTGCTCGTGGGCGAGATCGTTGACGGGGAGCCCCGGGTGCGGGATCTGGAGCGGGCCTGATCGGCTCAGTCGAGCCGGCGACGCACCGAATCGGCGTGGCTGTGGAGTCCTTCGCTCTCGGCCAGGGTGATCACTGCAGGTCCTGTGGCCTCCAGGGCCTGGCGGTTGAAGGCGATCAGGCTGGTGTGGCGCATGAAAGTCTCCACGCTCAGGGCACCCGAGAAGCGGGCGGTGCCTGAGGTGGGCAGGGTGTGGTTGGGCCCGGCCAGGTAATCACCCACGGCTTCGGGGCTCCAGGCGCCGATGAAGATGGCTCCGGCATTCTCGATGCGCCCGGCCAGGGGCTCAGGCCGCTCCACCAGCAGCTCCAGATGCTCAGGCGCGAAGTGGTCGCTCAGGCGGGCGGCATCCTCCAGGGAGGGGCAGACCACGATCAGCCCCCAGGCTTCCAGAGCTTCCCGGCACAACTCGGCGCGGGGGTGGTGGCGCAGTTGCTGCTCAAGGGCCCGGGGGACGGACTCCGCCAGGGCCGCGCTGGTGGTGAGCAGGATCGCCGCCGCCATGGGGTCGTGCTCGGCCTGGGCCAGCAGATCCGCGGCCACGTGATCCGGATCGGCACTCTGGTCGGCGATCACCAGCACTTCACTGGGGCCGGCCAGGGAGTCAATCGCCACCTGGCCATAAACGGCTTTCTTGGCCAGGGTCACGTAGAGATTGCCGGGGCCGCTGATCACATCCACGCGCGGGATGGATTCAGTGCCGTGGGCCAGCGCGCCGATCGCCTGGGCCCCGCCCACCCTGTAGACCTCCTCGACCCCGGCGAGGTGGGCGGCTGCCAGCACCGTGGGATCCGGTTGTCCCTGCGGGCCTGGAGGCGTCACCATCACCACGCGTTTGACTCCGGCCACCCGCGCGGGGACCGCGTTCATCAGCACGGTGCTGGGGTAGGAGGCACGGCCTCCGGGGATGTAGAGGCCAGCTTTGGCCACGGGACGCCACCGTCGGCCCAGCTTCTCGCCATGCACGCCGGTCACCGAAAGGTCGCTGGGCTTCTGGCGCTGATGGAAATCGAGGATGCGCCTGTGGGCCAGCTCCAGGGCGCTGCGCAGGTCGGAGGGACACTCCTTCCAGGCGCGGGCCAGCTCCTCGCGGGGCAGGCGCAGGGGATCCGGACGGATGCCGTCGAACCGCTCGCTCAGCTCGAGAAGGGCATGGTCGCCCTGTCGTTTGACCTGCTCGAGGATGGCCTCCACGCGGGCGCTTGCCTCAAGGCTGGCCTCGCCGCTGGTACGGCCGGCAATCCTCTCGAGCCTGGCCGCGGCCGCATCGAGGTCCTTGAGAATGTCGAGGGCCAGGGCTGGTGCGGGATTGCTCAGGGTGTTCGGCACGGGGGAAGGCGGTG
The DNA here is from genome assembly GCF_014224355.1 of Synechococcus sp. BSA11S. Taxonomy (GTDB): domain Bacteria; phylum Cyanobacteriota; class Cyanobacteriia; order PCC-6307; family Cyanobiaceae; genus Regnicoccus_A. The sequence continues at coordinate 211,187 of NZ_VNWP01000003.1, read as the reverse complement.
GCGGCAAGCGGCGCCGAGGAGTCAGCGACCCAGGCTAGAGCTGGCTGAACACCTGGTGAGGCTGTGAGGGTAAGATCGACAACTGCTGAATCAGCGCTGAATCCGCCTGTGGCCAATAACAAGTCTTCGAAGAAGCGCATCCTGATTGCCGAGCGCAACTGGCTGCAGAACCGCACCTACAAGGCTGCGGTGCGCACCTTGATGAAGCGCTGCTTCACGGCCGTGAACGCCTACAGCCAGGAGCCGGGCGAGGACACCAAGACGGCCGTGCAGGCCAGCCTCAACGCCGCCTACAGCAAAATTGACAAGGCCGTCAAGCGCGGGGTGATCCACCGCAACACCGGAGCCAATCAGAAGTCGCGTCTCAGCACAGCCGTCAAGCAGGCCATCGAGCCCGTTGCCGGCAACGCCTGAGCGGCGCGCGGTCCTGATGCACGCCAAACCCTCGCCTTCCGCGGCCCCCACCCCCTCGGCGCTGGTGGATTCCCACTGCCATGTGGTGTTCAGTACCTTCGAGGCCGATCTCGATGCTGTGGCTGAACGCTGGCGTGAGGCCGGCGTGGTTTCACTCCTGCATGCCTGTGTGGAGCCTTCCCAGATCGCCCCGATCCGTCGTCTGGCCGATCGCTTCCCCGAGCTTCGCTACTCGGTGGGGGTGCATCCCCTCGACACGGAGCACTGGGGCCCCACCACCCAGGCGGTTCTGCGCCAGGCCGCCCTCGATGACGAGCGGGTGGTGGCCATCGGGGAGCTTGGTCTGGATCTCTTCCGCGACACCAACCTCGTGCACCAGTTGGAGGTTCTGCGCCCCCAGCTCGATCTGGCGGTCGAGCTGGATCTGCCGGTGATCGTCCATTGCCGGGATGCCGCCGAACCGATGCTGGAGGAGTTGCGCCAGCGTCAGGCTGAGGGGCGCTGCCCCCGGGGGGTGATGCACTGCTGGGGCGGCACTCCTCAGGAGATGGCGGCCTTTCTGGATCTGGGGCTTTACATCAGCTTCAGCGGAACGGTCACCTTCCCCAAGGCGCTCGACACCCACGCCTGTGCCCGTCAGGTCCCGGCGGATCGTTACCTGATCGAGACCGACTGCCCCTTCCTGGCTCCTGTTCCCAGGCGGGGGAAGCGCAACGAGCCGGCTTTCGTGGCGGCAGTGGCCAGCCGCGTGGCCGAACTCAGGGAGCAGCCGCTGGGGCAGGTGGCGGCGGAGTCCACAGGAAATGCGGTACGCCTTTTCGGCCTTCCTCAGACCATCTCAGCCAATAGTGTATGATGTTTTATTGGCCTGGCAGCTTGAAAGCTCCATTGTCTAGATCGGCAGCTCCGATTCGAGATTCATCAGCGTGAACACGGCAGGGGCGTCCCACTTCTGTGGGGCTGCCCTGCCGTGCCTTCGGCTGACCTTACGGCAGCCCTGAGCGTGAGGCGTGTTCCCGCCTTCGCACCCCATCCACCTTTTCACCCGTTCCTGCAGGTCCCCGCATGAGCAGCGCGATTCAGGTCGCCAAGACCGTCACCTACCTGCCCGATCTGGTCGAGGTGCAACGGGCGAGTTTCAAGTGGTTCCTGGAGAAGGGTCTGATTGAGGAGCTCGACAGCTTCTCCCCGATCACCGACTACACAGGCAAGCTCGAGCTCCATTTCGTGGGCACGGAGTACCGGCTGAAGCGCCCCCGTCACGATGTGGAAGAGGCCAAGCGTCGCGACGCCACCTTTGCCTCGCAGATGTACGTCACCTGCCGGCTGGTCAACAAGGAAACCGGTGAGATCAAGGAGCAGGAAGTCTTCATCGGCGAGTTGCCGCTGATGACCGAGCGTGGCACCTTCATCATCAACGGTGCTGAGAGGGTGATCGTCAACCAGATCGTGCGCAGCCCCGGCGTCTATTTCAAGGATGAGCAGGACAAGAACGGCCGCAAAACCTTCAACGCCAGCCTGATCCCGAACCGGGGAGCCTGGCTGAAGTTCGAAACCGACAAGAACGATCTGCTCCACGTTCGCGTCGACAAAACCCGCAAAATCAACGCCCATGTTTTGATGCGGGCGATCGGGCTCTCCGACAACGATGTCCTCGACAAGTTGCGCCACCCGGAGTACTACCGCAAGTCGATCGAAGCCGCCAACGACGAAGGCATCTCATCGGAGGATCAGGCGCTGCTTGAGCTCTACAAGAAGCTCCGTCCCGGCGAACCTCCTTCCGTGAGTGGTGGTCAGCAGCTGCTGCACAGCCGCTTCTTTGATCCCAAGCGCTACGACCTCGGCCGTGTCGGCCGCTACAAGATCAACAAGAAGCTGCGGCTCACCATCCCCGATGCGGTGCGCACCCTCACGGCTGAGGACGTGCTCTCCACCATCGATTATCTGATCAACCTCGAGCTCGATGTGGGCGGGGCCTCCCTCGACGACATCGATCACCTCGGCAACCGGCGGGTGCGCTCGGTTGGAGAACTTCTCCAGAACCAGGTCAGGGTCGGCCTCAACCGGCTGGAGCGGATCATCAAGGAGCGCATGACGGTCGGTGAGACCGAATCGCTCACCCCCGCGCAGCTGGTCAACCCCAAGCCCCTGGTGGCGGCGATCAAGGAGTTCTTCGGCTCCAGCCAGCTCAGCCAGTTCATGGACCAGACCAACCCTCTGGCGGAACTCACCCACAAGCGGCGCATCAGTGCCCTGGGCCCAGGTGGCCTCACCCGCGAGCGGGCTGGTTTCGCCGTGCGCGACATTCACCCCTCCCACTACGGGCGCATCTGCCCGATCGAGACGCCTGAGGGTCCCAATGCCGGCCTGATCGGTTCGCTGGCCACCCACGCCCGCGTCAATGAATACGGTTTCATCGAAACCCCCTTCTGGAAGGTGGAGCAGGGCATCGTCCACAAGCAGGGTGATCCGATCTATCTCTCCGCCGACCTCGAAGACGAGTGCCGCGTCGCGCCAGGCGATGTGGCCACCGATGCCGACGGTCGCATCCTGGCCGAGCTGATTCCCGTCCGCTACCGCCAGGACTTCGAGACGGTGCCGCCGGAGCAGGTCGACTACGTCCAGCTCTCACCTGTTCAGGTGATTTCCGTGGCCACCTCGTTGATCCCCTTCCTCGAGCACGACGACGCCAACAGGGCTCTGATGGGCTCGAACATGCAACGTCAGGCCGTCCCCCTGCTGCGGCCCGAGCGGCCTCTGGTGGGAACCGGTCTGGAAACCCAGGTCGCCCGCGACTCGGGCATGGTTCCGATCACCCGGGTCAATGGCACCGTCACCTTCGTGGATGCCACAGCGATCGTGATCCGCGATGAGCACGACACGGATCACATTCATCATCTCCAGAAGTACCAGCGCTCCAACCAGGACACCTGCCTCAACCAGAGACCGATCGTCAGCCAGGGCGATCCGGTGATCGCCGGCCAGGTGCTGGCCAATGGCTCAGCCTGCGAAGGCGGAGAGATCGCTCTGGGCCAGAATGTCCTGATTGCCTATATGCCCTGGGAGGGCTACAACTACGAGGATGCCATCCTGGTGAGTGAGCGCCTCGTCCAGGACGACCTCTACACCTCGGTGCACATCGAGAAGTATGAGATCGAAGCCCGCCAGACCAAGCTCGGTCCTGAGGAGATCACGCGCGAGATTCCCAATGTGGCTGAAGAGAGCCTGGGGAACCTCGATGAGATGGGCATCATCCGGATCGGTGCCTATGTCGAATCCGGAGACATCCTGGTGGGCAAGGTCACGCCCAAGGGCGAGTCGGATCAGCCACCGGAAGAGAAGCTGCTGCGGGCGATCTTTGGTGAGAAGGCCCGCGATGTGCGCGACAATTCCCTGAGGGTTCCCAGCACCGAGCGCGGCCGGGTGGTGGATGTGCGGATCTACACCCGCGAGCAGGGGGATGAGCTGCCGCCGGGGGCGAACATGGTCGTGCGGGTCTATGTGGCCCAGCGTCGCAAGATTCAGGTCGGCGACAAGATGGCCGGCCGTCATGGCAACAAGGGCATCATCAGTCGCATCCTTCCTCGCGAGGACATGCCTTACCTGCCGGATGGTTCTCCGATCGATATTGTCCTCAATCCACTGGGGGTTCCCTCACGGATGAATGTGGGTCAGGTGTTCGAGTGCCTGATGGGCTGGGCAGCGTCTCACCTGGGCTGCCGGGTCAAGGTGGTGCCGTTCGATGAGATGCACGGCAACGAAACCTCCAAGAACACCGTTCAGAAGTATCTCGAGGAGGCCGCCAGCGAGCCAGGTAAAGACTGGGTCTATGACCCAGAGAATCCCGGCAAGATCCAGTTGATCGACGGACGCACGGGCGAACCGTTTGATCAGCCGGTCACCGTTGGCTACGCCCACATTCTCAAGCTTGTCCATCTGGTGGACGACAAGATCCACGCGCGCTCCACCGGCCCTTACTCGCTGGTCACCCAGCAGCCCCTGGGCGGCAAGGCACAGCAGGGCGGACAGCGCCTGGGCGAGATGGAGGTCTGGGCCCTCGAGGCCTATGGGGCCGCCTACACCCTTCAGGAGCTGCTCACCGTCAAGTCCGACGACATGCAGGGACGCAACGAGGCCCTCAACGCCATCGTCAAGGGCAAGCCGATTCCCCGTCCCGGTACACCGGAGTCCTTCAAGGTGCTGATGCGCGAATTGCAGTCGCTGGGGCTGGACATCGCTGTCTACACCGATGACGGAGCTGAGGTTGATCTGATGCAGGACGTCAATCCTCGCCGCAGCACTCCCAACCGCCCCACCTATGAATCCCTCGGCGTCGCGGATTACGACGACGATTGAATCCATTTCCTGAGCCTCACAGTTCCTTTCAACGTCCGCGCGCCCTTCGGCCATGACCAACAGCAACCTCCGCACCGAGAACCACTTCGACTACGTCAAGATCACCCTGGCCTCGCCGGAGCGGATCATGCAGTGGGGTCAGCGGACCCTGCCCAATGGACAGGTTGTTGGTGAAGTCACCAAGCCCGAAACGATCAACTACCGCACCCTCAAGCCCGAGATGGACGGGCTGTTCTGCGAGAAGATCTTCGGACCTTCCAAAGACTGGGAGTGCCATTGCGGCAAGTACAAGCGGGTGCGTCACCGCGGCATCGTCTGCGAGCGTTGCGGTGTTGAGGTCACCGAAAGCAGGGTGCGGCGCCATCGCATGGGCTTCATCAAGCTGGCGGCTCCCGTTTCCCACGTGTGGTACCTGAAGGGAATCCCCAGTTATGTGGCCATCCTGCTCGACATGCCCCTGCGGGATGTGGAGCAGATTGTTTACTTCAACTGCTATGTGGTGCTCGAGCCGGGCGACCACAAGGACCTCACCTACAAGCAACTCCTCACAGAGGATGAGTGGCTGGAGATCGAGGACCAGATCTATGCGGAAGATTCAGAGATAGAAAACGAGCCTGAGGTGGGCATCGGGGCTGAAGCGCTCAAGCGTCTGCTCGAAGATCTCAACCTCACCGAGATTGCCGAGCAGTTGCGTGAGGATATCGCCGGCAGCAAGGGCCAGAAGCGGGCCAAGCTGATCAAGCGCCTTCGGGTGATCGACAACTTCATCGCCACCGATGCGCGGCCCGACTGGATGGTGCTCGATGCCATCCCGGTGATCCCCCCCGATCTCCGCCCGATGGTGCAGCTCGACGGCGGCCGTTTCGCCACCAGCGACCTTAACGACCTTTACCGCCGGGTGATCAACCGCAACAACCGTCTGGCGCGGCTGCAGGAGATCCTGGCTCCCGAAATCATCGTCCGCAACGAGAAGCGGATGCTGCAGGAGGCGGTCGATGCCCTGATCGACAACGGCCGCCGCGGACGCACCGTTGTGGGCGCCAACAACCGGCCCCTCAAGTCGCTCAGCGACATCATCGAGGGCAAGCAGGGCCGCTTCCGCCAAAACCTCCTCGGCAAGCGGGTCGACTACTCCGGTCGTTCCGTGATTGTGGTGGGCCCCAAGCTGAAGATGCACCAGTGTGGCCTTCCCAAGGAAATGGCCATCGAACTGTTCCAGCCATTTGTGATTCACCGGCTGATCCGCCAGAACATCGTCAACAACATCAAGGCCGCCAAGAAGCTGATTCAGCGGGCTGATGATGAGGTGATGCAGGTGCTTCAGGAGGTGATCGAAGGCCATCCGATCATGCTCAATCGGGCTCCCACCCTGCACCGCCTCGGCATTCAGGCCTTCGAGCCGAAACTGGTGGATGGTCGGGCCATTCAGCTTCATCCCCTGGTCTGCCCAGCCTTCAACGCCGACTTCGACGGTGACCAGATGGCCGTGCACGTGCCTCTGGCGATCGAGGCCCAGACCGAGGCACGCATGCTGATGCTGGCCAGCAACAATATTCTTTCGCCCGCCACCGGCGAGCCGATCATCACCCCCTCCCAGGACATGGTGCTGGGCATCTACTACCTCACCGCGGTGGATCGCAAGGAATCCAAGCCCGACTTCGGCGACCGCAGCCGCACCTTCGCCGGCCTCAATGACGTGATCAATTCCTTCGAGGAGAATCACCTCGATCTGCACGAGTGGGTCTGGGTGCGATTCAACGGCGAGGTCGATGACGATGACGAGGGTGAGGCCCCCGTCCATGAGGAGACCCTCAGCGACGGCACGCGCATCGAACAGTGGAAGTACCGACGCGACCGTTTCGATGAAGACGGTGCCCTGATCACCCGTTATCTGCTCACAACCGTGGGTCGTGTGGTGATGAACAGAACGATCATCGACGCGGTGGCTACCAGCTGAGCTGACCTTCTGCAGCACGTCGTCATCTTCCCCTGGTGCTCCAGGTTTCCTTTTTCGGTCTTCCTTTTCGCTCGCCGTCATGACCACCACCCCCTCCAAGCCCAACGCCCAGGACCGTCGTGCTCCCCTGAGCAAGGAAGCGCCCCGTTTCCGCAACCGGGAGATCGACAAGAAAGCCCTGCGCAATCTTGTGGCCTGGTCCTACAAGCACCACGGCACGGCTGCCACGGCCTCGATGGCCGACGACCTCAAGGACCTCGGGTTCCACTACGCCACCCAGGCCGCGGTCTCGATCTCCGTGGAAGATCTGCGCATTCCCTTCGAGAAGGCCCGTCTGCTCCAGGAAGCCGAGCAGCAGATCACCGACACGGAGGAGCGCTACCGATTGGGGGAAATCACCGAGGTGGAGCGGCACACCAAGGTGATCGACACCTGGACCGAAACCAATGAGCGACTGGTCGAGGAGGTCAAGAAGAACTTCAACGAGAACGACCCGCTCAACTCGGTCTGGATGATGGCCAACTCCGGCGCCCGGGGGAACATGTCCCAGGTGCGTCAGCTGGTGGGCATGCGCGGCCTGATGGCCAACCCCCAGGGGGAGATCATCGACCTGCCGATCCGCACCAACTTCCGCGAGGGGCTCACGGTCACCGAATACGTGATCTCCTCCTACGGCGCCCGCAAGGGACTGGTGGACACGGCCCTGCGCACCGCCGACTCCGGCTACCTCACCCGTCGCCTGGTGGACGTCGCCCAGGACGTGATCGTGCGTGAGGACGACTGCGGCACCACCCGCGGCATCCCGATCCATGCTGATGAGAAGGGACGATTCTTCGCCAAGCTGGTGGGACGTCTGGCGGCTGAGCCTGTGGTGGGCTCCGATGGGTCCCAGCTGGTCGACCGCGACGGGCAGATCGACCCTGAACTCTCCAGGCGGATTGAGGCCGCTGGTGTGAAGACCGTTGTGGTGCGCTCACCGCTCACCTGCGAGGCGGCCCGATCGGTCTGCCGCAAGTGCTACGGCTGGGCCCTGGCCCACAATGAGCTGGTGGATCTGGGCGAAGCGGTGGGCATCATCGCCGCCCAGTCAATCGGCGAACCTGGCACCCAGCTGACGATGCGCACCTTCCACACCGGTGGTGTGTCCACGGCAGAAACCGGCGTGGTTCGTTCCTCGGTGGAGGGCACGGTCGAATTCGGTGCCAAGGCCCGGGTGCGGCCTCACCGCACCTCCCATGGTGTTGAGGCTCAGCTCGCTGAAACCGACTTCACCCTTCAGGTGAAACCCAGCGGCAAGGGCAAGATCCAGCGGCTCGACATCACCTCCGGCTCCGTGCTGTTTGTGGCCACGGGCGATGCTGTGCCCGCCGACATGGTCCTGGCTCAGATTTCCGCGGGCGCCGCGGTCAAGAAGAGCGTGGAGAAGGCCACCAAGGATGTGATCTGCGACCTGGCGGGCCAGGTGCGCTACGAGGATGTCATCCAGCCCAGGGAGGTCACCGACCGTCAGGGCAACATCACCCTCAAGGCCCAGCGCCTGGGTCGCCTCTGGGTGCTGGCGGGAGATGTCTACAACCTGCCCCCCAATGCCCAGCCCGTGGTCAGGGGCAACACCCCCGTGACCACCGGCGAGGTGCTGGCTGAGAGCCGTCTGGTCAGCGAGCACGGCGGTTCCGTCCGGCTGCGTGATTCCACCGGCGACTCCCGCGAAGTTCAGATCGTCACCGCCAGCCTCACCCTCAAGGACTGCAAGCTGCTCGGGCAGTCCACCCATTCCGGAGAGATCTGGCACCTGGAGGGCAAGGACAACACCCGCTACCTGCTCAAGACCCAGCCCGGCAGCAAGATCGGCAGCGGTGAGGTGATCGCCGAGCTGGCCGACGACCGTTTCCGCACCCAGACCGGGGGGCTGATCAAGTACGCCCCGGGTCTCTCGATCAAGAAGGCCCGCTCCGCCAAGAACGGCTATGAGGTGTCCAAAGGAGGCACCGCTCTCTGGATTCCCCAGGAAACCCACGAAATCAACAAGGACATCTCCCTGTTGATGATCGAAGACGGTCAGTGGATCGAGGCTGGCACCGAAGTGGTCAAGGACATCTTCAGCCAGACCGCTGGGATCGTGACCGTGACCCAGAAGAACGACATCCTCCGCGAGATCATCGTTCGCTCGGGAACGCTGCATCTTGTCAGTGACAGCAAGATCCACGCCCGCTACAGCGAAGATGGCCGCCTCCACAACCCTGGCGAGGAGATCGCCCCGGGGCTGGTCCCCGACGCCATGGTCTTTGTCGAAGCCGTCGACACTCCGGAAGGTGGTGCCCTGCTGCTCCGTCCGGTCGAGGAATACCCCATTCCCGATCAGGCGCACCTGCCCGAGCTGGCCAGCGTCAAGCAGAACGGCGGCCCCTCCATGGGGCTGAAAGCCACCCAGCGCCTCACCTTCAAGGACGGTGAACTGATCAAGTCGGTGGAGGGTGTCGAACTGCTGCGCACCCAGCTGATCCTCGACACCTTCGACACCACCCCGCAGATGACGGTGGATGTGGAGGCGGTCCCCGACAAGCGGGCCAAGACGATCGAGCGCCTGCAGCTGGTGATTCTCGAAACCCTGCTGGTCCGCCGCGACACCCTCTCCGACGCCAGCCACGGCTCCACCCACACCGAGCTGCAGGTGGAGGACGGCACCAGCGTGAAGAGTGGCGATGTGGTCGCCACTACCCAGATCCTCTGCAAGGAGGACGGCGTGGTTCAGCTTCCCGATCCCGTGGAGGGAGAGCCTGTGCGTCGTCTGATCGTCGAGCGCGAGGGTGACACCATCGCGCTCGACACCGCCGGGGCCGAGCTTGCTGTGAGCGTGGGCCGACGGCTGGTGGATGGCGAGGCCCTTGCCAGCGGCGTCGAATCCCCCTGCTGCGGCCAGGTCGAGGCCATCGACGGCAGCGTGATCACCATCCGGCTGGGCCGTCCCTACATGGTCTCGCCCGATTCGGTGCTGCACGTGCGCGACGGGGAGCTGGTGCAGCGCGGGGATGCCCTGGCGCTGCTGGTGTTCGAGCGCCAGAAAACCGGGGATATCGTCCAGGGTCTCCCCCGCATCGAGGAGCTGCTTGAAGCCCGACGGCCGCGGGAATCAGCGGTGCTCTGCCGCAAATCCGGCACCGTCAACATCAAGCAGGGCGACGACGACGACTCGATCACCGTCTCCGTGATCGAGCACGATGACGTCAGCACCGAGTACCCGATCCTGCTCGGGCGCAACGTGATGGTCAACGACGGTCAGCAGGTGACGGCCGGCGAAATGCTCACCGATGGTCCGATCAACCCCCACGAACTGCTGGAGTGCTACTTCGACGATCTCAGGGGGCGCAAACCCTCGATGGAGGCGGCCCAGGAAGCCATCTCCAAGCTGCAGTTCCGAATGGTGCAGGAGGTCCAGAACGTCTACAAATCCCAGGGCGTCACCATCGATGACAAGCACATCGAGGTGATCGTGCGTCAGATGACCAGCAAGGTCCGCATCGAGGATGCCGGCGACACCACCCTTCTTCCCGGTGAGCTGATCGAGCTGCGTCAGGTGGAGCAGGTCAACCAGGCCATGGCCATCACCGGTGGCGCCCCCGCCGAGTTCACCCCGGTGCTGCTGGGCATCACCAAGGCCTCGCTCAACACCGACAGCTTCATCTCCGCCGCCAGCTTCCAGGAGACCACCCGGGTGCTCACCGAAGCGGCGATCGAAGGCAAGAGTGACTGGTTGCGCGGCCTCAAGGAGAACGTGATCATCGGTCGCCTGATCCCGGCCGGCACAGGCTTCGGTGGTTTCGAGGAGGAACTCCGCGCTGAGGCCGGTCCCCATCCCGACATCCTCGACGAGGAGGCCGGCGGCTACCGCCGCATGGCCAACCTCCGCCCCGATTACACCGTGGAGATGCCCGCCGCGGCTCCTGTCACCAAGGCGGTGCTGGAGGATCCTTCCGAGGACGAGCTGGATGCGGTCCGCAGCAAGCGGGGCATCGAGGCGGCCGCCAGTTCCTTCGCGGCCTTCGCCAGGCCCACCCAGGAGGAAGGCCTGGAGGAAGAGCTCATCCCCGATCCCGCAGCCGTTGAGGGTCTGCAGGAAGAGGGTCTACTCACGGAGGACTGATTCCCTTGCTGCAACCCACGCTGGTTCCGAAGCGGCGTCTTCCCCGCTTCGGCTTTCACACCCATACCGAACGGCTCAATGGTCGTCTGGCCATGCTTGGGTTCATCGCCCTGGTGGCCGTTGAGCGCTGGCTCGGGCATGGCCTGCTGATCTGGTCGTGACCACCGCGGCCCCCCTGCCCCAGGCCGTGCCCTTGCTCGGCCTCGGCCTGGGTGAGCTGGAAGCCTGGGCCATTAGTCAGGGGCAGCCCGGCTTTCGCGGCCGCCAGCTTCACGACTGGATCTACGCCAAGGGTGCCCGCAGCCTGGCCGAGATCAGCGTGCTGCCCAAGGCCTGGCGCCAGAGCCTCGCTTACGAAATCTCCGGAGCCGGTGGCGATCCGCTTGGCCGCTCCAGGGAACTGCGACGCAGTGTGGCCAGCGATGGGACCACCAAGCTGCTGCTGGGAACGGCCGACGGCCTCACCCTGGAAACGGTGGGCATCCCCTCCCGTGATCGCCTCACGGTCTGTGTGTCCAGTCAGGTGGGCTGCCCCATGGCCTGCCGCTTCTGTGCCACCGGCAAGGGGGGCCTGCAGCGCTCCCTGGCGGTTCACGAAATCGTCGATCAGGTGCTGAGCGTACGAGAGGTGATGGACCGTCGCCCCAGCCATGTGGTGTTCATGGGCATGGGCGAACCCCTGCTCACGATCGATTCGGTGCTGGCGGCGATTCACTGTCTCTGCACCGACCTGGGCATGGCTCAGCGCCGGATCACGGTCAGCACCGTGGGGGTGCCCAGCACCTTGCCCACCCTGGCCGAACGGGCCCTCGAGCGGCTCGGTCGGGCCCAGTTCACCCTGGCTGTGAGCCTGCACGCCCCTGACCAGGCCCTGCGCGAGCAGCTGATCCCCACGGCCCATGCCTATCCCCTTCAGGCGCTGCTCCACGACTGCCGCCGCTATGTGGAGATCACCGGCCGGCGCGTGAGTTTCGAATACATCCTGCTGGGGGGCCTCAATGACCACCCCCGCCAGGCGGTGGCCCTCGCGGCCCTGTTGCGCGGGTTCCAGAGCCACGTGAACCTGATCCCCTACAACCCGATCGAGGAGGAAGACTTCCAGCGCCCCAGCCCGGAGCGGGTCGAGGCCTTCCGGCGGGTCTTGCAGGAGCGCCATGGAGCCGTGAGCGTGCGTGCCAGCCGCGGGCTCGACGAAGATGCGGCCTGCGGTCAGCTCAGGCGCCGCCATTCCGGCTGAGCCGCCCATCGCCCCAGCTTCCGAGCGCCTCTGCCGCTCCCCCGTTCTCCCGAGCTGCCTGTGCAACTGATCGACTGGCTGATCCTGATCGCCTACCTGGTGGGGAGCCTGGTGGTGGGGCTCTGGCTGGCCCGCCGAAACAACTCCGAAGACGACTACTTCGTGGCGGGTCGACGACTCAACGGCTGGATGGCCGGGGCTTCGATGGCGGCCACCACCTTTTCTGTCGACACTCCGCTCTACGTGGCTGGACTGGTGGGCGTGCGCGGCCTGGCGGGCAACTGGGAATGGTGGAGTTTTGGTGTGGCCCATGTGGCCATGGCTGTGGTCTTCGCCCCGCTCTGGCGCCGCAGTGGCGTGCTCACCGATGCGGCGTTCACGGAGTTGCGCTACGGCGGTGCCACCGCTGCCTGGCTGCGGGGCATCAAGGCTTTTCTGTTCGCTTTGCCGATCAATTGCATCGGCATCGGCTACGCCTTCCTGGCCATGGCCAAAGTGAGTGAGGCCCTCGGCCTGGCCTCCACCCCGGAGGAGCGGCTGTGGCTGCTGGGGGGGATCGGTCTGCTGGTGCTGATCTACACCGCCGCCGGTGGGCTCTGGGCGGTGGTGGTCACCGACCTGCTGCAGCTGGTGCTGGCCCTCGCCGGTGCCGTGGCGGTGTCGCTGGCTGCCGTGCAGGCGGCGGGTGGGATGGACGCCTTGCTCACCAGCCTCCGGGCCCTCGATCGGCCTGAACTGCTGTCGATGGTTCCCTGGCAGGTGGAGGAGGGGCGGCTGCGCTGGATCGACACGACCGGCATCAGCGTGGGCACCTTCAGTGCCTACATCGCCCTGCAGTGGTGGAGCTTCCGGCGCAGCGACGGCGGCGGCGAGTTCATTCAGCGCCTGCTGGCCACCCGTAACGAGGCGGAGGCCCGCAAGGCCAGCTGGGTTTTCCTGGGCGTCAACTACCTGCTGCGCAGCTGGCCCTGGATCCTGGTGGCTCTGGCGGCTGTGGTGCTGCTGCCTGACCAGACCGACTGGGAGCAGAGCTATCCGTTGCTGGCGGTGAAGCTGCTGCCACCGGTGGCCCTCGGCCTTGTGGTGGTTTCACTGGTGGCGGCCTTCATGAGCACCGTGAGCACGGCGGTGAACTGGGGGGCCAGCTACCTCACCCACGACCTCTATCAGCGCTTCATCCGCCCTGCCGCCAGCCAGCGGGAACTGCTGATCATGGGCCAGCTGGCCTCGGTGCTGCTGGTGGTGCTCGGGGTGATCACGGCGCTGATGAGCAGCAACATCGGCACGGTGTTCCGGCTCGTGATCGCCATCGGCACGGGTCCCGGGGTGGTGCTGGTCTTGCGCTGGTTCTGGTGGCGGATCAATGCCGCGGCCGAGCTGGCCGCCATGGTCGGGGGTTTTCTGGTGGGGATGGCCACCTCCGTCGTGCCCCTGTTGCGCGTGGAGGACTACGGGCTGAGGCTTCTGGTCACCACTTTGCTCACGGCCGTGCTCTGGGTGGTGGTGCTGTTGTCGACTCCGCCGGAATCAGCCGAGGTGCTCGAGCGCTTCGTGGTTCAGGTGCAGCCGGCCGGGCCGGGCTGGCGCCGCTGGCGCCAGCGCACCGGCGTGGAACCCGCTGAAACACTGCTGGATCTGATCAGCAAGCTGCTGCTGAGCTGCGCCGTGCTGTTCGGAGCCCTGCTGTCCATCGGCGGGTTCCTGTTGCACCTGCAGCTCTGGGGCTGGGGCGGCCTGGTGGCGGCCGTGCTGGGTGGCCTGGGGCTCTGGCGCCGACCAGCCCTGATCGCCCGGCTGCGCTGAGCCGCTTCGGTTGAGATGATGGGCTCACCAACGACTCCTGCGGCGTCCCTTCGATGACCTCCTTTCTGCGCACTGTTCTGCTGCCGTTGGTGATCGTGGCGCTGTTCGCCCTGGCGCTGTTCGCCGTGAGTGCCAGGATCTGGCTGCCGGGTGACATGGCCGCCCCCGCTCCGATCGGCTGAGGGCCATGACCGACCACCGCAATCCCGATCCCGCGGGATCCCTGCCCCCCTACCCCTCCGGCCCGGCCGAGCTGGCCTTTGATCCAGAGCTGCTGGCCGGCGAGCTGGCCCAGGAGCTGCTGGGGGATCCACTTGAAGACCTCGATGCGCTCGAGCCCGCAGAGGCCGACATCGCTGCCGAATGTGATCTGGGGCTGCAGTGGCTCAACGGTGACCATGACCAGCGGATGCAGGGGCTGCGCATCTTCTGTGAACACCGCGATCCCCGCGCGATTCCGCTGCTGCTGCCCCTGCTGGAGGCCAGCTGTCCGATCCTGCGGATGAGTGCGGTCTATGCCCTGGGCCGCAACCCCGATCCCCGCGCCGTGGCTCCCCTGCTCTCCCTGCTGCAGGACGACAGCAACGGCTACGTGCGCAAGGCCGTGGCCTGGAGCCTGGGCAATTACTCCGACTCCCCCGTGCTCAACCCCCTGATCCGGGCCCTGCAGAACGACATCGCGGCCGTGCGGCTGTGGGCGGCGGGCTCCCTGGCCGACGTGGGCGGCAGTGGGGCCGCCAAGGCCGATCAGGCCGCCGCCCAGTTGCTCGTGAGCCTGCGCATCGATTCGGAGCCCGTGGTGCGCAGCAACAGCGCCTGGTCGCTCGGGCGTCTCTACGACCACCTGGTGGATCCGCGCCAGGGGGAGCTGGTGGAGACCCTGGTGGCGGTGATGCTGCACGACGGAGATTCCACGGTGCGGGATGAGGCCCGGGTGGCCCTGGAGCAACTGGAGCGTCCGGCTGTCCTGGAGCGGCTTCAGACCTTGGTGGAAGACGGCCTGATCCGTTGAGGTGGCCCCCTCAGTGGTTCGGGAACCTGGTTAACATTCGATCACCTGAGTGAGCCTGGATGGCCCAGACCACCATCCGCTTCCGCATTCGCACCGATGGGCGGGTCGAGGAGCTCGTGGAAGGACTCCAGGGCTCTGGCTGCGAGCAGCTCACCGAGCGGATCGAGCAGCAGCTTGGTTCGCTGCAGCAGCGTCGATCCACCTCCGAGGCCTATCAGGCCGCGGCTCAGGCCGTGACCACCCCCCTGAGCGTTCAACAGCGTTCTTCCTGACATTCACCGATCCCTTTAGGCCGCTCCGATGTCCCACTTCAGTACCGTCAAAACAGAACTGCGCGACCGGCAGGCCCTGCTGGGGGCTCTCCGCGATCTCGGGCATGACCCTGAGCAGGGCGAGCGGCCGGTGCGGGGCTATCGCGGCCAGACCGTGATCGCCGATGTGGCCCTCACCCGGGACGACGGCTGTGACATCGGGTTCCGCTGGAATGCCGAAACCGAAAGCTACGAGCTCGTCACCGACCTTGAGCTCTGGAAGCAACCGATCCCGGTGGAGCGCTTTCTCTCCCAGATCACCCAGCGCTATGCCCTGCGCACGATCCTGGCCGCTTCCGCCCAGGAGGGCTTCCAGGTCAGCGAGCAGACCTCCAGCCTGGATGGCTCGATCGAGCTGGTGGTCACCCGCTGGGATGGCTGAGGTCGATCCGTCCCTGGCGTTCGCAGCTCCTGCCCACTGCCAGGAGGAACCCAGCGGCCATGAGCCCCTGCTGGGTGGCAGTCTCCGTCAGCAGGCGGTCTGGGTGGACGAGGCCGTCTGCATCGGTTGCCGCTACTGCGCTCATGTGGCCGGGAACACCTTTCTGGTGGAGCCGCAGTGGGGGCGTTCCCGGGCGATCCGCCAGGACGGTGACAGCACGGAAACCATCCAGGAGGCGATCGACACCTGTCCGGTCGATTGCATCCACTGGGTGCCCTACGAAGAGGTGCCCCAGCTCGAGCAGCGGCTTCGCTCCCAGGAGCTGTTGCCTCTGGGTTATCCCAGCCAATCCAGGGTTCAGCGCACCTTGCCGCGGCCATGACTGCGCCGGGGACAGCAGGGTTCCGGCCACCGGTCGCCCTTGCCACCCCCCTGCCCACCCGCCGCTTCGGGCGGACAGAGCTGGCCATGCCCGTGTTGTCGCTGGGGGGGATGCGCTACCAGCAGAGCTGGAGCGATCTGCCCGCGGAGGAGATCACAGCCGACAGCCAGGCCAACCTGCGCGCCACCCTGGAGAAGGCGGTGGCCTGCGGGTTCCATCACATCGAAACCGCCCGTCATTACGGCAGTTCGGAGCGGCAACTGGGGGTTCTGCTGCGGGAGGTGCTCGATCCGCGGCGCATCCTCCAGACCAAGGTCCCCCCCCACGATGATCCAGGCCAGTTCGAGGCGGAGCTGGAGCTGAGCTTCCAGCGGCTGCGCGTCGATCGGCTTGATCTGCTTGGCATCCATGGCCTCAACCTGCCCGAGCATCTGGAGCAGACCCTGCGCCCTGGCGGTTGCCTGGAGGTGGTGCGGCGCTGGCAGGAGCAGGGACGCATCGGCCATGTGGGCTTCTCCACCCACGCACCCCTGCCCCTGATCCTGGAGGCGATCGCCAGCGATGCCTTCGACTACATCAACCTGCACTGGTACTACATCCGTCAGGACAACAGCCCGGCCCTGGCGGCCGCCCGCCGCCACGACATGGGCGTGTTCGTGATCAGCCCCACCGACAAGGGGGGCCATCTCCATACCCCCTCCGAGCGGATCTGCGGCCTCTGTGCGCCGCTTCACCCGATTGAATTCAACGATCTGTTCTGTCTGCGCGAGGAGTCGATCCACACCATCAGCGTGGGAGCCGCAGGCCCGGCCGATCTCGACCTGCACCTGCAGGCGGTGGCGCTGCTCCCTGAGGCCGACCGTTGGCTGACCCCGCTGCAGGAGCGGCTGGAGGGTGCCCGCCTCGAGGCTCTGGGAGCCCACTGGCTGGAGAGCTGGAACGATGGTCTCCCCTCCTGGGAGGCCACCCCCGGGGAGCTCAACCTGCCAGTGCTGCTCTGGCTGCACAACCTGCTCGAGGCCTGGGATCTGGAGGGTTATGCCCGTGCCCGCTATGGCCTGCTGGGCCAGGGAAGCCACTGGTTCCCCGGCGCCAATGCCGATGCCCTCGACCGGGAGGTGAGCGAAGCGGATCTGCTCTCCGTGCTGGGGGCCAGCCCCTGGGCCGAGCGGATTCCCTCGCTGCTGCGGGGCCTTCGTGAGCGCCTGGGGGGCACCAGCACCCGCCGTCTGATGGCGGATGCGGATGCGTGATTGCTCTCAGGCCAGGGGCTGTTTGGCCGGCAGTCCCACCGCCCGGGGGTAGCTGGGGGGGCAGGGTCCAAGGGGCCTGAGCAGCACCGCATGACGCACACCCCTCCCCGCCGGCAGCTCCACCCGCTCCACCCGCTCCACCTCGGCATTCAGGGTTTTGGCGGCTTGCTGCAGGCCGAGCAGATCCCCCGGACCCCATTGGCCGCGATAGAGCAGGGCTCGGCCTGTGGTTTTCAACAGAGGCACCAGATACTCCGCCACCACCGGTGCGGCCGCCACGGCCCGTGCCATGGCCCAGTCCTGGCGGCCGCGGCAGGCCGGGGTGCGGCCGGTGGTTTCCGCTCGCTCCCAGCGCACCTCGACCCGTTCGCCGAGGCCCAGGCTGGCGGCCATGGCCTTCAGGGCCTCCGCCTTGCGCCCCACGGAGTCCACCAGGGTGAGGCGGGCGGCGGGCAGGGCGATGGCCAGCGCCAGGCCCGGGAAGCCGCCACCGGGGCCCACATCGAGGCAGCGCAGCGGCCGTCCCGGGCCGTTGAGCTGTTCACGCCAGGGCCAGAGGCTGTCGTACACCTGGGTGATCCAGTAGTCGTCGCCGTCGACCAGACGGGTGAGGTTGAGGCGAGCATTCCAGTGACGCAAGAGCTGCTGCAGGGCCATCAACAGCTGCAATTGCTCCTGGGTGGGCTCCCAGCCCAGGCTGTCCCAGAGTTCGGCCGTCACCGGATCGGCAGGGATCGCCTCCCAGGCCCGGCCTGCTGGTTGATCGCGGGAAGCCGCATCCGCCGTCATTCCTGCAGCACCGATGGAGGAGCTCTCTAGGATCACCCAACCATGGCGCG
Organism: Synechococcus sp. BSA11S; assembly: GCF_014224355.1. Taxonomy (GTDB): domain Bacteria; phylum Cyanobacteriota; class Cyanobacteriia; order PCC-6307; family Cyanobiaceae; genus Regnicoccus_A. Next base: position 193,100 of record NZ_VNWP01000003.1, on the reverse strand, counting down.
AGGTTGGTGGCAGGCGGCGAGCACCCGGTCATGGGCCCATCCCTCTATGCCCTGCTCGGTCTGCCGAGCACGGCCACGCCCCAGGAGCTCCGCCAGGCCTTCCGTGCCCTCAGCAAGAGGTATCACCCCGACACCACCACCCTGCCGGTGGCGGAGGCCCAGGACCAGTTCCGCCGGCTGCAGGAGGCCTACCTGGTGCTGGGTGATCCCCAGCGCCGCTCCACCTACGACAGTCAGCTGCGCCTGGCCCTGATCCAGCGCATCGGGGCCCTCAACGGCCCGGCCGCTCCTGAGGCGCCTTCACCTGTGATCTCGGGGCCGGTGCCTGCCCGGCGGCCGCTCCCGATCCGTCGGGCCTTCTCGGGTGGGGAATGGTTCGCCCTGGTGCTGTTGGCCCTTGCCCTGCTCTTCAGCCTCGTGCTGGGGTTGGGTCTGGCCTGGTGGCGCGGGGTGGAACTGGTCACACAACCCCTGGTGAGCTCCCGGACCATTGGTCCCATCGAGCGGCAAACTGGAGCTCCGCTAGACCGCCTGCCCGGGGATGAGTTCCTTGCCCCCACACCAGACGCCTCTGTACAACCACCCGCTGCCGGCGCTTGAGCAGTGGCTGAGGGATCTCGGCGCCTCCCGTGAGCCCGCCACGCCCTGCCTCTGGGACCTGAGACGCCCGACGTGGAATGCCCGGATCGAGCTGGAGGTGGAGGAGCTCAAGGTGAGCTGGGAGCAAGGGGGCAACGTCACCGTGCGTCTGTTTCCCTACGGACTCAGCCGCGCCGACGTGGAATCGGCGATCCTGGCGGGCCCCTGAGCGAGCTGATCGAGCCCTGAGCGGATCACGGCGTAGCAGTGCTCCAGCTGGCTGTCGCTGAGGCAGAGCGGCGGCAGGAGATAAACCACGTGACCCAGGGGCCGCAGGAACACCCCGGCTTCGAGGGCATGACGCTGCAGCCGGCGGCCGGCGGGGTGGAGATAGCCCGGCTGTTCCACGGCCAGGTCGAAGGCGGCGATGGTGCCGCACAACCGCGGCCGTCGCACCAGGGGATGGGCGCGGAGGGCCTGGAGATGGGGCCTGTGGCGGGCTTCGAAGCCTGCGTGGAGAGCCGGCTGCCGCAGGAGCAGGTCCAGGCTGGCGTTGGCGGCGGCGCAGCCGAGTGGATTGGCCGTGAAACTGTGGCCGTGGTACAGGGTGTGGCTGGGATCGTCGCTGATGAAGCCCTGGTAGATCCGCTCGCTCGCCAGGGTGACTCCCATCGGCAGGAAGCCCCCGGTGAGCCCCTTGGAGAGGGCCATCAGATCAGGGCGGATGCCTGCCCGTCGGCAGGCGAACAGGTCACCTGTGCGCCCGAAGCCGGTCATCACCTCATCGGCGATCAGCAGGGCGCCGGCCTGGCGCACCAGCTCCTCTGCCCGGCGCAGGAAACCCTCCCGCACCATCGCCATGCCACTGGCCCCCTGCACCAGGGGTTCGAGGATCACCGCCGCGGTGGGCACCGCCAGCAGCTGCTCCAGCCGGGCGAGGGCGCCCTCCTCCTTGTCTTCCACCTCGGGATCGTCCCACCAGGTGGCGGGCCAGGGGGCCCGCGCCACCGGGGAGAGCAGCGGCTCGAAGGGGGCCGAGAACAGTGAGCGCTCCCCCAGGGCCATGGCCCCGAAGGTGTCGCCGTGATAGGCGCCCTCAAAGGCGATCAGCTGCCGCCGATCGGAGCCCTGGTTGCGCCACCACTGCCAGGCGATCTTGAGGGCCACCTCCACGGCTGTGGAGCCGTCGTCGGAGAAGAACAGCCGCTCCAGCCCTGAAATGGCACTGAGCCGCTCGGCCAGACGCTCCCCTGGGGGATGGCTGAAGTTGGCGAAGATCACCTGTTCCAGACGCTGGGCCTGCTCGGCTACAGCCGCGGCGATGCTGGGCTCCCCATGGCCATGCAGGGTCACCCACCAACTGCTGATGGCGTCGATCAGCTCCCGGCCGTCGTCGAGCATGAGCAGGGCGCCGCGGCCGGCCACTGCCCTCAGGGGTGGATCGGCCCCGGCCACCTGGGTGGTGGGATGCCAGAGATGGGGATGCCAGTTCAAGGAATGGCCTCCGGGTGCATCAGCGGCACCACTTCTCCTGGCGGGTCGTTTCGGTGGCCCAGGGCCCGCAGTTGAACCAGCGCACCATCCCGATTTCCACGTCGGTGAACAGCACCAGGATGCCGGCGCAGAGCAGGGCGACAGACGCGCTGATCAGCAGATTGCCTCGTGTCATCCGGCCAGGCTACGGGCCAGTCCGCTCGCCTGCCATTGAGCGGCCAGGGTGCCGGGCTCAAGGCGGGGAAGGGGGGGCAGGCAGGCCAGCACCGGCGCCCCGCTCAGGGTCTCGAGGGTGCGGGGGTTGTCGGGGTGGGGGGGGCCGTTGAGAATCAGCCCCAGCAGGGGGATCCGGCGGCGGCGCAGGGCTTCCACCGAGAGCAGGGTGTGGTTGAGCGTGCCCAGGCCACTGCGGGCCACCAGCAGCACCGGCAAGCCCCAGCGCTGGATCTGACCGATCTGGAGACAGTCGAGGCGCAGGGGCACCAGCAGTCCGCCGGCGGTCTCCACCACCAGGGGTCCGCTGACCTGGGGCAGACTCAGAAGCTCTGGGTCGATCGGCCGCTGCTCCAGTTCACCCGCCCAGTGGGGGGAGACCGGATGGGTGTAGCGGTAGGCCTCCGGCAGGAGGCGACGGGTGGCTTCAGCGGGCGTGAGCCCGAGCATGGCCTGGACCCTGGCGCTGTCGCCCCCCTCCTCGAGGCCACACTGCACCGGCTTCCAGTAGTGGGCGTTCAGCCCCTGCACCAGCAGGGCACTCACCACGGTCTTGCCCACATCGGTGTCGGTGCCGCAGACCACCAGACGGGTCATCGCTCTGCCCTGCCCTGAGGTTTTCGGCCGAGCAGCATCAGCACCTCCCAGCTCAGGCGCTTGCCGCCCGGCCCCCCGGCCCAGTGGGCCTCAATCCGCCGCCAGGCCCCGACCCCCAGGGGTGGGGTTGCGGTGGTGCCGGCCCCCACAGCCCGCATGCGCTGCAGCAGGGCCCGGCCGCTGGGGCCGTTCTGGCTGAAGCGCAGCGGTGCTCCCAGTCGCAGGTCCAGCCGTGGCGCCACCACAGCCAGCAGCTGCCGCACCTCGGGCAGGACGAGGGCGGTGCAGGGCACGCCTGCGGCGGCGGCCGCCTGGCGCCACTGGGGGAAGCTGCCAGCGGTGGGGACCGCCAGAGCCAGCCAGCCGCCCGGCCCCAGGGCGTCGCACCACTGGCGCAGGCTGACTGCGGGATTCTCCAGCCAGTGCAGCGCGAAACTCGACACCAGCAGGGCCGCTCCGCCCAGGCTTTCAGGCAGGCCGTCGTTGAGGTCCCAGAGGAGCCTGGCTCCAGGGGCCTCGCCCTGCTCCAGCAGGGCCGCGCAGGCATCGAGCCGCAGCAGGGTGCTCCCGGGGCGTTGCTGCTCCAGGGCGCTGCTGAGCAGGCCGGTTCCAGCCCCCAGATCGGCCCTGGGGCCGGATGGCAGGGTCAGGTCGCGGCAGTGGCGGGCCAGCCGCCAGGCCACGGCCTTTTGCAGGCTGGCCGCGGCGTCGTAGTGACGGGCTCTGCGGCTGAAGGCCACCCGCACCCGCTGGGCCATCGAGGGGGGGGACTGGAGCACAACCATCAGTGGGCGTCCTCCAGCCAGGTCAGGACGGGCTCCACCAGATCGCTGCCCAGCAGGCTGTGGCCGATGCCCGGCAGGGCCCAGCGCTCGGCGGCCGGCAGCGCCCGGTGCAGGGCCGTGCGGCTCTCGGGCGCCACGATCCGATCGGCCTCGGCCTCCACGATCAGGGTGCGGGCTCCGGCAGGGAAGGCGGAGGGCACGGCGGTGCATTGCTCCAGCAAGAGCAGATCCTGGCGCAGCCTCTCCACCCCCTCGGCAGGCATCTCCCGCGACGAGGGTCCTTCCGGCAGCAGCTCCACCGGCGCGGGAGCGGCAGCCTCCCGCAGAAACTCCTCGAGCAGGGCGGTGGTGTCGCCGGCCCCCAGGCGCCGGTCCATGCCGCGCAGGGCCTGCCGCCAGCGCCGCCCCTCGGGTCCGGTGGGGATGAAGCGTCCGAAGCTGGCGAGCAACACCACCGCCTCCGCCTCGGCCAGCACCGGGGCCGGCAGCAGATGCAACCCGAGGGAATGCACGATCACCGCCCTGGGGCCGCCCAGCTCCAACCAGCGGGGAGTGTGGGGCGCCAGCTGGCCGTAGCCGCGCTCGCCGCTCTGCCAGCTCCAGCCCCGGCTGGTCGCCGCCTGCTGCCAGGGGCGCCAGGCCCGGCTGTCGCCGGCCCAGCCGTGCATGGCGATCAGCTCGAAGCAAGGGCGGCTCATGGGGAGGGGGCGTGGGGCCAGGCGGCCAGAGCGTTGAGCAGGCGATCCAGGCTTCCTCTAGGGAGGTCGCGGCGCAGCACCAGCCGCAGGCGCGCGGTTCCCTCCGGCACCGTGGGTGGGCGGATCGCCACTCCCAGCAGCCCTGCCTGCTCCAGGCTGCCTTGCAGGCTCAGGGCCAGTGCGTCGTCGCCCACGTGCAGCGGCAGCACCGGACCCTCGCCGGGCGGGCGCCGCCAGCCGGCGGCCTCGAGGCCATCCCGCCAGCGCTGCGCGCGCCGGTGCAGGGCGGCGCCCTGGCCTGGATCGGCCTCAAGCAGCCTCAGTGCCGCCAGGGCCGCGGCGGCCAGTGGCGGCGCCAGGGCCGTGGTGTAGCGGAAGGCGCCCGAGCTTTGCAGCAACCAGTCGCCCACGGGGCCATCGGCGGCGAGGAAGGCGCCACCGGCCCCGAAAGCCTTGCCAAAGGTGCCGCTCACCAGACTCACCCCGGTCAAGCCCCAGGCCAGCCCGCGTCCCCCCGGGCCCAGCAGCCCCAGGGCGTGGGCTTCATCCACCAGCAGCAGGGCCCCGAACTCCTGGCAGATCGCGGCGATCCCGGCCAGATCCGGACTGGTGCCTTCCATGCTGAACAGGCTTTCGCTCACCACCAGCCGCCGCCGGTCCGGCTCGCTGCGGGCTCCCCGCGCCAGCAGGCGCCGCAGGTCGGACAGATCGTTGTGCCGAAACCGGCGCAGGCGGGCGCCGCTGGCCTGGATCCCCACCAGCAGGGAGTGGTGGATCAGGCGGTCGGCGATCACGTCGCTGCGGCGATCGGCCAGGGCCAGCACCGCGGCCAGATTGGCCTGAAAGCCGCTGGGGAAGAGCAGCACCCGCTCACGCCCCAGCCAGTGGGCCAGGGCCGCCTCGAGGGAGTCGTGGCAAGGACGCGTGCCGCTCACGAGCCTTGATCCCCCGCAGCCCACCCCTTCGCCGTTGATCGCGGCCATCGCCGCCGTCTTCAGGCTGGGGTGGGCGCTGAGCCCCAGATAGTCGTTGCTGGCCAGATCAAGCAGGGGGCCCACTGGTCGGCCAGCCTGGCCAGGCAACAGGGTGGCCTCGGGACCGGGACGAAACGTGCGCAGAGAGCGTCTCCGCTCGGCGGGGAGCCGGCTCAGAGCCTGCTTGATCGTATCGAGCGGATCAGGGGGCACGCGGGCGGCACCGCCGGGGCAGTTGCAGACCTCCACTCTGCTTGCTGAGCAGCCCATAGGATTGGAGGATGCAAACCGCCGGTTCCGACGCTCCACCTGATCCGGCGGCGGCTCGGGGGCGTCCAGCCGCGTTTGGGGCCATGGTTCCGGTCGATGTTCCGGCCCTGGATCAGCTTTTTCCCTTTCCCCTCGATCCCTTCCAGCTGGAGGCGATTGATGCTCTCAACCAGGGCCATTCGGTGGTGGTGAGTGCTCCCACCGGCTCCGGCAAAACGCTGGTGGGCGAATACGCCATCCACCGGGCCCTCGCCCACGGCCAGAAGGTGTTCTACACCACTCCGCTCAAGGCTCTCTCCAACCAGAAACTGCGCGATTTCCGTGAGCAGTTCGGCGCCGATCGCGTGGGCCTGATGACCGGCGATCTGAGCACGAATCGGGACGCCCCGATCGTGGTGATGACCACCGAGATCTTCCGCAACATGCTCTACGCGGAGGTGGATCGCGGCGACGATCCGCTTGCCGATGTGGAGGCGGTGGTGCTCGATGAATGCCACTACATGAATGACTCCCAGCGGGGCACCGTCTGGGAGGAATCGATCATCCACTGCCCGCCTCCCGTGCAGCTGGTGGCCCTCTCGGCCACGGTGGCCAACGCCGGCCAGCTCACCGACTGGATCGAGCGGGTGCACGGGCCCACCACGCTGGTGATCAGCGATCACCGGCCGGTGCCGCTGGCCTTCAGTTTCTGCAGCGCCAAGGGCCTGCATCCCCTCCTCAACGAGCAGGGCACCGGCCTCCACCCCAACTGCAAGGTGTGGCGGGCCCCCAAGGGCGAACGTCGCAAGGGCCGGAGCCCCAGGCCCCCTCAGCCTGAGGCGGCTCCGCTCCCCTTCGTGGTGGCCCAGATGGCCGAGCGCGACATGCTACCCGCCATCTATTTCATCTTCAGCCGCCGCGGCTGTGACAAGGCGGTGCGTGACCTGGGCCGGGTCTGCCTGGTGAGCGAGCAGGAGCAGGCCAGGATCGTGGCGCGGCTTGATGCCTTCGTGGCCGCCACCCCCGAAGCGGTGCGCGATGGCGGCCACGCCGAGGCCCTCACCCGCGGCATCGCCGCCCACCATGCCGGTGTCCTGCCGGCCTGGAAGGAACTGATCGAGGAGCTGTTCCAGCAGGGGCTGATCAAGGTGGTCTTCGCCACCGAAACCCTGGCGGCGGGCATCAACATGCCGGCCCGCACCACGGTGATCTCGGCGCTCTCCAAGCGCACCGAGCGGGGCCATCGTCCGCTGATGGGCAGCGAGTTCCTGCAGATGGCAGGCCGGGCCGGCCGTAGGGGGCTTGATGTGCAGGGCTATGTCGTCACGGTGCAGAGCCGCTTCGAGGGGGTGCGTGAGGCCGGTGCGCTGGCCACCAGCCCCGCCGACCCACTGGTGAGCCAGTTCACTCCCAGCTACGGGATGGTGCTGAACCTGCTGCAGCGCTACGACCTCACCAAGGCCCAGCAGCTGGTGGAACGCAGCTTCGGGCGCTACCTCGCCACCCTGGATCTGGCCGAGGACGAATCCAGGATCGCCGGCCTGCGCGCCCAGCTGGCCCAGTTGGCGGGCCCCACCGCCGACATCCCCTGGGAGGACTTCGAGGTCTACGAGAAGCAACGGGAGCGGCTGCGGGAGGAGCGGCGCATCCAGCGCATCCTTCAGCAGCAGGCCGAGGAGACCCTGGCCCACGAGCTCACCCTGGCGCTGCAGTTCGCCAGCGAGGGTGCCCTGGTCAGCCTCAAGGCCCCCCAGCTGCGGGGGCGGGTCACGCCGGCGGTGATCGTGGCCAAGCAGAAGGGCTCCGGCCAGTTCCCCCTGCTGCTCTGCCTCACCGACGAGAACGTCTGGATCCTGGTCCCCTGCCATGCGGTGGTGAGCCTCCATGCCGAGCTCAGCTGTCTGCAGGTGGAGACGATCGCGACACCCCGGCTGGAGCATGCCGGGGAGATTCGCCATGGCGACAACGCCAGTGGTGGCCTGGCTCTGGCGGTGGCGTCGATGGCCCGCCGCCACGACATGCACACCCCCCAGTACGACCTGGCCGGAGAGGTCCGCAGCCAGGCGGAGCTGGTGCAGCAGCTGGAGGAGGAGCTGGAACAGCATCCCGCCCATCGCTGGGGAGACCGGCGCCAGCTCAAGAAGCAGCGACGGCGCATGGAGGAACTGGGCATCGAGATCGAGGAGCGCCAGCGCCTGCTGCACCACCGCGCCAATCGCCACTGGGACACCTTCCTGGCCCTGATCGAGATCCTGCGCGCCTTCGGCGCCCTGGCCGGGCCTGAGGGCCTCGAGCCCACCGAGGTGGGCCGTACCGTGGCGGCCCTGCGGGGCGACAACGAGCTCTGGCTGGGCCTGGCCCTGATGAGCGGTCACCTCGATGAGCTCAACCCGGCCGAGCTGGCGGCGGTGTTTGAAGCCATCAGCACCGAGGTCAACCGCCCTGATCTCTGGAGCGGCTTCCCTCCACCGCCGCGCTCGGAGGAGGCCCTGCACGACCTGAGCGGCCTGCGCCGGGAGCTGCTGCGCCATCAGGAGCGGGCCCAGGTGGTGGTGCCGGCCTGGTGGGAGCCCGAGCTGATGGGACTGGTCCATGCCTGGGCCCGCGGCAGCAGCTGGAATGACGTGATCGCCAACACGTCCCTTGATGAGGGCGATGTGGTTCGGATCCTGCGCCGTACCGTCGACCTGCTGGCGCAGGTGCCCTACGCCGAAGCGATCAGCGAGCAGCTGCGTACCACCTCCCGCAAGGCACTCCAGGCGATCAACCGTTTTCCGGTTTCGGAGTCGATCGATCTGCTGGCCTCGGCTTCAGCCACCCCAGCCATGGAGCGCCCGGCTGGTCAGTCGCTCTGATCGGTGGGCCCTGCCGATGGGGCCGTGGAGGTCCAACCCGGCAGTCTCAGATCCCCAGCCGCTCCCAGATCACATCCAGCTGGGCGCGGTGCAGATCGGTGGAGAAGCAGGACTCCATCTGGGGCTCGCTCAGGCGTGCGCTCACCTCGGGATCGGCGGCCAGGTTGGCGCGGAAGTCGCCCCCCTCGCGGTTCCAGGCGTCGTGGGCGTGGCGCTGCACGATCCGGTAGGCCTCCTCCCGGCTGAGGCCGCTCTCCACCAGGGCCAGCAGCACCCGCTGGCTGAACACCACCCCGCCATACACGTTCAGATTGCGGCTCATGTTCTCGGGATACACCCCGAGACCCTTCACCACCTCCGTCATCTCCCGGAGCATGAAGTGCAGCGTGCAGGAGCAGTCGGGCAGCATCATCCGCTCCACCGAGCTGTGGCTGATGTCGCGCTCGTGCCAGAGGGCCACGTTCTCCAGGGCCGCGATCGTATAGCTGCGCAGCACCCGTGCCAGGCCACTGATCCGCTCGCTGCGGATCGGATTGCGCTTGTGGGGCATCGCCGAGCTTCCCTTCTGTCCCTTGGCGAAGTTCTCCTCCACCTCCAGCACATCGGTGCGCTGCAGGTTGCGGATCTCGGTGGAGAACCGCTCCAGCGAGGTGCCCACCAGCGCCAGGGTCTGCACGTATTCGGCATGGCGATCGCGAGCGATCACCTGGGTGCTGGCGGTGTCGGGCTCCAGGCCGAGGCTGGTGCAGGTGAGGGCCTCCACCCGGGGATCGGTGTTGGCATAGGTGCCCATGGCCCCGCTCACCTGACCCACCGCCACCACCTGGGCCAGCCGCTTCAGCCGCTCCCGGTTGCGCTCCGTTTCCGCCAGCCAGCCCGCCACCTTGAAGCCGAAGGTGATCGGCTCGCCATGGATCGCATGGGAGCGTCCGATCATCACCGTGTCCTTGTGCTCCGCCGCCAGGGTGCGCAGGGCGGCCCCCAGCTGATCGAGTTCCTGCCGCAGGACAGCCACCGACGCCTTCAGCTGCAGGGCAAGGCCGGTGTCGAGCACATCCGAGCTGGTCATGCCCACGTGGATGTAGCGGCCCGCCTCACCAACGTGTTCATTGACGTTGGTGAGGAAGGCGATCACGTCGTGGCGCACTTCCGCCTCGATCTCCAGAATTCGCGGCACCTCGAAGCGCGCCCGCTCCCGGATGGCGGCCATGGCTTCCTGGGGGACGCGACCCAGCTGAGCATTGGCCTCGCAGGCGGCGATCTCCACCTCCAGCCAGCTCTGGAACTTCGCCTCTTCGCTCCAGAGGCTGCCCATCTCGGGCAGGGTGTAACGCTCGATCAAGGGCCAGCGCGTGGCAACGTCCTGGTCAATCTATGGGTCGACCCCAACGGGATCCCGATGGCAGGCAAGCAGCGGCTCGATCAGCATCTGGTGGCGCTGGGCCTGGCCGCCAGCCGTCAGCAGGCGCAGCAGTTGATCCGTGCCGGGCGGGTGCGCAGCGGCGACCGGGTACTCGACAAGCCCGGTCAGGAGGTGCCGGCGGAGCTGAGGCCCGAGGTGAGCCATCCGCCTCGCTTCGTCTCCCGCGGTGGCGAGAAACTGGTGGCGGCCCTGGAGGCCTTCCCCCTGGAGGTTCAGGGCCGCGTCTGCCTCGATGGCGGGATCTCCACCGGCGGCTTCAGCGACTGCCTTCTCCAGCACGGCGCCGCGCGGGTCTACGGCATCGATGTGGGCTACGGCCAGACCGCCTGGAGCCTGCGCACCGACCCGCGGGTGGTGCTGCGCGAGCGCACCAATCTGCGCCGCCTCACCCCCGAGCAGCTTTACGGCCCCGATGATGTCTGGCCGGATCTGGCCGTGGCCGACGTCTCGTTCATCTCCCTGGCCCTGGTGCTGCCGGCCCTGCGGGCCCTGCTGCAGCCCAGGGGCGCCGAAGCCGTGCTGCTGGTGAAACCCCAGTTCGAGGTGGGTCGCGAGCGGGTTGGCAAAGGCGGGGTGGTGCGCGATCCCGTCGCCCATGCTGATGCCATCACGGCCGTGATCAGCGCCGCCGAAGCGCTTGGCTGGCGTCCCTGCGGCCTGATCGCTTCCCCGATCACCGGCCCCGCCGGCAATCACGAATACCTGCTCTGGCTGTGCTCGATGCCTGAGTCAGGTGGTGAGGCTCCGCTGGCAGGCAACCTGAAGGCTGGAAACCCGTTGACACCGGAATCGATCAGTGACCTGGTGAGCCGCACCCTCCTGGGTGGCTGAGAACAACCAAGCTGGCTGAGCACAAAAAACCGGAGACCCGTTTGGATCTCCGGTTGACGATGCAGAAGCGGTGGTTGGCCGCCGAACTCAGATCGCGGTGCTATCGCGATCGCCGGTGCGGATGCGGATCACGGTGCCCACGGAACTGATGAAGATCTTGCCATCTCCGATTTCCCCGGTGCGGGCTGCATCCTGGATGGCGGTCACCACGGTGTCGACGCGGTCGTCGTCTACCACCACTTCCAGCTTGAGTTTCTGAAGGAACTCCACCGTGAATTCAGAGCCCCGGTAGCGCTCCACCTGGCCTTTCTGTCTGCCGAAGCCGCGGACCTCACTCACCGTCATGCCAACGATGCCGGCATTGACCAAAGCTACCTTGACATCTTCAAGCTTGAAAGGGCGAATGATGGCCTCAACTTTTTTCATGGAGTCTCCAATGGTTCGGATCAAGTCTCTCAGGAAGGATCGCTGAGAGGAAGGGAAAGGTTGGGAATGCGGTTGACCCGGAGCCCTGCGGACAGGGCATCCTGACAAAGCCGATCGGCGGAGCTTGGACTCACCTGAACCCTGCCGGTGGCCAGATGGGACCACACGGCATCGTCGAAGTGGGTCTGCAGCCAGACCATCCCCAGAGCTGACTGGGGCTTGAGGCGAAAGCCGCCATGACTGCTGGCGAGGAGGAGGTCCATAAGGAAGACCCTGCGCACTGGGGCCATTAGGCCTGAGTGCGCAGGGCTTCGACGTAGCTGTTGCTACGGGCTGTCAGGCTGGCGGGCCTCAGCCTTCCTGCAGATCGCGCTGGGCCTGCTGGTGGTGGTGGTGGTGATAAATGTGCCCGCGGTAGTGAAGATCGAGGGTTTCATCGACCGGCTGGGGTTCATGCTTCAGCGGCACGCGGTAGTGAACACCGCGGTACACGTGCTCCACCGGTTCGACGCTGGGGAACTGCTGATGCTGGGGCATGGCGTAGTGGACGCCGCGGTAGACAAGTTGGTCTGTGGACATGACTGGGTCCTCGAAGGGATGGAGTTCACTGGCCCAATGGGCTCGGTGTCGCTTCGTGGGAAGGAGCGTTGCTTCGCCTCGCGGGGGCTACTTCCGACAGGAGGGCCAGGGACCTCTCCGAAAGGTGTCCAACGTTTTGTCCTTCAAGTTACTTCTAGCCAGTCCAGCTGTCCATTGAGAACAAAAACGGGCTTCCTTCGGCAATCTTCACGAATTAAGCGTTCCTACGATCGATGCCACGTCCTCTCTCCTCCTTCCACCACCGATGCCATCCCCTTCCAGTTCCAGCACCGCCACTGCCACTGCCGCCGCCACCGCTACGGCCACAGGTCGCGCCGCAGCCGGCATGGATTCCCAGGAGGGCACCATCAGCCCGCGCTACGGAGAGCGACTGATCAGCGAGGAGGCACCGCTGATCTGCTTCGACAACCCCCGCCGGGGCCGCGCCTACGAGGTGTCGATCGAGCTGCCGGAGTTCACCTGCAAGTGCCCGTTCTCCGGCTACCCCGATTTCGCTGTGCTGCGGCTGATCTATCAGCCAGGACCGAGCGTGCTCGAACTCAAGGCCCTCAAGCTCTATGTCAACAGCTGGCGCGACCGCAGCATCTCCCATGAAGAGGTGGCCAACCGAATCCTTGATGAACTGGTGGCCGCCGCCAAGCCGGTCTGGATGCAGCTGGAAGCCGATTTCAATCCCCGTGGCAACGTGCACACCGTGATCAGGGTCAGCCACGGCCAGCGGCAGGACTGCTGAGGCCCGCGCCTGAACGCAGGTGCTCGAGCAACAGTGGCAGTTCGTTGGCCAGGGCCGTGAGGTTGCGGTTGCAGAGGCCTCCCACGTGCAGCTGGCCTTGATCACTGTCGGCAATGGCCCAGAGCTGTCGGGTGGCGATCAGGCTCAGGCCGCCGCCCAGCAGCGCAATGGCAAAACCGCCATAGACCAGGGGGACTCCCGGATCCCGTTTGAGCAGAAGGCCACTGGCGGGCATGACTTCCACCACCTTCAGGGGGAGACCAGCGATCTCCAGGGCCTCGCCCCCAGGGGTGATCTGGCCGATCAGCTGGGCCTGGGCCGAGTACACATCAACCGGTCCCATCTCGCTGTTGAGGGCCAGCAGCACGGGCTCTGAGCCGTCCGGCCTGGTCGGCAGGGCCAGGCCCCACACCTGCTCCCCCAGCTCGGGGAGGCTGCGCAAGGGAAGCTGCAGCAAGGGGCTGCGCCCCAGTTGCACGGTGATCGCCGCCAGTGACCAGTCGGCTTGGTACACGGTCATTCCCCGGAAGCGCAGGGGATGGTTCACGCTGATCTGGCTGTGCTGCAGCGGTTCACCGTCGGGATCGAGCAGGCGCAGCTCGGAACGGAACTGCTCGGGCCGCCCGGCAGGATCCCGCTCGATCCGGAACGCGTCGACCGCCAGGGTCATCTGGGTCTGACCACGCTGGTTGAGGAGCTGAAGGTCGTGGCCCGGGGCGAGGAAACGCTCCAGGCGCTGGCCGGCCAGCGCCCCCCATGAGGCTCCCACCATCAGCACCACCAGACCGGCATGGACCAGCAGGGGCCCAACTCTGCCCAGAATCCCGCGTCGGGCCGCCAGCCGATCACCCTGGGTCTTCAGCTGCCAGCGCTGGCTTTCCAGCAGCTGAGCAAGGGCGTCGAGGTCGGCGATGGGCTGGGCACTGGGCAGGGATTCGGCCAGGCTCAACTTGCTCAGCTGGCGGGGAGAGCGGTAGTCGATCCAACGCAGGGCAGCCTGCAGGGCGGGCCACTGGCGTCGCCAGCTGCACAGCACCAGCGACAGGCCCAGCCAGGCCAGCAGAGCCAGGAACCACCGGCTGGCGTAGACATGATCCAGCTCCAGGTTGAGGATCCCGGCGCCATCGAGCAGCCCGAGCCAGGGCTTGCTGTCGTAAGCCTGGTGGTACACCTCGGCGGCCTCCTGCTGGGGAATGACCGTGCCCAGGCCGCTAGCCAGGGCGATCACCAGCAGCAGGCCGATGGCCAGGCGCAGATCCGAGATCCAGCCAGCCAGACGGCTGAGGGTCTTCATGGCAGCCGGGCCAGAAGGGTGAGACCACCGCTGGCGAGCAGAATCGCGCCGCTGATCGGGGGGATCCAGCGGCTGCGTTCACGCAGGGCAAGCAGCCGGGGCATCGTGGCCGCGGCTGACCCCGCCAGCACCAGGGGAATGACCTGACCAGCCCCAAAGCAGGTGAGCAGCAGCATGCCCAGCAGCGGGCGACCCTGCTGGGCAATCCAGGCCAGCAGAACGGCCAGAACCGGTGTGGTGCAAGGGCTGGCCGCCAGGCCGAAGGCGGCCCCCGCTGCCAGCGGGGCGAGGGGAGCGGGCACCCGCTGGCGCCATAGCTCGGGATCAGGACCCGCCGGCAGGGAGAGGGGCACCAGTCCGAGCAGGTTGAGGCCCATCAGCACCGCCAGCAGGGCCACCACGGTGGGAATGAAGCCGGGCACCTGGCCATAGAGCCGCCCAAGCAGGGAGGTGGTGCCACCAAGCACCACCAGGGCGGCCACGATTCCCGCCGCGAAACTGAAGCTGCGCTGCCAGGGCCGCCCCGGCGCTTCCGGTCTTGAGAAGCCGGCCATGTACGCCACCGTGATCGGCAGCAGCGAGAGCGAACAGGGCCCCAGGCTGGTGAGCAAGCCGGCACCGAACACCATGGTGACCGTGAGAGGACCGGGTGCCGAGAGGGAGTTCTGAAGCAGCTGCTCGCTCCAGAGGGCCAAATCCGAAAGGGGCAGGCCGAAGCCGTTCATCCTTGTCCTGATGGTCCCGGACGGCGGCGGGCCCGTCGCTCGGGAGGGAGATTCAGCCTATCGGGGCAGGGTCGGGGCCGGCCCCAGCGCGGGCCTCACCGCCCCGTTGGCGGCGGCTGCGGCTCGGCCGACTCTCTAAGCCGCGGGATTCCAGCGAGCAGCGGATGAGCAGGCCGGCGGTGAGCAGGCTGGCGAGCAGTGAGTTGCCGCCGTAGCTGATCATGGGCAGCGGCAGGCCAGTGGTGGGCATGGATCCGCTGGCCACAGCGATGTTGAGGATCGACTGGCCCACCAGCAGGGTGGTGGCACCGATGGCCACGAGGCGCTGCTGATTGCTGCGGCAGCCCAGGGCCACCCGCAGGCCCACAAAGCCGAACAACATCAGGAACAGCACCACCACCATCGAGCCCACGAAGCCGAACTCCTCGGCGAAGACCGCGAAGATGAAATCAGTCGACTGGATCGGCAGGTATTGCAGCTTCTGGGTCGAGAGGCCGAATCCCTCCCCCAGGACCCCTCCTGAGCCGATCGCCAGCAGGCTCTGCACCAGCTGATACCCGTCCCCCTGGGGATCCCGCCAGGGGTTGAGGAAAGAGACGACCCGGAGGCGCTGGTATTCATTCACCAGAATGCTGGCGGAACCCAGGGCCCCTCCTGCCGCTGCGGTGCCCAGCAATGAGACCAGGGGCAAACCGGCCGCCAGGGCCATGAACCAGAGCAGCAGGCCCGTCAGGGCGGCCGTACTCAGGTTCGGCTGCTTGAGAATCAACAGCAGCAGGGTTGCAAAGGTGCCCAGCCAGAGCATTTTCTGATCGAGGCCGATGCGCTTCCAGTGGGCGAAGAGGGAGGCCCCCTGCAGCACCACGAAGGGTTTGACCAATTCGGAGGGCTGAATCTGGATCGGTCCGAGCACCAGCCAGCGGCTGGCTCCATTGACCGTGCTGCCCGCCACCAGGGTGGCGGCGATCAGCACGCCGCCGATCAGCACGGCCGGTCCTGCCAACCGCAGCCAGCGCCGCAGGGAGGTGCGCATCGCCAGCCACAGCAGCCCCCAGCTGGCCATCAACCAGATCGCCTGGCGTTTGATGTAGAAGGCGGGATCCCCGTTCTCGCGGGCCGCCACCCACCAGCTGGCTGACCCCAGGATCAGCAGCCCAGCCAGGCACCAGATCGCCACCATCACCAGCAGCAACCTGGCTTCGGCTGGCCACTGGGCCCAGGCCAGGTGCAGCGGCCCCTGGGCCGCCTCCGCTGCTGCTCCCGGGTTTCCGGCACGTGGACTGGCTGGGCTCCTGGAGCGACGGTTCATGGTGGCCGGCAAAAACTGGCGCAGGGCGTGCCGTTCCCCATTCAGCCGTGGACGCAGGCTTGGGGAAAGGGGGGTGGGACAAAAAAAAGCCCGGCCAGGGCCGGGCTCAGCTGGATTGGGACGTGAAGGCCATGGATCAAGGCGATCGTGTTGGACTTCACCGGAGCCCGTTCAGCCTTCAGTTGCCGACGTTGATCTGACGACGACCCGTGGCGAGCTCAACCTTGAGAATCTTGCCCCCCTGCTTCATGATCCGCTGCTGTTCAGCGAACCAGCTCTCGTAGGGCACCCACTTGGTGAAGAAGGTGTTCTGCAGTTCCCGCTGACTCCTGACCTTTTCAGGGCAGGGAATGCAGGCCGTGATCTTGAACAGGCGCATGTGGTGATCCTCGCGGGTGGGGCGTTGGGTTGGGATCAGTTGCCCAGGCCGGAGCTGATGTAGTCGAGGTAGGTGCCGAGTTCACGACCAGCGTCTGGACCCACCAGCGAAGCTGCAGCTTCCTTGATGGCCTGGATCGACTGGACAGTGGCGCCGATGGGCACACCCAGGGAGTTGTAGGTCTCCTTGAGCCCGTTCAGCACCCGCTCATCGAGAATCGAAGTGTCACCGGCCAGCATGGCGTAGGTGGCATAGCGAAGGTAGTAGTCCAGGTCGCGGATGCAGGCGGCATAGCGACGAGTGGTGTACATGTTGCCGCCCGGACGGGTGATGTCCGAGTAGAGCAGGGTCTTGGCGACGGCTTCCTTGATGATCGCTGCCGAGTTGGCACCGACGGTGGCCGCAGCGCGGACACGGAGCTCGCCGCTGGAGAAGTACTGCTCCAGCCGTCCGATCGAAGAGTCGTCCAGGTAGAGACCCTGAACGTCGGACTGGTTGATGACGTTGGTGATCGCGTCTTGCATGTGTCCTGTGAAGAGGCGGGGGGCAAGGAGAGGCGAAGCCTCAGGAGAGGGCGCCGATGACGTAGTCGAAGTAGAAGCCTGCCTCTTCGGCGTCGGCTCCGGTGAGCAGCCCCATGGAGGCGTTCTTGAGCTCACGGACGACCTCGGCCATGGCCTCCAGGGGAGTGCCGAGTGCGCGATACATCTCGCGGGCGCCGATGATGCCGATTTCTTCGATCGGGGTGACGTCACCGGCTACGACGCCGTAGGTCACCAGGCGCAGGTAGTAGTCGACGTCACGGAGACAGGTGGCCGTCATTTCCTCGCCGTAGGCATTGCCTCCGGGAGAGATCAGGTCGGGTCGCTTCTGAAAGAGGGCGCCGCCGGCCTGCTTCACGATGCGCTCGCGGCTCTCTCCCAGGACCTGAGCCACCCGCAGACGGCGTTGACCGCCGGCTACGAAGGACTTGATCTGGTCGAGTTCGCCAGGGCTGAGGTAGCGGGCTTCGGCGTCCGCGTTGATGATCGAGTTGGAGACGATGCTCATGCAGTTCTGCCTCGAAGCAAGCGGTCGCCGTAATGGAGACCGATATCCGGTGGGTAAGGGATGCCCCTCGCTCCTTCACTTCGTTGACGTGAACGCCAACGGTTCGCTGGGGAGAGTGGGCTGGCGATCAGGCTTGCCGACCGCCGAGTCATTCTGCGGCAGAGGGGGCCACCCCTCCCGGGGCCGGTAACAGTTCTTCACGGCGGTCGGATTTTGCCAAACCCCTTGGCTGGCAATGACTCTGGAGGAGCGTGCGGCTAAGGGAAGCCTGCGTAGTTTGTTAACGCTTTGCAGCCTTCCTGTGGCTTCCCAGGTTAATTCGTCATTCAGGATGCGTTCTTGGAAATCATGTTCTGATTAAAAAATCCCCGGACTTTTTTGCCCGGGGTTGATCAAGACAATCCGGGGATCCACCTCCTGGTGGATCCATCCACCAGGCAATCAGATGGCTCCGCGTGGGGGAGGCGTCAGTCCGGCGTTCCCGGCATAGAGGAGAGCGGTGCGATTCACCGTGGCCAGGGGAATGCCATCTTCGGTGCCCATGCCCCTGAGGTAGGGCACGGTGTCCCGCCCGAAGCGGTTGGCGTACTCCTTGCCGGAGAGCAGGTCGTCGAGGGCGGCCTGTTGCCCTTTTTTGCCCCGGGTGGCCAGATAGAGGCTGACTTCCTTGGGTTGGGCGGCTCTGCCCAGCAGGGCCAGGTAGGCCGCCGAAGCGGCCCGAAGCGGGGCCATCCGGTTGAGCCGTTGCTGGAAGAGATCGGACCCGGCGATCACCGCCACGAATTCCGAAACCGCTAAGCGGCCGTCACGCAGTTGCGATTCGGCATCGCTGAGGCGTTCAGCAGCGAGGGGGACACGGTTCAGCAGCTGCCGGTAGGTGGCTTCGATCACCTGCTGCAGCGAGGCCTCATCGGCTTCGGGCATCAGCATGACCGGCTGACCAAGGCTGCGGCGGCGGCTGAAGCCCTGGGGACGAGCCCCATCAAGGGCCTTGGCCATGGCCGCTCCAGGCTGGGGAGCCACGGCTGCGCTGAAGCCATTGGCGCTGACCTGAGCGCTCCAGCCCCCAACGATCCTTCCGCGGGAGGAGGTGGCCGTCACGCCGGTTGAGTCGCCCACATTGGCGCTCCAGCCCCTGGAAGGGGTGCCGGCGGGTTTCGTTGGGGAGACGCTCCAGCGGCGGCTGGGCTCAGGAGGCTGACGCAGGCTCTGGGGTGTGCTGCCCTGAGGCTTTGCCGGTCCTTCTTCACCCTCGGCGAAACGGGCCGTCCAGCCCCCGACCACCTGGCGCAGACGGCGGTCCGGCAGGTTGCGCGGCGTGAGGTCACCACTGCCGCGGAAACTGCTGCCCGAGGCCACCTGCGGACGGGTCACCGGAGTGAGGTCGGGAATGGCCGAAGGGTCGAGTCTGCGCCGCAGAGCGGGGACCCTTCGGGCATTGAGGTCGGCGGGGGTGACGAAACGTTCGTAGGGGACGGTGTCCTCGCCGAAGGCCGCCAGATACTCGGGGCTCTCGAGGATGGCGTCGACAACGCCGTAGAAACCCAGGCGAGCTGCCGTGTCGAAGTAGCCGTTGATTTCACGCCGGCCGAAGGTGGGTCGCCCGAGCAGGCGACGGTGCATCACTTCGATCGCCTTCGTGATGTAGAGATTCGACCAGTAACGGCGGCGGAAGGCGGCAGAACGAGCCACCTGGCGAATGAACTCGCGCAGGCTGATGTCGCCGTTCTCGAGTTTGATCTCTTCCACCTTCAGCTGCTCACCCGCGTAGCCGGTGGTCCCGAGCACCTGCACGTAGACGGCCCTGATCACCGCCTGGGTGCTGGATTCCGTGCCGCGGATGCTGGGCTGGCCGCCGCGGCGGGGCACCGAGGCACCACCTGTGGCGATCTGCTGCAACCTCACGACCTTGGGACCGACCCGCCGGGGCGCGGAGGCCCGGAACTGGGGACTGTCCATCTGACCGGGTTCGGCCATGCCGTTGCCCACCAGAATCCTGCGGGTGTCGTAATTGAAGGGGGCCGGCCGGGTGGCCACCGAGGCCGTTCCTGACGGGAAGATGGCTCCGTAGGTCAGGCCCAGGGGATCGTTGCCGCCGCCGTAGGCGTGCTGGTCAGGCAGTGGTTGGCCGTAGGAGGCATAGAGCGTGATGTACTGCGGGGCGCCTTCGAAAGGAGCGCTGAAGCGGAACAGTTTGCGATTGGATCCCCAGCCTGCGCTTTCCTGAGCCTCTTCGCCGAGATCGCGCAGGTAAGGAACGGTTTCTTCCCCGAACGTCTGGGCATACTCCTGGGTGTTGATCAGGGAGTCGACCAGGCCGGGCAAGCCCTGCTGGCTGACGATGGCGAAGTAGCGACGGAACTCCTCAATCGTGCTCACGCCTCGGCCAAGGAAATGGCGGAAGGCCAGCTCCACCACACGGCTGTTGGAGAAGCGGCCGTAGAACTGGCGCCGGTATTCCTTGCTGCGCCCCAGGGCACGGATGAATTCCCGCATCGGCAGTTGGCCCTGGGCCACCTGGGTGGCTTCCACGGGGGCCACCACCTGGGAATAGCCCTTGACGATGTCGCGCTCGAAAACCTGTCGATAGGCGGCGCGGATCACCTCGGCTTTCTCCCGTCCGGAGAGGCCGGGCTTCATCACGAAGCGCTGGCGGGATTCGGCGGCCAGGGCATAAATGGCAGGGAGTTGCAGACCCTGGTTTTCAGGGCTGCCCAGGCGCTGGCGGGCGGAGGGGGTGGGAACCGCCAGCTCCTTGAGCAGCACGTTGAAGCAGTCGATGACGAGCTGACGCGACTCCGATTCCTTGCTGAAGAGGTTGGCGGCGGCGGCGCGCATTTCCTGAAGGGCCACGTTGGTGGCGGCCAGGGAACAGGCCTTCTCGAGCACATCCCGAAGCCCCCTGGTGTTCACCGCAAGAATGCTGGGATCACCGGCCACCAGGGCGTAGCCCACGTAGCGAAGGAACCAGCCCATGTCCCGCAGCGACTTGCGCATGCGCTCGGTGCCGTAGCGCGCCACGCTGATCGGGGTGAAACCGGGGGGGAGCACCACCCGCACATCGGCATCGGCCTGCACGCCTTCCAGAATTCGGCCGAGCAGACCCGTGCCACCACTGCCCTGGGCAAAGGTGCGCACGGAGGTGGCCGCAGCCACCTGGTCGCTGGCCAGGATTTCGCTCTCCAGAGCACCCACGTTGAACGGGGTCAGGGGCGCATCGAGGTAGGAGAGCGGGGTGCCTCCGGCGAAGATGCGGTTGGCGGCCTTGGCAACGATTACGTCGGCATTGGCGGAGATCAGCCGGGCCGCCTCAACGCGGGCCGTGCCGCTCCGATAGAAGGTGAGGAGGGTCTCAAGCTCACCCTTCTCAGGAAAACGATCCTGTTGCTCCGCCTGACGGACGCTCGAGAGCGGCAGGGTGTCGTAGAGCTGGGGGCTGACCCTGGTGCTGCCGCTGCTGGCGGTCACGGTCATGAACGGGCGTGTACCGGGCGAAGTCACGTTACGGCTGAGCTCCTGCCCTCCCGCTTCGCATGAACAAATGTTTGCAGCGGACCGTCGCCTGCCGCCATCCCGGGGCCCGGCCCATGAAAAGCTCCCCCTTGGATCGCATCCATTCGCCGATGAGCCCAGGCCCCGCCGATGCCGCCACGCCGGCGGTGAGCGCCTTCTACGACCGCTTCCCCTACCCCGGGGATCCTCTGCAGGACGGCCCACCACCTGGTTACAACTGGCGATGGTGTTACCCATGCGTCAGCAGCGCCTGCACAGGCCGCCTGCCTGAGCCCGGCCCGCCGCCACGGCTGCTCGATGCGGGCTGCGGCACAGGGGTGAGCACCGATTACCTCGCTCACCTCAACCCCGGAGCGGAGATCCTGGCGGTCGACATCAGCCCCGGTGCCCTGGAGCTGGCCCGCGAGCGGTTGCGCCGCTCCGGCGGCGCCCGGCACTGCTCCTCGCTGCGCCTGGAGAACAGAAGTCTGCTGGATCTCGATGGGGAAGGCCCCTTCGATCTGATCAATTCGGTGGGGGTGCTGCACCACCTGCGCCAGCCCGAGGCCGGACTGCGGTCGCTGGCCACGCTGCTCAGGCCGGGTGGGCTCCTTCACCTGTTTCTGTATGCCGATGGCGGTCGCTGGGAGATCCACCGGGTGCAGCGCGCCCTCACCGCCCTGGAGGTGGTGGGGGATGGCGAGGGGCTGCGACTGGGACGTGCACTCTTCGAGCAACTGCCCGAGACCAACCGCCTGCGGCGCCACCACGAACAGCGCTGGGCCCTCGACACCGCGGCGGATGCCAATTTCGCCGACATGTACCTCCATCCCCAGGAGACCAGCTACGACCTGGAGAGCCTGTTCCGTTTCGTGGCCAGTGCCGGTCTTGAATTCGCCGGCTTCTCCAATCCCGAGGTCTGGGATCCGGCCCGCCTGTTGCAGGGAGAGCTGCTTGAGCGAGCCAGGGCCCTTCCCGATCGTGAGCGCTGGGCCCTGGTGGAAAGCCTCGACCCCGACATCAGCCACTTCGAGTTCTTTCTCAGCCGTGGCCCCCTTGCCTTCAGCGACTGGGAGCAGGAGGAGTCGCTGCTGGAGGCCAGCGGCCGCCGCAACCCCTGCCTGTGGGGGTGGCCGGGGGCCACATTGCTGGACCCCGACCTGCGGCCGATCGAGCTCGACGATCAGGAGCTGGCGCTGCTGAAGGCCCTGGAGGCGGCGCCCGAGTCAACCCCGATCCGTCTGCTGCCCCTGGGCTGGTCGCTCACCCAGCTGGCGACGGTGGCGCGGACTCTCTGGCGCCGTCGCCTGTTGTTGCTGGCACCTGCCGGGACGTCCGCTGGGGCTGGGATGTAACAGGTTTGTGATAGATTCCGCGCGCCTTTTCCAATGTGCTGACGCGCTTGCAGGCCACTCCCGCATCCGGCACCCCAGCCGGCCCTGATTCCCCTGAGGTGTCCCCTCAGGAGGCTTCTGATCTGCGGGCGTCCCTGCTGCGTGGCCTGGCCGGAAGAGAACTGGTGGTTCCTGCTCTGGTGCCACCGGCCCCAACCGCCGAGTCCGCCTCCGTGGTGGACGTGGACGTGCCGGACAACGGCATGGACGATTACATCCGCCTTCAACGGCGTCTGTTGCTGTCCACGCTGCTCGTCTCGGTAGTCGCTGTTCCCGTGACGGCGCTTCTGTTCGATCGGACCACAGCCCTGAGCCTTTCGGCAGGAGCGGTGTCAGGCATGCTCTATCTGCGGCTTCTTGCACGCGGAGTTGAGCGTATCGGTCCCGACTCCAAGCAGGTGGGCAAGGGTCAGCTGCTCGTTCCGGTGGTGCTCGTGCTGGGCTGCTCGCGCATCCCCCAGCTGGAGATCCTTCCCGCTCTGATCGGATTCCTGCTCTACAAGCCGGCTCTCCTGCTTCAGGCATTCGTCCGCCCCTGATCAAGGATCCCCAGTCCCCAGATCAATCCATCCGTCGCTTCAGCGGCCCCTCTGTACCCCTCGATGGTTCCGTTGCCTTTTTTTCTTCCTTTCGCCGAACTCGAGGTGGGTCAGCACCTCTACTGGCAGGTCGGTGGTTATCAGATTCATGGCCAGGTCTTCCTGAGTTCCTGGCTGGTCATCGGTGCGCTGCTCGCCCTTGTGGTGGCCGGCACCCGCAAGCTCGAGCGGGATCCTCGGGGTGTTCAGAACCTTTTGGAGTTCATCTGGGGCTATCTGCGTGACCTGTCCCGTGAGCAGATCGGTGAGAAGGCCTACCGCGACTGGCTCCCCTTCATCGGCACACTCTTCCTGTTCATTTTCGTGAGCAACTGGGGTGGTGCTCTGGTGCCCTGGAAGCTGATCCATCTCCCCAGCGGGGAGCTCGGAGCACCCACCGCCGACATCAACACCACCATCGCCCTGGCTCTGCTGGTGTCGCTTGCCTACTTCTATGCAGGACTGAGCCGTAAGGGCTTCCGGTACTTCGAGTACTACGTGGAACCCACCCCGATCATGCTTCCTTTCAAGATCGTCGAGGATTTCACCAAACCTCTCTCGCTCTCCTTCCGTCTGTTCGGCAACATCCTTGCCGATGAACTGGTGGTGGCCGTGCTGGCGTTCCTGGTGCCACTGATCGTGCCTTTGCCGGCCATGTTCCTGGGCCTGTTCACCAGTGCCATCCAGGCGCTCATCTTCGCCACCCTTGCCGCGTATTACATCGGTGAAGCGGTGCACGAAGAACATCACTGACTAACCGTGGGCCGACGGGTCCCTTCCGGGCCGGTCAGCCGTTCTGCTAAATCTCCTGCGCGCAGGTCCGGTCTCAATCCGGGCCCATCTCCCCAGCGGAGATGTCCCAGCCGCCAGGTTCATCCCGCGCTCTTCCGGCGCCCCACATCCCCAACGTTCCACCATGGATTCCATCACTTCTGCAGCGTCTGTTGTGGCTGCCGGTCTGGCCGTCGGCCTCGGCGCCATCGGCCCCGGCATCGGCCAGGGCAGTGCTGCCCAGGGAGCTGTCGAGGGCATCGCCCGCCAGCCCGAAGCCGAAGGCAAGATCCGCGGCACCCTGCTGCTGTCCCTGGCGTTCATGGAAGCGCTCACCATCTACGGCCTGGTCGTGGCACTGGTGCTGCTGTTCGCGAATCCCTTCGCCGGCTGATCGTCCTCCCGGCAGGACCGGGGCACCGAGGCTGAACCCACGGTCCCCGATCCCTCGGCCTTCCGCTCCATTTCGTCCCCTCCGGCCTCAGGCCGGTGCGGACCACCCGATCCCTCCAGCGACCCCGCCCCATGACCAGCTGGCTACTGCTTGCCGCAGCAGGTGCTCCCGAGGGAGGTCTGTTCGACCTCGACGCCACCCTGCCGCTGATGGCGGTCCAGGTGGTCATCCTCACCTTCATTCTCAACGCTCTCTTTTTCCGCCCTGTCGGCAAGACCGTCGAGGAGCGTGAGAGCTACATCTCCACCAGCCGGGCCGAAGCCAAGCAGCAGCTGGCCCAGACCGAGCGACTGGAAGCCGATCTGCGCCATCAGTTGCGCGAAGCCCGTCAGCAGGCCCAGACCCTGATCGTCGACGCGGAGCAGGAGATGGATCGTCTATACCGCAGCGCCCTGGCCGAGGCCCAGGCTGAAGCCAACGCCAGCCGTGAGTCCGCACGGCGGGAGATCGACAGCCAGCGCCAGCAGGCTGAAGACACCCTCAATGGCGAAGCCGACCGGCTCGGCGATCTGATCGTCACCCGTTTGCTTGCTGTTCAATGAGTTTCTTCCTCACGATCCCGGCCTTGCTGGCCAGCGAGGGAGGTCTCGGCCTCAACCTCGATCTCTTCGAAACCAACATCATCAACCTGGCGATCGTGATCGCCGCGTTGGTCTGGTTTCTGCCCAAGGTGCTCGGTGGAATCCTTGAGTCACGGCGGGCGGCGATCCTCTCTGATCTTCAGGATGCCGAGCAACGCCTTCAGGACACCACTGCTGCACTGGCCTCGGCCAGGAAAGACCTGGCCGAGGCTCAGAAGAAGGCCGAGCTGATCCGCAGCGATGCCAAGGCCCGTGCCGATGCCCTTCGGCTGGAGAGCGAGCGCCGCACCGTCGAGGAGATGGCCCGCCTCAAGCATGGAGCCGTCGCCGACCTCCAGTCGGAGGCTCGCCGCGTCAGCGAACAGCTGCGCCTCGAGGCTGCCCGCCGGGCCGTTGACAAGGCTCTGGCCTCCCTTCCCGGCAAGCTCGATGCCGAAGCTCAGGCTCGGTTCATCGATCAATCCATCAACAGCCTCGGGCAAGCCTGATGCCTCTTCTCAACTCCATCTCCACGCCCTACGCCGAAGCCCTGCTTCAGGTGGCTGACCAGCGCCAGGAAACTGATCAGCTGGCCAAGGAGGCGAAGGATCTGCTCGAGATCTGGCATGCCTCCCCGGAGCTGCGTGCTGCTTTCTCCTCCCCGGTTCTCGAGCCTGAGGCCAAGAAGAACATTCTGGTCATCCTCTTCGAGAAGGACGTCACCCCGACGTTCCTCAACCTGCTCAAGCTTCTGGCTGACCGCCAACGCATCAGCATCTTCGATGCAGTGCTGGATCGTTTCCTGGGGCTCTACCGGGAGCAGCGGGGCATCGCCCTCGCCCGGATCACCTCCGCATCGCCGCTGAGTGAGCAGCAGCAGCAGGCCCTTCACACCAAGGTTCTGGCCGTGGCCGGCACCGACAAGGTGGAATTCGATCTGCACATCGATCCAGCTCTGATCGGTGGTTTCGTCGTCAGCGTGGGCTCCCAGGTGATCGACGCCAGCCTGGCCGGCCAGGTGCGCCGCCTCGGTCTCGCTCTGGCCAAGGCCGGCTAGCCCTTCCCCCTCCGCCTTCCCCTTCTTCCTTCCATCGCCTCCCCATCCGGGGATCTCCACCCATGGTTTCCATCCGCCCCGACGAGATCAGCGCCATCCTCAAGCAGCAGATCGAGGACTACGACAAGTCCGTCTCGGTCAGCAACGTTGGAACCGTGTTGTCGGTGGGTGACGGCATCGCTCGCATCTATGGCCTGCAGCAGGTCATGTCCGGTGAACTGGTGCAGTTCGACGACGGCAGTGAAGGCATCGCCCTCAACCTCGAGGACGACAACGTCGGCGCCGTGCTTCTCACCGATGGCATTGGGATTCAGGAAGGCAGCACCGTCAAGGCCACCACTCGCATCGCTGAGGTGCCGGTGGGCGAGGCCATGCTGGGTCGCGTCATCAACCCCCTGGGGGTGGCGATTGACGGCAAAGGTGATATCGCCACCACGTCGACCCGCCTGATCGAGTCGATGGCCCCCGGCATCATTCAGCGCAAGTCGGTGCATGAGCCGATGCAGACCGGCATCACCGCGATCGACGCCATGATCCCAATCGGTCGTGGCCAGCGCGAGCTGATCATCGGCGACCGTCAGACCGGCAAGACCGCCATCGCCATCGACACCATCCTCAATCAGAAGGGTGAGGATGTGGTCTGTGTCTATGTGGCCATCGGCCAGAAGTCGGCCTCAGTGGCCAACGTGGTCGAAGTGCTGCGCGAGCGCGGAGCCCTGGATTACACCGTGGTGGTGGCCGCCAGTGCCTCCGAGCCCGCGGCTCTGCAATACCTGGCTCCTTACACCGGTGCGGCCATTGCCGAGTCCTTCATGTACGAAGGCAAGGCCACTCTCGTGGTCTACGACGACCTCACCAAGCAGGCCCAGGCCTACCGGCAGATGTCCCTGCTGCTGCGCCGTCCGCCCGGGCGGGAGGCCTACCCCGGCGACGTCTTCTACTGCCACAGCCGTCTGCTGGAGCGGGCCGCCAAGCTCTCCGATGCCATGGGCAAGGGCAGCATGACCGCTCTGCCGATCATCGAAACCCAGGCCGGCGACGTTTCGGCCTACATCCCCACCAACGTGATCTCGATCACGGATGGCCAGGTGTTCCTCAGCTCCGACCTGTTCAACTCCGGTCTGCGCCCCGCCATCAACGTTGGCATCTCTGTGAGCCGGGTGGGTGGTGCCGCCCAGACCAAGGCGATCAAGAAGATCGCCGGCACCCTCAAACTGGAGCTGGCCCAGTTCGATGAACTGGCCGCCTTCTCCCAGTTCGCCTCTGACCTCGATGCCGCCACCCAGGCCCAGCTGGGCCGTGGCAAGCGTCTGCGTGAACTGCTCAAGCAGCCCCAGTTCAGCCCGCTGCTCCTGGCTGAGCAGGTGGCCGTGGTGTATGCCGGTGTCAAGGGACTGATCGACGAGGTGCCCGTGGATCAGGTGGCACAGTTCTGCCGCGAGTTGCGCGACTACCTCAAGAGCAACAAGCCCGATTACATCGCCAAGGTTCAGAGCGAGAAGGTGCTCAGCGAGGAGGCCGAGTCGATGCTCAAGGACGCCATCAACGAAGTCAAGTCCACCCTTCTGGCCGCCGCCTGAGGTCCCTCCACCATGGCCAATCTCAAGGAAATCCGCGACCGGATCAGTTCGGTCAAGAACACGCGCAAGATCACCGAGGCGATGCGCCTGGTGGCAGCCGCCAAGGTGCGGCGTGCCCAGGAGCAGGTGCTCCGATCCAGACCTTTCGCCGACCGTCTGGCCCGGGTGCTCGAGAATCTTCAGTCGCGCATGCGCTTCGAAGATGTGGTCAACACCCCCCTGCTCGAGCAGGAGCGTCCGCTTCACCACATCACCCTGCTGGCCGTCAGTGCCGATCGGGGTCTGTGTGGTGGCTACAACGCCAACATCATCAAGCGCACCGAGCAGCGGTTCGCTGAATTGAAGGGCAAGGGCTACGAGATCTCCCTGGTGCTGATCGGACGCAAGGCCATCGCTTACTTCCAGAACCGTTCGTATCCGATCACGGCCACCTTCACCGGGCTCGACCAGGTGCCCAATGCCGAGGAGGCCCGTGACATCGCCGATCAGGTGCTCGCCGAGTTCCTCTCCGGCTCCACGGATCGTGTCGAGATGGTGTACACCAAGTTCATCAACCTGGTGAACAGCGCCCCTGTCTCCCAGACCCTGCTGCCCCTCGATCCCCAGGGTGTCGCCAGTCCCGACGACGAGATCTTCCGCCTGACCACCCGTGAGGGTCGCCTGGCCGTGGAGCGCGGCACCGCTCCGAACCAGGAGCCCGCGCTTCAGTCGGACTTTGTCTTCGAGCAGAGCCCGGATCAGCTGCTCAACGCCCTGCTGCCGCTCTACCTGGAGAACCAGCTGCTGCGTTCCCTGCAGGAGTCGGCGGCCAGTGAGCTGGCCAGCCGAATGACGGCCATGAACAACGCCAGCGACAACGCCAAGGCCCTGGCCAAGAGCCTGACCCTTGACTACAACAAGGCCCGTCAGGCGGCCATCACCCAGGAAATCCTCGAAGTGGTGGGTGGTGCCACAGCCATGGCCTGAGCCGGATCGCGAGATCCACAGCCTGTTCCCCCTGGCGGTCGCCCAGGTGCAACTGCGTCCGGATCCGATCGACTCAGCCCTGATGCTTCAACAGGTGCTGGCCCTGCGGGGCGGGCATCACTCCAACCCGGATCCGGGCTGTGCCTGGACCGGGGACCTTCATGGTGTCTGGCAGGTCCATCAGCGGCCTGAGTTCGCCTGGTTGCTGTCGCAGGTGAGCCTTGAGGCGCAGCACTATCTTTTCGCTCTCGGGTTCGACCTGGAGCGGGTCAGGCTGCACCTGCAGCGCTGCTGGCCCGTCGTGGCCGAGCCGGGCCAGGGGGTTGGCCGTCACCACCATCCCAACGCCCACCTCAGTGCCGTCTACTACCTCAATGGCGATGGCAGCGGCCGCAGCGGCTGCCTGCGGCTGTTCGATGGAGGCCGAAGCAATGAGCTGGTTCCCGGACTCGCCGTGGGCCATGACGGGCCGATCACCATGGGTCATCCCCTCAATGCCGGCTGGCACGACCTGGCCCCGCGGGCGGGCCTGCTGGTGCTCTTCCCTGCCAGGGTGGACCATGCCGTGCTCGCCAGTGAAGACGACGATGATCTGCGCCTCTCGATCAGTTTCGATCTTGTCTTGACGGCGCCGGCCAGCGGGCCCGACCGGCCCCAGCCGCCCGAATACCTTGCGCCCCATCCCAGCCAGTGGTTGGAGCTTCTCCCCGACGGGGCCCCACGGTCCGGGAAGATGGTGCAGTGAACCGCTGGATCGGCGGTCACCCCCACGCAACCGCCCCGCACCGCGACAGCTTTTCTGCCGCGATTCCACCACGCCATGAGTGACAGCTTCACCGTGACCGCCGAGCTCGACGGCGTGACTCACACCTTCCCCTGCCAGCCTGATCAGACCGTGCTGGCCGCCGCGGAGGCGGCGGGTGTTCCCTTGCCCAGCTCCTGCTGCTCAGGGGTCTGCACCACCTGTGCGGCCCGCCTCCGTCAGGGTGAGGTGCATCAACCCGATGCGATGGGAGTCAAGGCTGACCTCCAGGCCGAGGGCTTCGCCCTGCTCTGTGTGTCCTATCCCCGCAGCGATCTGATCCTGGTGGCGGGCCAGGAGGATGCGCTCTATGAGGCCCAGTTCGGCCAGTACCAGCGCTGAACCCTCTTCCAGTGCCAGACCCGGAGATCCCGACGAGCCCTGATTTCAGCTCATGGCCCCGGCTTGAGCCGGTCGATTTCTGGTTGCTGGCGGCGCCCGGTCCCTTGCTGCCCCAGTTGCGCGCGGCTCTGGCTGAGCGGGGGGAGCCCCTGCGCTGGGCCATCACCACCGTGCGGCCCTCCGAAGATGGATCGCGGCGGCTGCGGATCGAAGCGGTGCTGCTTCAGTTCCCTTGAGCCGGCCTCTGCCCACCCTGCTGGTGATCCCCACCGGGATCGGCTGCGCCATCGGGGGCTATGCCGGCGATGCCCTGCCCGCCGCCAGGCTGCTGGCAGCGGCCTCAGGCTGCCTGATCACCCATCCCAATGCCCTCAACGCGGCGGCCCTCTACTGGAGTGACCCGCGGATTCATTACGTGGAGGGTTGGGGACTGAATCGTTTCGCAGCGGGTGATCTGGCCCTGGCCCCGGTGGCGGCGCAGCGGGTGGGACTGCTGCTGGATGCGGGCATCGAGCAGGACCTGAGGCTGCGCCACCTGCAGGCCGCTGAGGCCTGCCGCGCCAGTCTGGGCCTGTCGATCGGCCCTGTTCTCAGCACCGACGTTCCCCTGGATGTGACCCTTTCGCTGGCGGCCAGCGGGGCGAGCAGTGGTGGACTCGGCCGACCGGATGCCCTGATCAGAGCCGGGGAACGTCTGAAGCGGGCCGGTGCCACCGCCATCGCCGTGGTGGCCCGCTTCCCGGATGATCCCGGCAGTGCTGCGCTGGCCTCCTACCGCCAGGGCAGCGGCGTGGATGCCCTGGCCGGTGCAGAAGCGGTGATCAGTCATCTGCTCAGTCACCAGCTGGGGCTCCCCTGCGCCCATGCTCCGGCCCTGGCCTCCCTGCCTCTGGATCCGCGGCTGGATCCCCTGGCTGCGGCTGAAGAACTGGGCCACACCTTTCTGCCCTGCGTTCTGGTGGGCCTGAGTCGGGCCCCCGACCTGATTCCCCTGGGTCCGCTCGCAAGCCAGCTGTTCCCCGTCGGGCCGCAGCCCCTGATGGACCACCTTGGTGAGTCGCTGATCCACCCCAGCCGGATCGGTGCCGTGGTGGCCCCTGCCGGCGCCCTTGGCGGTGAGGCCGTTCTGGCCTGCGCGGAGCGAAGCATCCCGCTGATCGCCGTCGAGGGCAATCAGTCGGTGCTGAAGGTGAGCGCCGAGGACCTTGGCCTGCGCGCGATCGCCGCAGCCAGCTATGCCGAGGCCGCCGGCATGGTGCTGGCCCTGCGCGAAGGGCTGCAGCCCGATGCTCTGCGGCGGCCCCTGCCGTCTCTGGAGCAGCTCAGCGCAGACAGGCCATCGGATGGCGGGTCGGCATCCCCAGGGCCTTGGCCACTCCGGGATGGCACACGGCCCCATCCACCGTGTTGAGTCCGGAGAGCAGCTCGGGCCGCTCGGTGACCGCCTCCACCAGTCCCCGCCCGGCGATGCCCATGATGTAGGGCAAGGTGACACTCACCAGGGCCTCGGTGGAGGTGAAGGGCACGGCCCCGGGCATGTTGCCCACGGCGTAGTGCTGCACGCCATGGATGGTCACCACAGGCTCGGTGTGGGTGGTCTCGCGGCTCGTGGCGATGCAGCCCCCCTGGTCGATGGCCACGTCGACGATCACCGAACCCGGTTTCATCCGCTTCACCACATCCTCATTCACCAGGGTCGGGGCCCGGCTGCCCGGAGTGAGCACGGCCCCCACCACCAGGTCGGCACTGGGCGCCAGCCGCTCGATCAGGCTGTTGTTGCTCACCAGGCTGACCATCCGACCGATCCGCTGGGGCTCGAGCATGCGCAGGCGCTGGGGCGTGTGGTCCAGCAGGAACACCTCCGCATCCATGGCCGCGGCCACCCTGGCGGCATGCCAGCCCACGGTGCCGGCCCCGAGCACGATCACCCGTGCCGGCCGCACTCCAGCGCAGCCGCCCATCAGCACCCCCCGGCCGCCGTGGGGCTTCTCGAGCAGGTGGGCGCCCACCTGGGCGGCCAGCCGTCCGGCGATCTCGCTCATCGGCGCCAGCAGCGGCAGGTTGCCGTTGTCGAGCTGAACAGTTTCGTAGGCCACACCGGTGGTGCCCGCGTCCAGCAGGGCCTGGCCCACCTCGGGATAGGCGGCCAGGTGGAGGTACGTGAACAGCACCTGATCGCTGCGCAGGAAGGGGAACTCCTCCGGCTGAGGTTCCTTCACCTTCACCACCAGGTGGGCGCCCCAGGCCTCCTCGCGGTCGACCAGCCGTGCTCCAGCCTCGGCGTAGCTTTCATCCTCCATGCCCGCACCGTTGCCCGCTCCGGCCTCGACGCGCACCTCAAGTCCCTGGGAGACCAGCTCCCTGACCCCATCGGGGCTGAGGGCCACCCGCTGTTCGTCCCGTTTGATCTCCCTGGGAACACCGATGCTCGCGATCGGTGCCGCCGGGCCCATGCTGGCCATGCCATTGAGAAGCTCCTTCCAGGTTGGCGGGCTGGCCGCCCGATCGCCAGCTTTCCAGGCGTATTCAGCAGTGATCCCTCACGCGATCGGTCCCGCGGCGATGGGCATCCGCCAGCCTCCGCCGAAGGCGCGGCCGCTCACCTTCAGCAGCGGCGCCGCCTGGCGACGCTTGAATTCCGCTGTGCGCAGCAGCCGATACACCCGGCGTGCCAGCTCCCGGTCCACCTGCCCCAGGGTGAACAGCTCCTCCGGCGAGCGCAGCTCCTCGATGTAGGCCTTGAGCAGGGGATCCAGCTGGTCGTAGTCCGGCAGGGAATCGCTGTCGCGCTGGTCGGGCCGCAGTTCGGCGCTCGGGGGCTTGGAGCGGATGGCGTCACCGATCAGTTCACCGCTGGCGGGGAGGCCACAGGCCTTACGGCAGCAGGCGGCTTCGTCGCTGTCGAGCCACCGGCAGAGGCGGAACACCGTGGTCTTGTAGAGATCGCCGATCACCGAGAGTCCGCCGTTCATGTCGCCGTAGAGGGTGCAGTACCCCACGGCCAGCTCCGACTTGTTGCCGGTGGAGAGCAGCAGCCGGCCCTGCTGGTTGGCCACGGCCATCAGCAGGGTGCCGCGGATGCGCGACTGCAGATTCTCGGCGGTCAGTCCCTGGGGCACCCCCTGCAGAACGGCTTCCAGGCCCTCGTCAAAAGCTGCCATCAGGGGCTCGATCGCCAGGGTCTGGTGGGGGATTCCCAGCCGGTCGGCGAGGTTGCTCGCATCGAGGCGCGATCCGGCGGAGCTGTAGGGGGAAGGCATCAGCAGGGCCAGGACCTGCTCAGGCCCGAAAGCCGCCGCGGCGATGACGGCCACCAGGGCTGAATCGATCCCACCGCTGAGGCCGAGCACTACCCGCTCGAAGCCGCACTTGCGGGCGTAATCGCGCACCCCAAGCACCAGCACCCGGAACAGTTGGTCGAGGGGCGCCGGCAGCGGGGTCGGTGCCGGTGAGGCTGGGGGCCACGGAGCCGGCGCTGTCTGTTGGGGTATGGCCTCCCAGAGGTCGAGAGCCACTGTGGCGCAGGGCAGCTGCTGCAACACCCGGGCCTCGGGATCGATCACGAAGCTGCAACCGTCGAAGACCAGCTCGTCGTTGCCCCCCACCTGGTTCACGTAGACCACAGGACAGCCCAGCCGGGCCGCCGCCGCCGCCGCCAGCCGTTGGCGCAGTTCCGGTTTGCCCTGGGAGAAGGGGGAGGCTGAGAGGTTCAGCAGCAGGTCAGGGCGCTGGGGCCCGAGTTCCGCGATCGGGTCGGCACCGGCCAGTCGGCGGCCTTGGACCCGTTCCTCCACCCAGAGGTCTTCGCAGATGGTGAGACCCAGGCGCCAGACCCGCTCAGCCCCTGGCCACTCCAGCAGGCAGGCCTGATTTCCCGGCTGGAAGTAGCGCCGTTCGTCGAAGACGTCGTAGCTCGGCAAGAGCCGTTTGTGGGCCACCACCCGCCAGACACCCTGATGAACAAGGGCCGCGGCGTTGTAAAGGGCCGGCAGCTCGGCTCCTGCGATCGGATTCACCAGGCCCACCAGCAGCCCCAGCCCCGGCGGCAGGTCGGCGGCGAGGGCATCCAGCACCCGGGTTTGCTCCTGAAGCAAGGCGGGGCGCAGCAGCAGATCCCTTGGGGGGTAGCCCCAGAGCGAGAGCTCGGGGGTCACCACCAGATCGGCTCCCGCTGCTGCGGCCCGTTGGCTGTGCATCAGCAGCTGGGCGGCGTTGCCGCCCAGATCCCCCACGAGAGGATTGGTCTGAGCCAGGGCAAGACGCATCAGCGCAGGGGAGGTCGGCTCGCCAGGCAGGAGCGCAGACCATAGAGATTCTGCTCCAGGAGCACAGGCCAGAGTTCAGACGGCACCAGCTGGGGGTCGGGGTGGCGGCGGATGGTGGAGCTGGCCGCGGCGGGGATCTCCAGTGGGAGCACCTCCACCTGGCCGCCACGACGATTGAGCTGATCGATCTGCAGGGAGTCGAGCGGCCAGCCCAGCCGCGGGACCACGGCCAGACGGCAGCGGTGCAGGATCTCATCGGCGGCATACCAGCGCTGGATCTGGGGCAGCAGGTCGCTGCCCACCACGAACACCAGTTCCGCATCCGGCCACTGCTGCCTCGCCCGCTCCAGGGTCTCCACCGCCCTGGGGCTGCTCAGGCTCTGGTCCAGCCGCAGGCCGGGCTTCTCCAGGCCCTCCACCAGCGCTTCAAGCAGGGAGGCTCGCACCGCCAGCGGTGCCCCATGGGTCTTGAAGGGGTTGTCGCTCGCCCAGGTCCTCACCTGCGGGTAGTGATCGGTGAGCCCCTCCAGCAGGGTGCGGTGGCCGAGGGTGGGCGGATCGGCGCTGGTGCCGAACAGGGCCACCGAGGCCGCTGGGCCGGCAGGTTCGCTCACGGCAGCAGGGTGGCGTTCACGGCCTGGCGGCCCTCCTGATGCCACTCCTCCAGCCACTGACGCGCCTGGGGGTCGTGGCGCACCAGGCGGCGCAGCAGGGCCCCCGGGCGGGCCTGGCCCCGCTGGGCCCCGCTCAGCAGGGCGGCGGCGGCCAGGCGCCCGGTCTGACGGGTGGTCTGCACGGCCAGGGCCGCCTGGGCCAGGGCCACCGGAGCCGCAGGAGCCAGGGACAGCCCGGCGGTTGCCGGCGCTGCCAGCAGCAGCAGCTGCCGCACGGTCCCCAGCAGCAGTTGCAGGGCCAGCTGGGCACCTCCGAGCAGGGCACTGTGGCCGGAGAGGCGGCCCAGCAGCTCCCTGGCCTGGGGTCCGCTCAGCTGCAGACCGTAAAGCTCGCACAGCTGCACCACCAGGGCCGTGTCCAGGGCCAGGCCACCGGCCAGATCCAGCAGGATCAGGGGGTTGGCCGCCACACCGGTGGCCTTGAGGGCCGCGAACCGTCCGATCAGGGTCTGGGCCTGGCGACGGTGCTGCCTCAGGCGCCATTGCGAGAGGCGCTGGTTGAAGCGATCGCCGGCCGCCAGGGTGTTGAGGGCCAGCAGCAGCTCCCCATGGGCCTGGAGAAGGCTGGTGAGGCGTTCGCGCAAGGGCTCCACTGCCGGTGGCAGTGTCTCGCTGCGCACCCTGCCGTCCGCCCGCAGCACCCCGCGCCTGGGGGCCGCGGCAACCGCCACCAGCTCCAGGTGGCGCACAGCCGCCGGAAGACGGCGGCGGATGCTGGCCAGCAGGGTCTGCCGCTCCGCCGCGGGCCAGCCATCGATGCGGTTGACCACCAGCAGCAGGGGTTTGCCCGAGCTCAGCAGCTGCTGCACCGCGTCGGCCTCCACGCGACTGAGGTCGCCATCGAGAACCACCAGCACCAGATCCGCCCCCAGGGCCACCCGGGCGGCCAGGCGATGGCGGGCCATGGCCGCCACTTCATCGATGCCGGGGGTGTCGACCAGCTGAACCTGCAGCTGCCCGGCCAGGGCTCCGGGCCAGGATTGCCGCTGCTGCTGCCGGGTGCAGCCGTGGGCCAGGTCGGTGGCGAAGCGAGGTTCGCCGAGCAGGGCATTGAGCAGACTCGATTTGCCCACCCCCACCCGTCCGAGCACTGCCACATGCAATTCCCGGCGTTGCAGCCGCACGAGCTGGCGATCGAAAGCGGCCAGTTCCGGCCCCAGAGACGCTCGCTCACGGGCGCTCAGCTGCAACTGCCTTCGCCAGCGCTGCAGCAACGGTTCACAGCGCTCAAGGATCGGGGGAGGGTTGACGGCCGCTCGGCTCATCCCTGCGCCTCCGCGGGGGGCTGGGGTCGTCGCCACCAGCCGGCGAGCACCGCCAGCACGGCGTCGGCACCGATCACCCCCACGAATCCGCCGAATTCATCCACCACCACCCGCACCGAATGACTGCTGCGACGGAAGGCCGTGAGCAGTCGATCGGCGCGGATCATCTCGGGCACGAACTCCACCGGTTCGGTGAGGCTCAGGGCGCTGTCCTGACCGCGGCCCTCCACCAGGGCCACCAGCAGGCTCTCGCGGCTGGCCACCCCCAGCACCTCATCCACCTCCTCACCGAGCACCACCCACCAGCCTGCGGCATTGGTGAGCAGCAGATCGCGCACGCTCTCCAGGGGCGCATGGCCCGAGACTGTCGGTGCCGCGACCCGGGGCACCATCAGGTCGCGGGCCGTGAGGTCGTTGAGCTGAAACACCTTGGCGATCATCGCCGCCTCATCAGCCTCGATCTGGCCCTTCTGGGACCCGAGGCGAGCCAGCAGACGGATCTCCTCTTCATCGGTGGTGAGTTCGCTCTCGGCGGTGATCGCCGGCATCATCCGCTCCAGCAGCAGCACCAGGGGCAGCATCAGTCGCAGCAGCAGACTCACCGGTGGCGCGCTGGCCAGCGCCACAGGCAGGGCCAGGCGGCTGCCCAGGGCCTTGGGCAGGATCTCCCCCAGCATGATCACCAGCACCGTGAGCCCTACCGAGAACAGGGGCAGGGCCACCCGGTCGACACCGATGCGGGAGAAGACCCAACCGGCGTAGCTGCCCAGCATCAGGCTGCCGAAGATGTTGAAGCCGTTGTTGATGATCACCAGCACGGCCAGGGCACGGCCCATGCGGTTCTTGAGGCCGAGCAGAGCTTTGGCCCCACGAACCCGCCTCGGCCTGCTGGCCACTTCATGGACCCGCAGGGGGTTGACCGTGAGCATGGCCGCCTCCACACCGGAGCAGGCCGCCGACCCGATCAGGATCACCACCACCAGGGCCGCCAGACCCAGGAGCTCATTCATCGGGCAGTCTGCGCGGCCGTTCGCGGCATGGGAACACGCTCATTCAATGGGGTATGCCATCTTCTCGCTAGAGGCGTCCATTCCATGGTGATCCCCCAGGCCGAGTTCCACCAGCGTCGTGTGCGTTTCCTGGAAGCTCTGGGGGGGGTGGCCGCGGTGATTCCGGCGGCTCCCCTTGTGCGGCACCACGCCGATGTGGAGTATCCCTTCCGCCAGCAGAGCGACTTCTGGTATCTCACTGGCTTCGATGAGCCGGGAGCCGTCGCCCTGTTCCTGCCCCATCAGAGCGACAACCCCTTCGTGCTGTTCGTGGAGCCTCGGGATCCCTCCGCAGAGGTCTGGAACGGCTTCCGCTGGGGTTGCGAGGGGGCCGTTGAGGTGTTCGGGGCGGATCTGGCCCACCCCCGCGCCGAGCTGGCGTCCAGGCTCGGCGACTACCTCCATGACGCCGAAGGGATCGCCTTCCGGGTGGGCCGCGACACCGCCGTGGAATCCCTGGTGCTGCAGGCCTGGGCCCAGCAACTCGATCGCTCGCCGCGCACGGGTCGCGCCGCCCTGGGACTGGTGGCCCCCTGCCCGATCCTGCAGGAGATGCGTCTGCGCAAGAGCCCGGGCGAGCTTGAGCGGCTGCGGGAGGCTGCGCGTATTTCCGCCGAAGCCCATGAACGGGCCAGGGAGGTGGCCCGTCCCGGGCTGAGCGAGCGCCAGATCCAGGCGGTGATCGAGCAGCATTTTCTGGAGCAGGGGGCCCGTGGGCCGGCCTACGGCTCGATCGTGGCCGGTGGCGACAATGCCTGTGTCCTCCACTACACCCGCAATGATGCCCCGCTGCTGGATGGGGATCTGCTCCTGATCGATGCCGGCTGCAGCGTGTCGGACTACTACAACGGTGACATCACCCGCACATTCCCGGTCAACGGCCGTTTCAGTGGCGAGCAGCGGGCCCTCTACGAGCTCGTGCTCGAGGCCCAGCTGGCGGCGATCGCCACGGTGGCACCCGGCGCCGACGCCGAGCAGGTTCACGCCGCGGCCCTGCGGGTCCTGGTTGAAGGGTTGCTCGACCTCGGTCTGCTCAGGGGGACGGTGGAGGACCTGATCGAGCAGGGGGCCTACCGCCACCTCTACATGCACCGCACCGGCCACTGGCTGGGTCTCGATGTCCATGACGTGGGGGCCTACCGCCTCGGCGAGCACCCCCAGCCGCTGCAGCCGGGCATGGTCCTCACGGTGGAGCCAGGGCTCTATGTGAGCGATCGCCTGGCGGTGCCCGAAGGACAGCCGGAGATCGAGGAGCGCTGGAAGGGCATCGGCATCCGCATCGAAGACGATGTGGCCGTGACCGTGGAGGGCCATGAGGTGCTCACGGCTGCCGCCCTCAAGGCTCCGGCGGCGATGGAGCGCTGAGGCGCTCGGCCCCCAGCCAGTCCAGCAGCAGCTCCGGCTCCAGGCTGGATGTGCTGGAGAGGATCCGATCGGCCCCTGCCGCCCGCAGCCCCTGCTCGTAGTGCCGGCGGCTGCCGGACTGGCCCTGCCCCTGCAGGTGCGGTGGAGCCACCGCCAGGCTGAGCAGGGTGAGGTCCGGGCGCTGGCGCCGGGCCGCCATCACCGTGTCCACATCGGCCACGGTGTCGCCCAGATAGGCCACCGGCAGCAGCTCCCCAGAGGCGGTGCTGCCCAGTTTCAGCGCCAGCTGGAGCAGCCCGGTGGGATCTGGTTTGTCGGGGGCTTCGCCCATGGCGATCAGTGGCGGATCCTCCAGCTGGAGGCGTTGCCTGAGCACATAACGGCAGGAGGGGGGTTCGGCGCCACTGACGAAGCCCCAGGCGATGCCGGCCTGCTCCAGGGCCTGGAAATAGCCGTGCTCCACCAGCAGGGGTTCCTCGCGGATGAAGCCGATCCAGCCGGCAGGGTCACCGTCCGGATCGGCCCCGAAGTACAGACTGCTGAACACCTCCACCACCGCCTCAAGGGTGGGGAGGGGCCGGCAGTCCCGCCGCCGCAGCAATTCCAGTGAGGCCTGCCAGTCGTTGTTCCAGCGTCCCTCGGCCTTGAGGGCATCGATCTGCCCCGGCTCCGGAGACCAGCCGCCGAAGTGGTGCACGGTTTCGGCGATGGCTCGTCGGTAACTGCCACTGACATCGCGGATCACGCCGTCAATGTCGAAGAGAAGAACGGCGCGCGGCTGCAGGGATGCTGGTGCAGAGGCTGTTACGTTAGTTGTTTGCCTTTTTGCCTTGAGCGCCGAAACCATGACGGCCACTGAAAGCGCTGCTCCTGCAGGTACCACCGCTGAGGCGGCCGCGGCGGTGAGCACCGCTGATGAGGCTCCCACCCAGGGGCGCCCGCCCCTGCGCGGAGCCAGTGCCGCCCTGGCGTCGGCCACGGTCGATGAGGATGGGGTCCCCTCCGGGCATACCCCCAAGGCCGATGAGGGTCGCTTCCTGCTCAAGATCCTCTGGTTGCCCGACAACGTCGCCCTGGCCGTGGATCAGATCGTGGGCGGTGGCCCCAGCCCCCTGACGGCCTATTTCTTCTGGCCCCGGGAAGATGCCTGGGAAACCCTCAAAGGAGAGCTGGAAGCCAAGTCGTGGATCACCGACAACGAGCGGGTGGAAATCCTCAACAAGGCCACTGAGGTGATCAATTACTGGCAGGAAGAGGGCAAGGGCAAGTCGCTCGAAGAAGCCAAGGGCAAGTTCCCCGACGTGACCTTTTGCGGTACCGCCTGATCGCCTCACAGGCGCCTGGCCTTGGTTGAACTAGCGGGCCCTGATCACCCCTGCGAATTCGCTGGCGGTGATCAGGGCTGGAATTGTGGCGGTGTCGACGGTGAAACTGCGGCTCTCGGTCTGGGAGGAGCCATCGGGATAGACGAACGTCACCAGGCCCTGCAAGGTGACGGTTGATCCTTCCTGAGCGGTTTCGCGCAGATCCTCCACGCTCACCCGCTCGAACTGGTTGAAGAAGGCAGGATCGAACTGATCGCCTGCGGCGCCGGCGAAGAACTGCCGGGCCTGGTCATAGGCCCTGGTGTTCAGGGCGTCGTAGAGCCCCCGGATGCTGGCGATGGCCAGGTCGGTGTCGGCCGAAGGCAGTGGCGTGGTGGGGGGCTCCGGCGTGGGCAGGCTTGGTTCCTCGGGCGGCGTGGTTGGTCGGGCCACCGGCGGCGGCGGTGTGCTGGGTCTGGTCGCGGAAGGGTTCTCAACGGAGCCCTGGGGGGAATAGCGCAACAGCATCACGGCCCCCACCAGGGCGACCGCCAGGCCGCCCGTGAGGAAGGCGAGGAAGCCCAGCAGGACGCTGTTGCCGCCTCGGCTGGCCGGCGCCGGGACTGGTGTTGCGGCTGCAGGGGCAGGAGCAGGGGCTGCTGGCTTGGTTGCTGTTGGGGTTGAGGTGCCCTTGGCTGGCAGATCGAGCAGCCCTCCCACCACGCTCTCCATGCGCCGGCAGATGGCAGGGGTGAACACCTCCTCGACTTCCTGCATCAGCCGTTGCTGCAGCCGCGCCTCGGAGAGGGGTGGGTTCTGGCTGGCGGCGCTGGCGAAGGCGGCCGACATCACCAGATGGCGCAGGGCCGGAAGCAGGTTGTTCTGTCCCTCGCCGCAGAGGTCGCCCGCGACCGCCTGCAGGCGACGGCCCTCAGTGCCTCGACCACGCCGGAGGTCGCTGAGCACCTGCTGCCTGAGGGCGGCTCCGAGCTGGTGGTCGTTCATCGCGCGGGGAGGGCAGGGATGGTCTTGGGTTGCCACTGCAGCTGCAGGGTGGCCTCGAGGGGTGGGCAGAGGTTGAGGGCCCTGAGGGCCTCCCCCTGCACCAGTCCACCCGTGGCGGGATCGAAGCTGCTGGCGATCAGGGCCCCGAGGGGGTCCTGGTTGGAGGCGTCCAGCAACGACAGCGCCCGCAGGCGGCCCTCGCGCAGACCGGTGAACTGGCTGCGACGGCTGCTGAGGGTACCGGCGATGGCGACGCTGGGGCCCCGGCAAAGCTGGTTGATCTGGCGGCGCACGGCCGTGGCCACCGGCTGCGGGGCATGGCTCCGTGGCTTCACCCACAACCAGCGGGCGCCCAGTCCCGCGGCGACCACCAGCAGGGCCACAGCTGCCAGGGCGGGGCCGGGATGGCTCCGCAGGGCCTCCAGCCGCGCAGTGGCGCCGGAGTGAGCGGCTGCTCCGCGAGGTTGATCGTCGCCAGCCTTCCTGTGGAGGGCTGCGACCTGGGCTGGCCCCGGCTGGGTTGACCCCAGCGTGCCGTGCAGGGCCATCGCCACCGACACATCGTCGCCGCTGCCCTCGCTGGTGATCTGCTTGAGGTTCGCGGCCAGCGCGTCGCTGGCTCCGGTGCCTGGGGTGGCGATCAGATGGGCGGCCAGCGCCAGAAAATCCGTGTCGGTGGCACAGGACTTGCGGATGCCATCGGTGCTCAGCAGCAGTCCGAAGGCTGCCCCCCGGTGCTCGATCGGCTTCAGTCCGCTGCGGAACATCCTGGGAGCCTGCTCCAGACAGAGGCTGCCGGTGGCCTCGCCACCTCCCTGCTGAGGGGCCTCCTCGCTCAGAAGCACGGCCTCCCCCCCGGGCCCCACCTGCACCAGGTCCCAGTCGCCCAGACCGGTGTAGCCCCACCACCCCGGCGCCATCACCACCAGCCCCAGGGTGGTGCCGTAGCGCAGTGGCACCTGGTCCTCGGACCCTGGGGCTTCAGCAGCGACAGCCTGGGCGGGGGCCAGAGCCGTCTGCCGCTGCCAGTGGTCGAGCACCTCAGCCAGCCAGCGGCTGTGAATCCGTTGGGGGAGTTCGGCTTCCAGCCACCTGGCCCACTCGTTGGCCCCCGGTGCCTGGGCGCCCAGCAGCGCGCATTCGCGCAGATGCTCCTCCACGGCCAGCAGAGCCTGTTCGCAGGCCAGGGTGCTCCCCACATCGCTGTAGGGGTAGCGTTCACCGCCATGGCCATCGGCCAATGCCATCACCTGCACCGGCTGGTGGTCACGGCTGTGGCACTGGGCTGAGGCCACCGCGTCCTGGCAGGGGCGGCCCTGGCGTTGGTGGGCGGCACCGATGTGCCTTGCCCGCAGTGGTGGCCTCCAGCCAGTCACCACACCAGGGGACCGACGTCGTCGATGGGATCCATCAGGGTGGGAGGCAGATCCGGTAGGGGGATGTTGGCCTGGTGCTCCGAGCCTGTCATGCGGCTGATGGGCATCGAGGCGGCACCCACCACGGCTGTGGAGGCCCACTGGATGTACTGGGCCAGGGAGGTGGCGTTGCTGGCCTGAAGAGGGCGGCGAGGTGAGCGGCCCGAGCGGTGCAGGGGCGTCTGCCCGCTGGCACCGGGGATTTCTCCGGAGGGCAGGCCACCGCCGGGCTCGGTGCCGATGAACTGCTGCAGCACCTCGGTGTCGGCGTCGTGCCCCATGGCGATCGCCAGGCGCACCGCCTTCTGGGCCCAGGGCTGGCGCATCAGGCTGGCCAGGCCCGCGTCGAAGTCGTCGGTGGGCTGGCCGTCGGAGATCAGCACCAGCACCGGTGGCAGGGCCCGCTCCTCCATCGGGGGCGACTGCAGTACCCCGGCCACCAGCTCCAGGGCCTCACCCATGGCTGTGATGCCTCCGGCCTGCAGGTCCAGCCACTGCAGCTGCTGCACGGCAGTGGGCTTCTCCAGGTGCCAGCAGGCCCGGTCGGCAAAGCTCACAGCCCTGACCAGAACACGCGCTTCTGGGTTCTGGCGAGCCACCTCGGCCATCCCCGGGAGCGACTGACGAATCGCCTGGTTGAGTGCCTGGATCTTGCCCTGGGCCGCCATCGAGCCGGAGCAATCACAGATGTAGATGAAGTGCAGCGGCCTGTTGGTGAGCCTGACGTTCGGAAAGGGCATCGGATCTGGGCTCCGCGGGAGGCTCAGGACTGCAGCTCGACCGCCCCGGCCGGTGTGGTGAGCCGCACCAGTGGCGAGAGATTACAGGTTTGTCCCGGTTCCACCGCCATCCGGTTGCCATTGCTGAGCTCGGCCCGCCAGGTCTGGCCGCTCAGGTTGCGCAGTCCCAGCAGAGTGGCCTGGCTGGGATGGGCCTCCACCTGTGCCAGCGGTGCTTTCAGCTGCAGGGGAAGCAGCCGGTCGAAATGGTGGGGATACAGAGCGTTGCCGGCCGCCGCCGTCACCAGGCCATGGGGCAGTTTCAGCCTGGCCGGGTGCGGCAATGGGCAGCCGCAGCTCCAGCACAGGGGGCCAGGATCGCTGGGGGCAGGGAACGTTTCCTGACCGCAGTGGGCGCACAGCTGACGCTGGTCGAGGGCCGCGGCCAGGGCCGTCATCCACTGGCCGGTGAGCGCCCGTCGCTGGGGAGCCTGCAGGCCGGCCCCGAAGGTCTGCTCGAACAACTGCTTGATCGGCTCGGGGTAGATCGGCCAGGTGATCAGGGCGGCGGCGTGCTCGATCGGATCGGGCCTGTTGCTCGGATCGACCGGGTCGAAGATGAACAGCGGGTCTTCTCCGTAGAGCCGGCGGCGGGCGGGCTCATCCAGGCAACGGATCGCCAGTTCCCTGCGACCCCGCAGCGGGTCGTGGCGTGTGAGCAGCCGGAAGATCAGCACGGCCAGAGAGAACAGATCACTGTTGGCCCCCGGTCGGGCCAGGCCCATCAGGATCTCCGGTGCCATGAATCCAGGGGTGCCCAGCACGGCGCCCAGATCCCGCCCATCGACATCCACGTTGTCGTTGTCGCAGATCAGGATGCGGCCGCTGGAGGGCTCCAGGAACAGGTTGCCCAGGGAGATGTCCTTGTAACAGAGGCCCTTGAGGTGCAGGGCGTGAAAGGCCTCGGCCAGGAAGAAGCTGGCCCGCAGCACCTGCAGCAGGCTGATGGCCAGATGCCCGCCGACGTGCTCATGGGCTCCCACGAAGCCCGGCGGGCGCAGCTCCATCAGGTAGCCGAAGCCGGGATCCCTGCTGCGAAGCAACGGCACCGTTCCGGGGCCGGGCTTCACCAGGGCCAGCGGCCAGAGGAAGGCGTCGCTGGGGGTAGTGGCCCGGATGCTTTCGCCCAGGCGCCGCTCCAGATGGGGATCGCGGGCGATGCACGCCGGCAGGTACCACTTCAGGGCCAGACGCTCGCTGGCCACCTCCACCTCGAACACCTGGCCCTGGGTGCCGCCCCCCAGCCCGTGAAGCACATGCACCGGGCCGGGGATTCCCTCCAGATCGAGGCAGGCGCCTTCCGGCAGGATCCAGGTCACGGTGGGTTGTCTGGGGGCTCAGGCCTCCAGACTCTGGCCGATGGCCTTGCGGATCCCATTGCGGTGGGAGAGGGCCGTCAGTCGGTTGGCGAAGCTGCGGCGCTGGGCGCGGCCGTCGCGAAGCACCACCGTCAGGGTGTGGTCCTTGCGGGAGCCCAGCAGGATCCAGCCGACCAGGGCCGCCACCTCCAGGGGCCAGAACAGGAGCGGGAATGGCAACAGCAGCAGGCCCCCCAGGCAGACC
This sequence comes from Synechococcus sp. BSA11S, assembly GCF_014224355.1. GTDB lineage: Bacteria > Cyanobacteriota > Cyanobacteriia > PCC-6307 > Cyanobiaceae > Regnicoccus_A. The sequence goes on along the minus strand of NZ_VNWP01000003.1, from coordinate 149,206 downwards.
AGCAGCCACCAGCTGAAGATGTGCGGATGGCGGGGCAGGCTCTGCACCGTGGCCGATCGGATCTGATCCAGGGCGATCTGCTGGCCGCCGATGTCGAGGCTCGTCACCACCGGAGCCGAACCCCGTGCCGACTCCCTGCGGGGAGTGTGGGCTCGCTGAGCATTCCCCTCCGCCGCTGGCTCGCTGGCCGCTCCCGCAGGTGCAGCCAGCTCGAAGATCAGCGCCGGACCGTTGACTCCCAGCCGGATCTCGTCGCCATGGGCCAGGGGCCTGCACTGCTGGAGGCGTTCCCCTCTGAGAAAGGTGCCATCGGCGCTCTGCCAGTCGCACACCACCCAGCTGCGCTGGCTGCTGGAGTGGCGGACCACGGCGTGGTGGGGAGAGAGCCCGGGCTGATCGGGCATGCAGAGGCGGTTGTTGCCCTCGCGCCCGATGGTGAGAGGCCGGGACGGATCGAGCCGGGCCACCTTCCCGGGTTGATCCCGCAGCCGCAGCCGGGCCTGAGGCGGGGTCATGGCCCTCCACGGCGGCGGCGCCACCAGAGGTGCCAGTCGTCCTGGATGTCACTCCACCAGCCGCCATCGCCTGAGCGGAAGGGCGTGACCCGGCCAGGAAAGAGCAGGGCCTTGCTGGCCAGAAGCAGGGCCACCAGCACCATCACCAGGAGCACCCAGCCCGGGATCGCCCCCACCCAGGTGGCGGCGAAGCTGGCCCGCACGGCATAAAGCCCGATCGTGATGGCCAGCCAGAGCCGGAAGGGCTCCCAGGGATCGCGCTGGCGCAGCACGGGGAGAGGAGATCGATGCGTTTAGCGTATCCCCGGGCCACGCCTGTTCACCCCCCGCATGGTCGACCCGTCCGTTCCTGAGAGCGACGTTGCGCAGGGCTCGGGCCGCATCTCCGAGGAGCCGCCGACCAATGGCCACCGCGCCGCCTGGCGCCGTTTCCTCGCTTCCTTGAGCCAGGGGCCGCTGGAAAGCCGCCCTGGCGCCGTCCGTTCGGCCTGGCGCCCGCTGCTGGTGCGCCAGGCCGTGGCCGAGCTGTGGCTGGGGGAGCGGCGGCTCAGTCGCACCGTGCTGGGGGAGGGCCGCTACCGCATCGGCCGCGATCCCGCCTGCGAACTGCCGCTGGAGGCGGAGAGCCTCAGCCGGGTGCACGCCATCCTGGAGAAGCCGCGCCCCGATGAGCGCGACTTTGCCCTTGAGGATTTCAACTCCGCCAACGGCCTTTTCCACCGCGACCGCCGCATCCGGGCCATCCGCCTGCGCCACGGCGACCAGGTGCAGCTCGGCTCTCCCCTCAAGGGCGCTGCCCCTCGCCTGCGCTACCTGAACCCCCGCAGTCCGCTGGAGCAGGCGGTTCACCTGCTCGGCCTGGCCAGCCTGCTGGGGTCGGGCCTGCTGGTGGGCGGTCTGCTGCTGGTCTCTTCGGTCGGTGGCGGCTCCCGCATTCGCCTGATCTCCGGTCCGGTCAAGATCGTCTCGGCATCGGGTCAGCAGATCGACGCCAGGGAGGGCTCGGCCACGGCTCTGCCGTCCCTGCAGGCCTATCCGCTCCACCTGCGCCAGGCCCTGATGGCCTCGGAAGAGGCACGCTTCGGCTGGAACAGCGGGGTGGATCTGTTCGGCACCCTGCGCTCGGCCCTGCTGGGCAGCGGTGGCGGCAGTGGGCTCACCCAGCAGGTGGCCCGCATCTATTACCCGGAGGTGGGCATCGACTACAGCCTCAGCCGCAAGCTGCGGGAGCTGTGGGTGGCCCTGCAGCTGGAGGTGGGCTACAGCAAGAATCAGATTCTCAAGATGTATCTGGACCGGGCCCATCTCGGCCTCGGCACCGATGGCTTCGAGCAGGCCTCCCGTCTCTACTTCCGCACGTCGGCCAGTGATCTGGATGTGGATCAGGCGGCTTTCCTGGTGGGGCTGCTGCCCAGCCCCAACGGTTACAGCCCGTGCAATGCCAAGGACCCCACCGCCGGGAGGGAGCGCCGCGACCTGGTGCTCAAGCTGATGCACGAACAGGGCTACCTGGGCGATCAGCCGCTGATCGACGCCCAGAGGCGGCCCCTGAACATCGATCCCTCGGCCTGCCGCGACTCCGGTTTCTCCAGCTATCCCTTCTTCAGCGACTACGTGCTCGGGGAACTGGAGGGCACCCGCTTTGCGCTCAACCTCTCGGAGAAGACTTCAGGCGGCAACTACCACGTGGTGAGCACGATCGATCCCAAGCTGCAGCAGCTGGCCCAGCAGCAGTTGCAGCGCTTCCTCGAGGGGCCGGCAGCCCGTGTCGGACTGACCCAGGGGGCTCTGATCTCCCTCAATTTCCGCAGCGGCGAGATCCTGGCCTATGTGGGTGGCGGTGACTATTCCCGTTCCAGCTTTGACCGGGTGCAGGCCATGCGCCAGCCCGGCTCCACCTTCAAGCTCTTCCCCTACCTGGCGGCGCTCGAGGCCGGCGCCAGCCCCGATCAGCCCGTCTCGTGTGCTCCCCTGGCCTACGTGGCGGGCTGTCGCCAGGGCGGCGGCAGCATCACCATGGCCAGCGGCTTCGCCGATTCCGAGAACGTGGTGGCCCTGCGCCTGGCCGAGAAGGCCGGCCTGAAGGAGGTGGTGCGCAAGGCCCGTCAGCTGGGGATCAGCACCCCCCTCGACGCCGACTTCAACACCATGCTGGGCGGCCGTGAAACCCTCCTCTATGAGATGGCCCGGGCCTATGCCGTGGTGGCCAACGGCGGCCGCAGCGTGCCCATGCACGGCGTGACCCGCATCTACGACCTGGGCATCTGCCGCTCGATCTACAGCCTCCCCTCCTGTCCGGATCGCGGCGTGACCACCCCCATCGGTGAGCAGCCGCGTCAGCTGCTGCGCGGGGAGGACGCTGCGGTGATGGATGATCTGCTGGAACGGGTGGTGCGCAGTGGGACGGGGCAGGCGGCTGCCGTGGTGGCCGATGCCCGAGGAAAGACCGGCACCACCGACAGGGGCGTGGACGTGCTGTTCATCGGTTACTCCCCGACCCTGGAGATCCTCACTGCCATCTGGATGGGCAACGACGACAACCGACCGGCCGAAGCGGCCAGCGGTGCTCTGGCGGCCGAACTCTGGGGGCGCTACATGGCGGCGGTCGGATCTGGCCTGGGCCGGAGCTGAGGCCTGCCCTGATGGGTCCGCTCCACTCAGCCGCCGCTGTCCCTGGCGCGCAGAGCCAGCTGCAGCAGGGTTTCCAGCCGGCTGTACACCGCCCAGCCCACTCCCAGGACCAGCCCCCACCACCACTGGCTGCTGAGCAACCGATCGAGGGGCCTGCTCTCGTCGTGCTCGCTCTGGCGGGGCAGCTGCCAGCCCAGCTGCAGGGCGCCGTACACCAGCAGCAACACCCAGGCAGGAATCTCGATCGGACCGAGGCTGAAGGCCAGGGAACGCCAGTGGACCAGGCTTGAGGCGGCCGCCAGGCCGATCAGGGCACTGACCGCCCCTGCGGCCCCATCCCAGCGGCGCTCTGAGGTGCGCCGCATCGCCACCAGCAGTGCCAGAGCCGTGGTGGCCAGGCTGGTGAGCATGTAACGCAGCACCACATCGGGCAGGGGCAGTGGCGACGGAGCCCGCAGGATCAGCAGCAGCAGCAGCACATTCACCACCGCTTCGCCATGGCTGTGGTGGATCCAGGGGGCGCTGATCCAGCGCCAGGCCTGGTGGGGTTCGGTGGCGTCGGCCTGCTCCAGGGGCCACTGGCGTCGCGCGCACTTCAGGGGGCCAAGGCTGAGGGCCTGCAGCAGGGCCAGGGTCAGTGCCAGCACCAGCCAGCCCTGCCAGTCCCACGACTTGAACAGCCAGTGGTCGAGTTCGCCGCTGAGCCAGCGCAGCACCAGAGCAGCCCCGGCCGCCACGGCCAGGCCGGGACCCATGGCCTGCAGCGACTCCCGCAGGGCCAGGCCCCAGGGACCATGCGCGACTCCGGGAGTTGAGCCCGGTGCGTTGGTCTTGGGGTCCGGCGCCAGGGAGACCGCCACACCTGTGGCCGCTTCGAGGAGGTCGAGAAGCTCCACCAGCACCGCCGGGGCGTAGGTGCTTCCGAGCTGCTGGGCCAGCAGCCGCACGGAGGTTTCGCGGCCCGCCCCGCTGTCCCTGAGTGCGCGCAGGAAAAGCGGCTGGCCAGCCAGATCGCGCACGGGGCCCTTGAGGCCCTCCTCGGCCCCGAGCAGGTCGACGAGCCGGTTGGCCATGACCTTTCCGTTGGTGAGCCCCGGTGTGTCGGCCTCATGCCAGGCCCGGAGCTGCAGTCCGAGTTCACGCCCTTGGCCCTTCACCGGCCCACCGGGAGTGCTGTGTTCACTGCTGTACCCATGGGCGCGAATCTATCGATCCCTGGAGGCCAGGCCGCTGTCGACTGGCTTGTGGCTGGCTTCCGCTTCGAAGCGTGCCGCCGCCGCTTCGGTGGCTTGGCAGCTGAACAGCTCCTCAGCCAGCTTCGGCGAAATGGTGAAGGTGGTCAGGCCTGCTGCCGCCAGGCGGCTGAGATCACCCGGGGACCGCAGGCTGGCCACCAACAGCCTCAGACTCGATCCAGTGCGATCGACGCATTTCTGCATTGTGATCAGTTCCTGGTGGCCATCCCGCCCCAGGTCATTGATCCGACCGAGGTAGGGGGCGATGTAGCGGGCACCGAGGGCTGCCGCCACCAGCACCTGGGGCGCCTCGTAGCAGGCGGTGAATGTGAGGGGAATGCCCTGGCCGATCAGGGTCACCGCCGCTCTGGCGCCGACTCTGGTCACGGGAACCTTGACCGTGATCCGTCCAGGGTCGAGCTCAGCCAGGGCCTGTGCGCAATCGCTCAGCGCGCTGGACTCACGCCCCCAGGCCTGGAGATGCAGCTCCTGGCATCCAAGATCAAGGGCACGCCGGCTGAGGGAAGCCAGGGCGTCGATCCTGCAGGGCTGCCCTGCCTGGCGGAGCAGGGTGGGATTGGTGGTGATCCCGTGGAACAGGCCACAGGGCATCCAGGTGGCCCAGTCCTCGGGATCAGCCGAGTCGAGGAAGAAACGAAGGCTCATGCAGAGCCCACCGACCTCAACTGACGCGGGTGGCCTGCAGCCTGGCGCGGGAGCGTGCCAGGTCCTGCATGGCCTTCACCTTCTCGGTGCTGGGGGGTTGACCTTCGAATCCTGCCGCTTTCTGCTCGGCCTTCTCGACCTCCTGCTCGGCCTTGCCGGCATCAATGCCGGAGCCGAGTTCGGCGCCGTTCACCAGCACCGTGACTTCATTGGCCTCCACTTCGGCAAATCCACCCATCAGGGCGATGCTGGTCCAGTCCTTGCCGGCCCGCAGGCGCATCACGCCCACATCCAAGGCCGTGAGCATGGACACGTGGCCGGTGAGGATCCCCACCTGACCGGAGGTGCTGGGGAGGATCACCTCGTCGGCTGTCCCGTCAAAGACGCTCTGGTCGGGGGCCAGAACACGCAGGTTGAGAGTCATGGGGGCGAGTGCTCAGGAAGCGGATGGGGTGGTGGGACTCAGCCCTTCTTGGCTTCGGAGGCAATCTTCTCAGCCTTCGCCTTGACCTGGTCGATCGTGCCGACGAGATAGAAGGCCTGCTCAGGGAGATCGTCGAGCTCGCCGGCCAGGATCATGTTGAAACCCTTGATGGTTTCCTCCAGCTTCACGTACTCACCCGACTGGCCGGTGAAGATCTCAGCCACGAAGAAAGGCTGGGACAGGAACTTCTCGATTTTCCGTGCCCGGTCCACCGTGCGACGGTCGTCTTCGGAGAGCTCGTCGAGGCCGAGAATCGCGATGATGTCCTGCAGTTCCTTGTAGCGCTGAAGGGTGCTCTGCACGGCCCGGGCCGTGCGGTAGTGCTCGTCACCCACCACCGCGGGCTGGAGCATGGTGCTGCTGGAATCCAGGGGATCCACGGCTGGGTAGATGCCCTTGGAGGCCAGGCCACGGCTCAGCACCGTGGTGGCATCGAGGTGGGCGAAGGTAGTGGCGGGAGCCGGGTCGGTGAGGTCGTCGGCGGGAACGTAGACGGCCTGGATCGAGGTGATCGAACCCTCCAGAGTGGAGGTGATGCGCTCCTGCAGCTCACCCACGTCGGTGCCGAGGGTGGGCTGGTAACCCACGGCGGAGGGCATCCGGCCCAGCAGGGCGCTCACTTCGGAGCCGGCCTGCACGAAGCGGAAGATGTTGTCGATGAACAGAAGCACGTCCTGCTTGTTCACATCGCGGAAGTGCTCGGCCATCGTGAGCGCCGAGAGGCCGACGCGCATGCGGGCGCCCGGGGGCTCGTTCATCTGGCCGTAGCAGAGCGCCACTTTCGACTTGCTGAGGTCCTCGGAGTTGATCACCCCGGATTCCTTGAATTCCTCGTAGAGATCGTTGCCTTCACGGGTGCGCTCACCCACGCCACCGAACACCGACACACCGCCGTGCTCCTTGGCGATGTTGTTGATCAGCTCCTGGATCAGCACCGTCTTGCCCACGCCGGCACCTCCGAAGAGGCCCACCTTTCCCCCCTGGCGGTAGGGCGCCAGCAGGTCGATCACCTTGATGCCCGTCTCGAAGACCCTGGGCTTGGTCTCCAGTTCGGTGAGCTTGGGAGCGTCGCGGTGGATCGGAGCGGTGAGGCTGGTGGAGACAGGACCCTGTTCATCGACGGGCTCCCCGAGCACATTGAAGATGCGGCCCAGGGTGGCTTCACCGACGGGAACGGAGATGGGGAAGCCGGTGTCGAGAGCCTCCATGCCGCGAACGAGGCCATCGGTGCTGCTCATCGAGACGGCGCGCACCCGGTGATCGCCGAGCAGCTGCTGCACTTCAGCGGTCAGGGCGACGTCCTGTCCGGCTGAATTCTTGCCTTCGATGCGCAGGGCGTTGAAGATCTTCGGAAGCTTGCCTGCAGGAAATTCAACGTCCAGGACTGGACCGATCACCTGGCGAACAACGCCTTTGGTGCCGGTGGAAGCGCCGGAGGTTGCGGGTGCAGCAGCCATAGGTAGTGAAAAGGATCGCGCAGCGGGAGCACCCGCCTTAAGCGGCGCAACCTTACCACTCCAGCCAGCCGCCAGCCCCTCGGATCCCTGCGCCGCTCCGGTTGCCGACGGTGGCGGCGGTTCGGTGACCCGCACAGGATTCCGATGGCGGGTCCGCATCGCCGACGCCTAGGTTGGCGCTCAACGGGCTCGAGTGCCAACTCCCCGTTGCCGTGGCGCCGAAGGCGTCACCCTGTCGCTTTTGCATGGATTCATGGCTGCTGTTTCTCTGAGTGTTTCCACGGTCAAACCGCTTGGAGACCGCGTGTTCATCAAGGTGTCCGATTCGGACGAAAAAACGGCTGGCGGCATCCTTCTGCCCGACACCGCCCAGGAAAAGCCCCAGGTGGGTGAGGTGGTTCAGGTCGGCCCCGGCAAGCGCAGTGATGACGGATCCCGTCAGGCTCCTGAAGTGAGCGTGGGCGACAAGGTCCTCTACAGCAAGTACGCCGGCACCGACATCAAGCTTGGTGGAAACGAGTTCGTGCTTCTCTCCGAGAAGGACATCCTCGCCATCGTCAACTGATCGCTCGTCGTGTTCAGGGAAGCTTCCCGAACTGAAGGTTCAGGTTCGACTTTCCCAATCATTTGATCTCAATCTCTTAGCAAGGACAACATCGTTCCATGGCCAAGCGCATCATCTACAACGAGAACGCCCGCAGGGCTCTCGAGAAGGGCATCGACATCCTGGCTGAAGCCGTTGCCGTCACCCTCGGCCCCAAGGGTCGCAATGTGGTTCTGGAGAAGAAATTCGGCGCTCCCCAGATCATCAACGACGGCGTGACGATCGCCAAGGAGATCGAACTCGAGGACCACATCGAGAACACCGGCGTGGCCCTGATCCGTCAGGCCGCCTCCAAGACCAATGACGCCGCCGGTGACGGCACCACCACCGCCACCGTCCTGGCCCATGCCATGGTCAAGGCGGGTCTGCGCAACGTGGCCGCCGGCGCCAACGCCATCACCCTCAAGAAGGGCATCGACAAGGCTTCCGACTACCTCGTCAAGAAGATCGAGGAGCACGCCAAGCCGATCTCCGACTCCAACGCCATCGCCCAGGTGGGCACCATCTCCGCCGGCAACGACGAAGAAGTGGGCCGGATGATCGCCGATGCCATGGACAAGGTGGGCAAGGAAGGTGTGATCTCCCTGGAAGAAGGGAAGTCGATGACCACCGAACTGGAGGTCACCGAGGGCATGCGCTTCGACAAGGGCTACATCTCGCCCTACTTCGCCACCGACACCGAGCGGATGGAAGCGGTACTCGAGGAGCCCTACATCCTGCTCACCGACAAGAAGATCGGTCTGGTCCAGGATCTGGTGCCCGTTCTGGAACAGATCGCCCGCACCGGCAAGCCTCTGCTGATCATTGCTGAGGATATTGAGAAGGAAGCCCTCGCCACCCTGGTTGTGAACCGCCTGCGCGGCGTGCTCAACGTGGCCGCCGTCAAGGCTCCCGGCTTCGGTGACCGCCGCAAGGCCATGCTCGAGGACATCGCCGTTCTCACCAACGGTCAGCTGATCACCGAGGACGCCGGCCTCAAGCTGGAGAACACCAAGCTGGAGATGCTGGGCACCTCCCGCCGCATCACCATCAACAAGGACACCACCACCATCGTGGCCGAAGGCAACGAAGTGGCGGTGAAGGCCCGCTGCGAGCAGATCCGCAAGCAGATGGACGAAACCGACTCCTCCTACGACAAGGAGAAGCTGCAGGAGCGTCTGGCCAAGCTGAGCGGCGGTGTGGCCGTGGTCAAGGTGGGCGCTGCCACCGAGACCGAGATGAAGGACAAGAAGCTGCGCCTGGAAGACGCCATCAACGCCACCAAGGCGGCCGTTGAGGAAGGCATCGTTCCTGGCGGTGGCACCACCCTGGCCCACCTGGCTCCGGCCCTTGAAGAGTGGGCCGCTGCCAACCTCTCCGGCGAGGAGCTGATCGGCGCCACCATCGTGGCCTCCGCCCTCACCGCGCCCCTCAAGCGCATCGCCGAGAACGCCGGTGTCAACGGCGCCGTCGTGGCTGAGCATGTCAAAGGCATGCCCTTCAATGAGGGCTACAACGCTGCCACCGGCGACTACGTCGACATGCTGGCCGCCGGCATCGTGGACCCCGCCAAGGTGACCCGTTCGGGGCTGCAGAACGCCGCCTCGATCGCCGGCATGGTGCTCACCACCGAGTGCATCGTGGCTGACCTGCCCGAGAAGAAGGAAGCAGCTCCCGCCGGCGGCGGCGGCATGGGCGGCGACTTCGACTACTGATCCGTCGCTTCGCGGCCGATCACGACGTCCCGTCATCTGAATCCTCTGGTTGGGAGGGGGGCTGTGCCCCTCTCCTTTTTTCATGCCCGGACCGGCTGCATCCTGCTGGCCCGTGGCCGGCCGTTTCGATCCGGAACAACCAGGTGATCAGAGCCCCCGCCAGGCAAGGGATGGTGAGCAGCATCAGGAGCTGCTCACTGCCCCAGGTGTTGAGCAGCAATGGAAAGCCAAAAGCCGTGAGCACGGCCCCCACCTTGCCGGCGGCGGCGGCAAGCCCGGCACCCTGCCCCCGGATGGCCGTGGGAAAGACTTCTCCAGCAAGGAGATAGGTCTGGGAATTGGGACCAAGGTTGGTCATGAACTGGAACAGAGCCAGTCCGCCCAGCAGCAGTGACCAGTGACCCAGGGGTGATCCTGGGGTTGGATGGCTTCCGCTGGCTGCCAGCAGAAGGCTGCCCGCGCAGCCGAGGAAGCCGGCCATCTGCAGGCGGATGCGACCCAGGCGGTCGGTCAGCAGGATCGCAGCAGCGATGCCCAGTAGGAACGCCCCATTCACCAGCACGGCCCCTCGGGCAGCGAACAGCCGGCTGCCCAGGTCGCTGGCCGGGGCCAGCAGCAGCGGCGTGAAGATCCCCACCCCGTAGGTGGTGATGTCCTGCAGGAACCAGGGGATGGCGCTGAGAATCAGGGCCCGTTGCTGCCCTGATCCAAGGGGCCTCCACCAGAGTCGGTCGTCCATCGGCCCGGAGCCAGGGCCGGAGATCCTCTCCCTTGGGGGTGAACGGTCAGTCGCCGGGATGGGCCTCAGGTCCAGGTCCTGGCGATTGAGCAGGCGGCGCAGCTGGAGTTCCGCCTCCTGGTGGCGCCCCTGGCTGAGCAGCCAGGGAGTGCTCTCAGGCAGCAGCAACCGGGCCAGGGCCAGCAGCAGCACCGCACCTGCCGGCATCAGGTAAAGCACCCGCCAGGTCTCAGCCGCCGGCCAGCGCTGCAGGGCGCTGGCCGCCATAGCTGTCCCCAGCAGGGCGCCCAGGGCCTGGAAGCTGAAGGCTGCCAGCACCAGCCGGCCACGCAGGACCGACGGGAAGCTCTCCGAGAGCACCAGATGGGCCGTGGGGTAGTCGGCACCGAGGGCCACACCGGCCAGCACCAGCCCCGCCAGCAGCCAGCCAGGGCCGGGGCTGAGCCCCACCAGCAGCAGGGCTGCGACCAGGACCAGCATCTCCCCCACGAACAGCGATTTTCGGCCGAACCGATCGGCCAGGGGCCCCAGCAGCAGGGCTCCCAGCAGAATGCCCAGCAGGGTGGCCGCGCTCACGAGTCCCTGCGCCCTGGGGCTGAGTGTGAAAGTTTCCGCCATCAGCGGGAGGGTGATGCCCCCGCTGAAGACGATCAGCCCTTCGAACAATTTGCCGGCACTGGCCAGGGACCACAGCAGCCACTGCATCCTCGAAACCGGGCCCGCCTCGATGAGGGCTTCAAGGCTTTGGGGCTTCGCTGCCATCGGCGCAACTGAGCCCTCTCGGAGTGAAGGCTTCAGCCCGCCTTGAATTCCAGCGCCACCCCGTTGTTGCAGTAGCGCTTGCCGGTGGGCCGGGGGCCGTCATTGAAGACGTGACCCTGGTGGCCGCCGCAGCGGCTGCAGTGGTACTCGGTGCGGGGGATCAGCAGTTTGAAGTCGCTTTTGGTGGCGATGGCCTGCGGCAGTGGCTGCCAGAAACTGGGCCAGCCGGTGCCGCTGTCGTACTTCGCCGAAGAGCTGAACAGGGGCAGGCGGCAGCCCGCGCAGAGGTACGTTCCCTGACGTTTCTCGTTATTGAGCGGACTGGTGAAGGGGCGTTCGGTTCCCTCACGCCGGAGCACGTCGTAGGCGGCCGGGCTCAGGCGCTGGCGCCATTCACTGTCGCTCAGCCGCCAGCTGGGATCCGAAGCCTTCGAGGCAGCCTCGGCCTTGGCGCCACCCCAGAGTGCACTGAACATGACGGCGAAGGAGGCCAGCAGCCCACGGCGTTTGATCGGATCCACAGGACGGGTTGGTGGTGAAGGGACGCTGGCCTGAGGGGCTGGCCTGAGGGGGAACCTCAGCGCAACCAGCCTGCGCTGAGCACGATCGCCAGACCAAGAAACAGGCCCAGGAGGGTCCAGCTGATCCGGTTGAGGGTGGCTTCGGCGCTGCGGGCGCTGCTGAACATCGAGCCACCGCTGCTGGCCAGGCCTCCCATGCCGTCTCCTTTGGGGCTGTGCAGCAACACGCTGCCGATCAGCAGCACCCCGACGGCGGACCAGATCCAGGTGAGAACGGTAGTGATCATGGTTTCAACCTAACCAACCGATCAGACCTGGACGGCCTCGGCCAAGGCGGTCGCGGGGCTGGCCAGGTTGACCGGTTGCACCAAGGAGGTGCCGGACATGCTCTCGGGCTGAGGCAGGCCCAGGATCTGCAGGAGGGTGGGGGCGACGTCGGCGAGGCCACCACCCTGTCGCAGGTGTGGAGCGGCCCCATGGCCCACGAGCTTGCGCTTTTCCCCCTCCACCAGGATCACCGGCACCGGGTTGGTGGTGTGGGCGGTCCAGGGGCGGCCATCCTCCGTTTGCATCAGCTCGGCATTGCCGTGATCAGCGGTGATCAGCACGGTCCCGCCCAGGCGGTTGGCGGCTTCCACCAGCCGTCCGACGCAGCGGTCCACCGTGATGATCGCCTGCTGGGTGGCGTCCATCCTGCCGGTGTGCCCCACCATGTCGGGATTGGCGTAGTTGATCACCACCAGGGAGTACGCACCCGTGTTCAGGGCCGCGATGCAGCTGTCGGTGAGTTGTTCGGCCGACATCGCCGGGGCCTGGTCGTAGGTGGCCACCCGAGGTGATGGAACCAGGTGGCGGTCTTCACCGGGAAACGGCTGCTCGATGCCTCCGTTGAGAAAGTAGGTGACATGGGGATACTTCTCGGTTTCCGCCGTGCGCAGCTGGCGCAGCCCATGCTCGGAAACCACCTGCCCCAGCAAGCCATCGAGAGACTCAGGGGGGAAAGCCACCGCCACCGGCAGCGAGAGCTCGTACTGGGTGAAGGTGACCACGTGCAGGGGGGTGATGCGCTCGCGCTCGAAGCCATCGAAGTCGTCGAGCACCAAGGCGCGGATCAGCTGGCGAACCCGGTCGGGCCGGAAGTTGAAGCAGATCAGCCCGTCGCCTGGATTCAGGGAGCCGCCAGCGAGGCGGAGGGGTTCGAGGAATTCATCGTTGATCCCCTCGGCATAGGCCGCCTCGATGGCGTCCTGGAAAGAGAGGGGGCTGATCTCTCCCTCCTCGCTCAGCAGGCGGTAGGCCTTTTCGGTGCGATCCCAGCGGTTGTCCCGGTCCATGGCCCAGTACCGGCCACAGATGGTGCTGATCCGTCCGACTCCGGCCTCCGCCACCTGGTCTTCAATGCACTCCAGGTAGGTGATCGCGTTCTGGGGAGGTGTGTCGCGGCCGTCGGTGATGGCGTGGATGCAGACGTCACGCAGCCCGCGGCCGGCGGCCCAGCGCAGCAGGCCTCCGAGGTGGTCGATATGGCTGTGCACCCCGCCATCGGAGCAGAGGCCCAGTAGATGGAGGGTGCCGCCATCACGCAGCAGCCGGTCGGCCAGGGTGTTGAGGGCGGGGTTGGCGGCCAGGCTGCCGTCGCGCACGGCCTTGCCGATCCGCACCAGCTCCTGGCGGATGATCCTGCCGGAGCCGATCGTGAGATGTCCCACTTCGGAATTGCCCATCTGGCCGTCGGGAAGTCCCACATCCCCACCGCTGGCCTGGATCAGGGTGTGGGGATAGGCCTCCCAGAGAGCGTCCATCACGGGAGTGCTGGCACGGAGGATCGCGTTATGGCTTTCGTCGTCGCGGAAGCCCCATCCATCAAGGATGGCCAGGACCACGGGAGCCACGCCTTGATCGTTGCCCGACCGTGAAACTGACTCCTTGCGGGAGGAAGGAATTGGAGATCCGAAAGTAGGAATTGCGCTCACCCCTGACTGCCCAAATGGTCGTACAAGCGTGCTCCTGCTTCAACTTACTCCCGAAGGGTGGTCAACCTTGCAGGCGCCGCAGGGCGTCAGCTTTTGGGGACATACGAACGTCCATACGATGGAGAAACCAGATTCGGTTCTCAGTGAACATTCCGACCGGGCCGACGTCTGATCCGCGGCGGGTGGAGATCCTCTCCTCCGATGATCTCGCCCGCACGGTGCGACGGCTTGCCTCCCAGGTGCTTGAGGGTGTCGTCGACAGCAGGCAGCTGCTGCTGCTCGGCATACCGACCCGTGGTGTCGCTCTGGCCCGGGTGCTGGCCCAGCAGCTGGAGGAGCTCTGCGGTCACCCGATCGACCACGGAAGTCTCGATCCCACCTTCCACCGAGATGATCTCGAGCGGGTCGGCACCCGCCTGGCGGAAGCCACCCAGCTGCCCTCCGAGATCGAGGGGCGACACCTGGTTCTGGTGGATGACGTGATCTTCACCGGACGCACCGTGCGGGCGGCCCTGGAAGCTCTGCACACCTGGGGCCGCCCCGATCTGGTGCGGTTGCTGGTGATGGTCGATCGCGGTCACCGGGAGTTGCCGATCCAGCCCGATTTCTGTGGTCGCCTGGTGCCCACCAGCCGCCAGGAGTCGATCCAGCTCTGCCTGCGCCAGACCGATGGCGAAGATGGCGTGTTCCTGATCCGCTCCAGCTGACCCTGTCGGCTCCACGGCAGCCGGCACGGGTTCGGGAGTTCAGCCCACGGTTTCGAGTTCGTCGGCCCGGAAGTGGGCGCGGAACCGGCCGAAGACCACGATCACCGGCAGGGTGGGGCTGATCGGCTTGCCCTTCCAGTCGTCGAGCACCTGCAGCACTTCACCCTGCTGACCCAGAAGATCGAAGGCCTTGCCGCGGTGTTCCGGGTGGGTGTACACAACCACGCTCTGGCAGACCTTGACCTGTTCTCCGGGCTTCATGCGCTGTGACCCACTGGAAGGGCCAATCCTGTCATGGGCTGGAGTGAGGATCGGTCGTTGCTCCTGATCGGTGGCTTCAGCGGCGGCAGGTGGTTTCCGGACCCGCTTCGACCACCCGTCCGCCCAGCTCGTCGCAGGCCTTGGTGAAGGCGGTCCACTCGTCGACACCCTCAGCCAGGTGGCGCTGGACGGCGGCATCAAGGCTGGCGATCGGCACACTGTCGATCAGCTGACCCCCGTGGCTGTGGTGCTCCTGTTCCTTGGTCTTGAGCCCGGCGATCGCCTCATCCACCTGCTCGCGCAGGGGGGCTGAGGCCGTTTTCCACCAGGGGTGGTCGATCCGGTTGAGGGCGTCCAGGGCCTCCCACCAGCGTTTCTCATCCACCAGCTTCACGGCACGCTTCTGCTGCAGTTGATTGCGGGCCCAGAACTCGCGCAGGTTGTCGCCGAGGGCGGATCCGTCGGGCCGGTGATGTTCTCCCATCGGCTTGAGCAGGGCGAGGGCGCCCTCGAGGTCGCCCTGCTCGAAAAGGGCCAGGGCCCGGTCTTTGAGCTCCTGCTGCCAGGCCCGCAGTTGCTGGCGGTCGGCCTCGGTGCCCGCCGCTGAATTGGCCAGCAGCAGTTGAAGCTTCAGCGCCTCCTCGGGCTTCTGCTCCCCCCAGAGCTGCTCCGCCCTCTGCCGGCGGCAGCGTCCCTGTTCCGCCGGTGCCCGGCCGCTCAACCAGCGCAGGGACTCGAGCTGGTCGCTGTAGCGCAGGCAATCGTCGAAGCGGCCTTCGTTGGCGGCCCGCTCCAGGCGCCTTGGCAACTGGGATTCCCACCACCAGGCACCTCCCACTGCGGCGGCCACCAGGCCGAGGGTGAGAGCCAGCCAGAAGCGCGGAAGCCTGTGGCGGCGGATGGCCAAGAGGGAAGGTGTGAATGGATGTTCCAGTTCTATGGACATCAGGGACTGCGGAACACGGTCAGGGGGCAGCCGGCGTGTCGTCCACTGGCTCTGGCCGGCCTGCCGCGGCTGTAGCGGGACCTCAGCGCACAGGACCGAGCACCCGCGCTGCCGCCATGGTGCCACTCAGCAGATCCTCACTTTCGAGCAGCAACTGGCCCTGATCATCAATGCTGAAGCTGAGCTTCAGCCGGTCGATTCCGCAGCGGCCCGGAGGCTCGAGGGCCAGGGGGGCAGGCTGGTGGCTCCAGGGCTCAGTGCGGGCTTCCCCGGCGGGCCGCCGTCGCACCTGGGGAAGCCCGTCGATGAACACCACCTCACTGCGTTCCTCTTCGATCGGCTCACCGAGCACCAGCTCCAGAGTGGTCTGACCGTCGCGGCTGCAGCTCAGCACCAGCTCCAGGGGCTGGTCGGTGGGCCAGCTCTGGCCAGCGAGAAACAGCGGGTGCCAGCGGTGTTCTCCAGCGCGTTGATCCCAGCAGCGCAGGGACACACCCCTGGCCAGCACGTCCTTCAGCCTCACCCCCGGGGTGAGGGCGAGGGCCCCGAGGGCCACCGCCTCCACCGGCCGCTGGTCGCGCAGGGGAATGGCACCGCAGCGCTCCTGAAGCCAGTGGCGAATGCTGGGCAGACGACTGGTGCCCCCCACCGGGAGCACGGCATCGATCTGCTCGGGGTCGATTCCCTTCGCCCGCGCCGACGCCAGCACCCGCTCCAGCAGCTCGTCGAGCAGCTCCAGCAGTCCCCTCTCGCGCAGGAGCCGATCGAGCTGGGGGCGATCCAGGCGCAGGGGGCGGCTGCCTGCCTCCGCTGAGCTCCAGACACCCGTCACCTCCTCGGCGTTGCTGAGACTGCACTTGAGTCGCTCGCTGGCCTCCAGCAGCGATGGATCTGCCCCCAGGTCGGGAGCGAGCATCGCGGCGATCCAGTGGTCGATGTCGCGTCCACCGATGGAGGCACCGGCTTTTCCGATCACTTCGGCACAGCGCAGGGCCTGGCGCCCGCCGTCGAGATCCCGTCCGCCGAAACGCAGCAACTGGGCGATCGGTGCCGCACGGCCCTCCCCGCCCTGGAGGGCAACGAGCGAGAGGTCGATCGTTCCCCCGCCCAGGTCCACCACCAGCACCCGGCTGCCCGCCGGCAATCCCGCCCCGATGGCGGCTGCGGTGGGTTCATCCACCAGGGCCACCTCCTCGACCGGGATCTGCCGGCTGAGTTGCTGCAGCCACTGGCGATAGCCCCGGTAGCCCTCGATCGGGGCGGTGAGCACCAGGCGGGTGGGCGCCACCGCAGGGGGCAGGGCCTGCCAGAGCCGGGTGATCAGCAGGCTCCCGGCCTGCTCGGGTGTGAGCGGTTCCCGTGAGGGGCTGGCGGTGGTCGCCGCCTCTGGGGGCTCCGCCTGCAGGGCACCGATCCTGCGCTTGAAGTCGCGGCAGAGGCCTGTTTCATCGCAAGCGCTCAGGCCGGCGTCCAGCACCTGACGGCCGATCAGGGGTTGGGCGCTCTGGGGGCTGGAGAGCCAGATCAGGCTCGGGACGACACAGGGGTCGTCGCTGCTGAAGGGTGGAAGGGCCAGCAGTTGTGGTGCCCCGCCACTGCTGGGTTGAAAGGCCAGCACCGTGGTGCTGCTGCCCAGGTCGATCGCCAGCGTGCCGGTCACGGCCATGGATGGGGGGTGCTCCTGAGGGCTTGATCGGAAGCTGAACTAGACTTCACAAAACGAGTCCATTTCGATGTACACCGGACCGACTGTTCATCCCAAGGAGCTGGCCCAGCGGGCTGAAAGTCTGATCGGTCAGTCGAGCAACCGTTACCTCACCACCGTCCGCATCGCTTTCCGCGCCAAGCAACGGCGCTTCGATGATTTCGATGGGCTGCTCGAAGACTCGATGGTCAAGCCCGTGCAGCGGGCGATCGTTGAGCTCAGCGACGAGCAGGACCAACCCGATCTGTTGCCCGGCTGATCCTTGACAGCTGGCGGTTACAGCGCCGAGGGAGACGGTTGGAGGCTGGCCTGGGACCCGTCCAAGGCCCCATTTTCAGTGCTCATCGGAGGTGCCGAGTGGGCTGTCGAACTCACCCAGCCTGAAGCCAGAGTCCTGCGCGATGGCCTCGGCAGCCTGCTGGAGCAGCTCGGCGCCATCGCTGATCAGCTGATGGCGGAGGAATTGATCAGCCTGGAGCTGGAACGCGGTGGATGGTGGCTTGGACTCGATGGGAATCCGGAGTTCTGGGAGTTGCGCTGCATCCTCGCTCCCGCCCCTGGCCTGAGGGGCCTGGAAGGCCGCTGGGCGCCGGGGGCTGGCTCTGAGCTGGCGAGGGCTCTGATCTGTCTGCCCCTGTGAGACGGCCCATTGGATTGGGCGCCGATCAGCACTGCTGATCGGCGTGGTCCTCCCCAGCCCAGGCTCTGTTGGACCTGTCTTTTTCACAGGTTTTCCACAGGTTCAGGCCCCGCGACAGGGATGGCGGCTGGTCGCTGGGGAGAAATCCGGGGCGCAGCCGTCTCCCCTTGACAGGCGCCCCGTGCAAGTTCAATGGCGCCGTTCGCTGAAGCTTCGAGTGGGCCTCGACCCTGCGGGGCAGGGAGTCTCAGGGTTGGAAGGGTGCTGACGCTCCGCCGGGGACCCGATTTGACGCGGCCCCGGCGCTGTGGAGAACTGGGTGAACCCACCAGCAGACCCTCCGTCCATGGACATTGCCCCGGTCATGACCGCCTCCGCCACTTCGGCCACCCAGGCTGTTGAAGGCGAGTCGGATGTCGGGGTGGTGAGTTTTCGGGCCATGGTCCCCGAGGCTCTGCTCACCTCGATGGCCCAGTTCATCGACGCCCACCCGAACTGGGATCAGTACCGCCTGTTCCAGGCCGCTCTGGCGGGCTTCCTGGTTCAGAACGGGGTTCAGAGCCGGGCCGTCACCCGGTGTTACGTGGCCAACATGTTCCAGAGGGGAGGAGAGGTGCTGCCGGCTCAGGCAGCACCGGCCCGACCGGCCCGGTCCTCGGCTCCAAACAGTCCCCTGTAGCCGGCGGTCAGGGTGCAGAGGGCCAGCGGCCAGCTGGCGAGCAACCCCAGAGCCAGGGGCCAGGCGATCAGCAGGGCCAGCCCGAGGGGCAGCAGCACGATCAGGGCCAGGCTGATGCTCAGGGCCAGCTGGTGCCAGCCATGGGAGGCCACCTGGGCCTGGCCGCGGCGGAAGGTCGCAACCGGAGGCAGCCCTCCCACCACCGCCAGGGGCAGGTGAAAGATCTGCGCCACCATCAGGGCCATCAGCAGAGCGGCGCCGGCCAGCAGCGGCATCAGGGCCAGCCAGGGATGGATCAGACTCAGCAGACCGGCCGCCAGCCCTGAGGTGGCCAGGATCAACAGGTTGAGCAGCAGCAGCAGCAGCGCCACGCCCAGCAGACGCCCCATGGCGGCCATCTGCCAGCTGGCCAGGTCAGCCAGCCGAGGCTGGCGGCCTTCCAGGGCGATCCAGGCGCCCCGCAGCAGCCCCACGTTCAGCCAGAGAAGGCTCACCACGCTCAGCATCAGCCCCACCAGCACCATCGTCATGGAGACCGCCACAGGTCCCTCGCCCAGGGCGAGGGCATCACTGGCCCGGTTCTGCAGCAGCTGGCCGATCAGTTGAGTGCTGCCGCCCAGCAGGGTGAACCCGCTGAACAGCCACGGGGCTCGCCGGTAGGCCGCCCTCCCCTGCTTCAGCCAGCCGCCGACCGCCGCGATGGCGGCCGCTCCCTCCCGGGCGCTTGCCGCCAGACGGTCCCCGCGCCCCAGGGGCTCAGGGGTCATACGGCAGAAGGGTCCAGCCGCTCGAGCAGCCGCCGGGCCGTGGCCTCGGGCACCGGCAGGATGGACAGGCGGTTTCCCCGGCGCACCACGGCCAGCTCCTGCTCATTGAAGCTGCTGCGCAGTTCCTCAAGGCTGAGCAGCCGTGGATAGGTGCGGCGGTGGGCCAGGCGGACGCAGTCCCAGCGGGGGGCCTGAGCTGTTGATGCTGGATCGAAGTACTTCGAATCTGGATCGAACTGGGTCGGATCGATCAGCCCGGTTTCGATCACCTCCATCAGGCCGATGATGCCGGGGGGCTTGGCGTTGGAGTGGTAGAAAAAGGCCTGATCACCAACGGCCATCGAGCGCATGAAGTTGCGGGCCTGGTAATTGCGGATGCCGTCCCAGAGAGTGCTGCCCTCGCGCTCGAGGTGGCTGATGCCATACACATCCGGCTCACTTTTCATCAACCAGTAAGCCATCGTGCTTGGTGAGGCCCCGTGGGGCCCCGATGGGTCGGGGAGATCGGATTGTATCGAGCTGGTTTGTGACGGTTGGGTTGGCTGCGGTGCCTTCCCTGACTTAGACAGCGCCAGCACGAAGCGCAGGAAATGATGGTGATGGGTTCGCCACCAGCCCCCAGGCCCACCCTCCAGTCGGCCTGGAATCTCTACGTGGCCCACTGGCGCACCTACCTGGCTCTGCAGCTCACGCTCCTGGCCCTGGCGCTGGTCTCGGTCCTGATCAGCCTGCTCATCACCTTCATCGCCGTGGCGGTGACCGCCGGTGTCTCTCCGGATCTCAGGGAAGGCGTGACCCAGCTGGTGTCGTCGGTGCTGAACCTGCCCTTCTCCCTCCTGTACCAGATGCTGGCCGGCCTGGTGGGCGTGCTGATCTCCGCTTTGCCGGCGCTCTGGTTCGCCACGGGCCACCATCCGCTCTACCGGGAGGGTCTGGCCCTGCTTCGCTCTGATCCCCGCCGCTATCTCCTGGCCGGACTGCTGGCCTCCCTGGCTGGTGGCTTCGGCATCCTGCTCTGTCTGATTCCCGGCCTGATCGTGATGGCGCTCACCCCCATCTACGTGCGGCGGGTCTTCACCACCGACGAACCGATCTGGCCGGCCTTCCTGAACTGTTTCAGGGATCTTTTCTCCAGCCCTCACAGCTGGGGGCTGGTCGGCTATGAGCTGCTCTCGCTGCTGCTGATCGCCATCTCCGCCCTGTTCTGCCTGGTGCCGCTGCTGGTGACCGTGCCCCTGGCTGCGATCTTCATTCAGCAGTACCTGGCCGCCTGGCAGATCGGCGAGCCTCCGTCGGAAGCGGTTTCCGCCGCGCCGGTTTGAAGGCTGCGGCAATCCGTACGGCTACTCAGAGGGCGCTCACCAGGGCGCGGAAGTGTTCGCCCCGTGCTTCGAAATCCCTGTACTGATCGAAGCTGGCGCAGGCCGGCGAGAGCAGAACCGTGGCACAGCCCAGGCTCCGGGACAGCTGCCGGGCCAGGGGCACCGCCTCGGCCTGGCCCACCACCTGACAAACCGTACCGGCATAGCCGCTGCCCTCCAGCAGGTCTGCGAAGGCTTCCCGGGCGGCGCCGAACAGGACCACAGCGGCCGCCTGTCGCCCGAGGGCCTCGAGCCAGGCCCGGGGATCACCCTGTTTGATCTCACCCCCCGCCAGCACCACCATCGGCCCTTCCACGGCCGTGATCCCCACCTCAGCGGCGTCGTAGTTGGTGGCTTTGCTGTCGTTGAACCAGCGCACCCCATCCAGCATCCGGATCTGCTCCAGGCGATGGGGCACCCCGGGAAAACTGCGCAGGGCGGCTTCGATCGAGGCTGGCGCCAGCCCCAGTTTCAGCGCCGCGCCGGCAGCCAGCAGCATGTTCTGACGGTTGTGGGCTCCAGGCAGGGCGAGGGCGGTGGCCGGAAAGAGCGGCCCCTCGGCGGCGATCACCATCCCCTGATCGATCCAGAGGCTGGGCAGCAGACCGGCATCCAGCTCCTGATGGGGGCCTGCAGTCACCCAGTCGGCCCGGTCCCAGCTGCTGGCATGGGCACGCAGATCGGCATCATCGGCGTTCAGCAGACGCTCGGTGGAGTTCTCCAGCAGGGTGCGCTTGATCGCCCGGTACTGATCGAGGGTTCCGTGACGCTCGAGATGGTCAGGGGTGAGCGTGGTCCAGAGGCCGAGCTGGGGGGCCAGCTCCGGCGACGCTTCGATCTGGTAGCTGCTCAGCTCCACCACCAGCCAGTCGGGGCGGCTTGCCCCCGCCCTGCGCCGCTCGAGCAGCAACTCGGTGGCCGAAAGCCCCACATTGCCCACCATCGGCGCATCCAGCCCAGCCTGGCTGAGGATGTGGCTGAGCAGATGGGTGACGGTGGTCTTGCCGTTGGTGCCGGTGATGCCGATCCAGGGGATGCCGTCACTGGCGTCCCACGCCACAGACATCTCGCCGCAGACCCTCACACCCCGCTCCCTGAGGGCGACCAGCACCGGATGATCCCAGCGGATGCCGGGGCTGACCACCACACGGTCGTCGCCGGCTTCGAGCTGGGCGAAGTGCTCGGAGTCCAGGGGCTGACCCAGTGCGACCTCCACTCCCTGAACCCGCAGGGCTTCGGCCTGCTGCTCCAGCTGGGGAGTGCGGCGGCTCTCCATCACCAGCACCCGCTGGCCGGAGTTTCGCAACAGCCGGGCGGCACCGGCGCCGGATCGTCCCAGGCCGATCACCACCGCCAGGGGGTGTGACGTACTGGGCATCCTGACTCCTGGTGCAGAGGATTCAGTGGGCGATACTGGAATCGAACCAGTGACTCCTACCGTGTCAAGGTAGTGCTCTACCTCTGAGCTAATCGCCCGGGTTCGGGAACTGAAGTCCCCGTCGGTACGACCCGGGATTCACGGCTCCTCAACGGCGCCACCTGGATCGAGCAGGAAACCTAGCAGTCGGCCTGCCGCCGCTCAGCTGCGCTGAAGTTCGATGCGCCAGCGCTGCCGCTTGGTGGGCTGGATCGAGAGCACGGTCAGTTCTCCACGGTTCTCCAGCTGGATGCGGTCACCGGCTTTGAGACCGTGGCTGGGGCTGCCCGCTGGCAGCCAGTTCACGCGGGTGGCGCCACGGCGCACCAGCTCGGCCATGCGACTGCGGGAGATCCCGAACCCCGCCGAGGCCACTGCATCGAGGCGCAGGGAGGCTTCCACGGTGGCCAGCTGGCGCGGGAGGGGCCTGGTGGGAGGCTGCAGCTGATCGACGGTTCGCGCCTCCAGTTCCACGTCAACGCTGCGCACCCTTGCCGTGGTGCCCTCCAGGCGCCCGGCCAGCTCGGGGCAGACGATGGCCTGGGCACCCCGGTCTCCCCGCATCCAGAGATCGCCCAGCTCGCTCTCGAGGGCGCCGGCCTGCAGCAGCGCGGCTCTGACATCGCCCGGCACGGCTGGATCGAACAGGAAGTTGCCGCTGATCTCAAGACCGGCCAGGGGCGCCGGGGCCGGGCTCTCCCCAGCGGAGAGGTCACGGCGTTGGAGCAGCAGACGGCAGCGTTCGGCCTGCTGCCTGCCACCCTCGGCTCTGAGATGCAGTTCGCTGAGGCTGCCCAGTCGCTCCATCGCCTCCTCCCGGGCCGTGGCGGAGAGGAACCCCGACCAGAGCGGCTGCCAGTGGCCCAAGGCCTGCTCGGCCAGGGTGATCAGGAGCTCGAGTGCAGCGGGATCGCGGCTGCCGAGCAGCAGGTCGGACCTGGGCAGCCTCGGCAGCGCGGAGTTGGTGGGGGTCGGGCTCATCCTTCCCCCAGACGCACCACCGCCTGGGGTCCGGCCTGCTGGATCAACAGCCAGGGGATGTCCTGCCCAGGGCTGCTCTCCACCACCAGCAGCCAGCTGCCTTCCTCGAGGCGGTTGCGCAGGCCGCGGATCCGGTCATCGGCCTCCGAGCGGACGCTGGCAGCGGCGGCGTAGCTGCCCATCCAGCCCGAACCCATGCCCAGGAGACCGCCGATCAGGGGTTCGCCGTAAGTGCCTGCAAAGGAAAAGGTGTGAAGGTCGGTGATGAAGGTGAACATCATGCCGGCGAAGAAGCCGAAGGGCATCAGCCAGCGCACCATGCTGCGCTGCCGCCGCTGCCGGGCCAGGGAGGGGTTGAGCAGCTCCACGCCATCGATGCTGGCTTCCCCTTCCCCCAGGGCCACCAGTTGCCGTGGTGCGGGCCGGAGTTCAGCGAGCTGATCGCGCAACCGGTGCAGCCTGCGCCGGTCCTTCATCACCACCACCACCGACAGTCCCAAGACCGTGCACCCAAAGGCCCGATTCTCGGCGTTGGCGAAGGGTGCCGTGGCCACCGCTCACTACACTTCACCCCCGGTAGTGTCTGGCGTTCTCCAGGCCCCCCACGTTCTTCTCCCCTGGTCATGACAAAGGTTCTGGTTTCCGATCCCATCGACCAGACGGGGATCGACATCCTCTCCCAGGTGGCCCAGGTGGATGTTCGCACTGGCTTGCCACCGGAACAGTTGCAGCAGATCATCGGCGACTACGACGCCCTGATGATCCGCTCAGGCACTCAGGTGACAGCAGCCATCATCGAGGCCGCCGGTCGGCTGAAGATCATCGGGCGTGCCGGCGTCGGCGTCGACAACGTCGATGTGGAAGCCGCCACCCAGCGGGGGGTGCTTGTGGTGAACTCTCCGGAGGGCAACACGATCGCCGCCGCCGAGCATGCCCTGGCGATGATGCTGGCTCTCTCCCGCCATGTGCCCCAGGCCCATGTCAGCACCATGGCCGGTGGCTGGGACCGCAAGAAATACGTCGGTAACGAGCTCTACAAGAAGAAGCTGGGGGTGGTCGGACTGGGCAAGATCGGCTCTCACGTGGCCCGCGTCGCCAAGGCCATGGGCATGGAGGTGCTGGCCTATGACCCCTACATCTCCGCCGAGCGCGCCCAGCTGCTTCAGGTGCGTCTGATGGCGATCGGTCCCCTCTTCGCCGAAGCTGACTTCGTCAGCCTGCACCTGCCGCGCACTCCCGACACCGAAAACCTGGTCAATGCGGAGTTGCTGGCCACGATGAAGCCCACGGCTCGTCTGGTGAACTGCGCCCGGGGCGGCATTGTCGATGAGAAAGCCCTGGCCGAGGCCGTGAGCTCCGGCACCATCGCCGGTGCCGCCCTCGACGTCTACGGCAACGAACCCCTTGAGGCCGGCTCCCCACTGCGCCAGGTGGACGACCGGCTGATCCTCACGCCCCATCTCGGTGCCTCCACGGAGGAAGCCCAGGAGAACGTCTCGGTCGATGTGGCTGAGCAGATCCGCGACGTGCTGCTCGGGCTCCCCGCCCGCAGTGCCGTGAACATCCCCGGCCTGACCCCGGAGGTGATGGAGCGGCTCAAGCCCCACCTTCAGCTGGCGGAAACCCTCGGCCTGCTGCTCAGTCAGCTGGCCGGTGGTTCGATCCAGGATCTCGAGGTGAGGCTTCAGGGCGAATTCGCCAATCATCCCTCGCAGCCGCTGGTGGTGGCCGCCCTCAAGGGTCTGCTCTCCAGTGCCCTCGGTGATCGCATCAACTATGTGAACGCCGCCATCGAAGCCCGTAGCCGCGGCATCCACGTGCTGGAGGTCAAGGACGACGCCAGCCGCGACTTCGCGGGCGGCTCCCTCCAGCTCACCTGCCGCGGCGGCCAGGGCAGCCACAGCGTGACCGGGGCAGTCTTCGCCGATGGCGATCTGCGCATCACCACCATTGATGAGTTTCCCGTCAATGTGATGCCGACCCGGCACATGCTGATCACCCGCCACCGCGACATGCCCGGTATCATCGGCAACATCGGCTCGCTGCTGGGCGAGCACAACGTCAACATCGCCTCGATGCAGGTGGGGCGCCGCATTGTTCGTGGCGACGCGGTGATGGTGCTCAGCCTCGACGATCCGATCCCCCCCAGCCTGCTGGCCTCGATCCATGGGATCAACGGGATCCAGGAAGCTCATCCCGTCACGCTCTGACCCACCCGCCATGCCCACGACTCCCCGCTGGTGGCGTCTGGAGATGGAGGCGCCCCCAGAGCTGGAGGAATCCCTGCTCTGGAAGCTGCCATCCCTCGGCATCCGTCGGGTGGCCATCCAGTTCAGCCCCGATCAACCCAGTGACCACCAACTGGTGGCCTGGCTGCCGGAAGCCGACTGGCCGGAGCAGGAACACCGCCGGCTGGCCCAGCAGCTCGAGCGCCTCGCCGAGCCATTCGGGCTCACACTTCCGCCCCTGGGCTGGCGGCTTCAGGACGAGGAGGACTGGAGCCTCAGCTGGAAGCGCCACTGGCAGCCCGACCCGGTGGGCGAACGGCTGCTCATTCTTCCCGCCTGGCTGGAGCCGCCCCGGGAGCATGCCGGCCGGGCTGTGATCCGGATCGATCCGGGCAGCGCCTTCGGCACCGGCAGTCACCCCACCACCCGCCTCTGCCTGGAGGCGATCGAGCGGCTTGAGCCGATTGACCAGCGGGTGGCTGATCTCGGCTGCGGCAGCGGCATCCTTGGCCTCGGCGCCCTGAGGCTTGGAGCGCGCAGTGTGGCTGCGGCCGACACGGATCCTCTGGCCGTGCGCGCCACGGGCAGCAACGGAGCCCTCAACGGCTATCCAGTGGTTGCCGGGGGAGCGCTGCAGGTGGTCGAAGGATCGGTGCAGGAGCTGGCGGGCCTGTTGGGTGAGGGAGGTCAGGCCGATCTGTTGCTCTGCAACATCCTCGCGCCGGTGATCGCGGAGCTGGCAGGGCACTTCCACGCGCTGCTGGCCCCGGGCGGGCGCGGCCTGCTCAGCGGCCTGCTGGTGGATCAGGCCGAGGAGCTGCGCCGACTGCTCGCCCTCCATGGCTGGAGTGCCGATCTGGTGGCTTCCCAGGGGGGCTGGGGACTGCTGGAGATCCAGTGGTGCCGCGCTGTGATCCCCACTGATGTCGCATAAATCACGCTTATGCATGCCCACCCTTTGATTGGGCTTCCCGGGCTGCGCCGCCAGGAGCGCCGTCAATGCCCCGGTCCGATGTAGGACGGTGCGGTCCTACAGGCCCTGAACGTTCAGGAGTCTGTGAGCCCCAATCCTTTCCATGGCTTCCTACAAGGTCACCCTCATCAACGAGAGCGAGGGACTCAACAAGACCATCGAGGTTCCCGACGATCAGTACATCCTCGATGCCGCCGAGGAGCAGGGCATCGATCTGCCCTACTCCTGCCGTGCTGGCGCCTGCTCCACCTGCGCCGGCAAGCTCAGCACCGGCACCGTCGACCAGTCGGACCAGAGCTTCCTCGACGACGACCAGATCGAAGCCGGCTTCGTGCTGACCTGCGTGGCTTACCCCACCTCCGACTGCACCATCAAGACCCACGCGGAAGAAGAGCTCTACTGAGCTCCTGGCCTGGCTTGGCTTGAATCCAGACCCCTTCTCTGCCACCCTTCTGGGTGGCTTTTTCATGGCCGTGCAGGTGGACACCCTGATGGAGCCGGGCAGCGAGCACTGCAGCCCTGGTGGTCAGTACAGCTTCCGGGTGCTGGGCCCCTGCTGTCGTCTCTTCGACCGCGAAGAGCTGCCATGGCCCTGCTGCCGCCTGGCCTGGCGCAGCAAGGAACCCAGCTGGCGCCGCATCGGCCGGCGCTTCGTGGCCGATCTGGCCTCCAGGCGTTGCCCCTCCTACGCCGTGGAGCTGCTCCAGCCGGGCGCCAGGCCCACCTGTACCGTCCTCACCCTCTTCCCCCAGCGGCTGGCCCCCGCCCTGCAGGAGTGGTGGTACAGCAAGCAGCCAGGGTCCATGGATGCCGCCAATGTGAGCCCACCCGATCTGGCCGAGGTGGCCTGAAGCACGACCTGGGAATGCGCCCGAGGGGCCCATAAAAAAAACCGTGGCCCTGAGGACCACGGCGAAGCAAGGGAAGGCCGGCTCAGAAGTAGACCTTGCCGCCGCCCCACTGGGTTCCGCTCACCTTCGGGGCCACCAGGATGTAGCCGGCAATCACGCGCAGGTCGTCATCGTCGAGATCGCGCATCTTCACGAACACGTCGCTGCTGCGCAGGCTGGGGTGCACATCGGCGATGCTGTACTCCCCGTCATAGGACGTTGGATCTTTGATGAAGTCGACCAGGGACTCAACCGAGTCGCGGGCGGGGGTGGCCAGGGAGAGGGTTTCGGGATCGAGCCCCACGTTGTAGTTGGTCTTGGTGACCCCGCCGGCATGGCAGGTGCCACAGCTGTCGTTGAACAGTTTGCGGCCGGTCTTGATCTCCGCTTCGCTGAAGGTGACCAGGTTGCCGTCCGGGTCACCCGGCACCGTCAGGGTGGCGGTGTCCCATTGGGCGGCCTGGGCAGCAGTCACGCAGAAACCAAGACTGAGCAGAAGCGCCAGGGGCAGAACCAGCAGGGTCCGGGCAACCGCCCGAAGGGCAGTGGGAACAAAAGAGGCCATGAAGGGAGCCGGCGAAAAGGCGGTGGGCACCGCACCTGAGACCTTGTATCACGGGGGAAGGGCCCCCCGGCCTGGAATCAAGAACTGTTGCAGCGATCACCGTTGATCGAGGGCCTTTGAGAGGGCCTCGTCGTCGCCTGCGGGGTTCACGTCGAGGCGGAGGAAGTCCTTGGCCACAAGGGTGTTCGGGAAGATCGACCGGGCCTCGTTCACCAGGTCTTCGGGGGTGAAGGCGTTGCCGGCCACATAACGGGGACTGAGGTGGGTGAGCACCAGTTGCCTGACCCCCGCCAGCGCCGCCGTCTGGGCGGCCATGGTGCTGGTGGAGTGCTGGCGCTGGAAGGCCATCTCCGCCTCGCTGTGGGCGAAGGTGGATTCATGGATCAGCAGGTCCGCGCCCCGGGCCAGCTCCACGGCCGCTTCGCTGAACACCGTGTCGGTGCAGTACACCACACTCGAGCCCGGTCGGTCGGGTCCGCAGAGGGTCTCTCCCCGGATGACCCGCCCGTCATCCAGGCAGACCTCCCGCCCGGCCTTGAGCTCGGCGTAGATCGGTCCAGGCGGAATCCCCAGCTCCCGGGCCTTCTGGACATCGAAGCGACCGGCGCGGGGTTTCTGCTCCACCCGGTAGGCGTAGGCGGGGACCCGGTGGGTGAGCGGGGCGCAGGTCACCACCAGGTCGTCGTCATCGAGCAGCACCGCTCCGGCGTGGGCGGCCCTGTGCACCCGGTGGGTGCGCAGGGGATATCCGATCCGGGTCGAGGAGGTGCGCAGCACTCCCTCGAGGTAGTCGCGCAGGGGGTCAGGACCGTAGAGATCGACGCCGCTGCAGGCGCCCGCCAGTCCGAGGCTGGCCAGGAGCCCCGGCAGCCCGAAGACATGGTCGCCGTGCATGTGGGTGATGAAGATGCGCCGCAGCTGCGACACCCTCAGTTCACTGCGCAGGAACTGATGCTGGGTTCCCTCGCCGCAGTCGAACAGCCAGAGCTCGGCCCGTTGCGGCAGGCGCAGGGCCACGGCCGAGACATTCCTGGAACGGGTGGGCACACCCGAACTGGTGCCCAGAAAGGTGACTTGCACTCAGGCTGACCCTTTGGCGCATGCTGCCACGTCACGCTCTGTCCGGGACGGCTCTGGCGTGACCGGCATGCGCTGGTCACAATGGCGCGCACGTTGCATGGCTGCCGGCACTGATGGCTGTTTCCAAGATCGGTCGGATCCATTGCCCCATCGGGCTTATCGCCCGTGGTCCCAGGGCCGTTCGATCCCTGCTCCTGGCTGCGGCCCTGCTGCCGCAGGTGCTGCTGGCGGGGCCGGAGGGGCTGGCCGGTGCTCCGGCCGGGGCGCAGAACGTGGCGACCCTTGACGCCCTCGAGCCCCTGATGGCCAGCCGGGCCACCAATCCCCAGCTGCGGGTGCTGCTGCTCGATCAGCCGGCGATCCGGGTGGCGGGCAACAGCGGTCTGCGCCTGCGCGATGCCAGGGGAAGGGAGCTGCTGCAGATGCCCGCCTGGGCCACCCTGACCCTCCGCCAGGTCGGGGGCCGGATCGAGGCCCGACCCTCGGCTGTGGCCAAGGGCCGCTCCGGCCGCCTCACCCTCAGCGAACTCTGGCTGGAGCCACTGCCAGGTTCGGGTGGCTCGGCCAGTCTTCAGATCGAGAAGCGTCGCTACAGGGGCCGGCTTCAGGTGAGAGCGAACGCCTCGAAGCTGCGCGCCATCAATGTCATCCCCCTCGAAACCTATCTGCCCAGTGTGGTGGGCAGTGAAATGCCAGCCAGCTGGCCCCTGGAGGCCCTGCGGGCCCAGGCGGTGGCGGCGCGCACCTACGCCCTGCGCCACCGCAAGCCCTCGGCGCCGTTCGATCTTCACGCCACGGTCACGAGCCAGGCCTACAAGGGCCTCGAGGCGGAAACCACCTCCACCAGGGAGGCCGTGCGCAGCACGCAGGGTCTGGTGCTGATGCACGGCAACAGCCTGATCAACGCTGTTTTTCACAGCAGCAGCGGCGGCAGCACCGAGAACAGCGGTGATCTCTGGTCGCGCCAGTTGCCCTATCTGGTGAGCGTCCCCGACTACGACGACTCCAGCCCCGTGGCCCGCTGGGAGAAAACCCTCTCCCCGCAGCAGCTGGCCCGGGCCTTTGCCGAGATCGGCGGCGCCCGCCGCATCGATGTCCTCTCCACCACGGGCAGCGGCCGGGTGCGTCAGGCCCGGGTGATCGGGCCCTCCGGAGCGCTGGTGCTCAGCGGTGCCCAGTTGCGCAAACGGCTCGGGTTGCGCAGCACGCTGGTGCGCTTCAAGGCGGCCCCCTTCACCTTCTCCGGCCCGTCCCTGGCCGGCAGGAGCCAGCCCCGACCGATCGCACTGACAACCCAGGTGAATCCTGGCCTGGGCTCGCTGCCTGCTTCACCACCTCCCCGTCCCCTGGCACCGCCCTCGCCGGTGATCATCGCCGTGGGTCGGGGCTTCGGCCACGGAGTGGGCATGAGTCAGTGGGGGGCCTTTGCGCTGGCCCAGCAGGGCAAGAGGTTTGAGCAGATCCTGCAGCACTACTACCGCGGGGTGGAGGTGCAACCGTTGCGCGCTGGATCCGGACCCCTGGCCTCCGGCACGGCTGCTGGGCGAGGCTCTTAAGCTCGTTTCCAGCAGCCGCAGCAGTGGATGGGCTGCTCTCTCCGCCTCCCTCCGGTGCCATCGCTTGCCCCTCCCGCCTGGTTGGCCGATCGCTTCGAGTGCTTCGAGCGACCGTCCCGCCTGGCCGAGCGCGTCGCTGAGCTGCTGGAGCAGGAACTCACCGCCGCCCCGGCGCGCCCCCTGGGTCTGGCCACGGGCCGCACCATGGAGCCTGTCTACGACGCCCTGGTGAAGCGGCTCCTGGCCCTGTCGCCGCAGCGGCTGAAGGCCCTTCAAGTGGGCTGGCGCAGTTTCAACCTGGATGAGTACATCGGGCTTGGGCCCACCGATTCAGGTTCCTTCGCCCTGGAGATGTCCCGCCAGCTGGTCCGTCCCCTCGGACTTGAGCCTGGCTGTGTCCGCTTGCCCGATGGTCTGGCCGAGGATCCGTCAGCTGAGGCCTCTCGCTACGCCGCAGCCGTCAGGGCTGCGGGGGGTATCGGGCTGCAGCTGCTGGGCCTGGGCAGCAATGGCCATGTGGGCTTCAATGAGCCCCCATGTGGCCCGGAGGCGCCCTGCCGCAGCGTGGAGCTCAGCGCCGCCACCCGCAGCCACAACGCGGTGGCCTTCGCGGGCAACCCCTCCCGAGTGCCGGCTGGCGCGATCACCCTCGGCCTTGAGCAGATTCTTGGGGCCGAGCGCATCCTGCTGGTGGTGAGCGGTTCGGCCAAGGCGGGCATTCTGGCCAGGCTGCTGAGGGAGCCCCCGGGACCGTCGCTGCCGGCCAGCTGGCTGCAGGGGCATCCGGGCCTGCATCTGATCGTGGATCGGGCAGCCCTGGGGGGGTGAGCGGGGTTCAGCCCATCACAGCCTCCATCAGCTCCTCATCCGCCTCCAGGTTGGAGGTGACGCTGCGCACGTCATCCAGCTCCTCAAGGGCGTCGAGCATGCGCAGGCAGCGGCGCAGATGGTCGTCGCCTTCGAGTCGGCAGGGAGTGGCCGACACCCAGCGGGATTCCCAGTCACGCACGGGCCAGCCCAGCTGCCGCAGGCCGTGCTGAAGGGCCTCAAGGTCGGTGAAGGCGCAGAACACCTCCGCGCTCTCCCCCTCGAGGCTGTACCCCAGCACCGGCGGCCCACCTTGATCCTCCAGGGTCAGCAGGCCCTCGAGCAGGTTGTCTTCGGAGGGCAGCGGCGGCTCCAGCCTCACCACCCCCTGCTGCTCGAACAGGTAGCCCACACAGCCGCTTTCCCCCAGGTTGCCCCCCTGTTTGCTGAAGGCCAGGCGCAGGTCGGCGGCGGTGCGGTTGCGGTTGTCGGTGAAGCACTCCACCAGCACGGCGACCCCACCGGGGCCGTAGCCCTCGTAGCGGATCGCTTCGAACTGGTCAGCTTCCCCGCCGCCCTGGCCTGAGCCCTTGGCGATGGCTCGCTCGATGTTGGAGCTGGGCATGCCGGCCGCCTTGGCCTTCTCGATGGCGGTGCGCAGCTGGAAGTTTCCGGCCGGGTCGGCCCCGTTCCGGGCCGCCACGGTGATCTCCCGCCCGAGGCGGGTGAACACCACCCCGCGCCTGGCGTCGACCACGGCTTTCTGGCGTTTGATCTGGGCCCACTTGCTGTGGCCGGCCATGACGGATCGAAAACGTAGAGAAACGAAGGAGACGTGGCTCCGGGCAACAGGGCAAGACCGCAGGTCTCAGCCCTTGGCCTCGAGCACCAGCCGGGGCTGGAGCCAGCCTTCAGCGACAGCCCTGGCCATCCCTGCCAGGTTGCCATCCGGCTTCAGCACCACCACCACCTGGCCCTCATGGAGGTCGGGGGGGCCTGCCAGGCGCCTGCCGCAGCGCCAGCCCACCAGTTCGGCTGGCTCCAGCATGAGAGTTGGGTACTGCCCCAGGGCCCGGAGGGGGGCGAGCGGTGGTGGCGGCGGTTCCGCCTCGAGATCCTCAAGGCTCACGGCTGCGCTGAGATCAAAGCCCAGGGCTTCGGTGCGACGCAGCTTGGCCAGGGCCCCACCGCAGCCGAGGGCGTCACCGAGGTCCCTGGCCAGGGACCGGATGTAGGTACCGGCGCCGCAGCGCACCTCCAGCTCCAGCAGCCCCTGGCCGGCGTCCCAGCCGAGCAGCTCCAGCCGCTCGATCGTGACCTCCCGCTCCTTCAGATCCGAGAGCTCACCCCGGCGCGCTCTGGCGTAGGCCCGCTCCCCCTGCACGTGCACCGCCGACACCTGCGGTGGCCGTTGCAGGATCGGGCCGCGGAAGGCGTTCAGGGCCGTCTCCAGGGCATGCAGGCTCAGCGGCGGCAGGGGCCGACGCTCCAGGACGCTGCCGCCCAGATCGTCGCTGTCGGTGCGCAGGCCGAGCTGGACCACCCCCCGGTACGCCTTCGTGCCGTTGAGATAGGGCAGCAGTCGGGTGGCGGATCCCAGCGCCAGGGGAAGAACGCCCGTCACGGCGGGATCGAGGGTGCCGCCATGGCCGACGCGCTTGAGGCCATAGCGGCGGCGAATCCTCGCCACGCAGTCATGGGAGGGGAGGCCCGCCGGCTTGTCGAGAATGATGAACCCGCAGGAGCCTTGGGGCTGGGGGGCGCCTGGGGCACTGCCGGGGGAGGTCATGGCAGGCACTGTTGCATCCAGGCCCCCAGCCTGCAGGCTGGGGTGAACGCCCGTTCTCCCACCCCCCCGTGACCCTGCAGCAGCGCCGTGATCTGGCCTTCCTTGTGCTGGCCGGCCTGTTTCTGGGCACCATGGGCATGCTCAACATCCTTGGCCTCACTCGCTTCCTCACCCTGGGCTCGATTGCGGGCTGGCCGATCGTGGTGGCGGTGGGGGCCCTGCCCTACCCGGTCACCTTCCTCTGCACCGACCTGATCAGTGAGATCTGGGGGGAGCGTCAGGCCAGCCAGCTGGTGTGGGTGGGGCTGTTGCTCAACGGCTGGATCGTCCTGATTCTCTGGCTGGGGGGGATCCTGCCGGGTCTCGATGGCCATGGGGGCAGGGCCGGTCTGCCGCTTGCTGCGGCGGGGGGGCGACTGCCGCTGTTCTACGAGATGCGAACACTGGCCTTCGGGGCCGTGGGGGCCTCGATGGTGGCCTATCTGGCTGCCCAGTTCACCGATGTGCGGTTGTTCCATTTCTGGAAGCGCCTCACCGCTGGCAAGGCGCTCTGGTTGCGCAACAACGGGTCCACCCTGATCAGTCAGCTGGTGGACACCACGGCCGTGGTGCTGATCAGCCACTACGCGGCCCATGTGCTGCCGATCCGGGCCGAGGAGGCGGTACTGCCCCAGCTGGGGCGTTTCATCGCCAGCGGCTACCTGTTCAAGCTGGTGGCGGCCCTGTTCGACACCCTGCCCTTCTACCTGCTGGTGGCCTGGCTGCGCCGCTGGCTGGAGGTGCCAGGTGCTGGCGCGGAGCTGGGGGATCTGGGTTGTGCCGTGGGCGATGAGCCGCTGGGGATGGGCGGGCCGTAGCGTGTCGACTGTTTCAGCAGCTCGCAGGTTTGGCTGAATCCGTGAGTCCTTTGCCCTGCTCCGTGGCCGCCAGGCTTGACGGCACCGGGGTGGGTCAGGGGGGACTTGATCTGGAGCGCTTCCTGGCCGACGGCTTTGCCCTGCGCAGGCAGCTGGCCTCCTACCTGGGGCTCAGCATCGAGCAGCTCGATGAGCGCCTGCCTCGCAGTCGCGAGGATCTGGCCTCACTCCATCCCGGTGCTGTGGGCTTCGATCCACAGCGGGTGGAAGCCTTCTATGAGCAGACGGTGGGGACCGGGCATCTGCTGGAGCTCGCGGCCTGGCACCTGGGAAGTGCCGATTACATCGCCGACACTCTGCGCCTGCAGGCCCGCTTCGCCCGCGGAACGGTGCTTGATTTCGGGGGTGGCATCGGCACCCATGCCCTGGCTGCCGCCTCGCTGCCGGGGGTGGAGCGGGTCTGGTTCGTGGATCTCAATCCCCACAACCGCGCTTTCGTGGCCGAGAGGGCCGCTGGATTCGGCCTCAGCGATCGCCTGAGCGTCTGCCGTGATCTGGAGGATCCACGACTTCCCCGCAGTTTCGACACGGTGGTCTGCCTGGATGTACTGGAACATCTCAGCGATCCCTCCGGCCAGCTGGAGCTCTTCGCCGAGAGGATGGACCGTGAGTCCACTGCCCTGCTGAACTGGTATTTCTTCCAGGGTTTCTCCGGGGAGTACCCCTTTCACTTCGATGATCCAGCCCTGGTGGAGCGCTTCTTCCGCACCCTGCAGACCAGATTCCTAGAGGCCTTCCACCCCTTCCTGATCACCACCCGGGCCTATCGGCTGTTGGGTTGAGGTCGGCTGTTGGGTTGAGGAGGGGGCAAGGCCTTCGCGGCCGTCGTTCAGCCAGCTTCGGCGACGTGGATCCGCTTGCGGGCGCGCAGGCCACGTTTGATCGACTCGAAGCTCACCACCCCCGGCACCAGGGCGAAGAGGGTGTCGTCGGAGCCGCGACCGACGTTGACACCAGGCATCACGGAGGTGCCGCGCTGGCGCACCAGGATGGAGCCGGCCGTGACGGTTTCACCGCCGTAGCGCTTGACCCCGAGCCGCTTGGAATTGGAATCGCGACCGTTGCGTGTGGAGCCTGTGCCTTTCTTGTGGGCCATGGGGTGAAGACCTGGTGGGAGGAAACAGAGGAGGGTTGAAGCGCCGCCGCTCAGGCGATCGCCTTGCCGTTGACGCTGATCGACTGGACCATCACCCGGGTGAGTTCCTGGCGGTGACCGTTCTTGCGGCGGGTTTTCTTCTTCGGGCGCATCTTGTACACCAGAATCTTGGGTCCACGGCGATGGGCCAGCACCTTCAGCTCGATCGTGGCACCGCTCACGTAGGGGTGACCCAGGTTGGTTCCCTGGCCGTCGCGCACCAGAAGCACGTTCTCCAGCGTCACGGTGTCGTCCACCTCGGCGGGGAGGCGGTCAAGGTCGTAGTAACGGTTGGGCTGGAACCAGAACTGCTGCCCTGAAGCCTCGGCGATCGCGTAGAGATCGGATGCGCCTGCCGTGGACGCTGAGGTCTCGGGTGCAGGTGCTGGGGTGGCTGTGGCTTGGCTCATGGGCTCCTGGGGCGTGGACAGGCAAGCGGTGGTTGGTGACGGTCTTCACCGCCAGCAGCTCACCACTGTTCAGGCCTGTCGCACATCCAATGCGTGGACAAGCAAAGATCATCCCCTGTTGCCTGCCGGCTCGTCAACACTAAGGTTTGTCGAACGCCGTCGTTGTCCCCTCGCCCATGACCCAGCCGGCGCTCACCGTGGCTTCGCTGATTCGCGACCAGCCGCTGCGCAAGGCCTGTGCCACCTGGTTGCCGGAGGGGCGTTATGAGGTGCTGGAACTGGGACTTCGGCAGGATCCTTCCGCCGAGCTGGAGCGATGTTGGGATCAGATCGATGCGGTCCTGCTCGAGCCTGGGGTGCTCTCGAACGAGACCTTTCAGCGGCTGCGCGCCCAGGGCATGGTTCTGCCGGCTGTGGTGGTGGGTCAGATCAGTGGTCAGATGGAGTACTTCCAGGATGAAATCCGCCTGCCTCCTGACCAGATGGAGCAGCTCAGCTACAGCCTCGATGCAGCGATCTCCCGGTGCCTGCGCCGGAGAAGCTCTCGGCCCTCCAGCGATCATCTGGCGGGCGGCGACGGCCAGGAGGAGGTCGGTGAGCAGCCAAACTGGCGGTTGCCCCATCGGCTCCAGGAGCGTCTGGGGTATCTGGGAGTATTCTACAAGCGTGATTCTTCACGCTTTCTGCGAAATCTGCCAGCGGCAGAGCGGAATGTGTTGCTGCGTTCATTACAGCGCACCTACAGAGATCTGTTGATCAGTTACTTCCGTGACCCGGCTGCGGCCAACCAGGCAATCGAAAGCTTTGTCAATACTGCTTTCTTCATTGACCTGCCAATCACAAAGACAGTTGAGATTCACGTGAATATGATCGACGACTTCTGGAAGAAACTGCAATTGGAGGGTCACAAGCAGGATTTCCTCAAGGACTATCGTCTGGCGTTGCTGGACGTCATGGCCCATCTCTGTGAAATGTATCGTCGCTCCCTCCCTCCGGAGGTGCCTTCTATGACGGCTGGTGAGGGTGATGAATCGATGGTTCCCAAAGTGATCATGGCTTCGCAGGTGCAATCATGAATCCACAAAAAACCTACATCCTCAAGCTCTATGTTGCAGGCAACACCCCCAACTCGATGCGGGCTCTCAAGACATTGCGCCAGATCCTCGAGAAGGAGTTCAAGGGTGTGTATGCCCTCAAGGTGATCGACGTGCTCAAGAATCCCAGGCTCGCGGAAGAGGATAAGATTCTTGCCACCCCCACCCTGGCCAAGATTCTGCCGCCCCCGGTTCGGCGCATCATCGGTGATCTCTCCGATCGTGAGCGGGTCTTGATCGGCCTCGATCTGCTCTATGACGAGCTCACCGATCTCCAGATTGCCGAGGAGATGATCGACGATACCGATGAGTCCTGAATTCTTTCGATGCCCCCTGTCTTTCCCCCTCCCCCCGATGGCCGGTCTTAGATTCTGTCCATAGGACCAAGGACCCATGCAGGATCACAATGCCGTTAGCCACCCCAGCATGAAGCTGCAGAAACTGCCCACGGGAGTGGAAGGCCTTGATGACATCTGTCAGGGAGGTCTTCCGATTGGGCGATCCACGCTGATCAGCGGAACCTCTGGGACGGGCAAGACAGTTTTTTCTCTTCATTTTCTCCATAACGGCATCCGTGATTTCGACGAGCCTGGAATCTTCGTAACATTTGAGGAGTCTCCGCTCGACATCATCCGAAATGCTGCCAGTTTCGGCTGGAATCTTCAGGAGCTGGTTGCCCAGGACAAGCTTTTTATCCTCGATGCATCCCCCGACCCTGACGGCCAGGACGTGGCTGGCAACTTTGATCTCTCTGGGTTGATCGAGCGAATCAATTATGCCATTCGCAAGTACAAAGCAAAGCGCGTAGCTATTGATTCCATCACCGCTGTCTTTCAGCAGTACGACGCTGTGTCAGTGGTGCGGCGGGAGATCTTTCGCCTCATCGCCAGGCTCAAAGAGATTGGTGTCACCACCGTCATGACCACCGAGAGGATTGATGAATATGGCCCGATTGCTCGCTATGGCGTTGAAGAGTTTGTGTCAGATAATGTGATTATCCTCCGCAATGTGCTGGAGGGAGAACGTCGTCGACGCACCGTGGAGATCCTGAAACTGCGGGGCACGACTCACATGAAGGGGGAATTTCCCTTCACCATGGGAGCCCACGGTGTGGCGATCTTCCCGCTCGGGGCCATGAGGCTCACTCAGCGGTCTTCAAATGTGCGCCTCAGCTCTGGCGTGCCCAGGCTGGATACGATGTGTGGTGGTGGTTTCTTCAAGGATTCCATCATCCTCGCCACCGGCGCCACCGGCACCGGTAAAACCCTGCTGGTAAGCAAATTCGTGGAAGATGCTTACAACAACAAGGAGCGTGCAATTCTGTTTGCCTATGAGGAGTCGCGCGCGCAGCTCCTGCGCAATGCCACCAGCTGGGGGATCGATTTCGAGAAAATGGAGCAGGATGGCCTGCTCAAGATCATCTGCGCTTACCCCGAATCAACCGGACTGGAAGATCATCTTCAGATCATCAAGACGGAGATTGCCAGATTCAAGCCAGCACGGATGGCAATCGATTCGCTCTCGGCACTCTCGAGAGGTGTCAGCCACAACGCCTTCCGGCAATTCGTGATCGGCGTCACCGGCTATGCCAAGCAGGAAGAGATCGCTGGATTCTTCACAAATACATCAGAGGAGTTCATGGGGAGTCACTCCATCACCGATTCCCATATCTCCACGATCACAGATACCATCCTGCTGCTTCAGTACGTGGAAATCCGTGGTGAGATGGCCCGCGCCATCAATGTGTTCAAGATGCGTGGCTCCTGGCACGACAAAGGCATCCGCGAGTTCGTGATCACCAGTCAAGGTCCGGAAATCAAGGATTCCTTCTCCAATTTTGAGCGCATCATCAGTGGCGTTCCCCATCGCGTCACCACAGACGAACGGGTGGAGCTCTCCCGGATTGCCCGTGGCATCGATGGTGAGGAGCCCTTTTAGATCTGGTCTAACAACATCGTCAGACCTCCGCCAGTTTCGGTTCCCCCAGCCGGGCCTGATGGGAGCGCCTCTCCCCTTCCACCAGCAATTCATCGCTGTCCGCCTGCTCCAGGGGGAGATCGAACCAGAAGGTGGTGCCCACCCCTGGCTCACTGGCCATCTGAATCGCGGTGCCGTGCTTCTCGAGGATGCCCCGCACGATCGAGAGCCCAAGACCCGTGCCCACTTCGGTATGCACGGCGTTCTCCACCCGGTAGAAGCGCTCGAAAATCCGTTGTTGATCCTCCCTGGAGATGCCTGCGCCCGAATCGGCGATCTCCACCCGAAGCCTCGGCAGGGGTGAACTGAGCTCGCAGCTGGGGACCCCATGGGCCGGCAGGTTGGCAGGATCGAGGTGACAGGAATCGGGCCAGGGGTAGGCCCTCAGCATCAGCCGGCCACCGGCCGGGGTGAATTTGAGCCCATTGCCCACGAGGTTGTCGAGCACCTGCAGCAGCAGGTCCCAGTTGCCGCGCACCGAGGGCAGCTGAGCATCCATCTCCAGCACCAGCTGTACGCCTTTCTCCTCGGCATTGAGGCGGTAGTTGCGCAGGGTCTGCTCCATGGCCGGACGGATTTCCATCGGCTCGAGGGTCCAGGTGCGATCGGATTCGAGCCTCGAGAGATCGAGCACGTCGTTCACGAGCCGGGTGAGGCGGTCGGTCTCGGCGTTGGCGATCGCCAGGAATTCCTGGGTTTCTTCCTCGCTCAGCTGATCACGCAGATCATGCAGCGTTTCGACGTAGCTCTTGATGTTGAACAGGGGCGTGCGCAATTCATGGGACACATTGCTGATGAAGCGGCTCTGGGCGGCATTGAGTTCCACTTCCCGGGTGAGATCCTGAACGGTCATGGCGATGCCCTTCAGGCTTTCCCCCGAAGCATCCTTGACTGTCTGCAACACGATGCGCAGGGTTCGTGGCGGCTCCCCGAAGCTGCTGCGCACGTCGGCACTGTCCCTCTCCCCATTCACCAGGGCATCGAGAGGCCCCTGAAGCTCCATGGCCAGCACATCAGGCAGTTCACTGCCCAGGTCCTGGCCTTCGAGGTTGCGGCCCTCCCAGCGAAACAGGCGCCGTGCCGTGGGATTGACCAGCACGATCCGCCCCTCTCCATCGAGCAGGGCTGCGCCATCGGCCATCGTGGCGATCAGGCTCTGTTGTTTCACCTGGGCGGCCGTGAGCTCCTCGATGTTGGCGGCGTCGTAGACCTCCAGCTGGGAGGCCATGTCGTTGAAGCCATTCAGCAATTCACCCAGTTCCCCGCCCACGGGCAGGGCGATGCGGGCTTCGAAATCACCCCCGGCGATCGCCCGCACACCTCGCAGCAATTCCTTCACCGGGCGGGTGATCGTGAGGGCATTGAAGACCGCCCCGAGGATCACCAGCACCCAGATCGAGATGAACACCGCCACGGTCACCTCGCGGGTGAGGGCCGCGCTGGCGAGCACCGCTTCGTTCGGGTTGATGCCGAGGGCCAGCACCCCGAGGTAGCGCCCCTCGCTCACCATCGGCACGAAGACATCAGTCACCTGGCCATCGGGACTGAGGTGCTGCCGGATCAGCGGGTTCTGGGGCCGGCGCTGGAGCTCCGCCGGCAGTTCCAGGCGGCGTCTGAGCAGCAGTTCGCTGCCGCCGTTGGTGGAGCTGATCGGAATCCCGAGGTAGATCACCCCTTCGGGATCGGCAAAGAAGATGTAGCGGAGGCTTCGGCTGGAACGCCAGAAGCGTTCGGCCACCGCCGCCAGCTCCCGGTCATTCCCCTCCGCCACCAGCGGGGTCACATTCGCTGAGAGCAACAGACCCAGATCCCGGGCGAAACGGGTGTCGCTCATGCGTGCATCCATCTGGATGCCATTGAGCGCAAAGAAGGTGATGCCGGTCATCATCAGGCTCACCACGAGGGTGGCCACAGCCAGCAACTTGGTCTGGAGGCTGAATTCCGCCCACCAGAGGCTGAGTTGCTCCCACCAGCTCAGGGGCAACGGCGTGCCGCCCGCGCAGTCGGGGCTGGGGGTGGAGGAAGGCAAGGCGTCGCTCACGCCCGGGACCGGAGGTGTCCTGGCACCCTAGGTGCGCCGGACCTGGTGACCGATGTCGCGGCGGAAGGTGATGCCTTCGTAACGCACCTGAGCAAGGCCGTCGTAGGCGCTGGCGAAGGCCGCATCGAAATTCCCGGCCTGGGCGACCACCGCCAGCACCCGGCCTCCGGCTGTCACGCAGGCACCGGACTCTTCCTGCCGGCTGCCGGCATGGAAGAGCTGCCGCCCGGGGATGGCCACCTGCCCGGTGTGGATCGCATCCCCCCGGCGCACATCCCCGGGATAGCCTGCGGCCGCTGCCACCACACAGGCGCTGCAACCCGGCGCGATCGAGAGGGTCGGTGCTTCATCCAGCGCCCCGCGGGCGCAGGCCAGCAGCACCGCGGCCAGCTCCCCGCCCAGCAGAGGCATCAGGGTCTGGCATTCGGGATCCCCGAAGCGGCAGTTGAATTCGATCACCCGGATGCCGTCCTCACTGAGCATCAGCCCCGCGTAGATCACGCCCCGGTAGTCGATGCCCCGCCGGCGCAGGGCGTTGAGGGTGGGTTCGAGCACCTGCGCTCGAACCTGCTCGAGGGCCGCGGCATCGAGCAGGGGGGCCGGGGCGTAAGCCCCCATGCCGCCGGTGTTGGGGCCGGTGTCACCTTCTCCGATCCGTTTGTGATCCTGGGCCGGTGGCAGGAGCACCATCGCCCGGCCATCGCTGAGGGCGAACACCGACACCTCAGGGCCGCTCAGCCGCTCCTCGAGCACAAGGCTCTGGCCGGCCTCACCGAATCGTCCCGCGAAGATCTGCTCGATCGCGGCGCGGGTCTCCTCGACGCTCTCGGCCACGGTGACCCCCTTCCCTGCCGCCAGGCCATCGGCCTTGACCACCAGGGGCCTTCCCTCCCGCTCCAGCACTGCCAGGGCTTCCTCGCGGCTGGAGGCCGCCCAGTAGCCGGCGGTGGGTACACCCGCCTCCAGCATCAGGGCCTTGGCCCACTGTTTGCTGGCCTCCAGCTGCGCCCCGTCGGCTCCTGGTCCGAACACGGCGATCCCACCCGCCCGCAGGGTGTCGGCCAGGCCGTCGGCGAGCGGCCCTTCCGGCCCGACCACCACCAGGGTCACCCCCAGATCGAGGGTCGCCTGGAGCAGGCCCTCCTGGTCGGCGTCGTGGATGGCCAGGGCCTCGCAGCCCTCCAGCTGGGCGGTTCCGCCATTGCCTGGAGCCACCCAGACCCGCTCCACCCCCGGGCAACGGGCCAGGGCCCAGGCCAGGGCGTTCTCCCGGCCGCCGGAGCCCACCACCAGCAGTCGCTGCACGCCGGGCTCGCGGGTGGAAGGGGGACTGGACTGGACCGGATCTGTCATGGGGCCGCAGCGGCAGAGGTGGTGGATCGGTTCCCTTAGGTTGACCCCCGGTGGACCGCCAGCCGTGTCGTTCCTTCTTTACATGCCTGCGGTTCCCGGTGCACCGCTCAATCGCCGTGTCCAGGCCATCCCGCGGGCACGGCTGGCGGGCCTGCTCACACTGCTCCTGCTCAGCTGCAGCCTCCCCGGCCGCAGCCTGGCCCAGCCCCTGCCGGATCCACTCCCGCTCCCCCAGAGCGGCCCCCCGGGTCCCCCAGTGCTGTCCTTGCCCATGGACGAGCAGGCCTTCCTCGCGGCCCTGGCCTCCGATCAGCTGCCGGTGCTGGCGGAGGCCTGTCAGGACGCCGCCCGCTTCGATCTGCCCGGGCGGCTCCGTCAACTCAAGGACCGGCTGGTCGCTCTGCGGCCTGCCCCCCAGCCCCTGCCAGTGGTCCTCTCCAATGCCAATGCCCTGATCACTTGCCTGGCGCCGGAGGCTGCCCTCTCTGTGCTCGACCGCTACGGGCCCGGCCCCGGGCTGGAGCGTCAGCAATGGCTGACCCTGCAGTGGCGGGCGGCGGATGCCGGCCTGAATCACCGCCGAGCCGCCGAGGCCCTGCGACGGCTCGGCCGCGGGGAGCGCAGCTCTCTGGAGGCCGTGGCCCTGCCGGTGCGGCTGCGTGACGACGGCAACCTGGACACCCGTTCGGCCCTTGACGTGCTCGCTTCCCATCTCGCGGCCATGGGCCGCCGGCGGGAAGCGGCAGACGTGTTGCTGGCCGGTCGCCTGCCTGGTCAGGTGGCGGCCGAGCGCCTCAAGCGGGCCGTGGCGCTGCTCAGCGACCTTCCCCTGGCCCAGCGCAATGCTCTCCTCGAGATGGCCCTGGATCAGGCCGCCGCGGGCGGGGCCTGGGGCCTGGCGGCCCAGTTGCTGGATGACCAGCAGGCCCTGCAGCGGCTCGAGGGTGGCGATCCGGATCCGGCCCGGCAACGCCGTCTGCGGCTCAGCCGCCGCATCGATGACGCTTACGCCGAGTGGCTGCTGCGGCGCGATGATCCCTCCCAGGCGGAGCGGAACCAGGTGCTGGAGCAGCGCCTGCGCTCCCCGCGTGAGCCGGGCGGCCATGCTGCCGGGGAGGGGCCCGAATCGTTGCCGATGGAGCCTGCCGCACCCTCTCCCGCCGTCCCTGCAAACTCCGCCGAGCCCACCACCCCATGACGTCCTATCAGCTGGGTCCGCTCCTGTACGAAGGCAAGGCCAAGCGGATCTTCCAGACCGACCAGCCCGACCTGGTGGCGGTGGAGTTCAAGGACGACGCCACCGCCTTCAACGCCCTGAAGAAGGCCGAACTGAAGGGCAAGGGCGCCCTCAACTGCAGGATCTCCGCCCTGCTGTTCGAGCATCTTCAGCGCGCGGGTGTGCCCACCCACTACCTGGGGGTGCAGGGCCACCACTGGATGCTGGTGCGCCCGGTGCGGGTGATCCCGATCGAGGTGGTGATCCGCAACGTGGCGGCGGGATCGTTGTGCAGGCAGATGCCGATCGCCGCCGGCACACCGCTCGATCCACCGCTCCTCGACCTCTATTACAAGGACGACGCCTATGGAGACCCCCTGCTGAGCGAGGCACG
Source organism: Synechococcus sp. BSA11S (assembly GCF_014224355.1). Lineage (GTDB taxonomy): Bacteria > Cyanobacteriota > Cyanobacteriia > PCC-6307 > Cyanobiaceae > Regnicoccus_A. The sequence continues at coordinate 106,036 of NZ_VNWP01000003.1, read as the reverse complement.
GCTGGAGCGGCTGTCCCTGGTGAACGGCGAACAGCGCCGGGAGCTGGAAGTGCTGGCCCGCCGGGTGAACACGGTGCTGCTGGATTTGTTCAGCGGTCTCGGTCTGCAGCTGGTCGACTTCAAGCTTGAGCTGGGCTTCACGGCCGACGGGGCTCTGGTGGTGGCCGATGAAATCAGCCCCGACACCTGCCGTCTCTGGGACCTCGACGTGGTCGATGCCCAGGAGAGGATTCTCGACAAGGACCGATTCCGCCAGGATCTCGGCGGGGTGATCGAAGCCTATGGGGAGGTCCTCAAACGGGTCCAAGGGGTGATCCACGGCCCCAGCCTCTACGGGTAAGGTCACGGCAATTTGCGGCGCCGCCGCTTTGACTCGGAGAACCATGGGTGTCATCCCCAACGCCCGCACCACTGCTGCCATCTCCGAAGCGATGCCGAGGCCTCTGTCGCTGGCCCTTGGCCTGCCCATGCTGGGTCTGCTGGCGCTGCTGACTCCCCAGGCCGCAGCCGCCCGGAGCGAACCGGCTGCCGAAGTGGCCCAGGCGGCCGAAACCGCTCCCTCCGCACCGGATCAGACCCCGACGGAGCCTGAACCTGCTGCGCCGGAGACAACCTCACCGGAAGCCGTCACACCGGAGACCACAGCTCCAACCCCCGAGGAGGCGGCCACTGAGGATGAGGACCCTGCGACCCCTCGACCCGAGGTTCTGGAGACTGACCAGGCCCCTGCCGAGGAGCCCGCCACCCCACTCCCCAGCGGCCCACCAGGCTCGATCAGCCCTGGAAGCCTCGCTCCTGAGAAGTCCGACGAACCGCGGGTCCTGGTCAGTGAGGTGGTGATTCAGGGGCTGGAAGGGCACCCCGAGCGGGAGCGCCTGGAGCTCGCCGCCTATGACGCCATGGTGGTCAGGCCCGGCAGCCGGGTCACCCGCAGCGAGCTGCAGACCGACCTCTCCGCCATCTACGCCACCGGCTGGTTCTCGGATGTGCGCATCCAGCCGGTGGACGGCCCCCTTGGTGTGCAGGTGGTGGTGATCACCACCCCCAATCCGGTGCTGGAGAAGGTCGAGTTCGACGCCGAAGAGATCAAGCTGCCACCAACGGTGCTGGCGGACACCTTCGCCGCTGATTTCGGCAGGACCCTCAACCTCAACACCCTGCAATCCCGGATGCAGGACCTGCAGAAGTGGTATGCCGATCAGGGCTATTCCCTGGCGCGGGTCACCGGTCCCAACCGGGTGAGTCCGGATGGCACGGTGCTGCTCACGGTGCGGGAAGGCACTGTCGAGGGGGTGGAGGTTCAGTTCCTCAACAAGGAAGGTTCGGCCACCAACGAGGACGGGGAGCCGATCCGGGGCAAGACCAAACCCTGGGTGGTCAGCCGTGAGATCTCGATCAAGCCCGGCGAGACCTTCAACCGCCGCAACCTCGAGGACGACATCAAGCGCCTCTACGCCACCGGCCTCTTCGGTGACATCAAGGTGACCCTGCGGCCCGTACCGGCCAAACCCGGCGAGGTGGTGATCGTGCTCGGCATCGTCGAGCAGTCGTCCGGCTCCCTCTCCGGCGGCCTCGGCTACAGCCAGAGCCAGGGTGTGTTCGGTCAGATCCAGCTCCAGGACAGCAATCTTCTGGGCCGGGCCTGGGATCTCGGCCTCAACTTCACCTATGGCCAGTTCGGTGGCCTCGCCGACATCTCCTTCACCGATCCCTGGATCAAGGGCGATGCCTACCGCACCGCCTTCCGTGCCCGCCTGTTCCTGAGCCGCGACGTTCCCCAGATCTTCCAGAGCCAGGACAACGGCAACATCAACACGGTGTCCGACTTCTACGAAGCCCCCGGCACCCCCGTGGCCTTCAACATCAACAACAGCAACAACCCCGAGAGCAGAACCTTCCGCTCGGTCTCAGAAGCCGAGTCTCAGTCTCCGAACAACAGCTGGTTCGATTACGAAGGCAACTCCGTCGCCATCCAGCGCGCTGGCGGCAACATCCAGTTCGTGCGGCCCCTCAACGGCGGCAATCCCTTCAAGCGCGCGCTCTGGACCGCGGTCCTCGGCGTCACCGCCCAGGAGGTCACGCCGATGAACTTCGCCGGCTCCAGCCGGCCCTTCGGCGCCAGCACCAACGACTTCAATGGCGCGGAAGCCCCGATCGACGATGTGATCTGCATCGCCTTCAACTGCGCCCGCACCAACCAGTTGCTTGCATTGCGGCTGGCGGCCACCCGCAACAGCCTCGACGATCCCCGCAACCCCACCTCCGGATCCTTCCTCAGCGTCGGCACTGAGCAGTACGTCTCCGTCGGCCCCGATTCCCCCACCTTCAACCGCCTGCGGGCCAGCTACAGCTATTTCATTCCCGTCAACTGGCTGAAGTTCTACAAGGGCTGCCGTCCCAAGCCCGGTGAGACCCCCGACTGCAAGCAGACCCTGGCCTTCCAGTTCTCGGCGGGCACCAACATCGGTGACCTGCCGCCTTACGAGGCCTTCTGTCTGGGGGGGTCCAACTCCGTGCGCGGCTACGCCGACTGCGACCTGGGGGTGGGACGCAGCTTCGGGGAAGCCACGATCGAATACCGCTTCCCGCTGTTCAGCATCGTCAGTGGTGAGCTGTTCGTCGATGGGGGCACGGCGTTCGGAACCCAGTCGGCAGTGCCCGGAAATCCGGGAACCCTGCTCGACAAGCCCGGCAGCGGCTTCTCCGTGGGAACCGGTCTGATCGTGACGACTCCGGTCGGCCCTCTGCGCCTCGAGGTCGCCAGCGAGGGTTTCACCGGTGACTGGCGCTTCAACCTCGGAGTGGGCTGGAAGTTCTAGTGACCCACTGGCCTGAGGATTACAGCCGGGCCTGGACCCTGGCAACGGCGGTGGAGCGCTCGGGCGTGGGTCTGCACAGCGGAAGCCCCTGCCGCGTGCGGCTGCAGCCTTCCGAGAGCCCCGGTTACCGGGTGGGCTGGCTCGATGCGCCTGAGCTGACGCCGGTGCTGCTCCACCCCTCCCAGGTGAGTGATACCCGGCTGTGCACGGCCCTGCGCCTCGACCAGCGCCGCCTCGCCACGGTGGAGCACCTGCTGGCGGCCCTGGTGGGAACGGGCCTCTCCCACCTGGAGCTGATGGTGGAGGGGGAGGAAGTCCCCCTCCTGGATGGTTCCGCGCTGCCCTGGGTGGAGGCGATCGCTGAAGCCGGCCTGTGGTCTCTCGGCCAGCGGGAGTCTCTCCAGCCCCTGAACGCTCCGATCACCCTGCAGCAGGGCCAGAGCTTCGCCACCGCCCTGCCCAGCGAGAGGCCCAGGATCGGGGCCGCGATCGAGTTTCCCCAGGGTGCGATCGGCCGGCAGCTCTACTCACTGGAGCTCACTCCAGCAGCCTTCGTGGAGCAGATCGCACCGGCTCGCACCTTCGGCTTCCGCGAGCAGATCGAGCAGCTCCAGGCCGCCGGTCTGATTCGGGGTGGCGACCTTGAGAATGCCCTGGTCTGTGATGGGGATCACTGGCTGAATCCGCCCCTGCGTTTCCCCGAGGAACCGGTGCGCCATAAGCTCTTGGACCTGCTGGGGGATCTGGCGCTGGTGGGCTTGCCCCAGGCCCAGGTCTTCGCCTTCCGTGGATCCCACGGGCTGCACACTGCCCTGGCGGCGGCCCTGGCCGCTCCGTCCCGCTCGACCTGAAGCCCGTTGTCCGTTTCTCCCGCTGGCACCCCCCTGCTCACGTCCGAGCAGATCCTCAACCTGCTGCCCCATCGCTATCCCTTCGCCCTGGTCGACCGGGTGATCGAGTACGAGCAGGGAAAGCGGGCGGTCGCCCTCAAGAACGTCACGCTCAACGAGCCCCAGTTCCAGGGGCATTTCCCCGGACGTCCCCTGATGCCCGGTGTGCTGATCGTGGAGGCCATGGCCCAGGTGGGCGGTCTGATCGTCACCCAGATGCCGGAGCTGCCCAAGGGGCTGTTCGTGTTTGCCGGCATCGATGGGGTGCGCTTCCGCCGGCCGGTGGTCCCCGGTGATCAGTTGCTCATCAGCTGCGAATTGCTGAGTCTGAAACGCAAGCGTTTCGGCAAAGTGAGGGCTGAAGCCACCGTCGAGGGCGACCTGGTGTGTTCCGGGGAGCTGATGTTCTCCCTGGTTGACTGAGGCGATGACCAGCACTGCCGTGGAAACCACGATTCACCCCACCGCGGTGGTCGACAGCCGGGCCGAGCTGGCCCAGGGAGTCCAGATCGGCCCTTTCGCGGTGATCGGCCCCGACGTGCGGATCGGCCCCGGCTGCCAGATCGGTCCCCACGTGGTGATCGATGGCCGGGTCACGATGGGGTCCGGGAACCGGATCTTTCCAGGGGCCTGCATCGGCCTCGAACCCCAGGATCTCAAATACGGAGGCGCCCCCACCGAGGTGGTGCTGGGGGACGACAACACGATCCGCGAATGCGTCACCATCAACCGCGCCACCGCCGATGGGGAGCAGACCCGCCTGGGGAGCGGCAACCTGCTGATGGCTTACAGCCATGTGGGGCACAACTGCCACCTCAGCAACCGCATCGTGGTGGCCAACAGCGTGGCGATCGCCGGCCATGTGGTGATCGGCGACCGGGCTGTGATCGGCGGGGTGCTCGGCATCCACCAGTTCGTGCACATCGGACAGCTGGCGATGGTCGGCGGCATGAGCCGCATCGACCGCGACGTGCCCCCCTTCGCGATCGTGGAGGGCCATCCCGGTCGTCTGCGCGGTCTCAACCGGATCGGGCTCAAGCGCAACGGTCTGGCTGACCGAGAGGGCGGTGCCGAGATGAAGCAGCTCCTGGCGGTGTGGAATCGGCTCTACCGCAGCCAGGAGGTGCTGGCGGAGGCGCTGGCTCACATCCGCGCCGAAACACTCCTGCCTGCCTCCGAAGAACTCTGCAGCTTTCTCGAGGCCTCGATCGCCCCAGGGCGCCGGGGCCCGCTTCCCCACCAGCGCTGATGGTGCGTCTGCTGATCAGCACCGGTGAGGTGTCCGGCGATCTTCAGGGTGGCCTGCTGATCCAGGCCCTCCATGCGGAAGCCAGGCGGCGCGGCCTGCATCTGCAGATCGATTGCCTCGGTGGAGAACGGATGCGCAGCGCCGGCTCCCATCTGCTGGCCAACACCGCCCCGATGGGTGCGGTCGGTCTGTGGGAAGCGCTGCCTCTGGTGCTGCCCACCCTGCGCCTGCAGCGGCGGGTGGGCACCTGGCTCTCCCGCTTCCCTCCCGACGGCGTGGTGCTGATCGACTACATGGGGGCGAACGTGAGCCTGGGCCGCCGCATTCGCCGCCGCTTCCCCGGGATCCCGATCACCTACTACATCGCTCCCCAGGAATGGGCCTTTCGGCTGGGGGAGGGTGGAACGACCCGTCTGATCGGCTTCACCGACCGCATCCTGGCGATCTTCCCGGAAGAAGCCAGGTTCTACGCCTCCCGCGGGGCAAGGGTCACCTGGGTCGGCCATCCCCTGATCGACACCCTCGGATCCCTGCCCTCACGGGAGCAGGCCCGCCTGGAGCTGGGACTGACCCCATCCCAGCAGCTGCTGTTGCTGCTGCCCGCCTCCCGCCCCCAGGAGATGCGCTACATGATGCCCACCCTGGTGGCGGCCGCGGCCAAGCTGCAGCGGCGCCGGCCGGGGCTGCGGGTGATGGTGCCGGCTGGTCTGGCCAGCTTCGAGGCCCCCCTGGCGGAGCAACTGGAGATGGCAGGTGTGGAGGCCACGGTGATCCCTGCGGATCGCTCCGATGCCATCAAGCCGGTCCTTTGCGCCGCCGCTGATCTGGCTCTGACCAAATCGGGAACAGCGAACCTGGAGCTGGCCCTCCGTGGGGTTCCCCAGGTGGTGGGCTACCGCCTCAGCCGCGTCACCGCCTTCGTGGCCCAGCGACTGCTGGGCTTCAACGTGCCCCACATCTCTCCGGTGAACCTGGTGCTGGGTGAGCGGCTGGTGCCGGAGCTGCTCCAGGACGACCTGACTCCCGAGGGGATCGAAGCCATGGCGCTGCCCCTGCTGGAGCAGAGTCCTGAGCGCGACCGGATGCTGGCGGGTTACGACAGGTTGCGCGGCCTGCTCGGTGAGCCTGGTGTGACCACCCGAGCCGCCTGTGAGATCCTCGATCAGATGGCGGGGGCGCAGGCGTGAACCAGGCTGATGGGCGCCAGGGCGGCCTCAGGTCCCCGGACCGGCGATCCAGACCCAGGCGTGAGTCCCCCTTGCAGGGGTTGTCGATGGGGCTGCTGACCTCTCTGCTGCTGGCCCTGCTGCTGCTTCCTGCGGCACCGGCGCAGGCTGCCCTGGAGGAGGCCGTTCTCGCCGGTGGTTGCTTCTGGTGCCTCGAGCACGATCTGGAAACCCTCCCGGGGGTGGTGGAGGCGATCAGCGGCTTCAGCGGAGGCAGCGTCAGCAACCCCACCTACCGCCAGGTGACCGCTGGAGGAACCGGCCACATCGAGAGCGTGCGGGTTCGTTTCGACTCCGCTCGGATCAGCCTCTCCACACTCCTTCGGGCGTACTGGCGGAATGTGGACCCCCTCGATGGAGGGGGCCAGTTCTGCGATCGAGGTGACTCGTACCGTCCCGTGATCTTCACCCGCGGGACGTCTCAGCGGGATCAGGCCAAGGCCAGTCTGACCTCGGCCGCCAGGGAGCTGGGGATCACTCCCCGGGCGATCAAGGTTGAACTGCGGGATCTCAAGGCGTTCTGGCCCGCCGAGGCCTATCACCAGAACTATGCGGAGCGCAACAAGGTCCAGTACAACTACTACCGTTGGTCCTGTGGCCGCGACCGCAGGCTCGATCGGGTCTGGGGGGAGAGGGCCCGGAAATCACTGCCGTGGCTGGGCGGGCCGGTCAAGTGAAGACAGCCGCCCAGCAGGGGGGGGGCTCCGGCCCTTTCCAGATCCGCAAAATCCGCCTACTCTAAATCGATGCGGAGTTTGGGACGTGTGGGTTGTATGTATCTGCTGACGATCCGGGACGGACTGGTCACACGTCACATCGGTCCCTATGCCAGTCCCAAGCAGGCCGTCGACGATCTCGACCGCCTGCTGGCCTCATTCGGTGAGCGGGCCCGCTGGCAGATCCATGAACTGGAGGAGCCCGCCATGTTGCTGGAGAACCCAGGGCTGGCCAAAGATCGGGATGATCGCTCCTTGGCGTCGAGCCCCGTCGCCGCCTGAGGTGGCTCAGCTGGGAGTGCCGGCCCCTTGGCGCCCACCTCGGGGATAGCCCCGAAGCAGGCCGCTTTCCACCATCAGTCCCACCCCGGCGGTCACGCAGATCAGCCCGAGAGTTCCGTACCAGAACCAGGGTCCCGGCGCGGCCACCTGCTGGCTCAGCGCGGCCAGCTGAAGTGTGCGGCGGGTGATGGCCTCTCCGACCAGGCAGATGCCCAGCGGCAGGAGCAGGACCCCCAGCTGAGCGCGGATGTACCAGCGGATCTTCTGCGCAGCCATGGCGTCGGGGTCCGGCGTCAGCGGAGCCAACCCTAAGCCGCGCCCCCTCGGCTCACCCAGTCCACCAGGGTGCGCACGCCGAACCCGGTGGCGCCCGCTGGATCCAGGCCCCGCCCCTTGTCACTCCAGACCGTGCCAGCGATGTCCAGGTGGGCCCAGGCCAGACCGGCCGGCACGAAGTCCTGCAGGAAAAGTGCGGCGGTGATGGCGCCGCCCGGACGGGGACCGGTGTTCTTCATGTCGGCCACCGGGCTCTTGAGTCCTTTCTTGTAGGAGGCCTGCAACGGCATGCGCCAGAAGGCCTCCCCACGGCTGTGGCCGGCCTCCAGCAACGCCTCCGCCAGTGTGTCGCTGGGGGACCACAATCCGGCGATCTCTTCGCCCAGGGCGATCACGCAGGCCCCGGTGAGGGTGGCCAGATCCACCACGGCATCGGGCTCGAGCCTGGCGGCATAGACGAGGGCGTCGGCCAGGGTGAGGCGGCCCTCGGCGTCGGTGTTGTTGACCTCGATCGTCTTGCCGTTGGAGGCGGTGAGGATGTCGCCGGGGTGAATCGCCTCTCCGCTGATCATGTTTTCGCAGGCGGCCACGATCACATGGACCTCCACGCCGGCCGGCCTCAGTTCAGCAATGGCCCTGGCGGCCCCCAGCACCGCTGCGCTGCCTCCCATGTCGTACTTCATCATCTCGATCTGCGAGCCGCCGGTCTTGAGGTTGTAGCCGCCGGAATCGAAGGTGAGTCCCTTGCCGATCAGCACCAGCCGGCGGCTGGCGCCAGCCGCAGGGCGGTAGGTGAGGTGAATGAATTTGGGGGGCAGGCTCGAGCCACGGGACACCCCCAGGTAAGCGCCCATGCCCAGGGCTTCGCAGTCGGCACGCTCCAGCACCTTCAGCTCCAGGCCGAAGTCCCGGGAGATCGCCGTGGCGGTGTCGGCCAGGGCCTGGGGGGTGACCACGTTCGGTGGGGCCGCCACCAGCTGCCGTGCCAGCTCCACGCCCGCGCAGGTGGCGCCAACCCCCTCGAGACCGGCGGCGGCCCCATCGGCCAGCCCCAGCAGGTGCACGGCCAGGGGGATGGGTTTGGGGTCGGTCTCACTGCGGAAGCGCTCGTCGACGTAGAGGCTGAGACGCACGGCCTCCGCCATGGCCCGTGCCGCGGAGCGGGGCTCGAGCCCCTCTGTGGGCAGAACCAGGCCAAGTTCCGGGCCTGGGCCCGCGGCTCTGGCGATGGCGGCCACACCACGGCGGAGGGCCTCGAGATCAAAGCGGCCCGGTTCCCCCAGCCCCACCAGCACGAGCTGCAGGGGGCTGGGCCGGAGCAGGGTGAGGCTGATGCACTCTCCCGGTTTTCCTTTGAAGGACCGGCGCTCCAGCAACGCCTGCAATCCTGGCCCGAAGCGGGCCTCGAGGGCTTCGAGACGTTCCCCCGCCTCGCCCTCGAACAGACCGACACCGAGGGTGTCGCCGCTCCAGTCGCTCAGCGGGGTGGTGGGGCAGCTGAACTCCATGGGGTGTGGCGGTCATCGGGTCGCGATCGTAGCGACGCCGCTCAGACGGGATCACTGGTGAAGGGGGTGCTCCAGCGCTGACGGGTCTCCTTGTTGAAGGGCGGCTGCCAGCGGCGGATCAGGGCCTGCTCCAGGGCCCGCCTGGGGCGCACCCGGGCGGGGACGTCACAGCAGAAGCGGATGCTGCAGCGGGTCTCCAGGCCTGCTCGGCCCATGGCCTCGCCGTAGGCCGCCAGGTAGGCCTTGCAGTCGTGCTCGCCTTTCCAGCGCCGATCTGCCTGGCCGGTTTCTCCCACATACAGCAGCAGAGGGCTGCGCAACTGCTGTGGCCGGTCCATCACCAGGTACAGGGCGGGGCCCTGCTGGGGGGACTCGGGCCAGCGCCAGAACTGCAGATTCTGGGCCTCAAAGGCCAGGGGATCGAAGCAGGCGGCAAGTGTCTGGGGATCCTCGCCGCTTCCGCAGGGGTCAGCGCTGAAGAGGCTGCCCTGTAGAAGTTCGCTGGCGTTGCGCTCGAACAGGGGGCCCTGGAAGTCCGCCAGGTGCTGCTGCCAGTTGAGCAGGTGCTCGCGCAGCAGGGGCGGCGACGCTGGCTGAGGGCTGCTCGCCCCATGGAGAGCGCCACTCCGGAACAGCTCCTGCTGGCGTCCGCTGGCCATGCTCAACGGGATGACGCCGGCCTGGGCGGCCTCGGCAACTCCGGTCCGCTGGGGCCCTGCCCGAAGCTGACCCGCCCGATCAGGGCCTCGACAAGATCCGCAGGCAGGTCCAGCCGGTCCTGGAGATCGGCCAGGTCGCGGAAGGGGAGGCGGCTGCGCTCCTGCAGCAGGTGCCGCAGGCGGGCCTCCTCCAGGGGCAGCTGGGCCCTGAGCTGCTCGGCTGTGCAGCGGTTCAGATCAAGCGGTGCCGGGCGTGCCTTCGGGGCATCGCCATACCAGCGGAACACCAGCAAGGGCTGCCAGCGGCGGATCACCGCTTCGTCGAGATCGAGCAGCTGCTGGAGATCCTCCGGTCCGCTCAGCTGCACACCGCGGCTCTGCAGCCGCAGCAGCAGATCCACCTGGCTGGGGCTGCAGCCCGGCAGGCGCAGCCAGTCGGCGGCGGTGGCGCGGTTCACATCCAGCCGCCAGCCCAGGGCCGCGGCGTGGCGCACCTCCTCGGCGCTGCGCAGCCTCAGGCCAGGATTCTGTGCCAGCTTCAGAGCCAGCAGATCCCGCTCGACGCTCTCGTCGCCGGCCTTGGAGGACTCCGGGAGTTCGGCCCCGCGCTGCCTGGGTTCGCGCCGGATCTGACCCGTGGCCTCCAGCAGGCTGCGGGCGAGGGGATCCAACCAGTGCCCCTTGGCCATGGCGGTACCCCAGCTCCGCGCAACTGGGGCGAAGTTAGCGGCAGCAGGGCCGGGGTTACGCCAATCCGTACTGGCCTCCGGCCATGGAGGCCCCCAGAATCGACTCCATTGCCTCATGCCTGGCACGCCCCATGGCCTTCTTCGAATCCGAGATCGTTCAGGACGAAGCCAAACGCCTGTTCACCGATTACCAGCAGATGACTCAGCTGGGGGGCGACTACGGCAAGTTCGACCGGGAAGGCAAGAAGCTGTTCATCGAGCAGATGGAAGGACTGATGAATCGCTACCAGGTGTTCATGAAGCGCTTCGAGCTCTCCGAGGATTTCCAGGCGAAGCTCACCGTGGAGCAGCTGCGCACCCAGCTGGGGCAGTTCGGCATGACCCCCGAGCAGATGTTCACCCAGATGCACCAGACCCTGGAGCGCATGAAGGGCGAACTCGAGGCCAGCGCCTGAGCCCGCAGGCCTCTGCCTACGATCCGCGCCGATGGTTCCGTCGCTGATGGCTGAGGCCCCCCCACCAACCCTGCCCCCCTGGCTCCGGCGTGGGCTCGCAGATCTGTTCCCGAACGGCACACCCGACGATCCCGATCAGCAGTTGGCCGCACGGCTGGCCGAGGCCGATCGGAAGGGCCGTCCCCTGCGCATCAAGCTCGGCATCGACCCCACCGGCACCGACATCCACCTGGGGCACTCGATCCTGTTTCGCAAGTTGCGGGCTTTTCAGGACGCAGGGCATACGGCGGTGCTGATCATCGGCGACTTCACGGCCCGCATCGGGGATCCCACCGGCAAGAGCATCACCCGTGTGCAGCTCAGTGCCGCCGAGGTGGAGGCCAATGCCGACACCTATCTGGCGCAACTGGGCCTGGGGCACCCCCCGGAGCGGGCTCTGCTGGATTTCGTCACCCCGGGTCGCCTGGAGGTGCGTCGCAACAGCGAGTGGCTGGCTGGCCTTGATCTGCCCCAGGTGATCGAGCTGCTGGGGACCACCACCGTGGGACAGATGCTGGCCAAGGAGGAGTTCGCCAACCGCTACGGCTCAGGCACCCCCATCTCCCTGCACGAGTTTCTTTATCCGTTGCTGCAGGGCTACGACTCGGTGGCCGTCCGCTCTGACCTGGAACTGGGGGGAACCGACCAGAAGTTCAACGTGGCCATGGGCCGCGATCTGCAGCGCCACTTCGGCCAGCGGCCCCAGTTCGGTCTGTTGCTGCCGATCCTGCCGGGGCTCGACGGTGTGCAGAAAATGAGCAAAAGCCTTGGCAACACCGTGGGGCTCAACGAGGGGCCGCTGGAGATGTACTCCAAGCTCGAGAAGGTGCCCGATGCGGTGGCCGATCAGTACCTGACCCTGCTCACCGACCTGGATCCTGCCCACTGGCCCGGGAGCCCGCGCGAGCGTCAGAAAGCCCTGGCCCTGGCGATCACGGCTGGGCGCCATGGCCAGGACGCCGCCAGTGCCGCCCAGGCCGATGCCGCCAATCTGGTGGCGGGAGAGATGGCGGCCAGAACGGTTCCGGAGGTCTCCCTTTCGGGGGTGACTTTCCCCTCCAAGGCCTTCCATCTGCTCAGCGCTCTCGGTCTGTGCGCCAGCAGCAGTGAGGCCCGGCGCCGGATCCAGGGTGGTGGGGTGCGTCTCGATGGCGAGAAGCTCAGCGACGTGAACCAGGACTTCAGCGCCGCCTCCGAGCTGGAGGGCCGGGTCCTGCAACTGGGCAAGAAGACCTTCCTGCGCCTGGTGGCATGAGCGCTTCGATGCCAGGCTCTCACGGCAGCCAGGCTCCACAGGAGCGCATCATCCTGGCGCTTGATCGCCGGGACACCGCCTCGGCCCTGGCCCTGGCCGACTCGATTCCCACTCTGCGCTGGGTGAAGGTGGGGCTCGAGCTGTTCTGCTCCAGCGGTCCCGATGTGGTGCATCAGCTGCGCCGCCGGGGCCTGCGGGTGTTCCTTGATCTCAAATTCCACGACATCCCTGTCACCATGGCCGGGGCCTGCCGCAGTGCGGCCCGGCTCGGGGCGGAGCTGATCACCGTTCATGCCTGTGCCGGCAGCGAGGCCCTTGCGGCTGCCCAGGCCGGAGCCCTTGAAGGGGCGGCCCAGGCGGAGCTGCCGCCCCCCACCCTGCTGGCGGTGACCGTGCTCACCAGCTGGGAGGCCGAGCGCTTCAGGGCCGAGCTGGCGCTTGAGGAAACACCCGAGGTCTATGTCCCGCGCCTGGCGGCCCTGGCGGCGACGGCCGGTCTCACCGGGGCGGTCTGCTCTCCTGAGGAGGTGGCGGCCCTGCGTCAGGCCTACCCCGAGCCCTTCGCCCTGGTCACCCCCGGCATCCGCCCTGCCGGTGCACCGGTGGGCGATCAGCGGCGGGTGATGACCCCGGCGGCCGCCATGGCCGCAGGCGCCAGCCGGCTGGTGATCGGTCGGCCGATCAGTGCCGCTGACGATCCGGCCGCTGCTTTCGCCGCCTGCTGCGCAGGGCTATCCATACTTGGCTCCTGATCTCCCGGGCCGAAACGATGCGACGGATCCTTGCCGCCCTGGTGGTTCTGCCGCTGCTGGTGCTGCTGCTCTGCCCAGGCCAGGGGGCCTGGGCAGCGGCGCCGGCGTTCACCCTCCCTGCCCTTCCGTATCCCGCCGAGGCCCTGGAGCCGGCGATCGATGCCACCACGATGACGATCCACCACGATCGCCATCACCAGGCCTACGTGGACAACCTCAACGCCGCCGTGGCCAGGGATCCGGCCCTGAGGGGCCTCAGCCTCGAAGACCTGCTGGCGCGTGCCTCCCAGGTGCCGGCGGCCGTTCGCAACAACGCCGGCGGTCACTGGAACCATTCATTCTTCTGGACCTCCCTCAGCCGCCCTGAGCAGGGGGGAGAACCCAGCGCTGCGCTGGAGGCAGCCCTGGTGCGCGACTTCGGCTCCCTCCAGCAGTTCCAAGCCGCTTTTCGCGCCGCCGGCCTGGCCCGCTTCGGCTCCGGGTGGGTGTGGCTGGTCACTGATCCGGGGGGGACGCTGCAGGTGCTCTCCACCCCCAACCAGGACAACCCCCTGATGGACCTGGCCCCCGTGGGCGGCACACCGTTGCTGGGCAATGACGTCTGGGAACACGCCTACTACCTGCGTTACCAGAATCGACGCGCCGATTACCTCGACGCCTGGTGGTCTCTGGTTGATTGGTCGGTGGTGTCCGATCGTTACGCCGCCCGCTGACCGCCCATGCCCCGCGCAGGGATCCAGGCCGCCCAGCCGGCCCTTTCTTTCATCCCACCGGATTACACCCGCTGGCTTTACAGGCTTTGCCGTGGCTTGTTGCCGCTGCTGCTGCGTTACCGCGGTCTGGTGCGCTTCGAGGCCAGCGGCACTGACAGGCTCGCCCGTCTCTTCGCCGAGGCCCAGAGCGGACGCAGCCGCTTGCTGATCGCCTTCCGCCATCCCAGTACCACCGACCCCCTGGTGATGGCCCAGCTGCTCTGGCGGGAGGTTCCCCGGGCGGCGAGGCGCGATGGGCTGCGTCTGAAGCCGCCGGTCCACAGCCAGTTTCTCTACGACCGCGGCATTCCCCTCTGGGCCGGGGAGGCCGCCGGCTGGATGCTCTCCAAGCTGGGCGGCATCCCGATCCAGCGGGGCAAGCTGGACCGCCTCGCCCTCAAGACGGCCCGCCACCTCTTCGCCGACGGCCCCTTCCCCCTGGCGATCGCCCCGGAGGGAGCCACCAACAACCACGGCGAGCTGCTCAGTCCCCTGGAGCCCGGCCTGGCCCAGATGGCCTTCTGGTGTTGCGAGGACCTGGCGGCGGCCGGGCGCCAGGAGCGGGTGCTGATCGTGCCGATCGGACTTCAGTACCTGTCGATCAGCCACGACTGGGGACCGATCGATCGTCTGCTCGGACGGATGGAGGCCCTGCTGGGGGGGCTTCCTGACGCCGTCGTCAGCACCCCCGCCGCGCCAGCCGACTCCCCCCGGGCCCTCGAGCACCGCTATGAACGGCTCATAGCCCTCTCGGAGCGGCTGCTCTCCCTGCTGGAAACCTTCTATCAGCGCAGCGACGGGGCGGCCCCAGGACCTGCCGTGGAGGATCCCGCGTCGATCGACTTCCTGGAGCGGCTGGCACGGCTGCGGGAGCGGGCACTGGCGGAGGCCGAGGCCCACTTCCAGCTTTCCGCCAGGGGAACGGTCAGCGAGCGCTGCCGCCGAATCGAGCAGGCGGGCTGGGCCTGCATCTACCGGAAGGATCTCGACGAGCTCTCCCCGGTGGAGCGCAGCCTGGCTGACTGGTCGGCTCGGGAGGCGGACATCCGCATGGGGCACATGCGCCTCGTGGAGCACTTCTCCACGGTGAGTGGCTCCTATGTGGCCGAGAAGCCCAGCATTGACCGCTATGGGGAGGTGCTGATGATCCTCTGGCGGGCGATCACCTGGATCCGCGGTTGCGGCGAGGAGCCCCCTGCGGCCCTGGGCCCCTGGCTGGTGCGCATGGCGGTGGGGGAGCCCCTCGATGTGGGGGTTCGCTGCGAGGGGTATCGCCTTGATCGCCGCGGTGCGGTCGAGCGGCTCACCGCCGATCTGCGCGAGCGGCTGGAGGCCGGGATCGGTTGAGCTTCAGGCGGCGAGGCTGCCCTGGGGCACCAGCTCGGCATAGAGCCGCTCCAGCTGCTCGATGTTGTGGGCCAGGGTGTAACGCTGCAGGACCCGCTCCCGGGCCCGCCGGCCCAGCTCGGCCGTGAGCACCGGTTGATCCCGAAGCACCGGCAACAGCGTGCGCAGCTGGGTGGTCACCCCCTGCGTGCTGATCACGATGCCGGCCCCTCCCTCCAGCACTTCCCCATCGGCGCCGGCATCGGTGGCCACACAGGCGGTGCCGCTGGCCATCGCCTCCAGCAGGGCCAGGGAGAGTCCCTCCACCAGGGAGGGCAGCAGGAAGACATCGGCCGCCTGCAGCAGGGCCACCCGCTGGTGCAGATTCGCTTCATAGCCCCACCAGAGCACGTCATGCTCCTCGCTGTTGCCCTGCAGGGCCTGGCGCAGGGGGCCATCGCCGACGATCACCAGCAGGCATTCCCGTGGTCGGACCAGCCGCCAGGCCCGGAGCAGCGCCTCCACGTTCTTCTCCGTCGACAGCCGTCCCATGTAGAGGAAGAGGCGCCGCCGGCCCAGGCGGCTCCGGAGGCTGGCCAGCTCCCTCGAGGGAGCCACAGGGTCGGGAGGGCACCACAGACCGGGATCGACCCCGTTGGGGATCACCGCCAGCCGCTCCTGGCGCACCCCCAGCCGGGCCAGCAGCTCAGCCTGAAGTTCAGAGAAGACGATCACCCGATCGAAGCGGGCCAGGGCCGGGGCGTAGAGCTGGTAGGTGAGCTGCTGGGTGCCGGCGGTGATGTTGCGCAGGCTGGCGTCGAAGGCAGGGTGGAACGTGGCCACCAGCGGCACCCCCAGGTGCTGGCAGAGATCCGGCAGGCGGAAATCCAGCGGGGAGAGGGTGAGGCTGGCGTGCACCAGGTCGGGGCGCAGACGCTCCAGGGATTCCCGCAGCTCCCGCTGGGCTCCTGGAGAGGGAATCGTATACACCTGGGATTTCACCAGGTACGACAGAGCCACCTCTCCGTTGCCGCCACCGACACCCTCGTTCGGGGCCAGGCCGCCAGCGGGGGTGTCGAAATGAATGAAGCTGATCTGGTGGCCGTGCTTCCGGAGCTGCTCGGTGGTGGAGAGGCTGTAGGTGACGTTCCCGCAGAAGGGTGATTTCTTGCCCAGCCACGCGATGTGGGCCAACGCTTCAGGCCTCGTGCTGGGAGAACGCTAGCAGCGCTGCCAGGGCTTCTCGATCAGGATGGCCAGCAGGGTGATCGCCGCCAGTCCCCAGAGCACGGGCATCAGCCCATAGCGGCTCACCACGGCTCCGGCCAGCACCAGGGGCAGGCTCAGCGCCACGTTGATCAGGTTGTTCTGAAGGCCGAAGACCTTGCCGCGCATCGCTTCGGGGGTGTCGTCCTGGATGGTGGTCTGGGAGGGAATCGCCACCAGCGCGGCGCCGATGCCGAGCAGACCGCAGAGGCCGAGGGTGATCAGCAGCTGGCCCCGTCCCTGGCCGAGCAACACCAGGCTGAAGGCGATCAGCGCCAGCCCCGTGGAGGCCATCCGGCGGCGGTTGAGCCCCTGGCCCAGCTGGGCCACCCCCAGGGCGCCGCAGGCCATGCCCACCCCACTCATGGCCAGCAGGGTGCCGAAACGGGTGGGTCCCAGCCCCTCGATCGCCGACGCCAGGCTGATGGCCAGCACATAGAGCGCCGCCAGAATGCTGTACAGGAGCACCAGCTGGAGCAGCGCGCCGCGGACGCTGGCCCGCTCCCGCAGCACCTGGAGCCCCTCGGCGATCTCACTCCAGACGCTGGTGCCGCGCTCCACCCGTTCAGGCTCCTCCATCTTGATCGTGCTGATGCACAGGGCTGCCAGCCCGTAGCAGAGGGGGAGCAGCACGAATTCACCACCCCCGATGCCGATCTCCTTGAGGCTGGAGCGGAGCAGCCTCAGCACGGGGTCTCCCAGGGCGAAGCCGACGATCGTGGCCCCCATGCTGGTGGCCTGATACAGCGACATGGCCGCGAGCATGCGCGGCCTGGGGACCAGCAGCGGGATCGCTGCCTGCTCGGCCGGTGCGAAGAACTGGGTGAGCACCGACTCCAGGAAGGTCATGGCCACCAGGCCCCAGTAGCCCCAGCTCAACCCCAGCCACTGGGGCCCGGGCATCAGCGCCAGAGGAGCCAGCAGGGTGAGGCCGGCCCGCAGGCCGTTGGAGGCCACCATCACCTGGCGCTTGGGCCAGCGATCCGCCCACACCCCGGCCACGGTGCCCAGCACCATCGCCGGCACGGTGTTCGCCACATAGATCCCCGTGGCCAGCAGGGTGATCATCTGGGCGCGGGTTTCCAGATCGAGCCGCAGGCTGGCGGCGGCCTCGGCCAGCACCATGTTGTTCTGGGGGGTGTCCGTCACCCAGTACTGGGCGATCAGGAACACCATCAGCACGATGTAGAACTTGTCGGCCAGCTGGGAGAAGATCTGTCCCAGCCAGAGTTTTCGGAAGTCCGGCAGGGTGAGCACCGCCTGCAGGCCATCGGTGCGTGAGCCGGCGCTGCTGCCCTCGGACGGCTCCGGGGGGGGCGTGGCGGTTGGCCGGGACGATCCGCTCAAGGTGTCAGTCGTTCGGCGGCAATGATGGCGCAGCGCCCCGGTGCCCCTGAGCTTCGGCGCTGAAGCAGCCCTGCAGCAGGCGCAGGGCCCGACCCCGGCGGCCCAGGTGCTCCTGGCACCACACCTGCAGCAGCTCCAGCAGCCGCAGCCAGACCCAGGCGGGGCCCATCAGCGCACCATCGCGGCAGCGTGGGAGACCCGGCCGCGGCAGCCGTTGCAACAGAGCCAGTTCGGAGGCGTTCAGCACCAGCATCGCTCCGGGCACGGCGCCGATCACCAGCCCCTCTCGGGGCAACAGACTGCAGCGCCACTGCCGGTTGCCCAGGGGAGGGGCCAGCGGTTCCCCCGTGCGGGCGCAGTGCTGCAGCGGCAGCCCATACCCCCCCAGCGCCAGCAGGTGCACATGCCCCTGCGCGGCGATCGCCAGGGCCTCCAGGTTCTCCTGTCGCTCGGTGACCACCGCCTCCAGGCGGCGCAGCTGCAGGGTCAGGTCGTCGAGGGCGCCAGCCACGCCATCCCCATCGGGCACAAGGCGCAGGCAGAGCTCCGCCAGCGACTGGGCGGCGGCGAGGGTCTCGAGACGCTGTCCCAGCTGACCGAAGCTGTGGATCACCCGCAGCTGGCGCACCCGCCGCAGGCCGCGGCCACCGCCGACCTGCAGCCGCAGCTGGGACAGGGGAACCGCAGCAGCCAGGCTGCTGCGGGGGCGCCGGGCGCCGGGCACCGCCAGGCGGCTGAGGCCGGCGCCATCGCTGAGCAGGGTCAGCAGCCGGTCGTGTTCCCCCAGGGGCCCGCATTTCAGCGAGAGACCCTCCAGAGACTCTTCAGGCATCAGGCAGGGGCGCGCATGGCCTCGATCAGGGCCACGCCCCGGCTTGTTCCGAGACGCGTGGCCCCGGCGGCCACCAGGTCGAAGGCCTGCTCCAGCTCGGCGATGCCGCCTGAGGCCTTGATTGCCGCCCGGCCCCTGGCCAGTTCGCGCAGCTGGGCCACCTGCTCCGGGCTGACGGCCGGGCCGAAGCCACTGCCGGTCTTGAGGTAGGCGGCGCCCGCATCGATCGAGGCCTCCACCAGCAGCTCCAGGGCGGCGGGATCCAGCCGTCCAACCTCCTGAATCACCTTCACCGGCAAGCCGAGCTCCACGACTGCGCCCAGTTCCTGGTAGATCGCGCTGCCATCCCCATCGGCGAGAGCCCCGAAATCGGGCACCACATCGAGTTCATCGGCACCGGCGCTGGCGGCGGCTTCCGCTTCGGCCAGCTTGATCGCCGCCGTTACAGCACCGAAAGGGAAGGCCACCACGGCCACCAGCTTGACCCGGCCGGAACGACCCAGCCGCTCACGGGCTGCGGCCACCCAGCGGGAGGAGACGCACACGCCGGCGAAACCGAAGTGCCGCGCCTGATCACAGGCCTGGTGCACGGCCTCCAGGCCGTGGTGGGGATCCAGCAGGGCCTGCTCGATCAGCGGAGCCAGATCGGGCAGGGGCCCCCTGGACCTTGAGTCACGCATCACCGGGGCTGGAGAAGGGAGGGTGAGTCAGGATTCCTGGGGTTGGATCACACCGACCCCGCCGTGGTTGCGGCGATAGACCACCTGCAGTCCGCCGCTGGAGGCCTCCCTGAACACGTAGAAATCGTGATCGATCAGCTCCAGTTGGTGCAACGCCTCCTCCAGGGTCATCGCAGGCATCGAGAAGTACTTCCGCCGGACGGCTGGAACAGGCAGGGCCGGCTCCCGGTTGCCGATCAGATCGTCGGGAAGGATGCCCTCGAGGCTGGCCTGCTCGGTATCGTCGCCGCGGTCAGGTGCTGGGCCGGTTCCGTGGTGATCACTGAGGCGATCCTTGTAGCGGCGCAGCTGTCTGCCGAGCTTGCCGGCCACCATGTCGATGCTGGCGTAGAGGTTCTCACTCCTTTCCTGGGCACGGATCACCAGCCCATTGGCATACACCGTGACCTCGGCGGTTTGTTGCGCCACCCTGGGGTTGCGAGCCACAGAGAGATGAACATCAGCTTCTTTGACCAGCCCCTCGTAATGATTGATGGCTTTACCGAGTTTGGCTTCCGTGTAATCACGGATCGCCGGTGTGACGTCGAGATTGCGGCCGTGGATCAACAGCTTCATCGAACAGTCCCCTCGGTGGTCGTTCTGCATCAACTGTAGGAAGCGACCAGCGCATGATTCCCTGCCTCGACGCAATCCTTGTTGAACCCCCCCAGCCCGTGGCCTTCGCCACGGCCTGGGCCTGGCAACGGGGCCTGCAGGCCCGGCTGCTGAGCGATCCCGACGGGCCTGAGGCTCTGCTGCTGCTTCAGCATCCCCCCTGCTACACCCTGGGCCGGGGGGGCAGCGAGCGGTTCCTGCGCTTCGATCCCGCCGATCCCCCTGCCCCGCTGTTCCGCATCGACCGCGGTGGGGAGGTGACCCATCACCTCCCCGGCCAACTGGTGGCCTATCCGGTGCTGGCCCTGCAGCGCCACGGCGGAGACCTCCATCTCTACCTTCGAGAGCTGGAGGGCGCCGTGCTCGATGTGCTCCAGGCCGTCGGGCTGAAGGGGGAGCGGAAGGCGGGTCTCACAGGGGTCTGGCTGGAAGGGCGCAAGGTGGCGGCGATCGGGGTGGGTGCCCGTCGCTGGATCAGCCAGCACGGCCTCGCCCTCAACGTGAACTGTCCCCTGGAGGGTTTCGGCGCCATTGTTCCCTGCGGCCTCAGCGGTCATGGGGTGACGCGCCTGAGCGACTGGTGCCCGGGCCTGACCACCGCCCAGGTGCAGCCCCTGCTGCGCCAGGCCCTGGCGCGGCGGTTCGGGTTGCGATTCCGCCCACCGAATCCCTCGGAAGTGACCTGGCAGTGATAAGCCTGAGCCGCGCTTCGGGACTGGACGATGGACGCCAAGGCCTCTGACGGGACGCTTTCAGGCGGCAAACTCCCAGACGGCAAGGCCTCGATGCTCTGGGAGGGGGACCGACTCGATCAACGGGCCCTGGCGGAACGCGACGACTGGAGCGAGCTGCAGGGGCTGGAGGGACTCTGGCCGATCCTGGCCCGGCGGCACGGTGAGGCCATCGCTCTCGACGCTCCCCACGCCCATCCGCCCGAGCAGGTGTCGTTCCAGGAGCTCGACGCCCGCATCCAGGCGGCAGCGGCAGCCTTCGCGGCCCTCGGCCTCAGGGAGGGTGACGTGGTGGCGCTGTTCGCGGAGAACAGCCCCCGCTGGCTGGTGGCGGATCAGGGAATCATGCGCCGCGGAGCTGCCGACGCCGTACGTGGCAGCAGCGCCCCACCCGAGGAACTGCGCTACATCCTCGACGACTCCGCTGCGGTGGGCCTCGTGGTGGAAACCGCTGGCCTGCTGGAGCGGCTGGCCCTTCAGAGCGACGTCCTGAGCCGGCTGCGCTTCGTGGTGCTGCTGGAGGATGGGCCTCATGCCGGGGAGGACAGTCCCCAGGTCCCCGGGCCACGGCGGCTGAGCTGGCAGACCTTCCAGGCCCTCGGCCGAGGTGAGCCGGCTGCCGCTCCTCCCAGCGCCGGTCCCGAGCGGCTGGCCACCTTGCTGTACACCTCGGGCACCACGGGGCGCCCGAAGGGGGTCGCCCTCAGCCACGCCAACCTGCTGCATCAGCTGCGCACCCTCGGGGTGGCGGTGGCTCCACGGCCGGCTGATCGGGTGCTCAGCGTGCTGCCGATCTGGCATGCCTACGAGCGCACCGCCGAGTATTTCCTGCTCTCCTGCGGGTGCCGCCAGAGCTACACCACCCTCAAGCACCTGCGCCCCGATCTGCAGCGCGTCCGGCCCCAGTACATGATCAGCGTGCCGAGGCTGTGGGAGGCCCTGCTGGCGGGCTTTGAGGACGCCCTCGAGGCCATGCCCCCCTCCCGCAAGGGTCTGATCAGCCAGGCCCTGCGGCTGAGCCGCTGGCATGGGCTGTCGCGCCGTCGCGCCCTCGATCTCACCCTTGAGCACGAATCGCTGCCTCGCCGCCTGGCCGCAGGCCTGGGTTGGCTGCTGAGCTGGCCCGGCCATGGGCTGGCCTCCGCCCTGCTCTGGCCCAAAGTGCGCCAGCAGCTTTCGGGAGGGGCCCTGCGCACCGCCATCAGTGGCGGTGGGGCCCTGGCCCTGCACGTGGATGGCTTTTTCGAGGCGATCGGCATCGAGCTGCTGGTGGGCTACGGCCTCACCGAAACCAGCCCGGTGCTGGCCTGCCGTCGTCCCTGGCGGAACCGGCGCGGCAGTGCCGGGCAACCGCTGCCGGCAACGGAACTGCGCATCGTCGATCCCGAAAGCGGGGAGCTGCTGGGCTGGCGGCAGCGGGGACGCGTGCTCGCCCGAGGCCCCCAGGTGATGGCCGGATACTTCGGCAGGCCCGAGGCCACCGCTGCGGTGCTGGATGGGGCCGGCTGGTTCGACACGGGTGATCTGGGGCAGCTTCTGCCCGATGGAACCCTGGTGCTCACAGGCCGGGCCAAGGACACGATCGTGCTCAGCAGTGGCGAGAACATCGAGCCGGGTCCCCTGGAAGAGGCTCTGGTGGCCCATCCCCTGGTGGAGCAGGTGATGCTGGTGGGTCAGGACCGCCGTCAGCTTGCGGCCCTGCTGGTGCCACGCGCCGAACCCCTGGCTGCCTTTGCCAGGGCCAGGGACTTGCCCGCCCCGCAGAGCGGTGGAACCGGTACTGACCGGGCCCTCCTCAAGGCCCTCAGCGGAGAGTTCAACCGGCTGCTGGCGGCCCGGCCGGGCTCGCGCCCCGACGAACGACTGGCGGGGGTGGCCCTGGTGGAGCCCTTCTCGATCGACAATGGTTTGCTGACCCAGACCCTCAAGCAGCGCCGGGATCGCATCACCGATCGCGACGGGGCGGCGATCGAGGCGATCTACCGGGGCTGAGCCCTCAGCCACTCCCCTGCCCCGTTGGTTGACCGCTGGGCTGCGGGCTGAGAGCCTGGTCGCTGCGACCGCTCTCCCATGACCGAAGGCCACACGCTCACCATCAAGCGCACGATCACCGTGCGGGCCGTGGTCACCCCCCGCTGGAAGGAGGACGCCGAGCGGGAGCTGAGCGCGGCGGTCAGCAACAGCGACCAGCAGCTGGCCCAGCTGGAGCAGGAGGGTCAGCAACTGGTGGATGAGATCCGCCGCCAAAGCCTCAATCCGCTCGATCCCCGGGTGCAGGAGCAGGTGGCTTCGGTGCAGCAGCAGGTGGCGGCCAAGCGGGCCGAATTCGAGGAGCAGAAACGCACCCTGATCGAGCAGCAGCGCCAGGTGCGTGATCTTGAGTTTGATCAGATCGTCGACCAGGGCCAGATCGAGGGCACCTGCAAGGTCAAGGTGGGCGACAATCTGGTGGAGAAGCTGCAGGTGGCCGTCCTGGTGCGCGACGGCGTCGTGCAGGCCATCGAAGGGGGCTGAGGCTCCCGGCGCAGCGGGAGGGGTCGCACGTAAAATCCGCACGCAGCCTGCATTTGGGATCAGGACTTTGGCGACCCACGAAATCTTCATGCCCGCCCTGAGCTCCACGATGACGGAGGGCAAGATCGTGGAGTGGCTGAAGAAGCCCGGGGACCGCGTCGAGCGGGGCGAGTCGGTGCTGGTGGTGGAGTCCGACAAGGCCGACATGGACGTCGAGGCGTTCCAGGAAGGCTTTCTGGCCTCGGTGTTGCTTCCTTCTGGCGGCACAGCCCCTGTGGGTGAAACCATCGGTCTGATCGTTGAAACCGAAGCGGAGATCGCGGCGGCCCAGGCTTCAGCGCCGGCCGCCCCTGCGGCTGCTCCAGCGGCCGAGCCGGCGCCCGCGCCCGCAGTCGCCACGGCTTCCGCTGCGCCCGCCGCGGCTTCGGTGGCTCCTCCGGCCCCGGCACCAGTGGCGGCACCTGCGCCTCCCGTACCGGCGCCCGTCGCCACCCCGATGCCCGTGGCCGCAGACGGACGCCTGGTGGCCACACCCCGCGCCCGAAAGCTCGCCGGTCAGCTGGGTGTGGCCCTTGAGAGCCTGCGAGGCAGTGGGCCCCGTGGTCGTATCCAGGCCGACGATGTGGAGCGGGCCGCCGGACAGGCCGCCAGCGTGCCGCGGGTGGCTGAGGGCTCTGCCCCGGCAGTTTCCGCTGCGGCCGGTGCCGTGGCATCCGGCAATGGCTCAGCGGCGGCGGCACCCGCCGGCCAGTGCTTCGGCAACCCTGGCGACACAGTCGCCTTCAACACCCTGCAGGCGGCGGTCAACCGCAACATGGTGGCCAGCCTGGCGGTGCCCTGCTTCCACGTGGGCTACACGATCACCACCGACCGGCTTGATGCCTTCGCCAAGTCGGTGAAGAGCAAGGGCGTCACCATGACCGCCCTGCTCGCCAAGGCCGTGGGTGTGGTGCTGGCCCGTCATCCCCAGGTCAATGCCTCCTTCAGTGAGGCAGGAATGGTGTATCCCCCAACGATCAATGTGGCTGTGGCGGTCGCCATGGATGACGGCGGCCTGATCACACCCGTGCTGCCCACGGCCGATCGCACCGACCTCTACAGCCTCTCGCGCACCTGGGCCGACCTGGTGGCCCGTTCCCGCTCCAAGCAGCTCAAGCCGGAGGAGTACAGCACAGGCACCTTCACTCTCTCCAACCTTGGCATGTTCGGGGTCGACCGTTTCGATGCGATCCTCCCTCCCGGAACCGGAGCGATCCTGGCGGTGGCGGCCTCCCGCCCTGCGGTGGTGGCCGGCAAGGATGGTTCGATCGCCGTCAAGCGACAGATGCAGGTGAACCTCACGGCGGATCACCGGGTCATCTACGGCACCCACGCCGCAGCCTTCCTCAAGGACCTGGCCCAGCTGATCGAGACGGCACCCGAAAGCCTGGCCCTCTGACTTCCTTCGTTTCGTTGGCCCCACAGGCCCCTGCACCCCTGAGCGAACCCCCCGCCGATCTGCGGCTCTCCAGCTACGACTACGTCCTGCCGCCGTCCTTCATTGCTCAGACGCCAGCTGAGCCGCGCCACTCGGCCCACCTGCTGGCCCTTGGCGCTTCGGGTGGCTCAGGTCCTGAACAGATCCGGCATCTGCGTGTCTGGGATCTTCAGGCCGAGCTGCACCAGGGTGATCTGCTCGTGGTCAACGACACCCGGGTGCTGAAGGCCCGGCTGCAGGCCCGCCGCTCCAGCGGGGGTGCCGTTGAGTTGCTGGTGCTTCAGCCCTACGACAGCGCCACTCCCCAGGAGGCGGCCGTGGAGGCCAGCGACAGTTGCTGGATCTGCCTGGTGAGGCCTGGCAAGCGGGTGCGGCCGGGGGAGATCCTTCAGCTGGAGGCCATCGGCCAGCCGTCTCTGCCCCTGGAGGTGGTGGCCGTCGATGGGTCCACGGGGGGGCGGGTGATCCGCTTCCCTCCCGGTTGCAACGATGCGGCTGCGATCGAAGCGCTGCTGCAGCAGTACGGGGCGATGCCCTTGCCCCCGTACATCCAGCGGCATGATCCCCAGGAGGACAGCCGCTACCAGACCCGCTACGCGGCCCGACCTGGCGCGGTGGCTGCACCGACGGCGGGCCTGCACCTCAGTGATGATCTGCTGGAGGCCATGGAGGCCAGGGGCGTGGCGATCGCCAGCGCCACCCTGCACGTGGGAATCGGCACCTTTCGACCTCTGGAGGACGAAGACCTCACCGGACTGAATCTGCACAGTGAGTGGGTGGAGATCAGCCAGGCGCTGGTGGAGGCGGTGGCTGCCTGCCGCCGGAGGGGTGGTCGGGTGATCGCCATCGGAACCACCAGCGTCCGCAGCCTGGAAGGAGTGGCGGCGCTGAATGGCGGAGCGTTGGTGCCGTTCCGCGGGCCGGTGAACCTGGTCATCCAGCCCGGTTTCCGTTTTCAGGTGGTGCAGGGACTGCTCACGAACTTCCACCTGCCCCGCAGTTCGTTGCTGCTGCTGGTCAGTGCGCTGATCGGGCGCCGGCGCCTGCTGGAGCTCTATGAAGAGGCCAAGCGGGAAGGGTACCGCTTCTTCTCCTATGGCGATGCCATGTGGATTCCACCGGAGGCGGTGCTGGAGGCGGCGCGCCCCTGAGCCCTCGGGGGCGGCCGCCGTCTTCGACGGCCGCCCATGGGCCTGGGCCGATCAGGCGGCAGCCAGATTGGCGGCCACGAAATCCCAGTTCACCAGCTTGTCCAGGAAGGTGGCCATGTAATCCGGACGCTTGTTCTGGTAATCGAGGTAGTAGGCGTGCTCCCAGACATCCATGGTGAGCAGAGCCTTCTGACCATGGGCCAGGGGCAGATCGGCGTTGGCGGTCTTGGTGACCTTCAGGGTTCCTCCATCGAGCACCAGCCAGGCCCAGCCGCTGCCGAACTGGGTGGCACCGGCGGTCTTGAACTGCTCAACGAAGGCTTCAAAGCTGCCGAAATCGGCGTTGATCTTCTCGGCGAGGGCACCGCTGGGCTGGCCGCCGCCACCGGGCTTCATGCACTGCCAGTAGAAGCTGTGATTCCAGACCTGGGCGGCGTTGTTGAACACCCCGGCCTTGGAGGCATCGCCCGCCACGCTGGTGATGACGTCTTCAAGGCTCTTGCTGTCGAGATCACTGCCTTCCACCAGTTTGTTGAGGTTGGCGACGTAGGCGGCGTGGTGCTTGCCGTGGTGAAACTCGAGGGTGGTCTTGGAGATGTGGGGCTCGAGCGCGTTGATGTCGTAGGGGAGAGCGGGCAGCGTGTGAGCCATGAAAACGGTGAAACGAAGGGTGAAAAAGCGGGCAAAGCCCTTGGAGGACCGCCATGTCCAGCGGCACGACATGGGCAACCTGCTGGGCTCCGGCGGCGCTGGTCGTGGCAGGCGACCCGGGTCTGACACAAACCCGACCAGGGACAGCCCCACCGGCGGTCCACCGGTGGGGTCATCCTAACGAGGGGTGACCGTTTCCAGTCGTGAGGGAGGGTTCAGCCCCCGACACCAAGCAGTTCCACCACGAAGGTGAGGGTGGCGTTGGGGGGGATGACGCCACCGGCTCCTCTCTCTCCGTAGGCAAGATCCGGGGGAATCACGAGCTTGCGCTTGCCACCCACCTTCATGCCCGCCACGCCTTCATCCCAGCCCTTGATCACCCGGCCGGCGCCCAGGGGGAAGGAGAACGGACCGCGTCCGTAGCTGCTGTCGAACTCCTTGCCATTGGCGAGGGTGCCGCTGTAATTGACCTGAACCGATTGGCCGTTCACGGCTTCAGCGCCATCTCCGACCAGAAGATCGGTGATGCGCAGGCCACTGGGGGTGACCACTTCCTTGGCGGCCACCATTTCTCCGCCGAGGCCAGCGGCTTCTCCCGCCTGGGTCACGGTGCTGTCAGCAAGGGAGCTGGGATCGGAAGGAGTGTCAGCAGCCATGGTGAACAGCGAAGGGTTCGGATCGTCGGGGTCCAGTTCGATCCGGCCGCTGAGGGCGGCCGGTGCAGGGCTGGCCGCCCTGGTCACCGCAGCCATGGAAGTGGCGGCAGCCCCGTCGTTGCTGGCCTCCACCGTGCTGGGGGAGATCAGCTGACTGGCAAGGGCCAGCAGCAGACAGGCGGCGCAGACGCCGGTGCTGATCAGGATGTCACGCATGGGTCGGGAAATGACGGCCGGGCCGAAACGAGCTGAAGGTGATTCTGACAGCGCAGGACGAGCGGACCCCCTTGGAGGGCTTTCACTCTCAGTCGGGAACTTCCGTGCCCTCCCGACGGCTGCGCAGCTGTTGCTCAAGGCGGTCGATGCGCCCCCGCAGCTCATCCACCTCCCGCTGGCGGGACAGCCCCAGGTCCTGGAGAAAATGATCGATGTTGCGCTCCATGGTGCGTTCCGCCTGCTTTTCCAGCTCAGGGTTCTCCCCCCGCAACGAGCGCATCACGTCGTCGACAAGCACGGTGGCTTCCCCGGGATCCAGGCGGCCACTGGTGACCCAGGCCTGGGTGACGCTGCGAAGGCGGTCGGCCACCAGCGAACTGGTGCCCAGACCCCGCAGGATCAGTTGTTGGAGCAGATTGTCCCGTTCCATGGCGGCAAGCGCTGACCTCCTGATGATGTCGTTGCATGCCGGTGCAGGCCATGGGAGATGACCGGCGCCTGGTGGGGGTCACCGCCCTTGCCGGAGCCCTGGCGGGTCTCTCGCTGGCCCCCCTGGGCCTGGCCCCACTGCTGTGGTTGGCCCTGGTGCCCCTCTGGAGCTGCGGCCCCGCGGCCGCTGGTCTCTGGGGTGCCGCAGCAGTGCTGGTGAGCCACCGCTGGCTGCTCTGGCTGCACCCTCTCGACTGGATCGGCGTCCCCGGCCCCCTCAGCCTGCCGATCTGCCTGCTGTTGTGGCTGGGCTGCGGTCTGGCCGGGGGGCTGCTGGTCGCGACCTGGAGCGCTCTGGTGCGTTGTCTCGGCCCCCGTCACTTCGCCACGGCGCTGGTGGCCTGCGGGCTCTGGGGTCTGACGGAAGTTTTGCTGGCCACCGGTCCCCTGTTCTGGATCGGCCTGGGCACCTCTCCGTTGCCGGCCGACCGGCCCCTGGCCGGGCTGGCGGCGCTGGGCGGCGCTGGCCTGGTGGCGGCGGTTCAACTTCTGATCAGCTGGTTCTGCTGGCACGCCCTGGTGGCCTCGGGAGCCAGCCGGCGGGGCTGGGGGCTGGGCCTGGTGGCGGTGCTGCTGCTCAGCCATGGCCTCGGCTGGAGTCAGCTGCGGGCGGACCAGGCGGAGCGGGGCGCCCCCTTTCGGGTGCTGGTGCTGCAACCGGCCCTGCCGACCCGGGAGAAGTTCGAGCCTGAGCGCCAGCGGGGTCTGCTGGTCCAGATCGCCGCTGCCCGCTCGCAGGCGGCCGCTCTGGGGGTACCCCTGCTGCTGCCAGAAGGAACGCTGGTGCTGGGTCAGGCCATGCCCGAGGCCGACGCGGAAGTGCTCAGCGGAGGCTTCCGCCTCGAGGGGGAGGAGCTGCGCAGCAGTGTGCTGCGTTTCCTGCCCGGCCAGGCCCAGGCCTCGGGTTGGGTCGACAAGTCAAGGGTGGTCCCCCTCGGTGAATGGGTTCCCCTGGCGCGGCTCTGGCGCTGGAGCGGACTCTCGGCCGTGGGGGGTGTGGAGCCTGGCCCCCCTTCGCGCCTGCTGATGCGTTCGGGTGCCGATCCGGCGGTGGCGATCTGCTACGAGCTGGCCGATGGTGTGGCCTTGAGGAAGGCCAGCGCGGCAGGCGCCGGTTGGTTGATGGCCAGTGCCAATCTCGACCCCTATCCGGCCTTGCTGCGCGATCAGTTCACGGCTCTGGCCCAGGTGCGTGCGATCGAAACGGGCCGCTGGCTGGTGAGTGCTGCCAACACCGGCCCCAGCCTGGTGATCGATGGGCAGGGGCTGATCCGAAACGCTTTACCCCCGGAGCAGTCAGAGCTGGGGGTGTTCGAACTGGAGCTGCTGAGCCGTGCCACGAGCTATCAAATCTGGGGCGAAGCGCCTCTGATCCTGATGATTCTGCTCGGGGGAGCTGGGTGTTTCTGGTATCGCCGCCCTCGCTCGGGCCGTTCCCACTGAGCCGCAGGGAAGCACCGGCCGGCGCAGAGTGGATCTGGCGCAACTTCGCCCCCAAGGCTCCTCTGATCTGAATCAGGATGTCCTGACCGGGAATGGGCGAGGCCCTGGATCTTCGCGGGAGCTGAATGGCCTGAGGTTGGGGGCTTGTTCGATCAGCCTCGACGAACCCACACCATTCAGTATGTTGGCTGTGATGTTCTCAATGCTTGCCATGTTGACGGGTGCCGATCTGCTTGCGAAGGTCAAGGAGCTGGGTGAGGTAAGCAAATCAGAGCTGGTGCGTTCCGCTGGCTATGTCAGCACCAAGAAGGACGGCAGTGAACGATTGAATTTCACAGCGTTCTACGAGGCGCTGCTGGAGGCCAAGGGCGTCAACCTCGGCTCCACAGGTGGCGGTCAGGCCGCCGGCAAGGGTGGGCGCAAACTCAGCTACATCGCCACGGTTCAGGGCAACGGCAATCTGCTGGTGGGCAAGGCCTACACGGCCCTGCTCGACCTCAAGCCCGGTGATGAGTTCGAGTTGAAGATCGGTCGCAAGCAGATTCGCCTGGTCCCCGTGGGCGCCGAGGACGAAGGGGAGGAGTGATTCCCCGTCGATCTGCCTGAAGGACCAGGGTGCCGAGACCCCAGAGCCTCGGCACCCAACAAAAAACCCCGCCGTGGCGGGGTTGATCACAAACCTGGTTGAAACGAACCTGATTTCAGGTCAGTTTTGGTGCGCCGTTGACGGCGACTCAGTAGCGGCTGCGACCGCCACCACCGCCGTAGCCACCGCCACCGCCGCCATAGCCACCGCCGCCGCCACGGTTGCCACCGCCGCCGCCACGTGGTTCGGCTTTGTTGACCCGGATCATCCGGTTCATCCATTCGACGTTCTGGAGATCGTCGATGGCCTTCTGCTCTTCGGTGTCGTTCGCGAGTTCGACAAAGGCGAAACCGCGCTTGCGTCCAGTTTCCCGATCAAGGGGCAGGCTGCACTGGCGCACTTCTCCGTATTGACTGAAAAGGTCACGGAGATCCTCTTGCTCGGCATCGAACGAGAGGTTGCCTACGTAGATTGTCATGTAACGTTAAATAACTTGAACCGATCTGTCGACGGCTGGAAGTGTTGCTCTCACCAGTGATCGAGAAATCAACCCTCACTCTACACACGCCACCGGTCCATCAAGTCCGTTCCTCCTCCCCCCACCGGCGCCATGTCTGTTCGCGATCAGTTGCTCGATGCGTTGCGGGACCCCGCCTCGGTGGGAGACCAGAGGATGCGCGGCCTGATCGAAACGCTGGAGAGGGACTGCCCCGCTGATCTCCTCCAGCGACCTGAACCGCTCAAGGGGGTCTGGGAGTTGCGCTGGAGCAGCAGTCGTGCTCCCTATCTGCGGGTGACGCCCTGGATCGACAACCTTCAGGTTCTGGACCCGGCTGGTGGGCGAGCCATGAACCTGCTGCGACCAAGCGGTGCTTTCGCCGCCCTGGGTGGCATCGCCGTGCTGGCGAGGATCGAGATCGAGGGAGTGCAGCGGGTGGCGGTGAACTTCGAGAGGGGAGGCTGGATCGGCCCACCGCTGGGGGGCACTCGGTTGCGTTGGTTGCGGCGTGTGAGCCAGAGCTATCCAGCCTGGCTTGATATCACCGTTCTGGATGAGGAGTTGCGCCTCTGTCGGGGCCAGGCCGGCACACTGTTTGCCTTGCGTCGGCGTCAGGAGCTGAGTCCTGACGATCTGTTCGCCCTGGCGGGAACGGTGCAGCCGTGCTGACCCTGTCAGACACTTCGGTTGGCGCCACTGGTCTGCCCATGGCACCGTGAAGGCATGGATCGGTTTTCCGACTTGCCTCCCGAAGTGGTCCTGATGGAGCCGCACCGCTTCGAGGATGTCCTCCATGCGGTACAGGCGGTCCGTGAGCGCAAGACCGTTGTGCTGAACTTCGGCGCGATGCCACCGGAAGAGGCCCAGCGTTCCGCTGATTTCGTCTCTGGAGGCGTGTTTGCCCTCGATGGCCAGCAGGAGCGATTGGGGGAAATGGTGTTTCTCTTCGCTCCCTTCGGAGTGGATGTCAGCCGGGACACAGGCGAGGACGAGGCATGAGTCCGGCGCGGCCCTTAACAATGCTGAAAGATTCGTGTTACGATTTGCAAAGCACTTTGTTCTGGCCCCATGGCTGACTCCACCTCCACCCCCCGCTTCGGTTTCGTTGCCTTCGCTGAAACCTGGAATGGCCGCCTCGCCATGCTTGGTTTCGTGATCGGGCTGGCCACCGAGCTGCTCACCGGCCAGGGCATCCTCCGCCAGATCGGCCTGGGCTGATCGCCTCGCTCCGGCGCGCCATTCTTCCCGTCATGACGGGTTCACCTCCGCCCATGACATCTTCCCTGGCGTTCACGTTCAGCCTGGCTCCTCCCCGGAACGGAGAGGAGCCTTTGTTGTGGTCTGATCTGGTTGCCGAGCATCAGAAGGCACTCAGCTCTGCCCTGGCCCTGCGTATCCTGCGCTGTCCACCGGCGTGGAGCGGCAGTCTGGATGAGCTTGTACAGAATGGCCTGGCCACTGCTGCCTGTGAAGATCCTTTTGCCTGCGATCCCAGCTTCCCTGCCCCATCCCAGCGGCTGCTCTGCGATGCCGTGATCCCGCGCTTCGAGCCCACCAGGCTGTGGCTGCAGGTGCACTGGCTCCAGTACGAGGCGGGGCAGTTGCGTGACCAGACTCCAGGCCAGTGGCAACGTCTCGATGCTGTTCCCCTCCAGCAGCTGTGTAACGAGACCTGCTGGTTTTATCCCACCGAGGATGGCCATTACCTCGCGTCGGAATCCTGCCGCGACGTTCGCTTCGCCCCGGGGGTGCTGGCCGAAGCGGTCACCCAGACAGATCCTTATTCCTATGACAGGGGTGAGCTGCGTCTGCTCTGGTCGTTGATGGCCGACGACGAGAACCTCAGCTGTGTCGGACTCACCTACCAACGCCGCCGGATCGAGTTTCCCCGTCTGACTGAGCATCCCTCATTCAATGCCACCTGGACGTCCTTCCGGGTGGATGGCATGGCCGATCCCTCCTTTCAGCGGCTCTCGACCATCTCCACCTACCGCTGAGGATGACCATCAACCTCGGTTTGTTGCACTC
The DNA here is from genome assembly GCF_014224355.1 of Synechococcus sp. BSA11S. Taxonomy (GTDB): domain Bacteria; phylum Cyanobacteriota; class Cyanobacteriia; order PCC-6307; family Cyanobiaceae; genus Regnicoccus_A. The sequence continues at coordinate 73,923 of NZ_VNWP01000003.1, read as the reverse complement.
GGCTGGACGTGGTCATTGATCCTGCAGACCTCTGTGCGGCAGGCCTTTTCGGCCTATCACGCAGGAATCACAAGCTGCGATACAATCCCGTTGAATGATGCCTGATCGGCCATGATTGTGATCAACGTAACCAACTCGTCTTCAGTGGTTGCCACACGCATCGGTCGCTTTCTGGCTGATCTCACCCCCAGTGGTTTTGATCAGAACAAGGTAGAAGATGAACTGATGAAACAGCTGGTTGAGCAGCTGGCGGCCCAGGGAATTCAGGGTGAAGTGGCGGCTGTAAAGGGATTAGATCTTCACAACAAAGAAATCAAGATCGATGAGCGAATCCAGGTGCGCCGGCATAAAGTTGTTTGAGGGCAGAGGCCTGGCTTCTGATTCTGCTTCTGCTGCAAGCAGGTGATCGAGCACAGTTTTTCAGCATACTCCCAGAATTCGAAAGATGTCCCCAGCGTTCCTGAGCATGCCGTGTGATCCGCTGCTGAGCCCCTGTCTACGCTGATCGGAACAGCGAGGGACGCATGCGTCATCGGGAGTTGTGTCGATGGTCCCTTCTTCCTGCCCTGGGCTTGCTTGCCCTGCTCGGGGCCTGCGGGTCACCGCCGCCTCCTGCCGAGCCGTCCAAGCCGGCCGCCTCGGCCCCTTCGGAGACCACTCCAGCCGCCGCTGTTCCGGCCTCGCCGGAACAGGGAGGCCCCCGCAACTGGCAGGTTCCCGGCAGCAGCGCGCCCTTGTCGCTGCGGGAGAGTGCCTCAGCAGGTTCAAAGCTGCTCGCCACCTACGAAGCTGAGACGATTCTCGACAACCTCGGTTGTCAACCCGGCGACGCCGGTGTCTGGTGCGATGTGCAGCAGCTGGGAGGTGGGCCGAGGGGTTTCGTCCCCGCCGGCAGCCTGAAGCCTGCCGTTTCCCCCGATGGCAGCGTGGCCAGAGGTTCTGATGATTCCGCCCTTCGCGCCGGCCAGGGTGACTTCGATGCCAGGGGATCGGTCCCCTGCGCCCAGCAACCCGGTCAGCCGATGGGGTCGTGTCCGTTCGCCGTCGCCAGGGCCGGTGGCGGCTACGCCACCGTTCTGATCACCCGACCGGAAGGCGGCACGCGGGCGATCTACTTCCGGATGGGTCGGGCGATCGGCGCTGACAGCAGCGAAGCCGATGCTTCGGGCCCCTTCACGTTGAAGCGGGAGGCAGATCTGAACCTGATCCGGGTGGGCAAGGAGCGCTACGAGATCCCTGATGCAGTGGTGCTCGGCGGCTGATGGCCTCAAGGGATTGCAGCGATGCTGCCCCCATACGATCCAGGCACCCTTCCATGTCTGCTCAGTTCTTCCATGGCCACCTACCTGATCACAGGCGCGAACCGCGGAATCGGCTACGAATACTGCAGGCAACTGCAGGCACGGGGCGAGACGGTGGTGGCCGTCTGCCGCACCCCATCTCCGGAGCTGGAGGAACTGGGCGTGCGCATCGAGGCGGGGGTCGACATCACCTCCGAGGCAGCCATTGCCTCCCTGGTGGAGCGTCTGGGGGATCTGGCGATCGATGGGTTGATTCACAACGCCGGCCTCTATGAAGCCACCAGCCTGGAGACTCTCGATGCGCAGAGCCTGCGCCGCCAGTTCGAGGTGAATGCCATCGGCCCTTTGCGGCTCACCCGTGCCCTGTTGGATCATCTCCACCCAGGAGCGAAGGTGATTCTGATGACCAGCCGCATGGGCTCGATCGATGACAACAGCTCAGGCGGCTCCTACGGCTACAGGATGTCGAAGGTGGCGCTCTGCATGGCCGGCAAGTCGTTGGCCATCGACCTCAGGCCCCGCGCCATCGCCGTGGCCCTCCTTCACCCCGGTCTGGTGAGCACCCGCATGACCGGCTTCACAGCCCACGGGATCACGCCGGAGCAGTCGGTTCGTGGCCTGCTGGAGCGCATCGACGCCCTCACCCTCGAGACCTCCGGCACCTTCTGGCACGCCAACGGCCAGGAGTTGCCCTGGTAGGTCCATCTCTCCATCGCAGCGGTGATCACAACAGCGAAGACCTCAGCACGACCGGCGCCATACTGACCGGCGTCATACTGAAAAAAGGAGGCCGGCGGGCGATGGATCCGGCCCTGCGCGCAAGGCCATGCCCTCCAATGATCCTCTGCAGAACTGGAGCCGACGCCGACTGCTGAAGCTGGCTGGGCTGGCCACCGGCAGTGCGGCATTCTCGGTGGCCTGCAAGGCCGGCTCCTCCTCCGAATCGGCAAGTGCGCGCGTCAGCGGCTCTTCGCAGGTCCAGGTTGGCCCGGCAGAAACGCCCAGTACAGGGGTGACCCGGGTTGTTCTGATTCGCCAGGAGGATCGTGCGGCTGGCACCCATCAGGCCATCGACCTGCTCCAGCCCACGGGCCTCGAGGGGAACAGTGTGTTCCTCAAGCCGAATTTCAACACGGCTGATCCAGCCCCCGCAGCCACCGATCCGGCCCTGCTGGAGGCCCTGGTGCGGGATCTGCAGAACAGCTCCGCCGGAGCGATCACGATCGGCGATCGCTCCGGCATGGCCGACTCCCGACGTGCGATGGAGAGCAAGGGGGTGTTCCGGCTGGCGGATCGCCTCGGCCTGCGTGCGCTGGTGCTCGATGAACTGGAGCGGGACCAGTGGTTGCATGTTCCTGCTGAAGGCACCCACTGGCCCCAGGGTTATGCCTTCGCCCGGCCCGCCCTCGACGCCGGCGCTGTGGTGAGCACCTGCTGCCTGAAGACCCATCGCTTCGGCGGGCAGTTCACCCTCTCGCTGAAGAACACGGTGGGACTGGTGGCGAAAACCCTGCCTGGAGAGTCCCACAACTACATGGGCGATCTCCATTCCTCTCCCCATCAGCGGCGGATGATCGCCGAAGTGAACCAGGCCTACAGTCCTGCCCTGGTGCTTCTCGACGGGGTGGAAGCGTTCGTCAATGGGGGCCCGGACCGGGGGAAGGTCGCCAGGCCGAACGTCATCCTCGCCGGCACGGACCGGGTGGCCGTGGATGTGGTGGGGATTGCTCTTCTGCGCCTGTTGGGCACCACCTCCGCGGTCGCCCGTGGATCCATCTGGGAGCTGGAGCAGATTCAACGGGCGGTGGAGCTGAATCTGGGGGTCGACCGTGCGGAGAAGATCGAAATCGTCACAGCCGATGCGCCGGGCCGGGCGATGGCCGATCAGATCCGCAGGCTCATGACATCGGGATCAGCATGACGCCGGAATCCATCCGGTCTCCGCGACGGATCCCTGCCATGCCGCTCCGCAGCCGCTTGAGGCGCGGAATGATGCAATGGATCCCGCTTCTGCTTGGCCTGCTTCTGGCCGTCGGCTCCTGCATCGGGTTCGGTCCTTCCCTGGCCGCACCTGGTCTCAATGGCCGCCCCAGCGGAGTGTCCTCTGGGGCCAGTGAGCCCCAGGTGGTTTCTCCCAGCCCGTCCCCTCCGTCGGACTTCGCCACGCTGATCGATGTGGGCAGTTTCGTGCTGGCACCGGTCAGGATCCTTGGCGTGCCGGTGATTCAGGTCACCTCCCGCACTGTCGGTGCTGGATCGGAATCGATCGATGCCCGCCGCCGGGCCCGGGTGATCGAGGGAAATCTCATGCTCCTGTATCAGCCCGTGCAGGTGTGCAGCCTTGGCGAACGCCTGGCCGATGGGCTGATCCGCCGATGGATCAAGGCCGAGAGGAGCGATCTGTGTTCCCTCAAGGGCTGGAAGCAGAACGAGCCGGATTCCCTGGTTCTCCGCGCCCGATCCCTGCCCTCTGGCCTGGCGGTGATCGAAGCCCTGCTGCCCGGGCGCAGGACTCCCTTCACTCTGCTCACGGTGACGGAGGCCGATGCCCAGTTCTTCGGCACCACTCCCTGGGAGCTGGCTGAATCCTGGCGCTCAGTGCTTCAGGCCAGGCTGCGCTATGCCCGGGCGGTCACGAGCCCCTCGGCCCTGCTCAGCCGTCTGGGTCTCACCGCGGTGATGATTCTGATCGTGGTGTTGGCGGAAGCAGGGATCATCTGGCTCTGGCAACGCGTTCGCAGTCGCACAGTCCGCCTGCACCGCCAGGCCCGGGAGAATCCCTGCACCACCAGCCTGTTGCTCGTGCAGGTGAACTTCGGGCTCTCTCGGCTGCTACTGGTGCTGGTCGTGATCGGCCTCGTGCTGATCCTGAGCCTCTTGGTGATGGCCGTCCCGGGTCAGATCCCCCTGGGCCTCGAACTGCTGGTGGTTCCAGCTGAGGCGGCCGCCAAGGTCATCGTGATCGGTGGGCTGGCGATCGTGCTGCGTTCCCTTGCCAGCTTTCTGCTCTTCCAGTGGTCCGCGAATCTGGCCGTTCCAGCCGAAGAACAGTGCCGGCGTGAGCAGCGCTTTCGCAGCCTGCTGAAGGGCAGCCACCGATTGATCAATTGCTTCTGTCTGGCGCTGGTGGGCCTCTGGATCCTGTTCGGGATTCCCGGGGTCCGCAGCTTTTCGGCAGAGGTTCTCCTGGTGGGGGGCGCTCTGCTGGGTGCGCTGGCCCTGGGCTTTCAGAGCGTGCTGCGTGATTTCCTGGCCGGCATCGTGGTGGCCCTGGAGGATCACTACGCCATCGGCGACTGGGTGGAGATCGATGGGGATGAGGGCGTGGTGGAAGACGTGGGAATGCTCAACACCACCGTGCGTTGTCTCGATCAGAGGCTGCTGGTGGCAGCGAACAGCTCCTTCCAGAGGGTGATCAATCACACCAAGCTGCGCTCCGGCGTGGAGGTCACCTGGGTGGTGGCCCCGAACACGGCCTCGATTGAGCGGGTGCTGGCGGTGGCCCACCGGGTGATCATGGACTTCTCGGCTGATCCCGAATGGAAGTCCCTGCTGATGCAGCCGCCACTGCTGCGCGGTGTCACGCAGGTTTCGCCCCTGGGAATCACCATCAGCGCCCTGCTCGTGACCCGAACCATGGAGCAGTGGAGGGCAGAGCGGGAGCTGCTGCGTCGCCTGGTGCAGGGCCTCCAGCAGGAACAGATCCGGCTTGCCTACATCCCTGAACTCAAGGCTCTTCAGAAGCCATGATCGGACGGCAGGGTGCTGATCCAGCCCGGGTCTTGCAGGTGTGACTGCTGCTACCGATCTCCCCAAGGGCCCTTGTGAACCTTGAAGGACAACCCAGCGTCCATGGGGAATGACGAGGAGATCTCCTGTTGCCCGCCGTGCCTCTCTTGCCTTCTCGATCGCAGGCCTGCTGCTTTCTCTTCCCGCAGAGAGCCGGGCCGATGTGATCCTGCACGCCTTTGACTGGTCCTACGCAGACATAGCCGAGCGGGCAGAAGCGATTGCGGCGGTGGGATACAAGGCGGTGCTGGTCACGCCACCGTTGAAATCACCGAAAACAACGAGCTGTGAGTGGTGGTTGCGGTATCAGCCTCAGGATTTCCGCGTGATTGATCATTGTGATGGCAACAGGGAGTCCCTCGTTCAGGCGATTCAGGCACTCGATTTGCGAGGCGTGAAGACTTACGCGGACGTGGTGGTCAATCACATGGCGAACGAGAGGATGGCAGCAACCAGTTTCCCTGGTGAGGAGATCCTGCGCGCCTATTCTGAAGACAAGCCGTACTGGAGCAGGCAGATTCTCTACGGGGACAGCAATGGTGACGGGATCCTTGATAATGGGTATCTTCCTGATGATGGCACCCCCGATGGGCTGTTCGGGCCACAGGACTTTCACCCTCGAGCCTGTATTCGGGACTACGGCAACCGTTTTTCGGTGATACGTGATCGTATCTGCGGTCCTGACCCTGATCCAGGCCTGCCCGATCTGATCGACACCGATCCCACCAGGACCTGGGTGCAGGACCAGCGCAAGCGGTATGTTCAGGCTCTCTACGACCTTGGCATCCGGGGATTTCGTATCGATGCCGCCAAGCATATGCCGAATGGTGCCATCAGGTCATTTGTGCCAGAGGAGGTGGCCAGAAATTCCCATGTCTTTGCGGAGATCATCACCTCAGGTGGGGCCACCTCAAGCGATTATCAGCAGTATCTGGAGCCGTACCTCCGGGAACTTCCATCGGAGTTTGGTGCCTACGATTTCCCGCTGTTCAATGCACTCAGGCAGGCCTTCTCGTTCTCTCGCCCCCTCTCGGATGTCGCTTTCCCATACTCCAGCGGCGATGCCCTGGCCAACAGCCGTGCCGTCACCGTGGTGGTCACGCACGACATTCCTTACAATGAAGTATTCAGATCACTGATTTTTGATCAGGATGCAGAGTCCTCTGTCGATGAAGATCTGGCCTATGTGTACATCATGGGTCGAGACGGTGGGACCCCCCTGGTCTTTGACGATCAGTCGGATGGCCGCTCCAACAACAGCCGGTGGCGCGATGTGTGGAACAGCGATCGCATGGGGCGCATGATTGCCTTCCACAACCGCATGCAGGGCAAGCCGATGGAGGTCATGGCCGCTGATGCCTGCACCCTGCTCTGGCGTCGCCAGGAGGACGGGATCGTGGCCATCAACAAATGCGGGGAGCAACGCTCGATCACGGTGGACACCCGTTTCAAGTTCAGGTGGAACCACCCTTACCGCGACATGCTCACGGACACCTTGCTTCCTGAAATCAAGGGGCCCAGCTACACGTTTCACCTGCCAGCCCGCAGCGCCAGGATGTGGTATGCGGTCGGATCCAGCACATCCCTACACCACAGTGGCGATGATCTCGGCGGAGAAACTCACCGCGGGCTCGCTGTTGGGCGAGATCGGCCCATCGGGGAATGGCGACACTGAATGAAAATCAAGGTCAGTGGGCGGTGAGAGGAAGGAGGCGTGGAACACATTGGAATAGCTGCCATCCGTGAGGGCAAACTGCAAGCCACTGGTTGTGAGCTGAGGGTCGTCAGCCAGTCCGGCCTGCCGCACCTGGTTGTCTCCCGTGTAGGGAACGCCATCGTCGGGATTCACATTTCCCGGAATGCCCTCTCCCGCAGGAAACAGCCCAGAGATTCTCACTCCGTTGCGCCGGCCGATGATGCCATCGATGTCGAACCAGCCATCGCCGTCAAGGTCCGGGTCGCTCAGCAGCAGCCCGCCAGCCGTGACGGGATCCACCTCCCCATCGAGGCTTCGGTACTGCCAGGACCAGACGACGGTGTCGCTTGGGTAAAGCCCGAACAGGTAGATCTCAGGCACCATCAGTCAGGTCCAGGCTGGGGACATGGTAGTCAGATCGGTGCATTGACTCACCACTCCTGCAGGCCCTTCGTCCAGCTCAGGCAGTCCGGCCCGGCTTCAGCTTGCCGCAGAACGCCAGGCTACCGGACAGGAAGGGTGAGAGGCCCTGGGGAAAGGGAAAACCCATCGAACCGGTCACAGCGTGACAGCTGGAAGCCTGCAACACCTCGTCATCATCGTGGCCCAATGGATGAGTGCATTGGCAGCGCCAGTGCCTGGATCCAATCCTTTGCCAGGGCCGCAACGCCGTCGGGATTGAGCTGCTGACCGGTTTTGTTGAAAGAGGATCCCACCCCGGGATCGAAGCCCCTGCGTGATGCCACGAGAGGGTGATGGGAAGCCTCGTGGCCCGCAGCCAGCGACGGGTTTCCTCCGTATTCCTTCATTTTGTTGACGCTTGAGGCCGCCGTGTCGAACCTGATCAGGACAGCCCCTGCCGGGCCCGGTTTCTGCTTCAACCTTTGATGCATCCCATCGTTCCGATCACCGCCGCCGCCACGCCTTCACCTGCCGGGGTCGACCTCACGGCTCTCAGCGCTGAAGTGCTGCCGATGGTTCTCAGTCTGCTTGGGGCCCTGGCGATCCTGCTGCTGGGCTGGCTGGTGGCCGGAGTGCTCTCCAAGATCTGCCGCTCGGTGCTGCGGCGGCTGTCGGTGGATGAGCGGCTCTCCCGCACCCTGTCGGACGGGGGCGAAGACACCAAGCCAATGCGGCTGAGCCGCTGGATCTCCACCGGGGTGTTCTGGCTGGTGATCGTGCTGGCTGTGCTGGCGGCGCTCGACACGCTCGATCTGCGCACGGTGTCCCAGCCGTTCAGTGAGCTGGTCAATCAGATCTTCGCCTACCTGCCGAAGCTGCTCTCGGCTGCCATCCTGGCCACCGTGGCCTTCGTGCTGGCCACGGTGGCACGATCGATCGTGCGCGGGTCCACTTCCAAACTGGAGCTGGACGAAAAGCTGTTCGACAGCAAGGAGGACGACGCCCCGGCAGGGATGCTGATCGGCGAGGCCGTCGCCAATCTGGCGTTCTGGTTGATCATCCTGTTCTTCGTGCCGCTGGTGCTCGGTGCCCTCAACCTCGGCGCCCAGATCACCCCGGTGGTCGGCCTGTTCGAGGATCTGATCGGCGCCTTGCCGCGGCTGGTCAAAGCTCTTGTGATAGCGGCGATCGGCTGGCTGATCGCCAAGACCCTGCGGGGCGTGGTCTCCAACCTGGTGGCTGCCAGCGGCCTCGACAAGGCCGGCGCCGATTTCGGCCTCAACCCGGAGAAGGGCGGCCAGCGGCTCTCCTGGATCGCCGGAATGCTGGTGTACGTGCTGGTGCTGATCCCCACAGCCACCGCGGCCCTTGATGCCCTGGCGATTCCGGCGCTGTCGGGTCCGGCCACCGCCATGCTTGCCTAGGTGCTGGTGAGCCTGCCCCAGATCTTCACGGCCCTGCTGATCGTGGTGGTGGGCGTGGTGGTGGGCCGTTTCGTGGCCGGTCTGGTGGAGCGGGTGCTGGCCGGGGTGGGCTTCAACCGTCTGTTCCAGTGGATCGGCCTGCCCGAGTACGGCAAGGCCGCGAATGCCGAGGCCGGCGATGGAATGCGCTCGCCGTCGGAGCTGGTGGGTGTGGTGGCCTTCCTGGCCATCCTTCTCTTCTCCTGCATCGCCGCCTCGAATGTGCTGGCCCTGCCGGCGCTCACCGACGTGCTCAAGGTGATGCTCCTGGTGTTCAGCCAGATCCTTGCGGGGCTGGTGGTGTTTGCGATCGGGCTCTACCTGGCCAATCTGGCCAGCCAGGTGGTCGCCGCTTCGGCGGGCCCGCTCGCCCCCCTGCTCTCCACCATCACCAGGCTGGCGATCATCGCCTTTGCCGGTGCCATGGCCCTGCAGCAGATCGGCGTGGCGCCCATGATCGTCTCGATCGCTTTCGGTCTGCTGTTCGGCTCGATCGCTGTGGCGGTGGCGGTGGCCTTCGGCCTGGGCGGCAGGGAGGTGGCCTCCGAGCAGCTGCGGGAGTGGATGCGCTCGATCAAGACCCTGAAGTGACCCGGGCGGGAGGCCTTGGCTGCAACCCGCCAGGCGGTAGACGATCAACAGGAGTATCAGCCAGGTGCTCCTGCACCAGATTGCACCGGTGATTGAGTGGCCTCCCTCAGCTCATCGGCCACCGCCTGCTTCATGGAATGAAGTAGGGCGTCAGCTGATTCCAGGGTGCAGATGTTCCTGCAGAAGAAACAGATCCCTCGCGGACTCCGCCTCTCCACCTGGACGAGATCAGCGCCGGCGGCTGTGTTGAAGGCCTCAGCCTTCGCCTCGAGCAGAGTGCAGGGCATGCTCAGATCGCGAGACGCGGACGTGTTCTTCTCTTGCCACAGATCTCTGAACACGGCAAACATTCTTGCCACCCGTTCCGCCCGCCTGGTGATCGGCGCCGCACTGCCTGCCTGCTTGGCTTTCGACAGCGCCGCTAAAACGTTTTGAAAGGCTGTGCTGGTCTGCCGCAGATTGAGTTTTTGCTCCCCCTTGTCACGAAGTCGGGTTGCCGTCTGGATCATGGCGATAGCGAGCAGGTCCTCCTCCGGGCTGTTTGGCGTGACTCCTCGCCGCCAGGCCTGTTGATAGACCATGCGCATCGACTCGACGAGTGGAGCGCTGACCACCAGCCCGGCTGCGCCCGCCGGTGCGGAAGGGATCTCGCATCCTGGTGGTGAGGCACCGGCAGGAGGCAGGCAGGGAATGAAGCGCAGGCTTCGATCGGGTCCAATGGGGAACGCATAGGGCGCTGCCTCGGCAACCAGCCTGATCTCCCCCTGAAGACGCACCTGGACCGCGGGCTTGCCGTCATTGCTCCATCGGACCAGATCCTGATCCAGGTCGACGAGGACAGCGGCTTCAGCAGGAAGCATCCAGATGTTGGACCCAAGCAGGACCGCCAGGAGGCTCTTGATCAGGTGCATGTGCTTCAGGGCAGGAGCCCACACCTGAAAGCTAGAAAGAAGGAGAATGGTTGTCCACAGATCCTGGCGTCCGCCAGGGAAGTAGCCCAGGGCTTGGCCGATGGCCATGGAAACAACCAACAGCGGTACGGTCATTGCGGTTCGGGAGAGCGTGGTTGATGTGCATTTTCCTCATCAACTTCCCGCACTGCTGAATCGACTGGATGCTGGGGAGGATGGCCATGTCGTCATCGAAGTCGTCAGCCACCTCAGTACTGAGGTCGTGCGGGGCATCGCCCTGACCACGGCCTCGGGGCTGGCTCGGGGCTCACGCGTTGTCGACACTGGTCATTCGTTAAGGGTTCCAGTCGGCAGGCAACTGTTGGGCCGCATGTTGAATGTCTTCGGTGAGGCTATCGATCAGGGTGATCGGATCGAGGGTGTGGCCTGGCGATCCATTCACCAATCCACTGTTCCACTCAACGAGCTTTCAACCCATCCGGAAATCCTGGAAACGGGTATCAAGGCCATCGATCTCCTGACCCCTGTGGAGCGAGGTGGCAAGGCAGGCTTATTCGGCGGAGCCGGAGTGGGAAAGACAGTGCTGATCACGGAGATGATCCACAACATGGTGCGTCACCATCAAGGCGTCAGCCTGTTCTGCGGAATCGGAGAAAGAAGTCGAGAGGGGGAAGATCTTTATCGCGCCATGAAGGATGCCGACCTCCTTGATCAGACCGTGATGGTCTTCGGGCAGATGAGCAAGCCACCCGGCGCTCGTTATCGGGTGGGTCATGCAGCTCTGACGATGGCAGAATACTTTCGTGACGATGCCCACCAGGATGTGCTGCTGCTGATTGATAACATTTATCGATTCATCCAGGCAGGCCAGGAAGTCTCTGGTCTGATGGGGGAACTGCCATCAAGGGTCGGCTACCAGCCGACCTTGGCCTCTGAGCTGGCGGCGCTTGAGGAACGCATCTCCAGCACATCCTCGGGGGCCATCACCTCGATTCAGGCTGTGTATGTACCTGCTGACGACTTCACCGACCCTGCAGCGGTCCATACATTCGGTCATCTCTCCTCCACAATTCTGCTGTCACGCAAACGAGCCAGCCAGGGCTTCTATCCTGCCGTTGATACTCTCGGCTCAAATTCCAAAATGTTAATGAGCAGCATTGCCGGTCGGCGCCACTACTCAATCGCTCTTGCCGTTAGAGAAGCTCTGGCAACGTATGAAGAGTTGAAAGATCTTATCGCGATGCTGGGGATCGAGGAGCTGTCTCCCTATGATCGTCAATTGGTGAACCGGGCCCGGCGACTGGAAAAATTCCTCACACAACCCTTCTTCACGACTGAGCAGTTCACCGGCAAGCCTGGACGGCATGTGAAACTCTCTGATGCTCTGGAGGGTTGCGAGCGCATCCTCAACGATGATTTTGCTGAGGTTCCTGAATCGGCGCTCTACATGATTGGTGCCATTGACGAGGCCGTGGCCTGATGGAGCTGAAGGTTCTGCTGCCCTTTGAGGAGATCCTGCATGTCGATGTCGTGAAGGTGCTCGCGGAAAGCCAAAGTGGTTGCTTCGCTCTGCTGCCACACCATGCCGCTCTGGTGAGCACCCTGGTCCCAGGGATCCTCTCCTACCAAGATCTCGATGGCCAGGAAGGATTCGTCGCGCTTGATGAAGGTCTTCTGGTCAAGCGAGGGGCGCAGGTCACGGTCACGGTTCGTCGGGGGGTGGCAGGAGGATCCCTTGAAACCTTGCAGAAGACAGTGGTGGAGCAGTTTCTGGCCCTAGATGAACGGGAAGAGCAGGCTCGCGCCGTGCTGGCCCGGCTCGAGGCCAGCTTCGTGTATGGCCTGGTGGGGCTGGGAGATCAGGGATGAAACAGGCTCGTCACGAAGAGTCCCGTCCCCGGCAGAAGCCACCATCGCTGGCTTCTCAGGTTCGCCGCAAGGCTGAACGTCGCCTTCGCGCCAAAGCTGAGGGTGATCGGAGCATCCTCAAGGGGTTAGGTGTGTCTGGAATGGTGGGCTGGTCGGTGACCCTTCCGGCGCTGCTTGGTCTTGCCCTGGGGATGTGGGTCGACCGCCGATTTCCCGGCTCCTATTCGTGGACCCTGATGTTCCTGGTTCTCGGAATCGTGCTGGGATGTTGGAATGCGTGGCGATGGATGCAGCAACAGCAGGAGGGGCCATAATGAACGGTCTTCCTGCTCTGGCTTCCGGCGTGTCAACGCTTTTCGCTAGCGCTTCGGTGCTGATGGCCCTGCTGATCGGGTTTGTGCTGGGTCTGTGCTTTTTTACTTCCCTATGGCTCACTGTGCGCCACCTGCCTCGCTCCTCCAACCCCGTGCTGTTGATGCTTGGCAGCGGAGTGGCAAGGATGGCAGTAGCTGTTCCCGCGTTTTATTTCGTGGCTGCAGGCCAGTGGCAGCGCGTGGCTTTTGCCCTGCTTGGATTCGTCCTCGCCCGCTCCCTGCTGATCCTTTGCTGGCGTCCCATCCCTTCCACGGATCCGGCTGTTCTGGATGATTGAAGCGTGCAACTAAGCCCCGACACCATCGTGATCGCCACCTGGGGACCTTGGACCCTGAGCGCCACCCTGGTGTTCACCTGGCTCACGAGCGCTGTGCTTGTTGGCTTCTCCCTATGGCTTGGGCGCAGCCTCAGCTCAGAGGGCACACCATCCCGCATGCAGTGCGTGGTGGAGGCCGTTGTTGAGGCCATCTGCCAACAGATTGAGGATGTTTCCCAGCAGGATCCCGCTCGCTACCTGCCCTTCATTGGCAGCCTATTTCTGTTCATTATAACAGCCAATATTCTGACGATCATTCCCGGCTTTGAGCCGCCAACGGGGTCGCTTTCGACCACCGTAGCCCTTTCGATCTGCGTGTTCTTTGCTGTCCCTATTTATGGCATCAGTGATTTAGGCCTCCGCCGTTATCTGCTCTCCTATCTGAAGCCCACCCCGCTGATGCTGCCCTTTCAGGTCATCGGTGAGTTCTCGCGAACTATAGCTCTTGCAATGCGTCTGTTTGGTAATATCATGAGTGGCACTTTGATCACGGCCATCCTTCTGTCCATTGTGCCGTTCTTCGTGCCTGCTGTGATGCAAGCGATGGGTCTTGTCTTTGGAGTGATTCAAGCCTATGTCTTCGCGGTGCTCTCGTTGGTCTATATCTCATCCGCGGCTAGCATTGGTGCCAAGGCTCGGGGTGGCTCCCGAACTACAGCACCCGGAGCGCCCTCATGAGTGACCTTGCCCTGATCGGAATGGCCTCCATCGCTGGAGCGGCCTTTACGATGGCCGTGGGCTCGATTGGTCCTGCTCTGGGAGAGGGCTGGGCCGTGGCACGCGCTTTGGGAGCTTTGGCCCAGCAGCCTGATAAGGCCAATGTGATCACCCGCACCCTGTTTGTCGGTCTGGCGATGGTTGAATCCACCGCCATTTACTGCCTGGTTGTCGCGATGGTCCTGGTTTTCGTTAATCCATTCTGGATTTATTTTAAAGGGCTTTGATATGCTTGTTGACTGGTTTATCGTTGCCGCCCAGATCTTTAATTTCCTGCTTCTTGTCGTGCTGCTTCGGTGGGTTCTCTATGATCCAATACGCCGTGTGATTCGACAACGTCAGGATCGAATCAGGCACGATATCCATAAGGCTGAGGAGTTCCAGCAGACTGCCCAGCGGGATATGGAACATCAGCAGTCCCTCCTCCTCGATCTTGAAGCGCATCATCAGCAGCTCCTTGCTGAGGCCAATGCAGAGGTGGAGGCGCAGCGGTTGGATCAGCTCGCTCGCCTGCGCACTGAGGTGGAGGAACGACGGCAGCTCAGCTATCAGTCCCTTCAAGAGGAGAAGGAGGCCTCCCTCCAGACAGTGAAACAGCGCGTTCTTCTGGAGAGTCAGTTCATCGCACGCAAGGCCCTGAAGGATCTCGCCAATATCGATCTGGAGCATCAGATCGTGGCTGTGTTCATCGATCGGCTCAAGCATCTTGACCCCCTGGAGCGAGACGCGATTCAGACCATGGATGGGGCCGCCCATGGGCCAATCAAAGTCCAAACCTCCTTTCCCCTTCCAAGGGAGCTCCGTCAGCTTCTGATTGATCAGGTGCTTGAGTCCCTCGCGTGCAGCGGACGTGTCACCTTCCTCGACGATCCCCTCTTCCCCATTGGCATCCAGCTGGGAATCGAAGGGAAGGCCATCCGCTGGACGCTGGATCAGTACCTTGGCGACCTCGATCGACATCTGACCCAGGCCCTCCTTCCGAAAAACAGTTCTCTTCATGACTCAGCGACAGCGTCCGCTTGAGGCTGCTTTGCTCGGGGCGCTGGATTCGCTGAGTTGTTCCGTCGACGCGTTCCGCCCAGCTCTTTCCGTACAGGAGACCGGCGCCACCCTTTCCGTGCGACGCGGCATCGCTCAAGTGGGTGGACTTCCCAATGTGCGGTCTGACGAACTGGTCAGCTTCTCGTATGAGGATCAGCAATCCGGCCCGTCGTCGATCCTTGGGATCGCCTTCAATCTCGATCCTGAGGAGCTGGGGGTTGTCCTGCTGGGGGACAGCCAGCACATCTGCGCCGGGGATCCGGTCGTTCGAACCGGCCGGGTGGTGGAGGTTCCGGTTGGTGATGGTCTGCTGGGCCGCACGATCACCGCCCTGGGTGAACCCCTCGATGGATTGGGTGATGTCTCGTTCAGCACGATGCGCCCGATTGAGCGTGAAGCTCCGGCCATCCTGGAGCGGGCTGCAGTCACGGTGCCCCTTCAGACCGGATGGAAGGTTGTTGATGCCCTGATTCCGATTGGCCGAGGCCAACGGGAGCTCATTATCGGAGATCGCCAGACCGGTAAAACGCTTCTGGCAGTCGATACGATTCTGAATCAGAAGGATAAAAACGTCGTCTGTATCTACTGCGCGATCGGACAGCGTTCAGCCTCGATTGCAAATGTGATCGCGACTCTCTCGGACTATGGCGCGATGGAGTACAGCATCGTGGTTGTTGCCTCTGGCCAGGATTCGCCTGGGTTGCAATATGTTACCCCCTATGCTGCCACCACCATGGGCGAGTACTTCATGGAGATGGGGCGTGATGTGCTGATTGTCTATGACGATCTCACGCATCACGCCCGCACCTATCGGGAGCTCTCCCTTCTGCTGCGGCGAACGCCCGGGCGTGAAGCCTATCCTGGAGATATCTTCTATCTGCACTCGCGCTTGCTGGAGCGGGCGACTCACCTCTCCCCTGCCCTCGGAGGGGGATCTCTGACTGCGTTGCCGATCATCGAGACCCAGGCTCAGAATATCTCGGCTTATGTTCCTACCAATCTGATTTCGATCACCGATGGGCAGATCTACCTCTCCTCTGATCTGTTCCGAAAGGGAATCTTTCCAGCTGTGGATGTGGGCAGGTCAGTCTCGCGTGTCGGCTCAAGGACCCAGCTCGCAGCCCTTCGGGAGATCAGTCCTGGTCTGCGCCTGGCCTATGCCCAGTATCAGGAGATCGAACTCTTCACCCGTTTTGGAACCCAGCTTGATTCCGGCACCCGCGATGTCTTGCGGCGGGGTCGGCGCATCCGGGACGTACTCAGGCAGGGACTGCACAACCCCTTGTCGGTGCCTGAGCAGGTCACGATGTTGTTTGGTACGGATTCAGGTCTCTTCGACGAGCTACCAGAGATGAGTCTGGAGTCTGAGGAAGCGAGTATCCTGAGCCATGTGCGGCGGGAGCTGGCCTCCCTTTACCAGAGGATCGAAGACGGCAAGCCCCTCTCGGTGGAGGATCGTGAGGCGCTCAGCGGCAGCATCGCCGCCGCCCTTGCCGACGACGACAACGCGTAACACCCATGCAGACGCTTGAGGAGTTGCGAGCCACGATCCGTACAACGCAGGAACTGCAGTCGGTCGTTCGAACCATGAAGGCACTGGCGATGGCGGGGACGCGTCAGTATCAGTTGGCCAGTGAATCACTCGTTGCTTATACCGCCAGTGTGGAGCTGGCCCTGCAGGCTGTGCTCCGGTTGCAGCGCTTCGATGCCGCTCCTGCTTCCCTTTCTTCACTGTTGCCCTCTCCCACCGCTCCTGGGGATGTGGGTGTGATTCTTTATGGATCCAGTCACGGACTCTGCGGTCCGTTCAACGAGCAGATCGTCACCTTCACGGTTGAGCAGCTGCGGCGCCGAGGCATCGCCCATGAGCGATGCAGGATGGCAGTGGTCGGAGACCGCCTTGCCACCCTTCTGGAGGGTGGCCCTCTGCCGGTTGAGGCACGTTTTTCGCTGCCCAGTTCGGTGGCGGTGATTTCAGTCCTGCTTCAGGAACTCCTCCCGTTGATTGAAGGCTGGCGTTTCCCGGATTCTGTTGCCGGGGCGATGAAGACCGACCCCGCATGGAGCGATCCAGAGCACACCAGCGCCGGTGTCGGTCGGATCTTGCTTGTGTACCAGAGGGTTCTGACTGCCACGACCCATCAGCCCTCGGCGTTGCAGCTCCTGCCCCTTGATCCCTCCTGGCTTGGGGGGCTGCAGTGGCGCGCCTGGGGCTCGTGCGGTGAGCCGATGAACAACCAGCCGCTTCCAGGGCTGTTCGCGGGCATCGTGCAGGAGTACCTCCACCTCTGCCTGTTCCGGGCCGCGGTGGAGTCGCTGGCCAGCGAGAATGCTGCGCGCCTTACGGCCATGCATGCTGCAGGAGAACACATTGATGAGCGCCTCAGTGAACTGAATGCCCTGCATCGTCAGCAGCGGCAGAATGCAATCACCGGTGAACTGCTCGACATCGTCTCTGGTTTCGAGGCTCTTCGTCAGAGAGAATGACCCCGGTTGTTGCCGGCAAAGGAAGCGTTGGGATTCACCTGATTGTGTGGCCAGGCATCATGGGTTGACGACACCAGTCCAGGCCAGGGGCAGGCGCCGCAGCACCAGAGAGCAACGGTACCGCCGCCGGGTGGTGTAAGCCCTGCGCAGGCTGATCTCAGCTTGTGCTGTAAGCGACTTGAGCGGCAGTCTGGCTTGAGGATGGCTGGACACCCGAGCTGAGGTCTTGAGATGGGCGGCGAGCCCCCGACCCTGGTGACCTCACATTGTGACCTCGCCGACCATCGTCAGTTGAACAACCTGGCGAGTCGACAACGCCAAGCTTGAAATGGAATCTGTGGGTGCGAGAATCGGCCCATAAACGATTGCTTCCAGGCCGCTCTGTCATGAACCTTCCTGCGAAAATCTGCAGACGTTTCCGCCTTCCTCAACAGGTCAGTTTTGCCCTGCTTCTCCTGCTGGCGCTGCTCCTGCTGGGATCTCCAACGTTTCAGATTCCCATCGCTATTGCCGCCGAGACCCCCTCCCCGTCCAGCTCGACAACCGAGTGCGCGGAGAAGCCCGTATTCGTGACCCTTGACGGCCGGAATGTGCTGGAGATGCGCGCGACCACCGGCGCCCAGAACCTGGAGGACGTTGCCCGTCGTGAGTCCAGCGAACTTCTCGCGTTGGCCAAGGACAGAACCGTCGCCGTGAATCAGATCGTTGTCCGCGACTCCCCTCCCTATGCCTTGATCGGAATCGAGGACAGCTCGGGGGAGTTTGAGCAGCTCGGAGCGGTGGATGATCGGATGGCGGCCTGCTCCGCCAGTACCCGCATGAGGCTTGCCGAGACGTACAGGGATTCCTTGAAGACGGCCATCAGCCGTTACAGGAAGGAGAACAGTGCTCAATTCTGGCTGCGGGGCAGTGCCCTGGCCGCGTTGGTGCTGGCTGCCTATGTGGTGTGGCTTCGGGTGCAGTTCCGTCTCAACAACCGGATCCGTGACTGGTTGTCGAGCAGGGAACGGTTTGTGCTGCAGAGGTTGAGTCGGGTGGGAATCACGGCGTTGGTGGATGCGGACAGGGTGCGTCAGCTGATGCAGCTGATTCGTGTGGTGATTCATTGGACCATCCTGCTGTTGATCAGCTATCTCCTGATCCCCCTCCTGCTTGGCTTCTTCCCTCCCACCCAGGGGATCGCTGAGGGGCTGCGAGCGCAGATCCTCGGCCTGGTTGTTGCATTCCTTCAGGGGATGGTGGCCGCGATCCCTAACCTGCTGTCCATCGCGGTGATCATCGGGATCACCATCGTGATCATCCGGATCAGCAATGCGTTTTTCAATGCGATCCGTCTTGGACGCTTGCGCATTCCAGGTTTCTACAGGGAATGGGCCAAGCCAACCTCCCGGCTGGTGGCGACCCTGGCGGTGTTGATTGCTCTTGTCGGAGCTTTCCCTTTCGTCCCAGGTTCCGGCAGCGAGGTGTTCCAGGGAGCAGGACTGTTCGTGGGTGTGCTGGCGGCTCTCGGCTCCAGTGCTGTGGCCACAAATATCATCAGCGGACTGATGCTGATCTATACCCGCGCCTTCCGCGAGGGTGATCGCATTGATATCAACGGGGTGGTTGGCGTGGTGCAGGATCGCACCCTGCTGGTCACGCGGGTGAAGACTCCTCGCAACGAACTGGTGAGCATCCCCAATGCCACCGTGATCAGCAGCTCGGTGACCAATTTCAGCTTCTCACGCCGCGAGATCCGCCAACCAGTGGCCCTGGCCACCACGATCACCATCGGCTACGACGTGCCCTGGCGGCAGGTGCACGAGCTCATGCTCACCGCCGCCCGCAGCGTTGAGGGAATCACAGACGAGATCGAGCCGTTTGTGCTGCAGACCTCGCTCAACGACTTCCATATCAGTTACGAACTCACGGCTTACGTGCGCGATCCAGGCACCTATCGCCAGACCCTCTCCGACCTCTTTGCGGCACTCCAGGATCACTTTGCCGAGGCCAAGGTGGAGATTCTCTCCCCCGGCTACCACGCCATCCGCAACGGCAATGCCAGCACTCTCCCCAAGCAGCCAGGGAACAATCCCTGAGTACGAACATCGGGGGGAGCAGAACCACACCAATCACGTCATGTCCTCATGGCTGTTCCGTGGCTGCCCCAGCACCGCTCCAGGCGATGCTGGCCAGCTCCGCCAGGTCCCGTTGCCAGCTGGCCAGGTCGTCCCGGTTCATGCGGTTCAGGTGGTCATGGCCGCAGCACCGCGCCATCACCTGCATCAACGCCACCGTGGCCCGGAAGAAACGATCCAGGCGCTGGGCGGCAGGCTCCACCTGAAGGTGGCGGCGCAGCTCTGGATCCTGGGTGGCTATCCCCGTCGGGCAGCGGTTGGTGTGGCAGATCCGGGAGCCGACGCAGCCGATGGCCTGGATTGCGGCATTGGCCAGGGCGATCCCGTCGGCCCCCAGGGCCAGCGCCTTGACGCAGTCTGCCGGGGTGCGCAGGCCGCCCGTCACGATCAGGGACACCTGTGCGCTGGCGCCGCGTCGGTCGAGATGGGCCCTGGCCCTGACAAGCGCGGGAATGGTGGGCATGGTGATGTGATCACGGAGCAGCTGGGGGGCCCCACCTGTGCCGCCGCCGCGGCCATCGAGGATCAGATAGTCGGCCCCGGCCTCGAGAGCGAAATCGAGATCCTGCTCGATGTGCTGGGCGCTCAGCTTGAAGCCCACCGGAATGCCGCCGCTGAGCTCCCGCACCCGATCGCCGAAGCGGCGGAAATCGGCCGGGGTGCGCAGATCTTCGAAGCTGGCGGGAGAACAGGCGGGCTGTCCTTCGGGGATGCCTCGGAGCCTGGCGATGCGGGCGGTGACCTTGGCACCGGGCAGATGACCGCCCGTGCCGGTCTTGGCCGCCTGACCAGCCTTGAAGTGAAAGGCCTGCACCCGGGAGAGAAGGTCTTCGCGATAGCCGAACATCGCCGGCGCGAGTTCGTAGAGGTAGCGGTGGTTGGCGGCCTGCTCCTCGCTCAGCATCCCCCCCTCGCCGGAGCAGATGCCCGTACCGGCCAGCTCCGCGCCTGTGGCCAGGGCCCGCTTGGCCTCCTCGGAGAGGGCCCCAAAGCTCATGTCCGACACCAGAAGAGGGATCTCCAGCCGCAGCGGGCGCCGGGCCCGGGGACCGATCACCAGCTCCGTGCCCACCGGGGCGGATTCGGCCAGGGGTCGCCGCGCCAGCTGGGCCGTGAGGATCTGGATGTCATCCCAGAGGGGCAGCTGGGAGCGGGGCACCCCCATGGACACCACTGGCCCCTGGGCCCCCATCCACTTGAGGCCGTGCTCGGCTAGCTCGTGGATCAGCCCAAGGTTGGGCTCCTCTTCCGTCCCCTCGGTCATTCCGACTTCAGCACTGTCTTCGTCCACGGCAAAGTCGGAGCCCACCTGGTCGGCGGGAACACGGGCATGGGTGCCGTCGCAGTAGGGAGGTGTGGCGGTCTGCTTGCAGCGACAGAGCAGAGCCTTGCCGCTTTCTTTGGCCACGAAGGCCAGGGGTGAGAAGCTGCTGCCCTTGTGGGATCCGTCGCAGAACGGCTGATCCGAGGAGCGGCCGCAGGCGCAGTAGTAGTACTCCTTTCCCTCCTCCAGGTTGACGGCGATGGGCGTACTGGCGGCAACCGTCGGTGCTGTCATCACTCGTTCTGCGGAGAATCCTGGGCCTGGGTGCCTTGGCCCATTCTGAGCGCCCTTGATGCGATCAGCTTGAGCTCACCACATCCACCCACTGACCTATTGCACCTGGCGTCAGGCCCGGCGGACGCAAGACGCCTGCTCCGGTTGGCAGGATTGAGTGAGTCTGGGTCTTCGGTCCATACAGTCTCTTCACCAGATCGATGGGTCCATCTTGCCAGGGCAGTCAGTTCGACTCCGCTTCCTTGTTCATCGACGGCAGCATTGGGGAATTGATCAAGTTGCTGCCCCTCGGTTTCAGAGACGACGGTTGGCGGAGAGAGGATGACCGCTCAAGGCATAGGCCGAGGCGAATCCCAGCAGGTCATCCAACTGCGATGGGTTGGCGATACCCGCCCCACCGGAGGCCTGAGTGCCGATCAGATCGGGCTGACCGCAAAGGCCATCAAGGACAGCGGCGAGAAAGTCGTTGCGAGACATTGCGAGACATTCCCCCATGGTCTTCGGCGTTGAGAGAAAGTTGCCCATGACGGCCACCGAAGCACCATTGGATCACTCCGGAGGAATCAGCAACAAAAACCGACGGACGATTCGCCAGTTGCCCATGGATCACTGTGGGATCAGTAGCACCAAAAAAGTGGATGGCTTCCTGGCTCGTGCAGTGGATCAGACTTGCCGCTTCGGCCAGCATTTTGAAGCGACGCAATGTACTGCTCCATGAGCAGAGCAGGGAGAGACGTGAACATGGGGCCCGTCATAGTCCAGTGAAAGCCATGGGTCTTGCAGTACAGCACGTAGGTGTCAGCCAGGACCTGGCTCAGACCCATGCAGCTGCCGCCATGCCGTCCCGTGGCCTGCGGCTCAGCTGGAATGCATGAATCGACAGGATCAGCCGAGGGGCACAAGAGTCATTGAATCTGCTGATCTGAACGGAGCGCTGCTCACATTGATACGATGAAACGGCTAAGGTGTAGTATTGAGGTCTCTCGATCAAATCGGAATGCGTTGCCTCCAGTTCTGATATCACTGGATTCGGCAGCGATATCCCTAAGCAGAAATGATCAGTGATTGAACCGTGACCGCATGCCGGCCAACATCGCTGTAGTCGCAGGCCATCTCTGTGATTGCGCTGCGGGGCCAGCCGTCACAGCTTCATTCTCCTTCCTTGACCATCAAAGCCAAGGCGGCCTTTGCAGTCCGCCCGTGCTGTAGCGATTGACATCTGTGAATGGCGATCCTGCCTGCTCGAAGGGCAGGCAGGGGAATGGATAGGTACTGGCTTCGATCAATCCAATCCACAAAGGAAACACCATGACAGACCCAAAGCAAGACGGCGTCCACCAATGTTCAGACGTTTCTCAATGAGCAGGAACGCCAGGTCTACATCGACAAAACGCATGCCCGCCTTGATGGATGGCTGATGTGGACAAACTCAAGGCCAGGATCAGTCAGTCGAATGCATCGGCCAAGGAAAAAGCCTTCCAGCAGATCGATCAATAACTTGAGACTCTGCAGGGGGCTCGCGATGTCGTACAGGCGAAATTCAGCGAGCTGCAGGAGGTAAGCACGGAACGATGGAGCGATCTGGTCGAGGAGTCAGAAGAGGCATTTGATCTGCTTTTCGATCAGATCCGGGCGTTCGTGGCTGGGATCGATGACAGGGCTGGCGAGGCCACACCAACACAGCAGCAGGAGCAGAGCCAGCCATGACCCTGAGCGGTGAGTCTGTGCGGGCTCACCGCCCCAAGCTCGCCGGCCTCGGCAAGAGGAGTCGTCCCTCGGGAGTGTCTGGCAGTGCTCGATGCTTACGGCTCACCGTGAGCAGGCTTGACGGCGTTCACCGGTGAGCTGATGGCCGACCTGCTCGAAACGGACCAGCTGTTTCGCGTCGACATGGATTATGTCGCCGGGGCTCACCCACTGGTAGTGCCGCACAGGACGTCTGGGCTCCAGATTCCTGAGCAGGCCCATCGAGGTGCTGGCGGATCAGTGGTCAGTCCAGGCCAAGTGGCGAGTCCATCAGCCCATGCCGAATAAATACGGCTTCTCAGTTGCTTTTTCCGCCAACTCTTAGGCTATTGATCCGCCTACAGGTGCCTCGTGGAGCACTGGAGATCTGATGCCCCCTCTTCTCTTCACCTCTGGCCTGCGGGGGCGCCTTACGTTCACCCTCAACCGCCTGCGGGAGAAGCTCTGGGCGCGGCCGCTGATGTTGTGTCTTGTTTCCCTTGTCGGGGTCGGACTGGCTCAGCTCGCTGATCAACTTTTTCCTTCTGCTCCTCTTCCCGATGTCTCGGCTGACACGCTTGAGACCCTGCTGCGGATCATCACGTCGAGCATGTTGGTAATCGCGGTCTTTGCTGCCGGTTCCATGCTCTCGGCCTATGCCTCGGCCGCCACCGTCGCTACGCCTCGTGCCTTTTCCCTTGTAGTGGCTGACGACATTTCCCAGTTCGCTCTATCCACATTCATCGGAGCGTTCATCTTTGGGATCGTGGCACTGACTGCTCTGATCAACGGAGTCTACGGCCGTAGCGGTCGGTTGGCACTGTTTGTTCTCACAGTGACGGTCTTTGCTGTGGTGGTCCTCAGCTTCGTCACGTGGGTCGATCGCATCGCCAGGCTTGGGCGGGTTACCAACACAATCAGCCAGGTGGAGAAGGCGGCCAGCCGAGCCCTGCTGGAGCGTGGCTGGCATCCCACGCTTCGTGCCAAGCCGGCTGTCGTCCCCTTCGCCACTCATGCAGCCTTCAGCGTGCCAATCAGGCCTCTGGAGGTAGGTTATCTCCAGAGGATCGATCTGGCTGAACTTCAGCAGACAGCTGAGTCTCTCGATCTGGAGATAGTGATCGAGACCCTGCCCGGCGCGTTCGTCACCCCCCAAGGGGTTCTGGGCCAGACGAACAGCAAAATTCTGCTGGAGAGTGGCACCACTGAACGCCTGGCAAGGTCGTTTCGAATAGGCGATCGACGCACCTTCGATGACGACCCGAGGTTTGGCTTGGTGGCGCTTTCTGAAATTGCCAGCAGGGCCCTCTCCCCGGCCGTGAATGACCCTGGCACTGCCATCCACATCATCGGTTCGTTCGTTCGTCTGCTCACTGAGTGGGCTGAGGTCTGCCGCCTGCGCAGGGAAGGACCTGACGAATCTGTGCGTTTTGAACGACTCTGGATGCACGAACTCTCGATGGAGGATCTCTTCGACGATGCCTTCCAAGCCATCGGTCGCGATGGGGCCCCCTGCTTAGAGGTTGGACTGCGGTTGCAAAAGGGGTTGTCCCTGATCAGCCTGCTGCCTGAGCCTGGCATCCGTGAAGTAGCAAGGGCCCAGGCCAGGCTCGCCCTTCATCATGCTGAGCGAGCCCTGAGGTTGGCTCAGGACGTGGAGCGGTTACGGCAGGCTGCAGGCTGGATTCTCGTGCCGGCGAGACCCGCTGATGATCTTTCTACTGGCAGCTGAACTCACACCTGATTCCCTTATCTATCTCTTTTAAGTTAGCACCTCCATACCATGCCGGTTGGCTAGGGTGCTCGAGAAGGCTAGTGGTGAGGCTCTAAATCTACATTGGTTTAGAGCCATCTCAGTGGCTGGGTACCGCTTCAGGGGTTAGTGATCTGCCCAGTCCAGACGAGCCAGGCCGCCTCAGCTTGGGCGTTTTGAGCAACTCTGAGGGTTGACCTGTGCCCGGGAGCCTCTGGATGGTGCCGATGGTGAAGGAATTGGGATCATGCTCTGCGTCGCCTTACTCAGTGCCGACGAGGTTTCCGCCCAAAAGGTGAAACGCGTGGATACTTCTGGCCCAGACGCCAAAGCTCATTGCTATGGGTACCCGGCTCCACCGCGCGCAGCCGACAGACAAGATTGAAAAGATCCTGAGGCGCCAATTCACCATTCCTCTGCCAGCTCAGAGCAACGGGCGGAACAGAGTGGTGCGGGAAGGACATGGGAGACAACGAAAATCATAAGTTTTTAATGTATGTGTATGGACGATCCTCAGGTGTGAATCTGGTCTGGGTCGACGAAGGCCACGGCGGCCGTGAGCAGTTGTGCGGCGGTGGGAGGGGACTGGGGCGGCTGGCGCCAGACTTGCGGCTGCCAGTCCACATCGAGCCACCGAGACGCCACTGGGCAGCGCACGTTCCAGGATCCTGCGGAGGGCCTGCGTGTCTTGGCCATCGATCACGGCCTTGCTGGAGACCAGCAACCAGAAGGCCCCCCTGATCTCAGGCAGGAAGGCCTCGGTGACGGCAACCGGGCTGTCAATGGTGGGGCCGTCACGCAGCTCCTGGGAGAGATCGAACAATGGGGTGTGTCGATCCGCTTGGGGCGTGCAGGGGGCAGGGCAACCCAGCGCCGCAGATCAGCTCTGCTTGCTCACGAACTCGTGGAAACGCGCGGCAAGCTCCTGGAAGAAAGTGTCGCTCTGTTGAAGGAGGGAATCCCAACTGTCCTGGGTGGCCTGCTGGAGGCTCTCCAGCTGGGCACGGGCCTGATCACGGGCTTGGCGCAGCTCGGCTAACCGCTTCTCTGTTTCACCGCGAACGCTTTCGGCAGCGGTCTGCAGGCTCTGCTGCATCTGCTCGATCTGGGCGGTCCAGGCCTCGATCTGGGCCTGCTTCTTGTTGATGATCGCTTGGCGGAGCTGTTCATTGGCTTGTTGCTGATCCACTTCGTTGCTGGTGGTCGGCATCGGGGTGTTGGTGGTGGTCATGGATGTTTCTCCTGAAGTTGAACAACGGATGCTTCTCTGTGCATGGCTTCTCGGGGATTCCTGGAAAGCAATGCCAGGTCATCACTGGAAGGCCTCACAGCACATTGGTTGTACGCTCCTGGAATCCAGAATATCGAGCGCTTGCATTGGCAATGCCACAGCCGTTGACAAGCGCAGATTGTCGATATGGTTCGGAAGCGAACGGTTCATCCGTTATTCAAATTTTAACACAGAATAAGTAGTTGTCAACACCCCTGGTGGAGATCAGCGGTTTCCCGAGATGGCGAATTCTGCTCAGGCCCCTTGTCCAGAAAGGCATCTGGGCGGGACAGCCGCTCGAATCTGGTGCTTTGCGCTTTGAGGTCGCTTCTGTGGCAAGGTGAGCTTCGGCTTACGGCAACAAGCTGATTGGTGGCCAGCAGGACCGAATGCCCATGGCCACCCCTCTCAGGAGATTTGGCAGCAGGCCTGTCAGGCGTTGGATCGACTGAAGCCAAAGGAAATGCTGATCAAGCCGCTCAATTCGGAGGATGCCTGAATCATTCTTGCCAATGAGACGAATATGAGCCATCTATCCGCTGAGGCGCCGAATGCCTCCTGATCGGCCGCACTCATCTCGGGTCCGTAGAGAGGGGCCACAGCGGCTTCAAGGCATCCGGGCAGCGGCTCGGTGAATCTGGCTACCTTCTCTTGGTCGCGTTCGATCATTGCGTGATCAGTATCCGGCCTGACTTTCCAGCGGCCCATATGCACTACTTTTATCCTTTAATTCTATCATGCTTCTTGTTGTTCACCGCACCTTTATTCAAATGCATGCCCGACAAGGGGAGCGAAATGGGAGATGCCGCGCGGATCGATGAGATTGGAGTTCCCTCGATTTGCTGAGCACCGATCAGGGAATCACAGGGGTGAGTGCAGGTGCGGCGATGAGCCTCTGCTCGTCGCCGATCGGGCTGCGGTAACCGATCGTTGAATGGCGGCGCTCGCGGTTGTCGTAACACCCGACCCAGATGGCCAGATCACGCTGCAACTGCAGGAGTGTAATCAGGGCTTCTTGATTGTCATCAAGGTCGAGTTTCAATAGCAGGTTGATGAAGATGCTCTCCACCACTGTGTTGTCCCAGTAGCAACCGTTGGTAGACATGCCGTAGACGATCTCGCGTTGCCTCAGCTCCGTGGTAGTCGGTAGCCCCGGCTGGCTCCCCTGCTGACCCTGGAGCAAGGGCTGAACACCTTGCGGCTCCTGGCTTTGATCTCAGCCCGTTGCATGAGCAGGGCGACGCGATGGCAGCCGATGCGGTGCCCAGGGAATTGATCGATCACGGGAATCCTCTCGGCGGCAGCTGCTCTTTGGCAACGTGCGTTCCGTGCTGGCGAGCAGGCACTGGCCTCGACGAACGGCTATGCCCCAGCCGCTGGGGGCCACGATGTTGCAGGAAACATTGCGCCAAAAACTAAAAAATCCAGGACAAGCCTGGAATTTCAGGATGGAGCCAAGCGGACTCGAACCGCTGACCCCCTGCATGCCATGCAGGTGCTCTACCAGCTGAGCTATGGCCCCATGGGTGGCCTGGCGAACCGAACGCTGGTCGATCGGCTGGGCCCTTGGACCCTCGCGTTGGCACCAGAAGAGCTTACAACGCAGCGGTTCACCCCCACGGCCGAGGGTGGGCCCAGGAGTTGCGCTCAGACCTGGCGCCAGACGGCCACCATCCGCCCCTGGACGGTGACCTGGTCGGCCTCCAGTTCGATCGGTGCATAGGCCGGGTTGGCCGCTTCCAGTCGCACCTTCCCTCCCTGGCGGCTGAAGTGCTTCAAGGTGGTGCCACTGCCGGCCACATGGGCCGCCACGATCGTGCCCGGCCGGAGCCGGGATGGGTCGTTCACGGGCTCCATCAGCACGATGTCGCCATCGTCGATGTGGGCCTCCACCATGCTGTCGCCGTTGACGGTGAGGGCGAACAGGCCGCGGGTGTCCAGCAGCGAAGCCAGATCAAGGCGCTCCTGCACATCGTCGAAGCTTTCGATCAGGCCGCCGGCCGCCACCGAGCCGAGCAGGGGAATCCCCCCTGCCTGGGCAGGGCCCAGCAGTTGAAGGGTGCGGGCCTGGCCTTCCTGCCAGGTGATCCAGCCCTTCTGCTGCAGGTGCCGCAGCCGGCTCTGAATCGGTGCCGGGGAGCGAAGCCCCATCGCCTCCATCATCTGACGGATCGAGGGGCTGTGGCGGTGCTGCTGGATGTAATCCACCAGCCAGTCGTAGAGCTCCTGCTGGGCGCTGGTGAGGTCCTGCCCGCTGGGAGCGGCTGGCCTGGAGGAGACGATCACCGGCAGTACGGATGAACCATGTCACCAGTGTTCCCCCAGGCGTGGCCGTTGTCCACCCCCCGGGGGACCCCGATCAGGAGCAGGGCGTGTTGGGATCAGCCAGCAGGGCCGCCAGCAGCGCCTGCTGCACATGCAGGCGGTTCTCGGCCTGATCGAACACCCGGCTGGCGCTTCCCTCGATCACGCCGGCGCTGATTTCCTCGCCGCGGTGGGCCGGCAGGCAATGCAGCACGATGGCGCGCGGGTCGGCTTCCGCCAGCAGGGCCTCATCCACGCAGAAGCCCGCAAAGGCCTGAAGACGCTGTTGCTGCTCCTGCTCCTGGCCCATCGAGGCCCAGACATCGGTGTAGAGCACCTGGGCATCCCGCACCGCCGGCACCGGCTCGTGCAGCACAGAGATCGTGGCGGCGCGGCCCGCCAGCTTCCGGGCCTGGTCGAGCACGGCCGGATCGGGGCAGAAGCCCTCGGGGCAGGCCACCCGCACATGCATCCCCAGCAGGGCGCCGCTGAGCATCAGGGAGTGGGCCATGTTGTTGCCGTCACCCACGTAGGTGAGGGTGAGCCCCTTCAGGTCACCGAAGTTCTCGCGGATGGTGAGCAGATCGGCCAGGGCCTGGCAGGGGTGCTCGAGATCGGTGAGGGCGTTGATCACCGGGACCGAGGCCCAGTGGGCGTAGTCGGCCAGTTCGCGTTGCTCGAACGTGCGGATCGCCAGAGCGTCCACGTAGCGGCTGAGCACCCGGGCGGTGTCGGCCACCGGCTCGCCTCGCCCCACCTGGGTGACGGAGGGGTTGAGGTCCAGCACCTGGCCCCCCAGGCGGCCCATGGCCACGGAGAAGCTGACCCGGGTTCGGGTGGAAGCCTTGGTGAAGATCAGGCCGAGCGCCTTGCCGCTGAGATCAAGACGGAGAGAACCACGCTTGAACTCAGCGGCAAGCACCAGCAGTGCCAGGGTCTCTTCAGCTCCCAGGTCCGCAGAAGACAGCAGATCCCCGCCTCGCAAAGGGGCGAGAGCGGGAAAGCGCTGGCTGAACGGCGGCCCCATGACCCCATGTCCAAAGAACTCTTATCGGGGAGCGGGTGCCCCCGCGTCAAGGGGTGGATCAGGCGGGGGTGAGCACCGCTTCGCTGGGAAGGGTGCTGGAGGCGAGCAGCTCCTTGAGCTCATCGCCCTCGATCACCTCCTTGTCGAGGATCTTTCCGGCGATGTTCTCCAGCAGATCGCGGTTGCCGTGCAGGATCGACAACGCCCGCTCATGGGCCCGGTCCACCAGACCGCGCACCTCGTGATCGATCGCCTGGGCCGTGGCATCGCTGACCTCCCGGCGGGGATTGCTCGGACCACCGAGGAAGCGGCTGCCGCCCTGCTTGTCGTAGGCGAGGGGGCCGAGGGTGTCGCTCATGCCGTACGTGCCCACCATCTGTTCGGCGATGTCGGTGGCTCGCTGGAGGTCGTTCGCGGCGCCGGTGGTGACCTCACCGAAGACGATCTCCTCGGCGGAGCGGCCCCCCAGCAGGGTGGCGATCTGGCCTTCGAGATCTTCCTTGGAGTTGAGGAAGCGCTCCTCAGTGGGGAGTTGCAGGGTGTAACCGAGGGCGGCCATGCCACGGGGCACGATCGAGATCTTGGCCACCTTGCTGCCGCCGGGCATCAGGTGGCCCACGATTGCGTGGCCCACCTCGTGGTAGGCCACGACCTTCTTCTCATCAGGCTGCAGGACGCGGCTCTTCTTCTCGAGACCTGCCACCACCCGCTCGATCGCTTCGTTGAGATCGCCCTGCTCCACGGTGGTGCGGTAGGCGCGGGCTGCCAGCAGGGCAGCCTCGTTGACCAGGTTGGCCAGGTCGGCGCCGGCGAAGCCGCTGGTGGCCTGGGCGATCTTGTCGAGGTCGACCCCCTCGGCCAGCTTCACCTTGTTGGCGTAGATGTCGAGGATCTTCTTGCGCCCCGAAAGGTCGGGACGGTCCACCAGCACCTGGCGGTCGAAGCGGCCCGGGCGCAACAGGGCGGCATCGAGGGTTTCGGGCTGGTTGGTGGCCGCCAGCACGATCACCGGCTTGTCCTGGGCGCTGAACCCATCCATCTCGGTGAGCAGCTGATT
This sequence comes from Synechococcus sp. BSA11S, assembly GCF_014224355.1. Lineage (GTDB taxonomy): Bacteria > Cyanobacteriota > Cyanobacteriia > PCC-6307 > Cyanobiaceae > Regnicoccus_A. The sequence goes on along the minus strand of NZ_VNWP01000003.1, from coordinate 44,154 downwards.
GAGGGTCTGCTCCCGCTCGTCGTTGCCGCCCACCACGCCCATCGAACCCGAGCGGCTCTTGCCGATGGCATCGAGTTCATCAATGAAGATGATGCAGGGAGCTTTCTTCTTGGCCTCCTCGAACAGGTCGCGCACCCGGGCGGCGCCGGCCCCCACGAACAGCTCCACAAACTCCGAACCGGAGATGATGAAGAAGGGCACGCTGGCCTCTCCGGCCACAGCCTTCGAGAGCAGCGTCTTGCCGGTGCCGGGAGGGCCCACCAGCAGCACGCCCTTGGGAATACGGGCACCGATGGCGGCGTAACGCTCGGGATTCTTGAGGAAGTCGACGATTTCGTTGAGCTCCGTTTTCGCTTCATCCACGCCAGCCACATCGGCGAAGGTGACGCGGGACTCCTCATCCGGCACGTAGACCTTGGCCTTGGATTTTGTGAAGCTCAGGGCACCCTGGGCGCCACCGCCCATCTGACGGCGTGCGAAGAACTGCAGCACCAGGATGAAGATCAACGGGGGAACCACCCAGCTCAGCAAAGTGGTGAAGAAATTGGGACGTTTCGGCGGAGCGGCGGCGAATTCCACCCCCTTCTGCTCCAGGCGCTGGGGAAGATCCATGTCGAAGATCGGTGTGGTGGCGAGCACCGAAGGGGCACCCTCTTCGGCGTCGGTGATCTCGTAGCGGATCTGGTCCTGGGTGATGTACGCCCGCTTCACATGGCCATCATTGACCTGATCGATGAACAGGGAATACGGCACCCGGGGCACCTGGGCGGCCTGGTTCGGCAGGAAGTTGCTGAACAGCAACAGCACTCCGAAGCCGATCAGCACCAGGTTGATGATTCCGAAGCGCCGGTTCGGGCGGTTGTCGTCCTGGCGGATGGCCATGGGGGCGGGCGCAGCAATGGAGCCAAACTAGGCGCAGGGGCTGGGGCATCGCCCCCTCTGGCGGGAGTGAGAACCGAACGTCACGGCAGACCTAGGCTGCACGTCAGCGTTCCCTGGGCGCCATGTGTGGTCGGTTCTGCCTCACCACCGCCCTTGATCAGCTGCTGCCAAGGCTGGGGGGGCGGCTGCCTGCGGAGCTGGAGCGTCATTACGCGCCCAGGACCCTGATACAGCCCGGTGAGCCGGTGCTGGCCCTGCGTCAGGAGCATGGCCTGATCGCCAGTGCCCTGATGCTCTGGGGTCTGCTGCCGGAGTGGGCCAGGGATCCGCTCAACGCGCCCCGGCCCTTCAACGCCCGCAGCGAAACCGTGGCCGAGAAGGCCTCCTTCCGCGGGGCCTGGCGCCACCGCCGCTGTCTGCCCCCCGCCGATGGCTTTCTGGAGAAGGGCTGGCTGATCCGCCGGCTCGACCGGCGACCCTTCTGGCTGGCGGGACTCTGGGACCGTTGGATCGGACCCGATGGCAGCGAACTGGAGAGCTGCTGCGTGCTCACCACCAGCCCCAACGCCCTGGTTCAGCCCCTGCACCAGCGCATGCCGGTGCTGCTTCCCGATGGCCTTGAGCAGGCCTGGCTGGCGCCGACCGATGGGGCCGGTCTGCGGGCTCTCCAACCCCTGCTCAGTGGCTGGGATCCCAGTGGCTGGGAGGCGGTCCCGCCGCCACGCTCCAGGGAGCAGCTCTCCTTCTTCGGCTGAAGGGCTGGCTCAGCGCCTCGCTTTCGTCACAATGCAGGATCGCATCCCGGCTTGATCACCTCTCTTCGCCAGCTCCGCTGATTCCCTTGCGCTTTCCTTTCCGCGCCAGCCATTCCAGCGAGTCACGCCTGCGGCGCCGTCATCGCTTCTACCGGCACCTGCTGCTGGTGACCGTGTTCGTGATGGTCTGCCTGGCTCTGCCCAGAAACCTGCACAGTCTGTCCGGGCTGGGCTACAGCCTGGCCACTCTGCTGCTGACGGTCGAACTGGAGGGCTCGATCCGCCACGGCGGCAAGGTCAATCCCCTGGATGCTCCTTTTCGACTGCTCGGCCTTGCGGCTCTGCTGGCCCAGTGGTTCTGGCTCTTGACCCCGATGTCGCACCGGGAAAGCGGCTGGCCCTTGCTCGTGCTCACCACCCTGTTCGCAGGCTGGAGCGTGCTGCGTCTGGTGGGATTTCTGGCCGAGGAACAGCAGGTGAACGGACGGGTGCTGATGGGGGCTATCTCGGGCTACCTGCTGCTGGGCCTCACAGCCGGTCTGCTGTTCACGGGTCTTGAGACGATCCAGAACGGCAGTTTCATCAGCCTGCACGATGACGCATCGGCCTTGTCGAAAACCGGCCCGATCAGCCAGGCCAGCCCCCTGGTGCAGCTGATGGATTTTTCCCGTCTCAACTACTTCGCCTTCGTCTGCCTGAGCACGGTGGGCTTCGGGGACTTTGTTCCGACCACTCCACTCTCCCGGATGAGTGCCGTGGCTTTCAGCGTGATCGGCCCGATCTACATCGCCGTGGTGATGGGATTGCTGATCGGGCGCTATGCCGCAGGCAACGCCGTCGGCGACGACTCCGACGGCCCCCCAGGGGCCTGAATTCGCCGATGGGCCCCAGGTTGGGCTAGTACGGAGGTCATCTGGATCCCTTCCCGTGAGCCTTGAGCACCTGGATGCCTTCCTGCTCCACGCCCGCTGCTCAGCTCCCCTGCAGGAGCGCCTGCAGCAGCCGCTCGACCTGGAGGCCTTCCTGCAGCTGGCGCGCCAGGAGGGGTTCCCCCTCGAGGAGCGTGATGTGCTCGCCGCCCAGCAGCGGGAGGAGGCCCAGCTGAGCGACGTGGAGCTGCAGCAGCGTGCCGGCCTCGAAGCCCGCCGCCTGCGCACGTTCATTCCCGGCTGACGGCCCTGCCCTCAGCGCAGTCGCTCCTGGCCGTAGGGAGCTCGACTCGGCTGCGGCTGCTCGCTCAGCCAGGCCAGAAGGGCGCCGAGGCCCAGCAGCAAGGCCATGGGCAGCAGCCAGTGCCGTCGCTGGCCCCGGCCACCCTGCAGCAGGTTGAGGCGGCGCGATCCACCGGTTCCCTGGCTGGCGCCCGGCCCAAGCGGCAGGCTGCAGCGGCCACAGACCATGCGACCGGCCAGGCTGCGGTCGCGCCGAACTTCCCAGCTTCCGCAGCGGGGGCAGGACATCAGCGCCTCATCTCCGGGCCGCCTGCGCCGGTTCCCGGTAAACGGCCAGGGCCGCGAGCACCCCACCGGCGAAGCCGCTCAGGTGGCCCACCCAGCTCACCCCGGCCGGGGTGAAGAAGGGCAGCAGGCCCGGCAGGAAACCGCCATAGCTCACCAGGCTGAACAGTGAGAGCAGCAGGGGCAGGGGCCGCCTCTCCAGGAACCCGATCACCACCAGGTAGCCCACCAGGGCGAAGACCACTCCTGAGAGCCCATGGCTTCCATTGCTGGAGAACAGCCACACCGGGATCGCCATCAGGTACACCCCCACCCAGACGGCCAGGTAATCGTGCCAGCTCTTGAGCAGCACCAGCCAGGACAGCGGCAGGAACCAGAGGCTGTTCCCCAGCAGGTGGCCCAGATCCCCATGGCTGAACGGTGCGGTGAGGACCCCCAGGAACGACCCCCCCGGGAGCATGGGAAGGTTCCAGCGCCCCCCAAAGACGATCTGATCGATCAGTTCCTGGCCCCAGGCCACCGAGAGGATCAGCAGGGGAATCACGGCGGTGCCGCCGAGGCGGGCCAGGAGGCGATCCAGACCTCGACGCTGCCGAACGGGGGAGGGGTTGGCCATGCTGACCATTGTCGTGGCCGGGGCCAGCGAATGGGGAGCACAGAGCCGTGGAAAGGCCTGGAGCGTGAGCGGGCCTGTGACTATCCACGTCCACCGGCGCTGGTGGCCAGTGAGGCCCTGGTTGAGGTGCGGGCCCTGGGTGAACGGCTGGCGGAATCCCGCCGCTCGCTGCGGGTGCTCGAGACCTTCCATCCCCCCACCCATTACCTGCCACCGGAGGATGTGCGCCTGGAGCTGCTGCAGCCGGCCGCCGGGCGCAGCTTCTGCGAGTGGAAGGGCCTGGCCCACTACTACGACGTGGTGGTGGGTGAGCGCCGCATTGAGCGGGCGGTGTGGTCATACCCGCAGCCAACTCCTGCCTTTGCGGCCCTCGCCGGCTGGTTTGCGGTCTACCCGGCGCTGATGGATGGCTGCTGGCTGGATGGGGAAGCGGTGATTCCCCAGCCGGGAGGCTTCTACGGGGGCTGGATCACATCCTGTGTGCAGGGCCCGTTCAAGGGGGATCCGGCCCATCCTGAGCTGATCTAAGGCTGGCCGATCAGGCTGCCGAGGCGGGGGGCACGCGGCAGCCGATCTGGATCCGGCCGGCGTCGAGCAGGCGGCCCAGTTTGAGGGCTGCCGCTTCCTCCTGGCGGTTGAAGGCACTCTGCTGAGCCGCCACCCAGTTGATCTCCTCTTCGGTGATCACACCGGTGGAGAGGCTCTCGAGGAACAGTTCACCCATGCCCATGACGGGTCCTGTGCGGGGGATCGGCTGAACTTATCGCTGGTGTCGGCTTCGGCCCAGGGATGCCACAGCTTTTTTAAGGGCCCCTCAGGCCATGGCGGTGGGGATGGCCTGCAGGCTTTCCCCTTCGCGGTTCCAGAGCACGTACTGGAAGCAATGGGGGATGTCGGCGATGGTCAGGCGCCTGGCCACGCTCAGCAGGGCGGCATTGCGCTCCTGGCAGGCCCGCAGGTGGTAGTTGGGGATCCGCTCGCAGAGGTGGTGGATGTTGTGGCAGCCGATGTCGGCGGTGAACCAGTTCAGGATCCCCGGCAGCACCAGCAGGCTGGTGCCGGCGATCGCCCCTTCGAGGGGGTCCCAGCCCTCGCTGCGGTGGGCGTAGGAGCCTTCGAAGTTGTGCTGCACGAAGAAGATGCAGATGAACAGGGCCGCCGAGGCGGCCATCACCAGCGCGTAGAGGCTCCAGAACAGCCCGGCGCCGATCCAGTGGCAGAGCAGCACCCAGCTGGCGATCACGCAGATGTTGTTGAGCAGGAGATCGATGAATTCAGCCCCGCTGTACCAATGGCGTGATTGAAACGACATCACCAGCTGGGGCACTGGGGTGCGCCGGTCGGCGCGAAGGCTTGAGGCGGCATGGCCCAGGAACTGGGCAGATCCCAGCAGCAGGGCCAGCCTGGGTTTGATCACCAGGTAGAAGAAGCCGCCCGGGAAGAGCATCAGCGGGTGGCGCAGCAGCCGGTACACCCCCTGGGCCCGCGGGCTGAGCTGCTCGTAGTGCTCCAGGCTGATCAGGGCGGAGGGACCGCGGTAGAGATCCCAGTTGCCGTTGTGTTTGTGATGAAAGGCATGCCCCTGCGACCAGGGGTACTGGGGGATGGCATTGATCACCCCCAGCAGAAAGCCCACGGCGCGGTTCACGCGTTTCGAGCTAAATAGAGATGAGTGCCCGCAGTCGTGCATCAGGGAGAAGCAACGGCCGGAGAGCAGCACCAGCAGCACCAGCAGGGGAGGGGTGAGCCAGAGCGAGTGACGGGCTGCGACCACCGTGATCACCCAGACCAGCAGGTAGGACCCCACCGTGCTCAGGATCTGCCAGGTCGCCAGGCGGTCATCGCTGCGCATGTAGGGCTTGATCACGAAGTCCGCGTAGCGGATGCCGGGGACGGCTGCGCTGGAGTTCGGCTCAGGCGCAGGGCCTTCGAGCAGGGCAGTGGCGTTCAGAGACTCTGTTTCCTTGGACCCAGACCCTAGGCAGTGGCTTTGACTCCACGCTGCTTCAGTCTTAAGCGAATCCGCTCTTTTGCAGCCGGATCCCCCCCCGTCGCCCCCCCAGCTCCATGAACGACCCCACCGGCCCGGCCTGGCAGCGGCTCAACCACTCCGCGCTGCTGCGCTTCCTGCTGCTGCTGGCCTGCGGCTGGGCGGTGGTGCAGCTGATCGACTATTTCCGGGCGGTGCTCACCCTGTTCATGGCGGCGGCGGTGCTGGCGGTGCTGCTCGACTATCCGGTGCGGCGGCTGGTGCGTCTGGGGTGCAGCAGGGGCCTGGCGATCCTGCTCACCCTCCTGGGCGGTCTGGCTGTGGCCAGCGTGTTTGTGGCGGTGCTCGGGTTCCAGTTGATCAACCAGGGCAGCAGCCTGCTCAATGACCTTGTGCTGGGGTTGCAACGCCCCGATCTCCCCTTTCACAACTACCTGAAGACGATCGAGATCCCGCAGGTGCTGGAGCTGCTGCGCTCCAGCCTCGGCACCGGCCTGGGGGTGATCGGTGGTGCCTTCACCAACGTCTTCGGCGGGGTGTTTCTGCTGGTGATCGTGGCGTACATGCTGATCGACAACGGCACCACCTGGTCCCAGGTCCTGCGCCTGCTGCCGGAAGATGTGCGTGAACGCTTCGATCGCAGCGTCCAGAAGAACGTCCTGGGGTTTCTGCGCGGCCAGATCACCCTGATGATCTTCCTGAGCGTGGCCAGCTTGCTGGTGTTCGCCCTGCTGGGGGTGAAGTTCTCCCTGGTGCTGGCGATCGTGGTGGGGGTGCTTGATGCCATCCCCGGCATCGGCGCCACCCTCGGGGTGATCCTGGCCAGCTCCGTGGTGTTCCTGACCCAGGGTCAGTGGCTGGCCCTGCAGGTGGTGATCGCCTCGGTGGTGCTGCAGCAGATCCAGGACAACCTGGTGCATCCCCGGGTGATGGGCCGTGCCCTCGAGATCCGGCCGGTGGTGCTGTTCTTCGCCCTGTTCATCGGCGAGCGGCTGGCGGGTCTGCTGGGGGTGTTCCTGGCGATTCCGATCACCGGCATGATCCTGGGCTGGGGCAAGGAGGTGGGGCTCACCCAGCTGCCAGCCGAGCCGCCAGCCGAGCTGCCAGCCGAGCCGCCAGCCACGCCCTAGCCCATCCAGCTGCCAGCATCGGCATCCCAGAGCCTGCCTCCAGCCCGTGTCCAGCGATGTCCGCCGAACCACCCTGCTGGGGCGCAATTCCGGCCACTGGGAGGGCAGCTTCATCCGCCTTGATGGCCAGGGCCACGAGAGCGAACGCTTCGGCACCCACCTGCACGTGCACGAGGCCGATGGCCAGATCGAAGCGGCCCTCACCTACCTGCACACCGGCAAGGTGGCCACGATGCGCTTCGCCGAACCGCCGGCCCAGATGGCGATCAGCCCCGCGGGGCACTGGAGCCTCGGCCCCGACAGGACCGGCCCCTGGCCTTCGGTGATGGAGCTGTGTCTGGTGGACGGCGAGCGACGGCGGCGGGTGGTCGTGCGCCACGGCGCCGAGCGGCTCGAGAGCGTGGTGGTGGTGGTGGAGGCCCGCCCGGGGGTGGTGGATCCGGCCCCTGCGGCGCCCCTGCGGGCTGCCATCCTGCCGGCTGCCGATGGCTCGGGCAGCGGCTGCTGGCAGCTCACCGATGACCTCACCCTCAGCACGGCCCTGGAGCGGCGCTTCGGCGATCCCCTGGTGGTGAGGCTCTGCTGGCGGCCCGAGCCGGGCCGGGAGCTGGTGCTGGAGCGTGCCTACGGCGCCAACGGCCTGCCCCGACAGGAGCCGGAGCCGGTGTGAGTCGGCGCCAGATTCCGGAGCTCAGGGTTGCTCGTGGCAGATGCGCCCATCACGCCAGCACCACACCCAGGGGGGGACGGTCAGCAGCTGGCGCAGGTCGTCGCGCTCGCGCAGGCTCACCGGCTCGAATTCGCTGGCCACGTCGAATGGCTGGTGGCGCTCCGGCTGGTTGAGCACCAGGCTGCCCTCCACCCCTGACACCGAGCGGTGGTAGGTGCCGATCGGCAGCTCCAGGGCCCCCATCGCCCGCTCCAGGTGCACCACATGGTGGGGCTGATCCCAGCGCGGGTTGAGCACGGTGAAGGTGCGGCTGCCCAGCACCACCAGGTTGTGATCGACCTGGTGGTGGTGCACGTAGAACTGCTGGAATTCCCCGTCGTCGGGAGGTGAGAAAGCGGGGCCATGGTGCAGCACCACATCACTGGCGGTGCTGCCGGCCACGCTGGTGTCGTAGAAGGTGACCGCCGGTGTTTCCCGGAAGATGTGAATCGGAGTGAAGGTGAGTGTCATCGCCTCAGCTCACCCGCACACCCTTCCAGAAGGCCACACGACCCTTGATCTCACTGGCGGCCTGCTTGGGCTCGGGGTAGAACCAGGCGGCATTGGCGTTGACCTGATCCCCCACCACCACGTCGTAGTAGTGGGCTTCGCCCTTCCAGCCACACACGCTCCGGTGTGAGGAAGGCCGGAGGTGCTCCCCCACCAGCGCTTCGGGGGGGAAGTAGGCGTTGCCTTCCAGCTTGACAATGTCGTCACTGGTGGCGATCACGGCGTCGTTCCAACGGGCTTCCATGGCAGTGGGCAGAGGTGGAGTCCCATTCTGACCTGCATGGGGTGAGTCGTTGGGGCCCGTTTGTTCAGCGATGGGTCATGGGGTGAATTCGATCAGCATCCGCATCGTTTCAACCTTCAGCCCGTCGTCCTTCATCGCTCGCTGGCCCTCTGCGGATTGGAGCAATTCATGGAACTTGGCCATATCGGGGATCTCGGCCATGATTCCTGTGGCCTTCGGGTTGTTGGGGTTGCGGAAGGTTCGGCACTTGATCCCGATCTTTTCGAACATCTCATGCCGACTGCCCGGTCCGCTCTTCCAGGCCTTGGCCCATTGGGTGCCATCTTCAACGTCGTGAAAGATCAGTGCTGTAGGCATGGTTGAAGGTCCTGGATTGCTTCTGGTACTTGGTGAGCTGAAAGGAGAATGACACAGGCGTTTCGAATCCGGGGGATTTCAGCTGGCTTTGAGATCCTCCTTGGATCAGCGTGAGTGTTATCCCCTTTCACAGGCTGAACGGCTGCTGGAGTGGCCCCCGGCTCCCTCACCCCCGCAGCCCCTCGGCCCCCGCAATCAGACGTTCCGCCGTGGCCGCATAGATGCGCCCGGCTTCCTCGGGACTGCGGCCGATGCAGGTCATGCCCAGCTTGCCGAATTCCGAGAGGCAGCCCAGCAGGTGGAACACGCTGCCGTGCAGTTCGGCCGGATCGAAGTGCAGGCCGGCGGCGGCCACGAGGTCGATCAGATCCACCGGCAGCAGGCCCCGCAACCTCGGGTCGCAGAGGTTGTCGGTGGCGGCGTAATAGAGGGGCTGGCCGGTGGGGGAGCGGAACAGACCGCTGGCCGCATCGATGCGCCCGTTGGTGGCGTAACGCAGGGCCATGTAGGGATGGGTGGTGCCGCCCTTGCGCAGGTTCACCTCGATCGCCTGCAGATCCCAGCGGTCCCCGAAGCGGCGCGCCACGAAATCCACCGCATAGCGCTCCAGAGCACCCTCTGCCGCCAGCGCCTGACCCACCGCCAGCCCATGGCGCATCAGCTCGGCGCGGTAGGTCTGCTCAGCGGGAAAGCGGCAGCCCAGGTAGGTCTGGCCACTGACCCCGCCCAGCACCTGCTCGTGGGTGGAGAGCACTTCCACCGCCCCGCCCGGGTGGATCATCCCCTGCACGCTCGGTGATGCCAGCTCCTCGCCCCCCTGCAGCCAGGCCTCCACCAGCGCCCCCTGCTCCTGCAGCAACTGGCGCCACTGGGGCGGAGGCATCGCCAGGGTCTCGAGCGCTTCCCGCAGACTCGCTCGGCGCTCGCGGCCGCTGAGCTGCTCCAGCTGCAGGGGTTCCAGCTCCAGGGGGGCGTTGCCTTCGCCGCTGAAGCCCTGATCCAGCTTCACCACCACCCGGCTCAGCTCGGGGTGGGCTTCCCACAGCTCGGCTGTGGCATCGGCCAGGGCCTCGAGGTCATGCACCAGGGGGCTGCCGGGCGGATGGGGCACATCGCAGCGGCGGAACAGTTCACGGCTGCCGGCTTTGCCGCCCCAGTGCATCAGGGCGGGATCGGTGCCCAGCAGCGGCACCTGCAACCGCTCCGACAGCCGCTTCTCCTGCTCGGTCACGTTGAAGCAGGTCATGAAGCTGCGCCCGGGCCGCAGCCGCTCGCGGATGCGCCCCAGCAGCGCCGGCCGCTCGAGCAGTTTTTCCGTGAGTGAGCGGGCGGAGGCGTCGTCGGTGTCGAACAGATGCAGGCGCCGGCGGGCGTGGGAGGCCGGCACTCCCGGTAGCAGCTCCAGCACCGCATCCACCACCAGCTCCGGCAGCAGCTTGCTGGTGAGGTACACCGCCCGCACCCCTGGATCACGCAGGCGGATCAGCGAGAAGAGCTGCCGTTCCTCGTAGTGGTGGGCACCGGTCACCAGGGCGATCTGGTGATGATCGAGGCTGAGCGAGGGCACCACCAGCAGATCCCAGCCCTCGCTGTTGCCCTCGCGTCCATGGGTCTGGTCGCTGCCGGGGTGGAACTCGCCCCACTCCGGCCGCAACTGGCGCTGGAGTTCCGCGAAACTCAGGCTCATGGCTGGATCAGCTCCTGCTGCCGCTCCCTGGAGGCCCGGAGATCGCCACGGGACCCGTGGCAGAGCAGGCGCAGCTGGAGAGGGTTGAGCATGGCCGGAATCTAGGGACGGTCGTCCAGCTCCCAGATCAGATCGGCGCCCGAGCGGCTGAGCCCCCGCTCCCCCCAGGGGGCGACCATCGCCATCGAACTCAGCTCCAGATCTCCCAGCGGCGTGCGCGCGGCATCACCCCCCAGCAGCTTCGGGGCGATCACGGCGGCCACCCGCTGCACGCAGCCCTGGCGCAGGGAGGCGGCGGCCAGGGTCGGTCCGCATTCCCACAGCACCTGGTTGCAGCCTCTGAGGGCCAGGGCCTCCATCAGCTCCAGCGGTTCACAGCGCGCCAGCTCCAGGCGCTCCACACCCAGCCGGTCCAGCAGGCGGCGCCCGTGCTCCGGCGCTTCCGGCCCATGGGCCACCAGGGTGCAGGCCGTGGCCTGATTCCACAAGCGGGCCCGCTCCGGCAGCTTCAGCTCCCGGCTGATCACCACCCGCAGCGGCTCGATCGCCCGCTGGCCACGGCTGGTGAGCAGGGGATCATCGGCGCGCAGGGTGCCGCCCCCCACGATCACCGCATCGCAGCCGGCCCGCTGCCGGTGCACCCACTCCCGGGAGCCTGAACCGCTGATCCACTGACTGGCTCCATTGGGCAGGGCCGTGCGTCCGTCCACGCTCATCGCCCACTTCAGGATCCCCAGCGGTCGTCCCGTGCGCTGCCGGTGGCAGAAGGCGGCGTTCAGGCTCAGGGCCTCGCTCTGGCGCACCCCCACCAGCACCTCCAGCCCAGCCCGGCGCAAGGCCTCGAGGCCCTGCCCCGCCACCCGTTGATCAGGGTCCTCCATCGCCACGATCACCCGCCGGATCCCGGCGGCGATCACGGCTTCGCTGCAGGGGGGCGTGCGGCCGTGGTGGCAGCAGGGCTCCAGGGTCACCACCAACGTGCCCCCCCGGGCCCGGTCTGCCGCCTGGGCCAGGGCCCCCACTTCCGCGTGGGGCTGTCCGGCGGCGGCGTGGAAGCCCTCCCCCACCAGCACTCCGGAGGCATCGAGCACCAGGGCGCCCACCAGCGGGTTGGGGCTGGTGCGCCCCTGGCCCAGGGCGGCCAGGGCCAGGGCCCGCTCCATCCAGCCTCCCCAGGCGCGCTCCCCGCTCACGCCGGGGTTGTCTCCAGGCTGCGCCACTCGGCCACCACGAACGGCGGCACCGGCAGCTCGGTGAACACCCCCGGCAGCCGCAGCCGCAACGGACGGTTCTGGTTCAGTTCCGCCAGCAAGGGGTTCAGATCGAATTCGGCGGCGGCAGCGCGGCCGTCGTTGCCCAGGGCTGGGCTCTCCAGGGTCAGATCCTCCAGCTGCCACTCGAAGGGACCGGAGCTCACCTCCAGGGCGGTGGGGTGATCGAGCCGCACCTTGCCGGGGTAGCCCACCACCCGCAGCAGCAGCGGAGCCCCGGGCGGTCCGTCGCGGAAGGCCACCAGCTGCCAGGCCTGGTCATCCAGATCGCGCAGGCTCACCAGGCTGCGCAGCACCGGGCTGCCGGTTTCGTCGGGGTGCTCGTGCAGCTGAGCCAGGGCTGGCCCGTTGGGCCAGGTCAGCAGGCTCCCCAGCACCAGGGTGAGGGCCAGCAGCAGCCGGCCCGCGCGCCGGATCAGCGAGCTCATGGTTCACGCTCGGCGCCGGGGATCGGCCGCCAATCGGTGTGGGTGGCCCAGAGGGCCCAGATCGCCATCGCCCGCAGGTAATGGCAGGCCCTGAAGGTGCCCACCGCCGTGATCGCCTCGGGGGTGCGGAACTGAAGCCCCCCCGCATACACCTGGCCCACCACCGCGCCGGTGATCGCCAGGGCGGTTTCCGTCTGGCCCATCAGCCGGTAGTAGGCCGCCAGGCCGAAATTGATGCCGGTCCACACCTCCAGCGGATGGGTGCCGTTGGGGTCGAGCGGGGTGCCGTCGCGGCGCAGGCCGTTGGCCACCCCCAGCCGCCCCCCCTCGAAGCGCTCGAAGCAGGCCTCACGGATGGCCGCCAGCGACGAAAGGGCCCGCTCGTCGCTCACCACCGGCGGCAGTCCCAGCAGGCGGGCGTAGAAGTCGCCGCAGAGCTGGTCGGCCATCACAACCGGCGTGCCGCTGCCGGCATCGATCCGGTAGTACTCACCGTTCCAGAGCAGCCGATCGAAATTCGCCCGGGAGGGCTCCAGCCAGCTGCCGAACTCCCGCTGCTCGGCGCCGGTGTCGAGGCCGAGGTCAAGCTGCAGCCGCTGGGCCATGGCCAGGGCCGCCTCCAGGGCCGCGATCCAGAGGGCGCCGCAGTAGGCGCTCACCCCCTGCAGCGGCCAGTCGTCGAAGGTCTGGTCGGGGGCGCCGCCGTTGTCGGGCAGCCCGTCATCGTTGACGTCGAACTGCTTGAGGTAGCGCAGGGCCTCCACCACCGCCGGCCAGCAGTCGGCCAGGAAGCGCAGGTCTTCTCCCGAGGGAGACCGACGGAACAACCGCCAGACCTGCAGCACGAAGTCGGAGGCCAGGTCCTTCCAGAGGTTGCAGTCCTGATAGGCGGTGTAGTTGGTGGCCTCGAACGGCCGCTCATTCGGGGCGCCCAGGTCGTGGGGGGTGGCGCCGCCGACCTTGCGGGCGGCTTCCACCCGGCCCCGCCCCTGGGTGAAATACCAGCCGATCGGCCGGGGGGTGGCATCGGCGGCGGGAATGGCATGGGCGAAGCTGCGCAGCACCGCCTTCTCGAGTTCCGGCCAGAGCTGCAGCAGGGCGAACGCGCCGTACAGCCGCACGTCGAGGCTTTCGTACCAGGCGTAGTCGAAGCACTCCAGCACCCCGAAGCGCCCCACCGGATCGGTGGGGCCGGCGGCCGTCCAGAGGCTGCCGCCGCTGCAGAGGTCGTAGAGCTCATTGAACAGGGCCATGCGAATGGCCTCGGGCAGATCGCTGCGCTCCAGCACCGGCCGCTGCCAGGTTTCGATCGCCTCCCGCCACTGGCGCCACTCGCTCAGGGCCTCCGCGGCGATGGCCGCGGCGTTGGTGCCCGTGGCCCCGAAGAAATCCGTGTAGCGGCGCAGGGCGGAGCTGCCTGTGGCGAAGGCCGTCACCGGCAGGTCCCAGCTGATCACCACCGGCAGCTCGATCTCGGCGCCAGGCTCGAGCCTCAGCCGCAGGGCGATCGCGGCGCTGGCCTGTTCGCTGCCCGTGCTGCGCCGGTCGTTGTTGCTGTCCGGAATCGAGCCGTCGCGGCAGAACGGCTCCCAGATCTCGGCGCCGTTGCCACTGGGATCCCAGCGGCTGCAGCGCATCACCTCCACCCCCTCGAGCTGATCGGGCACCGCCAGGCACCACTGGCCCTCCCCTTCTCGGATGGGCTGGCCGGGGGCACCCTCCAGCAGCACGCCCTTGAGGCCGGGTGCCTCGATCCAGCGGTTGCGCTGGCCTGCTCCCCGGCCGATCGCCGGCAGGTAGTTGTGCTCGGGGCTGCCGTCGTCGCGGAAATGGACGGCCGCGGCGGCATCGGTGTTGGTGAACCAGCCGGTGGTGTTGCGCCAGCTCAGCAGCAGCGAGAGATCCAGGGGCGCTCTGGTGGGATTGGCCAGCCGCCAGCGGAACACGGCCACCGGGTAGCTGGTGCGCTGGTAGTCGCCGGGGAGGATGGGGCTGAAGGCCTCGCAGCTGACCTCGGCGCGGAAGTCGGCCCCGTAGTCGAACCAGTGGAGGGGATAGCGGGCGGCGTAGCTGCCGCTGCTCTCCCCGCCCAGCCACTGCCAGTGGCCCAGGGGGGGCTCGCCGGCGTCAGGCCTGGAATCGTCGCGCTCCGGGGCCCGGGCCAGGGCCCTGGCCCGGCTTGCCTCTCCGTCGTGCTCGAACAGGGCGAACTGGCAGTCGGGCAGGACCCCGAACCAGTGCTCGCCCCCATCGAGGTTCCAGAGGTTGAAGCTGCCGTCGGGTCCGCGGCCGATGCAGCCGGCACCGAATCCCCCGAGCGGGGCCCCGTGGTTGGGGCCGTCGTCGAGGTTGCTGGCGTAGCGCACCGTGTAGGGGTCATCCCAACCCTGGCCGATCGGCCGCTGCCAGCTGGCGGGCGGGGCCTGGGCGGGCCGACCTGCTCCGGGCCTGCGCAGCAGCGAGGAGAGGGCGGACAGGCCGAACGCAGCCATGGTGCTCATCGAGTTGGGGCCAGCTTGTCAGAGCTGGCCGGTGCCAGCGCCCACTTCCTGCTCGATCAGGGCATCGAGGGTGATCGCCGAGCGCACCACGGCCTGGTAGCGCTGCACCACCCGCCGGTTCCTCTCCAGCCAGAGGCCGGCCTCCTCACCGCCGCCGCCAGTGGCTTCGGGGCTGAGAAGTTCGATCTCAGGCTGGCCCGCCAGCAGGGCCAGGGCCAGCTCATGCACGCGCTGGCGGCGGGAGGGGGGCTCGGGTGCTGCCATGGGGGCCTCGACTCGCGGGCATCATGGCGAGGCCCGGCCAGCTGCCGCAGCGGAATCGCCCCGTGCACGACCCTCTCCAGCAGCACCCTCTCGAGGTGATCGGCACCGACGCCGCCGGGCTGGCCTCGCTGCCGCCGGCGGCCTCGGCCCTGGTGCGTCAGGCGGATCTGGTGGCCGCACCCGCCCGGCTGCTGCCGGGTCTGCGCCAGGCCCTGGCGGCTGAGACGGAGGCGCCGCAGCTGATCGCCAGTGATCGCCCTGACCAGCTCTTTCCCCTGCTGGAGAGCGCCCTGGCCAAGGAGCAGGCGGTGGTGCTGCTCGCCAGCGGTGATCCGCTCTGGTTCGGCATCGGCCGGCTGCTGCTCGATCGCTTCCCCCCGGGGTGCCTGCGCTTTCATCCCTCCCCCTCAAGCCTGCAGCTGGCCTTCGCCCGCCTCGGCCGTCCCTGGCAGGACGCCAGTTGGATCAGCCTGCATGGCCGCGACCCCGACCCCCTGGCCGCCACCCTGCAGAAGCGTCCCTCCGCCCTGGCCGTGCTCACCGACCCGGGTCGCGGCGGCGCCGAGGAGGTGCGGCGGATCCTGCGGGCCTCGGGCCTCGAGCAGGCCTATGCCCTCTGGCTGTGCGAGCGGCTGGGGCATCCCCAGGAGCGGGTGCTCAGGCTGGCGCCTGGCGCTGAGCTGCCGGCCGATCTGGATCCGCTCCATCTCGTCCTTCTGATTGCCGAGTCACCGCCCCCCCCGTCGGATCCCGCTGCCCTGCCGCGGTTCGGTCTGGAGGATGGCCTGTTCCTGCAGCACGCGGATCGCCCCGGCCTGATGACCAAGCGGGAGGTGCGCATCCAGTTGCTCGCTGACCTGGAGCTGCCCGCCGCCGGTGTGCTCTGGGACATCGGTGCCGGCGTGGGCTCCATCGGCCTGGAGGCCCTGAGGTTGAGGCCAGACCTCCAGGGCTGGTTCCTGGAGCAGCGGGGCGGCTCGGCGGGCCTGATTGCCGCCAATGCCGGGCGCCTGGGGGTGCGGCCGGCGGCGATCCACGAGGGCCGGGCCCCGGAGGCGCTCAGCGTCTTTCCCGACCCCGACAGGGTGGTGATCGGCGGTGGCGGTCGTGGGCGGGTTGCGGTGCTGACGGCGGTGCTGGAGCGGTTGCGGCCCGGTGGGGTTGTCGTGATTCCGCTGGCCACCCTGGAGGCCCTGGCGGAGCTGCGGCCTCTGCTGGAGCGCTCCGGCCTGGCCGTGGCGGTGAGTCAGCATCAGTCCTGGCGCGGGGCCCCCCTGGCCGAGGGCACCCGCCTGGCGCCGCTCAATCCGGTGCTGGTGCTCAAGGGGTGTCGCGTGGCCTGAGCCAGAGGATCGGCGCCGGTGAGCCCACGGCGATGCCCAGCCGGGCTGCTTCGCCGGCATCCAGCTCCACCACCCCATCGGAGGGTTCCCGGGGGCCGTAGCTGCGGCAGGGCAGGCGCGGGCAGGGCTGGGCTGCGGCTTCGATGGCGATCACCCGGCCCTCGCGCAGGAAGATCATGTCGAGCGGGCTGATGGTGCGATGCATCCAGAAGCGCGCCGGCTGGGGGGGATCGAAGCGGAACCACATGCCTCGCAGGGGACCCAGCGGCGGGCGCTGCATCAGGCCGAGGCTGAACTGACGCTCGGTTCTGGGCACCTCCAGCTGGATGCAGCCGCCGGTTCCCTCCAGGCACCACTCCGCCTCCAGGGGCAGCACCTGGGGGGGAGCCTCGGTTGGCACGGCACGTGCGAGCGGCCGGGGGGGGGCCACAGCCACAGCTACGGCCACGGCCCCCAGCAGCGCGCCCAGGGGTGGAAGCAGCCGGGCGAAGGTCATGGGGCGGGACGCTCCGGGCGGGGTGCACGCTCGCACAGGCAGTAGCCCTGGCCGCGCACCGTGTGGATCAGGCGCTTCTCCCCATGCTCCTCCAGTTTCTGGCGCAGGTAGCGGATGTACACCTCCACCACATTGCTGGCGGCCCCCCCCTGGTCCTGCCACACCTCGGCGAGGATCTGCTCCCGGCTGAGCACCATGCCGGGCTGACGCATCAGGCTGAGCAGCAGGTGGTACTCGCGTGCAGTGAGCGCCAGCAGGCGACGCCCACGACGCACTTCCCGACTGGTCGGATCCAGGAGCAGGTCAGCCAGCTGCAGCGGCGGCACCTCGCCGTGCCTGTCGCCGCGGATCTGCAGGAGCAGGCGCAGGCGCATCAGCAGATCGCTGCCGCCGGTGCTGGAGAGCCAGAAGTCATCGGCGCCGGAGCTGAAGCAGCGGGAGCGCGCCTCGACGCTGTCGCTGACCAGATCGAGCAGGATCGGCACCTCCTCCAGAATCATGCGCAGGGTCGGAATGGTGGCTGCCCCGTCCGGACCCGACACCAGCACCGCGGCGGGTGGATCGGGCAGGGCCCCCACCGGGGCCGTGCGGTACCCGGAGGCCTCCAGGCGTGGTGCCATGGCTTCCGCTTCCTCCCCCACCAGCAGGATCAGGGGGCCGCTCACGGGCCTGCTCCCACTCCGGGGTCATCACGGCTGCCCAAGTCACCGTTGTCGGGTTTGGCCACATGGGGCAGACCCCAGCCCAGCTTGTTGCGCAGCACCTGGAAGAACTCGTGGTCCTGCAGCCGCACGAAGCGGGCCGGGTGGGGGCTGCGGCGGATCAGCACCCGGTCTTCCGGCCACACGTAACAGCCGGCGCTGCCATCGACCACCATCATCAGCCGCTCGGGGGTGGCCGGAAACACCGTCACCGGTTCCTGGTCGCTGAACACCAGGGCGCGGGAGGCGAGGGAGTGGGGCGCGATCGGGGTGAGCTGCAGCACCGGGCAGTCGGGAGTGATCACCGGTCCGCCGGCGCTGAGGGCATAGGCGGTGGATCCTGTGGGGGTCGAGAGGATCACCCCATCGGCCGAGATGTCGACGGGTACATGGCGACCGATGGCGATCTCGAAGTGGCACATGCTGGTGAGCGGTTCCCGGTGCAGGGCCATCTCGTTGAGGCAGAGCACCTCCCAGCGCCTCTGCTCTCCTCGCATCACGCTCACCACCAGCATGGTGCGCTCCTCGACGCTCCAGCGGTCGTTGAGCAGCTGATCCATGGCCCCATCGAGCTCGCTCAGGTAGGCCTCGGCCAGGAAGCCCAGGTGGCCGGTGTTGATCGTCAGGATCGGCACGCCGATCGGGGCGGTCTGACGGGCGGCGGAGAGCACGGTGCCGTCGCCGCCCAGCACCACGGCCAGGCTCATCTCAGGGTGAAAGCTGTCCGGCACGCAGGCGCTGTAGCCACGGCTGCGCAGGTGCTGGTCGGGATTGGCGAACCCCACCATCCCGCCGGAGCTGCTGACCCTCAGCACGCCGCTGCCGGCCGCCTCCAGGCGGCTCTGAATCACATCGGCCGTCTTGACGGCCAGATCTTTGCCGTCGTTGACGATCAGTCCGACGCAGGGCACCGGTCGGAAGCAGGAACCCGTCGAGTTTATGGGGCGCCTTCCGGCCGCGGCCTGATTGCCATCAGAACTGTTCCAGGAAGCGCAGGTCGCTGGTGAACAGCCGGCGGATGTCGTCGATGCCGTGGCGCACCATGCAGAAGCGCTCCACTCCGAGCCCGGCGGCGAAACCACTCCAGCGCTCGGGATCGAGTCCCAGCCCCTCCAGCACCGCCGGATCCACCATGCCGCAGCCCATCACCTCCAGCCAGCGCCCGCGCCACTGCACGTCCACCTCGGCCGAAGGCTCGGTGAAGGGGAAGTAGCTGGCCCGGAAACGCACCGGCAGATCGCCGAAGAACTGCTGCAGGAAGGTGGTCACGGTGCCGCGCAGGTGGCTGAAATCCAGCCCTTCATCGATCGCCAGCACCTCCACCTGATGGAACACCGGCGAGTGGGTGGCATCCACCGCATCGCGCCGGTACACCCGCCCTGGCGCCACGATCCGCACCGGCGGCGGATTGCTCTCCAGGTGGCGGATCTGCACGGGTGAGGTGTGGGTGCGCAGCAGCCGGTCGCCGGGCAGATAGAAGGTGTCCTGCATGTCCCGGGCCGGATGGTGCGGCGGGATGTTCAGCGCTGTGAAGTTGTAATGGTCGGTTTCCGCCTCCGGACCCTCCTCCACCCGGTAGCCGAGTCCCGCGAAGATGTCGACGATCTCCTCGATCGTGCGGATCAGGGGGTGGCGATGCCCCACCGGCACATAGCGGCTCGGGGCAGTCACATCGAGGCGTTCCCCCGCCAGCTTCTCGGCCATGGCGGCGGAGCGCAGCCCCTCCAGCCGCCGGCTCAGCAGCGCCTGCACCTGCTCCTTGAGCCCGTTGGCCCGCTGACCCACCAGGGGTCGTTCGCTCGCGTCGAGCCTGCCCATGGCACCCAGCACCGCCGAGAGGCGGCCCTTCTTGCCCAGCAGCCCCACCCGCAGCCCCTCCAGCTCAGCGGTGTCACCGGCCGCGGCGATCGAGGCCGCCGCTTCGGCTTCAAGGGCGTCGAGCTGGTCGGTGAGCTGCTGCAGGCTGATCGTGGCGCTCACGGAACGGTGGCGGTGGCGATCGACTGTACGGAGGGAGCCTGCCTAAGTTGCCGCCTGCCTCCCTGCCCCTGCCGGTCCCGATGTCCAACCTGCGGATCCTGATCAGCAACGACGACGGGGTGTTCGCCGAGGGCATTCAGACCCTGGCGGCCGAGGCGGTGGGCCGAGGCCATGCGGTCACGGTGGTCTGCCCGGATCAGGAACGCTCCGCCACCGGCCATGGCCTCACCATGCAGACCCCCCTGCGGGCGGAGCGGGCCGATCGCCTCTTCGCGGAGGGCGTGATCGCCTGGGCCTGCAGCGGTACCCCCTCCGACTGCGTCAAGCTCGCCCTGGGTCGGCTGCTGAGCACGCCGCCCGACCTGGTGCTCTCGGGCATCAACCATGGCCCCAACCTGGGCAGTGACGTCTTCTATTCCGGCACGGTCTCGGCGGCGATGGAGGGCACCCTCGAGGGGCTGCCTTCCCTGGCGGTGAGCAGCGCCTGCTTCGACTGGCGCCAGTTCGGCCCGGCTGCCGTGCTCGCCCTCGACGTGGCGGAAGCGGCCCTGGCCGGGGTCTGGCCGGAGGGTCTGTTGCTCAACCTCAACGTGCCGGCCCTGCCCCTGGAGCGGATCGGATCGTTGCGCTGGTGCCGCCCGGCGGTGCGCCGCTACCGCGACCAGTTCGATCAGCGCACCGACCCGCGTGGGCGCACCTACTACTGGCTGGCCGGTGAAGTGGTCGATGACCTCGCTTCCGCCACGGCCGGCCCCCGCGACTGGCCCACGGACGTGGCCCAGATCCAAGCCGGCGGCGCAGCCCTGACGCCTCTGCAGCCGGAACTGTTCTGGCGAGGTGGCCTCGAGGCGCTGCCGGTTCAGTTGGGGCGGTGAACCCGCTGCAGCAGCCAGAGGCTGAACAACAGGCCGATCAGATGGGCGAACAGCACCTGGGTGTTGCTCAGCACCGAGAGCATCTCGATCGAGGTGATCGGCAGACCCACCAGGCCACCCCGGGTGCCGGGCGGCACGGCCAGCTGGGCGCCGAAGAAACCGGGCACCTGCATCGAGGCCTGAACGAACAGGCTGCCGGCCAGGGCCTGATAGCCCACGGCCGCCAGGGTCAGCCCGGCCAGATCGGCCAGAACACCCCGCTTGATCAGACGACTGGTTTCCCCACGGCTGGGCCGGACAGGGCTGGCCAGGGCCCGGCCGCAGCGCACCACCAGCCAGCTCTGCCAGATGCACCAGAGCAGAAGGAAGAACGACAGGGTGGTCAGCGACAGCCCGGGACCCAGGCCCATGGAGCGGGCGGTGTTGGCAGCCAGGCGCCCGCCGATGTTGTTGAACAGCAGCACGCCCACCACCACCACCCCCAGCGACATCTGGGTCCAGAAGCGGATCCAGCCCACCCGGCGCAGGGCCGCGGAGACCAGCTGGAGATCAAGGCGGTCAGCCATCGCAGCGCGGAACCGGGGGTGGAGCGTCCCAAACTTGCCATGGCCCGTCCCGCAGGGCAGGAACCTGCAGGGCCGGAACCTGCATGGAAGGATGGAATCCAAGCCGGGCTGCCTCCGATTCCTTGATTCCCCTGCGATCCCCCCAGGACGCCATGCGGCCCACGGCCGTCGCCCTGGGCAGCTTCGATGGCCTGCACCAGGGGCACCGCCGGGTGATCGCCGCCGTCGCCAGTGCCCCGACCCCGGGACTGATTCCCACGGTGGTGAGTTTCTGGCCCCACCCCCGTGAGCTGCTCTACGGCGAGCCCCGCCTGCGCCTCGATCTCCCCAGCGAGAAGCTGGCGCTGCTCGAGCCCTACGGCATCCGCCAGCTGGTGCTGGTGCCCTTCACCCGCGACCTCTCCCTGCTCAGCCCTGAGGCTTTCGTGGAGCAGGTGCTGGTGGGGGAGCTCCAGGCCAGGGAGGTGGCCGTGGGTGAGAACTTCCGCTTTGGCCACGACCGGGTCGGTGACACCGCCAGCCTGCGGGAGATGGGCCGACGCCATGGCCTGCGGGTGCTGGTCTCCCCGATGCTCTGGGACGGGGCCGAGCGGATCAGCAGCAGCAGGATCCGCCGGGCCCTGGCCGCGGGGGCCATCGATGAGGCCAACCGTCTGCTGGAGCGCCCCTACCGCTTCAGCGGCAGGGTGGTGCGCGGGCGGGGGCTGGGCCGGCAGCTCAGCTGGCCCACGGCGAATCTGCAGGTGGATGGCCGCAAGTTTCTGCCCCTGGAGGGGGTCTATGCCGCCCGGGTGCGCCGCCTCACCCCGGCCGGCGGGGGGCAGGCGCTGCTGCCCTGCGGTGAAGCCATGGCGGCGGTGATGAACCTGGGCCCCCAGCCCACGGTGGATCCCCTGGCCCCTTCGGCGGTGGAGGTGCACCTGCTCGATCGGGAGCTGGACCTGGTGGGACGGGATCTGGAGGTGGAGCCGGTGCAGCTGCTGCGCCGCCAGCAACGGTTTGCCGGCCTCGAGGAGCTCAGCCGCCAGATCGGTGTGGACGCATCGCTGGCCCGCAGCCTGCTCGGACCTGAAGCTTCAGGGGGCGTAGGCGTTGCTCAGGCCCCAGCCGATGAAGGCGGCAATCCCTCCGAGCAGCAGAATTCCTGAGATCAGCACCAGCATCGGGCTGTCACCGCCACCGAAATCCATTGCCGTCTGCCCTGGAGTCGGCCCCACCTTACGCAGGTTCCGATCCCGTGAATGCCGCCCCGACGACGCCTGAGCCGGCCGTACTGCGCCTGCTCGACGCCAACCTCGATCGCGCCCGCGAAGGTCTGCGGGTGCTGGAAGACTGGTGCCGCTTCGGCCTCGATCGCCAGGATCTGGTGGCCCGCCTCAAGGACCTGCGCCACCGCCTGGGTCGCTGCCACCGCGCCGCCTACAAGGCCGCCCGCCACACCGCCAGCGACGGGGGCGCCGGCCTGGCCCATCCCGCCCAGAGCGAGCGGCAGCAACCGGTGCAGGTGGTGGCTGCCAACGCCGGCAGGGCCCAGGAGGCCCTGCGGGTGCTGGAGGAGTTCAGTCGCGGCCATGATCCTCAGCTGGCGGCCGAGGCCGCTGCGATCCGCTACGCCCTCTACGACCTGGAGGTGGATCTGATGCGGGCCTGCGGCGCCGCCGCTGGACGCCGTGACCAGCTGCTGCGCTGCCATCTGTACCTGATCACCAGCCCGTCGCCCCGCCTGCTTGCAACCGTGACCGCGGCCCTGGAGGCGGGGGTGCGCCTGGTTCAGTACCGCGCCAAGCAGGCCGACGACCTGCAGCGCTGGCAGGAAGCCCGCGCCCTGCGTCAGCTCTGCTCCCGCTATGGCGCGTTGTTCATCGTCAACGACCGGGTGGATCTGGCTCTGGCGGTGCAGGCCGATGGGGTGCACCTGGGCCAGGGGGATCTGCCCCCCGCCGAGGCGCGGCGCCTGCTGGGCCCCGATCGCCTGATCGGCCGCAGCACCCAGCGGATCGAGCAGTTGCGCCAGGCGGTGGCCGATGGCTGCGACTACGTGGGTGTCGGCCCCATCAACGCCACCCCCACCAAGCCGGGGCGAGACCCCGTGGGACTGGCCTACGTGAGCCAGGCGGCCGCTGAAAGCCCGATTCCCTTCTTCGCCATCGGCGGACTTGAGGCCACCACCCTGCCGCCGGTGCTCGCGGCCGGCGGTCGGCGGGTGGCGGTGGTGCGGGCGATCATCGAGGCCGAAGATCCGCACAGGGCCAGCCACGAGCTGCTCGAGGCCCTGCAGGAGGAGGCATGAGCGACACCGGCAGGGCCGGCGGTGGCGTCACGATCCAGCTCAACGGGGAAGCGCGCCCCTGCCCCTCAGGCCTGCATCTGCTGGAGGTGCTGCGGCACTTCGGCTATGAACCGCGGCTGGTGGTGGTGGAGTTCAACGGTGTGATTCTGCCCCGCACCGCCTGGGCTGAGCAGGCCGTTGGCGAGGACGCCGTACTCGAGGTGGTCACCATCGTGGGGGGTGGTTCCTAGATTCGGCGCACTTGCTTCGGGTGACACCTGTGTCCCCTCGTCCCTTCCCGATCGCCTTCCTGAGGCTGCGCCGGCTGACCATGGTGGCTCTGATGCCCCTGCTGGTCTGTGGGTTGCTGCTGCTCTCGTCGCCGTCGCCCAGCTGGGCGGCCCGCGGCGGGCGCATCGGCGGCGGCAGCTTCCGCTCAGCGCCCTCCATTCCCCGCAGCTACAGCGGCGGTGGCGGCGGCTACCGGGGCGGCTACGGCGGTGGCGGGTACCGCGGTGGATACGGCGGCGGCATCGGCTTCCCCTTCCTGATCCCCATCTTCGGATTCGGCGGTGGGGGGCTGTTCGGTTTCCTGATCCTGATGGCGATCGCCGGTTTTCTCGTCAACGCCCTGCGCGGCGCTGGCGGTTCCATGACCGGCGGGGAGGGTGGCCGTCTGGTCGCGGCTCCCCGCGCCGACGGTCCGGTCACCATCGCCCAGCTGCAGGTGGGCCTGCTGGCCTCCGCCCGGGAGCTCCAGGACGATCTGCGCCGCCTGGCCGCCACGGCAGACACCACCGGCAGCGCCGGCCTGCAGCGGCTGCTCCAGGAGACCAGCCTCTCCCTGCTGCGCCAGCCCGAACTCTGGGTCTACGCCAACAGCGAACTGGGCCAGGTCCCCTTCGCCACGGCTGAATCCACTTTCAACCGCCTCTCGATGACCGAGCGCAGCAAGCTGCGCAGTGAGGTCACCTCCAACGTGCGTGGTCAGCGCTTCCAGGATGAAGCGGCCGCCAGTGGCCCCACCGATGCGGCCAGCGACTTCATCGCGGTCACCCTGCTGGTGGCCAGCCGGGGCCGCATCCCGCTCAAGCCCTTCACCACCGCCGACGGTCTGCGGGATGCCCTCGGCGTGATCGGGGCGGTCTCGGTCAGCGACCTGATCGCCCTGGAGGTGATCTGGCAGCCCGAGGGCAAGGGGGAAGTGCTCAGCACCGAGGAGCTGCTCACGGCCTATCCGCAGCTGCAGCACCTCTGAGGGCCAGCAGGATGCGCAGGGCCGCCATGGCGGCTCCATAGCCGTTGTCGATGTTCACCACGCTGAGTCCAGGGGCGCAGCTGGCGAGCATCCCGTTCAGGGCCGCCACCCCACCGGCGCTCACGCCGTAGCCCACCGACACCGGAACGCCGATCACCGGCTGGGGCAGCAGTCCGGCCAGCACCGTGGGCAGGGCGCCTTCCATGCCGGCGCAGGCGATCAGCACCCGGGCGCCGCGCAGCCGCGGCAGCTGATCCAGCAGCCTGTGCAGACCGGCCACGCCCACATCCACCACCAGCTCGGTGGTCACCCCATGGCAGCGCAGGGCCAGCTGGGCCTCGTGGGCCACGGGCAGATCGCTGGTGCCGCCGCAGAGCACCTGCACCAGGCCCAGGGCCGGATCCGCGGCCGGGATGGGGCCGCTGGTGAGGCAGCGGGCCTGGCTGTGGTGCCGCAGCTCGCCGGCAAGCTGGGGCCTCTGGCGCTGCAGCCACTCCTGAATGGCCGACGCCTTCCCCTCAGCCACCCGGGTCACCAGGGCCAGCTCGCCGGCCTCGTGCAGGCGCTCGAGGATCGTCACGATCTGATCGACGTCCTTGCTCTCGCCCCAGACCGCCTCCACCATCCCCAGCCGCTGGCGCCGCCCCAGATCCAGCCGCGCCAGGGGCTCGGGCGTGGTCATTGGGGGATCAGTTCACCGCTGAACAGCAGGGGAAAGGGATGGGGGTCGCTGCGGCCGGTCCCCTGCCGCGCCAGCTCGTCGAAGCGCTGCTGGACCCGTTGCACCTCGGCGTCGGCGATGCCCTGCCACTGGCGGCGGCTGGCCCAGTGGATCAGCAGAAGCCCCTCTTCGCCGGCGGCATCCCAGTAGATCCGCCGCTCGAGAAAACCACTCTGCCGGCGCAACCACGGCTCCCAGCTCTGCCGCTCCGCCTCCAGCCAGGGCTCGCGATCGACGGCCGGCACCTTCAGGCGCAACACCTCCACCACCACCTGTTCGCTGCTGGCCCCCTGGGTTGGCTGAGCTGGCTCCATCTGGGTCTGGCCGGCTGCGGCGACGGCGGTGGGCATCACACCCAGGAGCATGGCCAACAGCAGCAGTGTCAGGGCGCAGACCCTACCCATTCCCGCCACCGCACGGCTCCAGCAGGGCCACGGCGTGGCAGGCGATCCCCTCCTCCCGCCCGGTGGGACCGAGGGTCTCGTTGGTGGTGGCCTTGATGCCCACCTGATCCGGATCGAGGCCCATGCGCCGGGCGATCGCCGCGCGCATGGCGGCGATGTGGGGCCGCAGCTTCGGGCGCTCGGCAATCACCACCGTGTCGACATTCACCACCCGCCAGCCCCGCGCCTGCACCAGGGCCACCACCTGCTCCAGGAGCACCAGGCTGTCGGCACCCCGCCAGCGCTCATCGTCGGGGGGGAAGTGCTGGCCGATGTCGCCCAGGCTGAGGGCCCCCAGCAGGGCATCCATCAGGGCATGGACCAGCACGTCGGCATCGCTGTGACCATCGAGGCCGAGACCGGCGGGATGCTCCAGGGTCAGCCCCCCCAGGATCAGGGGGCGCCCCGGCACCAGCCGGTGGATGTCGTAGCCGTTGCCGATCCGCATCTGCATGGATCCATCCTGGCGGTTGGCTGTCTGCAGCCAGCGCTGGTAGAGGTCAGGGCGCCGCAGGCGGGTGCGCTCCTGCTGCCGCCCGGCCCGCCAGCGGGCGATGGCGCCGTGGTCGCCGCTGCGCAACACCTCCGGCACCGCCAGGCCCCGGAATTCGGCCGGGCGGGTGTAGTGGGGATGCTCCAGCAGCAGGCCGCTGTGGCTCTCCTCCACCAGTGACGCCGCGCTGCCCACCGTGCCCGGCAGCAGCCGCACCACCCCGTTGATCAGCACCATCGCCGCCAGCTCGCCGCCGGTGAGCACGAAATCTCCGAGCGACACCTCCTCATCGGCCAGGATGCGGATGCGCTCGTCGAAGCCCTCGTAGTGGCCGCAGAGCAGCACCAGCTGGTCGTGCTCGCGGGCCCAGCGCTGCAGGTCGCCCTGGCGCAGGGGCTGGCCCTGGGGGCTGAGCAGCAGCACCCGGCGCCGTTCCAGCACGGGAATCGCCTCGAAGGCCGCAAACACCGGCTCCGGCTTGAGCACCATGCCCGCCCCACCGCCGTAGGGCTGATCGTCGACCTTGCGGTACCGATCGCTGGCGTGATCGCGGGGGTTGTGGGTGTGCAGTTCGGCGATGCCGGCGCTGAAGGCCCGCCCGATCACGCCGAGGCTGGCCAGCGGCGCGAACGACTCGGGGGCCAGGCTCACCACATCCAGCCGCATCGCGCTCAGGACTCCGCCGGGGCCGGGCGGCTGACGCGCCTGATCTCCGAGCAGAAGCTGGCCTGCTCGGGCTGACCATCGGCGCCGTGGACGATGATGCTGCGCAGGCGCAGGTTCGGTTTGGTGAACCAGATGCGCTCCCGCTGCTCCTGATCGCCGCTGGTGATCACCAGCTCCAGGCTGCCGTCGGGCCACAGCTGCCAGTGGCCGATGCTGCCCTCGGAGCCCAGCAGGCTGCCGCCGGCCTCGAAGCCCAGCAGGCGGGAGAGACCATCGGGGGCGGTCACCTCCAGCCCCCCCAGGGAACGGCCCGGCGCAGCGGGCAGCAGGGCCACCGCCAGCTCGCCGCGGTGACTGTCATGCCAGGCGTCGTCGTCGCCCGTGGCGGCCGCACTGGCCTCCATCTGGCTGCGAAGCACCATCCACTGGCCGGCGCAGAGGTCGAGAAAGGCTGGCAGGTCCTCGGGGGGGAAGGCAGGGCTGGTGCCGGTCACGGCGGGGGAGCGGGCTGGCGGTTCATCCTCTCAGTCGCTGCGATCTTCAGTCGCCGCACTCTTCAGTTGCCGCACTTTTCAGTCGCCGCGGTAGCCGAGTTCCGCCAGCCGCGCCGGGTTGCGCCGCCAGTTGGGCACCACCTTCACGAACAGCTCCAGGTACACCGGCCCGTTGAACACCTTCTGCATCTGGGCCCTGGCGCCGCTGCCGATCTCCTTGAGCATCTGGCCCCGTTTGCCGATCAGGATTCCCTTCTGGCTGGAGCGCTCCACCAGCACCGTGGCCAGCACGGCGATGCGCTTGCCGTCTTCCACGATCCGCTCCACCTGCACCGCCACGGAGTGGGGCACCTCCTCGCGGGTGAGGGTCAGCACCTGCTCGCGGATAAGCTCCGCCAGCAGCAACCGCTCGGGTTGATCGCTGACCGCATCCGGCGGGTAGAGGTGGGGGCCGAGGGGCAGCCGCGCGGCCAGGGCCTCCACAAGCTCCGGGCAGCCCGCCCCGGTGCTGGCGCTGCAGGGCAGGAGGGGCCAGCCGCTGCGGGTCTGCCCGGGATCGGCCGGGTCGGCCCGCCGGTCGGAGAGGGCCAGCAGCTCCCGGTAGCTGGCCTCCAGCTCGCCGGCCCTGGCGGGGTCCACGAGATCACTCTTGTTGAGCGCCACCAGCACCGGCGCCCGGCTGTGACGCAGCAGCTCCACGATGAACCCGTCGCCCCGGCCGGCCGGTTCGCTGCCGTCCACCAGCAGCAGCACCACGTCCACTTCGCCGATCGCCCCGCGGGCGCTTTTGACCAGACGTTCCCCCAGCAGGTGGTGTGGCTTGTGGATGCCGGGGGTGTCAAGCAGCACCAGCTGGGCGCCGGCGGTGGTGAGGATCCCGCGCAGACGGTTGCGAGTGGTCTGGGCCAGCGGGGAGGTGATCGCCACCTTTTCGCCCACCAGGCGGTTGAGCAGGGTTGATTTGCCGACGTTGGGGCGCCCGATCAGGGCCACGAAGCCGGAGCGGAAGCCGTCGGGGGCCTGCTGGGGCAGCTGCAGGGGAAGGCCCTCGCCGGGCTGCTTCTCCAGGTCGGTCTCACGGGGGCCCGGCTTGTCCATAACCTCAACAGTGCCAGCCCAGCGGTTCGTGATGTCGGCGTCCACTCCTGCCACCCCCACCTTTCCCCAGGCGATGGAGATCGCGGCGGCCTGGCTGGGCCACTGGGAGAACGGTGAACTCAGCGATGAGGTGCTGGCGGATCGGGTGGGGGAGCTGGTGGCCAGCCTCGATGGAGCCCGAGGCTTTTTCGTGGTGGCCCTCACCCACGACGCGCCCCTGATGGACCGCCTGCCGGAGCCCCTGGTGCTCAGCCTGCGCCAGGCCGGGGATGGGGTGGTGGATCTCACCGCCCGCAACCTGGCCATGAGCACGGCGATGGCGCTGCACCACCAGCGCGCGGATGATCAGGCCCAGCAGGCCCGTTCGGAGCGGGTGTCTCGCCGCTGCACGGAGCTGCTGCGGTTGCTCGAGCCGATGGCCGTCAAGAAACGGCTGGAGGTGCTGCTGGCCGGTGCGGGCGGATCCGGCGACGACGTGACCTTCCTTGATCGCTGGGGGTACGACCCAGCCCAGCGCCGGGCCATTCGCGCAGCTGTGCTGGCGGTGGCCGACGCCTGAGGCGATCTGTCGCTCAGCCGTTCAGTCGCGACGACCGCCGCCGTTGAGGGCAATGATCAGGCGCAGGATGAAGATGAACAGGTTGATGTAGGTGAGATACATGCCCAGAGCGCCGGCCAGGTACTGGTCGTCGCTGTAGGTGCGCGGCATCGTGTAGAAGTCGAGGAAAGCGGCTCCCACGAACAGCACGGTGCCGAAACCGGCGATCAGCAGCTCGAAACCGCTCCCCCCGAAACCCGGGATGAACAGGCCTCCCACGAGCTGCACCACCATGGCGATGATCAGGCCGAGGATGCCCAGGCCCACCACACCGGACAGGGCCTGACCGATGGAGTCGCTCATGCGACGACCCACCACCGAGGCGATCAGGAAGGTGATGCCGGTGGCCAGGGTGGCGGTGCCGATGGCACCCACTCCGGCCACGTTGAGGGCGTAGGCCACGATCCCGCTCAGGGTGAAGCCGGTGATCAGGCTGTAGACCGTGAGGATCGGGAGGGCGGTGCCGGTGTTGCCCTTGGTGGCCGCGTTCTGGGCCACGAAGAAGAGGATGAAGTTGCCGATCAGGGCCACCCAGAACAGGGGCATGAACAGCCCGGGGCTGCTGGCCATCAGGGAGAGACCGCCAATCACGCCGGCCGCGGTGAGCACCATGCCACCGCCCACGTAGGGCAGCGCCTTGTTGACGACATTGGGACCGACCAGAGCGCCCTGCTGGGCCTCGCGGATCGCTTCCTGGAAATTGCTGCTGGCTGGCATGGGACCAGTGATTTCGGTTCCCACCATCCTGCCAGTGCCGGCAGGGCGGACGTGTGCGGATCTCCCTATCCCCGCTGGGACGTCCGCGGCGCCCCGCCGCCGTCGCGGCGGGCGGAGGCCTGCCCGAGCCGCCGCACCCGGGGGGGGCGCACCACGTCGGCGGCGGGGGGGTGGCAGATCGCGACGCCCCCCCCGCCCGCCAGCACCCCGGCGGCCTCCACCAGGCCACTGAGCTGATCCCTGGGCAGATCCGACTGGGTGGGATCCCCGGTGACCACCATGCGTGAGTTCTCCCCAAGCCGGGTGAGCACCATGCGCATCTGGGCGGTGGTGGTGTTCTGGGCCTCGTCGAGGATCACGAAGGCATCGGCCAGCGTTCGGCCGCGCATGTAGGCGAGTGGCGCCACCTCGATCACCCCTTTCTCGAGCAGGGCGCCGGTGCGCTCCGCCCCCAGCAGGCCATGCAGGGCGTCGTAGAGGGGCCGCAGGTAGGGGTCGACCTTCTGCTGCAGATCCCCCGGCAGAAACCCCAGCCGCTCGCCGGCTTCCACCGCGGGGCGGGTGAGGATCAGGCGCTCCACCCGCCGCTCCTGGAGCATGCGCACGGCCTGAATCGTGGCCAGGAAGGTCTTGCCGGTTCCGGCCGGACCCAGGGCCAGGGTGAGGTCGTGGCGCTCCATGGCCTCCACGTAGCTCTTCTGGCGCACCGTGCGGGGGCGCAGCAGTCTGCCGCTCTGGCTGCGGGCCAGCACCTGCTGGGAGAGCTCGCGATGTTCGCTGCTGCGACCGGTGTCGAGGGCGGTGAGGGCTGTCTGCAGATCGACGGTGCTGATCGCCTGACCCTCTCCCCAGAGGGGCCGGAGCAACTCCACCAGGGCCGAGGCCCGCTCCAGCTGGGGGGGCCTGCCCTGCATCACCAGCTGCAACCCCCGCAGCACCAGGGAGGCGCCGGTGAGGGCCTCGAGGCGATGCAGGTTGGCTTCTGCCTCGCCGGCCAGGGCAAGGGCTCCCTCCTGGTGGGGAAGATCGATCGAGAAGCGAGGAAGCGTTTCAGCCCCGGCCATGGGGCGTCCGCTCAGGCATCGGCGCTGCTGGCTTCGCTCTCAGGAGCTGCGGCGGCTGCGGCTTTGGCGGCTTCCTTGACGGCGGCTTCGCGGCCGGCGGCCTGCTTGGCCTTGCCGACGGTCTCACCCGGACGGATGGTCTTCTCGATCAGCCCGCCCTTCTCGAGCAGGGAGCGGACGGTGTCGGTGGGTTGGGCCCCCTGGCCCAGGCGCACGCGGATCGCCTCGGCGTCGAGGCGGGTTTCCTTGGTGCGGGGGTTGTAGAAGCCCAGCTCCTCGAGCGGCAGACCGTCCCGGCGGGAGGTGCTGTTGGTGGCCACCAGGCGGAAGCTCGCTTCCCGCTTCTTGCCGAACCGCTTCAGGCGGAGCTTGATCATCGTGGCCTTGCCTTGCTGACTTGGTGTTTGGGTTGGGCGGAAACTCCGCCTGGCGGTGGAATCACACGCCAAACAAGCACTTTACCCTGCCGCCCCTCAGAGCTGGCCGAATCCCTTGCGCTTCTTGGGGGGACGGCTGGCCTTGCGGGAGCCGCCGCCCCGCCCCGCCGGCGCCGGCGCCGGCATCCCCGGAAGCCCACCGCCCATGCCAGGGATGCCCGGCATTCCGGGCATCCCTGGCATCCCTGGCATGCCGCCGCGGGTCATCTGCTGCATGAAGCCACGCATCTTCTGGAAGTCGGCCAGCACCTTGTCCACATCGGCCGGGCTGTGGCCGCTGCCGGAGGCGATCCGCCGCCGGCGCGAGGGCTGGGCCGCCAGCAGCTGGGGCTGTTCCCGCTCGGTTGCCGTCATCGAGCCGATCATCGCCTCGATCTTCTTGAGCTGGTCCTCCCCCTGCCTGAGCATGCCGTCGTCGATCTTGTTCATGCCGGGGATCAGCTTCATCAGGCCGCCCAGGGAGCCCATGCGCTTGATCAGGCGCATCTGCTGCAGGAAATCGGAGAAGTCGAACGAGGCTTCCTGCAGCTTCTGCTGCATGCGCGCCACGTCGGCCAGCTCCACCTCCTTGCTGGCTTTCTCCACCAGGGTGAGCACATCGCCCATGCCCAGGATGCGGCTGGCCATCCGCTCGGGGTGGAAGGGCTGCAGGGCCTCCACCTTCTCGCCGGTGCCGATGAACTTGATCGGGGCACCGCTCACCTTGCGGATCGAGAGGGCGGCGCCACCGCGGGAGTCGCCGTCGAGCTTGGTGAGCACCGCACCGGTGAGGCCCACCTGCTCATGGAAGGCGCGGGTGAGTTCGGCCGCCTCCTGGCCGATCATCGAATCCACCACCAGCAGCACCTCATCGGGTGCCGCGGCCTGGCGGATCCGCACCATCTCCTCCATCATCCCGGCGTCGATCTGAAGCCGGCCGGCGGTGTCCACCAGCACGGTGTCGAAGCCCTCCTCCTTCGCCCTGGCGATGCCGGCGGCGGCGATGTCTTCGGGCCTGGCGTCTGCCCCCAGGCTGAACACCTCCACGCCGATCTGCGCCCCCAGCGTCTGCAGCTGGTCGATGGCGGCGGGCCGGTAGACATCGGCGGCCACCATCAGTGCCCGTTTTCCCTGCTCCTTCAGGTGCAGACCGAGCTTGGCGGTGGCGGTGGTCTTGCCGGCGCCCTGCAGGCCCGCCATCAGGATCACGGTGGGGGCCTGATCCGCCACCGCCAGCGGGGCGTTCTCACCGCCCATCACCTCCACCAGGGCCTGATGCACCAGCTGGATGAACTGCTGATCGGGGCTGACGCCACGCACCACCTCGGCGCCCACCGCCCTGGCGCGCACCTCGTCGATGAACCCCCTGACCACCTCCAGGCTCACATCGGCCTCGAGCAGGGCACGACGCACCTGCTTGAGGGCCCCCTCCACGTTGCTTTCCGTGATCCGGTCCTGGCCCTTCAGGCTCTTGACCGCATCCTCAAAACGCTGGGACAGCTCGTCGAACATGGTGACGCAGAAGGGGTGACCCGCAGGATCAATCGTTCCCAAAGACCCTGACACAACGGCAGGGACGCTGCCGATCAGGCCAGGGGCCCCTCAGCGTCGGCGGAAATCGGCCAGTTTCCAGGTGCCGCCGTCGCGGCCGAAGACGTAGATGTTGCGCAGGTCGGCGCTGGTCCTGGGCTCGATCACCTTGTCGCCTGAGCGGATCTCCTCGCTGTAGTCGAGCTGCACATCGGCCTCGATCCGCCGCGGGCTCCGGTCGGTGAGCGAGAACTGCCGGATCGTGGCCTCCATCTTCTGGCGCTGGCCTCTGGCTTCCAGCCTGCGGGCCTGGGAGCGCAGCTCACGCACCAGGGCCGGGCGGGCCAGCTGATCGAGGTCGGCGGCCGTGGAACGCCCATCCAGCAGCGCCGCCTTGGCCGCCAGCCAGCTCTCCAGCAGACGGCGCACATCGTCCTGGCTGGGGTTGGCGCTGGTGAGGGGGACCGGGGCGGCAGTCTGCGGGGGTGCCGGTGGGCTTGGGCTGGGGGCCTGGCTGCTGACGGGCGGTGGCGGCTGCGGGGCGGCCTCAGGCCGGGGACGCCTCAGCAGCCAGAGGCCGGCGATCAGGGCGATCCCGGCCGCCAGCGCGATCCAGAGCACGGCCTTCGGCCTGGTGGACCGGGGCCGGGGCTGACTGGCCTGCTCTCCTCTGGCCTGCCCCTGATCAGGAGGACGGAGAGGCTCAGCC
The DNA here is from genome assembly GCF_014224355.1 of Synechococcus sp. BSA11S. Classification (GTDB taxonomy): domain Bacteria; phylum Cyanobacteriota; class Cyanobacteriia; order PCC-6307; family Cyanobiaceae; genus Regnicoccus_A. The sequence goes on along the minus strand of NZ_VNWP01000003.1, from coordinate 10,916 downwards.
GTTTCGGTGGCCCCGGGGTCGATCCAGGGGGGTGGCGGGAGGCTGCTTTCGAGGTCGAGCTCGGGTCGCGCCCAGGCGGCGTCCCCCGCGGCGAGGGGATCGATGGCTTTCAAGTCGCCGGCCTGGCCGCGGGCCTGGCGGCGATCCTGCTGCTCGACGAAGGCCTGCACATCCCGATCGGCGAAGTAGGCATCGAGATCGGCATCCACCTCGATGTCGCGGTAACCGGGGAGCACGTCGCGGCTCAGCCAGTCGCGGCAGTAGGAGCAGAGCTGGGCCAGGGGGTCGTCGGACTGCTCCGCGGCCCAGGCCTTCAGCTCCGGAGCCGCTGCGGAACCGAAACGGTCCAGGGCCTGCTCGATCTGGCCGAGCAGGAGATGCAGGCAGGCCAGCAGGGGCTCGACACCAGGCTGGCCCAGGGCCTGCAGGCGGGTCTGGGCGGCGGCGATGCGCTCGGGCTTGCGCTGGGCGAAGCCTGAGGCGGTGAGGGCGCAGCTCGCCAGGAACCCCGCGGCCTCCGATCCGTTTTCGGCCCAGCGGCCGAACAGATCCACCTGCTCCTGGACGGTGAGAAAGAGCCGGATCTGCTTCATGAAGGCCTGAAAGTCCTCCTGGGGCAGGCTGGGGTCCTGCTGGCCCTCCAGTCCTCCGCGGCGCTTCACCAGACTCTCGAGCAGCTCGAGTCCTTCGGCTCGTTCAGCAGTGGCGGTGAGCGGTCGGCTGACCAGGCCGAGCACGCGGAAGGGGAGCAGCCCGTGCAGGTCGCCCGCCAGCTTCACCCGCTCATCAGGGACCTGACCCATGCGCTGCAGCAGCTGGATGCCCTGCTGCAGCGCATGGGCCGCGGCCTCGTAATGGCGCTGGTCGCGCAGCTCGGAGGCGGCGGCGCGGCAGGCCAGAGCGGCCAGCAGGCAGAGATCAGCCTCTCGGCCGCTGCCCAGGGCCGGAGCCTGGGGCGGTTGCAGGCAGTTGAAGGCGGCCTTGAAGGCCTCCGATGGCAGCCCGGCTTCCAGCAGCAGCAGAAGCCCGCCGATCTCCTTCGACGGGGCGACATCGAGGCCAGCCGCCACCCCTTCGCCCTCACCCCCCTGTTCGATCGCCATCAGCTGGGCCTCGTAGGCCTGGCGGCGCTGCGAATCGGAGAGCACGTCGGCGCTGGTCTCCAGCAGGTCGGCGCGAGCCCGGATCGTCTCCAGGGTGAAGCCCTGGTCCGGTGCCCGCTCGAGCCGATGCTGCAGGGTGCGCAGCACGGTCTGGGCATCGCTGGCCGGGCTCACACCGAGCAGACGAAAGTGGTCGATCGGCAGTTCCAACCCCGGCAGCTCGCGGACCCTTGATCCTGGGTGTTGGGGCGAGTGTAGGCAGTGGCATCGGTTTTGACCTTTCCAGCCTGGCCCTCCCCCTACAGTCGTGATCAAAAGCCCCGACTCCCTTGCCATGACTCAGGAGATCGCCGCCACTCTCCAACCGGCAGCCGACGGGGCTGCTGCCGCCGGCAGCCATGCCGAACGCCTGGCGGCGCTTTACCCGGCCGGGCCGGCCACCGTGAGCCGCGATGAGGGCCTCACCCTCTACCGCGACATGACCCTGGGTCGCCGCTTCGAAGACAAGTGCGCCGAGATGTACTACCGGGGCAAGATGTTCGGCTTCGTTCACCTCTACAACGGGCAGGAAGCCGTCTCCACAGGGGTGATCAAGGCCATGCGGGCCCAGCACGACTGGTTCTGCAGCACCTACCGCGACCACGTGCATGCCCTCAGCGCCGGGGTGCCGGCCCGGGAGGTGATGAGTGAGCTGTTCGGCAAGGCCACGGGCTGCAGCAAAGGGCGTGGCGGATCGATGCACCTCTTCTCCCGTGAGCACCATCTGCTCGGGGGCTATGCCTTCATCGGTGAGGGCATTCCGGTGGCCCTCGGTGCCGCCTTCACCAGCCGCTACAAGCGTGAGGCCCTCGGCGAGGCCGACAGTGACGCCGTGACCGCCGCCTTTTTCGGAGACGGCACCTGCAACAACGGACAGTTCTTCGAATGCCTGAACATGGCGGCGCTCTGGAAGTTGCCGATCCTGTTCGTCGTCGAGAACAACAAATGGGCGATCGGCATGGCCCACGACCGGGCCACCAGCGATCCGGAGATCTGGCGCAAGGCCGCCTCCTTCGGCATGGCGGGTGAGGAGGTCGACGGCATGGATGTGCTGGCGGTGCGCGCCGCCGCCCAGCGCGCCGTGGAGCGGGCCCGGGCCGGTGAGGGTCCCACCCTGCTGGAATGCCTCACCTACCGCTTCCGTGGCCATTCCCTGGCCGATCCCGACGAGCTGCGCAGCGAAGTGGAGAAGGAGTTCTGGGCCAAGCGGGATCCGCTCAAGGCACTGGCGGCCCATCTCACCACCCACGGACTGGCCACCGCTGAGGAGCTGAAGGCGATCGAGAAGGAGATCGACGCCGAAGTGGCCGATGCCGTGGAGTTCGCCGTCGGCGCCCCCGAGCCCGATCCTGGCGAACTCACCCGCTACATCTGGGCTGAGGACTGACCCCGCCCGGGGTGGGAGTCAGAGCTGGCTGGGCAGGCGGCTGGTGAGGCCGCGCAGCTTGCGCAGCGCCTTGAGCTCCACCTGGCGCACCCGCTCGCGGGACACCTTCAGTTGCCGACCGATTTCAGCCAGGGTGTTGCGCTCCCGGCCATCCAGCCCGAAGCGCAGGGCAAGCACCTGGCGTTCCTGGTCGCTGAGGTGGCTCAGCCAGCGCTCCAGCTGCTCGTGGTGCATGCCCCGTTCCACCTGATCAAGGGGCTCCTCGTGGCTGGAATCGGCGATCAGATCACCGAGGAAGCTGCGCCCTTCCTCGCCATTCACCGGCGCATCCAGGCTGGAGGTGGTCAGCGACTGGCGCAACAGCCCATCGAGCTCCTCGATCGGAATCGCCATGGCCTCGGCGATCTCGCTGCGGCTGGGCATGGCCCCGAGCTTGTGGGCCAGCTCCAGGCTCACCCGGCGTACGGCGCTGAGGCGCTCGCTCAGATGCACCGGCAGGCGGATCGTGCGCGACTGGCAGGCGATCGCCCGGGTCATGCTCTGGCGGATCCACCAGAAGGCATAGGTGGAGAACTTGTAGCCGCGGGTGGGATCGAACTTTTCGACCGCCCGCTCCAGTCCGAGTGATCCTTCCTGAATCAGATCCAGAAGTTCAAGGCCTTTGCCCTGGTACTTCTTGGCCACGCTGACCACGAGGCGAAGATTGGCCTTCATCATGCGCTCCTTGGCGCGACGACCCAGGCGCAGCAACTGTCGCTGGCGCACGAGAGGTGGATCCGGCACCCCGGCTTCCAGCAGCTGCATCATGGCCTGCACCTGGTTGCCCAGTTCGATCTCCTCGGCAGGCGTGAGCAGGGGCACCCGTCCGATCGTGCCCAGATACCAGCTGATCGGATCGCTCCCCCGCCGCCGCTGTTCGCGGGGCTTGAGGGTGGAGGCTGTCATGCGCCCAATCCGGAGGTTCGCCTCAATGTCTGATGAAGATCATCAAAAACGATGTGACTTCAGCAACCTTTCAAGGTTCTGCAAGTAAAACGACACAATCAGTGGCTCAGGGACGCAGCCAGGGCCTGGGGAGTCACCTGACCCGCACCGAGCCGTCGCCCGGCCGCCAGCCCCGCCTGGGCATGGGCCAGGGCGGCGGCAGCCAGGCTGGAGGTTTCTCCCGGCGATGATCCGGCGGCGATCGCCACGGCGCCTCGGCCCGCCGCGAATCCCGCCAGCACATCGCCGGCACCGGCCCGGGCGGCCTCCGGCGCCGCCTCCAGCAGCTGCCAGCGCCTTCCATCCGGCGCCGCAATCACGCTGCGGGCCCCTTTGAGCACCAGCGACGCGCCACTGCGCTCGGCAGCGGCAGCGGCGGCCTCCAGCGGCGCGTCGCCGGCCAGATCAGGGAACAGGCGGGCGAATTCCCCCCCATGGGGTGTCAACCAGGTGGGCCCACGCCGCGCCTGCAGCCAGGCCATCGCGTCGCCAGCCACCCCGGCGGCCAGCTGGTTGAGACCATCGGCATCGATCACCAACAGCCCGCTGAAGGCCTGCAGGGCCCCCCAGAGCGGCGGGCTGTCGGGCCCCTCCCAGGAGGCGGCCGGCCCAAGGCCCGGGCCGATCAGCACCGCATCGAGCCGCTCCAGGGCGCCGGGCTCCCCCGGTGCTGGCCCCAGAACCACATGGGGCAGCAGGCTCCAGAGCTGCTGGGCCACCCGCTCGGGCACGGCCGCGCGCAGGCTGCCGCAGCCGCTGGCGCTCGCCCCCAGCAGGCTGAGCAGGGCCGCGCCGGGGTAGGCGGCGCTGCCGCTCACCACCAGCAGGCGGCCCCGGCCGTACTTGGCGACCTCGGGCGCCGGCTCCAGGGGTGGGGCGCTGGCCTGGTCCGGGCCGCCCAGGCCCAGGGGCTGATCCGCGGGCAGCTTCGCCAGCAGCGCCGCCGGCAGCCCCAGATCCAGGCGCTCCAGCTGTCCCACCCAGGCCAGAGCCCGGTCCTGGACCAGTCCCTGCTTGATCAGGCCGAGGCAGTAGGTGCTGCGCGCCCGGGCGGCCCAGCTCCCCAGCAGCCTGCCGCTGTCGGCACAGAGACCGGTGGGGGTGTCGATGGCCACCAGCCGGCCCGGCCTCAGCCGCGCCCGCTCGGCCAGCAGGGTCTCGATCGCTTCACCCGGTGCCCGCCGCTGGCCGATGCCGAAGAGCCCATCGATCCAGAGGGCAGCCTCGCCGGGATCAGGGGTGGAGCTCAGTCGCTCGATGCCGAGCCAGAGGGCATGGCGCCAATGGGATGCGGTGAGCGGTTTCTGACGCTCGAAGGGGCTCCAGAGCCGCACCGTCACCCCGGCCAGGTGGAGCTCCCGGGCCACCACCAGGGCATCCCCGCCGTTGTGACCGGGGCCCACCAGCACCAGCACCCCCTCGCGCAGGGCTCCCGGCTCGCTCAGCAGCCGGGCGCTGATCGTCAGAGCCGCCTTCTCCATCAGGGCTTCCACCGGCAGCCCGCTGTCGAAGAGCTGTTGCTCCAGCTGCGCCATCTGCTCGGAGCGCACCAGCAGGTGGGCGGCGTCCCTGAGGGGCCAGTGGATCGGGTCGCTGCTGCTCACGGGGGTCCTGGGACGGGCGATGGAGGCGGGACCCCGTTGCCGGGGCCCCGGTCCCATGATGGGAACACCGCCCTGCTGTTTCGTTCCTCCCCCGCTCCGGAGGCTTCCGGTTTTGACCACCACCGCCCCCGCCTCCGGCCAAGGCTCCGCCGCCGTCACCGCCGCCGGCGCGGCGGCGCTCGAGCGTCTGCGCGCCTGGCCCGGGGAGCATCGGGTGGCTGTGGGCCTCTCCGGTGGGGTCGACAGCTCCCTGACCGCCGCGCTGCTGGTGGCGGCCGGCTGGCAGGGGGAGGGTCTCACCCTCTGGCTGATGAGTGGCAAGGGGGCCTGCTGCGCCGAGGGGCTGGTGGATGCCGCCGGCCTATGTGAGCAGCTGGGGGTGCCCCACCACGTGGTCGACAGCCGCGAGCGCTTCCAGCAGCAGATCGTCGACTTTCTCGTTCAGGGCTATGGGGACGGGGTCACCCCGCTGCCCTGCTCCCGTTGCAACCGGGAGGTGAAATTCACCCCGATGCTGGAGTGGGCGGAGGCCGAACTCGGGATCAGCCGCATCGCCACCGGTCACTACGCCCGGGTCCGCCTCGCCGACACCGGTGCCGGCAGCGGCCGCCACCAGCTGCTGCGCGGCCTCGATGCCCACAAGGACCAGAGCTATTTCCTCTACGACCTGCCCCAGGCGGTGCTGGCCCGGCTGGTGTTCCCGCTCGGGGAACTCACCAAGCCCGACACCCGGCTCGAGGCCGAAGCCCTCGGCCTGCGCACCGCCCGCAAGCCCGAGAGTCAGGATCTCTGCCTGGCCGATCACCACGGCTCGATGAAGGCTTTCCTCGATGCCTACCTGCCGCCCCGCCAGGGCCAGATCGTGCTGGCCGACGGCACGGTGGTGGGCGAGCACGATGGCATCGAGCACTTCACGATCGGCCAGCGCAAGGGGCTGGGGGTGGCCTGGAGCGAGCCCCTGCATGTGGTGCGCCTCGATGGGGCGATGAACCGGGTGGTGGTGGCTCCCCGAGCCGAGGCGGCCTGCGGCGCCTGCGTGGTGGGCGCGATCAACTGGGTCTCCATCCCCCCGCCCGATGGCCCCCTGGAGCTGGAGGTGCAGGTGCGCTACCGCAGCGCACCGGTGGCCGCCCGGCTCACCCCCATGGCGCCCACCGACGCCGACCGGGCCTCCGGACGGCCGGCTCGTGGGCGTCTGCAATTCAGTGAGGAGCAGTTCTCGATCACCCCGGGCCAGGCGGCCGTGTTCTATGCCGGCGAGCTGGTGCTCGGCGGCGGGCTGATACAGGGCCCACCGCCGGATCGGGCTCACCAGTAGGGATCACTGGCCAGCTCCACCTGCAGCTCGCCACTGCGGGCCGCGGGCACCGTGGCGATGCAGGCCCGCACCACCCGGCCGTTCACCTCGATCTCACAGGCCCCGCAACTGCCCCCCAGGCAGCCGGTGGGGATCGTCTGGCCGGCTTCGGCGGCCGCCTGCAGCCAGTCGGTGCCGGGGAGCACCTGGGTGCTGCGCCCATCGGGCCAGTGCACGGTGATCGGTGTGGCGGCGGGCTTCACGCTTGATCCAGCAGGGGGGCCAGGTTCACGTGGGTTTCGAAGGCCTCGGCGAGACGATCCAGCAGGGCCTCCCGCTGCTGGCCGTGGTGCGGCTGCCGCTCACTCAGCAGGCTCAGCCCGCGGCGCAGGCGCAGCTGGTTCAGCCAGCGCCGCCGCCAGGGGCCAGAGTCGAACACCCCATGCAGATAGGTGCCGGCCACCACGGCGCCGTTCTGGTCGGCCCTCCACCAGCCGAGGCCCGTGCGCTCGGCGATGGGTTGGCAGCGGTCCGGCTCCTGGCACTCACTCTGGCCCCGGTGCAATTCGAATCCCTCCAGCGCCAGGCTGCTGCCCGGCGGCCAGAGGGCCGGGGCGCAGACCTGCTGCGTCGCCTTGTTGTTGCCGTACTGGGTGATCAGGGGCAGCAGCCCGAGCCCGGCGTGCTCACCGCCGCCGCCACCCCCTTCGAGGCCGTGGGGATCCAGCAGGCTGCGGCCCAGCATCTGCAGGCCGCCGCAGAGGCCGAAGAGATGGCCGCCCCCGGAGACATACCGCCCCAGGTCGTCGCCGAGGCCGCTGGCGCGCAGGGCCTCCAGATCCCGCAGGGTCTGCTTGCTGCCGGGGATCACCACGGCATCGGGGTTGCCGAGCGCCTCTCCGGGGCGCACCCAGCGCAGCCGCACGCTGGGCTCCGCTTCGAGTGGATCGAGATCGGAGAAGTTGCTGATCGAGGGCAGGCGGAGCACGGCGATCTCCAGCTCCGCGTCGGGTTTGCGCGCCTTGCGCTCCAGCAGGTCGAGCGAATCCTCGGGAGGGAAGAGCTCATCGAGCCAGGGCATCACCCCCAGCACCGGCAGACCGGTGTGGCGCTCCAGCCAGCTGCGGCCCTCGTCGAAGAGCTCCCGCCGGCCGCGGAAACGGTTGATCAGGATGCCCCTGATCAGGGGGCGCTCCACCGGCCGCAGCAGTGCCAGGGTGCCCACGATCTGCGCGAAGACTCCCCCCCGCTCGATGTCGGCCACCAGCAGGCAGCGGGCCCGCAGGAATTGGGCCAGGCGCAGGTTGGTGAGATCCCGGGCCTGCAGATTCACCTCCACGGGGCTGCCGGCACCCTCCAGCACCAGCCGACCGCCTGGATGGCTGGTCTGCAGATCGCTCAGGCCCTGGCGGATCGCCGCCCAGCCCGGGCGGAACCAGTCGCGGTAGTAGTGCTCCGCCCGGCACACCCCCACCGAGCGCCCCAGATGGATCACTTCGCTGGTGCTGTCCCCCTGGGGCTTGAGCAGCACGGGATTCATCGCCACCATGGGCTCCAGACCCGCCGCCCAGGCCTGCAGGGCCTGGCTGTAGGCCATCTCGCCACCCCCCGGATCCACCCAGGCATTGAGGCTCATGTTCTGGCCCTTGAAGGGCAGTGGCGTTTCGCCCCGGCGCAGCAGCACCCGGCAGAGGGCAGCGGCCATCAGCGATTTGCCCGCGCCGCTGCTGGTTCCCAGCACCATCAGCGCCGTCACAGGCGCGGCCAGCGACGGCGCAGCCCATGGCGGATGCGCTCCAGCAGGCCGGCCCGGGGGATCTCCTCACTCCAGCGCTCCAGCAGGTCCCGCCCCATCGGCGTGAGTCGCACCCGCTCGGTCAGCCCCTGGCCATCCACCTCCCGGCGCAGCACCCCCACCCGGATCAACCAGATGAAGTGGTCTTCAGCCCGCTCGCTGCTCAGGGGGGCGACGGTGAGCTCGGCCTGTTCGGCTCGCCGGCTGAGCCCCTCGCTGCTGATCGCCTCGCCGCTGAGCAGCCCGTAGAACGCCCGCCGGAAAGGAAGGCAGCGCAGGGCACTGGCGGCCCGGTTCAGGGAGCGGGGATCGTTGAGGGTGCCGGAGAGGGAGCCATCCATGGCCCGATTCTCCCGGATCAGCCCCCGTGCTCGTGGCTGCTTCGCAGGGCGTGATTCGCGCCGCCATTCACTCGGCCGATCACCCCGTCAGGGGAGAATTCTGAGCATCGTGGAAGGGCCAGGAGGCCGCTGTCGATGGTGCAGGCTCCACTGGTGCTGGCCTCCGCCTCGCCGGCGCGACGGCGCCTGCTGGAGCAGGCGGGCATTCCCCACCGGGTGCAGGTGAGCGGCGTCGATGAGGAGGCCTGGCGTGACCCGGATCCCCTGCAGCTGGTGCAGGCCCTGGCACAGGCCAAGGCCGAGGCGGTCGGGCGAGAGCTGGTGCTGCCGGCCGCTGGGCGGCTGGGCGGGGTGCTGGGCTGCGACTCCCTGTTCATGCTCGCCGGGGCCGTGTATGGCAAGCCCCGCGATGCCGAGGAAGCCACCAGCCGCTGGCGGCGCATGGCCGGCTCCTGGGGGGAGCTGCACACGGGCCATTGCCTGCTGCCCGCGCCGGAAGCCACGCCTCTGCTGGCCACGGTCACCACCCGCGTGAAGTTCGCGCAGCTCAGTGAGGCGGCGATCGCCGCTTATGTGGCCACCGGTGAGCCCCTGAGCTGTGCCGGCGGCTTTGCCCTCGAAGGCCGGGGCGCTCCCCTGGTGGAGCGCATCGAGGGCTGCTTCAGCAACGTGATCGGCCTGAGCCTGCCTCTGCTGCGCCGCTGGCTGGCCCAGAGCGACTCCCCTGAATATCCGCTCACCTGAGCCGATCAGCGGAAGATCTGGGCGTTCTGGGCAGCCGGGCCATGAAAAAACCCCCCGCCATGGCGAGGGGTTGACGATGGCTGCAGGGCCGAAGCGCCTGGAGAGGATCAGTCGAGATCCGGCATGGCCAGGGTGGGCTCGGCCTGACGGTCGATGCCCTTCTCGAAACCGGCGGCGGCGGCGCGGGCGCGGCCCGCGTGCCAGAGGTGACCCACCAGGAAGAAGAAGGCGAGCACGAACTGGGTGGCCGAGAGCCACTGCCGCACGTTCACGAAGTTCACCGAGTTGGGTTCGGTGATGATGCCGCCCACGGAATTGAGGGAGGCGTTGGGAGCGTGGGTCATGTATTCAGCAGCCCGACGCACCTGCCAGGGCTGAATGTCGTTCTGGAGCTTGTCGAGGCTGAGGCCGTTGGGGCCGCGCAGGGGCTCCAGCCAGGGACCGCGGAAGTCCCAGAAGCGCATGGTCTCACCGCCGAAGATGATCTCACCGGTGGGGGAGCGCATCAGGTATTTGCCCAGGCCGGTGGGGCCCATGGCAGAGCCGATGTTGGCGCCGAGGCGCTGGTCACGCACCAGGAAGGTGAAGCTCTGGGCCTGGGAGGCTTCGGCGTTGGTGGGGCCGTAGAACTCCGAGGGGTAGGCGGTGTTGTTGAACCAGATGTAGGCCGAGGCGATGAAGCTCATGAAGCTCAGAGCACCGAGGCTGTAGCTCAGGTAGGCCTCACCGTTCCAGATGAAGGCACGGCGCACCCAGCCGAAGGGCTTGGTGATCACGTGCCAGATGCCGCCGAAGATGCAGATCAGGCCGAGCCAGATGTGGCCGCCGATGATGTCTTCCATCGAGTTGACCCCGATGATCCAGCCCTCACCACCGAAGGGGGCGCGGAACAGATAACCGAAGATCACACCCGGATCAAGGGTGGGGTTGGTGATCAGGCGCACGTCGCCACCACCGGGCGCCCAGGTGTCGTAGACACCGCCGAAGAACATGGCCTTGAACACCAGCAGCAGGCAGCCCACACCCAGCAGGATGAGGTGATAGCCGATGATGTTGGTCATCTGGTTCTTGTCGCGCCAGTCCTGGGAGAAGAACGAGGAGTAGTTCTCCAGGATCTCCGGGCCACGCAGGGCGTGGTATAGGCCGCCGAGGCCGAGCACGGCGGAGCTGATCAGGTGCAGCACACCGACCACGAAGAACGGGTAGAGGCTGGTGACCTCACCGCCGGGGCCCACGCCGTAGCCGAGAGTGGCCACGTGGGGGAACAGGATCAGTCCCTGCTCGTACATCGGCTTGTCGAAGCTGAAGTGACTCACTTCGAACAGCATCATCGCTCCGGCCCAGAAGACCATCAGACCCGCGTGGGCCACGTGGGCGCCGAGCAGGCGACCGGAGAGATTGATCAGGCGGGCGTTGCCGGCCCACCAGGCATAACCGGTGGAGTCGAGGTCTTTGCCCCCGACGGCCACCATGGAGGAATTAAAGGGCGTTTCCACGGGGCAGAACCTCTTCAGGGAAGACGAAGTTTTCATGCGGCTGGTCGGCCGGTGCCATCCAGGCACGCAGACCTTCGTTCAGAAGAATGTTCTTCGTGTAGAAGGTCTCGAATTCGGGGTCCTCAG
>NZ_VNWP01000029.1 GCF_014224355.1 Synechococcus sp. BSA11S | reverse complement strand
ATGGAAGCGGCCAGTCCCCAATCATGGTGAGATCAGGCTCATTCCAGCCCGATCTGCGCTGAAATAGTCCAAGCCGAACAATTGGCGGACCGCGACTGACTATGCGGAAGTATTGTCCAGAGCTTCCCTAAGGCAACAAAATTGGGCCAAAGACCATGCCATCCAGACCCCATCAAAGAGCCTGCGACCTCCCTTAACGTTGCGCCGGAGCTGGTGGAGGGGCGTTTCGTGGTCTGGCTTAACCGTTGGGTCGTGTCCTGAAGGTAACGAGAGGCAACCACCAGGCAATCTGCAACACAACTTCATCTGTAATTGTGTCTGTTGTTCTCCACACCCGTCCTTCCATCGGCGCGGTTGGGGAAGGCGGCGTGAGTAGACCGGAGAGCCAGGGTTTCTCATTCGTGCTGCACACAATCCCGTTGCTGGCCGCTACCTGTCTGGCGGGATTCATGGTGTTGCAACTGCTGTTCACCACTGGCTCGTGGTGATCAGCTGTTGGCTTGTTTGCGAAGCGCCCGGCGATGAACGGGTTCATATGGTTCTGCCTGAAGCAGTGGATCCGGTTGCGTTATTCATCGGTTCCCTCCATCCGAGCTGATCAACTTCAAAAGATCCTGGTAGAGCACCAGGCCGGCGACTGGTTGATTCCCGATGCCCGCACGGCCGCAGAATTCAAGGTGAGTGGCTTCCCGGGCACGGTGCTTCGCGGGGGTGGGGAGCAGATTCCGGTTTCAGGGTCCTTGGGCCAAGCCCCGAAGGAGCGGCCGATCCTGGTGTGCTATGCGGTGGGGGTGCGCAGCGCGGCCGTGGTGAACCGGTTGAGACAGCGTGATTTCCAGAAGGCGGTGAATCTTGGGCATGGCGCCGTTGTCGATCATCATTCCCACCCTGAACGAGGCCGCCAGCCTGGGACGCACGCTGGCGAATGTGCGTGCCCTCGATCCACCGCCCCTCGAAGTGCTGGTGGTGGATGGGGGCAGCTGTGATGCCACCCGGGTGATCGCCAGGGCGGCAGGCGTGGCGGTCTTCCGATGTGAATCGGCGGGCCGGGCGATCCAGATGAATGCAGGGGCGCGGCAGGCCAGCGGCAGCCTGCTCTGCTTTCTGCATGCCGACACCCTCGTTCCCACCGATCTTGTGGCGATCGCGGAGCGGGTGCTGGAGGACCCGGCCATCGCCGGGGCGGGCTTCGTATCGCTGATGAGTGGAGAAGACACCACCCGCTGGGGGATTTCGGTCCTGAACCTGCTCAAGACCCATCTGGCGCCATTGCTGTTTCGCCCACACCTCTACTGGCGCGGACTGCGGCTGCTGTTCGGCGATCAGGTGATGATCTGTCGCCGGCCAACCTTCTGGCAGGTCGGTGGCTTCAACGAAGCACTGCCGATCCTGGAGGACGGCGATCTCTGCCTACGGCTGCTGAAGCAGGGACGCCTCCGGCTGATCAACCGGGTGGTGAACAGTTCCGACCGCCGGGTGCAGCGCTGGGGCGCCGGCAAGGCCGCTGCGATCTATCTCTCCATCGGGATGCTCTGGGGTCTGGGCATGCCACCAGGTCCCCTCAAACGTTTCTACGAGGACATTCGCTGATTCAGGCTCCAGTCGTATTCAGGCTCCAGTCGTATTCAGGCTCCAGTCGTAGGGGATGAACGCGACCCGGGGTTGAACATCCGGCAGCGAAACGCCGTCCAGGCGGGGAAGGATGTAGTCGGGCAGGGAAGGCGCCACCGCGAGGAAATCAGCCTTGTACCACTGGAAGATCTTGCTGCAGTGCAGAACGCCCCTCTCAACATCGAATCGCACCTTGGCGGGATTGTTGACGAAGCGGTTCACATCCTCCTCCAGTTGCTCGTCCACCCGCTCCGGTGTGTAGGCCTCATGCCGCAGCAGAGGACAACCCACCGAGGCGCAGACGATCGCGAAGTGAATGCGGGGATCACCGGTGAGCTGGCGCAGCATCCTGTTTTCAATCTGCGCCAGGCTGAACAATTCCTCGCCAAGGCGATGCACACGCCGCTGGAAGAATCGCAGGAACGCGATCCAGTTTGGCAGGCCCATCAGGGTGGGGCGAATCGACACGATTGGATAGGCCGAGAGTACAGCCTGGATGGTGAACGCGTTGTAGAGGTTGATCCAGTGGGCGAGGTGATCCTGACGGTCTTGGGTCTCGGCAGATTGGCTGGCCAGCCAGTGGGTGAGGGCCTGGGGGTGATAGGTTCTCCAGCTTTCGTAATCCACCCGGCCCGCCTGGTCTACATAGTTCTGGAGGAGATGATCCCAGGTGGGCAGATCGTTCATGGCTCGGCAGGAGTGGTGGCGTGACTCGGCTCACGTGATGTGGCTGGCACCCGCCGTGGGCAAGGGCAGAGGGCTTGTCTTGATCGTTGTGCAAGCCATGGAGCAGGGAGTCGACTCTACGCTGCAAGATCAACGGCAACGCCTCCTTGGGCGACCGACGTCGGCCTGAGCCCCCGCGAAGACCAACATCCTTCACAGCCACCACCGTCAGAGTGTCAACTCCAATGCCATGATCAGCAAAAACCTGAGCAACATGGCCCTCCTGAGTTGCACCACTTGCTGGGACGTTGCTGCAACGGGAACGCTCCTGAAACGGGGATGGTGTTCATCATTTCCAGGATTAAAAGATCTTTGAAAGATCACCTGCCGTTGACCTGAAATGAAATTCCAGCTTCTTGCCGGGCCAGGGCAATCCCCAGTAGGAACTGGCCCGCAACCCTTCGTCGCTGGAGCCGCTGATTCTTCTCACCGTGATCACCACCAAGCCAGGGCTGGATTCGGCCTGATCATCGCCTCGGCGGGGTGGGCTTCGAGGCCGGCAAGGCGGAAGAGGCGAACGTCGAGCCCTTCCGGGCTACGGTCGAGATCGATGGTGAAAAAAGGGAGCTCGTGACCACCTCGATCACCGAGGCCAGCGTGGCGCACCCCACCTCCATCAGCGCCCGGGGCTTCGGCCCGGTCATTCCCGACGACGGCCTGATCGAGATCACCATCGCCTCTGTCACCAGTGGGCTCGAAGGCCTGAACATGCTCTGCTTCCGCACCCGTCGCATCCGGATCAGCACCGATCCACCGCAACGGCTGGTGGCGGACAGCGAGATCCTGGACGCCCAACCGGTGGGATTCAACTGCGTGCCGGGGGGGCTGACCCCGCTGGCCCCCTTGGCCGTCGGCTGAGCAGCGGTGAATCTCGCCACCGATCCGCGCATCTCCGTCAAGATCCGGAAAATGCAGGAGCGGGTGCGTTGGGCCCATCCGCTCCTGCAGCATCAGCGGATTGATCAGACCCGCCTCTCCCTGGCGAACAGCCCCAACCGGCATGAGGCCTTTTCGTTTCTGGTGATCGGCGACAGCGGCACCGGCCGTTACAGAACCGACAGCCCCCAGCGCCGGGTGGCGTTGCGACTGCTCGAGCAACGATCCAGTGCCGCCTTCCTGATTCATACCGGCGATGTGGTGTATCTGGTGGGCTCCAGTGAGCAGTACCGCGACAACTTCATCCAGCCCTACCGCGAGTGGCTTGTGGGTGGGGAGAACCCGCTGGAGATCTCCTATGACCGGATGATCTTCAACCAGCCGTTTCTGCCGGTTCCCGGTAATCACGATTACTACGATCTCTCCCCCTGGCTGAGCCTGCTCTCCGGACTCACCACGCCGCTGAGGTCGCTGCTGCGACGGGCCATTGATCTGGATGTGGGCTGGCATGGCTCGTTCCAGGGGGATGCCTACGCCAGGGCGTTCCTGGATGTGCTCAGGGCCGTTCCGGAGGCGAGCCTTGCCAGCCACATGGAGCGCCACTACGTGTCCAGATTCGGGGACGCTCGCTGTCTCTCTTACCGCCCGGGAGTGTTCACTCGTCTGCCCAACCGCTACTACGCCTATCGCTACGCGGGGGTGGATTTCTTCGCGCTGGACTCCAACACCTTCAATCAGCCCAGGCCCGATGCGGATGGATCCTGGGCAGGACGGGGCGTCGAGCAACTGGCGATGGAACGCCGCGCTCTGGAGAGCCGGCGGGATCGATTGATCGCCCAGCTGTTCGGGGCCGATGGCGGGGAGCAGATCGAAGAGATCGAGCAGATCGAAGAGCAGATCCTCGATCTGGGCAAGCAGATCGAGGCCGGATTTGGCAGCGATTCCGCCTGTGACGACGATACTGATGGCGACCCCGATCAGCTCTGCTGGCTGCGGGATCAGTTGATCCGTTCCTGGCGGGATCCTCGGGCGAGGGGACGGATCCTGATCCTGCACCACCCTCCCTATGTCACTGAAGTCACCAAGTGGTCCCAGGCGCAGACGCTAGCGGTGCGCCGACGGTTGCGGGAGGTGATGGATGCCGTGGCTGCCGAACTCGGCAGCGAGGTCGGCGGGGCTCCCCCCGTGAATCTTGTGCTGTCGGGCCATGCCCACTGCTTCGAAATCATCCAGAGCTTCGACACCGGCCATGCTGATTCCTTGATCCCGTGGATTGTCTGCGGTGGCAGTGGCTACAGCCTGCGGCGGCAGAGGCCTGAAGGAACGGAGCTCCAGGAGAGCCTCGGTGGCCAGTTGACCTCGGTCGCCCGCTCCAACCTGTTCGTGGGCCGGCAGGGGCACGGTCGAAAGCTGCGGCGTCCCTACAGCGCCCTGCGGATCGATGTTTCGGCAGGCTCCCCGATGACGCTGCGGGGAACGTTGCTGGTTGCCGAAAAGGGGCGGGGAAGCTGGAGCGATCAGACGATCGACGTCCCGATTCCGCAGCCAGGTCAGCGGGGTGAGACGCCTTCATGCTGAGCGGCCCAGCGGAATCTCCGCATCTTCGCCCGCCTGGCCTGGGGATGAAGTTGATGAAGCCGACGGGGAGCTCTGCTGAACAACCTGATCAGACACAACACCTCGGGAGGCTGAATGACCAAGGACTCCACGGGAAGACGCTATTGGCCTGTGACTGATGGCCTTCGGGGTATGAGCGTTCTCGCCATCATCCTGCATCACTTCAACACGATACTTCTGCCTGGCGGTTATCTCGATGTCGATATCTTCTTCGTGATCTCCGGGTTCGTGATCACGTCATCTCTGGCTGAGCAGTCTGCCAACAAGGGTCTTGGGGAGCTGCTGCTCAGGTTCTATGCCCGGCGGGTGCGGCGTCTGCTGCCAGCCCTGGTGGTGTGCGTGCTGATCCCCATCCTGCTGGCCTGCCTGTTCGATCCCATGGCAGGCAGGCGTGTCGCTCCGTACCGGGGGTCACCGCCCTGCTGGGGTTTTCCAATCACAATCTGCTTTCCCTCTCCACCGACTCCTTCGCCCCTGACGCCAGGCTGAATGCCTTCACCCACACCTGGTCCCTGGGGGTGGAGGAGCAGTTCTATCTGGTGTTTCCCGCCTTGCTCTGGGCCACCGGCTTCGCCGCCAGGGCCGCCACCCTGACATTCACAACTGCGTACAGGACTGGTTCAGGGTTGAGCGCCGACAGCAATGCGGACGAAGGGTGGCCAAAGAGATCGACCATGCCATCACACTCAATCGCCGCCTGCAGGAGGGGCTTCCAGCAAATCTGCATGTGTTCGACCCAATCCCGGCTCTCTGTGAGAAGGGTTGCGGGAATGATGCGGTGATGGAACTCCTGCGGGACACCGATCACCTTTCCAGCGCAGGTGCCCGGCGACTGGGGCTGGACTTCGTGGCGTTTCTCCAGCAGTTCGGACAGTCCTCGGCAGGATCGGGATCCGCCGAGTTCGGGCAGCCCTCTGTTAAGACCGCTCCATCGGATCAGGGCGGTGAGTGGCCGGTTCAAACGAATCCGCTACACACCCGCGCAGATCATTGGAACTGGCATGCAGGATCAACTGCTGAAACAGTCAGGGGCGCCGACTGTCCACAACAAGCCACCCACGTCAGACTGCCTACCCGAGGGATACAAAGCCCCCAAGAATCCTTTGATGACCGACTCCTCATCGGCTCTGCCGCCGCCGCTGGTCCAGCGCTACCGCCAGCTCTTCCGCTTCTATGACCGCCAGTCCGACGGCGAACTGGGCCTAGAAGCGGACTTCCAGCCCGCTGCCACCAGCTTGGCTGCTCGCTGGCGGGGGCACACCGCACCACTTCCAGATCCTCTTGGCCTGCTGATGGACGTATACAGCCATGAACAGGAGCGCCGGGATGCAGATCGGAGCGGTTCTGTGGATGAGGAAGAATTTGTGGCCTCCCATGGCCCAGTTTTTGCGGCTTTTCAGCGCTTCCCTGACCGGGCGCGGACCTTCATCGAGCGGGCCGCCGGCGGGTTGTTCGATGTGCTGGATCTCGATGCTGACGGCTGCCTCCATCTCGAGGATCTCGAGGCCTATGCCAGCGCCTACGGCAAGCCCACCGCGGGGATCGCCACCAACCTTGCCCGAATGCTGGATGGCCTGAACCTGCCGGCTGAGCAGCCCCGCGATCAGCTTCCCCGCAAGCTCTTTCTCATCCTGGTGACCCAGTATTGGTTCGATCCCTCCCCGCAGGCTCCGGGTCGCTGGCTGTTCCATCTGGATCCGCCCTCTGGGCAGAGGGATTGACTGGAGCACCACAGGCGTCCCAGAACCTCTCTCTTCAGTGGATGAACCCTGCTGACAGCTGAGGTGCCGAATGGGGCAGCCTGGGGGCGCGGCCGTGGTGTGAGGCGGATGATCTCCCGCAGGGAATGGCTGGCCGGCGCCTCAGGCCTGCTCGCAGCGCATCTCGCCGAGCCGCTGCTCGCCCCCCCGGTGAAGGCCGATGAGGCGAAGGCATCGCGACCCGCGCTGGCCACCGCCGTTCCCGACTTCTCGCCGCGCCGGATCACCGCCCGCATGGTGAGCCTCCGTCCCTACCGGCCCGAGGGCTTCCGGGTGGAGCTGGAGACGATCGCGGACCGATCGGTCGTGCACAACATCGGTCACGGGGGTGCCGGCATCACCCTCTCCTGGGGCACCGCCCGGATGGCGGTGGACCGGTTGCTGGCCCTGCGGCAGCCGGGTCCGGTGGCGGTGCTTGGCTGCGGGGCCGTGGGCCTTGCCACGGCCTGGCTGCTGCACGAGGCCGGCCGGGGGGTGACGATCTACGCCAGCGAGGTGCACCCGCGGGTCACCTCCAGCGTGGCCGGCGCCAGCTTCTTCCCGTCCCTGGTGGTGGCGGCTGCCTCCCGAACACCCGAGTTCGAGACAGGCCTCGCCGCCGCGGTGCGCACCTCCCACCGGCGCTTCCTGGGGCTTCTCGGTCGGGGCATGGGGGTGGTTCGCCGTCCCCACGTCGTTCTGGCAGCGGAGCGGCCCACCGATGGCTGGGTGTCGAGATTGCTGCCGGAGATCTTTCCGCCGCTGCTCGAGATCCGCGATCCTTCCCTGCCCTTCGCAGCCCCGTGGTTGGGACTCGAGGAGCGCCTGTTCATCGAGACCCAGCGGTATCTGCCCGCCCTGATGGGGGCGGTGCGCAAGGCCGGCATGGCGATCCAGCGGCGCACCTTCCGCAATGCGGTCGACCTGGGGCAGCTGCGGGAGCGGTTGATCGTGAACTGCACCGGTATGGGCAGCGCCGGCCTGTTCGGCCATGCCGACCTGATCCCGGTGCAGGGGCAACTCACCCGCCTGCAGGCAGATTCCCGCATCAACTACACCCTCTCGGCACCGGGGCTCTACCTCCATCCCCGCCGCGACGGTCTGCTGCTGGGCGGCACCCAGGAGATCGGAGTGCTCCAGCCTCGCTTCGATCCGGCCGCTGAGGAACGGATCCTCGCCGGCATGGGGCAGCTGTACCGTTCCGCCGCCTGAACTCCGGACACACCCGTGATCACAGGGATCAGGCTCGTGGGTTCGGCGTCGTCCTGATTTCGCCGTTGCCCCAGGCAGTCCTCGATCAGCTGCGTGCGAACACCACCACCTCGACGACGGCGGCGATCGCTTTTGGGCCCCTGGAGCAACCAGAACCGGATTGATGGGGCGCTGGAATCGTGAGCCCTTTCGAGCGACGGCAGCCGAGGGGGAGGTCGCCGCAGGCTCAGATGACGAACTAGCCTCTTTCAAAGGTTTGGTGACCTGTCGACCCGAAGCCATCCAGGTCGCCAGCCACTGAATTGATACCTCTGGCGGGACGCCATCCATGTGGATGCATGCAACCTGCTTCCTTGAGTTCCACATTCCAGTGGCCACGCCGTTCCTGTTCATGCTGCGGCCGCGCAGCGGCTGGCAGCAGTGGGTGGGACGCGAACAATACGTGCTGACGCCGAGCGTACCGGCGGCCGAGTTCACCGATCCCTTCGGCAATCTCTGCCAGCGCTTGGTCGCACCGGCCGGCCGATTCTCGGTCTACACATCGGTCGACATCCAGGCTGCTGATGCCTCCGATACCGCTCCGGGAGCTCCTTTCGTCGAGGTGCAGGACCTGCCCGACGAAACACTGCCATTCCTGCTGCCCAGCCGATTCTGCGAATCCGATCGCTGCGCGAAGCTGGCCTCGTCGATAGTTGCGGGCTGCCTTCCCGGCTACGACCAGTGCAAGGCCATCGTCGATCACATCCACCGAACGAAGCGGTATACCCCGAGGGCCAGCAAGGAGCTTCTCAGTGCCTGCGAGGTGAATGATCGGCAGCAGGCGGTGTGTCGGGACATGGCCCATCTCGGCATCGCCTGCTGCCGTTCCTTGTCCATTCCGGCCCGCATGGTGGTGGGCTATCTGGAGGGCCTGCAGCCCATGGATCTGCATGCCTGGTTCGAAGCCTTTGTGGGTGGGAGGTGGTACACGTTCGATTCCACCCAGACCGATCTACGGGGGGGGCGAGCGGCGATCGCCTATGGCCGCGACGCCGCCGACGTGGCCATCTACACGCAGTTCGGTGCCCCGGTGGAACTGCAGCGGATGGAGGTCACCGTGGAGCGTCGCCAGCCACCCTCGACGGGCGATGTCAGCCCACGCCCCCCGTTCCTGCATGAAGCGGGAGTGGATCCGGAAGGGGGACCCTGATGGGGTGGGTCCAGCCATGCTGGTGGAGAGGCCACCGCAATCCATGACAGCTCGAACCATGACGATGCGACGGGGCCTTGGTTTCGGCTTGCCGGGGCTCCTGCTGATCGGAATGGTTCTGGGTGCGGGTGCGCCCATGATCAGTCCCACCGAGGCGGCCTTCGGCGCCGACAGTCCGTCTGGACCGCCGCCGCCGCCGCAGCTGGTGACCACGGCCAAGGTGACCGCGGCGCTGCCGAAGCTGGAGGCCTTCGCCACGCAGATCCTGCAGCAGACGGGGGTGCCTGGCATGGCGATCGCCGTGGTCCACGACGACCGGGTGGTCTTCCTCAAGGGTTACGGGCAGCGGGAGATGGGCAAGGCCGGGGCGGTGGATCCCGACACCGTTTTCCAACTGGCCTCGCTCTCGAAACCCATCGCCAGCACGGTGGTGGCAGCTCTGGTGGGAGATGGGCGCGTGCGCTGGGACGATCCGGTGATCGGTGACCTTCCAGGTTTCCGCATCGGCCCGGCCGCCATCGCCGAGGAGGTGACCCTGCGGGACCTGCTGTCGCACCGCAGCGGCCTGCCCGACCACGCCGGCGACCTGCTCGAGGACATCGGCTTCGATCGCGCCACCATCTTTGAGCGCCTCGGGGTGCTGCCGCTGGGGAACCGCTTCCGGGCCGTCTTCAACTACACCAACGCCGGGTTCACGGCGGGCGCCGTCGCGGCGGCCAATGCCAGCGGCCAGGGCTGGGAGGAACTCTCCAGGAATCGGCTCTACCAACCGCTGGGGATGAGCCGCACCAGCTCCAGCCATGCCGATCTGATCGCGGCCTCCAACCGGGCAGCACTCCATGTGATGGACACTTCCGAGGATGGGGCCCGACGCTGGGTGGCCCGCCACCAGCGGAATGCCGATGTCCAGTCGCCCGCAGGCGGTGTGAGCTCAACGGCGCGCGACCTCTCCCAGTGGCTGCGGCTGCAGCTGGCGGGGGGACGCCTTGGACCCAAGGCCACCGGCCGCCGGATTGTCGACCAGGATGCCCTGGCCGAGACCCACCGCCCGTTGATCGCCAGTGGTTCCTCGCGGGATCCAGCCGTCTACCGCACCGGCTTCTATGGACTGGGCTGGAACGTGGGCAGCACCGACCAGGGGGCTGTTCAGCTCAGCCACTCGGGTGGCTTCGAGATGGGTGCAGCCACGGCTGTGTACCTGTTGCCTGGGGAGTCGCTGGGCATCGTGGTGCTCACCAACGGCCAGCCGATCGGGGTCCCGGAAACGGTAGCCCTCAGCTTCCTTGATCTCGCTCGCTTCGGCACAATCCAATTCGACTACCTCAAGCCCCTGGGGGCGAGGTTCGCCCAGATTGCCCAGCAGCCCTATCCCCTTGTCCCCACGCTCTCAGATCCCGCCCCGGCACGCCCGTTGGCGGTCTACACCGGCACCTACAGCAACGCCTTCGTGGGAGAGATCGCGGTGAAGTCCCAGGAAGACGGCCTGGTGCTGGAGCTGGGGCCCCAGCGTCTACCTTTCCCGCTCACCCATGTGAGCGGAGACACCTTCAGCTACCAGCCGAGTGGCGAGAACGCCGTCGGCCCCAGCGCCGTGTCCTTCAGCGTGGCGGGTGACGCTCCGGCTCGCCGCGTGCAGATCGACAACCTCAACCTCGACGGCGAGGGTGTGTTCCAGCGCAGGTGACCGGCAGCATGCCCATCGAAGACAGCCAGCAGTCCAGCGCGCTCCCTCAGCGCCGTCGGGTTCTGCTCACCGGCGCCAGCTCCGGCATCGGCCAGCAGGCCGCCCTGCTGCTGCAGCGCGACGGCCACCGGCTCACCCTGCCCTGCCGGGATCAGGCCACCGCCTCCGCCACCCGCCAGAGGTTGCTGGTCAGCAGCCCAGCGGATCTGCACACTCCCGTCTGCGATCTGGCCGACCTAGAGAGCATCGAGCATTGTGCCGCTGAGCTGCTCGCCCGCGGCGAGCCGATCGACAGCCTGGTCCTCAATGCCGGCCTGCAGGACAGTGGCGCCCCCGAACCCAGGCGCTCGGCCCAGGGCTATGAACTCACCATCGCCGTCAACCATCTGGGCCACCAGGCCCTGGCGATGCGGCTGATCCCCCTGCTGGAGCGCAGCGAGGACCCGCGGGTGGTGATCACCGCCTCGGAGGTGCACGATCCTGGTTCGCCCGGGGGCGGGGGGGGCCAGCCCGCCGGTCTGGGCGATCTGGCAGGCCTCCGGGCAGGCGCTGGCTTCTCGATGGTGGATGGGCGCACGCCGTTCAATGCCGACAAGGCCTACAAGGACAGCAAGCTCTGCAACCTGCTCTTCGCCCTGGAGCTGGCGCGGTGCCTGGATCGATGGGGCACGGCGATGCCCGTGCTGGCCTGGAGCCCCGGCCTGGTGATTCCGCGAAGCAGCGGAGGTTTCTTCCGCACCAGCCGCCGTCACAACGAATGGGGCCAGCGTCTGTTCGCCCTGGTGGCCCGCGACCTGCTGCACCTCACCGCCACCCCCCAGCAGGCCGGCGCGTTGCTGGCCGAACTCGCCACCGCTCCCGCCTATGGGCACCCAGGATTCAGCTATCACTGCAATCGCCTGATCGGTCCAGGGCGCTTGCGCTTCGAACCAGCTGAACCGAGCCCAGAAGCTCAGGACGGAGCGCTGGCTGCAGCGCTCTGGAGCGCGAGCGCACAGCTGGTGGGTCTGGCGGCGATCTCAGGCCACCCGTGCTGACCGCTTGCTGAGGGCATAGGTCAGACCACCGAGGCTCGCCAGCCCCAGGGCACCACTGGCACCCAGAAACACCAGGGTCTGCAGGGCCAGCAGGAACAACCCGAGCGCTGAAGCGGCCTTGATCTGGATCCTGGCTTTGATCAGCAGGGTGAGCACCAGAAGCAGGGCGGCCTGCAGCCCTGCGATCCTGGCTGCCGTGAAGGGAGAGCAGAAGGGGGCCGGGAACAGCATGGAGCGGATGCGGGAGATTCACTCTGGAGTCTGGGCCCTGGGAGCTACGGGGCTCCGGCCTTGGCGGAAGCGATTCCGATCCACTCCCGCAGGCTGCTCAGGGAGAGGTGGTCGCAGGGACGAAATTCAGCTGATTGTTGCGCAGCCTGGCGTTCGTCCCCAGGTCGAGTCCTGCATCAAAGAGCAGCTGCAGCCCAATCATCCATCCGGCAGCAGACTTCCCCTCTTTGCCACCTGGCCATGGGCATGATCCTGCTGACCATTTGGTGCAACGCTCGGGCACGCTGACACGACGATACCCCACCAGCCAGCTGCCCCTGCGGCCCGACCTCCTTCTGCTTCAGCAGGGATCCCCGCCAGGGCCATGCCCCCGGGCCTTCGGGCCGAACAGGGGGCCAAGATCCTTCAGAACGGAGTGCTGCACGAGCTGCTGGCGCATCGCTTCCAACGCGCCCCGGCGCTGACCACACGCCACCTCACTCGTCCGTGAGGACACCAACAGAGGGGACACCACTGGGCAGACAGATTCTCTGCCAAGCACACAGCGAAGACCTACCGTGCGGCTGAAGGCACACGGCTTGGTTCTCTGATTCAGTCAGTGTCATCCCAGCTTTTGGTCCAGCCGGCCTGGCACCTGGGGTCAAGGCGATTCCGGTTTCTACGGCAGCGATCAGAACAGTAACGGACCTCCTCCCACACATCTTTCCACTTCTTCCGCCACTGAAACGGTCGTCCACAGATTGAGCAGTTCTTGGTGAGGCGGTCAACGTGGTGAGGCATCGGTGCAAGAGAGAGGGAAGAGAAATGCATCCTGGCTTCTGGGCCGCAATCAACAGCTCTGAGTGTTGCCATCAAAAAAGCCCCTGCCGAAGCAGGGGCTTTCGTTGTGGTGATGCAGGTGGTGGGTCCGGGTGGACCCACCGGCCGCATCAGCCGATCGCAGGAGCGGTCAGCGCCACGGGAGTGGCTTCAGCAGAAG
>NZ_VNWP01000028.1 GCF_014224355.1 Synechococcus sp. BSA11S | reverse complement strand
GTTCTCCTGCTCGAGTTCCTTGAGCCGTTTGGCCTCGGTGGCTTTCATGCCGCCGTAGAGCTGCTGCCAGCGGTGGTAGGTGGGAGCCGATACCTCCAGGGTCCTGCAGGCGTCGGCAACCGTCTGGCCCTGGTTGAGGAGCTGCTCAGCGGTGCGCAGCTTGCGGATGATTTGCTCGGGAGTGTGGCGTTTGCGTTTCATGGGGCTTCTCCTGGCCAAGTCTGGCCGGTAGGGAAGCTCTCATAAGGACTGGTTCAGTTTCCGGGGTCCACGTCACTGCACTCGGACAATGGCGCCCCCATGCGCTCATTCACCTTGGCGGCCAAGCTGGCGGAGCTGGGCGTCTCTCTCTCGTTCTCGAGGCCACGTGTGAGCAACGACAACGCCTATGCCGAATCGTGGTTTCGCACGATGAAATACCACCAGAGTTATCCGCTACGGCGCTTCCGGGAACTGCTCTCGGTAAAAGCCTGGGTGGATGGCTTTGTCGGCTGGTACAACGCTGAGCACCGGCATAGCGGCATCAAGTATGTGACGCCCAATCAGCGGCACTACGGCCAGGCCGTTGGGATCTGTGCCATCCGTAAGCAGACCTACGAAGAAGCTCGGCAGAAGAATCCGCAGCGCTGGAGTCGTCACATCCGTGACTGGAGCCAGCCACAGGTTGTGAGCATCAACCATCCCCGACCGCAGACACCTGTCGCGGCTTGACCCTCAACAATCCAGGCCCCCGTGGCTGTCCGATGGCGCCCCTCGGTGGGCGCGATCGGCAACAGCCGCGATCAGGGGCCGGCAGCTCCATCCTCAACCACAGTCCCGTATCGAGATGATGACAACGATCGAGCCTCGAGGCCCTGATCCTTAACCCGCAGTAAGCTCAATCACGGTGCTCAGCTCAGCACCCAGAGCAGACAACTTTCCTGATAGGTCCCGGGCCCATCTGCTGGCCTTGCTGGAGCTCAGCTCCGCTTCCTATCGCCGCCAGGTGCTGACTGCGCTCAAGGACACTTCGGATCTCGTCTTTCTCAGCCAGTTGGCGCGGGTGCGGTGCACCCCTGAAGCGGAGGTCGAGCTTCTCGCCCACTATCTGAACGTCAACATCTCAGCCGGCGCAAGGGTGCTTCTGTTCGGGCATCCCACCCAGACCGCTTCTCACCTGACAGGGCTGGTGAATGGGTTGCAGCGCCGGCTGGGCCTGGGGAGGAGCCTCCAGCTCGCCCCGATGCTCCCCAAGGAGTCTGGGCAGCCTCGGCTGGCGGTGGAGCAGATCATTCAAATTCTTGTTACGGCGCCTGGGGTGCCACAGTCCACGGTGCACGTCTTTCAGTCGGCCATCCTCCCGCTTCGCATCCTGTTCCCCACCGTTCCGGTTCGCTTTGGCTACGGGGCTGATCGGATCCGGACCCACTTCTTCCCTCAGGCGGCGGAGCGCCAGCTGCTTTTTGAGGCTTCCATGGCGTCATGCCTGTGCCTTGCCCCTGTTCCGGTTTGATTCGGGAGCCCTCTCTGGTTCATCCCATGCTCGGAGGCGTGAGGCCATCACAGGGATGTGGCTCAGTGGTCAGGCATCTCCTTATCCCACCGTTGCTTGTGCTTCCCCAGGTCTGGCGTCTCCGGATCCTGCACCAGAAGCTCAGCGACCCAGTCCGTGTCGAGCGGTGGTGATCCACGCCAGTGGCTAGCCATCCACCAGGCGAACACCGGCATCGGTGCCAGCCGCATCGGCAGGCGGCTGAGCAGGCTGAGTAGAGCGGCTGAAGGGCTCACGCTGCTCTCCTTCACCTGGCGGTGGTAGAAGCTGAGCTCCCGGCGGAAGTAATCCCAGCCTCGTCGACGCAGGCGATGTTGCCGGTTCACCCGTGCCGCCACGTTGTACAGGGGCAGGTTGATCAGGCGGTGGCCGCGAGCGGCCATCCGCAGCCACAGGTCCCAGTCTTCGAAGCCGGGGCAGTTGCGGTAGCCGCCTGATTCCAGCATGGCCTGCCTGCGCATCCCCACTGTCTGGTGGTTCATCGGGTTTCGCCAGGACAACCACTGCTTGGTTTCTGCAGGATCTGTGGGAGTGCGGCGAGAACTGAATCGGCCGCTGGTCTCGTCCACCTCAATCAGCTGGCACCCAACCACACCTGCGCCTGGATCGGTCTCCAGAGCGGCCACCACAGCAGCAGTATGACCTCTGCTGTAGAGATCGTCGCTGTCGATCCTCAGGATCAAGGCGCCGCGGCACAGTGGAGCCACCTTCTGAAGCAGTGCGCCGATCCCGGCTGGTTGCGGTTGCTCCAATAGCCGGATCGGCAGACTGGTGTTGCCGATCACCTGATGGAGGGAACTGGGCAGGGGACCGTCGCCCGCAATCAACAGTTCATCGGCCCAGAGGGATTGCCGCTCTAGTGAGGCCAGTGCTGTCAGCAGAAACTCAGGCCGCTCTGAGGGCGCCAGGGGCATGAGCCAGCTGATACTTTTGGTAGATGAGCGAACGATGGGGTTCTTGCGAAATCAGTGACACGAACAGGATTTTATGCATCTCCTGTGCCTCCAAGGGCGATGTGATCAAGAAGTCCTTCCCCAACTGCTGCCTCCAAAGCAGAGACGGCACCTTTGACAGGCCCAACACCCCTATGGAGTTGCATCAGCAGAGCCCTGACCCGTCCCTGCCTCAAGCTGGATCCCTTGCGCCTGAGCGCAGCATAGTGGATTGTCGTGGATAAACTTGATCCTGACAACCGCTTACGCCTGCTGCTGATCTTCGTGGCGTACCACCCCAGCGAGGAGGAGGTTGAGCATCTGGCCGCCTGCCTGGCCAGTCTCCCCATCCATATCGGTTACGCCGTTGTCGCCAATGACTATCTTGACAGGGAGCCGGTGGATCGCTTGGCGCCTGCCGCGAAGCTGTTCCTGCCCATGGAGAGCAACCTCGGCTATGGACGAGCGGTGAACAGGGCAGTACGTGAGTGGCGGCGCCGCTTCCGCTTGCCGGCGTGGATCAGTGCCCTCAACACCGATCTCAGCTGGGCGCCCGGCAGTTTCGAGGACCTGCTGAGTTGGCTGGAGTTGCAGGATCAAGTGACACTGGCTGTGCCGAGGATCGTAGATCCGTCGGGGCAGCCGCAGCAGTTGTGCAAGCTCGACCCCACGCTGCTGGGCCTGCTCAGCCGGCGTTTCCTGCCGGACGCGCTCAAGCCGGCCTGGTTGCGTCGTTACGACAGCCGCTATGTGATGGCGGATCGGGACCTCGACACGGTTTTCGAGGTGCCTTACCTGAGTGGTTGTTGCATGTTGATCCGGACATGTTCCTTCCTTGCGGTGGGCGGCTTCGATGAGCGCTACTTTCTCTATCTCGAAGATGCCGACCTCACCCGCCGGCTGCGCACCCTCGGGCCCACGGTGCATCTTCCTTTGGCCTCGATAGTCCACGCCTGGGGACGCGGCAACCACCGCAGCTGGCGCCTGACCCTTGTGAATCTCCACAGTGCCTGGATCTACTTCAGTACCTGGGGACTCAGGTTCTGCTGATCGGGGTCTCGCTGGCTGATGGGCTCTGGGCTAACGCCGCGTCGTAGACCCTGGTATAGGCCTTCAGCATGGCCTGGACGCTGAATTTAGTGGCCGCCAGCCTGGCCAGGCTGCGGTGATGCTCAAGCTTCTGAGGATCATTCACGTAGCTGAGGATGGCTGCGGCGAAGGCCTGGCAGCACACCTTCCCCTGGCTCAGGGGAATCGTCATGCCAGCGCTGCCTTCAGTTGTTGACAACATGCTGGCGATCTCGCCGATGTCTGAGGCCAGGTAGGGCGTTCCGGCTGCCAGGCATTCGATCAGTGTGAGGGGTTGGCTTTCCCCTGTAAAGAAGCTTGGAAGGATGCCGAGATCAGCTGTGGCAAAGAAATCCCGGCTGTTGGGCTGGAGGCCCAGAAAGTGAACCCACTCCAGGGAGGCCTGCTCCCGGAGGCGGTGCCGCTCAATCCCGTCGCCGATGATCAGCAGCTGCAGATCACGACTGGTGTTGGCCCTGGCTAGGCGCACGGCCTCAATGGCTTCTTCCCAGCCTTTTTCGCGAATGGCCCGGCTCACCAGACAGACCACGAAGGCGTTGTCAGTCAGACCAAGATGCTCCCGGCTCACGGGGCGAATCGGTGTGTCGTCGATCGCATTGGCGACCTTGGTGAGGCGATCCTCGCTGATGCCCAGCTCCAGTAACGCGGATCGGTTGTTGTCGGCCACGTAGGTGGCCTGGCTCACCCAGGGGCCCAGCATCGGTCTGAGTTCCTTCAGGCGTTCTGGGCCAAGGCTGTCGTACATGCCGTGGGAGGTGAGCACATGGCGCACGTCACACACTCCCTGGAGAAGCTCGCAGAAGCTGACATCCACCCAGGCGTGATGGGTATGCAGAATTTCGATGCCCAGATTCTGAATCAGCAGCGACAGGCTCTCCAGAGAGTCGAGCTCGATCAGGGGAATGCCCGGCCGAAGCATCGAGCGGATGCCAGGGTCGCTTGGATATTGCCGGCAGTTCAGCATGGTGACTGCATAGCCCGCCTGATGGAGGCTGTTGGCCAGACGAATCGGCAGGATTTCGCCCCCACCGGGGATCAAGGCATAGGTGGCGATCATCACGTTGGCCAACCTGCCCTGATGGCTGGGGCTGGGGGAGGTGAGCTCATCAATTCTGTGGCTGAGAGCTGTGGGTATCGCTTCGTTGCGATGCCGCTGCCAACGCTGGAGCAGGGCCTTCTGAAGAAGGGCTGGATGGCCCTGGCTGAGCTTGTAGAGCTTCAAGACTGTTTCGGCCAGAACAAGATGTTCCTGAAGATCCTGTTCGCTGCCATGCAGCGACACTGATGTGTTGCTGGGATGTTGTCGGTAGTGGTTGATGGCCTCGGGGTTGTACGCCACCAGGCCGGCGCGGATGAGATGAAGATAGAAATACCAGTCGCCGCACATCCTCAACCCCAGCAGGATAGGGTCCTCAAGTACGGGCAAGCCTTCGACGCGGCGAAAGAGTGCGCCACTGGCATTGACGACCAGATTCTTGTAATTCCAGACCCGCCAGACCAGTTGATGGGCTGATTCAACGAATGACTGTGTCCAGATCTTGGCGCCAAGTTCAGGCAAGTACTCCGCCAGGCTCCAGACGGTCTGCTTGCCATCTTCGCTGACGAACTGAGTGGATCCGAACGCCAGCATCACGCCTTGATTCCGAAAAACCGGCACCAGCTTCTCGAGAAAATCCTCGGCGCAGAAGTCGTCACTTTCGGCGATCCAGATCAGATCCCCCTGGGCGGCCTGGATGCCCTTGCGCCACTGGCTGAACGGTGATCCCGAGTTGGCTTCATTCGCCAGCAGTCGGGTGAACTGCGGGTGCTGCTGCTGAAATTGTTGCAGCAGGGGCAGGCTGTTGTCGTTGGAGGCATCATCGAGGAGAATCACCTCGAAGTTGGTGTAGGTCTGCTCGGCAATGCTCTGCAGCCGCTGCTCCAGAAATTTGGCATGGTTGTAGCAGGGGACCACCACGCTGACCAACGGGATGTTCTTGATGTCCGTTGTGTTGTCGACGCCGCTGAAGAAGATGGCCTGCAGGCTCTGAAACGGCTGGGAGCGCAGGCGCTGCAGCACAACGATGGCCCGCCTGCGCAGGTGCAGGAAGAGCAGATCATGCAGGCCTGGCGCCATGGGCCTGACGTGCAGGAACGAGAGGCGTCTGGCCTTCCTGGCCAGACGACGGGCCAGGTGGACCGGGCGAAACCTGCAGTTGCTGCTCAATCAGCCTCCTGGTGGATGTCCAGACTGGCCCATGGCCGTGGCAGCCAGGCCAGCCAGATTCTCATCGGAGAGGCCTAGCCATTGCCCTTGGCTACCGGGCCCTGTTTAGAAGACGTTTCACCCGTTGACGCAGGTGCTGAAAACGAGCCACAGATCCTTCGGAGCTGGCCATGGCCTCTGGTTGAAGGCGGCTGCTCAGCCGCGCCAGGTGCTGGATCGACGGGTCGGAGGCGCTCAGCGCCAGCAGCTCGCTGTTCAACCAGCGCACGCGCTCGGGAAGCTCTGCGGGCTCTGGAGCGGCGCTGAGGCTGTGGCGGTGCTCCGGCTTGATCAGGGTCAGGGCGGCAGAGAGCTCTGCCTCGCCACCGCCATTACGATCAGGGCGGCTGAATGCCCTCAGCCTTGCCAGCTGTTGCCGGGAGGACGCTGGATCAAACCAGTGGCTGTAGTGCACCACCAGCAGGGGACAGCTGATGCCATCGAGCAGGACCTGGCGGTAATGACGCCACCAGAGTGCCTGGGCCCGCTGGACTGTCATCCCGGCCGCCTGCTGATCACGTCGCAGCAGGGAGTGCACCACTTCGCAGGGTTCGCGCACACTCAGGACGAGCCGCACAGGCAGCCCCAGCTCGCCAGTGAGCTCCAGCCAGAGGGGCAGCAGCAGGCTGGTGCGGGGATCCTTGATCGCCCAGGGGCCAACCTGCCGGCTGCTTTCGTCGATCAACAGGGCCCGTAGGGTCGCGCTGACCCTGAGGGCACTGTCCGACTCGAGCCAGCCCTCGGGCAGGGGCAGCAAGCCCTGGCTGCCTGGCCACCAACGCTGTAGATCGATCAGCATCTGCTCCTGCAGGGCCGTCACGTCGTGGCGTTCGTAGTAGCCCTCGGGGTTGTGCTGATCGCCCGCGATCAGGGGGCCGGGCAGGGGCACCCCCAAGGCCGGCAGCAGGGAGCCCAGCAGGGAGGTGCCGCTGCGGTGCATGCCCAGCAGCAGGATCAGCGGAGACGCTTGCGTCATGGGCCGTAGACCCGTTGCTCCCACTCCGCCCAGAGGGGATTGACGCAGCGCTGTCTGGCCAGGTCTTCCGCACTGAAGGGAACAGATTCAGCAGGACCGCTACCGCTGGGGCTGTTCGCTGGACGGGCGTTCTCGCGGGGCAAGATCCCCTCGAGCAATTGGGCGCCGGCCGACGGGAGCAGGGGTAGCAGGTGCCGGTTGAGGTCCTCGGCCAGATGCTCCAGGCGCAGCGTGGTCACCGAGTCCCCTGGGTCGAAGTAGCGCAACCACCAGTCGGCGGCGACCCAGACGCCACCGAGCCGCAGGGAATAGAAGAGCCCGCTGCGCACGGGCTCAAGCGGCAGATCCGGCAGGCCCATGTGCCGTCGCTTGTGGCGCCAGTCGCTCAGCAGCCAGCTGGAGAGCCGCCGTGAGCTGATGAACCGGCGCCGATCCCCAGCTCGCCAGCTGCCCCGACTCTCCCGCAGGGTCACCGAGTCGTGCTTGGCGCGATCGGAGTCGGCGTCGACCTCCACAGCCGGCAGGGCCAAGGACCGGAACAGCCGGTTCATCGTGGTGCCCCCCGTCTTGGGTAGATGCAGCCAGAGAAAGCTCTCAGCGATGATCACGGAGCGAAGACCGATAGCCGCCCGGACATTGTATGGAAGGAAGGCTCCCGGATTTTCTCGTTCCCGGGGCCCAGAAGGGGGGAACCACCACTCTGCAGGCCCTGCTGTCGGCTCACCAGCAGGTGTTTCTGCCCGCTGGCAAGGAGGTGCACTACTTCAGTCTCCACTACGAGCGTGGTGCCCACTGGTACGGCGAGCAGTTTGCGGATGCAGTGCCGTCGCAGTGCTGCGGTGAAATCACTCCTTATTATCTCTTCCACCCCGAAGCCCCCAGGCGCATTCAGGAGCTGCTGCCCGGCGTGCGCCTGGTGCTCTTGTTGAGAGATCCGGTGGAGCGAGCCGTTTCTCAGTACTTCCATTCCGTGCGCCTGGGCCTGGAGCCCCTCAGCCTGGAGCAGGCCCTCCTGGCCGAGCCGGAGCGGCTGGCGGGCGCCGAAGCGGTCCTGGACACTCCGGGGGGGCGTCACCGCAGTCATCAGGAGCACAGCTATCTCGGCCGCAGCCGCTATGAGCAGCAACTGGAGCGCTATCTACGCCTGTTCCGGCGGGAGCAGCTGTTGATCCTGCGCAGTGAGGATCTGTTCGTTGAGCCGGGGCGGATCTGGCAGCGGTTGCTGGCCTTTCTGGACCTGGAGTTCCAGCCACTCCCCAGCGGCGGAATCCGTGCCAATGCTGGACGGGGAGAGGCTTCCGGTGTGCCGCTGACCGTTCGGCGCCTGCTGCGGCACCATCTGGAGCCCACCTATCAGGCCATGGCCAGCCATTACGGGATCGTCTGGTGAGTCTGTCCACGTCGTCCAGCCTGGCCCTGGAGGGCCGATCCGCCCGGGTGGCGGCACCAGCCAAGGCTGGGAGTTCGTGGATCGAGGGCCTGGAGCTGGCCCGCTCCGCGGCCACCTTTCTGGTGCTCTGGGTCCATGGCATCGACCTGCTGCCGGAGGCCTGGCGGCCTTACTGCAATCCGGTGGTTCTCAGGCCCGGCTGGTGGGGTGTGCGGATCTTCTTCGCCATGAGCGGCTACCTGATCGGCCGGGAGGTGTTGCGGGTGATTCTGAGGCACTCCCGCAGGGGATCCGTCACCTTTCTGCTGCGCCGCTGGCTGCGCACGGTACCCACCTACTGGATGGTGCTGGCGGCCCTGGCGGCACTGCAGCCGGGCCGCTGGGGAGGGGAGGTGGTGTGGCGCAATGCCCTGTTTCTGCAGAGCCTCACCTCCGTGGAGCCGAGCCTGCTGGAGGTGGGCTGGAGCCTGGTGATCGAGGAGTGGTCCTACCTGATTCTCGGTGTGGTCGGACTGGTGGTGGTGGCCCTCTGGCGCCGTCCACCCGATCGCCGGGTGGTGCTCGGGATCTCCACAGCGGTGGTGGTGGCGGTGATCGTGGTGTCGATCGCCGTGCGCCTGCGTTATGCGGCTGGACCTGATCCCAGCTGGGGGGTGCTCAAGAAGGTGCTGACGCTGCAGCTCGATTCCCTGGCCTACGGGGCGCTGCTGGCCCTGCTGGCGGCGGCGGCACCGGCCCTGTTCCAGCGCCTGAGCCAGGGAAGCTGGCGGAACCTCGCCGCCTGCCTGGCCGTGATGATGCTGGTCAGCCTGGCCCTGCGCCAGCAGGGGGAGCTGGGCTGGATCTCCGACACCCTGGGCTGGCAGTGCCTGGCGGCCGTGGGTTATCCGCTGTCAGGGCTGCTGAGCTGCTGGTTCCTGCTGGCCCTCTGGCCGTTCAGCTTCACGATGCTCTGGTCTCCCCTGGTGCTGCCGATCAGAACCCTCTCCACGGTGAGCTACAGCCTCTACCTGCTGCATCTGCCCTTGCACCAATGGTTTGTGGGCTCAGCCAAGGGCCTGGCCCCGTTCATCGGCTACCTTGCTGTGTCGATCGGGGTGTCCTGGCTGGCCTGGTCGGTGCTGGAGAAGCCGTCCCTGAGCCTGCGCAGACTGCTGCGATGAAGGCAGCCGCATTGCGGCACCAGCGAATTTGGAAATTGATCCGCTCGACTCATGCATTGGCAGCAGAGGCTTCAAGGCGGGGCTGGAACATGAACATTGAGTAGATGACGTTGCGTCGCATCGAGGTCATCATGTCGAGGAACATGTCATAGCCCTCGTTCTTGTATTCAATCAGGGGATCCTTCTGGCCGTAGCCTCGCAATCCCACGGATTCGCGCAGGGCGTCCATGGCCTGGAGGTGCTCCCGCCAGAGGGTATCGATCTGCTGGAGGATGAAGAAGCGCTCCGCTTCTCGCATCAGGCCAGGCCTGGCCTGCTCAATCTGGCTCTCCTTGAGGTCGTAGGCATTGCGGAGCTGCTCACGCAGGAAGGCTTTAAGCTCCTCGGTGTTGAGGCCGGCGAGCTGATCTGGGGTGAGATCTTCCAGCAGGTACACGAATTCCTGAACTTTGGCTACCAGTTGGGCCAGATCCCATTCCTCTGGGGGGAGATCAGGGTTCACATAGGCCTCGACGATGTCGGACATCGTGCGCTCGCCGTAGCCGATCACCTGCAGCTTGAGCTCACGGCCCTCGAGTACACGCCGCCGCTCAGTATAAACGGCTTTGCGCTGATTGTTCATCACCTCGTCGTACTCAAACACCTGCTTGCGGATGTCGTAGTAGTAGGTTTCCACCTTCTTCTGAGCTCCCTCCAGGGAGCGGGTGAGCATGCCTGATTCAATCGGCATGTCTTCTTCGACACGGAAGGCATTCATCAGGCCGGCCACTCGTTCGCCGCCGAAGATGCGCAGCAGGTTGTCTTCCAGCGAGAGGAAGAAGCGCGTGCTGCCGGGATCGCCCTGACGGCCGGCGCGGCCGCGCAGTTGATTGTCGACCCGGCGCGACTCGTGGCGTTCCGTGCCGATCACATGCAGACCGCCGGCCTGGCGCACCTGCTCCTCTTCCTGTTGAACCACCGCGTCGTATTCGCCCCGCACCCGGGCGATCGTGTGACGCAGCTGCTGGATCTGGGGATCCTCAGCGGGGGCCTTCTCCGCAGCCTGGGCGATGCGGTCGTCCAGTTCCAGCACCGTGAGGGCCCGATCACCCCAAGCCTTCACCAGCTCGCGGGCCAGCTCCACCAGCTCATGGTCGGCGTCCCCGCTGAGGTCGCAGGGATAGAGAGCGCCGATGGCCCGAGCTTCACTCGGAGCCGCCGGAGCTGCCGCTGAGGCATCGGATCCGAAACCGGCTGCAGCGGCCTGGCGCTGCAGAGGAACCGGCGGCTGATGCTCGTCTTCGGGCCGCACCAGGCGCGGCAGCAGCACCTCCCGCAGCTTGAGGCGAGCCATGTAATCGGAGTTGCCACCCAGGATGATGTCGGTGCCGCGGCCGGCCATGTTGGTGGCAATGGTGACGGCCCCCGCTCGCCCGGCCTGGGCAATGATCTCGGCTTCGCGCTCCACGTTCTCGGGCTTGGCATTGAGTAGGTTGTGGGGAATGCCCTGTTCAGCTAGCAGGCCGGAGAGCAACTCAGACTTTTCAACGCTGGTGGTACCCACCAGCACCGGCCTTGACGCCTGGTGAATCTCGGCAGTTTCATTGGCCACGGCGCGCCACTTCGCCACCTCGTTTTTATAGACCTGATCCACCAGGTCTTGACGGGAGAGCGGCCTGTTGGTGGGCACCACCGTGACTTCAAGCTTGTAGGTTTTCTCGAACTCCACCTCTTCGGTTTTAGCGGTGCCGGTCATGCCGGCCAGGCGCGGATAGAGCAGGAAGAAGTTCTGGTAGGTGATGCTGGCCAGGGTCTGGGTTTCGGGCTGGATCGGCAGCACTTCCTTGGCTTCGATCGCCTGGTGCTGGCCATCGCTCCAGCGCCGTCCCGGCATCACCCGGCCGGTGAACTCATCAACGATCACGGCATCGGAGCCGCGCACGATGTAGTTCACATTCTTGACGAACAGTTCTTTGGCCTTGAGGGCGTTGGTGATGTAGTGAGCCCAGGGGTCAGCGGGATCGAACAGATCCAGCACCCCCAGCAGCTGCTCGGCCTTGGCATAGCCCTCATCGGTGAGGGTGACATTGCGCTGCTTCTCATCCACTTCATAGTCGCCCTCGGGATCGATGCCGTCCTTGGCCATGCCCTTGGCGCGCTCCAGGGCGGCCGCAATCTCGGCCGCACGCATGTATTTCTCCTGGGGGCGCTCCACCTGGCCGGAGATGATCAGCGGCGTGCGCGCTTCGTCCACAAGGATCGAGTCGACTTCGTCGATGATGCAGTAATGGAAATTGCGTTGAACCACCTCATCGATGTCATTCGCCATGTTGTCGCGCAGGTAATCAAACCCGAGCTCACTGTTGGTGGCGTAGGTGATGTCGCAGCCGTAGTTGCGCCGCCGATCGGGCGGGGCCATGTCCTGCTGGATCAGGCCCACGGAGAGACCGAGGAAGCGATGCACCTGGCCCATCCACTCGGCATCGCGGCGGGCGAGGTAGTCGTTGACGGTGACCACGTGAACGCCGGCGCCGGTGAGGGCGTTGAGGTAGGCAGGCAGCGTGGCCACCAGGGTTTTGCCTTCGCCAGTTTTCATCTCGGCGATCTGGCCCTCGTGCAGCACCATGCCGCCGATCAGCTGCACATCGAAGTGACGCATGCCCAGCACCCGTTTTCCGGCTTCACGCACCACCGCAAACGCTTCCGGCAGCAGCTCATCCAGCAGCTGACGCTGGTTGGAGGGGGAACTGGCCTGCTCAAGCCGCTGACGGAATTCGGCGGTCTTGCCGCGCAGCTGCTCGTCGCTGAGGGGGGCAATCTCCTCCTCCAGCAGATTGATGTCCGAAACGATCGGCTGGTAGCGCTTGAGCTTGCGAGCGTTGGGATCCCCCAGCAGCAACTTGAGCATGTCGCATAGTCACTTGTTGATGACAGTCTATCATTGGCATCTCAAGGCCTGCTTGAGCTCATGGGAGGGAGGTCCGCGGACCTTAAAAGATTATAACTCCAGATTTTTCAATGCCAAGTAGGGACTCCTGAAAATGTTTTCCGGCCCGCGGGCGCCTGATTTGGCCGAGAGCTTCATTGTCACAGGGCTTGCAAGGACGATGAGATCGACAGAGCCAACTCTCAGAACACTGGCACAAGGATGTGCTCAGAGTCCACTGGTGACTCCCATGCCTTCAGACACCCAAAGATCCAGCCGAAAAGAACGACAAAAAAGAGGCGGAGGAGCCTCCGGATCTTCTCTGCGCACATCACCAAAAATGCCTTAGAGATCGAGGTTTCTGCACCCTTTTGCCAGGCGAGCCATGATCAACTTGAGTGCATACTTCCTCTTTCCAGACCCAAAGACTCCCTCCACCTCGTTTCGTTTGCGCTGGTCTGCGCTGAGCAACTGCTTGTAAGCCGCATTCACCTCGGGATCCTTCGGTGGCCTGCCTAATCGCTTACCAGATAGCCGTATACTATTTCTGGCGCAGAAGTGTCGATTCTTGGTGTTGATATAGATGCGATCGGCGCAGATTCGCTCGGGATAACAGCCGTACTCTTTCTTGTATTTTAGGGCTTGAGGAATCAGGCCCTCCCCTTCATTGTATGGATCCCAGCTGAGCCTGTGCAGGAAGGCAAAGCCATTCCGAATTGACACACTGATCTTGGCGCCGACCTCAACAGCGGCTCTTGCTTTGCCACGCACAATCGGGCGGACCTGTCGCTGAACCAGATTGACAATTCGGTCGGGCATGCTGCGTGCCTTGGCGTTGAGCACGATGCTTTGTTGGCGGCGTAGCTCGTTGATCACGAGAAGCTTCTGCCACCAATGGGTCTTCAGGCCAGAAAGCACCGCACCGGAGGCGATTAGGGCATCGACTGCATCAAGGTTACGCTGTAGGTAGTCGAGCTGGCGATGTATAACGGCTTTAATCTTGCGGCGACGCGGCTTCTTCTGCTTGGTAACACTGAGGAAGTTAGCACGTGCCCTTCCGCAATCATATCGTGGACGATGTGATCGCAGATCTGAGCGCTGATCGCAGAGGTCATCGATGATCCGTTCGGTCGACTCCCTCGCCTTGTTCAGCAACTTTAGATCAGTTGGATCAGTGATGTCAGCTGGGGTGCATGAGGCATCCATCGATGGTGAGCGTTCCCCAGTTCTTTCCCTCTGGCCAATCAGCAGGCTTCACAAGGTCGTCGAGTGAGAGCTGGTTGCCAGCATCGGCATCTAGACCGTCAGAGTCTTCATCGTTGGGGAGTGACGACACGGCCTCGATCACCATGGCTTTCCCGCGTTCGGCAATCAGTTCATTGATCCGAATGAAATCTTTCTCCGAGAATCGCTACTCTTCGAGAAGGCTGCGCCTAGCGGAAATGAACCATCATCGATGGGTCGAATGGGGCCTTGCTGGAATAGCCAGCAAACCCAAGGAAAAACTGCATATAAGCATTTTCCCGGATCTGCTCGAAGGTTTCCTCATCGGTCAAGCCAAGCCGCTGCTTGATGAACAGCGCACCAAACGCTAGCCGCACAGACTTTGCGGGAGCACCAGTCGTGAGGCTGAAATGAGGGGCGTATGTTTCTTCCAGCTCTTCCCATGGCATTAGCGAGGAGAAAAGCACCTAGCGATTGTCCGGGTCCAACGTGCCGCCAAACGGAACATAGAACTCCTCGATTGAGAGCTGCCCGTTATCGTGTTTCCGATACATCTGCAGCGATCAGCAGTTGTAGCAATCGTCGATTGCTCTGGCTAAGGGCAGTTTAACGCCTTTCGATCACTGAGACCAGTTGTGCTGCAGGCGATTTGTCTTTTCAGGAGTCCCTAGTTAGCCATTGATTGTCGATTGCTTTGCTGCAATAAAGCAAACGAAAGGAATAGGGCCTTAGTCTAACCTGACGCCTAAATATATCGCGAAGGAATTCGCAATACCCAGCTAGTCAGAAATTTAACATTCAGCTTCGACTGTTGATTGCCTCATGAAATAAGACTGGCTTCTGGCATCCCACAAACCCACAAAAGGGTTTTCCGCTGGCTGACTGTCTAAAGAACTCAAACTCCCTGCCATTAGGAGCAGAATCAGCCAACCAACAAATGCTGCCAATCAAGCGGCCGGCCAAGCCATCAAGTAGTCAGAGAAACCAGTCTTTCGCCTGTTACTTAGGGCCTCCTGAGAAAGGCCAAACCGCTTGCACCGCAGTGGATCTGATCAGTTTTAGACGGTAGAATGTACGCAAATCGGCTCATTACTGCCGAAAAGCTGCCCAGAGTTTTCCACATGTATCGACGC